>JBKBKB010000003.1:0-401335 GCA_046294735.1 Sphingomonadaceae bacterium
CGGATCTGGTTGAGGCACAGGTTCGAATGCGCGCCGTAGGAGAGGCCCGCCGAGGCGCTCGCCCGCGACACTTCCTCGACCGCAATCACATGCTCAAGATAGCCGAGCCCCAGCCCGCCCCATTCTTCCTCGACCGTGATGCCGTGCAGCCCCAGCGCACCCATCGGCTCCCACAATTCGCGCGGGAAGCGGTCTTCGCGGTCGGTGCGTTCGGCCAAAGGCGCAATCTGTTCATCGGCAAAGCGGGCAGTGCTTTCCCGGATCATCTCGGCGGCCTCGCCAAGGTGGAAGTCGAAATCGGGGGTCGCGCGCATGGTTCCTCCTGAAAACTGTTCCTGCCTCGCATAGCGGTGCGCGCGGGGAACGGCAAACCGGCGAAACAAACGAGTGGCGCGATGAAATGTTTTGTTGCTGCGGCGCAATTGCCCTAAAGCCCGGCCAGAGGGTCCATGCCGCACATCCGAAAATTTCTCCGACCCGAAGCGCCAACCGCGAAGGCAGGCCACTCACGGTTTGCACCCTATGGCATCGACGTCCTCGAAGACGATCCCGAACTGGCGGCGATCTGCGGCTTTGCGGCAGAGTTGTGCGACGCGCCGACCGCGGTGGTCAGCCTGGTCGAGCGTGAACGCCAGCGGTTCCTGGCCCGAAGCGGAACCGATGCCCGCGAAACCCCCCGTTCAACCAGTTTCTGTGCCCTTGCCATGCTGGAATCCGGATTGACCGTGGTGCCCGATGCCGCGCAGGATCCCCGATTCGCCCACTTCGCTCTGGTCACCCAGCCGCCGCACATACGCTTCTATGCCGGGGCGCCGCTGGTCTCACCTGAAGGCGAGCCGCTCGGCACCTTGTGCGTGATCGACTACCAACCGCGCCCCGCCGGGCTTTCGCCTTTGCAGCAGCAAGGGCTGGAGGTCATGGCGCAGGCGGTCATGCGGCGGCTCGGCCACCGCCGCGAAGGGCTGGCGCGCGAAACTGAAATGGCGGAGACCGCCCGCCGTTTCGCCATGGTTGCCGACGGAATCCCGGACATCGCCTGGTCCTGCACCAGCGCGCTTGAGTTCGATTTCTACAATGCCCGGTGGCAGGAGTTTACCGGTGCCGAGCCGCCACAGGATACCGACGGCTGGCGTCCGCTGGTCCATCCTGATGATGAAATTGAGACCTTCGGACATTGGGCAGTGGCGGTCAGAACAGGTGAGCCGTTTCAGAGCACCTACCGAATGCGCCATGCCAGCGGTGCCTGGCGCTGGGTGCTGAGCCGGGCCGTGCCCCTGCAGGACGCCGAGGGACAGATTGAGCGATGGTTCGGCACTGTCACCGACATCGAGGAACAACGCGCCCTGTCAGAGCAGCGCGATTTGCTGGCGCGCGAGCTGTCGCACCGGATCAAGAACATCTTCGCAGTGATCGCCAGCCTGGTGGCCCTGCGGTCACGGCAGCATCCGGAGGCTGCACCCTTTGCCGAAGATCTGGCCGAGACCATTGCCGCGCTCGGCCGGGCGCATGACTATGTCCGTCCGCTGGGCGGGCGCCACGGCGACCGGCTGGTCGGGCTTCTGCGTGACCTGCTATGCCCTTATGACGAGCAAGGGGCCGGCCGGGTGACCTTCGCCGGTGACGATTGCCCCCTGGGCGAACGGGCGGCCACCCCGCTGGCACTGGTATTCCACGAACTGGCAACAAACTCGGCCAAATATGGCGCGCTATCGAGCCGAAGCGGGCAGGTTTCGGTCACCACCACACTCGACCATGCTGCCGGAACCATGCAGATCGACTGGCTAGAACAGGGCGGTCCGCCTCCGCAGCCGGGCGGTGAGGAAGGGTTCGGATCACGGCTGGTCAAGCTCGCCGTGGAAGGGCAGCTGCGCGGTACAATCACCCGCCAGTGGCTAGGCGATGGAGTGGCCGTAACCGTCACCGCTCCACTTGCAGCAATCGGGTAGGGGCCAGGTCCCGCGTCGTCTTATTGGCCCGGCTGATCGCCTCCCAGCGCCTGCCATAGCAAGACCCGTGCGCGGTTCGCCCGTCCCCGGGTAGCGGCCGCCCGTTCCCCGCTGGCATCGGCCGCACGGCGGGCCTCAAGCACGGCGAGGAAGTTCTCCAGCCCCGCCCTGAACCGGAACTCGGCGAGCTCGGCAGCCCGGTCCGCACTGGCGGCCTCCCGGGCGGCGGCCCCGGCTTCCTCGTCAGCCGCTGCAATCAGGCCATATGCGGCTTCCGCTTCTCCCAGTGCCGCAAACACTGCGCCGCGATAGGCCTGAAACGCTGCCCGCTTGTTCGCCGCAGATGCGTCGATCTCGGCCTCGATCCGCCCGAAATCGAACAAGGGCGCAAGCAGGCCTGCCCCGGCAGAACCGACCACCGCGTCACGATCGAAAAAGCCACCCAGGTCGAACGCCAGCACGCCGAGCGCGGCGGACAGGGTCAGCTGGGGAAAACGCCGGGCCGCACTGGCGGCCAGCTCGGCATCGCTGGCGGCAAGGCGGGCCTGCGCCGCCAGCACATCAGGCCGGTTGGTCAGCAGCTGGGCCGGCAAGGCCGCCGGGGCCGACCGGGGGGCCATTCCGTCATGCTCGTCAGCCAGGACCGTGCGCAGGGCCTGACCGCCAATGCCGGTCAGCGTCACCAGCCGCCCGACAATGCGGGCCTCCTCGCTTGCCAGCGCCGCTATCCGGCTGCGGCTGGCTTCTGCGGCGGTTTCTGCCCGGACCCGGTCGAAACCGGGGGCAATGCCGGCCCGTTCGCGCATGTCGGTCAGCGTCACCAGTGATTCGGCAGCGACCAGATCCTCGCTTAAAGCATTGCGGCGCGCTTGCACGGTGCGCCAGTCAATCACGGCGCCAGCCACCTCCGCCAGCAGCGCCAGTCTTATCGCGGCCGCATCCGCACCGGCCGCGTCGAGCCGCGCCAGCGCCGCGCGTTCCTGCGCCTTGATCCGCCCGAACAGGTCCAAGTCCCAGCTCGCGGTCAGATTGGCGGAATAGGCGACCCGCTCCGTATCGAATGCGGCCCCCGGCGGCAGGTCGGAACCGAACTGGTTCGGACTGGTCCGCTGGCCGGTGACCGATCCATTGACGCCAAGGCTAGGCAACCGCTCGGCTCCGGCCCGCACCGCACCGGCCCGCGCCGCTTCGACCCGGGCGAGCGCTTCACCAAGGGTCGGCGAATCCGCCAGTACCCGCTGCGACAGCGCCTGCCACGCCGGATCCTGCTGCGGAAGCAGTTGCGCCAGATCCGATGCCACCGCCTCGGGCGGCAGCCATGCGAAGCTTTCTGGCAGGACGGGCGTTGGCGTCGCGATCTCCGGCGGCGGACCGGCCACGCAGGCTGACAGCGCCAGCGCTGCCATCACGGAAACGACCCAGCGCATCATTGCGCAGCCTTGGCCGGGATGAAGGCGTCGATCTGCTGCCCGACCCTGAACAAGGCGCCATTGCCACCGGCACTTTCCGGCAGTTCATAGATCACCTGCAGCACCCGCACATCAACCCGCTCCTGCGAGGAGTTGGTCAGCGAGCGCTTGGGCACCACCAGCGGCTCGGCCCGCACGAACCGTGCCTCGACCTGCCGCTCGGCCGCACCGCGCGGCGACACGACTGCCGCCTTGCCGAGGTCGAGCCGGGTCGCCTCACTCTCGTCGATATCGACCCGCACGTGGAGCGGGACGGTCTGCCCCATCTGGATAAACGGCTGGCTCTGCGCCCCGCCCATGGTCGAAACATATTCGCCCTTGCGGATATTGACCGCAAGGATTTCGCCCGCAATCGGCGCGCGCACGGTCAGGCGGCCCAGTTCGGTCCGCGCCACACCGGCGGCCGCTTCGGCCGCTTGAAGCCGGGCCTGCGCCAGTGCCAGCCGCGACCTGGCAGCATTGGCCTCGCCCTCGGCCCGGATCACTTCGGTGCGGCTCACCGCAGCAGCGTCTTCGACCGAGCGGTATAGCGCAAGCTGGCGCTGGGCCGTGGCCTGCGCCGTCTGTGCCTCGGCAATCGCGGCGCGCGCTTCGCTAATCCCAGCCTCGGCCTGACGCAGCTGAGCGCGGATCGCCCGGTCATCGACCACGAAAAGTGGCTGGCCCTGGCCCACCCGGGCGCCCGGCTCGACCATCACGTTCAGCACCAGCCCCGACAGCGCCGCACCGATGTCGATCGTTTCGCTCGATGGTTCGACCACGCCCGAGCCTGCCACCCGCAGGCCGGTCGCAAGGGCGCCGGTGGCACGGGGCGGTTCACGGGTCGGCTCCTCCAGCGTCCGGTCAGGCTGGTTGGTGGCGATATAGGCCACCGCACCGATTACCCCGGCCACCGCCAGCGCGGGCAGGATCTGGCGCGAGAAACTGAGATTGCGCAGAGAGAGTGCCATTGTCAGTGATCCTCCGGCATGGTCTTGCCGTCATGGGTGATACGCCCGTCCTCCAGCACCAGAATACGGTCGGCGAGGTCGAAAATGCGGTTGTCGTGGGTGACGATGATGACCGAGCGGTCATCCGCCACTGCCACTTCGCGCAGCAGGTCCATCACCCGGCGGCCAGAACTGGCATCGAGCGCCGCGGTCGGCTCGTCGCACACCACCAGCCGGGGCGCGTGGACCAGCGCGCGGGCAATCGCCACGCGCTGCTGCTGCCCGCCGGAAAGCTGGCGCGGCAGCTTGGCGGCCTGGTCGCCGATGTTGAGCTTCTCCAGCATGGTGATCGCGTGTTCGCGCGCTTCATGTACCGGCATCCCGCGGGCGATCAGCGGCACGGCGGCATTGGCTGCAGCATCGATGCTGGGGATGAGGTTGTACTGCTGGAAGATGAAGCCGATGTTGGCGAGCCGGAACTCGACCAGCTGGGTATCGGTCAACGCATAGATATCCGTCCCGAAAACCCGCACCTGGCCTTCGGTAGGCCAGAGAATGCCGCACATGATCGAAATTAGGGTGGTCTTGCCCGATCCGCTCTCGCCCACGAGGTAGGTCATCTCCCCCGCCCGCACATCGATGTCGATCCCGTGCAGCACGGCAATCGTTTCCTGCCCTGCAGGAAACTCGCGTGTTACCCCGCGAGTGCAGATCGCGGATTCGGGGCTGCACCCGCCGATGGCAGTGGTGTCCGTCACTGGGCTTGCAGAGCGCACGGGGCTCACCGGAACACCGCCGCCGGTTCGGCCTTGAGGACGCTGCGCATTGCCATCCAGCCGGTAATCGCCAGGATCACCGCCACCCCGACCAGCGAGAACAGCGGAATCTGCCATGGCAGGTAAAACCCCTTGAAGGTGGGGTTGGCACCGAATCCCCAGATGAACAGCGCGGTGCCAACCAGCCCCAGGGCATATCCGATCGCGCCGACCATCCCGGCCTGGGCTGCAACCATGCCGATCAGCTTGCGGTTGGTCACGCCGATCGCCTTTAGCGCGCCGAACTGCTTGATGTTGTCGCGGATGAACAGGCTGAAGGTCAGGCCGACGATTGCCACCCCGACTATGAAGCCGAGCAGCACGGTAATGCCGAAGTTGAAAGGAATGCCGGTGTTCTCGATGATGAAATTGACCCCGTCCTGCGCGAATTCATCGCGCGTCCGGGCGCGCAGGCCGGTCTGCTCGGTAATCCGCGCCGCCAACTGTTCTGGTGTGACGCCGTCGGCGACGCCGACCAGCACAAAGCTCAGCCGGTTGCGCGTGCCGGGCACGTAACGCAGCGCCTGCGAATAGCGGGTGTAGAGCACCACCGTGCTGGTGAAGCTGGGGATAGCGTCCGCCACCCCCCGGATCACCGCGCGCTGGTCGTTCAGCTCCAGCGTCTCGCCGACCGGGGTGGGCTGGTCGGGAAACATGTTGGTGGTGCCGACATCGTCGATGATGACGCTGTCAGGCCGGGCCAGCACTTCCCGGCTGCCTTCCAGCATCCGGCGCGGCAGGCCGATCAGGGTTGCATCGTCTACTCCGATGATGCCGACGCCCTCAAGGTCGCCAGTTTCTGTGCGAACCGACGCGTTGGCGCGCAAGTGCGGCACCGCCCATTCAACCCCCGGCACCCCGCGCACCCGCTCAAGCGCAGTGGACGGCATCGCGTAGGAAACATCGGTCGTGCGGCTGACCGGGTCCATCACCCACACCTGCGCTTCGGCGACATTGTAGACGCCGCTTGCCCCGCGCTGGATCAGATTGACGAAGATGGTCAACTGCTGGGTAATGAGCAGGGTGGAGAAACCGATCCCGAACAGCAGCCCGAAGAACTTGGTCCGGTCCCCGGTCAGCATGCGGATGGCAATCCAGAGCACGGGCGGGGACCTTTCGCACTTCGTTGGGGGTTGCTGGGTGGGGGTTGCTGGGTGGGGGTTGCTGGGTGGGGGTTGCAGGAACGTCAACACAAGTTCATGAGTGAACGGTAGCGTTCAAGTGAACGGAGCCGTTCAATTTGTCAATGGGTATCGAAAAGAAACCGATTAGGCCGTTCGACGTGGCCAAGCATCAGGCGATTCTGGAGACAGCTGCACACAGCTTCTTTGAGATTGGATACGCCGCGACCTCAATCGAGCAGGTCGCAGCCGATGCTGGCGTATCCAAAGTCACCATCTACAACCACTTCACGGACAAGCGGGGGCTGTTCACCGCTTCGGTCGAGCGCGAGTGCGAGAAGATTCGCGGGGCTTTTAGTCTCGACGGGATGGCGAACGGCGATCTGCATCAGCGACTGATCGCAATCGGTGAGGCGATGATGGTGTTCCTTTCCCGCCCAGAGATGGTGCAGTTCGAACGGCGTATCGCCGCCGAAACGGAGCACGAGCCCGAAGTCGGGCGTGCCTTTCTGGCCGCCGGGCCGTCGCGCATGAAATCCGCCTTCACCAAGCTGCTAAAGGCCTTGGACGCGGCAGGCGAGCTGGCCATCGCCGACCATGAGCTGGCCGCCGAACAATTTGTCTCGCTCTGCAAGGGGATGGGCGACCTTGAGCGCCGGTTCGGTGCTCCTCCCGATCCGGACCGCGATGCCGCCCGCATCGAAGGCGCGGTGGAGGTCTTCCTGCGTGCCTATGGCCGATAACCGTAATCGCAAAATTGCCGCAAGCGGCGCCAGACGCATCAACTTGCCATTCGCCCGGCTGCGCCTACATTGGGTCAGACGAAAGGACACTGTGCAATGAGCGAGAATCGCGAGCCGAACCAGCAGGGGCCCGAAGGTCCCAACCCCTGGGTGCGCAGTCTGATGATCTGGGGCGGGGTGTTTCTGGCTCTGGTGATGATGATCTCGATGTTCGGCAATGCCGGGCAGACCACCGGCAGCGAGATCGGCTATTCCGCGTTCCGCGGCCAGGTCGAGCAGGGGCTTGTCAAGAACGTGACCATTGCCCCTGACCGGATCACCGGCACGCTCAAGAACGGCGAGACCTTTTCGACCACCCCGGTGGCGACCGACACCCGCCTGACCGACCTGCTCGACCAGAACGGAGTGGACTATTCGGGTACCGCGCCGGAGCGGATGAACATCTGGCTTGCCATCCTCGTCCAGTCGCTGCCCTTCGTCCTGATCCTCGGCATCGCCTTCTTCGCACTGCGCCAGGTGCAGAAGGGCGGCGGGGCCGGCGGGGCAATGGGCTTCGGCAAGTCCAAGGCCAAGATGCTGACAGAGAAGCAGGGCCGGGTGACCTTCGACGATGTCGCCGGGATCGACGAAGCCCGCGAGGAACTGGAGGAAATCGTCGAGTTCCTGCGCGATCCGAGCCGCTTCTCCAAGCTGGGCGGCCAGATTCCCAAGGGCGCGCTGCTGGTCGGCAGCCCCGGCACCGGCAAGACCCTGCTGGCGCGCGCCATAGCGGGCGAGGCGGGCGTGCCGTTCTTCACCATTTCCGGTTCCGACTTCGTCGAAATGTTCGTGGGCGTCGGCGCCAGCCGCGTGCGCGACATGTTCGAACAGGCCAAAAAGAACGCGCCCTGCATCGTGTTCATCGACGAAATCGACGCGGTCGGCCGCAGCCGCGGGCATGGCCTCGGCAATTCGAACGACGAGCGCGAGCAGACCCTCAACCAGTTGTTGGTCGAGATGGACGGCTTTGAAGCCAACGAAGGCATCATCATCATCGCCGCCACCAACCGCCCCGATGTGCTCGACCCTGCGTTGCTGCGCCCGGGCCGGTTCGACCGACAGGTCGTGGTGCCGATCCCGGACATCGATGGGCGCGAGAAGATCCTTGGCGTGCACATGAAAAAGGTGCCGCTGGCGCCCGACGTCAACCCGCGCACGATCGCGCGCGGCACTCCGGGCTTCTCCGGCGCGGACCTTGCCAATCTCGTCAACGAGGCGGCCCTGCTCGCTGCGCGCCGCAACAAGCGGCTGGTTGCGATGCAGGAGTTCGAGGACGCCAAGGACAAGGTCATGATGGGCACCGAGCGGCGCAGCATGGTCATGACCGATGACGAAAAGAAGATGACCGCCTACCACGAGGCAGGTCACGCCCTGGTCGGCATGAACGAAGAAGCGAGCGACCCGATCCACAAGGCCACCATCATTCCGCGCGGCCGTGCGCTGGGCATGGTCATGCGGCTGCCGGAGCGGGACAACTACTCCTATCACCGCGACAAGATGCATGCGGACCTCGCCGTGGCTATGGGCGGCCGCGTGGCGGAAGAACTGATCTTCGGCCATTCCAAGGTCAGCTCGGGTGCCAGCAGCGACATCCAGTATGCCACCAAGCTCGCCCGCAACATGGTGACCAAGTGGGGCATGTCGGAAAAGCTCGGGCCGCTCCAGTACGAGGAGCAGAACGAAGGCTACCTCGGCATGGGCCAGTCGATGCGAACGATGGGTTCGGACGAGACCAACAAGCTGATCGATCGCGAGATCAAGGACCTGGTCGAAGGTGCACACAAGCGTGCGACCAATATCCTGACCACCCAGGAGGACAAGCTCCACCTGCTGGCTCAGGCGCTGCTTGAATACGAAACTTTGACCGGGGACGAGATCAAGCAGCTGCTCGACGACGGCAAGATCGACCGCCCGAGCGAACCGCAGAAGCCAGCGCTGCGCCCGGTGGCCGGCGCCTCCATCCCCAAGGCAGGCCGCAAGTTCGGAGGGCCCAAGGGCGACGAAGCGCCGCTGGGGGCCTGATCGACCTGATGCTGATTACAGGGGCGTCCGGAGCGATCCGGGCGCCTTTTTGCTTGCCGCGTTAAGTGCTCAAAAGGCGCCGAGAATCAAAAGCGCTTGCAGGAACATCACCAGCACGATCATGATACAGAACTGCAGGACGAAAAACCGCCACATCGCTGAAAAGCGCGACAGGCCATAGGCATAGCGCAGCTGTTTGTAGAGGTGCAGAGGGGCGGCGATAACCAGCAGGAAAAACGCGATCGCTGAGCCCCACTCTCCCGGCATCACTCCCAACAACGACATCACGATGAACAACAGTGACATGAAGCTGAGCGAATAGGTGACGAACACCGCGTGATCGTAAGCCTTGAACTGGCGTCGCCACGCGAACATCAGCCACAGGAACGGTACCGATAGTGGGATCAGCAACCAGCTGAACTTGTACCCGTTGGATTGCAGTTTGTAGAGCATAAGGCTCGGATTTTCGCGCCATTTCTTGATGATGGCACCGCCAAATACATCTCTGTCGCTTTGTTCAAGAACAATGCTGCTCTCTCCGCCAAGTGAGATTCTGGTTTGTCCTTCGGCGGTCGTTTCGGTATCCGCGCCAATCATTTTGCCAAGAACAGCTATCTCGGCATCGATCTCCTCGCGCCGCGTGTTGCCCTTTGCCAAGCTATCGCGTTCCTGTTCCAGCGTGGTGATCTGTTGCTGGATTCTCTTCTCCACAACGGAATTGTCGGTGAGGCCATCGATCACCCCCGTCATGGCGGAACTCGGCGCCGTCACACCGACCATCTGGAACACGGCAAACATCGCAAAAACAGTGAACAGGAACATCGCCATCGGGCTGACGAACTTCGCCCGCTCCCCGTCGACATAGCGGCGGGTCAGCTTGCCCGGCTTGAAGGCCAGCAGCGGCAGGGTGTTCCACAGCTTGCCATCAAGGTGGAGCACGCCGTGCATGATGTCATGCCCGACCGCCGCGAGGCTGCGGTGGATGTGCGCTTTCTGGCCGCATTCGGGGCAGAACTTGCCGGTGATTCCGGTGCCGCAGTTGGCGCAGGCCGCAGCCGTGCCAGACTGGCCCTGTCCATCGCCCGCACCCGGCTCAACCGCGCGGCCAAGCAGCCCGCCTTCGATCACTGTGCCGATGCCCTCGCCCAATCCGCTCATCGCCCGCACCCTCGTGGACCGCCCAACGCCCTGTATAGGGACATTCTTCGCGCCTGCGAAAGCAGCTATTTGCCCGCCAGCTTGCGCTCGATCCCCTGCCACAGCGCCGCGATGCAGCGCGCGCCGGGCGACGAGCGCGCGAAGGTGCCCACCGGGGCACGCCTGACCGCACATTGCTCGATCGCGCTCGACCACGGGATCACCGGCCAGCCCGGGTTGGCCTCCATCGCTTCCCGGTGGAGCGCGCGCCGCCGGTCGACCATCGACAGCACCGGCAGCATCGGCGGGTGCCCCTTGCCGGTTTCACGCACCGCCTCCGCCACCAGATCGAACGCGCGGGCGGACAGCGGCGACGGGGGCAGCGGCACCACCACCAGATCGGCCGCGCGCAGCGCCTGGGCGCTCACTTCGTTGAGCACCGGCGGGCAATCGAGCACGATCCGGGGGTAGGTCCGGCCTAGATCTTCCGCCAGCTTGGCCAGCCGCCGCTTTTTACCGAGCGCGGTAAGCTGGCGGTCCAGCGCCCACAGGCTGTCATCCGCGGGCAGGACATCGAGCAGGGGATAGGCCGTGGTGCGGATCACGCTGGCCGGATCGCGATCACGGGCGAACACGCCGCCCGCTCGCTTCTTTCCGCCAACATCGAGCCCGGTCAGGAACGCTGCGCCCCCCGCAGCATCGAGATCCCACAGCAAGGTGCGCTGGCCGCCCAGCTCAGCGCAGCACCACGCCAGGTTCGCTGCCAGCGTGGTCTTCCCGACCCCGCCCTTCACGCTGTAGACCGCAATCACCGCCATTCGCCCGGTCCTCTCTGCCATGATGACGCGCCGTCCGCGCCATGGCAGTGTCAGACGGAATGGCTCCGGGCGCAAGCCCAACGAAAAAGGCCGCCCTGAGGCGGCCTTTTATCATTTGCGAGGCAGGCAGGCCTCAGCCGTCGTAATCGACGCCGAGCGAGTTCGATCGGGCAGGTGCCGCAGCAGTGATCCGCAGCGCTTCAGCCGACTGGCTGAGCGAACCGATTTCATCAGCCTCGTCCTCATCGTCGGGCAGGATCTTCTGCAGGTTGACGACAGCCGCTTCGTAGAGGTCACGCGGAGCAATCGTTTCCTCGGCGATTTCGCGCAGGGCCACGACCGGATTCTTGTCCCGGTCACGGTCAATGGTCAGCTCGGCACCGCCAGAAATCTCGCGCGCCCGCTGGGCTGCCAGCAGGACGAGATCGAAACGGTTGGGAACCTTGTCGACGCAATCTTCGACAGTAACGCGCGCCATAGGGCACTCCAGCAAATCAAGGGATGTGAGAAGGGCTGCGCCGTAGTGCGCTCCCTCGGCCGAGTCAAGAAATTGCGCGTTACGGCCAAGGTCGGCTAGACAGGCCCGGATGACCGGCGAACCCGTTCCGCACCAGGCCCCGCTCCAGGCCTTGCCGTCGGCATTCCGCGACGAGGAACCGTTCGCGCTGACCGCCCAAGGGCAGGCGCTGACCTTCTTTCCGGCCGGCAAGGACCGCCTCCAGGCCCTGCTGACCCTGATCCATGGTGCGCAGCAGAACCTGCGGCTATGCTTCTACATCTTCCTGGAAGATGAAGCCGGGGTGCAGGTGCGCGATGCGCTGATCGCGGCCGCTGACAGGGGAGTCGACACGCGCCTGATCGTCGACGGGTTCGGTGCCGCGGCCGACGAGGATTCGCCGTTCTTTGCCGCATTCCGTGCTGCCGGTGGCCAGTACCACGTGTTCACCCCGCGCTTCGGGCGGCGTTACCTGATCCGCAACCACCAGAAGATGGCGATCGCCGACGGGGAGCGGGCGATGATCGGCGGGTTCAACATCGAGAACGCCTATTTCGAGCCGCCGGAAAGCAATGGCTGGCGCGACCTTGGCATCTGGCTGGAGGGGTCAGCGGTCGGGGAACTTCTCCGCTGGTATGGCGCGCTGGAAAACTGGTTGGCCAATCCCAGGCAGCAGCTGCTCGCGATCCGCCGCCAGGTTCGACGATGGGACGGAGGCAGCGGCCCGGTCCGCCTGCTGATCGGCGGCCCGACCGAAGGCCTTTCCGGCTGGGCGCGGCACGTGGGGCAGGATCTGCGCACCGGGAGCCGTCTCGACATGGTGATGGCCTATTTTTCCCCTTCAGCGGGGCTGCTCAGGCGGATTGCCCGGATCGGGCGCAGCGGGCAGGCACGGCTAGTGCTGGCGGGCAAGAGTGATAACGCCGCAACCATCGGCGCCACCCGCTCGCTCTACACCTACCTGCTCAAGCGCAAGGTGCAGATCTGGGAATTCAGTCCCTGCAAACTGCACACGAAGCTGATCGTGATCGACGATGTGACCTATATCGGCAGCGCCAATTTCGACATGCGCAGCCTGTTCCTCAACCTGGAGCTGATGCTGCGGATCGAGGATGCCGCCCTGGCCGAGCGGATGCGGGCCTTTGTCTCCGGACACCTGCCCTATTCGGAGGAGATCCTGCTTCCCGAGCATCGCCGCCGGGCCACGGTCTGGAACCGCCTGCGCTGGGGCCTGTCCTGGTTTCTGGTAACAGTGGTCGATTACACGGTCAGCCGCCGACTCAACCTCGGTCTGTGAGCGTCACTCGTAATCGGGATATTCGCGGGTTGCCGGCGAGCTGAACTTGGTAAACTCGCTCTGGAAGTGGAGCGGGACATTACCGGTCGAACCGTGACGCTGCTTGGCCACGATCAGCGTCGCCTTGCCAACCAGCTGTTCGTGCCGTTCTTCCCATTCGCGATACTTGCGCTGCGCCTCTTCCGAGCTGGTCGCATCGGGCATGTCTGGTTTGGAGGCGTTGTGGTAGTACTCTTCCCGGAAGATGAACCAGACCATGTCGGCGTCCTGCTCGATCGAACCGGATTCGCGCAGGTCAGCCAGCTGCGGGCGCTTGTCCTCGCGGCTTTCTACTGCACGGCTGAGCTGCGACAGCGCGATCACCGGCACGTGCAGTTCCTTGGCGAGGGTCTTGAGGCCGCGGCTGATCTCGGAAATCTCGTTGACGCGGTTGTCGTTGGCCCGGCCCGACCCTTGCAGCAGTTGCAGGTAATCGACGACCACCAGCCCGATATCGTGCCGCCGCTTCAGCCGCCGTGCGCGGGCGCGCAGCCCGGCGATGGTCAGCGCCGGGGTATCATCGATGTAAAGCGGCAGTTCGTGCAGATCCTGGCTCTTGTAGGACAGGCGCTGGAATTCATCGCGCGACAGCTTGCCCGACCGCAGCATCTCGCTGGATATCTCCGCCTGCTCGGCCAGGATGCGGGTGGCGAGCTGGTCGGCGCTCATTTCGAGGCTGAAGAAGGCGACCGGCGCCCCGGCTGATTTCTCGATGCCTGCGGCACGGTCATCCATGTACCGCTGCGCGCAGTTGAAGGCGATATTGGTGGCGAGCGAGGTCTTGCCCATGGCCGGCCGCCCGGCCAGGATCACCAGGTCGGAATTGTGCAGGCCGGATGTCTTTTCATTGATCGAATCGAGCCCGGTGGTCTTGCCGGAAAACTTGCCCCCGGAATTGAGGGCGGCCTGGACCAGGCCCAGCGCGTTCAGCGACGCTTCCTTGAAACTCAACGCCTCGCTGCTGGAGGTCGCCCCTTCGGCGACCCGGTAGAGATCAGCCTCGGCCTGCTCGATCCGTTCCTTGGGCGAGGTATCCTGCGAGGTATCGAGCGCCCCTTCGACCAGTTCGCGCCCGACGGTGACGAGCTGGCGCAGCAAGGCCAGGTCATAGATCTGCTGGGCCAGTTCGCGCGGGGCGAGCAGGCCGTGCCCGTCAGCAGTCAGGCGCACCAGGTAAGTCACCCCGCCCAGTTCCTGCCCCAGTTCCCGCATCGCCGGATCGGCTTCGAAATAGGGCTTGAGCGTGACCGGCGTGACCACCGCATTGCGATCGATCAGGGTCACCACCCGGTCATAGATGCGCTGGTGCAGCGG
Organism: Sphingomonadaceae bacterium; assembly: GCA_046294735.1. Taxonomy (GTDB): domain Bacteria; phylum Pseudomonadota; class Alphaproteobacteria; order Sphingomonadales; family Sphingomonadaceae; genus 34-65-8. The sequence goes on from JBKBKB010000003.1 coordinate 14,186, forward strand.
TTCGAAGAAGTGGTCTGCCCGCAGTGCCACGGGCAGTTCCTCGATCACCGAATTATCGATCAGCACGGCCCCCAGGAAGGCCGCTTCAGCCTCGATATTGGCGGGCAGGCTCCGCCCCTGCGGGAGGGTGCCCGATTCGGGCCGGATGAGAACGTGCTGGTCAGCCATAGCCTGCTTTGTGGGCGCAGGCAGGCCGCATCGCAAGGCATGACGGTGCAGGTTTGCCGCAGGCCCCTTGTGGATATCGGGGAGGACTATCGAAACACTTGCCCCGGCCCCTTCGCATCTGCGAAAGCGGGTCCTGACATGACCGCTTCGCTTCCCACCTGGCGCATCAGCCACATCGCTCTCGACGAGGATACCATCCTGTGGCGCAACGCCGATGTCGAGCAGGAGCGGCGGGTGGCGATCTTCGATCTGATCGAGGAAAACAGCTTCAAGCCGTCCCGCGCGATCGCTGCCGGGCACAATGGCCCTTATCGCCTGCGGCTGGCGGTGCAAGACGGGCGTCTGGCGCTGGATATCCGGGACGAAGCGGACAACCCGCTCGAGATGCTGCTGCTCGGCCTTGCCCGGTTCCGTCGCCCGATCCGCGAATATTTCGCCATCTGCGACAGCTATTACCAGGCGATTCGCAAGGCCACGCCGACGGAAATCGAAACCATCGACATGGCCCGCCGGGGCATCCACAATGAAGCAGCCGAGCTGCTGCTCGAACGGCTGGAGGGCAAGGTCGAAACCGACTTTGCCACCGCGCGCAGGCTGTTCACGCTGATCTGCGTGCTGCACATCAAGGGTTGATTGAAGGGCGGGCAGAAAGCGCCCGGACGGGAATTTCATGGGTCGCAAACGCAAGGGATCGGGCTGGGGCCTGCGTGCGCTGGCGCTGCTGGTTCTGGCAGCACTGGCGGGCGGCGCATGGCTGTGGTGGCACGTCACCCACTGGACGCCGGACAGCGGCACCTATCCTGACCAGGGCGTACTGGTCGGCGATCGCGTGGGAGACCTGAGCTTCCGGACGGTAGCTGCCCTGGGGGCCGGGTTTGCCTATCTTGAAGCGAGCGATGGCGCATCGCGCAAGAGCACGCGATTCGCCCGCAACCTGGCCGCAGCGCGGGAGGCTGGGCTGCAGGTCGGCGCGGTCCACCGGTTTGATCCGTGCACCATGGCAGGTGGGCAATCGGCCAATTTCGTCACCATGGTTCCGCGCGGGGCGGGACTGCTCCCGCCAGCGATCGCGCTCGACCGGACCGTCGATTCGTGCACTGCACCGGTACCCGAAGCGGCGGTGGCCAGCGAACTGATGACCCTGATCAACCAGATCGAGCTCCACGCAGGGAAACCGGCCATCCTGATGGTCAGCGAGGACTTCGAGGAGCGGCATCCGGTCGCCGCCCGGATCGAACGCAACCTGTGGGTCACCGGTACCCGGATCGAGCCGACCTACGCCAAGCGGCCGTGGTTGCTGTGGACCGCCAATGAGGCGCTGGCCAGCGAAGCCGCCGAAGCGCCGGTCGGCTGGGTTGTGGCGAGACCCTGAGGCAAGGTATGGGACAGCCATGACCGATGACGATCTGATCGCCGCCGCCCGCGATGCGGCCCGCAGTTCCTATTCACCCTATTCGAAGTTCGCGGTCGGCGCCGCGCTGCACTTCGCTGATGGCCGCGTGGTGACCGGCACCAATATCGAGAACGCCAGCTACGGCCTTGCCCTGTGCGCGGAAACGGTCGCGGTGGCGAAAGCCATGGCTGACGGGGTGCGCGAGGGGCTGGAGGCCGTTGCCGTGACCGGCCCGGGCGCCGAACCGATCACCCCGTGCGGCCGCTGCCGCCAGGTGCTCAACGAACTGGCCCAGCTTGGCGGCACCAACCCGGTGGTGCTGTGCGTCGGTCCGGACGAGATCAGGCGGATCCGCCTGTCCGAACTGCTGCCCCACGCCTTCGGCCCGGCCCAGCTGGAATAGAGCTTGCCCGGCAGAGGGTTGTGGCGATAGTGGCCCAGCTGGCAGACCGGGGGGTGCGCGTATGAACAACCGGCAGGCAATCGTGGTGGCCGTTTCCGCAGCGCTGGCGGCCAGCGGGCCGCAACCGGCCATGGCCCAGGCGTGGATCGGCGAGATAGTCGGCAACATGATGGCCCAGCAGCAGGCGGCCGCAAATGAGGCGGCGTGCATGCGCGGTACCCCGCCGGTCGAGAGCGAGCGGGTCGAGGCGCTCGGCCCGGCCAACGCCCAGCTGCACGGCTACTTCAAAGCCATGCAATCAGCCAGCTCGCCGCGCTCGGCGTTTTTCCATCTCGACAAGAAGACCGCCTGGTCAAATGGCGCGACCCGGCTCGACCGCAAGACGCTCGACCTCGGTAGTGATCCCCTGGCCGCCACCGGAACAGTGCTGGCCGAGCAGCCCCACGCGTTCCACCGTTCCTACCTCGATGCCTCGGCCCTCGGCCAGTGGGCGGTGCGCGATACAGCCGGGCGGACCGTGGGGGTCTACAACGCCTTGTTCGTGCGCCGCGCAGGGGCGTGGAAACTGCGCTCGCTGAATCTGGAGGACGGGTCATCCTATTCCGGACCGGTGGCGCAATTCTGTCATGAACCGGGGGACGTGCTGCCCTATCGGATCCAGAACGCGACAATGCGGCAGGAATTCCACGGCACGCGCCTCGCCAAGGCCCAGACGCGGCATGCGAAAGCCGTCAAGACGCTGGCCGACGCTGAAGCCGCGCTCGCGGGCAGGCCAGACAATGCGGCGGCGCGGACCCGGGTCGTCCAGGCCCGTGCCCAAGTGGAGAAATGGGACGGCGAGATCACCGAGCGCAAGGCCGGTCTGGCCGAGGCCGATACCGATCTCGCCGCGGCTCTAGCTGACAAGGAATCCCTGCCCGCCCTGCGCGCGGCGGCCATGGCCGAACTCGGCCTGACCGGCTAACGCGCCTCAGTCGGCCTCGTCTAAGTCGGTCCCGTCTCAGTCAGGCCCGTCTCAGTCTGCGGCGTCGAGCCACTCCAGTAGCGCACCCATGCAGTCCGCGCCCAACTGGCGGCAGCGTTCCGGGCTCCAGTTCTGGGCCTGATCAGGCGCATCATCATGGTCTTTGTAAGGCATCTCCAGCGTCATGGCGCAGGCCCCGAAGCGGTGCGCGACCTGGGTGGTGCACATGGTCATGTTGGCCTTGCCGGGAGCCGAAACCGGATAGCCCCTGGCCTGCTGGAAATCGGGCGTCCGGCGGGCCAGGATCGCGCGGTAGCGGGTAAATTGTTCCAGATGTTCGGGCGACAGGCCGGGAATGCCTTCGTAACCGGCCAGGAAGCAGGCGGGGATCGCCTCGTCCCCGTGTACGTCCATGGCGAAATCGACTCCGGTCAGGTCCATGGCATTGCGGATGGCGAGCACTTCGGGCGATTTGTCTGCGCCCGGGCTTTCCCATTCGCGGTTGAGGTTCACCCCCGCCGCATTGGTTCGCAAGTGGCCCCGGCGTGATCCGTCGGGATTGCAGTTGGGCACGACATGGAAGGTGCACCGGCGGCGCAGCTCGCGCGCCACCGCGCTGGCGGGGTCGGTCATCAGGTCGAGCATCCCTTCCATCCACCACTCGGCCTGGGTTTCGCCCGGATGCTGGCGCGCGGTCAGCCACACCACTGTCTCGCCTTCGCCGAAGGTCAGGCAATCGATCGGCTGTCCGTCCAGCGTGGTGCCGAGACGGCGGTATGCCACTGCGTCACTTGCGGCCGCCTGGGCCACGAGATCATGGTGCCGCTCCATCGAATAGGGCGCGAAATAGGCAAACCAGGCGATGCCAGTGGTCAGCGCATGATCCACGGTCAATGTCCCGCCATCCTCGGCCGGATCGTAACGAGTCGCTGCGGCCGACCAGAACTCCCGGTCTTCCGATACCCGCGCGTTGTAGCCGGGCCAGCCCAGCGGATAGGCCGAACCCTCCAGCCCGGTAATCCGCAAGGTCACCCCCTGCCCGGCATCACCGGCAACGCGGAAATGGAACCACTGCCGGAAGTCGGACATGTGGTCCGCGCGCACGGCCAGCGTGGCCCGGGTGCCGTCAATCGACAGCACCTCGATATTGCCGCTGTCGAATTCGGCGTCGATCTGGATGGCGTTCACGGGGTCACTTTCACTTTGGCAGGTTGGTTACCGGCACTTCGACGGTTTCGCCATTTGCGCCCGGAAAATCCTTTAGCAAGGCCCCGGCCAGCGCATGCGCATTGGCCTCGCTAGCAGCCAGGGGTGAATCAGGGCTTACCGAAAATTGCGCGCGGCCTTCCCAATATGTCGCGCCGCTCGCCTTGTCACGGATCATCAGGCCAAGCCGGGTCACCAGTTCGTCACGCTTGCGCCCGCCGCCAAGGTTGATCCCGATACCGAGGCCAAGGCCGGAGCCGAATGTGCCGGTCGAACCGCCCACCCCGACACTGACCGGTCCGCGCCGGAGCCCATCGTCGCCTGCAACGAACTGCTCGAGCCGGACCTGCGCCACCTGGCTCGCCATCTCGCGCGGTGCTTCGCGGTAACCGAGCCGCGTCAGTTCCCGTGCCACCGCCGCCTTGTAGGGCGTGAGCGCCAGCGAATCGCCATCCTGGCCCGGTGCGCTTTCGACGAAGACGGTGCCCTGTCCCAGCCGCGCGGCGGCGTCAGGGGCGATGAACCGGGTCACTTCGGCGGGGCCGACCTGCCCGGTTGTGGCGCATCCGGACGCAGCCAGCGCCAGCACCGTGGCGGCAATCAGAGCAGAGGTATTCATCGGGCGACTCCTTTGCCGCCTGTCTAGACCTATGCGAATGCGCGCGCCAGCAGGATGGATTAACCCCACGACGATGGATTAACCATTGCCTTGCCCTTTTGCGCTAGGTCTGGCCGGCATGACGACAGACAGGATTCCCGTACTGGTGACCGGCGGTGCCGGATATATCGGCAGCCATGCCGTGCTCGCGCTGCGTGACGCAGGCTGGCCGGTGGCGGTGATCGACAATCTGGTAACCGGCTTCCGCTTTGCCGTGCCGCGCGATGTGCCGTTCTACCAGGGCGATATTGCCGACGAGGCGCTGGTGGCGCGAATCTTCGCCGAGCAGGGCACGGCCGCGATCATGCATTTTGCCGGTTCGGTGGTGGTGCCCGAATCGGTTGCCGATCCGCTCAAGTACTACGACAACAACACCGCCCGGACCCGCAGTCTGATTGCCGCAGCTGTTGCGGCAGGCATCCCGCATTTCATCTTCAGCTCGACCGCTGCGACTTACGGCATGCCTGATACGCCCAGCGTGACCGAGCAGACCCCGCAGGTGCCGATCAACCCCTATGGCTGGTCCAAGCTGATGACCGAGCGGATGCTGGCCGATGTCTCGGCTGCCCATGCCATGAACCACTGCGCGCTGCGGTACTTCAACGTGGCCGGCGCTGACCCTGCAGGGCGCACCGGCCAGTCAACCGCCGGGGCCACCCACCTGATCAAGGTCGCGGTCGAGGCGGCCCTCGGCAGCCGCGATCATGTTGCGGTGTTCGGCACCGACTATGACACGCCCGATGGCACCGGCGTGCGCGACTACATCCATGTCTCCGACCTGGCCGATGCCCATGTCCTGGCGCTTGAGGCGCTGATCGCCGAACCTGCTCGGTCGCTGCGGATGAACTGCGGTTATGGCCGCGGGTTCTCGGTGCTGGAGGTGCTCGACGCGGTCGAACGCGTCTCGGGCAAGCGAATCGAGCGGCGGATGGAACCCCGCCGGGTGGGCGATCCGGGTGCGCTGGTATCCGACCCGGCGCTGCTGCGCGCGACTCTGCCATGGCAGCCGCGCCATGCCGATCTCGACACCATTGTCGCCCATGCGCTGGGGTGGGAAGAACGGCTCGCCGCGATACGCGCGAACGGTTGACTCAAGACCCGACACCGCCTAGTGGCACGCTTCAATTGTGCGGCATCGGACACGCGTTCCGGTGCCGGATTTGTTTCCGGGATAGACCAATGAAAATCCGCAACAGCCTCAAGTCGCTGAAAGATCGCCACCGGGATTGCCGCGTGATCCGTCGTCGTGGCCGGACTTATGTGATCAACAAGACCAATCGCCGGTTCAAGGCGCGACAGGGCTGATTCAGCCTGCGACCGCCCGGCCGTGTCCGGGCAGACACCCGGCCTGCCTCCCCAGCGGAGCGCGGGCCGTTTGCGTAGGGAGCCGCCCCTTGCAGCCAGTCGATGCAGTGGTGTTTGATGTCGGGCGGGTGCTCTACCAGTGGCAACTGCGGGCGCTGTTCGCCAAGCTGATCGCTGATCAGGCCGAGCTGGACTGGTTCCTTGCCCACGTCGTGACCGAAGAATGGCATTTCCAGCATGACGCGGGCCGACCGCTGGCGGAGATGGTACCGGAACGGCAGGCCCAGTTCCCGGACCATGCCCACCTGATCGCCGCCTATGCGGCGCGATTCAACGAAACTGTCCCGGGGCCGGTGCCGGGCAGCCTCGAACTGGTTGAGCAGCTCGCCGCGGCTGGGCGTCCGTTATACGCGATCACCAACTTCGGCGCCGAGTTCTGGGCCATGTTCCGCCCGACCGCGCCGGTGTTCGACCGCTTCCGCGACATTGTCGTGTCGGGTGTGGAGAAGCTGGCCAAGCCCGATCCGGCGATCTTCCGGCTGGCAGAACAGCGTTTTGGCCACCGGGCCGAGAGCATGCTGTTTGTTGACGACAATGCCGCCAACATCGCCGCAGCAGCTGCGCTGGGCTGGCAGGTCCACCATTTCTCCGATGCTGGTGCCCTCAGGCGGGATCTTGCCGGACGCGGCCTCATCGACGGATAAAAAACGGCCCCCGGAGCCGCGCTCCGGAGGCCGAGTGCCACCCGTGATGGAGAGGACGGGGGGTTAACTGGTAATCAGGCCTGGAAAGCTGGCCCGGTAATCAAGCGTTGCACTTGGCCAGCTTGTCGTCGGCCAAGGCCTCACCCTTGGCCGAGAAGCTGGCGATGGTGCCGACTTCGCGGGCCAGCTTGCGGCACATCGAGGCCGGAGCCGAGGTCCCGCGCGGGGCGACGCAGCTGGTGCCTTCGCAGCGCCACACAACGCCCCCGCCGATGACCCGGGCATCCTTGGCCGGAGTGATCAGTTCGGCGGTATAAAAGGCGCCCGGCGCCTGCGCCGCAGCCGGCGAAGGTGCCACGACCGCACCGAAGGTGACCGAGGTGTAGAGCACGGCAGCGCCGAGCGCGGCCAGGTTGCGGAAACGGGGAAGAGTGAGTGTCATGGGTCGCATTCCTGTCTGTCAATCGGGGGCTTGGCTGGCGGTGTTTCAGGGCTTGAATCACAACCAGTTGCGAATCACTACCTAATGCAGTACATTTCAAGTTGCAACTAAAAACTTAGTTTCGGTTTGGCGAAGCAGAAGAACGCGCTAGGACTGGGCGGGGAAGGAATGCCAATGGGTGAATTGCGAGAGCCGCTGCGTGATCTGACTGCCTGCGGGCTGCCAGAAGCACTGGAAGTGATGGGCGAGCGCTGGAGCTTCATGATCTTGCGCGCCTGCTTCAACGGGCTGCACCACTTCGAGGAGTTCCTGAGCGAACTGGGCATCGCGCGCAACATCCTGTCCAATCGTCTGGCCCGGTTGGTTGAACACGGCATCCTTGACCGCGCGCCTTGTGCGGATGATCGCCGCCGGATCGAATACCGGCTGACGGAGAAGGGGTTCGACCTGCTCCCGGCGATGCTGGCGCTGCGCCAGTGGGGCCAGAAGTACGGCCATGAAGTGGTCGAAAACCCGGTCCTGGTCGACGAGCAGGACCGCTTGCCGATCGGCCCGGTGTCGATCCTGGCCCACGACGGCCGCATTCTCGGCCCGGCCGACCTGCGCCTGGTCAAACCAGAAACTCTGGGCCTGCGCGCCGATGGAACCCAAGCGGTCACGGCCGAACATCTGGCGTTGGGCAACTACGCCGAAGACCCGCGAATCAAGGCGGCGGAATAGGCCTTCGTTTACGCCCGCGGCGCCTGCCGCCGGTAACTGAGCGCCTCGGCCACGTGCAGTCGGCCGACCTGCTCGACCCCGGCCAGGTCCGCAATCGTGCGGGCCACCCGCAGCATCCGCGTGTAGCCTCGAGCACTCAGCCGCATCGCCTCGGCAGCCTGCATCAGCAGCAGCCGCCCCGGTTCGTCCGGCGTCGCAAACCGTTCGAGCGCCTCACCCTCCAGTTCGGCATTGGTCCGCGCCCCGCTTTGTGCGCTGCGGCCTGATTGGACGCTGCGCGCCCGCGCCACCCGCACCGCGACCTCGGCGCTGCCTTCGGCAGGCGGCGGCAGGGCCAGGTCGGCGGCACTGACCGGGTCGACCTCAACGTGGAGATCAATCCGGTCGAGCAGGGGGCCGGAGACGCGCGACTGATAGTCGGCGGCGCAGCGCGGGGCACGAGAGCACGCCAGCGCAGGATCACCCAGATGCCCGCACCGACACGGGTTCATCGCCGCGACCAGCTGCACCCGTGCCGGAAAGGTCACATGAGCATTGGCCCGCGCGACATCGACATGGCCGGTCTCGAGCGGCTGGCGCAGGCTGTCCAGCACCGCGCGCTGGAATTCGGGAAGTTCATCAAGGAACAGGACACCCAGGTGCGCGAGGCTGACCTCACCCGGCTTCACCTTGAGCCCCCCACCGGTCAGCGCCGCCATGCTGGCTGAATGATGTGGCGCACGGAAGGGGCGGGTGCGGCTGATCCGTCCGCCTTCGAGCAGACCCGCGACGGACTGAACCATCGATACCTCCAGCGCCTCGGGCGACGTCAGCGGCGGCAGGACGCCGGGCAGGCACGAGGCGAGCAGGCTCTTGCCCGCACCCGGCGGGCCAATCATCAGCATATTGTGCCCGCCCGCTGCAGCGATCTCCAGCGCCCGCTTGGCTACTTCCTGCCCCTTGACCTGTTTCAGGTCTGGCCCCGGCGCTTGCACCTCGACCTCGCCCGGGGGCGGATCGGGCAGGCGGCTGGTGCCCTTCAGGTGGTTGAGCAGCGCTACCAGATCCGGCGCAGCAACCACCGGGATGTCGCTGGCCCAGCGCGCCTCGGTCCCTTGCGCAGCCGGGCAGATCAGCCCGGCTTCTTCGCTGCTGGCATGGAGCGCGGCAAGCAGAACACCGGGGGAAGGAACCACCCGGCCATCCAGTGCCAATTCACCCACCGCCACGAAATCGCCCAGCTGTTCGGCGTCGGTCACACCCATCGCGGCGAGCAGGGCCAGCGCCACCGGCAGGTCGTAATGGCTGCCTTCCTTGGGCAGGTCGGCAGGGGAGAGGTTGATGGTGATCCGCTTGGGCGGCAGCGCCAGCCCCATGGCCGAGAGCGCCGCCCGGACCCGCTCCTTGCTTTCGCCAACCGCCTTGTTGGCAAGGCCGACGATGTTGAACTGCGGCAGGCCCGGCGCGATCGAGCACTGGACCTCAACTGCGCGCGCTTCCAGCCCGAGGTAGGCGACTGTCCTGACGAGTGCGACCACGCAAAGTGCCCCTTAGGTCTGCGCAGGCAGGGCCTGAGCAGATTGCGCGATCGATCCGCCTTCTCGCAAAGGCCCGAGTCCCGGTCAACATCGTGGTCAACCTTCTGGCAAGGATATCGGTTGGCCATTCGGCAAGCGCTGTGGGCGCAGAGCAGCGTCATGAGATTGCCGAAGCTCCTTCTTGCCTGCCTTGCCATGCTGGCTGCGCCCGTGGCGGCGCAGGCTCCGGCGGAACGCCCGGAAGGGCTGACCCACCTGATCTTTGCCAGTTGGCGTGTGGCACCCCCGCCCGCAGGCAGCGCCCGGTTCGTTCCGCTCAAACGCGCAGTGGAACGGCAGGCATTGGCCAGCTATGGCCCGTTCCGGGTGATCGGTCCCGCCCGCGCCGCGCTGGTCGGCGTGACCGACTCGGCATCGCCCGCCCAGTTCGCCGCCCTGCTGCGCGACCATCCCGGCATTGCCACCCTCGAACTGATCGAGTGTCCCGGCACCGAGGACGACCGCGCCAACCTGAAACTGGGGCGGATGATTCGCGCCGCAGGCATCGCCACCCATGTCCCGGCCGGTGGCTCGGTCCGCTCCGGCGCGGTCGAACTGCTGCTGGCAGGCACCCAGCGCCGGATCGACGACGGAGCAGAGTTTGCGGTCCATGCCTGGATTGCCGAGGACGGGCGCGAGGCACACCAGTTCGCCGCCGGTTCGGCCGAGCACGCCGGATATATTGCCTATTACCGCGAGATGGGCATGGCCGAGGCTCAGGCGCGCGCGTTTTACGCGATGACCAATTCGGTCAGGTTCGACGATGCCAAGTGGCTGGGCGCGGCCGAGATGCGCGGCTGGCTCGGTCAGTCGACTGCGCCCTCCACACCCACGCCCGCGCCCCGTCTCGCCTATCTTGACTTGCCCGCCCTGCTGCCTTAACGGGCGGCGCATACAGGCGGCTGCCTTATCGGGCGGCCCTTTTTATTTTGAACCAGAGGTTATCATGAAGCGGACTTTCCAGCCCAGTAATCTCGTGCGCGCCCGTCGCCACGGTTTCTTTGCCCGCAAGGCGACTCCGGGCGGCCGCAAGGTGCTGCGCGCTCGCCGTCGTCGCGGTCGCAAGGTGCTGTGCGCCTGATCCGAGGGTAGCGCGAATCGGATTGACCTGATTCGCAAACTTAGCCGGCGCATCAAGGCGCCCCGAGACGGCTCGCCAGCGGCGAGCCGTTTTCGCTGTCTGGTCTGCGCATCAAGGCCGCAAGGCGGGTTGGACAAACCCGCGTGGCCTGCCTATCGCGCGTGCCATGGCCAGCCCGACCCTCTCGATCGCCACCTGGAACATCAACTCGGTGCGCCTGCGGGTCGACCAGGTGGCGCGGATGCTGGGCCAGCAGCAACCCGACGTTCTGTGCCTGCAGGAAATCAAATGCCAGGAAAGCCAGTTCCCGGCCGCGGCGCTGGCGGAACTGGGTTATGTCCACCAGGCGGTTCACGGGCAGAAAGGCTACCACGGCGTCGCCACGGTCAGCCAGATTCCCTTGCGCGAACTGTCCCGCAATGACTGGCAGGACAACGGCGAGGCCCGCCACGTGGGTGTGGAACTGCTTGGACCCGGACAGGGTCTGGTGCTGGAGAACGTCTACATTCCCGCCGGCGGCGACATTGCCGACCGGGCGGTGAACCCGAAATTCGGCCAGAAGCTCGACTTTCTCGAACGCATGACCCGCTGGGCCGATGCGCTAGACCGACCGACGCTGATCGTCGGTGATTTCAATATCGCGCCGCTGGAATGCGACGTTTACGATCACAAGGCGCTGCTCAAGGTGGTCAGCCATACCCCGCTCGAAGTCGAGACGCTGGGCCGGTTCCGCGATGCACATGGCTGGGTCGATCTGGGCCGCCAGCTGATCCCCGCGCCGGAGCGCAACTATTCGTGGTGGTCCTATCGCAGCTACTGGCGGCAGAAGGACCAGGGCCGCCGGCTCGACCATATGTGGGCCAGCCCCGAGCTTGCCCCGCAGGCGGTCAGTCACCGGTTCGTCGAGGAAACGCGCCGGTGGGAAAGCCCAAGCGACCATGTGCCCCTGATTACGGAGTTCGCCCTCTGAACGGTGCGCCGCCATCCGGCCCTTCGCCCGCGCGCCGGGTGGCACAGGCGGTCGATGCCTTGCGGCACGGCTGGCCGCTGGCGCTGGAAGGCGGGCCGGTGCTGCTGCCGGTCGAGACCGGCATCGCCACGCTGGCCACTGCGCCGCGCCTGCTCATCTCCGCTGCCCGCGCGGCCACGCTCAAGCTCGCCAACCAGCGCGAGGCGGCAGTGCCGCACGCCCCGGTGCTGATCCACGGGGGCGAACCGTTCAGCCTGCGCAGCGCGCTGCCGGTGGCCGATCCGGCGCTGGACCTCGCCAATCCGCTGAAAGGCCCCTTCAAGGCCGAGCCCATTGTCTGGCAGACGCAGGCCGAGGCGGCGCTGGAACTGGCCCGGATCGCCGGGATCCTGCCCGCCTTCATGGTCGACCCGGCCGATGCGGGCGAGCCGGTCGCCGTCGGCGCAAGCGATCTCGCGCACTGGCAGGACCATGCCACGCTCCGGATCGTCACCCGCGCGCGCCTGCCGGTCCGCGCCAGCGAGACTGCGGAGATCGTCGCCTTCCGCAGCGCTGACGACCTGCGCGAGCATGTTGCGCTGGTGATCGGGCAGCAGCAAAGCGATGCACCGCCGCTGGTGCGGCTGCATTCGGAATGCCTGACCGGCGATATCCTCGGCAGCCTCAAGTGCGATTGCGGTCCACAGCTCGATGCCGCGCTCCACGCGATGGCGCACGAGGCCGGGCGCGGCGGCTGGGGCGTGCTGCTCTACATGCGGCAGGAAGGGCGCGGGATCGGCCTGGTCAACAAGCTGCGGGCCTACCGCCTGCAGGACCAGGGGTTCGATACGGTCGACGCCAACCAGCGTCTCGGCCTGCCCGACGAAGCCCGCGATTTCCCGGTGGCGGCGCGGATGCTGGAGCTGCTGGGGGTCGGATCGGTCCGGCTGATGACCAACAATCCGAAGAAAGTCGCGGCGATGCAGGGCGCCGGGATCACAGTAGCCGAGCGGGTGCCGCACCAACTGCCCGACAATCCCCACAATGCCCGCTATCTAGCCACCAAGCGGGACCGCTCAGGCCACCTGCTCAGCTGAATTCGACTGTCGAATTCGTCATCAGCGTTTTTCGAAGCTTTTCAGCCCTGCGCCGAGATTGTTGTCGGCAATCGCCAGCCGGTCGCCAGTCCAGTCTGCCACGAAGGTGGTGCTGCGCCGCAATGCCGGGACCAACCGCGCGTCGTTGCCGGCGATCTGCAATCCGTCCGAGCCGTGCAACACGTCTTCCGCGCCGACCGCGATGAAGGCGGAGTAATTCTCCTTGTCGCGGCCCTGGACAAACCAGTTGTTGGTGATCTGGCCGACCGCGCCGGCCGGAAGGTCGATCATGTAGTTGGTGCCGCGCCCGGCGGAATCGTCGAAGCTGGAGGCGGCAATCTCGACCCGCGCGGCGCGCGCCTTGACGTAATGGCCGCCGGTGCCGCGTTCGAAGCGGCTGCGGGTCACGCGCAGCTGGCCGTAATTGCCGATGTAGATCGAATGAGCGCACCCGGCCGAATTCTCGCAGGTGCCGAGGCCGGAGAAAGTTGATTTGTCGATCACGATCCGGCCCGAGGGATCATCGGCGGTCAGAATGCCCTGCTGGCTGTCGGCAAACCAGGTCTGGGTAACGGTCAGGTTGCCCTGCTCCAGCCGGATGCCCGCGCCGTTGCCATCGGGCACGGCCATGCGCCGGAAGACGAGGCCGGAAACTTTCGCATCGCGCCCGCGCAGCACCAGCGCGGCCTTGCCTTCGCACGTGCCGCCATCGAACACCGCCGCGCCCGGCTGGGTGGCAAGAAAGGCGATTGAGCCGCCTTCCTGCACCGCACAGTCACGGTAGGTGCCCGGCGCAATCGCAATCGTCCCGTTGCCATTTCCGATCGCGTTGACCGCATCCTGCAAACGCGCAAAGCTTTGCCCGGTTTCAGCCACCGTGAACGGCTGGACGCCGGTCTGCGCGATGACCGCGGCAGCCGGGATCAGGGCAACGGCCAGCGCCGTCACAGCTCCGGCAAGCCAGGTCACGGGACGGGCCGCAGCAGCATCGGCCAACGGAATGCGGGCATGGTTTTCCATGCGGCGAGGGTTAGCGCAAAAGGATTAACGGGCGGCTAAGCCTGCGCGCACGCCCGTGCCCCTAGCGCCGCTGGTCGAACCGCCGGCCGATCATGGCAGCGGCAATGTTGGTCTTCTGCACGTCGGTGGTGCCGCCCGCGATGCCCCAGGCGAACCCGTCGCGCAGGCGCTGCTCCATGCCGTAGGCCTTGTGATAGCCGTAGCCGCCCATGACCTGGACCCCCAGGGAGGCGACATCGCGCACGATCTCGTTGGCAAAGCACTTGGCAACGCTCGATTCGAACACGCTGGGCAGCTGGTTAGGCTGGTGCGCCGCATTGGCTGCCGCGCGCCAGATCAGCAGCCGCGCCGCTTCCACCTTCATCGCCATTTCGGCCAGCTTGATCTGGACCGCCTGGAAATCGACGATCGGCTTGCCGAACGCCTTGCGTTCCTGGGTATAGGCCAGCGCCTGCTCCAGCGCGCCCGCTGCCACACCCAGTGCCTGGGTGGCATTGCCGCACCGCTCCAACCCGAAAGCGCTCATCAGCTTGCCGAAGCTGCCTGCGGGCACAACCAGGTTCTCCTTCGGCACCCTGACCTCGTCGAGCAAGATGTCGCGCGTCTCGATCCCGCGGAAGCCCATCAACTCTTCCCGCGCGCCGAAGCTGACGCCGTCCATCCCCTTCTCTACCAGCACCGCGCCAATGCCCTTTGCCCCATCGTCATCCGACAGACGGCAATAAGTGACGTAATATTTCGCGTGGCCCGCCCCGCTGGTCCAGCGTTTGGTGCCGTTGAGCAGGAAGTGGTCGCCTGCATCGACCGCGCGGGTCTTGAGGTCGGTCAGCGCGGTCCCGGCGTCAGGTTCGGACATGGAAACCGCCACAGTCGCCTCGCCAGCGGTCACTTCGGGAATGACGCGGGCCTTCATCTCGTCCGATCCGAACCGCTCGATCGCCCGGACCGGGCCGACCAGCGCCTCGAACACCGGAAAGGCGACTGCGTTGGAAATCTGGGCGAATTCCTCCAGCACCAGCAGCGCTTCGAGGTGGCCGAGGCCGAGACCACCGTATTCGGTCGGCAGGTTGACCCCCAGGAACCCCATCTCGCCATAGCGGCGCATCATCTCAGGCGGCACGGAGAAGTCCTTCTCCTCCATCTCGCGCGCCAAGTCGGGCAATTCGCTGCGGGCGAATGCGCGGGCGGCGTCCTGCAGCGCGCGCTGCTCCTCAGTCAGCTGGAAATCCATCGCGGCATCTCTCCTTTGCGCGCAGTCCTAAAGCATTGCACCGCGCATTTGCCAATGCGCCTGCGCTCAATACGTTTGCCGAGATCCTCAGCCGTCCCACGGCTCCAGCACGCAGCCATAGCCTTCGCGCCAGCTGGCGGTGTCGCTGGAAATGAGCGGGAAGCGGGCCGTCACGCTTTTCGCCTCCGCATCTTCGGTCAGGGTGACCAGCTCCATCCCCGCCAGCTTGTCCTTGGCGCAATCCTCCAGATCGCGGCCCCCGGCATGGCGGCAGGAACAGGCCACCCGCGCCGCGTAGGCGGTCGAGACCCCGGCATAGCCGGTGATCGGGGCACGAAAGTACCACCCGGTCGCTAGCACCGCAGCAGCAAGAGCGGCCAGAATGACCAGCGGACGACGGGACTTTGCCGGTTTTGCCGTTGCCAAGCGGATTTCCTTAAGCGAGGGGATGCGTGATGGTCGTGCGTTATCTGCCCCTTATCGCCATGCTGGGCCTGCTGCCAAGCCTTGCCGCTTGCAGCGAGCAGCCCGCTGCCCCGGCCCCGCTGAGCGAGGCCGCCCTGGCCGCCGTGACCAAGGAGGCGGCCGCCCCGCGCGATCAGCTCGCCCGCGAGGTCGATGACCTGTTCACCAAACCCGAACTGGGCGAGACCCGCGCGGTGGTGATCATGAACGGGGGCCGGATCGCGGCGGAGCGCTATGCCCCCGGCTACGACGCCGAGACCCGGTTCGTCAGCTGGTCGATGGCCAAGACAGTGACGGCGGTGATGATCGGGATGCTGGTCGCCGATGGTCGTCTGCGGCTCGACGAATCGCCGCCGGTTCCGCACTGGCAGCGCCCCGGTGACCCGCGCGGCGAGATCACCCTGCGCCAGCTCCTCCAGATGCGCGCCGGGCTGGAGCATACCGAAGCGGGCGATCCGCCCTACAAATCGTCCGAGGTGCGGATGCTGTTCCTCGACGGGCGGGACGACATGGCCGCCTGGGCCGAAGCCCAGCCGCTCGAGGCCGAACCGGGCGCGCAGTTCGAGTATTCCAGCAACACCACGGTGATCCTGGCCGATATCGCCGCGCGGGTGCTGACCACCAGCGATGATCCCGACACCCGCCGCCGGGCGGTGGACGACTACTTGCGGGCGCGCGTGTTCGCGCCGCTGGCGATGGACTCGATGATCGCCGAATACGACGCCAGCGGCACCCTGATCGGCGGCAGCCTGATGCACGGCACCGCGCGCGACTGGGCCCGGTTCGGCGAGTTCCTGCGCAACAAGGGCTCCTATCGCGGCAGCCAGCTGGTCCCGCGCCGGTGGATCGAGTTCATGACCAACCCCAGCCCGCGCAGCCCGCACTATGGCGGACAGACCTGGCTCAACCGCCCGACTGGCGAGCGCGAGCATCCGCTGTTTCCCGACCGCGCCCCGCCATCGGTGTTCGCCGCAATCGGCCATATGGGGCAGTATGTGATCGTTGCGCCCGAACAGCGCGTCACCGTGGTCCGGCTGGGCCATTCGGACGCACCGCAACGAAGGGTCCTGCTGCAGGAGCTGGCCGACGTGCTGGCGCTCTATCCGGTAAGGTAGAACACGCCCTCCACCACCGTCACGCACGGCCCACCGAGCCAGACCCGCTCCCCGTCAAGGCGGCAGACCAGATCGCCGCCGCGCGTGCTGGCCTGGTGCGCGGTGAAGCTGCCGCGCCCCAGCTTCGCGGTCCAGAACGGGGCCAGCACGGCGTGGGCTGATCCGGTCACGCTGTCCTCGTCCACCCCGCCGCCTGGTACGAACACCCGGCTGACAACATCGGTTGCGGTGCCCAGCGCGGTGCAGATGAACTGCTCGTTGCCAAGCGCGCCAAGGCTGCGCAGGTCGGGATCGAGGCCGCGCAATTCCGCTTCATCAGCATAGAGGAACAGATTGTATCCCGGCGTGCGCCACACCTCGTGGGGTTCTGCCCCCAGCAGGCGAGCCGCTTCCGGCCATTCGCCCGGTGTGGTCGGGATCGCGGGCAGGGCCAGCTCGTAACCCGCATCGCTCCGCCGCACTTCGAGCACCCCGGCCTGGCGGGTGCGGAAGGTCAGCTGATCCCCGCCGTCCCGCACCAGCAGGACATGGCCGGATGCGAGCGTGGCATGGCCGCACAGCCGCACTTCGCTGGTCGGGGTGAACCAGCGCAGCTCCCAGTCCGCTGCGCCGCTGGCATCGGGCACGACGAAGGCGGTTTCCGCGAACAGGTTCTCCTCGGCAATCGCCTGGAGGACCTCATCCGGCAGCCAGGCATCGAGCGGCATCACCGCCGCCTGGTTGCCCCGGAACGGGCGGTCAGCAAAGGCATCGACGTGCCAGTAGGCCAGCGGAGTCACGGCTTGTCTCCTGGGGTTTCGGCGACGCCCGGCAGCAGCTCCTCGGCTGCCAGGCCTTCCTCGCGCACCAACCCGTCAGGATCGGGATGGATCAGCACCTCCACGCCCGGGAACTCGGCTTCGAGCCGGGCCTCGATCTCGTCCATCACCCGGTGCGCTTCGGCCACGCTCATCGCCGGGTCAACCGACGCATGGAACTGAACGAATTCGTGCATCCCGCTGCTGCGGGTGCGCAGATCATGCACGCCGCGCAGCTCCGGATGGCGGGCCAGCACTTCAAGGAAGCGCTCGCGCCGCTCCTCCGGCCATTCACGGTCCATGATCTGGTCGACCGCGTCCGCCCCGGCCCGCCACGCGCCCCACAGCAACCAGGCGGCGATGGCAAGGCCGAACAGCGGGTCAGCCCGGGTGAAGCCGAGGTACTGGTCAAGCACCAGCGCGGCGATCACTGCCAGATTGAGCAGGAGGTCGGACTGGTAGTGGACATGGTCGGTCCGGATCGCGAGGCTGGCGGTGCGCCGGATCACGTGGCGCTGCCACGCCAGCAGCGCAAGCGTGGCTGCAATCGCGATCAGCGACACGGCAATCCCTTCTTCTGCCGCCGCTGTCTGGCCCCCATCGACCAGCCGCGCAGTCGCGCGCATGGCAATGCCGGTGGCGGAGACCGCAATCAGCATGACTTGCACGATCGCGGCCAGCGCCTCGGCCTTGCCGTGGCCGAACCGGTGCGTCTCATCCGCCGGGCGGGCGGCAATCCACACCCCGACCAGCGTCGCAAGGCTGGCGACGAGGTCAAGCGCGGTGTCGGCGAGGCTGCCGAGCATGGCGGTCGAATCGGTCCGCCAGCTGGCCCAGCCCTTCAGCCCGATCAGGAACAGGGCCGTGGCAATCGAGGCATAGGCAGCGCTGCGGGTCAGGCTGCCCCGTTCCGCGCCATGGGCCATGCTTGCAGGCGGGGTGGGGGTCACGGGTAGAGCAGGGTGCTGGACCACACCCCGTCTGTGCGCTCAAACCGGCGGCGGTCGTGCATCCGGCCCGGGCGATCGAGCCAGAACTCGATGGCGGTGGGCGCCAGGCGATATCCAGTCCAGTGCGCCGGGCGCGCGATCACGCTGCCTTCGGGAAAGCGCGCTTCGACTTCGGCCAGCCGTGCGTAGTAGTCAGCCCGGTCAGCCAGGGCGCGTGACTGGTCGCTGGCGGCCGAAGCCAGTTGCGAGACACGCGGGCGCGAGTGGAAGTAGGCGTCGGCCTGCGCCGGGGTGACCTCGGTCAGCGGGCCTTCGATCCGGATCTGGCGGCGCAGGCTCTTCCAGTGGAACAGCAGCGCGGCCTGCATGTTGGCGCGGATCTCCCCGCCCTTGCGGCTCTGCGCATTGGTATAGAACACGAAACCATCCGGTCCGTGGCCCTTGAGCAGGACCATGCGGACCGACGGCGCACCCGCCGGTGTGGCGGTGGCCAGCGCCATGGCATTGGGATCGTTTGGTTCGGCGCCTTGCGCCTCGGCAAACCACTCATCGAAGGTGGCGAAGGGATCGCCGGTCGGGATGGCGCTCTGGTCAGGTTCTCGGTTCATCGCTCACACCGCACACTTGGACCGCATGTTACACGGTCCTGGAAAGGGAAATCCCGCAGCCTGTTGATGGCTGGCACATGGGCTGCATGGGAAGTGGAAAGGCCGGGTCATGCCCCGCATTTAGGCATTCGGCGGGCAGTAGGAAAGGCTGCGTGCTTGCGCCTTGCCACTGCCTCACCTAGCTAACACGCCATGAGTGATCCTTACGCGACCCTGGGCGTTGCCCGCACGGCCTCCGAAAAAGAGATCAAGAGCGCTTATCGCAAGCTGGCGAAGGAGCTGCACCCTGACCGCAATCAGGGCAACCCGAAGGCATCCGAACGCTTCAGCAAGGTGACGCAGGCCTATGACCTGCTGTCCGACCCCGCCAAGCGCGCCCAGTTCGACCGCGGCGAAATCGATGCCGACGGCAACCCGGCCAATCCTTTTGCCGGGATGGGCGGCGGTTACGGTGGGGGCTTCGGCGGACGGCCCGGGGGCGGCTTTGGGGGCCAGGGCGGGTTTCGGCCCGAGGATTTGCAGGGTGCCGAAGGGCTCGACCTGGGCGACCTGTTCGACGGGCTGTTCGGCGGCGGGGGCGCGCGGCGCGGCCCGGCAGGTGCAGGCTTCAGGGGTCAGGGGCGCCCGCCGCCGAAGGGCGCCGATGTCGCCTATCGCCTGCGCGTGCCGTTCATCGATGCGGCCACGCGCAAGGACCAGCGCATCACCCTGGCGGATGGCAAGACGATCGACCTCAAGCTGCCCGCCGGGGTTGAAGACGGCACGCAGATGCGTTTGAGGGGCAAGGGCGAACCGGGGCCGGGTGGAGCGGGAGACGGGATCGTCACAGTGGCGATAGACCGCCACCCGCATTTCCGCCGCGATGGCGACGATGTGCGGCTGGACCTGCCGATCACGCTGGACGAGGCGGTCCATGGCGGCAAGGTCAAGTGCCCTACGGTCGATGGCGCGGTCATGCTGACGGTCAAGCCGGGCACCGGCAGCGGCACGGTCATGCGGCTGGGCGGCAAGGGGTTTTCGACCAAGACAGGCGGGCGCGGCGACCAGCTGGTAACCTTGGAAATCCAGCTCCCGGCAGACCTGACCGAGCTCGCCCAGCGGCTGGAAGGGTGGCAGGACAGCGGTAATCCGCGCGCCAGACTGGGTGTCTGAGCGCCGCACCAGCGGCGAGGCGCCGCTGCGCTTTCTCTCTCCCGAACAGCGACGACGCGAGGCTCGCCGCGGCCGGCTGAGACGCCGCCTTGGCCCCGGCAGCCGGACTTTCGAAGTGTTGCAGCGGGTGATTGTCGGCACCTGGAACGACGGCTCCATCCATGCCGGCAACCTCGCCTACATGACGGTGCTGGCGATTTTCCCGTTCTTCATCCTGGGCGCGGCGCTGTTTTCCGCGCTGGGCGAGGAAGCCGAGCGCGCCGCAGCGATTGATGCCCTGGTGCGGGCGGTGCCGCCGGTGGTAGCGCAGGTGATCGAACCGGTAGCCCGTTCCGTGATCGAGGCACGCAGCGGCTGGCTGCTGTGGGCCGGGGGGGCTGTCGGCCTGTGGACGGTCGGCAGCCTGATCGAAGCGATCCGCGAACTCTTGCGCCGCGCCTATGGCACCGTTCCCGCCCGCGCCGCCTGGCTTGATCGGCTGGCCACATCCGGGATCGTGATCGGGGCGGTGGTGCTGCTGATGGTCACACTGATCGTGCAGGTCCTGATCGGTACGGCCCAGCAGCTGATCTATGCCTATTTGCCGTGGCTCGACACGGCGCTGGCGCAGCTCTCGTTCTCGCGCCTGATCACTGCGGCAGCGCTGTTCGGAACCTTGTGGGTGCTGTTCTATTCCCTCACGCCCATGGCCTATCGTGCGCGGCGCTATCCCAAATGGCCGGGCGCGCTGGTGACCGCCGGCTGGTGGGTCATCGTTACCCTGGCGCTGCCCCCGGTCATGCGCACCTTCTTCAGCTATGACCTGACCTATGGCGCGCTGTCGGGCGTGATGATCGCACTGTTCTTTTTCTGGCTGGTTGGGCTAGGGATGGTGGTTGGTGCAGAACTGAATGCGGCGCTGGCGGTGACCCCGGAAGAGGAAGCCGCCCAAGCGCGCGAAGCGAAGGAGGACGCCGCATGAGCGGTCTGATGCAGGGGAAGCGCGGCCTGATCATGGGCCTAGCCAACGACAAGTCGCTGGCCTGGGGCATTGCCAAGAAGCTGCACGAGCATGGCGCCGAGCTGGCCTTTTCCTACCAGGGCGAGGCGCTGGCCAAGCGAGTCATCCCGCTCGCCGCACAGCTGGGGAGCGATTTCACCTTCGACTGCGACGTATCAGACATGGCCGCGCTCGACCTGGCGTTCGAAACGCTCGGCCAGCGCTGGCCCACGATCGACTTCGTGGTCCACGCGATCGGCTTTTCCGACAAGAACGAGCTGCGCGGGAAGTATGTCGACACCAGTCTCGACAACTTCCTGATGACGATGAACATTTCGGCCTATTCGCTGGTCGCGGTGACGCAGCGCGCCGCACGGATGATGCCTGACGGTGGCAGCATCGTGACGCTGACCTATTACGGCGCGGAAAAAGTCATTCCGCATTACAACGTGATGGGCGTGGCCAAGGCGGCGCTGGAAACCAGCGTCAAATATCTCGCCAATGATCTCGGGCCGCAGGGCATCCGGGTTAACGCGATCAGCGCCGGCCCGGTCAAGACCCTGGCGGCGAGCGGGATCGGCGATTTCCGCTATATCCTCAAATGGAACGAACTCAATTCTCCGCTGCGGCGCAACATCACGATCGACGATGTCGGGGGCAGCGGGCTCTATTTCCTGTCCGACCTGTCATCGGGCGTGACCGGGGAGACGCACCATGTCGACGGCGGCTATCACGTCGTGGGCATGAAGCAGGAAGATGCGCCCGATATTGCGCTCGACTGAGCCTGGCGCGCGCTGCATGGCAGTTGATTGTGCGCTGCAGCACCTCTAGGGACAGCGCGCGTCAACCCACCTAAGGACAGCCGGTTCCATGACATCCTCCCCAACCCCCGGGGCTGAGCACGTCACCGTTATCGGGCTCGGCTACGTCGGCCTGCCGCTTGCGGTGGCGTTGGCAAGGCAGTTCCCGACCACCGGCTTCGATGTCGACACCCGCCGTATTGCCGAGCTGGAGAGCGGCCATGACCGCACCGGCGAGATCGAGCGGGAGCGGCTGGACGCATCCACCCTCGCGCTGACCGCTGATCCAGCGGCCTGCCCGCCGAGCAAGTTCTACATCGTCACCGTGCCGACCCCGATCGACGCGGCGAATCGGCCCGACCTGTCGATCGTCGAGGCCGCCAGCCGCACCGTTGGGGCCATGCTCAAGGCGGCCCGTGCCGCCGGGCTCAACCCGGTGGTGGTCTACGAAAGCACCGTTTATCCCGGCGTCACCGAAGACCTGTGCGGGCCGATCCTGGAGCAGGTGTCCGGCCTGGTTTGCGGGCAGGACTTCTTCCTCGGCTACAGCCCGGAGCGGATCAACCCGGGCGACCGCGAACACACCATCGACAAGATCACCAAGGTCGTCTCCGGCCAGACGCCGGAAGTGCTGGAGGAAGTCGCCGCGCTCTACAATGCGGTTACCAGCGGCGGCGTTTTCCGCGCCGCCAGCATCAAGGCCGCCGAAGCCGCCAAGGTGATCGAAAACGCCCAGCGCGACATCAACATCGCCTTCATGAACGAGATCGCGCAGATCTTCGGCAAGATGGACCTGTCGGTATGGGACGTGCTGGCCGCCGCGCGGACCAAGTGGAACTTCCTGCCGTTTTCGCCCGGTCTGGTCGGCGGGCACTGCATCGGGGTCGATCCCTATTACCTCTCCCACCGGGCCGAGGAACTGGGACACCATCCCAAGGTCATCCTGGCCGGGCGCAGCACCAACGATGGCATGGCCGGCTGGGTGGCTGACCGGCTGCATCAGGTGCGCGGCGGCAAGGCCGGCAGCGTGCTGGTGCTGGGCCTGACCTTCAAGGAAGACGTGCCCGACCTGCGCAACTCCAAGGTCGCCGATCTTGTCGGCGCGCTCGCCGCGCATGGCCATACGGTGACGGTGCATGATCCCCATGCGGATGCTGCTGAGGCGCACCATGAATATGGCCTGACGCTCGACGGCGAGGCGCTGGGCCGCAGCTACGACATGGTGCTGCTGGCTGTGCCCCACCGCGAATACCGCGCCATGGGAGAAGCGCGGTTCCGCACCTGCCTCGCCCGCGGCGGTACGCTGGCCGACCTGAAAGGCGTCTTTGCGGGCGCCGACTGGACCCTGTAGAAGGACCTGCCCATGCGCGTACTGATTACCGGCGTCGCCGGCTTCATCGGATCGACCCTGGCCCACCGCCTGATGGCGCGCGGCGACGAAGTGATCGGGATCGACAACCTCAACGATTATTATCAGGTCAGCCTGAAGCAGGACCGGCTCAAGCGGCTGGAGGCCGAGGGCGGCAGCCGGTTCGCATTCCGCAAGGTTGATTTTTCCGACATGGCAGCACTGGAGGCCGCGCTGGCGGGCGAACGGTTCGACCGGATTGTCCACCTGGGCGCGCAGGCCGGGGTGCGTTATTCGATTGAAAACCCGCACGCCTATGTCCAGGCCAACCTCGTCGGCCACCTGAACATGCTGGAAATCGGCCGCCATCGGCAGGTCGAACATCTGGTCTATGCCAGCTCGTCGAGCGTCTATGGCGGCAACACCAAGCTGCCGTTCGCAGTCGAGGACCGGGTCGACCACCCGCTCTCGCTCTATGCCGCGACCAAGAAGGCCGACGAGCTGATGAGCGAGACCTACGCCCATCTATATCGCCTGCCGCTGACGGGCCTCAGGTTTTTCACCGTCTACGGCCCGTGGGGCCGGCCGGACATGATGATGTGGATCTTCACCCAGAAGATCCTGGCCGGGGAGCCGATCCCGGTATTCAACCACGGCGACATGTACCGCGACTTCACCTTCGTGGAGGACATCGTGTCCGGCGTGGTCGCCTGCATCGACAACCCGCCGCCCGACGACGGCCAGCCCAAGGCCGGGGGCAGCACCAAGCCGCACCGGCTCTACAACATCGGCAACCACCGTTCCGAGCCACTGATGAAGGTGATCGGCATCCTGGAGGCCGAATGCGGCCGCAAGGCCGAGATGGAGATGCTGCCGATGCAGGCAGGCGACGTCCAGTCGACCTATGCCGATATCGACGCGATCCAGCGCGACCTCGGATACCAGCCGGCCACCAGGATCGAAACCGGCGTTCCGGCATTTGTGCAGTGGTACAAGGGCTACCACGGGCTTTGACGGGCATCCCGCCAAGGTTGCGGCGAATCGCATGTTTAACTAACGATAAGAAGAAAACGCCGGGTCCGTCACACCGCTGCAACGCACGTTGCGTTGTGCATAGGGAAAGTCCGGAACACCAGCCATGCTGAAATCCTTCGCCCGCCTTGCCAGTGACCGCTTCAAGACGCTGCTCCAGCGGCTTGCCGGGTTGCCGCGCGTGGCCAAGCAAGGGGTGGTATTCGCGCTCGACTTCGTCCTGCTGATCCAGTCTATCTGGATTGCCTATTCGCTGCGGGTTGATGAGTGGATCCTGTGGGACGTGGCGATCATGCGCTTCACCATCGGTGCGGCGATCTTCATGGTTCCGGTTTTCCTTATGACCGGGGTCTATCAGGCCATCTTCCGCTATGTCGGCCTGGGCATGCTGCGCACCCTTCTGCGCGCCACGTTCTACTACAGCCTCGCCGTGTTCGCAGTCTTCACCCTCGTCGGGGTGCCGGAAGTCCCGCGCACGCTCGGCCTGCTCCAGCCGCTGGTCTATTTCTGCCTTATCGTCGGCCTGCGTGTGGTGGCCCGGTTTCTGATGGTCGACGTGCTGGGCCGGACCCAGTTCGGGGGCAAGATAAAGCGGGTGCTGATCTACGGCGCGGGCCATGCCGGCCAGCAGCTGGCCAGCGCGCTGCGCTCGGACCCGGCGACCGAAGTGGCCGGGTATATCGATGACGACAAGCGGCTCGACGGGCAGAAGCTCGACGGTATCCCGGTGGCCTGGAGCCGCCGCCTGCCAGACGTGATTGCAGGCGCAGCCGCCAGCGAAGTGCTGCTGGCCCTGCCGAACATCCGCCGCAGCCGCCGCCGCGCCATCGTCAAGGAACTGGGCGACCTCAAGGTCAAGGTCCGGACCCTGCCGCAGATGCGCGACCTGGTAACCGGGGCGGTGACGGTCAACGACATCCGTCCGCTGGAAATCGAGGACCTGCTGGGGCGCGAACCGGTGCGGCCGAACGAGCTGCTGCTGGGGCGCACCACCGTGGGCAAGACCCTGATGGTAACCGGGGCAGGCGGCTCGATCGGCAGCGAGCTGTGCCGCCAGATCGTGCGGATGCGGGCGAGCAAGCTGGTGCTGTTCGAAATGAGCGAGTTTGCGCTCTATGCCATTCACAAGGAACTGAGCGCCTTTGCCCGCGAGCAGGGCGCTGGCCAGATAGCAATAGTTCCGGTCCTGGGCAGTGCCAGCGATCGCCAGCGGATGGACGAGGTGTTTGCCGCGCACGCCATCGATACGGTCTATCACGCGGCGGCCTACAAGCATGTGCCGCTGGTCGAGGCCAATCCGCTGGAAGCGGTCCGCAACAACATCCTCGGCACCCGCGCGGTGGTCGAGGCGGCCCATGCCGCGCGGGTCAAGGATTTCATCCTCATCTCCACCGACAAGGCGGTGCGCCCGACCAATGTGATGGGCGCGACCAAGCGCGCCGCCGAACAGATCGTCCAGGCCTTTGCCCGTCGCGGCGGCCCTACCCGGTTCTCGATGGTGCGGTTCGGCAACGTGCTCGGATCGAGCGGATCGGTGGTCCCCCTGTTCCGCCAGCAGATCGAGGCGGGCGGGCCGATTACCCTGACCGACAAGCGGATCACCCGCTATTTCATGACCATCCCCGAAGCCGCTTCGCTGGTCATCCAGGCTGCCGGCATGGCGCGGGGAGGCGAGGTGTTCGTGCTCGACATGGGAAAGCCGGTGAAGATCGCCGATCTCGCCCGCACCATGGTCCAGCTGTCGGGACTGACCGTGCGCGACGAGAACAACCCCGATGGCGAAATCGAAATCACCGAAGTCGGTCTGCGGGACGGGGAGAAGCTTTACGAAGAACTGCTGATCGGCAGCAATCCGGAAGGAACCACCCACCCCCGCATCCGCATGGCGCGGGAAGACCATCTGGCCTGGGACAGGCTGTCCGCGCTGCTCGAAAGCATTGTCGAGACCCGCGACCCGGCGGTGGCGATCGCCCTGCTTCAGCAGATCGTGCCCGAGTTCGAGCATCGGCGCGACAACGCCCCGGCGGCCGCGGCGAGCGGAAAGCCCGCCGCGTGATCCGGCATGGCACGGCTAAACCGGGGGTGCAGCGGGGCGTGACAGCGCCAGTGCACGGGGCTAACGCAGCCGCAGATTTTTCCGGAAAGAAAGCAGCATGACCGCCCTGCCGGCAGGCACCATTACCGCAATCATTCCCGCCCGGGGCGGCAGCAAGGGCGTGCCGCGCAAGAATGTCCTGCCGCTGATGGGCAAACCGCTGCTGGCCCACACGATCGAGGCCGCGCTGGCCAGCCGCCACGTGGCGCGCGTGGCGGTGTCAACCGACGATC
Organism: Sphingomonadaceae bacterium; assembly: GCA_046294735.1. GTDB lineage: Bacteria > Pseudomonadota > Alphaproteobacteria > Sphingomonadales > Sphingomonadaceae > 34-65-8. The sequence continues at coordinate 40,657 of JBKBKB010000003.1, forward strand.
CCGAAATCGCCGCGGTCGCGCGCCGGTTCGGGGCCGAAGTGGTCGACCGTCCGGCCGAAATCGCCGGGGACAAGGCCAGCTCCGAAGCCGCCCTGCTCCACGCGCTCGACACGCTCCACCCGGCGGGCGCGCCGCAGCCGGACCTGTTCGTGTTCCTCCAGTGCACCTCGCCCCTGACAAGGCCGGAGGACATCGACGCACTGGTCGAGGCATTTCGCCGGGAAGGAGCCGACAGCGCCTTCCTTGCCACCCGGTTCTATCATTTCCTGTGGCGGGCCGATGCGCTGGGCGATTTTCACGGGGTCAACCATGACCGCACGTTCCGCCAGATGCGACAGGACCGCCCAGCCGAATACCTTGAAACCGGGGCCGGCTATGCCATCGGCACGGCCGGTTTTCGCGAGCACGGGCACCGCTTCTTCGGCAAGGTCGTAGCGGTCGAAATGCCGGGTGAGCGGGTCGGCGAGATCGACACTGCCGACGAATTCGCGGTGATCGAGGCGAGGATGCGCGCAGCCCGCGCCGGCGCGGCGCAGGCCATGCTGCCGCAGCCGGTTGCTGCGCTGGTGATGGATTTCGACGGGGTGCTGACCGACGATGCGGTGATGCTGAGCCAGGACGGGGTCGAGCACGTACGCTGCTCGCGTTCGGATGGCATGGGGATCGACCTGCTGCGCACCGCCGGTCTGCCGATGATCGTGCTCTCGCGCGAGGACAACCCGGTCGTCGCGGCCCGCTGCGCCAAGCTCAGGATCCCTTGCGTCCACGGCCTGCGGACCAAGCTGGCAACCCTGACAGGCTGGGCTGACGAGCACGGTGTGGACCTGGCCCGCACGGTCTATGTCGGCAACGACGTGAACGATCTGGAATGCATGGCGGCGGTCGGTTTCCCGGTCGCCCCGGCCGACGCTCACCCATCGGCGTGCGATGCGGCGCGGCTGGTGCTCACCAACAATGGCGGCCACGGCGCGATCCGCGAGCTGGCTGACATGATCCTGAGGCAGCGAAAGGCCTTGCCCTGACCGGCTCGGCCACTATGCCCCGCCCTGACCCGTACCACGGACTGACTGACAGACTGGAAAGACCCCCATCATGAGCGAACTTCCCACCACCTTCGGCGCCAAGGTCGTTGCCGAGATCGGCTGCAACCACAAGGGCGACATGGCCATCGCCAAGGAACTGATCGAGATCGCGGCGAAAACCTGCAAGGCCGACTATGTCAAGTTCCAGAAGCGCAACAACAAGGAACTGCTGCCGCCCGAGCAGTACAATGCGCCGCACCCCAACCCGGCCAATTCCTATGGCGACACCTACGGCGCCCACCGCGAATTCCTCGAATTCTCGGTCGAGCAGCACCAGGAGCTGATGGACCACTGCACCGCCATGGGGATCGGCTATTCGACCAGCGTGTGGGACGTCACCAGCGCGCGCGAGATGGCAGCGCTGAACCCCGAATTCCTCAAGGTGCCGAGCGCATCGAACCTGCACTGGCCGATGCTGACCGTGCTGGCGGAAGAGTTCAAGGGCCAGATCCAGCTCTCGCTGGGCATGACCACCAAGGCCGAGGAAGACGAGATTGTGAAGTTCTTCGAGGACAAGGGCCGGGCCAAGGACCTGCTGCTCTACGCCTGCACCAGCGGCTATCCGGTCGAATTCGACGAGCTGTGCCTGCTCGAAGTGACCCGTCTGAAGGAGAAGTTCGGTAACCGCGTCGGCGGGATCGGGTTCTCCGGCCATCACCTCGGCATTGCCGCAGACATCGCTGCGCTGACGCTGGGCGCGGAATGGATCGAGCGCCACTTCACCCTCGACCGCACCTGGAAGGGCACCGACCACGCTGCCAGCCTCGAACCCGATGGGCTGCGCCGCCTGTGCCGCGACGTGAAGGCGGTCAGCCGCTCGCTTACCTACAAGCAGGGCGACATGACCCCGGTCGAGCTGGGTATGCGCGACAAACTCAAGTGGACCGGCGGAGGCGAAGTCTCAGCGACCTGAACGCCCGGACGGGACCGGCACGATGAAACTGCTCTACATCGGCGACAACAGCGACAGCCTGAACCTGGGCTGCCGGGCGACCAGCATAGCGCTGCGCCAGCTGGCCGCCCGCCATGCACAGTTCATCGGCACGGTCCCGACCCGGATGATCGCCGCGCGCTGGCCGATATCCGACCGGATCGGGGACAAGCCCTACGGCACGCTTGCGCGGGTGCTCAACACCAACCGGGCGCGGGCAGTGCCGGTGGCCGGCGCACTGGTCGGGCGGGTGATGGATGCCTTGGGCACGCGCGATGCGATCACCCACGATCTGGCCCGCAACGCCGAAGTACTGGAGCGGGCGCAAAGCTGGAACGCCGATGCGCGCCAGCTGATGGCCTGGCTGGACGAGGCCGACGGAGCGCTGGTCAACGGCGAGGGGGACCTCATTTTCGGCACCCCCGCGCGCCAGCGGCTGCTGTTCATCCTGACCCTGTGCCGGATGCTGCTGGGGCGCGGCAAGAAGCTCTACTACCTCAACGCCATGGCCTCGCCCGCGCCGGGCCAGCAGCCCAACCGCGAAACTCTGGCGATTGCGGACGAGGTCCTGTCGCGCGCTGACGCCTTTTCCCTGCGCGATCCGGTCAGTCTCGAATTTGCCCGCGAACACTTGCCGCAAGCGGCGGCCAAGGCGCGGGTGTTCCCGGACGCAGTGTTCGCGTGGCACCGCTATGCCCTTGGCGACGGGGCGGGCCCCTATGACCATGAACGGCTGGTGCCATTCTACGAGCGCACCGGCATCGCCATGCCCGAGGTGCTGCGCCATCCTTACATCCTGGTTGGCGGCAGCTCGCGCTCGGCCTACGAACCGGCCCGCGCGGTGGAGGCCTATGTCGGGCTGGTCGAGGCGCTCAAGCAGTTCGGAATGGGCATTGCCCTGCTGCCGGGCTGCACCGGCGATTTCTTCCTCAATCAGGTGTCCGAGCGCACCGGCACGACCTATCTTTCGATCAAGGCATCAATTCTGACCCAGGCCGCGATCCTGGGCCATGCCCGGCTCTATGTCAGCGGGCGCTGGCACCCGTCGATCATGGCAGCACTGGGCGGCACCCCGTGCGTGTTCATGGGCTCCAATTCGCACAAGATTCTCGCGCTGCAGCACATGCTCGGCTACCCGCAACCACACGAGTATTCGCCCTGGCCCGACGCTGCTGAACAGGAGGCGATGATGGGCGAGGCAGCGCGCCTGCTGGGCGAAGGCGGCGCGGTGCGGGGCCGGATTGCCGCCCGTGCGCAGGCACTGGGCGAAGAGGCAACGCTTATGATAAACCCGCTGGCGGAGGCATGACAGCAATGGCATACGATACCGCAGCAATCCGCGCACAGCTCGAAACTGACGGCTATGCCGTCTTGCCCGGATTCCTTGAAGCACCAGACATTGCCCGGTTGCGGCAGATCGTCGGCGGGTTTTTCGACAGCGGGCGCGGGGTGGTGTTCAACCTTGGCAAGACCCAGCCCAATGCGGCGGTCGAAGTGCCGGACCTTGCCTGGCTGTTCGCCGACAGCCGCGTGACCGGCTTTTTCAAGGGCGTGTTCGGCGAGCGCGGCGCGTTCTTCACTGGCCACTGCGACATTCACAATTCGATGGTGTCCAACTGGCACCGCGACACCGGCGGGGCAGGCCACCCCTATTTCGACGAGCCTTGCTTCACCGATGACTGCCGGGTCTACAAGATGGCGTTCTACCTGCAGGACCATCTCGACGGGCAGGGCATGACCTTGCGCCCCGGTTCGCACCGCCAGGACGGCAAGCCGGTGGGCGAGGAGACGACCCTGCGCAGCCGCGCCGGGGATGCGGTGGTGTTCGACGTGCGGATCGATCATCGCGGCCGCGAGCCCAGCCCGATCGAGAGCGTCATACAGCGCGGTGCCCGGTTTGCGAAGCGCACGGCGGCGAAAGCTTCCGGCCGCCCGGAAACCCCCGGCCAGCCGAAATGGACGTTGAGCGCCCGCGAAACGCTTGACCGGCTGACCGGGACGCAGGAACGGATGAGCGTGTTCTTCACCTTTGGCGCCGACAACCGCTTTTCCCGCCAGTTTGCCCGCAACAACATGGACCGGCAACTGAGCCAGTATGAAGGTGGCAGGCTGGCCTATCCCGCCGGGCTGCAGGGGCAGCTGGAGGCGGCCGGGATCACGGTGTTCCAGCCTGAACCGCAACCCGCCTGAGCAATGCAGACCCGCAGCGGAAATGGGGCGACGCACATCGCCAACCGGCTGCTCTATGCCGCCACCCTGCGCCCGCTGTGGGCCCTGGGCTCTGCGCGGCAGGCGGAACCGCCGATCCTGATTTCCGGCTCGCCCCGCTCCGGCTCGACCTGGCTGCTGGAGACGCTCGAGCGCCACTTCGCTGCCCGCCGCAACTGGGAACCGGTTGACGGAATTGAGCAGCACCTCGGCACCCCGATGGGCCAGCGGCGCTTCGGCCTCAGGCCCTATATCTCGCCAGGCGATACCGCCCACCCGCTCGCACCGCTGCTGCTCGACATCGTCGATGGCGGATCGCCGCGCCAGTGGCGGCGGGCATGGAACGGCAAGGCCGGCGCGCTCGCCAACCTGGGGCGGATCGCCGGCGCGCGGCGCACGTTGGTCAAGTTCACCGAGGCGCAGCGCTGCCTGCCGTTCATCGCGCGCCACCGCAGCAACCAGGCGGTGGTGATCCTGCGCAACCCGCTGTCGGTGACCGCCTCGGCGCTGACCTTCGGCGGCAAGCGCGATTTCACCAGGGAACCGCCCCCCGGCCCGGTGCCCGAACCGCGCCGCTTGCCGGGCGGCCTGCTGCGCGATTTTCCCGCGCTGGAGAAATACGCGGGGCGCGACATGACCCGCGCGCAATATATCGGGCTGTCCACCTGCATCGACATGCTGGTGCCGCTGCGCGATCCGGCCTGCCGCGAGCGATACTGTTTCGTCGCCTACGAAACACTCAAGTCGGGCGCGGCCGATTTCGGCGCGGTGCTGCGCTATCTCGGCGAAAGCGGCGGCCTGTCGGGCGAGGCAGCAGACCAGCTGCGCCAGCCGAGCGCGCGGGCGCGGGCCGTGTCCGCGCTCGATGGCACCCGGCTCGACTGGGAAGGGCGCCTGTCCGAACAGGAAGTGGCCGATGTGCTCGAAATCGCTTCCGATCTCGGGATCGACTGGTATGGCGACGCACCGGGGATCGACCGGGCAAAGGCCGAACAAACCGGCCTTGCTTGCTTCGTCGCATGACCGGTTGCCAGACGAAGCAGGGGGGCTGACACGCATGGCGCAAGGTCAGGGCGCGCAAGGTCAAGGCGCGCATGGATCGCTGGCTTACCGGGCCGATATCGACGGGCTTCGCGGCATCGCTGTGCTTCTGGTGGTGCTGTATCATGCCGAACCATCATGGCTGCCCGGCGGGTTCATCGGCGTCGATGTGTTCTTCGTCATCTCGGGCTACCTGATCACCAAGATCCTCCATGGCGAGAGTGCTGCAGGCACCTTCAGCTATGGCAATTTCTACCGCCGCCGGATCAAGCGGCTGCTGCCGGCATTCTCGGTCGTCGTCGCCGCCACCATCGGCCTTTCGCTGTGGCTCTCTCTGCCGGATCACCTGATCGATACCGGTCAGAGTGTGATTGCAGCCGGTCTGTTTGCCACCAACTTCCTGTTCTGGAACGAAGCGAACTACTTTGCCGGCGCCGCCGAGATCAAGCCGCTGCTGCACAGCTGGTCGCTGGCCGTCGAGGAACAGTTCTACTTCGTCTACCCGGTCCTGCTGCTGCTGGCGATCAAGCTGAGCCGGGCGCGCGGAGCGCTGGTAATCACAGCGGTGATCTTCACTGTGTCGCTGGCCGCATCGGCCCTGTTGACGCCGGTCTTTTCCGAGGCTGCCTTTTTTCTGCTGCCATTCCGGGCGTGGGAACTCATGCTGGGATCGCTGCTGGCCATTACCGCAGTGCAGGCACCGGCACGCGAACGCCATCGCAACGCGCTGGTCGCGGCCGGGATCGCGATGATCGCCGCCGCAGGCGTGCTCTATTCCTCGGCAACCCCGTTTCCGGGCATTGCGGCACTGCTGCCGGTCGCCGGTTCGGCCTTGGCCATCTATGCAGGCGCGGGCAGCGGTGCGGTCAGCCGGATTGTGCTGCAGAACGGCCCGCTCGTGTTCTTCGGCCGGATCTCTTATTCGCTCTACCTGTGGCACTGGCCGCTGCTCGCCTTCGCCCGCTACCGCAGCGTCGGTGAGCCCGATCTCGCTCTGATGATGGGGCTGGTGGCGCTGTCCGTGGTGCTAGCCTGGCTCAGCTACCGGTTTGTGGAGCAACCATTCCGCAACCCGGCACGGCTGACCGGGTATCGGCCGTTCCTGTTCGCCTTGGCCAGCTCGGGGCTGATGATCGGAGCGGGCGGTGCCATGATCCACACCCAGGGCTTGCCGCAAAGGTTCGACAGCGACGTGCGCGAACTGATCGCCACCCGCGCCGACCAGGACCGCCGCGCCGGGTGCATGGCCAGCGCCGAAAAGCCCCGCGATCCGGCTAACCCGTGCCTTTACGGCAGCCCGGAGACAGGACCGACGATAGCCCTGTGGGGTGACAGCCATGCCCATGCCCTGGTCGATTCGCTGGGCCGGGTTGCGGCAGATGGCGGCCGGAGCCTGCAATTCTACGGCTACGCCGGTTGCCCGCCGATTACCGATGTGGAGGTTCCCGACGATGCGGGCTGCGCGGCCTATAGCAAGGGCGCGCTGGCGCAGATTCTGAACGATCCGCAGATCACGACCGTTGTCCTGTTCGCGCGTCACGCGGCCCATCTGCGCGGCGATACCGGCGCGCTTGGCCCGGCCGAAGGCGCCTTTCCGCCCGCCGCGTTTCCCGAGCTGTCCGAACGGGAGAGGATCGCGCGCTATTTCGCAGCACTGGACAGCATGGTGGCCAGGCTGCGGGCGGGCGGCAGGCAGGTGGTGCTGGTGCAGCCTGTGCCGGAGACCGCATTCGACATCCCCCGCATTGCCGCCCTGCTGGCCATGCAGGGCAAGTCGATCGCGGATTTCACCCGGCCACGGGCACAGTATGAGGCCCGGCAGGCAGGGATCCGCGATTCGCTGGAAGCCATAGCAGCCAGGCATGGCGCGCGTCTGGTCGATCCGGCAGCATGGATGTGCGATGCGGCAGTGTGCCGGGTCGAACAGGAAGGCCGTCTGCTCTATTACGACGACGATCACGTGACCTCGTTCGCCGCAACCCGGATCGGCCGAGACATCATGGCCGCCATTCCTAACTAGCGCGCAAGCACCTCGAGCACTTCATCGAGGCTGGGCTCGCGGCACGGGCCGATGACCTGCCAGGTCCGCCGAAGCAGGTCGGCTTCGCGCGCCGTTCCGTCGATCTGCGCCACGGCTTGCGCCAGCGAATGCGCATCATGCCCCCGCAGCGGGAAGCACGCCAGCGAATGCGCCGGGTCCATCGCGGCGAACTCTGCCATAATCGGCATCCGGCCGCGCCGCAGCACGTCAAGCGCCACACCCGACGGGCCGGTTATGATCGTGCGGCAGGTGAGCACCGCGTCGAAATCGGTCTGCTCGTTGGGCCATAGCCGGAAACCAGCCCGGTTCAATGCGTCCGAGACCAACCGGCGCGTCGCCGGGTCGGCCTGATAGAACACCGGGTGCGGCTTCCACATGACCCGGGCCGGGTCATCACCCGCACGGGCAACCATTTCCCCGACGATCTCGATCAGTGCCAGCTCATGAGCGGCGCCCAACCGGGCAAAGGGAGGATAGGCGGGATGGGTGAAGTTCGTCAGGACAGCCCACCCGCCACCACGCCATCGCCGCAGCTGGGGTTCAGGCAGCGGGAAGCCCGCATTCCGGCCATAATGGCACAAGGCATCATGCCACCGGGCATCGTGCAGCGACTGGACGACGCACAGGTTTGACACGCCCTGGAAATTGATCCCGGTCGAAACCCCGTGCATCCAGTGCACGGTCTTGGCGCCCATCGCCTGCATCGCCGCTTCCGGCAGGATCGTGTCGGCCCGGCCGACATGGCCGAACACCACCGCCTGCGCCCCCTGCCCGGCCCTGCGCCAGCGCCAGGCCGAGCCGGTGCCGAGCAGGATCCGGAACACCATGGCCGTCAGCTGCTTGAAGGTCGGGCGGTATCCGGCGGCGGCAATGGCCGGCGCTGCATGGCGGGCCAGACCCAGGCCGCGCGGGACCCCCGCAATCAGCGCGCGCCAGTCCCACGCCAGGGCAAAGCCATGGTCCCAGCCAGCTTCGGCCAGAATCGTGCGGGCCTGCGCCGCGCCGACATGCAGTCGCCCCACGAACACCACCGCAGTCTCCGCCGGATCCCGCCCGGCCAGCGCCTTGCGCACGTGCTTGGTCCGGTTGGCGGCTTCGGCATGAAGCGCCACCACAGTGCGGGGCTGGCCCTGCCGAAGGCGGCGAAGGCGGGGCCAGCGCAGGCTCGCCCCCATGGCCAGCACCAGGCAGGCGAGCGCCGCCAGCGTCGCGCCAAGCGCCATGGCATGGAGCGTGACGGCCCGGCGCCAGCGCCCGGCAACTTGCCCGCCCGCGCGTTCCAGCGCGGTTTCCACCACGAAGCGCGACAGTTCAACCGGCAAGCCCTGAATCGTACCGGCGCCTGCTCCGTCCTGCACCAGCCGCTCGGCAAATTCCTCGCCCAGGGCAAAGGCCGTGGCCCCTTCGCGGTAGGTCGTGATCGGCAGTTCCTGCCGCCAGACCAGCGGGAATGGCGCCAGCCTTGCCTCCTGCCGGGCGAGGGTGTGGTTGATCGCGGCCTCGGCCCGGGCGCGGTCAGCCTCGCTGAAGCCCGCGCCTGTGGCAGCGACAGCCGAGATCCGCCACTGGCCGCCCGCCCTGACAGCGCGAAGCGCGGCGAGGCCGGAAATCGGGCCGCCAGCGGGGGGCGGAGGGGGCGGTGCAACAGGCATATTCGGCGCTCGCCTTCGCTGCCCGCGGGCGCCAGGTCAACCGCCTACAAGACCGGACACCCTGGCAGCATCTGCCCCTGTTCCCGGATGGTCGGCGTTGCTGGGCTGTTTGCCCTGCGGGCCAGCCGGCGCCTGCACAACAGCCTGCTGCGGGCGCTATGCCCAAGGCAGTGGCGCGAACGGGCAAAAGCGGGCAATTCCCCCTCGCCTTAGCCGGGCGGGTGGGTTAGGTCGGCAGGCGACAGGACCGGACTGACCCTATTCATGTATCCTTACCTCATCATGCTGGGCCTGCCCGCCGTGCTGGCCTATCTCACCGGTCGCCAAACCCAGGCCGGGATCGGATTGCTGGTGGTGTTCCTGCTGTTCACCGCAGTGATCGGACTGCGCTACGAGATCGGGCCGGACTGGTGGGCCTATCTCAACCAGCTTCGGGTGATGCCGCAACAAAGCCTGGGCACACTGGCCGAACGCGGCGAACTGGGTTGGGCCATACTGGTCCAGTTTTCGGACTCGATGGGGTGGGGCATTCATGGCCTGGCGATCGCATCGGGGCTGGTGTTCTGCATCGGCCTGTTCGCGATTGCCCGGGCCTGCCAGGAACCAATGCTGGCGGTGGTCGCTGCGGTTCCTTACCTCTCGATTGCCGTGGCAATGAGCGGGATGCGCCAGGCGATGGCAATCGGGATCGTGTTTTTCCTGATTGCCAAGTGGTATCGCTATCCGGTCTGGCTGAAAATTGTGCTCGTGCTGGTCGCCGCCAGTTTCCACTTCAGCGCGCTGGCCCTGTTGCTGGTGGTGGCACTCGACAGCCGGATGCAACTGGGCCGACGAATCGTGGCCGGGGCTTTCGTGTTCGCGGTGGTGGCGTGGCAGGTCAGCACCAGCGATATCCGGGTGGACCGCTATACCCGCACCTATTTCGAGGACGGCGCGGCCGCCAGTGCTGAAGGCGCGCTGTACCACGTCCTGCTGACTGCGGTGCCATGCCTTGCCTATTTCTTCATGCGACGGCGCTGGATTGAGCTTTACGGGCGGATTTCCATCATCGACATCCTGGCCGCGATCGGCGTGATCGCGCTGGTGTTCGTGTTCTTCTTCCCCACCGCGACTGATCGGATGACGCTCTATTTCAGCGCGGTGGCGCTGATCATTCAGGGCAATTTTCCGCAACTGTGGCGGGGCCGGACCGAGCAGATGCTGGTCCGCACCGGGATCGTCGTGCTCAACGCGGTGGCGATGATGACCTTCCTGATCGCGGGCAACAAGGCCGGTTCCTTCGTGCCCTACAAATCGGTGTTTTCGGACGAATACGAACTGGGGGTCTCGCGCCGGTGAGCAGCCAGCCGCAGATTACCGTGCGCCCGGTGGAGGAACGCGACTTCGAGCCGCTGCGGGCGCTCTATGCCCGGGTGTGGCAACGCACGCGTGACGAGCGCTATGACCGGATGCGCTTTCGCGAGACGATGGCGGGCCTGCCGCTGGCTGCCGTGGCCGAGGTCGACGGCGATGTGGCGGGGTTCTTCACCCTGTGGCCGCTCGACCTGACCGACGGCAAGCGCGTGGTTGCAGGCGGCGAGGCGATGGACGTGATGACCGACGAGCGCCTGCGCGGGCGCGGCATCTTCCCCACCCTGGCCGCGAAAACTGCCGAGTTCGCGGGCGAGCGCGGGGTCCAGGTGCTGTTCGGCGCACCCAATGCGGCGATCTTCAACGGCTACCTCAAGCGGCTGTCTTGGGCCACGCCCGGCCATATCCGCAGCTTCGTGCGGCCGCTGTCGCTAAAGGGTGCTGCACCGGGCGGGGTGCTGGCCAGCCCGGTGCTGGGCCTTGGCGCAAGCGATGCTCCAGCCGGCTTCGCCCTTGCCCGCCAGCGTCCGGAGGAAACCGCGCTCACCGCCTGCCTCGCCGCGAGCGAGGGCCAGCTTCGCAACAGCGCGGGCGGCGGGGTGTGGCGGGTCCACCGCACGCCGGCATGGTATGACTTCCGCTATCAGAACGCGGGCCGGTTCGATTACCGCTGGGTGGCGCTCAGCCGGGGCGGGCAACTGGCTGCCTTTGCCGTCTGGGGGCTGGAGCTGGCCCAGGGCGGGCGGCTGCGGCGCGCCAACCTGAACGATGTGATCGGGGTCGACCAGGCGGCGCAGCGCGCGGCAGTGCAGGTCGCGGTGCACGACGCGCGCCAGGCGGGGGCGCATTTCCTCCACGCGGTTGCGACCCATCCGGCGCGCGCGCCGCTGTTCCGGCGGCTCGGCTTCCTGCCGTTCAAGAAGACCCCGCTGATCGCCCGCACGCTCGATGCCGCAAGCCATTCGGGCAATCCGTTCCTGGCCGACGGGTGGGACCTGATCGGCGGCGATTTCGACTTCACCTGACCATGAGCACCCGCGAAATTCAGCCCGGCACGTTCATCGTCTCGCTCGACTGCGAGGGCAAGTGGGGGATGGCCGATCATCTCACCGCCTGGCACCACGCGCACCTCAACCGGGCGGAACTGGGTGCGGCCTATCGCCAGCTGCTGGCCCTGTTCCGGCGCTACCAGATCCCGGCGAGCTTCGCCTTCGTCATGGCCTTCGTGCTGTCGGAGAGCGAACAGGCCGAGATGGCCGACCATTTTGGGGATGTGCCGATCGAAGGGGCGAACTGGCTCGCCGCGTTCCGCGCCGCGCAGGCGACCGGCGACCTGAGCGGCTGGAGCCATCCCGAACTGCTCGACCTGGTCCGGGCTGAACCGATGCACGAGATCGCCTGCCACGGCTTCACCCACCTGCCGCTGGCGGAGGAGCTGGTCCCCCGGGCCGAAGCCGTGCGCGAACTGGCGGCCTGCCAGGAGGCGGCCCGGATCAAGGGGCTGACGCTCGAAACTTGCGTCTATCCGCGCAACCTCAAGGGCTGGCCGCAGGTGCTGGCCGAGGCTGGCCTCAAGGGTTTCCGCGCCCGCCCGGCGCGGCGCGGCAAGCTGGGGCTGCTGGCAGCAGAGCTGAACCCGTTCGACGCCTCGCAGGGGCCGTGTTCAGGCGAAGCCGGGCTGACCGTGATCCCCTCGGGCGAGATGCTCAACTGGCAGAGCGGCCCGCGCAAGGCGATCCCCCGCGCCGCCAGCCGCCTGCGCTGGAAAAGCCGGCTGGAACACGCCGCGCAGACCGGCGGGACGGCGCATATCTGGCTTCACCCGCACAACCTGATCGACGCCCCCGGCACTGCCGAGCGGCTGGAGGATGTGCTGGCCATGGCCGCCGCCCTGCGCGATGCGGGGCGGCTGGACATCGTGACCCAAGCTGCATACTGCGCGCGGACCAATTCGCGGCACCAGAAAGCGCCATGATCGTCTCCAGAACCAAACGTTTTGTTTTCGTCCATGTGCCGAAGACCGCCGGAAAGGCAGTTTCCGCGGCGCTGGACCCCCACGCCAGCGCGGGCATTGTCAATCCGCTGCACATCCATGAAACGCTGTGCGATTTCTACATGCGGGTCCGCAAAGAAGGGAAGAAGCCAAGGCTTCCTTTCGGCAAGCGCAGCGAAGCCGATGCTTCGGCTGAGTTTGCCGACTATTTCTCCTTTGCCTTTGTTCGCAACCCGTGGGACCGGGTGGTGTCGATGTTCAGCTTTCTGCAGAAGGCAGACTTGCCCGAGACGCGGGGGCTGGAGTTCGGACGCTTCATGCACGATCTCGAACACGGTGCCCACTACCTGCAGTCGATTCACAACCCCCGGCCGCAGCTTGATTACATAACTGATTACCGCCGCAAGATCATCGTATCGGAGATCGGCCGGTTCGAGACGCTGGCGGAGGATTTCGGCCGGATCTGCGACCGCCTCGGCATCGATGTGCCGCTGGAGAAGCGCAACGTTTCCAGCCACGCGCACTATACCGACTACTTTGATGACCGCAGCCGAGGGTTCGTGGCAAACCTGTATGCGGAAGACATCTCGGCTTTCGGGTACACTTTCGGCGCCGACGCATCGCAATGAGCACTGGCGGGCAACGGGTGGTTTTTCACCCGGGCTACATGAAGACGGCGTCCACGCTGCTGCAGGGGGAAGTTTTCCCGAAAGTCCCGGACACGGCGTTCCATGCCTATCCCAGTGGTTTTCCCCATCGGGCTTCAGATCTGCGCCGGAACCATGACCATGCCGCCCTTGCAAGCCTCGCCGCCGATATGCGGGGCTGGATGGCGCGCTCCGACAAGGGGCTGCAGCTGTTCAGCTGGGAAGGGCTGGTGGGCGATTACCTCGGCAACTATGCCGACCGGGCCGTGATGCTGGACCTGATGCAGGCGGTCGCGCCCGATGCCCATATCCTGCTGGTGATCCGCAAGCAGGCGGACCTGGCCAATTCGCTCTACAAGCAGGCGCTCCATCGCGGGCACTGGCCCCGGGTCGAGGCTTTCCTCAACTATGCCGATGGCGCGCTCGGGCCGTTCCGGGCCGGGGCGGAGGCGAACATTGCCATCGCCAGCCTCGATTTCGACGCGGCGGTGCAGACCTACGAAGGTGCATTCGGGGCCGAGCGGGTCCACGTGCTGGCCTATGAATGGCTGCGGGCCGATCCGGACCGGTTCTATGCCGGGCTGGCGGCGGCGCTGGGCCGATCGGTCACCCGCCCGGCCCCGGGCAAGGCGCTCAACGTCGGCTATAACGAGGCCAGCGCGCGGCTGGCGCGGCGGCTCAACCGGCTGTTCCGCACCCCGCACAACCCGCGCGGGATCCTGCCCTATCGCCCGTTCGAGGCGGCCAAGTTGCGCGCCGCGCCCGGATCGCTGCGGCGCAAGCTGCTGACCCTGGCGAACGCCCCGTTCGATCCCCGCTGGCCGCTGCAGGGCCCGCTCGGGGCGCGGCTCAAGGGTTCGCCAGACCTGATCCCGCCCGCCGCCCGGCGCACAATCGAGACTGCCTGCGCCCCGTCCAACGCCGCGCTCGATGCGCGGCGCGGACTGGGGCTCGGACAGCTGGGATACTACTGACCATGCGCACCCGCCTGTCCGCCCTGAGCCCCGTTCTCGATACCGTTCGCGGCCGGCTCGCCAAGACCACCGGTGCCGTTTTCCTCCTGAGAGCGGGCAATGTCGCGCTCAATTTCGCGATCGTCGCCTTGCTCGCCCGGTTGCTGGGGCCGGCCAGTTATGGCCAGTATTCCGTCATTCTGGCGCTGATCACCACACTGGCGATTCCGGCGCAGTTCGGCATTCCGGCGCTGGTTGTGCGTGAAGTCAGCCGGGCCCGGGCGGACAAGGAATGGTCGCGCTATCACCCCATTTCGCGCTGGGCTCACAAGCTGAGCCTGATGATCGGCATTCCGATCCTGCTGCTGACGATCCTCTCTGCCCTTGCACCGGTCAATCTGTTCGAGCCGGCAGAGGCGGCCATGCTGCTGGCCGGCTGCGGTCTGATTGTAGCCCTGCCGTTACGTGCCCTGCGAAGCGGGCTGATCCGCGGTCTCAACCGCGTCGTGCTGGGACAGATTCCCGGCCAGGTGATCGAGCCACTGTTGCTGCTCACCTTTGTGGTGACGCTGGCATTCGGACCGGCAGCGATCCCGGAGATTCCAGGGCTTGACCCTGTTTCGGCACTGGCAGCCTACTTTGCCGCCGTTTTCCTGGCCTGGATCATCGGCGGCTTGATGCTGCGCAAGCTGATTGCCGGAGTCGAGCGCAAACCGGGCCAGCGGTTCGAACTGGAGGGGTGGAAAGGCAGCCTGATCGCTTTCGGGCTGGCGAACGCCATGTTCATCATAGACCGCCAGGTCGGCCTGCTGGTGCTGGGCGTAGCTGCGCCCGATGCCGAGGCGGGATTCTACAAGGTCGCCAGCCAGGCGGCGACGTTCACCGCGATGGGCTATGTCGCGGCCAACATGGCGCTGGGGCCCGGAGTGGCCAAGCAGTGGCGCGAGGGCAAGCTTGACGCTGTGCAGGCGGCGGTGATCCGCGGCTCGCGCCTGTCGGCGCTGTTCGCTTTCCCGGTCACGCTGTTCTTCCTCGTCGGCGGCGGGCTGTTTCTGGAGATCGTGTTCGGGGCCGACTACCTGCCCGGCTGGCCCGCCATGGTGCTGCTGGTGCTGGCCCAGTTCGCCAACTGCGCGTTCGGCTCCAACACCGTGCTGCTCAACATGAGCGGCAACGAGCGGGAGAACACCAAGGCCTTTGCGGTGGCGCTGGCGGTCAATGTCGCGCTCGCCTTTGCGCTGGCGCCGCAGTTCGGCGCGACCGGGGCAGCGGCGGCGGCGGCCACCAGCGTGGTCCTGCGCAACCTGATCCTGTGGCGCGCCGCGCACCGGTTGTGCGGGATGGAGACCGGCTTCTGGGGCCGGGTGCCCAGGGCCGGCTAGCGGTCGCGATACTGCGGCGGACGCTTCTCGGCGAAGGCCCGGGTCGCCTCGCGAAAATCCTCGGTCTGGCCGAGCATGACCTGCTGCCGGTCCTCCAGCGCCAGCGCCGCCTCGAACCCGGGCGCATCGATGTTGCGGTTCAAGGCATCCTTGGTCAGGCGCAGGCCCATCGGGCTGGTCATGAGCATATCCTGCGCCAGCGCCATCCCAGCATCGAGCAGGGCATCATGCCCCACCACCCGGCTGATCAGCTGGCACGCCAGCGCCCGATCGGCATGGATGAAGTTGCCGGTCAGCAGTAGCTCCGCCGCAATCGAGGCACCGACCAGCCGTGGCAGGAAATAGCTTGAGCCCATGTCGCAGCCGCCCAGCCCGATCCTGATGTAGGCCGCGTTCATTTTCAGGTCCGGCGCGGCGATCCGCACGTCGCTCGACAGCAGCAGCGAGAATCCCCCGCCACAGGCTGCCCCGTGGCCGAGTGCAATTACCGGCTGCGGGCACTGGCGCATCAGCTGCATCACCGTGGCGATGGCACGCTGGGTCTTCCACCCGGCCTGAACGCCGCCCATGCCCGGCTCCTGCGGCCAGCTGTCGGGCGAAAGGTCGAGCCCGGCGCAGAACGCCCGCCCTGCCCCGCGCAGGATCACCACCCGCACATCCAGCCGGTCCTGCAAGCCCCGGAAATAGTCCTGCATGGCCGCGATCAGCCCGGCGTTCATCGCGTTCAGCCGCTCGGGCCGGTTGAGGGTGATGACCTCGATTGCACCGTGAACCTCGACCAGCAGGTCCTGCCCCATTCTCGTCTCTCCTGGCTGCACCGGGTTCGCGTGCCCGCTGCCGGCCGCATGGTTGCCGCGATTTGCGCGCTGCACAAGGGTGGCCCCGTCTGGCCTGTTGATGCCGTGGGCGGACTGATGGCATTGACGCCGCCCTGCCTCCCCCTTCATGGCAGCAACGCAAGGTATGCGCGCCGCTGGCGACGGTAGCAATGACGGCGGGCAGGATAGACCGGAGAGGAGAAGACAATGGACGTATCGAAGCTGATGTTCCGCGACGGCCTGATGGCGGGCGAGCGCATCCTGGTGACAGGCGGCGGGACCGGGCTGGGGCGCGAAATGGCTGAGGCCTTCCTCAAGCTCGGCGCGACGGTCTATATCTGCGGACGGCGCCAGAACAAGGTGGAGGAAACCGCGCAGGAACTGATGACGGCTCACGGCGGTACAGTTGTGCCTATGGCCTGCGACATCCGCGACGCCGACGCCATCAACGCCATGATCGACACAATCTGGCAGGATGGGCCGCTGACCGGGCTGGTCAACAACGCCGCCGGTAACTTCATCAGCCGGACCGAGGATCTTTCGGTGGGCGGGTTCAACGCGATTGCCGACATCGTGTTTCGCGGCACTTTCTACGTCACCCACAACATCGGCAAGCGGATCATTGCCGAAAAGGGCCGCCTCAACGTGATCTCGATCCTGACCACCTGGGTGTGGAACGGCTCGGCTTTCGTGGTCCCCTCAGCCATGTCGAAGAGCGCGATCAACACCATGACCCAGTCTCTCGCGGTCGAATGGGGGCGCTACAACATGCGGTTCAACGCCATCGCGCCGGGCCTGTTCCCGACCAAGGGAATGAGCGCGCGCCTTTCCCCCGGCGGGCGCGGCGGCAATTCGAACAACGAAATCAACCCGATGGGCCGCCATGGCGAGATGCACGAACTGGCCAACCTGGCGGTGTTCCTGATGGGGCCGGGGGCGGAATATGTGAACGGCCAGACCATCGCCATCGACGGGGCAGGCTACCAGGCCACCGGCGGCACCTTCTGGAGCGCGCTGCAGGGCCTTGGCGATGCTGAATGGGAAGGCCTGCGGGCGATGATCAAGGGCACCAATGCCGCCGACAAGGCGGACCGGGCGGTCGGTTAACGCATTCGCCGGCGAGAATGATGCGCCTCAGCCGGCAGCCCTGAGGCCGCCGTCCACGTGGTCCGTGCTGGAAGCCAGATCAAGCAGGTCGCCAAGGGACAGGGGATGCGCCGTCAAGGTGGGGTGCGGCGAGTACCCGGCGTCTGCAAGTTTGGGTCCGATGTCGTCCCGGGCGATGCTCATGCTGAACAGCCGCCGGGGTTGGGCCGAGCGGTTGTCAGGCCCGGCATGGAGCATATCGCTCCGATAGAGGATGACCGTGCCCTTCTTCGGGGCCGTCTGGACCAGATGGAACAGATTGCCGAGCGCCTCGCGGTGGCGGTAAAGCTGCCACAGCGTGCCCGGGCCAAGCATCCGCAGGCTGAACTGCGAATTCTTTCCCAGCAGGAAGCGCATCAGGTTGGGCTGGTGCTCATCCCATTTGCGCGAAAACACCCGGTCATGAAATTCACCTGGCGCCAGGGGAGCCTGATCGCTTTTGCGCATAGCCCACAGCTTTTTCAGATTGTACCGCAGGATGCGGTAATTGCAGCGGATCCGAAACAGCTCCATCAGGTCATAGGCCCTGCCGCCATGCTGCTTTTCGGCGCCGTCGTACATATGGGTGCCCGGCACGAACACCGTTCCGCCCTGCTGCTCTGACACATCTTCCACCGCAGCAAATAGGCTGATCACCCCGCTTGGGTCGCGGTGAATATACTGGTGCGACGAGCCGAGATAGCTGGTCAGCGTGGTCACCTCGAGCAGCGGCTGCGACCGGCCGCAATACCCGGACAGAACGCCCTCGAGGCGCTGGCACAATGTCCCGGCAAAGCGCGTAACCGGCGGGGTCGAGGGGAGCGAGCAGAAGTCACGCCGCACATAGCGGTTATCCGTCTCGCTGGCGAAGGCGCACCGGCTGCGATCCGGATCGTCAATGGTCTGGCGAACCAGCTCCAGGCCCAGGTCGGCTTCCGCATCCGACAGCAAGTTGGTCAGGACAACCAGGCCGTGCCTGTCCATCATCGCCTTAGCCTGGCGGGCGCAGTGGTGCGCCAGCGTGCCGTCTTCAGCCATGACGGCAGCCACTTCAAAGGCGGACGTATCGTTGGAAACCCTGAGTTCAGTCATGCCAGCCTGCCTGAAAATCCCCTCACATTCACGCGCGCAGTCGCGGAGGTTCTGAAGCCACCCTTTCCTTCTGGCGCAGATATTTCACCATCGGGTTAACCAGATGATCATCAGGGGAAAATGCACGACCTGGCCAGGCTTATGGTGGGGCGAGCCACCATTGTTGGCGCCTTCCCTAGCGACAGCTTCTGACGGTTTCCCGGCTCAATCCAGCCGTTCAGCTAGCAACCCCGAAGCTGCCATCAGCGCACGGATCCATCATGCGGCCGATTTGTAAGGTATTTGACAATCTGTCATCATATCATATGCTGCCTGCATGAAACTTGTCCCATCCTCCCAAGGCGATTCGCCTGTCCTGACCCCGCTTGATGCGCTCACCTTCAGGCTCGAAGACCTCCCGCGCCAGCTACGCCGGATCATCGACGATGCCCTGCTGGATCAAGGCCTTAGCCGCACCCAATGGCGGCTGCTGGCCTATGTCTTGCGGCAAGAGGGGCTCACCCAGACCGAACTGGCCCGCCATCTCGAAATCGAGCGGGCCAGCGCAGGCGTTGCGATTGACGCGCTGGAGAAGCGCGGCCTGATAGAACGCGCCCAGCACGCGACCGATCGCCGTGTGTGGCGGATCATGCCGACGCCTGCCGCCAAGGCGATGCTCGGCAGCCTGCGCGAGGTGATCGACGAGGTCTATGCCCAGCTGTTCGATGGATTTTCGGAAAGCGAACTCGCCAGGCTTGGCCAGTTTTTCGAGCGCATGGCGCGCAACATCAAGGCGTGAAGGAGCCCGGTCGTGACCACTCAAACCCTCGAACGCCCAGAATCGCTCGATCCGAGCCTACCCGAACGCTTCGCCGATGGGAGCGCCCACGCGATGTTCGCGCAGCTGCGGCGCAAGGCTCCGGTGCATTACTGCGCCGATAGCCCGTTCGGCCCATTCTGGTCGATCAGCCGCTATGACGATATCGTCGCGATCGAAGCCCAGCCGGCGCTTTTCTCGTCCGAAGCCAAGCATGGCGGGGTGTCGATCATCGACATTAACCCGGCAGAGGCGAGCTACTTCGAGAGCTTCATCATGATGGACCCGCCGCGCCACAGCCAAAAGCGTCGCACCATCGCGCCCGCTTTTACGCCTTCGGAAATGGCGCGGCTGACGGGATCGATCCGCACCCGCACCGCCGCCTGCCTTGATGCCCTGCCGCGCGGGGAAGCCTTCAACTGGGTGGACAGGGTCTCGATCCCGCTCACCATCGATATGCTGGCGATCCTGTTCCACTTTCCGTGGGACGAGCGCGAGAACCTGCGCATCTGGTCGGATGCGATCACCTCGCTCGACATGATCGCCAACCGCCCGCAGGAACGGGTCGCCCTGCTGTTCCAGATGGCGGGTCGGTTCCACCAGCTATGGCAGGAACGGCTCGCCGCCGATCCCGCGCCCGATCTTCTGTCGATGATGATCCATTCCCAAGCCCTCGGCCGAATGGACGGGGCCGAGTTCATGGGCAACATGGCGACGCTGATCGTGGGCGGGAACGACACCACCCGCAATTCGATGTCGGGTCTTGCGGAGGCGCTGACCGTTTGGCCTCGGCAATGGGAGAAGCTGCGCGCCGATCCCGCCCTCGTCCCCAATGCCGCGAGCGAGATCATCCGCTGGCAAAGCTCGGCGCTGCACATGCGCCGCACGGCGCTCGAGGATGTGGAGTTCAAGGGGCACCATATCCGCAAGGGCGATAAGCTGGTGCTGTGGTATGTCTCGGCCAACCGCGACGAAGGCCTGTTTCCCGATGGCGACCTGTTCCTGGTCGACCGGCCCAATGCGCGGCGACACCTCTCCTTTGGCTACGGCATCCACCGCTGCGTTGGCGCACGGCTCGCCGAGTTGCAATTGCAGGTGCTGATCGAGGAAATGCTCCGCCGCGACATCCGGCTCGAGTCCGCCGGGCCGGTGGACCGTGCGGCACACCCTTTTCTTGCCATCGTGAATGCCGTTCCGGTGCGGAACGGGTAGGTCGAGGCGCGAAAGCCGACCTTCCGCATTCCACCCAATTGCGGTCATTCACCCGACGTCAGGCAGTTCCTGTTAGCTGCCATGGGGCCGAACAGCCCGGTTCAGTTCCCTTCCCCTTCCGCCAGTGCCTGCGCCGTCTTGTAGTCAGGCTTGCCATTGTTGAGCCGCAGCGACTGCGCGGTGAACACATAGAGCCGCGGGACCTTGTAGCCTGCCAGCCTGGTGCGCACATGGGCATCAAGCTGCGCCTCCAGGTCGGGCGCATCCGCTTCCGGCTCGACCACTGCCGCGATCCGGCGGCCAAAGCGCGCATCGGGCACGCCGACCACCCGCACGTCGCGCACACCGGGGTGCTGCTGCAGCACCGCCTCGACTTCCTCAGGGAAGACTTTCTCGCCGCCGGTGTTGATGCACATGTTGTCGCGCCCGATGAACTCCAGCGTCCCGTCGGCGCCCCAGCGCGCGCGGTCACCGGTCATCAGCCAGCGCTGGCCGCCGATCACCGGGAAGGTCTGGGCATTCTTTTCATCCTCGCCTAGATAACCCAAAGGCAGCGGGCCGGAACGGGCGACGATCCCTACCCCGTCGCTGCCCGGCGGGACTTCTTTGTGGGTCTCGTCGAACAGTTTCGTCTCGCGGCCCGGCAGCGCGGCGAACATGCCTCCCCCGCTCGAGCCCGCAGCCGTGGTAATCACCACTGCCGTGCCCGCGCTCTCGCTCGACCCGAGCGCGTCGACGATCATCATGGCCGGATGGACAGCCAGCAGCCGCTGCTTGACGGCGAGCGAGAAAATCGCGCCCGAGGATGTAATCTGGCGCACCGAGGCCATTGCCTGCGGCCCATCGGCGCGCTTCTCCAGCGCCTCGGCCAGCGGCAGGGCGAAGGCATCACCGACCATTGCGATCGATCGCGCCTGGTGACGCTGCACCGCGTCGATGGCGCGGTTCGCATCGAAACTCTTCTCCGTCAGGGTCGCGAGCGTGCCGCCCTTGAGCAGGTGGATCACCGCCGCAAATTGCCCTGCGCCGTGCATCAGCGGGCTAAGCAGCAACAAGGGGGCATTGCTGGCCGGATGGTCCGGGCCGATCCGCGCCGCTTCGGCCACATGGCTTTTCAGCGATTCGGCAACGAATGGCGGCTCTCCCGGCGCGCGCATCCATGTCGCCACCCCGAACGCCTGCCACGCCGCGCCGTGCGGCCACATCACCGCCTTGGGCATCCCCGTGGTCCCGCCGGTCGCGGTGTAGAACAGCGCATCGGGATCGCGGTGGACAGCAAAGCCGGGGGGCGGGGGTGTTTGGCACAGCTTCTGCCAGTCTGTATCGGCAGGGTCGGCGATCACCGGATCGAGCGCACCAGCGGGCATTGCCCCGGCGGCAAGATCGGCAAACTCACGCTCGACGAACAGTGCCTTCAGGGCGAAGCGAGCGAAGATGTCCGCCAGTTCGCGTTCCTTGTAGTGGTAATTCACGTTGACCGGGATCACGCCCGCCTTGGCGCAGCCAAAATAGGCCAGCATGTATTCCGGACGATTGCGCTGCATCTGCCCGGCGGCATCGCCGGGCCTCAGCCCGCGTGCGGCAAGCCCGGCAGCGATCCGGTCGGTCAGCATGTCGAATTCGGCCCAGGTCACCAGCCGGTTGCCGTGGAGCAGCGCGGGCCGGTGCGGGCCGATCGCCTTGGCCAGCGCCTTCAATGCCAGCCCGAAATTCTCGCCCTGCCAGACCATCGTTCATTCCCCTTCCGAAACCGGCGGTTACCTGCATCGCGTGGCTGCGGTCCACTGGCATAGGCGCTTGGCCGCTTACCCCACTTCCGCAACCAGCCGATCATCTGTAGCGTGACCGCTCTGACCGCAAAAGAACAGGATACCGCCGTGGCGTTTTCATTCGAACTGACCGGGCGCACGGCTCTGGTTACCGGCGCTTCCTCTGGCCTCGGCGAACGGTTCGGGCGCATCCTGGCCGCTTCCGGCGCGAAAGTGGCGCTGGCTGCCCGCCGGACCGACCGGCTGGAGGCGCTGGCGGACCGGATCGGGCCCACCGCAGCCGCCGTGCAGATGGACGTCGCGCGCGAAGCGGATGTGATTGCGGGCTACGACGCAGCTGAATCGGCCTTCGGCACGGTCGTCGATACTGTGGTTGCCAACGCCGGGATCGACGGTGCGGGGCTCGCCACTGACATGACCGAGGACGCCATCGCGCACACCCTCAACGTCAATCTCAAGGGCACGATCCTGACTGCACGCGAAGGCGCCAGACGGATGATCGCAGGGGGTGTCACCAAGGGGCGGATCGTGCTGATCGCCTCGATCACCGCATTCGAGCCCTCCCCCGGCCTGGTCGCCTACAGCGCCAGCAAGGCGGGCGTGGTACAGGCTGGCCGGACTCTGGGGCGCGAATGGGCGCGCAAGGGAATCTGCGTCAACACCATCTCGCCCGGCTATATCCGCACCGCGATCAACGACGCCTGGTTCGATACCGAACCAGGCCAGGCACAGATCGCCCGCTTTCCGCGCAAACGCCTGATGGGCCAGGACGGCCTCGACGCCATGTTGCTGTTCTTGTGTTCCGACGCAGCGGAATTCGTTACCGGTGCCGACTTCGTGCTTGACGACGGACAGACTCTGTAGCGCCAGCCCGCCACGCGAAGGCCTGGCCGCTGACGGGGCAGGCGGGGTTCTGAAATACTGGTGCTGCTGGGGAGGATTGAACTCCCGACCTCACCCTTACCAAGGGTGCGCTCTACCACTGAGCTACAGCAGCGCTCCGAAAGAGTGCGCGCCTATTGTCGCGGGCGCAGGCATTGTCAAGCGCGGGCTTGAAGCGGGCGCGCCTTGGGGGCAAGGCGTTTCGCATGAGTGGACTGGAGGGCAAGAATCTGTCGCGAGAAGAGCGCCTCGCCGCCAAGCTGCGTGAGAACCTGCGCCGCCGAAAGGCACAGGCCCGGGCACTGGATGGCGCGATGGATGGCGAATCGCACGAAAGCGGACTTCCCAAACCGGGCAACGCGGGCTAACCCGCCCTGCTCCCGACCCAGCCGGAGCCTCACACGTGCCAACCCTGATCCTCGTCCGCCATGGCCAGAGCCAATGGAACCTCGAAAACCGCTTCACCGGCTGGTGGGATGTCGACTTGACCGAGAAGGGCATGGCCGAAGCCATCGCGGCGGGTGAACTGCTGGCGCACAAGGGCATCCTGCCGACCCGGGCCTTCACTTCGCTCCAGACCCGCGCGATCAAGACCCTCAACCTGGCGCTGGAAGCCTGCGGGCGGCTGTGGATCCCGGTCACCAAGGACTGGCGCCTGAACGAGCGGCACTATGGCGGGCTGACCGGGCTCGACAAGCAGGAGACGCGCGAGCGGCATGGCGAGGAGCAGGTCCACGTCTGGCGCCGCAGCTTCGACGTGCCGCCCCCGCCGATGGAGGTGGGCAGCACCTTCGACCTCGCCGCCGACCCGCGCTATGCCGGGATCGACGTGCCGCAGACCGAGAGCCTGAAGCTGACCATCGAGCGGGTGCTGCCATATTGGAAAGCAGAAATCCTGCCTGTCCTGGCGAGCGGAGAGACGGTGATCATCTCCGCCCATGGCAACAGCCTGCGGGCATTGGTCAAGCACCTCTCAGGCATTTCGGACGAGGACATTACCGATCTCGAAATCCCGACCGGCCAGCCGATTGTTTACACGTTCGATGCCAAGATGCAGCCGGGCGAACGGTGCTACCTGAAGGACCTGTAAGATGAACCAAGGGGGAGCAAAGGTCGCTGCGCAAGTCGCAATCGTGATGGGCAGCCAGTCCGACTGGCCGACCATGCGCTGCGCCGCGCAGGCGCTGGACGAGCTGGGCGTGGCCTATGACGCCCGGATCGTCTCGGCCCACCGCACGCCCGACCGGATGTTCGCCTTTGCCCGCAGCGCCGAAGCAGACGGCTTCCGGATCATCATCGCCGGGGCCGGAGGCGCGGCGCACCTGCCCGGAATGATTGCCGCGCTGACCCACCTGCCGGTGCTGGGCGTGCCGGTGCAGTCGAAGGCATTGTCCGGACAAGACAGCCTGCTGTCGATCGTCCAGATGCCCGCCGGGGTGCCAACCGCGACCTTCGCCATTGGCGAACCGGGGGCGACCAACGCGGGCCTGTTCGCCGCCGCGATCCTAGCTCTGGAGGACGAAAGCCTGTCGCAGCGCTTGCAGGCCTGGCGCAATGCCCGGCGCGACGGGGTGGCGGAGCGGCCGCAGGACTGATGCTGAAGCCCGGCAGCACCATTGGCATTCTCGGCGGCGGCCAGCTCGGCCGGATGCTGGCCATGGCCGCTGCCCAGCTCGGCTATCGCTGCATTGCCTATGCACCGGAAAAGGACCCGGTGGCAGGCGATGTCTGCGCCGACCTGTTCACCAATGACTGGCACGATGCCAAGGCGATGGCCGCCTTCGCCCAGAAGTGCGACGTGATCACCTGGGAGTTCGAAAACGTCCCGGTTGAACCAATTGTGCCGCTGGGAAAGCGGCTGGCGATGCCCCCGCGCGCACTCGAAACCGCGCAAGACCGTGTGCTGGAAAAGCGTTTTGTCGAGAACCTCGGCGGGCGGCCTGCGCCGTGGAAAGCGGTCGATGATCGGGGTGACCTGATGGAAGCGATCGAGCGGATCGGCACCCCCGGGATACTGAAGACCCGGCGTGATGGCTATGACGGCAAGGGACAGTGGCGCATGGCTTGTGCCCGCGATGCCGAAGGGTTCAATCGCACCGGCACCCCGCTGGTCTACGAAGGGCTGGTGACGTTCGAAGCCGAATTCTCGGTTATCCTGGTGCGCGGCAAGGACGGCGCGGTGCGGTTCTGGGACAGCCCGCACAATGTGCACGAGAACGGCATCCTCGCCCGCTCCAGCCTGCCCGCCCCGGCGGTGGTGACCGAGCAGGTTGCGCAGGCGCGGGAGCTGGCCCGGCAAGTGGCTGATGCGCTGGGGTATGTCGGGGTTTTAACGTGCGAGTTTTTCGCCACCAGGCAAGGCCCAGTGTTCAACGAAATGGCGCCGCGGGTGCACAATTCGGGCCACTGGACCATCGAGGGTGCGGCCACCAGCCAGTTCGAGAACCACGTCCGGGCGATCTGCGGTTTGCCGCTGGGCGACACCCGCACCACCGGCACTGCCATCACCATGGACAACGTGATCGGCAAGGCTGCGGCAAAGGCGCACGAATTTCTGGCCGATCCCGACGCCCACCTGCACCTCTACGGCAAGAGCGCCGCGCGCGAGGGGCGCAAGATGGGCCACGTGACGCGCGTCAGGCACGACAGATGAGCGCCGCCGTCCGCCCCGGCCTGTTCCTGATCATGGCCCGCGCCGCCAACGGAGTGATTGGCCGAGATGGGGCGATGCCGTGGCACCTGCCGGCAGACCTCAAGCGGTTCAAGGCGCTGACTATCGGCAAGCCGATGATCATGGGCCGCAAGACCTTTGACAGCTTGCCCGGCCTGCTGCCGGGGCGGAGGCACGTGGTGCTGACCCGCAAGCGTGATTGGCAAGCAGAAGGGGTGGACGTTGCCTGGGGCGTGGAGGAAGCACTCACGCTCGCCGGGCCGGGTGACGTCGCGGTGATCGGCGGGGCGGAGGCCTATCGCCTGTTCCTGCCGCTGGCCGAACGAATCGAGCTGACCCAGCTCCACGCGGAATATGCGGGCGATGCCATGATCGACCCGCCGGGCCGGGACTGGGCCGAGGCCGCGCGCGAGGAACACGAAGGCTTCGCCTTCGTGACCTTCCTTCGCTCAGGCGCCGCAGCATGAGGTTCCTCGACCACCGCGAACCACTGCCCGAACCCCTGCGCGGGGCGATTGTCGCGCTGGGCAACTTTGACGGGTTCCACCTCGGCCATCAGGCGGTGGCGGGCGAGGCGGTTGCCTGGGCGCGGGCCGAGGGCCGCCCGGCCATTGTCGCCACCTTCGACCCGCATCCGGTGCGCTTCTTCCGGCCCGAGATCGCCCCGTTCCGCCTGACCACGCTGGAGCAGCGGCAGGAGCTGTACCTCGCCGCCGGGGCCACCGCGATGCTGGTGTTCCACTTCGACGCCGCGCTGGCCGGGACCACGGCGGAACAATTCGTGCGAGGCATTCTCGGCCAGCATCTCGGCGCGGCGGGGGTTGTCACTGGCGAGGATTTCACCTTCGGCAAGGGTCGCGGCGGCAATGTCGAGGTGCTGCGCGCCATCGGGGCGGAAGCCGGGATCAAGAACCGCACGGTCGGCCCGGTGATGGACCATGGTGCGCCCGTATCCTCCAGCCGGGTGCGCGATGCCCTGCGCGCCGGCGATCCGCAGGAAGCCGCGCGGCTGCTGACCCGCCCGTTCGCGATCAGAGGCGTGGTCGAGCATGGCGACAAGCGCGGGCGGACCATCGGCTATCCCACCGCCAACCTCGCGATCGAAAACTACCTGCGCCCGCGCTACGGCATCTACGCGGTGACCGGCCGGGTGCTGGCGAGCGGCGAGGTGCTAAAAGGTGCGGCCAATATCGGCGTACGCCCGCAGTTCGATCCGCCCAAGGAGCTGCTGGAGCCGCATTTCTTCGACTTTGCGGGTGACCTCTACGGGCAGGAAATCGAGATCGCCTTCCATCACTTCCTGCGCCCCGAGGCAAAGTTCGACAGCCTCGAGGCGCTGATCGCGCAGATGGACAAGGATTGCGCGGAGGCGCGGCGGCTTCTAAGCGCGCCGGAGCCATGACCGAACCAACCAAGCGCGATTACCGCGACACCGTCTTCCTGCCGAAGACCGAGTTTCCGATGAAGGCCGGCCTCCCGCAGAAGGAGCCGGGTATGGCTGCGCGCTGGGAGGCCGAAGGGCTCTACCAGCAGCTGCGCGAGAGCCGTGCCGGGCGCGAGACGTTTATCCTCCATGACGGACCGCCTTATGCCAATGGAGACATGCACATTGGGCATGCGCTCAACCATGTGCTCAAGGACATGGTCTGCCGCACGCAGAACCTGCTCGGCAAGGACGCGCCCTATGTGCCGGGGTGGGATTGCCACGGACTGCCGATCGAATGGAAGGTCGAGGAAGCCTACCGCAAGGCGAAGAAGGCCAAGCCGGTGCTCAGCGGCGCTGGGCGCGACGAGGCACAGGTCAGGGCGTTCCGCGACGAATGCCGCGCCTATGCCCAAGGCTGGGTCGATACCCAGCGCGAGCAATTGAAGCGCCTCGGCATCATGGGCGACTGGGACAATCCCTACCTCACCATGCAGAAGGACAGCGAGGCGATCATCGTCGCCGAACTGCTCAAGCTGGCCGAAGCAGGCACCCTCTATCGCGGCGCCAAGCCGGTGATGTGGAGCCCGGTCGAGGAAACCGCGCTGGCGGAAGCGGAGGTCGAGTACGAGGATATCGTCTCCACGCAGATCGACGTTGCGTTCGAAGTCAGCAAAGGCAACGGGCATTCGATCTTCCCGGGGCAGAAGATCATCGTTTGGACGACCACACCGTGGACAATCCCGGTCAACCAGGCCGTGGCGTACAATCCCGACCTGCAATATGTGCTGATCGACTATTCAGGCCACGACGATGCAGGCGAATATCAACTGGTTACATTCCTCGTCGCGCGTGACTTGGCCAACAGCGTGTCCGAACGGATAGGGCGCCTGTTCGGCACTGACGGGACATGGGGGATGGGTTCCGGAATCTATTCCGGGCGCGATTTCGAAGGCATTGAACTGCGTCATCCCATGCATCACCTTGGCGGCTTTTTCGAACGCCCACGTCCGATCTTGCCGGGCAATTTTGTCACCAGCGATGCAGGCACCGGATTTGTTCACTTGGCCCCCGACCATGGCGAGGACGACTTCGAGCTGTGCAAGGCGCATGGCATCGAGCCGGTTTTCGCGGTGCGGGGCGACGGGCGTTATCGCGATGACTGGGCCTGGCTCGGCGCGCACGACGAGCGGCGCATGTCGGTCATCAACCCCAAGTTCAACGCGCCTGATGGCCCGATCTGTTCAGACCTAAGGCAAGCAGGCGCACTGCTGGCAGCGAGCGCGGACTACCAGCACTCCTACCCGCATTCGTGGCGTTCCAAGGCCAAGGTGATCTTCCGTGCTACGGCGCAGTGGTTCGTGCCGATGGACCGCCCGCTAACCCACCTGCCCGCCAAGACTCCGGCGGAAAAGGCATGGGAAAGCGAAGGCGGCAGGGTACACCCGGCAGACGAGACGCTGTGCGCCTCCCCCAGCCTGCGCGAAGCAGCCCTCAGCGAAATCGAGCGGGTCCGCTTCTTCCCCGAAAAAGGCCGCAACCGGATCGGCAGCATGGTCGCCGGGCGGCCCGACTGGGTGCTGAGCCGCCAGCGCGCCTGGGGCGTGCCGATCACGCTGTTCGTGCGCCCAGACGGCACCTATCTCAACGATCCGGCGGTCAACGCCCGCATCGTCGCCGCCGTGCGCGAGGAAGGCATGGACGCGTGGAATAGTGCCAACAAGGCCGCGTTCCTCGGCCCTGACCACAACCCCGACCAGTTCGAGATGGTCACCGACATTCTCGACGTGTGGTTCGATTCGGGCACCACCCATGCCTTCGTGCTCGAATCCGGCCGCTGGCCCGCGCTGCGCTGGCCCGCCGATCTTTACCTCGAAGGCAGCGACCAGCACCGGGGCTGGTTCCAGTCCAGCCTGCTCGAAAGCTGCGCCACCCGCGGCCGCGCGCCCTATGACCAGGTGCTGACCCATGGCTTCACCATGGCCAGCGACGGGCGCAAAATGTCCAAGAGCCTCGGCAATACCATCGATCCCAACAAGGTGATGGAGAACTACGGCGCGGATATCATCCGGCTGTGGGCGCTGTCGGTCGATTTCACTGAAGACCACCGGATCGGTGACGAGATCCTCAAAGGCGTGGGCGACCAGTACCGCAAGCTGCGCAACACCTTCCGCTACCTGCTCGGCGCGCTCGACGGGTTCAGCGAGGCGGAGCGGGTAACGGATGTCGCCGGGATGCCGGAGCTGGAGCGTTATGTCCTGTCGCTGCTCGGCGAGGTGGATGCGGCCCTGCGGCAGGCGGCGCTGGAGTATGACTTCAACAACTATGTCCGCACACTGAGCGACTTCTGCAACGAAGACCTCTCCGCGTTCTTCTTCGATATCCGCAAGGATTGCCTCTATTGCGACGCGGCAAATGATCCCAAGCGGATGGCCTATCGCACCGTGCTCGACACGCTGTTCCACGCGCTGGTGCGCTACGCCGCGCCGGTGCTGGTGTTCACCGCAGAGGAAGTGTGGGGCACACGCTATCCCGAGGGAGGGAGCGTGCACCTGCTGGAGTGGCCGGAATTGCCAACGGTTGAGGCGGATACAGCGCGCTGGCAGGCGCTGCGCGCCTTGCGCGTGGCGGTGACCGAAGCGATCGAACCGCTCCGCCGGGACAAGGCAATCCGCTCCGGCCTTGAGGCACTCGTCACCCTTCCGGCCGATGTCGCGCCGGAAGGGGTGGATGACGCCGCGCTGGCCGAACTGTTCATCACCGCTACAGTCACGCGCGGGCAAGCGGATGGAGTGACCGTCACCCCCACCACCGACCACAAATGCGGCCGTTGCTGGCGCCACCTGCCCGAAGTGGCGGAAGACGGCGCTTTGTGCCATCGCTGCGACAGCGTGGTCGGCACGATGGGAGAGGCAGCATGAGCGTGGTCTGGCGCAACCGGCTGATCGGGCTCGCGCTCGCCTTCGCGATCTATGTGGTAGACCAGTTGCTCAAGAGCCACGTGGTCGACACCCTGGGCATGAAGCTGGGCGATTCGATCGAACTGGTTTCGTTCTTCAATTTCACCCTGACCCACAATTACGGCATCTCATTGGGCATGTTCCAGGCGACTTCGATGGAGATGCGCTGGATCCTGGTGGCGGTGACCGGGCTAATTGCGCTGGTAGTGACGGTGTGGATGCTGCGCGAGCACAAGCTGGGCGATATTCTCGGCCTTTCGCTGATCCTCGGCGGCGCGCTCGGAAACATCCGGGATCGCTATGCGCTGGGCTATGTAGTCGACTTTGCCGACCTCCATTTTGGCGACTTCCGGCCCTTCCTGATCTTCAACGTGGCAGACGCGGCGATTACCATCGGCGTGGTGATTATCCTTGCCCGTTCCTTCCTTGTGCGCGAAAAAGCGCCTAATCCTGATGAACAACCGGCCACCGAGGCCGCGGAGAACGGCACCCATGCGTAAGACCAGCACCCTTATCCTCCTCGCCGGCGCCAGTGCCATGCTCGCCGCCTGCGGCAGCAGCGGCGGCATTCTTGGCCGTGACCGGCCCGACGAATTTGCCGTCCAGCGCCAGGCCCCGCTGGTGGTGCCGCCCGATTTCAACCTCGTGCCCCCCGCCCCCGGCGCGCCGCGCCCGGCTGAAGGCACGGCGGCCGAGCAGGCGCTCGACGCCCTGTTCGGCGGCCCTGCCCCGCGCAGCCAGATCGAAACCAGTGCGCTCGACCGGGCCGGATCAGCCGAACCGGGCATCCGCACCACGGTCGGCGATCCGGGCACCAACACGGTCGCCAAGGGCTCGGTCACCCGCGACATCGTCGCTGCACCCGAGGGCGACGGGCAGTTCGCGCAGGCGGTCATCCCGGGCTGATCCGACACACCGGCCTGCGGCCCTGCGTGATTCTGCAGTTTTGGCCATGGTGCCGACCCCGAACAGCCGCATTGGCGCGCTTTCACAGCGATGCCCGCGCCGCTGCGCTTTTTTCGGGCCGACCGGCCGGAACGAACCGGGCCGCCAAAGGTTGAGCTGAACAGCAACGGTTAAGGTTTGCCGTCCGATACCGCGCTGTGCACGCAGGGGTGTGCCGGGCCGGTTTTCCGGGGCATAACAGAACGATCGAGGAAGGGACTGACAGATGAAAACATCAAGAGCATTCACCGCCGGGGTTGCAGCGCTGTCGCTGGTAACAGTTTCGGCATGCGTAACCGATCCGAACACCGGGGAGCAGAAGGTTTCCCGAACTGCCATCGGCGGGGTAGGCGGCGCGGCCGCTGGTGCCCTGCTGGGCGGATTGATC
The DNA here is from genome assembly GCA_046294735.1 of Sphingomonadaceae bacterium. GTDB lineage: Bacteria > Pseudomonadota > Alphaproteobacteria > Sphingomonadales > Sphingomonadaceae > 34-65-8. The sequence goes on from JBKBKB010000003.1 coordinate 72,018, forward strand.
GGCGGCAAGACTGGCCGGATCATCGGTGCGGTCGGCGGCGGCGCGGTGGGCGGCGTGGTCGGCTACCGGATGGACCAGCAGATCAAGGAACTGCGCGAGCAGACCGCCGGGTCTGGCGTGGACGTGTCGGAAGTCGATGGCGCGATCCTGGTCAACCTGCCTGACGGCGTCACCTTTGCCACCGGCAGTGCAACCATCAGCCCTGGTTTCCAGCGGGTGCTCGACAATGTCGCGGCCAGCATGGTGCAATATCCGAACAGCCTGATTGACGTATATGGCCACACCGACACGGTTGGCTCGGCTGCGTCGAACCAGGCACTGTCGGAACGGCGGGCGCAGGCGGTGTCGAACTACCTGGTGTCGCGCGGGGTCAATTCGGCCCGGCTCCGCTGGGCTGGCTTCGGCGAGACCCAGCTCAAGATCCCGACCGGTGACAACGTCAACGAACCGCTCAACCGCCGGGTCGAGATCAAGATCATCCCGCTGAGCCAGGCGGAAATCGACGCGGCGCGCTAATCCGCACCCACCACAGACTCCGAGCGAGTGGAGAAGGGTCGGCCCGCACGGGTCGGCCCTTTTCTATTGCGTGAGCGTCGCTGCCCGCTCGGCCAGATGTGCCACGGCATTGTCGTGAATGGCCGGCGCACTGACCAGCAGACCAAAGGCGCGCGGATCGCGCTTGTTGTAATTGAGCGGCGCGCCGAAGGCATCGGTCACTGCCGCCCCTGCCTCGCGCGCGATCAGGGTGGCGGCGGCAATGTCCCATTCGTAGCCCCAGCGCAGGGTGGCCACCAGATCGGCCCGGTCATCTGCCACCATGGCAATGCGCAGTGCAATCGAATTGGGCTTGTCGACCAGCGCCAGGATCCGGTCGACCCGGGCGAGCGAGTCGGCCGGAACCCGCGCCCCGGCAAATCCGGTCCGGCGCGAGGCGGTGAGCGGCTGGCCGTTGAGCCAAGCGCCCTGCCCCGCAATGCCAAGCCAGCTTTCCCCGCGGGCGGGCGATTCCAGCATCCCGATCAACGGACGCCCGGCACTGATCAGCGCAACTGAGACCGCCCAGCCATCCTTGCCCTTGAGGAAATCGCGGGTGCCGTCGATCGGATCGACCAGCCAGATCAGATCGCGATCCAGCCGCTCAGGCGCATCGGCGGTCTCTTCCGACAGCCATCCGGCGGCAGGCAGCAAGTGGCCCAGTTCGCGCTTGAGGAAGGCATCAACCGCCAGATCAGCCGCGCACACCGGGCTGCCTGGCTCCTTCTCCCAGCTTTCCACTACGTGGCCCGCACCGGGCCAGGCATCATACGCGATCCGGCCCGCTTCACGCACGATTTGGCCGAGCTGGTTGTGATCGATCATGGCTTGATGCAATTGCTAGCCAAAGGTGGACTTTTCAAGCGTGGCAAACCGTGCTTATGCCGCGCCGCACCACTTGTCCCCATCCACGAAGCGGAATTTGCCTCTCATGAACATCCACGAATACCAGGCCAAGGAATTGCTGACCAAGTTCGGTATCGCCGTCCCGGCAGGGCACGCCGCCCTGAGCGTCGAGGAAGCCGTTGCCGGTGCGCAGCAGCTGCCCGGGCCGCTTTACGTGGTCAAGGCGCAGATCCACGCCGGCGGGCGCGGCAAGGGCAAATTCAAGGAACTGGGCGCGGATGCCAAGGGCGGCGTGCGGCTCGCCAAGAGTCTCGAGGACGTCGAAGCCAACGCCCGCGAAATGCTCGGCAACACGCTGGTGACGATACAGACCGGCGAAGCCGGCAAGCAGGTCAACCGCCTCTACGTGACCGACGGGGTTGATATTGCGAAGGAATACTACCTTTCGCTGCTGGTCGACCGCGCCACCGGCCGGGTCGCTTTCGTCGTCTCGACCGAAGGGGGCATGGACATCGAGGCAGTCGCTCATGACACGCCGGAGAAGATCACCACCTTCACCGTCGATCCGGCCCAGGGCTTCCAGCCGCACCATGGCCGCGCGGTGGCCTTCGCCTTGAAGCTCAAGGGCGACCTCAACAAGCAAGCGCAGGTTCTCGCCCGGCAGCTTTATGATGCCTTCATGGCGACCGATTGCTCGATGCTGGAAATCAACCCGCTGGTGGAGAGCCAGGACGGCAAGCTGCTGGTGCTCGACGCCAAGATGAGCTTCGATTCGAACGCGCTCTATCGCCACAAGGACATCGAGGGCTTGCGCGACGAGACCGAGGAAGACCCGGCCGAAGTTGAAGCGAGTGAATATGACCTCGCCTACATCAAGCTTGATGGAAACATCGGCTGCATGGTCAACGGCGCAGGCCTGGCCATGGCGACGATGGACATCATCAAATTGAATGGCGCCTTCCCGGCCAACTTCCTTGACGTGGGCGGCGGCGCCACCACGGAAAAGGTGACTGCGGCGTTCAAGATCATCCTCAAGGATCCTGCGGTCGAGGGCATCCTGGTCAATATCTTCGGCGGGATCATGAAGTGCGATGTGATCGCCAACGGGATCGTGCAGGCGGCCAAGGACGTGAATCTGCAGGTGCCGCTGGTGGTGCGGCTGGAAGGCACCAACGTTAACGAAGGCAAGGCGATCCTCGACAATTCGGGCCTCGCCATCGTCAGCGCCGACGATCTGGGCGATGCCGCGCGCAAGATCGTGGCCGAAGTAAAGAAGGCTGCCTGAGCCGCGGCAGCACCGGCGGATCGGTTGACGTTTACGGAAACGTCAGCTAAAGTGCCAGCGTTGAGTTTCTCGAGAGGAAGGACATTCCCATGAAAATCCTCGTCCCCGTCAAGCGGGTGATCGACTATAATGTCAAGCCGCGCGTCAAGGCCGATGGCACGGGTGTTGACCTGGCCAACGTCAAGATGAGCATGAACCCGTTCGACGAGATCGCGGTCGAAGAAGCCATCCGCCTGAAGGAAAAGGGCGCAGCGACCGAGATCGTGGTGGTCAGCATCGGCCCGGCCAAGGCGCAGGAAACACTGCGCACCGCGCTCGCCATGGGCGCTGACCGGGCGATTCTGGTTGAAAGCGAAGACGAGGTGGAGCCGCTCGCCGTCGCCAAGATCCTGAAAGCGATTGCCGACGAGGAAGCCCCGGGCCTGGTGATCCTCGGCAAGCAGTCGATCAGCGACGATTCGAACCAGACCGGCCAGATGCTCGCCGCGCTGATGGGCCGCCCGCAGGGCACTTTCGCCAACACCGTCGAAGTCGATGGCGATCACGTGACCGTGAAGCGCGAGATCGACGGCGGCCTGGAGACGGTCAAGCTGGCCATGCCGGCGATCGTCACCACCGACCTGCGCCTGAACGAGCCGCGCTATGCCTCGCTGCCCAACATCATGAAGGCCAAGCAGAAGCCGCTCGCGAACAAGACCCCGGCCGATTACGGTGTCGATATCGCGCCGCGGCTCAAGACGCTGACCGTGGCCGAGCCGCCGGTCCGCAGCGCCGGGATCAAGGTCGCCGACGTCGACGAACTGGTCGCCAAGATCAAGGCGCTCGGCATCGCCTGAGCTACGCAGAAACAAAGGACACAGACATGAAGACTCTCGTTCTGGTCGAACATGACAGTGCGTCGGTTAAGGACGCGACGCTGGCTGCTGTAACCGCCGCCAGCAAGCTGGGCGAAGTGCACCTGCTGGTGGCTGGCTCTGGTTGCGCCGGGGTGGCTGAACAGGCTGCGAAGATCGCTGGCGTGGCCAAGGTCCATTTGGCTGATGACTCCGCCTACGAACACCAGCTGGCCGAAAACGTTGCCCCGCTCGCCGCCGAACTCATGGGCCACCACGATGCGTTCGTGGCCCCCGCCACCACCAGCGGCAAAAACATCGCACCGCGCGTTGCCGCCCTGCTCGACGTGATGCAGGTGTCGGAAATCCTCTCAGTCGAAGGGCCGAAGACCTTCACTCGCCCGATCTATGCCGGCAACGCCATTGCCACGGTCGAATCGACCGACGCCAAAGTCGTGCTGACCGTGCGCGGGACCGCTTTCGAGAAGGCCGCCAGCGAAGGTGGCAACGCCGCCATTGAGGAAGTCTCCGGCGCAGGCGATGCCGGGCTGTCCAGCTTCGTCGGCTCGGAAATCGCCAAGAGCGAGCGGCCCGAACTGACCAGCGCCAAAGTGATCGTTTCCGGCGGCCGCGCGCTGAAGGATGCGGCGACGTTCGAGGAAGTTATCACCCCGCTGGCCGACAAGCTCGGCGCCGGGATCGGCGCCAGCCGCGCGGCAGTCGACGCAGGCTATGTCCCCAACGACTATCAGGTCGGCCAGACCGGCAAGATCGTCGCCCCGGAAGTCTACATCGCGGTCGGCATTTCCGGTGCAATCCAGCACCTTGCAGGGATGAAGGACTCCAAAACGATCATCGCCATCAACAAGGACGAAGATGCCCCGATCTTCCAGGTGGCAGACATCGGCCTGGTCGGTGACTTGTTCAAGGTGGTCCCGGAGCTGACCGGAAAGCTTTGACCAGCGTTTGTGCTGAAACACCAGGGAGGCCCCGCCTCGGCGGGGCCTTTTTGTTTGGCGGACCGCGCCTCTCTTGCCGCTCTAGGGGGTCAGAAATGGCCAGCACAGGAACCGCCCTGGGCGGCATCAGCACCCGAAGTGTTGCGGCAGGTGCAGGCGCGGCTCAGTTTCGAAAGCGGCGGGCTGGCCAGTGCCGGGTTCGTTCCTGACCGACTGCGCTGAAACATACCCATTGTACAGTTTCCACGTCACCCGCACGCAGCGGGTAACAGCGCTGGCCATACGGTATCTGAAGGAACAGGGCCATGCTCACAGCACGCTGTCGAGCGCATGGATCGTCACCCCCACCAGCCCGCCAACCAGCGTGCCGTTGATGCGGATGAATTGCAGGTCGCGCCCGACCGCGTTTTCCACCCTGCTGGTGATAGTGACCGCATCCCACCGGCGCACAGTTTCGCTCACCAGCCGGACGATCTGGTCACCATAGCGGGTGGCCACACCCACTGCGGTGCGGCGCGCAAAGCGGTTGATCTGGTTCTGCAGCACCGCATCGTCGCGCAGGGCCTTGCCCAACTCGGCAAGATTGCTGCCGACCCAACCGTCGAGCGTCTTGTCCGGGTTGCGTGCCATCGCGATGAGTGACTGACGCAGGCGTTCCCACACGCCCTCCCACCAAGCCGCCACGGCCGGGTTGTCGAGCAATTCCCGCTTGATCCGCTCGACCCGCTCCTGAGTTTCAGGATCGTGGACCAGATCGTGCGCGACTTTCTCCAGCCCTTCCTCGATCTTGTTGCGCAGGGGGTGGTCAGGATCGACCAGCACTTCGGCCAGCAGCTTGTATAGCCCGTCGAGCACGGAATTGGCGAGCCGCTCGTCTAGGCCGGTAAAGCGCAGCAGCGCGTTGGCCCGATCATGGATCATGGCCCGAACCATCTGTTCATTGTCTTCCAGCGTCAGCCCGGCCCAGCGGATCATCGAATCCATCAACGGCAGGTGGCGCTTGTCAGCAATGGCTGCAGTCAGCATCTGGCCGAGCAGCGGGGCGACCTCCAGCCGTTGCAGCTGATTCCTGAGCCCCGCCTTGACCTGCCCGCCGAGCCGCTCCGGATCGAGCGATTCGAGCACGCCTGCGAGCAATTCTGCCGCGCCAGTGCCGATCCGGCTATGCACGCCGCCGCCCGGCTGGAGCAGGAAATCGCCCGCCGCCCCAGCCATGTTCATGCTCTGCATCCGCCGCGCAACCACCGCGGGGGTAAGGAAGTATTCCCGCAGGAACTGCGCCATGGTGTCGGCAATCCGTTCCTTGTTCTCCGGAATGATCGCGGTGTGGGGGATCGGAATGCCAAGCGGATGGCGGAACAGGGCGGTGACCGCGAACCAGTCCGCCAGGCCGCCGACCATGGCCGCTTCGGCAAAGGCGTTCACGTAGCCCCACGCCGGGTGCAGGTCGAGGAACTGCTTCGACAGCAGGAACAGGCCCGCCATCGCCACCAGCATCAGGGTGGCGGTAATCCGCATCCGGCGCGCGCGATCCGGCGGTAGGGGAATCCGCCGCGGGCGGTCCCGCCGGCGGCCAACCGGGCGGTCAGCTTGGCGGAAGGGCGAAGTTCTGGTCGGCGTCGGCTGCGTCACTCGGCCGGCAACGCTTCGCCATCCGTCCGGTTCTCGTCACCGGGACGATAGGTCAGGAACCGCTCCCGCAGCCACGGGCCGACCCGCTTTTCGAAACCGTCGGCCAGGCTGAACCCGGCTGGCACGATCAGCAAGGTCAGTAGGGTCGAAAGCAGCAGGCCGCCGATCACCACGGTCCCCATCGGCGCCCGCCAGGCCCCGTCACCGGTCAGCGACATCGCGGTTGGCACCATCCCGGCGGTCATCGCGACCGTGGTCATGACGATCGGCTGAGCGCGCTTGCGCCCGGCCTCGACAATGGCGGCAAACTTTTCCGTCCCGCGTTGCATTTCCTCGATCGCGAAATCGATCAGCAGGATCGAGTTCTTCGACACGATCCCGAACAGCATCAGCGTGCCGATCAGCACTGGCATCGAAACTGGCTGGCCGATCATCCACAGCGCGATCAGCCCGCCCAGCGGGGCAAGGAACAGCGAAACCATGTTGACCAGCGGGGAAACGAACCGGTGATAGAGCAGCACCAGCACGGCGAACACCAGCAGCACGCCTGCCAGCAGCGCAATCTGGAAGCTGGCCGCCATTTCCTGTTGCCATTGATCGGACCCGAACGGTGCGTTCGACACACCGGACGGAAGGTTCTGCATGATCGGCAGTTTCTTGACTGCCTGGTCGACATCGCCCTTGGCCGCACCCGGCGCGAGGTCTGCCCCGACGAAGATCCGGCGGTTCTGGTTGAAGCGCTGGATCGTGGTCGGCCCGGAACCGAAATCGATCTCGGCAATCCTCTCAAGCGGGACCGAACCGCCACCGGTGGTCGGAACCGGCAGGTTGCGGATGGTCGACAAATCCTGCCTCGCCGATTCGGGCAAGCGCACCCGGATCGGCACCTGACGGTCGGACAGCGAAAACTTGGCCGCGTTCTGGTCAATATCGCCCAGAGTGGCGATGCGGATTGTCTGGCTCAGCGCAGCAGTGGTCACACCCAGGCTCGCAGCCAGATCGAGCCGCGGCTTGATCACCACTTCGGGGCGGCGCTGGTCAGCCTCAACCCGGGGCGCCACCACGCCCTTGATCGACTTCATCTGCTCCGCCAGGGTGGCTGCCGTCTGGTTGAGCAGTACCGGGTCAGAGCCTGACAGCATGACCGAAACCGGCCGCCCGGTGCCACCACCGCCGCCCTGCTGGAAGCTGAAGAACGAAACGCGCGCGTCGGGAATGTCCTGGAACAGCGGAGTCAGTTCGCGTTCGAACTCCTGCTGGGTAATGTCGCGGTCCCGCTTGAGGGTGATGAACACCCGCCCATTGCCTTCGTTGACCCGCTGCAGCGCGGCCTGCACTTCGGGCCGCTGGTTGACGATCTCGGCCACCCGGTCAGCCACTGCTTCGGTCTGCTTCAGGGTGGTGCCGGGCACCATCTCGATCCGGACCTGGGTATAGTCACCGTTGATATCCGGGAAGAACTGGGCGGGCAGCGACATACCGATCATCACGGTCAGCGCGAGCGAGCCCAGTCCCACCCCCATCATCCAGCTGCGGTGATCGTGCATCCGTGCCCGGAACCGGGCCTGGCGATAGCCGAACCAGCGAGCGAAATGGCTCCCCAGAACGGGCGAAACGAGCCGCAGCAGCAGTGCCGCCAGTCTCGTGGCAAACCACCCAACCACCGCCGCCACAGCCAGCGCCGCAATCATCAGGCCGAACGCAAGGATGAATCCGAAAATCTGCTGCAGGAACCCGGGCAGAAACGGCATCAGTTCCTTCCATGTGGCGATGTCAACCACCGGTCCGGCCACTTTCTGCAGTCCGACCAGCGTACCGATGGCAGAGCCAAAGAACACTCCGCCCAGCAACAGGAACAGTACCGCGCCGACAAGTCCATGCCACCACCGCCCGCGGACCGGCTCTAACTGCGAGCGCATCGCGTCAGCCGAGCCAGTGTAAAGCGACCAGCGCAGCAGCCGCTCGTAGCGGTCCATCATCGGCCCTTCGCCATGGCTCGCGTGGCCCTCAGCCTTGAGGAAATAGGCCGCAATCATCGGCGTGATCATGCGCGCGACCAGAAGGCTCATCAGGACCGAGGCAACCACGGTGAGCCCGAAGTTCTTGAAGAACTGTCCGGAAACCCCCGGCATCAGGCCCACGGGCAGGAACACGGCCACGATCGAAAACGTGGTCGCCACCACTGGCAGGCCGATTTCGTCGGCCGCATCGATCGATGCCTGATAGGCGCTCTTGCCCATGCGCATATGCCGGACGATGTTCTCGATCTCCACGATCGCATCATCGACCAGCACCCCGGCAACGAGGCCCAAGGCGAGCAGCGACAGGGTGTTGAGCGTGAAGCCGAGCAGGTCCATGAACCAGAAGGTCGGGATGGCTGACAGCGGGATGGCGAGCGCGGCAATAATCGTCGCGCGCCAGTCGCGCAGGAAGAAGAACACCACCACCACGGCCAGGATCGCACCCTCGACCATCGCTGCGATCGAACTGGAATACTGCGCTTTGGTGTAATCGACCGAAGTGAACAGCGGGGTGAACGCGATGCCGGGGTTTTCCGCCTGCATCTTGTCCATCTCGGCCACCGCGCCGTCGTAAACCGTCACGTCTGATGCACCACGCGCGCGGCTGATGCTGAACGTCACGACCTGCTTGCCGTTGATCTTTCCCATCGACCGCACTTCGCCGTAGCTGTCGCGCACGTCGGCAACATCGGCCAGCTTGATGGTGCGCCCGCCGCCAATGGCAATGCGGGTCTGCGACAGATCGAAAGCGGTATCGGCATTGCCAAGCACACGGACCGACTGGCGCGAACCGGCGATTTCGGCCACGCCGCCCGCTGCATCGAGGTTGACCTGGCGCAGAGCACCATTGATCTGGGTGGCGGTGACTCCGAACGACTGCAACCGGGCCGGGTCTAGCGTTACCAGGATCTCGCGGCTGACCCCGCCCCCGCGCGAGACGTCGGCCATGCCCTCGATCGTGAGCAGGCGTTTGGCGATCGTATCATCGATAAACCAGCTGAGCTGCTCCAGCGTCATGTCAGGTGCAGTTACCGCGAAATAGCCGATCGGATCGGACGAGGTCTGAACCCGCGAGACCTGCGGCTCGAGAATCCCGTCCGGCAGTTCTCCCCGCACCTGGTCGATCGCCGCCTTTACCTCGTTCACGGCCTGGCCGATGTCGGTGCCGATTTCAAACTCGACGAAAGTTCCCGATCCGCCTTCGCGGGCGGTCGAGTTGATGTTCTTCACCCCCTCGACGCCGCGGATCGCGGATTCGACCCGCTGAGTGATCTGGTTCTCGATTTCGGATGGCGCGGCGCCGGGCTGGGCAATGTTGACCGATACGGCCGGGAATTCGATGTCCGGATCGTTCTGCACCTCCATGTCCGAAAAGCTGAGTATTCCGGCCAGAGTCAGGGCAATGAACAGGATGATAGGAACGATCGGATTGCGGATCGACCAGGCCGAGATGTTGCGGAAGTTCATCGTGCGTCAGCTCCGGCCTTGGCCAGTACCGGCCGGATTGTCTCACCCGGCGAGAGGAACCCGCCGGCCCGCAGCACCACCCGCTCCTTGCCGGTCAGACCGCCAGTAATCGCGATTCCGTTCGCGCTGACCATGCCGGTCTGCACCCGGCGACGCTCTACCTTGTTGTCCTTGCCGACCACGTAGACGAAGCTGCCCTCGTCATCGGAAAGAATCGCGCTTTCCGGCAGGACCGGCGCGACGACCGTGCCGCTGGAAATGGTCGCCGTGGCAAAGCCGCCCGGACGCAGTTCCAAGGCATAGGGCAGGGCGATCCGGGCAGTGCCCTGGCGCCGCTGAGCATCGATCACCGGGGCCAGCTGCCACACTTGGCCGGTGAAATCGCGGTCCGTCCCGACCGGGCGAACCGTCGCCGCCACACCAGTGGAAAGCTGGGCCAACTCCATTTCGCCAACTTCGGCCAGCAGTTCCATTTCGCCGCCCTTGGCGATCGTAAACAGGGCCGGGGTGCCGGCGCTGACGGTCTGGCCAGGTTCGACATTCCGGTTCAGCAACAAGCCTGCCGCAGGGGCAACAATATTGAGCCGGGCATTGCGCGCCTGCAATTCGCGGTATTGCGCTTCGGCCACCTTAACACGCGCCGCAGCCGCATCACGGGTGGCCGTCAGCCGGTCAACATCAGCTTTGGATATAAACCCGCGCTCGACCAATTGCAGCGCGCGATCGAGGTTGGCCTGGGCCAGCCGCGCATCGGACCGTGCCACTTCGATCTGGGCGGCCGAGCTTTGGGCCTGCTGGACCTGAACCGACCGGTCAATCACGGCAAGCACCTGGCCCTGCTTCACCCACTGCCCGGCCTCGACCGGGACCGAGACAACCCGCCCGCCTTCCCCGACCACGCCGACCGGCATGGCGCGGCGCGCGGCCAGCGTCCCGGTTGCAGTTATCATGCCAGCAGTTGTCGTCTGGCCGGGAGCAATCACGGTGATCGCGGGCCGCTGGCTGGCATCGTCTCCGGCGCCAACGGCACCCTTCTCGCCCGCAGCAGCAATGAAGTAGATTGCCAGCGCCCCGGCGAACAGGATGGCAAGACCGATCCAGACCCACTTCTTGCGATTGCCCGCAGGGGCATCCTCGAACTGGCTCACGTCTTGTCGATAGGCCTCGGCGACTTCGGACCGGATAGTGGTTTCGTAATTCATCGCGCAGCTGAACCCTGTGATTGCCGAAGTGTATTATCGGGATATAGCACTGGTGGCAAGGCCTAGAGCGTTGGCGGTATTGAGGCAATTGGAGCCTCGACAGGCGACATTTGCGCCCGACGAAAGCCAGATTCGGGCTACAAACTCTGGCCTGGAAACGCAATGGGCGGAGCCTCCTGATGGAAGCTCCGCCCTTTTATCCGGACGAAACTGGCCGGCTTCAGCGAATGCGCTTGCGCTGGAACAGATTGACGATCGCCAGCAGCACCACCGCGCCAATGACCGCAATCACCAGGCCGGTCAGCGAGAACTGCTGAACGCTGCCCTGGATACCGAACAGCGGACCAGCCAGAGCATTGCCGATCACCGAACCGACACAGCCGACCACAATGTTCCAGAAAATGCCCATGGAGGCATCGCGGTTCATCACCAGGCTGGCCAGCCAGCCGGCCACGCCACCCACGATCAGTGCAATAATCCAACCCATGTATTCCTCCTGTTTTCGTTTGTTACCTGCCGCCTTTAACGGCAGCGGGGGACAACGGTTCCCTGCCATTTTCTCGGCAGGATGGAGGAGAGCTAGCGGATCAGGGCATGTTTGCCCAACGGCAAGTGCAGATCAGTACTTCAACTGGCGCTCGTACAAATCACGGTAATGCTGGATCCGGGTGACCCGCAGGCCCTGCATGCCGGAACGGTCAACCGCACGCTGCCATGAGGCAAATTCCTCGAGGGTCAGCGAATACCGCTCAAGCACTTCGTCGATTGTCAGCAGGCCGCCATTGACCGCTGCCACGACCTCTGCCTTGCGGCGCACGACCCAGCGGCGGGTATTGGGCGGCGGCAAGTCCGCCACAGTCAGGGGTTCCCCGAGTGGGCCGATGACCTGCGCCGGACGGATTTTCTGGTTTTCGATCATTGCATCTCTCGGTCAGCCGGCTGCATGCCGACATCTGATGCGCCGACCTTGCACTCGGCGTCTTTGCCATCGGTTAAACCGGTTGGGTTAACGCCAGGCGCGGTTATGTTAACATCTTCGCCGGCGCCGCTGGCAAAACGGCTGAAGCTGCCGCCGGTGCAAGCGCGGCCCTGATCCAGCGAACCGCGCAAATCGCGCGCGGCAGCAAGGCGGGCGGCAAGCTCGCTCCAATCAAGCTCACGCAAGGCCTCGTCACCGATGGCGTTGTCACGCACGGGGAACAGGGGAAGGGATTCCATCATGCGGGCGGACATATCCTGCCTGTGGTCAAGATCGGGTAAAGCTGCGGTTTACTCCCGGTTAGGGTTCGCCTTGCAGGCGGGTAGCGGCCGGCGGGCGGGCCGTGTAAGGGGCTGCGCGTGATGCCTGACCTTGCGCTTCCCCCAATTGCCGGGCTCGATCCGGCCGCCCTGTTCGATCTGCCGCGCCCGGCGGCGCAGTGCCGGATCGTGGTGGCAATGTCGGGCGGGGTTGATTCGTCCGTGGTGGCCGCGATTGCGGCCGCCAGCGGTGCGGAAGTGATCGGGATTACCCTGCAGCTCTATGACTATGGTGCAGCGACAGGGCGAAAGGGCGCGTGCTGCGCGGGCGACGATATCGCCGATGCCCGCGCGGTGGCGGACCGGCTGGGCATCGCGCACTACGTGTTCGACCACGAAAGTGCCTTCCGCGAAGAAGTGGTCGAACAATTTGCGGACGAATATCTCGCCGGGCGCACCCCGGTGCCGTGCATCCGCTGCAACATGGGGCCGAAGTTCACCGACCTGTTCCTTATGGCCCGCGAACTGGGGGCCGACTGCCTCGCCACCGGCCACTATGTCCGGCGGGTCGCCGGTCCGGCGGGGCCGGAACTGCACCGGGCACTCGACCCGGCCAGGGACCAGTCCTACTTTCTCTACGCCACAACTGAGGCCCAGCTCGAATATCTGCGGTTCCCGCTCGGCGGCCTGCCCAAGGCGCAGGTGCGCGAGCTGGCCGAGGCCGCCGGCCTTCGCAATGCCGCCAAGCCCGACAGCCAGGACATCTGCTTCGTCCCCGATGGGGACTACGCGAAAATCGTCACCCGCCTGCGGCCCGAGGGAGCGACTCCGGGCACCATTATCCACGCTGAAACCGGGGCTGAACTGGGCCGCCACAAAGGGATTGTCCATTTCACTGTGGGCCAGCGCAAAGGGCTCGAGATCGGCGGCCAGCCTGAACCGCTTTATGTGGTCGGAATCGATGCCGGACGCGCCGAGGTCCGCGTCGGCCCGCGCCGGATGCTGGCGGTTGGCGCGGCGCGTCTGATCGGGACCAACCGGATCGGCCCGCTGCCCGGCTCGCCGCTCACCGCCAAGGTCCGCAGCATGGCTAAGCCCGTACCAATAACGCTGGACGGCCCGCTGGGCCATGGTCAGTCCACCCGGATCGTGTTCGCCGAACCCGAACTGGGTGTCTCACCCGGACAAGCAGCCGTAATCTACGCTGATGAGCGGGTTGTCGGCGGCGGCTGGATCGACTCCACCGAAGCACCGGTTCACGCCTGACGGTCAGCCAGCGCCCGCGCGGCGTGCATCACGTCCTCGACGTAAATCGGCACGTCAGCGAAAGTTGCGATCGCAGCCACGCTCATCGCAGCATATCTGGCCGGATCGTCCATCAGGGCAAGCAGCCGCGCGACACTGTCGGCCTCGGTCCGGTAAACGAGCGCATTATCCCCATCGCGGCAATAGACCGCCATCTGCCCGACTGGCGTCACCACCGGGACCAGCCCGAGTTGCAATGCCTCGACCACCCCCATCGCCATGCCCTCGTGATCCGACAGCTGGAGGAAGAACCGTGCCCGCTGCGCCATCTTGGCAATTTCGTCCTGCCCGGCCGGGCCATGGAACACCACCCGGTCAGCCACTCCCAGCGCAGCCGCCTGAGCGGCCAGCTTGGCCCTGACGCCGTGATCGGGGCCGATCAGGGTCAGCCGGGCATCGGGCCGGGCCTGCGCAACGGCGGCGAACAGGGCCACGGCACGGTCAATTCGCTTCTGTTCGGCCAGCCGCCCCCAGTAGATGAATTCCGGTGCGGGAATCGTGCGCGGCGCGGCATTCGGCCGGTCCAGCCGCAGCGAGATGATCCGCGCCCGGCGCTTTTCCTCGTCATTGAGCCGGGCATCGAAGGTCGCTTGCGAATCGACCCAGATCTCGTCAGCACCGCGCTTCATCCATTCGGTCAGGTGATAGTCGACCCGGTTCGCGATCCGTTCATTGTGCACGAAGGTCACGAACTTGCGCTGCGGATGGCGCAGTTTGCACGCACCAAATACCCCGAAAGTGCGCCAAAGCGAAAACACCAGCACCTGAGGATCGAGCGCTTCGACCTTGCGCAAGGCGCCACCAATACTGGCAGGTGAAAAGGCGAACCGGGTGTCGTTGCCGGTCAATTGCGGGTTCGCGATCGCTCCCTCGCCGGTGTAGAGTCCATTGAATACTGCATGCACATGAATCCCGCTTTCCGGTGCCAGAGTGGCGCTGCGGGCAGCGATCTCCGCCCCGCCGATACCGTCCTGCGGGATGAAGTGAAGCACGCGCGCGGGCGCGAAGTCAGAATCGGGCATGGACAAATCCGCAAGTGCCTAGCTGCTGCAGGAAGCCGGGCCTGTGCCGTGCTGCCAGGGCGATTGCAAGGTTGACGCGCAGCCAGACGGAGGCCCGATGCGGGCAATTGCCTTGCCATCGGCGCGGCCGGGCGGCATACGCACCCAACTATGCCGGTCCCGCAGGTCGGGCAACCGGCGGGGATTAAGCGTGGGGTTTCTCAGGACAGATGGCTGATTTCGAACACTCCGGAGCCGGGCGCAGGACATTGAGTGCGAGCGGCAGGTTGGCGCTGGGGCTGATGGCCGCCGTGGCCCTGCTAAGCGGCTGCGCCTCGCGCGGTGGTCCGGTTCCCTATGACGTGCCCAACTTCGGTGCGCCCGACCGCACGGTGACAGCAGTTCCAGCCGAAGTTTTGATTGCCCCCCTCGACAAGGTCCAGGTGAATGTCTTCCGCGTGCCGGACCTTTCCGGCACTTACGAAGTCTCCGTGTCCGGACGGCTCGACATGCCGCTGATCGGCTCGGTCCCGGCAGTGAACCTGACCCCCGAAGCACTCGCAGCATCGCTGGAACAGCGGTACGGTGCACAGTTTCTCCGTAATCCAGACATCACAGTGACCATTGCCGAAAGCCAGCAAAGCCGGATGGTTGTCGATGGCGGAGTCACCCGCCCGGGCGTATTCGCCGTGCGCGGCGGTACCGACTTGATGACCGCCATTGCTTTGGGTGGCGGGATCAGCTCGGATGGCAATTCGCGCCGGGTGGTGGTGTTCCGCAAGATCGACGGCGTATCGATGGCCGCAGCCTTCGACCTCGCCCAGATCCGGGCCGGACAATCGGAAAACCCGGCGGTTTATCCGGGCGATATCATCTACGTGGACAAGGCCGGAGCGCCGCCTTTCCTGCGTGAATTGCTGCAGAGCCTGAGCACCTTGGCCATCTTCATACGGCTTATGTGAGCGGACAAGACGGAACGGCACGAGAGTACGATGAGCGATAAACAGAACAACGGCCGCGGCGATTTCACCGCAGCATCGGCACCGGCCTCGGCGGGTGCGAATGCCTATCCGGACGGCTCCTATTACCCCACCCGCCTCGGCGCGGCGGACCTTGGCCTCGCCCAGATCAAGCGCGCGTTGATCGAGCGGCGCTGGCTGGTGCTGGCCTGCGTGGCGCTGGGCGTTGCAATTGCAACAGCCATTACCCTGCTGATGACACCGTTGTTCCGGGCCGGCGTGCTGCTGGAGCTAAACCCACCGCAGGTCGAGATCCTCGAAGGAAGCTCGAGCATGACCGAAGGCGGTCAGAGTGTGCAGATGTTCCTGCAAACCCAGTATGGCCTGCTTGAATCCGAAGCTCTGGCGCAGCGGGTGGCGCGTGAACTCAACCTTGCGGCTGACCCGGACTTTGCCAACCAGGAAGCATCCCGCGAAATCCGCTTGCAACAGGCCACCCAGCGGGTCCGCAACGGGCTGACTGTGGCCCCGGAAAGCGGCAGCCAGCTTGTCCGGCTGTTTTTTACGTCGCCCAAGCCTGAACAAGCTGCGCGAATCGTCAATTCGTATGCTGACAATTTCGTTAAAACCAACCTCGAACGCGGCTTCGATGCATCCGCTTTCGCGCGCGAGTTTCTGGAAAACCAGCTGGCCACTGTGCAGACCGAACTTGAATCGTCGGAGCGTGCGCTGAACGCTTACGCTCAGGAAACCGGCATCGTTACCGCCCGCTCGACAGGGCCGGATGGACAGATTGTTGATGGCGGCAGCCTCGAGGATGCGTCGCTCGCAGCCCTCAATACCGCTCTGACCAATGCCCGGATCGCACGCATTTCTGCTGAGCAGAAATTCCGCCAAGCCCAGCAGGCCGGGCCGAACAACACCGTGATCGCCGGCACCTCTAGCCTGCGGCAGGAACGGGCCAAGCTGCAAGCCGAGTACGAGCAAAAATTGGAAGTGTTCCGGCCTGACTATCCCGCCATGCAGGAACTGCAGCGGCGGATTGCCAGCCTTGACCGCGCAATCGGGCAGGAAGCGCAGCAGTTGACGGGCGGCGATCTAAACACCCTGCGCGCGGAGTTCCAGTCTGCCCGCGATGCGGAACAGGAACTTGAACGACGGGTCCAGGCCCTCAAGGGCGATGTGCTCGGACAACGGAACACCACGATCCAGTCCAACATTCTTCAGCGCGAAGTCGACACCAACCGCGCGCTGTATGATGCCTTGCTGCAGCGCTACAAAGAAATCGGTGTCACTGGCGGCGTGGGCAAGAGCCCCGTCTCGCTGGTTGACCGCGCCCGGGCGCCGACCAGCCCGTTCCGCCCCAACATTCCGCTCAACATTCTGGCCGGTCTGCTGCTTGGCCTGATTATCGGCGTGCTTCTGGCGGTCGCTTTCGAACTGGTGTTCGATACCGTAAAACTGCCGGACGATGTTCGCCAGCGAATGGGGATGCGCCTGCTCGGGGTGGTGCCGGAAACCGAAGCCGAGGAGGGAACGATCGAAGCGCTCGACGATCCGAAGTCGAGCGTTTCCGAAGCCTACGCCTCGGCCCGCACGGCCTTGCAGTTCATCCGCGAAGGCGGGGCGCCGCGGGTTATCGCGTTGACCTCGACCCGTCCGGCCGAGGGCAAGTCGACCTCGGCCTATGGTCTGGCGCGCAGTTTCGCGCGGATCGGCAAAAGAACTCTGCTCATCGACGCGGACATGCGCCGCCCGACCTTCGAATCGGCTGCTGGTAAGGACGGGGGGCTGATGCGCCTGCTGACAAGCGAGGAACCGCTTTCGGCCCATGTTCAGCCGTCTGGCCATGCCAACCTGAGCCTGGTCCCGGCCGGGCGCGGCCAAGGCAATGCCGCAGAGCTGCTGGCTTCGGCCCGCCTGAAGGCGGTGATCGAAGAAGCCAAGGCCAACTACGACGTGGTCATCATCGACGGCCCGCCGGTGATCGGCCTGTCCGATGCGCCTCTGCTCGCGTCGGAAGCCGAAGCGACCATTGTGGTGGTCGAGAGCGGCGGGGCCCGGATTGGCGCGGTCAGCGAAACGATCAACCGCTTGCGTTCGTCGAACGCCAATATTGCCGGTGTCCTGCTGACCAAGTTCCCGGCCAAGCTGGCAGACAGCGATTATTACTACTATTACGACTACTCTTACGGGAAATCGGGCGCCCGCCAGTCCTCGCGCAAGATCAGCATGAACAGGGATGACAGCTGATCCCATGTCGCAGCCGTCCAGCGCGCGTGGGCCCCTGCAGGTTCTGGGGGCATGCCTGCTGGGCCTGGCTGCAGCTGTTCTGGCCGTTTGGGCAACCGTGCATTCTCTTGGCCTCGCCACGACCGACGGCGCCCGCCTGTGGCTGCCGCCTACCCCCCGCGGTGAACTGGCGCTGGCCGAGCAACAGTTTGCGGCAAAGCAACGGGTTGACCCCGCTGAGCGGACCGCGATCGAGCGTCTGGCAATACGCACCCCGCTGGCCCATGAGCCATTCGCCTGGACCGGCTACACCGCGCTGATTGACGGCGATACGGAACGGGGCGAGCGCCTGCTGCTCGAGGCCAAGGATCGTCGTCCCCGTTCCCGCCTGGCGCGGATGGCCCTTATGCAGACTTACGCCACCAGAGGCGATCTCGATGCGCTGGCTGGCGAACTGGTCCCACTGCTCAGGCTTGAGCGAGACCTCATAGCCCCGCTCACAGAACAGTGGGTCAAGGCCGCACGGACCCCCAAGGATGTGGCCGTTCTGGCCCAGGTGTTAAGCGCCGACCCGGCCACCTTCGCTAATGTGGCCGAAATGGCAGCACGCAGCCGAATGTCGCCTGCGCTGACGGCAGCTTTCCTCGAATACGACCCGCGCACAGGGCTGGAAGGCACCACCCGGCTGGAACGGCAGTTACTGCTCTCGCTGGTTGAGCAGGGTGAATTTGACGCCGCCTATGCTGCCTGGCTGAAGCGAGCTGGCGGTGCGCGTGCCCCGGCAGGCGAACTTTACAATGGCGATTTCACCGACCGGCAATCACCTCCGCCTTTCAACTGGGATCTGGCCGGGGGGCGCGATGGCGTCGCGGAGTATCACCGCGAAGGCGGCGTATTCGCCGACTACTTCGGCCGGGGCAACAGTCCGTTCCTGCGCCAGCTTGTCCGCCTTTCGCCGGGTCGCTACCGGCTGTCTGTCACCATGACCGGCGAGACCGGCAGTGGAGGCGGGCTGGCCTGGGTAATCCGCTGCGCCGGAACAAATGGAGCGACGCTGCTTGACCGGCCCGTCGCCAATCCCGCCGGGACACTTGCGGTCGAGTTCGGCATTCCTCCAGGGTGCAATGCGCAATGGCTGGTGCTGGAAAGCCGCGGCGCATTGCGCCAAGGCGAGGGACAGCGCCTGATCGTAAACCGCGTGGAACTCTCGCCTGCCGGGGCCGCGTCATGATTCGCGGGCAGTATGATATCGGTCTGGGATTGTTCATTGCGCTGTGCCTGTTTCTCGGTGGGTCCAGCGGTGGCGGGCTGATCGGCAACCTGATCCTACAGCTACTGGCCGTGTGCCTGATTGTTGGCGCAGCTCTGGCGAAGCCCGGCAGCCGCACCGTCAAACCCCAGCCGCTGCTTCACATCGCGCTTGCATTTATGGCACTGGTTGCGCTGATCCAGTTCGTTCCCCTGCCGTCCACACTCTGGCCGCATTTGCCGGGCCGAGCCTTTCTGGCCGAAGGGTACGACCTGCTGGGTATCAACCGCCCCTGGCTCACCTTATCGCTTGCGCCGTTCAATTCGCTGGCGTCGCTGGCATGGTTGCTGCCCGCGCTCGCGACGGGCTTCCTGGCCAGCCGGCTGCTCGATCTGAAAAGCGAGCGGATCGCGATCGCTATCTGCCTCGTCGCAGTTGTCTCGATTCCGCTCGCTGCGGTCCAGTTCATCGGCGGGCAGGCATCAGGCTGGTATCTCTATCCGTTCAGTTACGGGCAAGGGGCAGGCTTCTTCTCCAACGGCAATCATCAGGGCACCTTTCTGCTGATTGCCATTCCCATGATGGCCGCCCTCAGCGCCCATTTCACCAACCGCCCGGGACCGAGTCAGACGTCCCTGCGGCTGTTCTTCTCGCTGTTGCTCCTGGTTCTGGTGGCGGGCGTGATCATGACCGGATCAATGGCCGCGATGGGCCTTCTGCTGGTGGTGTTGCCAGCCAGCTATCTGATCATGACGCCGAGGGTGGAGTTGCCCGGACAATGGGTGTTGCTGGCAGGTGGGCTTGCCGGGTTGGCGCTGGTGCTGGGCATTACTTATGCAGTGGGCGAGCAGGTCGGCTCAGGCCTCGCCGAAGAAGGGCCGATGTCCCGTCCCGCAATCGCCATGACAACGCTGGCTGCCGCCTGGACATACTTCCCCTTCGGCTCAGGTATCGGCACCTTCGAAGATGTCTACCGCATGTTCGAAGACCCGGGGCAAGTTACCACCACTTTCATCAACCATGCCCACAACGATTATCTGGAGATTTTGCTAGAAACCGGGCTTGGCGGTCTGATCGCCATGGTTCTGTTCCTCCTGTGGTGGACCCGCCGCTCACTCCAGCTCTGGACTGGCGAGCGCAAGCACTACTTCGCACTCGCCGCCTCGCTGTCAGTCGGGGTCGTACTGGCCCATTCGGTGGTCGATTATCCGCTCCGCACTGCCTCCGTCAGTGTGCTGTTTGCCCTGTCCGTGGCGCTGATGGCACGGGACGCGGGCCTGTGGTCGCGCCCGCGCACCGAACACCGCTCAAACCGGTCGAAGAAGAAGAAGATCACTCTCTGACGTCATGGCAAAGCGCACGCTCGATATCGCCCTGGCCCTGGCCCTGCTGCCCTTCGCCCTGCCGGTTCTGCTGGTGGCTGCGCTGGCCGTGCGCCTCGACTCGCCCGGCCCCGCATTCTTCCGCCAGGAGCGTGTCGGCAAAGATCGCCAGCGGTTCCGCCTGCTGAAGATCCGGACAATGACTGAGGGCACGAAGCAAGCGGCCTCGCACGAGGTAGGGGCGGCCCAGGTCACCAGAGTCGGCGCCATCCTGCGACGCAGCAAGATTGACGAATTGCCGCAGATCTTTGCCGTCCTGGCGGGCAAGATGAGCTTCGTCGGCCCGCGCCCATGCCTGCCGTTGCAGGAAGAATTGGTTGCCGAGCGCGAGCGCCGCGGCGTCTATGCGGTCCTACCCGGAATAACCGGTCCGGCCCAGGTGGCCGGGGTGGATATGTCAACCCCGGTGGAACTGGCCGAGATCGACGCACGGTATGTGCGCGAACGAACCCTGCTCGGCGATCTGCGCCTGATCCTGCTCACGGCGATCGGCGGCGGATCGGGCGATGCTGCCCGTCAGGACAGGTAAGTCAGATTGACCGCATAGCGCGGCTCCGGCTGCCAGCCTGTCGCCTGGCGCAAGTCGCTGTCATCACGACACCGCAGGGGCGCAAACACCGCTTCGACCTGAGCCGCGCGGCCGACCAGCATGGCAGGCACGGTGAGCATGGTAGGCGGAACCGGCAGCACCACAACAGGCTTGCCCACAGCGGTGCCGATCTCCCGCGCAAGTTCGCGCGTGGCAATCGGTGCGCCATCACTGGGCTCGTAAGCGCGCCCCGCAAGACCGGCGAAGGCCGCGGCCTCAGCCTGCGCCAGAGCGGTGATCAGAGCGGCAAGATTGCCCACGGCGAGATAATCCCGCAATGCGGTGGCGCGGCCGAACGGCAGCGGCAACCTGCGGCGCACCAATGCTTCCAGCATGGCGATCCCGCCCTTGGCGCCAGGCCCGTAAACCGGGGGCAGCCGCAGGATGACTGTGGCAAATCCCTTGGCTTGCAGGAAAACCTGTTCCGAGGCGCGCTTGCCCGCACCATAGGTATTCACCCGTCCGTCTTCGTCCATTCGCGCATAAATCGAACTGGCAAGGACAACGCGTGGGACGCCAGCGGCTGTCGCCGCACCGGCAACGGATCGGGCAAGCGCAGCGGAACCCGTTTCGTCGGTGAGCGTGCGCGCCGGGTTGTCCGCCAGATGGACAATCATCCCGGCCCCGGCCGACACTTGTGCCAGTTCGGTCTGCGCCTGTTCGAGTGGCGGCAGGGTATGGACGGCGACGCTCTCGGGCAAATCGGGCACAGAGCCGCCCTGCCGCAAGATGGCTCGAACAGAATGTCCTGCTTCGGTCAGGGCCAGCGCCACGGCGCGGCCGATGAACCCGCCGGCGCCCGTCACCACGACCGGGCTCATCGGCCAAGCGCCTTGCGATAAAGCTCCAGGTGCTGCGCCACGATCGCCTCGATCGCATAATGCCGTTCCGCCAGCTTCCGCCCGGCGACGCCGAAGGCCAGCCGCTGGTCCCGATCCTCGATCAGGTCACGCATGGCACGCGCGAGGTCTGCTGCAACGTGCGGCCTGACCAGCAACCCGGTCTCTCCCGCCACGATAGCGTCGCGGCACCCCGTAACATCGTTGGTCACCACTGCCCGGCCAGCTGCAGCCGCGTCGACCAGGGTCTTGGGGAAGCCTTCGTTGTGGGATGGCAGCACCACAATGTCTGACTGGCGCAAGACCTCCTCGATGTCGGCGCGGTAGCCTTCCCACCTGACCACCCCTTCAGCGTGCCATGCCCGAAGCTGGGCCTCGGGGATGCTCGCCGGGTTGGCCGGGTCAGGATCGCCGACCAGTACGAATTCCGCCCGCACCCCTTCCAGTTGCAGGGCACGCGCTGCCTCGACGAATTCGGCCACACCCTTGGCGTAAAGCATGCGGGCCGGCAGGACCAGACGCGGGACCTCGTTGGCGGCCGGCGTGGGATCGAACCGTGCGAGGTCTGTTCCTGATCCGCGGATCAGTGTCGGCGCCTCACGGACTGCCCCGGCCTGCTCGAACAGCGTGAGATTGTCACTGTTCTGGAAGATCGGATGCAGTCCCGGGCGGTCCATCGCCAGCCGGTACCCGATCAGCGCCGCGCGGCGCAGGAGGCGCGACTTGGCGCTGTTGTCAATGAACACGTGTCCCAGGCCGGACACCGCCGCAACCGTCGGAATCCGGCGGCGCCGGGTAACCAGTCCGCCGTAGATGATCGGCTTGGAGGTAATCAAGTGGACCAGCGCGGGATTGAACCGGGCAACGATCCGGTCAAGCGCGCGCAGGGCCGCCACTTCGCCAAGCAGGTCGAGCTTGCCCCGCCCCATTGGCAGGTCGATGTGTGCAAGCCCGGCACCGGTAATCCGCACCGCCTTGCCATCGGTTGGGCAAGCAACCGCAACGCGATAGCCCTCCCCCTGCGCCGCCAGCGCGATCGGCAGGCGGTGCGAGCAGAAGAAGCCTGCGTCGTTGACAATGTAGAGGAGTCGATCACCCATGGCGGGCCGGTCGATAGGCAATCGCACCGGCCTGCGATAGGACAAATTCAGCTGGCAAGCCGGAGCCGCGCCTCGGCAGGCACCGGGCTCGAATCCGGCCAGATACCACGGGTGTCATAGACCAGTGCATGGGCACGCTCTTCCAGCGGCACCACGCGGAACACGTCGTGATCAACCAGAACGATCAGCACGCCGCAGTTTTCCAGGGCGTGATCGAGATCGACCAGTTCGGCACCTGTCCCGTCGAATTCCTTCGGCAAGGCGGCGGCATAGGGTTCGACAACCTTGACCCGCTCACCGAAATTGCGGGCCAGGCTGGCGGTGATATAGCGCGCCGGGCTTTCGCGAAAATCGTCGATATTGGCCTTGAACGCCAGCCCGAGGCACGCAATCGCGGTGTCGGGATTGGCCTCGATCAGTTCGGCCGCACGTGCCAGCACATGGTGCATCTTCGCATCGTTGATCTCGCGCGCGGCACGAATCATACGGGATTGCTCAGGGGCACCGTGGACGATAAACCACGGATCGACAGCGATGCAGTGCCCGCCAACGCCGGGGCCGGGCTGGAGAATGTTGACCCGCGGGTGGCGATTGGCGAGGCGAATCACCTCCCACACATCCAGTCCCATCCGGTCGGCAATCATTGACAGTTCGTTTGCGAAGGCGATGTTGACGTCACGGAAACTGTTTTCGACCAGCTTGGTCATTTCGGCACTGCGGGCATCGGTGGTGACACAGGTCCCACGCACGAACAGCTTGTAGAACGCCAGCGCCTTGCGCGCGCATCGCGGCGTGATCCCGCCGATCGAGCGGTCGTTGTGGGTCAGTTCCTCGAGTATCCGGCCCGGAAGCACCCGTTCGGGACAATAGGCGATCGCCACATCGGGCGTGTCGGTGGTCCTGCCGGGAAGCTTGAGGTCGGGGCGCAGCCCGGCGATCAGGTCCCGCATGGCCTCGGTCGTGCCCACCGGCGAAGTCGATTCGAGGATCACGCAATCACCCTTCTTGAGCACGCCGGCGACTTCGGTCGCGGCGGCCATGACATAAGACACGTCAGGGGTGTGCTGGCCGTCCTTCTCGAACGGGGTCGGCACCGCAATCACGAACACGTCAGCTGGTTCAATCTGGGTCGAGGCGCGCAGCATTCCGCGCTGGACCACACCGCGCACCAGCCCGTCGAGATCGACTTCCTCGATATGGATCTCGCCCCGGTTGATCGTGTCGACCACATGGCTCGACACATCGATCCCGGTCACGGAACAATTGGCCCGCGCAATGATGGCGGCGGTCGGAAGCCCGATATAGCCGAGGCCGATGACACAGACGGTCGGTTTGTTGTCGCCCTGCATGAAAAATCCTGCCTGTTGAGTTGCTGGCAGCCTTAGGGCGCGGTGGTAAAGATGCCGTTTACCCGGCAGTTACCGTGCAAGCAGTTCGACGATCCGGTCAGCCGATCGTCCGTCGCCGAAGGGGTTGTGCGCCCGCGCCATGGCCGCGTAGGCCGCCTCGTCGTCAAGCAGGCGTTCGGTTTCGGCGACGATCCGGTCAGCGTCGGTGCCGACCAGTCTGGCCGTGCCTGCTTCGACCCCCTCCGGGCGTTCGGTCGTCTCGCGCATGACCAGCACCGGCTTGCCCAGCGCAGGCGCTTCTTCCTGCACCCCGCCGCTGTCGGTCAGCATCAGGGTGCTGATCGCGATCAGGCGGGCGAAGTGTGGATAGTCGAGCGGGTCGATCAGCGCGACATTGTCCAGCCCGGCGAGTTCACAGTTCATCACCGCGCGCACGTTGGGGTTGAGGTGGACCGGGAAGATCACTGCCGCGTCAGGCCGTGCGGCCAGCCGCTTCACCGCTTCGGCAATCCCGCGCATTCCATCACCGAAGTTCTCGCGCCGGTGGCTAGTCATGCCGATGATCCGCTTACCGGCAAAGCGCTGTTCCAGTGCCGCCAGCCCGTGCGCGAGGGCGGGTTCACGTTCGATTCGGCCTGTGATCCAATGCAGCGCATCGATCACCGTGTTGCCGGTAACGTGGATCGCGTCAGGATCGATGTTTTCACGCCGGAGCGCTTGGGCGGCGGTATCGGTCGGGGCAAAATGGAGTGCGGCAAAACTGCCGATTACCTTCCGGTTGACCTCTTCCGGCCACGGATGGTGGATATTGCCGGAACGCAGCCCAGCCTCGACATGGGCCACCGGAATCTTGCGGTAATAGGCAGCCAGCGCGCCGCACATGGCGGTTGCGGTGTCACCCTGAACCACCACCACATCGGGCTTTTCCGCGTCCATCACCGTGCCGAGGCCGGTCAGAAGCCGCGCTGTGAGCGCATCAAGGGTCTGATCGGGCTGCATCACGTCAAGATCGTGGTGCGGCACGATACCAGCGATTGCCAGCACCTGGTCCAGCATCCCGCGATGCTGGCCCGACACGCACACGCGCGAGACGAACCGCGGATCGGCCTCAAGCGCATGGATCAGCGGGAACAACTTGATCGCTTCCGGCCGGGTGCCGAATACGGTAAGAATGGTGCGCGGCTTGGTCATGCCCGCACGCCTAGCGCAACTTGGTTAACGCCTGATAGCCAGGCCGACAAAGTGAGGAGGCTTACCCGGCTTCGGGCGATGCTGCCGATGAGTCGCCGGTTTCTTCCGCGATCGGACGCTCGCCCGGCAGTTCGGCCGCGCGTTCACGTTCGAGCCGCTCCATATATTCGCGCTCGATCTGTTCGACCCGCTCCTGCTGTTCCGCTGCGGTGGCATCGATCTGCGAAAGCCGATCTGCCCGGGCGGAGGCGATCAGTTCGCTGAACCGCACGTCGGCCCCGGCCGCGCGGTCCCCATAGGCGGCGCGAATCATCTGCTGGGTGCACCCGGTAAACCCGCCCGCACCGGCGGTGGAACACGACATAGTGCCGAAATCGCCAATCATCTCCAGACTTTCGACCCGCCTGGTCCAGGCCGTGTTGCCCGGATCCTCGCTGAAGCGCAGGTTGGGCGGAATACGAAAGCGCTCGTCCTCGGGTAGCCGCGCAACCACGCAGATTTCCCCGCGCGGACACTCCGGCGCGGCATCTTCACCATAGACAATCGACATCCGCACATCATCGCGCAGCGATTCCTGTGCGGCGAGCGGGGCGGCGAGCAAGGCCAGACCTGAAAAGCCGATGGCAAGAATAAGATGGTTCATGATCAGGGTTCCTTCCTGCAAGCCCGGTCTGGCGGGCAATAGGCACTTGCGGCGCTGAACTCCATATGAAGCGGGTCAGACCCGTTCCGCCATACGGATCGCAATCCTGCAGCCGAGCCGGATCGCACCGGACAGCAGCGGGTAGGCCGGAGCACGCTCTGCTCCGGCGGCCAGGGCAGCATCGCGGTGTTCACGCTCGTCCTCCCGGAATTCGGCAATCATCGCCGCCAGTTCCGGATCGGCATGGCTCGCCTCGAGTTCTTCAAGCTGGTCGGAATAATGCCGGTCAATCTCTTCCTCGACCGCAGCGGTACAAGCCATCGCCGCTTCGGGGCCGAGCAGCGCAGTACCCGCGCCCAAGGCATATCCCGCGATCGACCAGAATGGCTGCATCGCAGTGGGGCGAACCCCGCGCCGGGCCATCAAGGCATCGAATTTTTCCCGGTGGACTGCTTCCTGTTCGGCCATGTGGCGGATTTCCGCCGACAGGGGGTGGCGATCGCCCATCACGGCAAGCTGGCCGGCGTAGATCCGGGTCGCCCCGAACTCCCCCGCCTGATCGACCCGGATCATGCGTTCAGTATCGGGGCTGTTCATCCGTTTCTCCGCTGGTTCAGGTGCGCTGCTTTGCAACCAAAGCCAAGATGGCGATCCCGGCACCGCTGGAAAAGAGGAAATTGAACCCTGCCAGCGAAATACCCAGCAGGGTCCACGGCGCAGCGTCGCACCGCACCAGCGGGGCGGCAAGAATATTGTCAAGCGCGCTGCCCGCCCCTTCCGGCACGGCCGAGGCGCAGCCGGTGATTCCTTCCCACCAGCCATACTCGACACCGGCATGGAATCCGCCGATCAGGCCCGAGACAAGCACCGCCATGCCCGCCAGCGCCACCCACAGCCTGGCCGGAGCCAGACGATACGAGAGCAAGGCCAGCACCGCAGCGGCGAAATGGGGGTAGCGCTGCCACCAGCACATTTCGCAAGGATAAAGCCCGAAGCCCAATTCGGCAACATAGGCACCGGCCAGCAGCAGCGCGGGCACGCCTAGCGCGAGACGCTGCGCCAGCACGAGGCGGGAAGCTGACTGAGTCATTCGGTTCGATCCGCTCAGTTGCGGCGGACTATTGTCCGGCCGGAAGTCCGGCGCAAAGTTTCCAGCGCATAATGGAGCTGGAAGTCCTCCACACCCTGATCCTTGAGCTGGGCGGCTGTCAGCTGGAATCGCGGATCGTCACGCTTGTCGCGCTCCAGCTCCTCATCCTTCAAGGCCGCTTCGTTGACCAAATGGCCCCGCAGGTCGGATTCGCGCATCTGGAACCGGGCCCGCCGCTCCCGGTCGGGGTCAGAGAGCTGCGGCACGGAAATGTCCGGCTTGATGCCGCCTTCCTGCACCGAATGGCCCGCCGGGGTGAAATAGCGCGCTGTCGTCAGCTTGAGCGCGGCATCGCCGCCCAGCGGCAGCAAGGTTTGAACACTGCCTTTGCCGAAGCTGCGATCGCCCATCACCACCGCCCGGCGGTGATCCTGCAGCGCGCCAGCCACGATCTCGGCAGCCGATGCGGAACCCGCATCGATCAGCACCACGATTGGCACGCCCTTGGCAATCTCGCCGGGGAAGATCGTTTCGGCGTCGAAGGCAAAGGATTCGCCCCGCACCCGCCCCCGCTGAGAAACAATCCGCCCGCTAGAGAGAAACAGGTCGCTCAGCGCCACGGCTTCGTCGAGCGAGCCGCCCGGATTGGCGCGCAAGTCCAGCACCAGGCCGTCAAGGCCGCCGCGCGCTTCGCTTTCAAGCGCCTTCCACGCCGAAAACACATCGGACCCGACATCGCGCGAAAATTCGTTGACAGTGATAACTCCGATCCTGCCCGGTTCGAGCTTGTGCGTGACCGGCTCGAGATCGATCACACCGCGCGTCACCGTGACATCGAATGGCTCGTCCCGCCCTGGCCGGAACAGGGTCAGCCGGATACTGGTGCCGGCCGGGCCACGCATCTGCCGCACCGCATCGTCGAGTTCCCCGCCATAGATCAGCTTGCCGTCAAGGTGGGTGATGAAATCGCCTGCCTTGACCCCCGCCTCCATCGCCGGGCTGCCGCGGAACGGTGAGATCACCTTGACCGCGCCGTCTTCCATCTGGACCGACAGGCCCAGCCCGGAATAATTGCCGTCGATCATCGTCTCGAGCCGCTGCAGCGCCGCGCCGTCGAGATAGGCCGAATGCGGGTCGAGCGAGGCCAGCATTCCGTCGATCGCTCCGCGGATCAGCTTTTCATCGTCAACCTGATCGACATAGCTCGCCTTGATCCGCTGATAGACCGCGAACAGGCGGGAGAACTCTCCCCCCGCGCGGGCATCAACCTGTGCCATGCTGGCGGTCGTGGCCGGGATGATCGCCACAGCGGTCACCAGCGCGGCGGATTTGAGCAAAGCGGCTATCTTCATCGTCGGTGTGTTTCTCATGTTGCCATTCTATCCGCCACACACACTTAACGCCAGATGACGATTGACCCTCTGTGCCGGGGCGGGGCAGGCGCCACGGTTGCCCCCGTCACTAGAGCAGATCGAGGGGATTGACCGGCTGGCCGCTGCGGCGCAACTCGAAGTTTATCACCGTTGCTGCGCCGCCTGCTACCCCCAGGGGCGCGCCGCCCACCAGCTCGTCACCCACCGCGACATCAGTCCGGGCCAGCCCGGTCATCAGGCTGGTCCATCCGCCGTCGTGCTCGACAATCACGATCCTGCCATAACCACGATAGGGGCCGGCGAAGGCAACCCGGCCCGAAGCTGGCGCAACCACTTGCGCGCCCGCGCGCGGCGCGATTGCAATCCCCTTGCTGACCAGTCCAGTATCCAGCACCGAACCAAACCCGGCTACGGTCCGCCCGCTGACCGGCAGCTGGTAGCCGTCCGGCGGATTGGTGGCGCGTGCCTGCGGCGGGGGTGCGCTGACCACGGCAGCCTGCGGCTGGGCCGGGCGCAGCACCGGCCCTGGGAGCGCGGCCAACTGCGCGCGCACATCGGCCGCCTCATCCAGGCGTTCGACCAGGGCGTCGAGATCACGCGCATCCTCGGCCAGGGCCAGCGCGCGTTCACTCTCACGGGCCGAAGCGCTGTTGGCCTGGCGTGAGGCAAGCCGCTGGCGTGTCTCCAGCGCGGCCAGGCGCTGGCGCCTCTGGTCCAGTTCGGCTTCGCTTTCCTGCAGAGCGACCAGCGCCTGACGGGCCTCGCGCTCAAGCCTGCGGCTGCGGTCGATTTCGGCCCGCAAGGCCGCAGTGCGGCGGCGCACTTCAGGCAGGGTCGTCTCCAGCATGGCGCTGAGATAGACGCTTTCGCGCAGGGAGCCTGGTTTCAGCGCCGACAGGGCGACCGGGCGGCGGGCCAGTTTTTGCAGCGCAGCGGTCAGCCGCAACAACGGTTCGCGGCGTTCCGCCAGCCGCCGCTGAAGCGCATCGCGCTGCCCATCGATCAGCCGCAGCCTTGCCTCTGCCGCGTCGATCCCAGCCTCCGCCTGCTGGATCCGGGCAGCCAGCGCGGCCGCTTCACGGGCGGTCTTTTCGGCGGCCTCGGTTGCTGCCCGCGCTTCACGCTCCAGCCGGACGCTGCGTTGTTCGGCTTCCCGTGCCTGCACCAGAGCCCGATCGAGTGCGACGCGGGTTTCCTCCGGTGGGCCAAACGCGGCGTTCCGTTGCGCCGAAGCAGTGACCGCCAGACCGACCAGGAGGGGGATGACAACAAGGAGCAGGCGCACAGTGTTCACGCGCCTACCCTGCCCGATGATAGGGGTGGCCTGCAAGGATCGTGGTGGCCCGGTAAAGCTGCTCCAGCACCATTGCCCGCGCCATCAAATGCGGCCAGGTCGCCTTGCCAAAGGCAATCACGAGATCGGCCTGGTCGCGTTCGGCTTCACTGTGTCCATCGGCGGCGCCAAGGACAAACCGGGCTTCGCGGACGCCTGAATCGCGCCACTGGCCGAGGATGGCGGCAAAATCTTCCGACCCGAGATTCCGCCCCCGTTCATCCAGCAGA
The DNA here is from genome assembly GCA_046294735.1 of Sphingomonadaceae bacterium. Classification (GTDB taxonomy): domain Bacteria; phylum Pseudomonadota; class Alphaproteobacteria; order Sphingomonadales; family Sphingomonadaceae; genus 34-65-8. The sequence continues at coordinate 101,901 of JBKBKB010000003.1, forward strand.
ACCTGTCGGAAAGGAGATGCAGGTTCGGCTACCTTGCCGCCGGTTTCGGGCAGTTCGGTCAGCCGAATCGGCCAAGTAATACGCTTGGCGTAACGATCAACCAGTTCGGCTTCCGGTGAGCGGCCAATCTTGCCCCGTCCGACAATGTGCAGCAACATCGGCGTGCGCGGATCAGGCCGCGCCCGAGGCTGCGGCAGGCGGGGCATCGCCGAACGCCCACATCCGCTCAAGGTTGTAGAAACTGCGCACTTCGGGACGGAACAGATGCACCACGACGTCGCCGGCATCAAGCACGACCCAGTCGGCTGCAGGCAGGCCTTCCAGCCGAACCGGTCCGAACCCGGCCTGCTTGATTTTTTCCGCCAGCTTCTGGGCAATGGCGGCAACCTGGCGGGTCGAGCGGCCCGAGGCGATGACCATGTGATCGGCGATGGTCGACTTGCCCGCGAGCGGAATCGAGATGACCTCCTGCCCCTGCTCCTCATCCAGCTGTTCGATCACCAGGGCGTGGAGCGAGCCTGGCTCGGTCGGGATATCAGCCACGCCGCTTATTTGCGAGCTGGCGGACGCGGAAAGGGTATGCGCCTCTGTCATGGGCGAAAACTAAGCTCCTGTGTGAAACGGGTGGTCGGCAGCTGGTAAGGTGATGTGCCATCGGCCCTTAGATGACTCCGCCTGACGGAACCGGAAGCCGGGTCAGCGGATCGCGCACCGGCTGGTCTGACAGGCGCGCGGACCAGTCGGGATCGGCGCGGCGAAGGGCCGTGGCCGAGCGGCTATCAGGGTCGAATCGCACGATGGCCAGTGCCGGTGCACTCCAGTTGCCCCGATGGGTAAGGCTGGCCAGCGGAACGCGGTATCGCCGCAACCAGGCCATCGCAGGGCTGGCGATGGCAGCTGCATCATAGCCCGGCCGGGCGATAACCGCAATCGGCATGGTCCGGGCTATCGCGCGCCAGTCACGCCAGTGGTGGAACTGGGCCAGATTGTCAGCCCCCATCAGCCAGATGAAACGGTGGCGGGGATAGCGCCGCTTCAATGCCTGCAGTGTGTCGATGGTGTACCGGGTCGCGAGCATCTGTTCGACCGCTGTCGGGCGGATCGGTGCCCGCCGCGATTGCACCATGGCCGATCGCAGCCGCTTGGCCAATGGCGCCATCCCCGCCTTGGGCTTGAGCGGATTGCCTGGCGAGACCAGCCACCAGACCTCGTCCAGCGCCAGCGCCTCCAATGCGAACAGGCTGATCCGGCGGTGCCCACCGTGGGCCGGATTGAAGCTGCCGCCAAGCAGGCCGATCCGGGCCATCAGGGCCTGGTCTGGCCGGTGCCGCGAACCTGCCACTTGTAGGTCGTCAGCCCCTCCAGGGCGACCGGCCCGCGTGCGTGCAGGCGCCCGGTGGCAATGCCTATTTCCGCGCCCAGCCCGAACTCTCCGCCGTCGGCGAACTGGGTCGAGGCGTTGACCATCACGATCGCCGAATCGACTTCGGTCAGGAACCGCTCGGCAGCGGCCTGATCGGCCGTCACGATCGCTTCGGTATGGCCAGAACTGTGACAGGCGATGTGGTCGAGCGCATCGTCGAGTCCGTCGACGACTGCCACTGACAGGATGGAATCGAGATATTCGGTATCCCAGTCCTTGGCCGATGCAGCCCCGATTCGCGGATCAAGCGCCTGGGCCCGACCATCCCCGCGCAGTTCGCATCCCGCATCGAGCAAGGCCGCGCAGACCTGCTGGGCGTGCCCGAACCGGGCATCAACCAGCAGCGTTTCCATCGCTCCGCAGATCCCGGTCCGGCGCAGCTTGGCATTGACGGCCACGGCCTGCGCCATGGCGGGATCGGCAGCATGATGGAGATAGGTGTGACAGATCCCGTCGAGATGGGCGAGCACCGGTACGCGCGCATCGGCCTGGACCCGCGCTACCAGCCCCTTGCCCCCGCGCGGCACGATCATGTCGATCGCGCCTGCGGCGGCCAGCATGGCGCCGACCACCGCCCGGTCCTGGTCCGGGACCAGTTGCACCGCGGCGGCCGGAACACCGCAGTCCGCCAGTCCGTGGACCATCGCGGCATGGATCGCGCGGTTGGAATGAACCGCTTCGCTGCCGCCGCGCAGCAGGACTGCATTGCCCGCCCGCACGCACAGGGCCGCGGCATCGGCCGTGACATTGGGGCGGCTTTCATAGATGATCCCGATCAGTCCGATCGGAATGCGGACCCGGCTGAGGCGCAGGCCATTGGGCCGCTCTGTCGAATCGATCACGACCCCGACCGGATCGGGCAGGCTGGCGACCTGATCGACCGCATCGGCAATTGCTGCAAGACGAACCGGATCAAGGCGTAGGCGGTCGAGCATGGCGCCGCTGAGCCCGTTGGCTTCGCCCGCAGCAAGATCAAGCCGATTGGCGGCCAAAATGGTCTCTTCTTCCGCCCGCAAGGCAGTGGCCGCAGCGTGGAGCGCGGCTGCCCTGGCTGCATCATCCATACGTGCCACAGACCGCTGCGCGGCCCGGCCCTTACGGGCCAGATCGGCGACCAATGCTGTCGCGCCCGCATGATCTGCTGTTTGTGCCATGGGGGCTCCCTAGCAGGCGGATTCGGACCTGTCAGGCGTGGATTCGCGCACTGGAATACCGCCGTTGCTCCCCGGTCCAACGACTCGTCGTGCGACTCCATCGACTCGGCCCTGCACAGGGTAAACGGATTCGACGCCAGACGATTCACCTGTTAGGCGGCCGGGCAAGAAAATACGCAGGACGTGGGGTCGCCGTTTTGAAAACAACGAATGCCGCTGGCGGATGGAACGCCCGCCTGCGGGACTGGTTCCCTGACCGCGAGTTTTTCATGCGGTCGCAAGGGCATGTCCGGTTCATCAAGATTTCATCGAAAGTCCAGATCGTCGCTGCCAGTGCAGTGCTGATGGCGCTGCTGGTGTGGGCGATCTCGTTCGCCGCCTTGGGCTGGAGTCAGTACCGCGCTCAGGCCGACCGCTGGTCGCTGCTCGAGCGGGAAGCGAAGGTCGCCCAATCGGAAGAGCGGGTAAACGCCTACCGCGACAACATGGACGGCGTTGTGGAGGATCTCGGCAAGCGGCAACAGTTTCTCGAGCAGATGGTTGAAACCCTGCCAGAGGACGTGACCGGAGATAACACGGTTACGGACTCCGCAAGTGAAGCCGCCAGAACGATCGATAAGGTCAGCAGCGCCATTCCCGAAGCCGCCGAACTGGCCCGGATCGAGGCCCGACAACTGGCGCTGGTCGAGCGGCTCACGCGATTTGCGGACAGCAGGGCGGCCCGTGCGTCGCTGGCCATCCGCAAGTTGGGTCTTGACCCGGCGGTTATGCTGCGTTCAGCCGAGCAGGACGCCATGGGTGGTCCGCTCGAGCTGCTCGCGACCGGGCGTGGCGGCGAAATCGACCCACGGTTCGAACGGCTCGGTCTCAGCCTCGCCCGGATGGCTGCGCTTGAACGCGGGCTGGATGGCATTCCGCAGGTCCGGCCGGCCGCGATTGCTGAAATTTCCTCCACCTTCGGCTATCGCCGCGATCCGTTTACCGGGGGGGCCGCGATGCATTCGGGGATCGACTTCAAGGGTCCGGTAGGTGCACCGATCTATGCCGCCGCCGACGGCGTGGTGAGTTTTGTCGGGCAGAAGTCGGGCTACGGAAATGTAATCGAAATCAGCCACGGAAACGGCCTGATGACGCGCTATGCCCACTTGTCCCGGTTCGACACTCGCGTCGGGCAGAAGGTGGCCGCAGGGGAGCGCATTGCAGGCCTCGGCAATTCCGGGCGCTCGACCGGACCGCACCTGCATTTTGAAGTGCGGATCAATGACCGTGCGGTCAACCCGCGCCCCTTCCTGGAGATGGCCCCCAATGTTCTCGAAGAAGCCCGCCGGGACCCGGCAGTCGCCAGCCGCCAGACAGGATCGGCCCGTGGCCAGCGGTAAGTCGACCTTCTCCGTAATCGGGGCGGACGTGACCATTCGTGGGGACGTGACCGCTTCAACCGAACTGCATGTCGATGGATCGATCGAAGGCGATATCCAGTGCGCGTCGCTCGTGCAGGGTGAAACCAGCACGATTACCGGTGCCGTGACCGCTGAAAGCGCGCGTCTGGCTGGCCGGGTGGTGGGTAGCATTTCCGCGCGCGACCTGGTCGTCCTGCGCTCGGCCCGGATCGAGGGTGACGTCCACTACGATGCGCTGACGATCGAACAGGGGGCGCAGGTCGACGGCCGGTTGGCCCACCGCGTGCCGGGCAAGAGCGGTGCAGACAAGAGTGGGGCGGACAAGGCCGGCGAACCGGTTCTTACCCTCGCAAACTAGAGTTTACAGCACCTCGGCGCGCAGCGCCTTTCGGTCAAGCTTGCCGATAATCGTGCGGGGCAGGCTGTCACGTATCACCACCTGATCGACCCGCTCGTGCTTGCCCACCCGGGCATTGAGCCAGGTCTTGAGCTCGGCGGCGTCCTCCGTGCCGGTGTTATCAAGGGTCACATAGACCCGCGGCACTTCGCCGAGGTAGTCATCAGGCACGCCAATCACCAGCGCTTCCCTGACCGCCGGGTGCTGCAGGATCATGTCCTCGACCACGCTGGGGAAGACCTTGAATCCGCCGACCGCGATCATGTCCTTGATCCGGTCGACGATTTCGAGAAATCCGTCTTCGTCGATCGTGGCGACATCACCCGTGCGAAGCCAGCGCTTGCCGTGGTGGATGACGAACACATCGGCATCGGTTTCCGGCCTGTTCCAGTAACCGCGCATGATCTGCGGGCCATGCACCGCCAGTTCGCCCGGTTCGCCGTCAGACACGAGCCTGGCAGGATCTTCCTTGTCCAGCAACAGCACTTCGGTGCCCACCACAACCTGGCCGATGGTCCCCTTCTTGCGAGTACCTTCGTAAGGATTGGCAGAGACGACCCCGCTGCTTTCGGTCAGGCCGTAGCCCTCGACCAGCCTTACGCCGGTCGCTTCCTCGAACCGGTCATGCACCGGAGCAGGCATGGGCGCGCCGCCGGAGATACAGACCTTGAGCGAGGACAGGTCGGTCTTGGCCAGGTCAGGATGGTCGAGCAGAGCCTGGAACATGGTCGGCACGCCGGGAAAGCCGGTGCATCGATAACGCTGAATGGTCTCCAGCACCTGCTTCGTCTCGAACCGGGGAACCATGGCGATTGAGGCACCGGTTACCATTGCATGGTTCAGCAGTGCGGTGTTGGCGAAGACGTGGAAGAACGGGAGCGCGCCCATCAGCACTTCTTTTTCGACATCGCCAAACGGATTGAGCGCGGCGACCTGCCGGGCGTTGATCGACAGGTTCGCGTGGGTCAGCATCGCGCCCTTGGGCCGCCCGGTGGTGCCCCCGGTGTATTGCAGCAGGGCGAGATCGGCAGCCGGGTCAAGATCGACAGGCGCCGATTCGTCAGTCGACATGACATTGCGCCATGGCCGAACACGGGCGCTCCACCTGACCCTGGCGATCTTGCTGCGCCCGAGGGTCCTCAACAGCAGCCCCTTGGGCCATGGCAGCATATCTGCCAGCGCGCCGACCACCAGTGTCTGGAGCGATGAACTTTCCAGCACGGCGCTGGCCGTGCGGAACAGTTCGGGCACGTCGAGCGTAACCAGAAGCCTGGTGCCGCTATCCTCCACCTGCCAGGCCAATTCCTCGACCGTGTAGAGCGGCGAGAAATTGACCACGATCGCGCCCGCCATCATCGCCCCGTAGTAGGCAGAGGCATAAATCGGCACATTGGGCAGGAACAGCCCGACCCGGTCGCCCTTGACCACTCCGGCTTGTGTCAGTCCGGCGGCAAACCGCCGGGCATCGGCGTGGATGTCGCGATAGGTGAATGTCCGGCCCAGAAAGTGCAGGAACGGCGCACCCGGATTGCGAGCGACCGTGCGCTCGAGCATCGCGGGGAGAGCCATGGGTTCCAGTGGCATATCCCATGGGTGCGGGTGGTGATACGGAAGCTTGCTGACATTCATGTCAACAAGAATGGCGCAAGCCTAACTGCCGCACAAGTGCATTCGGCAGCCCAAGCCGAGCCAGGGCCAAAATCCGGCCTATTCGCCGTCCTGGCCGGTCCGCTTGGCTTCGAGCCAGGCGGCAGCTTCGGCTTCCTGGGCTGCTTCAGCGGCAGCTTTTTCAGCAGAATCGCGTTCGGCGCGCAATTCGGCGATCAGCTTGTCCCGATCCGAGGTATCCGCCACCACCGTCTCGGCTTCCTCGACAACCCCGGCCTTCTTGGCGGCCTTGGCAACCATGGCATCGAGTTCGCGCTGCGAACACAGGCCGAGCGTGACCGGATCCTTGGGCTGGATGTTGGCGATGTTCCAGTGGCTGCGGTCGCGGATCGCGGCGATAGTGTTGCGGGTGGTACCGATCAGCTTGCCGATCTGCGCATCGGTGATTTCCGGGTGGTTACGCAGAATCCAGGCGATGCCATCGGGCTTGTCCTGGCGCTTCGACACCGGGGTGTAGCGCGGGCCCTTGGTGCGAGTGGTTTCGACCGGAGCTTTCTGCATCTTGAGGCGATAGGCCGGATCTTCCTGCCCACGTTCAATCTCCGCCAGGGTCAGTTCGCCCGAATGGAGCGGATCGCGCCCGGTATACTTGCTGCCAGCCAGATCATCCGCCATCGCCTGCACTTCAAGGATGTGCAGACCGCAGAAGGCGGCAATCTGTTCGAAGCTGAGCGCGGTGTTATCGACCAGCCAGGTGGCGGTGGCATGCGGCATCAGCGGGTTGGGTTGGGCCATGGCTCTTGTCCTGAAAATAGAAGGGCCGCCCCTTTCCGGAGCGGCCACGCCATCGCGAGATAGGCCAAGGGCGCGCGAAGGGCAAGCGCTTAGGCAGCCACCGTGACTTCGTCGAGCGCAACGAGGCCCGCCACGAACTGGTCAGTGGCCGCCTCCCAGCTATACCCGGCAGCGTGGGCGGCACAAGCGGCGCGGTCGCAATAGAGCGCGGCGTCGATGGCGCGTTCGAGGTGTTCGGACAGAGCGCCGACGTTGTCGGTTACCACATCGACCGGCCCCGGCACCGGAAAGGCGGCGACCGGGGTGCCGCACGCCAGGGCTTCAATCATGACCAGACCGAAGGTGTCGGTCCGGCTCGGGAACACGAACACATCGGCGCCGGAATAGCAGCCCGCCAGGTCAATCCCGCTTCGGCGGCCGATGAAATGCGCGCCGGGAAAACGGGTCTGAAGCGAGGCCAGCTCAGGTCCGTCACCAACCACGACTTTGCTCCCGGGATAGGGGGAGGAGAGGAAAGCTTCGATGTTCTTTTCGACTGCAACCCGCCCCACGTAGAGCTGAATCGGGCGCGGCAACGAGGCATATTCCGGGGGCGGCGGTGCCGAGGGGGTAAAGCAGTTCAAATCGACCCCCCGGCTCCAGTGATGCAGTTGGCTCAGGCCGTGACCGCGCAGTTCCTGCCGGATCGATTCGGTGGCCACCATGATCCGGCGGGCAGGCGCATGGAACCAGCGGATGAAGCGCCAGAAAAGCGCCGGGGAGAGACCTGTGCGCCGTGCGACATAATCCGGGAACTGGGTATGATAGGCAGTGGTAAACGGTGCCCCCCGACTGACACAGTGCCGCCGCGCAGCAAGGCCGAGCGGGCCTTCCGTCGCGATATGGACTGCATCTGGCCGGAAACCCGCCAATCGCTGCGCAACCCGCCCCGGTGCGGGGAGCGCAAGCCGAATTTCCGGGTAGGTCGGACAGGGCAGGGACCGGAATTGGTCCGGCGCAATGACCATGACCTCGTGCCCACGCGCGCGCAGCAGATCGCAAGTGGTGGTCAGGGTGCGGACGACCCCGTTCATCTGCGGTGCCCACGCATCGGTGACCACGGCGATGCGCTGGGGAAACGGCGCCGCCACGATGTCCCCGGCGGGAAAGCCGGTAACCCGGTTCATGCTGCTTGCCGCGCGGCTGCGGCAGCGTCCAGCGAATCAGCGTCCGCCTGCTTCCGCTCGCGCTGGGCAATTTCTTCCGGCCAATGGAGCAATTCCATCCGCCCGTCGAAATGCTCGACCAGCGCAGTGCAGCCTTCCACCCAGTCGCCATCGTTGTAATATGCAATGCCGTTGAACTCGCGGATTTCGGCAGTGTGGATATGGCCACACACCACGCCATCAACCCCCCGTTGTCCAGCGGCTCGGGCAACCACTTCCTCGTAGCGGGAAATGAACTCGACCGCGTTCTTGACCTTGTGCTTGGCCACTTTCGACAGCGACCAGTAGGGCAGGTTGAACGCGCGGCGGACCACATTGACCCAGTGGTTCAAGCCCATCAGCAGGTGGTAAAGCGCGTCCCCGACGAACGCCAGCCAGCGGTGCGCCAGCATCACGGCATCAAACTCGTCGCCGTGCAGGACCATCAGCCGCCGTCCATCGGCCGTAGTGTGAAACGCCGCGCGGCGGATCTCTACCCCGCCGAAGTTCATGCCAGTAAACTGGCGGAACATCTCGTCATGGTTGCCGGGAATATAGACAATCCGCGTGCCTCGCCGCGCGCGCTTGAGGATGCGGCGGACGACGTCGTTGTGGGCGGCGGGCCAGTAAAACTTCTTCTTCAAGCGCCAGCCGTCGATTATGTCACCGACCAGATACATCGTCTCGCTATCGGTATGGTCGAGAAAATCGATCAGCAGGTCCGCATTGCACCCTTTGGTGCCGAGATGGATATCGCTGATCCAGATGGTGCGATAGCGGCGGCGTTGGCCGGTGCGGGCAGGCAGACGGGCAAGGGTTTCGTGGGCGGCCATGGTGCCTCCGGGCTGATGGTCTCGCCCGAAGCCTGTTGCACAGCATTATGACAGCATCGCCGCATTGGCGTGACGGTTGCAGGTCAGATCGGCGCGGATTGTCAGTCCATCGTCACAAAGCGCGGCTGTGCGGCAACCCGTTCGAGCCAGCGGACGATCGCCGGATAATCGCTCAGCCCGAACCCCGCCTCTTCCGCCTTGTGGGTATAGGCGTGGAGCGCAATGTCAGCCAGGGTCAGCATTCCACCGGCAAACCAGTCCCGTGCGGAGAGATGCTCGTCCATCACCCGCAAGGCATCGGCGCCGGCGATCCGCTTGGGCATGATCTGCGCGCGCTGCTGGTCGGACAGGTTGCCTTCCCCGACGAAGCGCAGCCAGAAGCGCAAGGTCGCAATATTGGGTTCGTGGTTGTACTGTTCGAAGAACATCCAGCGCAGCATGTCGGCCCGGTCGAACCGGTCGGCCGGGATCAGAGGGGACCCTTCGGCAAGATACCAGCAGGCCGCATTGCTTTCGGGAAGGAAGCGGGCGCCATCCCCCTCGCCGATCTGCAGCACCGGGATCCGCCCGTTAGCGTTCACGGTCGCGAGAAAATCTGGGGTCCGCGTTTCCCCCCGCATGATGTCATACTGCCGAATGGCCAGCGGCAGGCCCAGCAGGGCGGCCGTCAGCCTGATCTTGTAGCAGTTGCCGCTGCGCGGGTCCTCGTGGAGGATCAGGGCGTCAGCTGCAAATTCGTCACCCCCGGAGATAATCCCCTTGGTCGAGAATACCCCGGCAGGAAATTCGCGGACATCCGCCTGCCCGACATTGAGGCCCTCGGTTCCGCTTACAGTGTAGGGCAGAGACAGGCTGGAAGCGGGATCGCTGGGCCACATGCAATGCCGCGCGCTGAGCTTGTTGCCTTCCCTGCCTTTCCATTCCTGTCCACGTGTGGCCGGGCCGCGAAAGATTTCCGCCATGTCCTGCCAGCGCTGCGCGCCCCGCCCTTCGCGCACTTCGACATGCGCATAGGCTCTGGTGATTCGTAATTTGGGAAAACTCATGCCGGCACCTCCAGCACGATCTTGCCAATGTGCGCACCCGCTTCCATCCGGGCATGGGCTGCGGCGGCATCGGTGAGGGGGAAAATCCGGTCCATCACCGGCCTGAGCGTACCATCTAGGAACAGGGGCCAGGCATTGCGCTCGATCTCGCCGGCCAGCAGGGTCTTGAAGGCGTCAGACCGAGGGCGCAAGGTCGAGCCGGTCAGGGTCAACCGGCGGCTCATGATCACCGCCATGTTGAGCTCTGCTGTCATACCCCCGAGCACGGCAATGGTGACATGGCGACCATCCTCGGCCAGGCACTTGAGGTTGCGCGGCACATAACTGCCCGACACCATGTCGAGCACGACCTCGACGCCCTTGCCATGGGTGAAGGACTTTACTTCCTCGACAAAATCGGCCGCACGATAATTCACCGAAAGGTCCGCCCCGAACGATCGCGAAGCGGCGCATTTGGCCTCGTCGCCGCAAGTGGTTATCACGGTCAGGTTGAACGCCTTGCCCAGCATGGTCGCCATCGTGCCGATCCCGCTGGTCCCGCCATGAACCAGCAGGGTCTCGCCTTCCTTGGCCCATCCGCGCTCGAACACATTGTGCCAAACGGTAAAAAGGGTTTCGGGGATCGCCGCCGCTTCGGCCAGCGGCATCGAATCCGGAACCGACAGGCAGTGGCCGATATGGGCAAGGCAGTATTCGGCATAGCCGCCGCCCGAGACGAGGGCACAGACCCGTTCGCCGAGATATTCGGTCGGGACGCCGTCTCCGACCGCGATGATCGCGCCAGCCACTTCCAGCCCCGGGAACGGCGAGGCTCCTGGCGGCGGCGGATAGAGCCCCTGCCGCTGGATCGCGTCAGGTCGGTTGACGCCGGCAAAGGCAACCCGGATCAGCACCTGGTTCTCGCCCGGTTGCGGGACCGGAGCAGCCTGCGGCCGCAGCACTTCAGGCCCACCCGGTGTGTCGAAGCCGACAACTGTCATGCTCGCGGGAAGCTGATCAACCATGCGAAACCCCTGTTGCGGCGCAGAAAAGACCGCCTGAGCCGCTGACAAGACCTAGCCGCGCCTCCCGTTGACAGCAAGCCGCCTCTCTCCGATGATGCGCCAATGGAGCTTGACGACCTGCCCCGGCCCAAGGGCGATGCCGCCAGCGCGCTGGCGCGGGAGGATCTGTCACCCTATTCCCAGGAAGAACTGGCTGAGCGGATTGCCCTGCTCGAAACCGAGATCGCCAGGATCAGGGCGCACCGCGAAAAGGCCGCCGCGCATCGCTCGGCGGCTGACGCCCTGTTCGGAAAGCCGGGCAAGTGACCGGCGGGACTCGCAACCGTCCAAGGTGGTCCCATATAGGGATCTCACATACCCGTCGCCCCAGCTTCCCCCGCCCCGGGAAGCCGCCTTCAGCCAGGAAAGGCACCTGAATGCCCAGTTTTGCCCAAAGCCTCGAGAAGACGCTCCATGCTGCGCTTGGTAACGCTTCGGAACGCCGCCATGAATACGCGACACTCGAGCATTTGCTGCTGGCGTTGATCGATGATGACGATGCCGCGCAGGTGATGAACGCTTGCGGCGTCGACGTGGCCGAACTGGGAGAGGTGGTGAAGCAGTACCTCGATCAGGAATACCAATCGCTCAAGATCGACGAAGATGCCGATCCGCAGCCGACTGCGGGTTTCCAACGGGTTATCCAGCGCGCCATCCTCCACGTCCAGTCGAGCGGCAAGGACACGGTAACCGGCGCAAACGTGCTGGTCGCCCTGTTTTCCGAGCGCGATTCCTATGCAGTCTATTTCCTCCAACAGCAGGACATGAGCCGCCTCGATGCGGTCAGTTTCATCAGCCATGGCATCGGCAAGGGCGGAAAGCAGATCGAGAACCGCTCGCCCAAGGGGGCGGAGGCCAAGGACGAGCAGGAAACCAAGGGCGAGGCGAACAAGAAGGAAACCGCGCTCGACCAGTTCACCGTCAACCTCAACCTCAAGGCCGAAGCGGGCAAGGTCGATCCGCTGATCGGGCGGGGACCGGAAGTCGACCGGACGATCCAGATCCTGTGCCGCCGGAGCAAGAACAACCCACTCTATGTCGGCGATCCCGGCGTCGGGAAAACCGCCATCGCGGAAGGTCTGGCACGCAAGATCGTCGAGGGCGAAGTGCCCGAAGTCCTCAAGGATGCTGTAATCTACTCGCTTGACATGGGGGCGCTGCTGGCCGGCACGCGTTATCGCGGCGATTTCGAGGAGCGCCTCAAGCAGGTGGTTGGCGAACTGGAGCAAATGCCCGAGGCGGTGCTGTTCATCGACGAGATTCACACGGTGATCGGAGCCGGCGCCACCAGTGGCGGGGCGATGGACGCCTCCAACCTGCTCAAGCCAGCCCTGTCCGGCGGGACGATCCGCTGCATTGGATCGACCACCTACAAGGAGTTCCGCAACCACTTCGAGAAAGACCGCGCCCTGCTGCGCCGGTTCCAGAAGATCGACGTCAACGAGCCGACCGTCGAGGACACGATCAAGATCCTGAAAGGCCTCAAGAGCGCGTTCGAATCGCACCACAAGGTCAGTTACACCCCCGACGCGATCAAGACGGCGGTGGAATTGTCGGCGCGCTACATCAACGACCGCAAACTGCCCGACAAGGCGATCGACGTGATCGACGAAGTCGGCGCGATGCAGATGCTGGTGCCGCCGAACCGGCGCAAGAAGAAGATCACCGCGCGCGAGATCGAAGCAGTCATCGCCACGATGGCGCGGATTCCGCCCAAGACCGTGTCCAGCGACGACAAGAAGGCGCTCGAGAACCTGGAGCGCGATCTCAAGCACGTCGTATTCGGGCAGGACGAGGCGATCCACCGCCTGTCGACCGCGATGAAACTGAGCCGCGCGGGCCTGCGCGATCCGGACAAGCCGATTGGCAGTTTCCTCTTCAGTGGTCCCACCGGCGTCGGCAAGACCGAGGTCGCGCGCCAGCTGGCGAGCATCATGGGCATCGAATTGAAGCGGTTCGACATGTCCGAATATATGGAGCGGCACTCGGTCAGCCGGTTGATCGGCGCACCTCCGGGCTATGTCGGCTATGACCAGGGCGGCCTGCTGACCGATGCAATCGACCAGAACCCGCATTGCGTGCTGCTGCTCGACGAGATCGAGAAAGCCCATCCTGACCTGTTCAACATCCTGCTGCAGGTGATGGATAACGGCCGCCTGACCGATCACCACGGCAAGACGGTCGATTTCCGCAACGTGGTGCTGATCATGACCACCAATGCCGGTGCCGCGCAGATGGCGACGCAGGGCATCGGTTTCGGCGACGTGTCCAAGGAAGACGCGGGCGAGGAAGCGGTGAAGAAGATGTTCACCCCGGAATTCCGCAACCGCCTCGATGCGATCGTGCCGTTCGCCTATCTCGGCAAGGAAACGGTCGGCCGGGTGGTCGACAAGTTCATCCTCCAGCTCGAACTGCAGCTGGCCGAACAGAACGTCGACATCCAGTTCGACCAGGATGCACGGAAATGGCTCGGCGACAAGGGATACGACAAGCTTTACGGCGCCCGCCCGATGGCCCGCCTGATCCAGGAAAAGATCAAGCAGCCGCTGGCCGAGGAGCTGCTGTTCGGGAAGCTTACCGATGGCGGCGAGGTCCATGTCAGCGTGAAGGATGGCAAGCCCATGTTCGAACTGACCCCGGCGCCGCCCAAGGTCAAGGCATTGAAGAAGAAGCCGGTGGCGCGCAGGAAGCCGGTCTCCAAAGCGCCCGAAGGCGAAAGCGGAGCCTGAGCAGCCCGCAAGAGCTGCGCTTTCCGCGCAGGGGACAGGGACAGCGGCAGGGGAACGGTTGGCCTGACCAGGTTTTGAGCGTGTGATGGCGCAACCTTTTTCCTGGATCCGGCCCGGACCGCACGGCATCTGGGTCGAACCGGCCGATGTCTGGATCGACCCGTCGCGCGCGGTCGATCGTGCGCTGGTGACCCACGGTCATGCCGACCATGCACGCGGTGGGCATGGCACGACCATGGCCACGCCCGAAACGCTGGCGATCATGGAACTGCGCTATGCCACGCGGGAGGGGGCGGTGCCGGTCGGCTATGGCGAGACGATCCACCTGTCGGGCGGGGTCGACGCAACCTTCATCCCGGCCGGTCACGTGCTCGGCAGCGCTCAGGTCGTGCTGAAGCATTCAGGTGAAAAGGTCATCATTACAGGTGATTATAAGCGACGTCATGACCCGACTTGCGCGCCCTTCGTGGTCGCGCAGTGCGATGTCTTTATCACCGAGGCAACCTTCGGCCTGCCGCTGTTCACCCATCCGCCAATAAGTGAGGAGATCGCCAGGCTGCTTGGCCAGCTGTCCGCCGAACCGGACCGGTGCGTGCTGGTCGGTGCCTATGCCCTGGGAAAGGCGCAGCGGGTGATCGCGGAGCTGCGCACGGCAGGGCATGACCAGCCCATCTGGCTCCACGGCGCCATGGAAAGGATGTGCCGGCTCTACGAGGAACATGGTGTGCCACTCGGCGAACTGCGCCTGGTCAGCGATGCAAAGAAGGACGACCTGCGCGGTCAGATCGTGGTATGCCCGCCCGCCGCGCTCAACGACCGCTGGAGCCGCCGCCTGCCCGATCCGGTCACGGCCATGGCAAGCGGCTGGATGCGGGTGCGTCAGCGCGCCCGCCAGCGGGGGGTCGAACTGCCGCTGGTCATCTCCGATCATGCCGACTGGAACGAACTCACCGCCACGATCGAGCAGGTAAACCCGCAGGAGACCTGGATTACCCATGGGCGCGAGGATGCGCTGCTGCGCTGGTGCGAGCTGCACCAGCGCAAGGCGCGCGCACTGGCGCTAGTCGGCTACGAGGACGAGGACGATTAGCCGGTGGAACGCTTTGCCGCCTTGCTCGATGCCCTCGTCTACACCACCAGTCGCAACCGCAAGCTGGGGCTGATGGCCGGGTATCTGCGCGAAACCCCGGACCCTGACCGGGGCTGGGCGCTCGCCGCGCTGGCCGGCGGGCTCGACTTTCCGGCGGTCAAAAGCTCCACCGTGCGTGCGCTGCTGATGGAGCGGATTGACCCGGTGCTGTGGACGCTGAGCCGCGACTTTGTCGGCGATACGGCTGAGACCGCCAGCCTGCTCTGGCCCGCTCCGCCTGCCGCGCCCACGCCGCCTGCCGCGCCCACGCCGCCGCGCGTAAGCGAAGCGGTTGACCTGCTTTTGGCCATGACCCGCACGAGCGTCAGCACGGATCTTGCCGCATTGCTGGACCGGCTCGATGCACCGGGCCGCTTCGCCCTGCTCAAGCTGGCCACCGGCGGTATGCGGATCGGCGTGTCCAGCCGTTTGGCCAAGACTGCTTTCGCGCAGGCCTTCGCGGTCGAAGTTGAGCAGGTCGAGGAATACTGGCACGGGCTTGCCCCACCCTACCGGGAACTGTTTGCCTGGGCGGCAGACGGCGCCCCCCCGCCCGATATCGACAACCTGCCGACCTTCCGTCCGTTCATGCTGGCGCATCCGCTGGAGGGCGGCATGGTTGATCTGGCCGATTATGCGGCGGAATGGAAATGGGACGGGATCCGGGTCCAACTGGTCCGCGCGGGTGAGCAGACGCGGCTGTTCTCCCGCTCGGGCGATGATATTTCCGCCACGTTCCCCGAATTGCTGGGCGGCCTGCCGTTTCCGGTTGTGCTCGATGGCGAACTGCTGGTGCGCGGGACGCAACAGGGCGGCGAAACAGGCGGGGCAGCCAGTTTCAACGCCCTGCAGCAACGGCTCGGGCGCAAGACCGTGAGCAAGGCGATGCTGGCGGGCTATCCGGCCTTCGTGCGGCTCTACGACGTACTGATTGCCGAAGGTCGCGACTGGCGCGCGCAACCGTGGCACGAACGGCGCGCGGCCCTCGAGGCGCTGTTGCCGCGCCTGCCCGCGGCGCATTTCGACCTCAGCGAAGTCGTCCCCGCCCGCGATTTCGACCATTTGGCGCAGATCAGGGCCAGCGCGCGGGACGAGGCCATCGAGGGGCTGATGCTCAAGCGGCGCGACAGCCCCTATGTCGCCGGGCGGCGGACCGGCTTGTGGTATAAGTGGAAACGCGACCCGCTGCTGGTCGATTGCGTGCTGATGTATGCCCAGCGCGGCAGCGGCAAACGCTCCAGCTTCTATTCCGACTACACCTTCGGGTGCTGGGACGGCGATCCGGATTCAGGCGCCGAGCTGCTCCCAGTGGGCAAGGCCTATTCCGGCTTCACCGACGAAGAACTGAAACGGCTGGACCGGCATGTGCGGCAGAACACCCTCAACCGGTTCGGCCCGGTCCGCGAAGTGAGCCGCAGCCTGGTGTTCGAAGTCGCGTTCGACAGCATCCATGCAAGCAAGCGGCACAAGAGCGGTCTCGCCATGCGCTTCCCCCGCATCCACCGCATCCGGTGGGACAAGCCGGTGCACGAGGCGGACCAGATCGCGACACTGCGGGGCTTGATCAGGGATTGATCGGGCCTGCCTTGTCGCTTGCTAGAACCCCTGGCGATCGATAATTGCAAACCATGCAACCCAAAATTTTGACGACAATGCGGGATTATTCTCCGGCATTGTTGCTGTCCGATGCTCTCGCCGGTCTCACCGTGGCGCTCGTGGCGTTGCCGCTCAGCATCGCAATCGCGATTGCCTCCGGTGCCGACCCAGCCAAGGGACTGGTCACTGCGATTATCGGCGGTTTGCTGATCTCGCTGCTGGGCGGCAGCCGGGTGCAGATTGGCGGGCCGACTGGCGCTTTCATCGTCGTGGTGTTTGGAGTGGTGGCCGATCACGGCTATGATGGGCTGGTGCTGGCAACGCTGATGGCCGGTGTAATCCTGATCGTTGCCGGGTGGCTGCGGGTGGGCAAGCTGATCGCCTTTGTTCCCGAAGCGGTGGTCAACGGCTTTACCATCGGCATTGCCATCATCATCGGCTTCAGCCAGCTCGGCGACCTGCTGGGGCTCGATTTGCGCGGCGTCTCCGCAGAGATTACTGAAAAGGCATCCGCAATCTGGGCGGCGCGGCGCGAGATAAACCCGGCGGCGCTGACCACCGGCGTGGCCGCCATGGTTTTGATCGTGGCAATGCGCCGTGCTTTTCCGCGCTTTCCAGGGCTAGTAGTGGCGATGGCGGTGGCTTCCGCGATGGTTGCACTTGCGGCCCTTCCGGTGGAAACCATCGCCGGGCGTTATGGCGAATTGCCGCGCACTCTGCCGTGGCCGGCGATCCCCCAGATCACCTTGCCGCGCGTTATCGAACTGCTGCCATCGGCGCTGGTCATAGCCTTCCTCGCCGCAGTGGAATCCCTGCTTTCAGCGATGGTCGCCGACCGGATGATCGGCAGCCAGCACCGCCCCAATGCGGAGGTAAGCGCGCAGGGGTGGGCAAACGTCGGCTCAGCGCTGTTTGGCGGGATGCCCGCAACCGGCGCGATCGCGCGCACCGCCACCAACGTCAATGCCGGGGGCAAAACCCCGATGGCCGGCGTGCTGCACGCGGTGTTTATCCTGCTCATCATGCTGATCGCTGCTCCGGTGGCAGGATATCTGGTGCTTCCCGCGCTGGCGGGACTGCTGTTGATCACCGCATGGAACATGAGCGAGCCGCACAAGTGGCGCAGTTACTGGGCCGAGCCGGTCGAAAACCGCGTGCTGCTGATCCTGACGCTGGTGCTGACGGTGGTGGCCGATCTTACGATCGCGATCGGCACCGGAGTGGCGCTCGGTCTGCTGCTGCGGTTGAAGAACAGCGGCATCAAGCTGCCCGAATGGAACGGCCCAGAACGCTAACCGCGGTCGATCCGAAACAGTTTATGCCGCGAAGTCGGCCCGCGCAGCAAGGTGATGCACGAACGTGGGAGATCAAGCGCCCGCGCCAGCAATCCGGCCACTGCTTCGTTGGCGGCGCCCTTGTCTGCCGGCGCGCGCACCTTCACCTGCACGGCGCCACCGGCCAGCGTTACCGATTCCTCGCGCGCACCGGGGGTGACCCGCACCGCCAACCGCCCTTCGGCATCAATGCAGGCGCGCAGGGAAGCCATGTCAGGCAGGGTTGCCTGCGGACGCGCCATCAGAGCGCAGCAGCGACCGCTTCGGCATGATGCTTCGCATTCTCGGCGTAGTGCGCCACCCCGATCCGCATCCCGGCAATCGCTGCATCGTTGAGCTCGCGCAGCGGCTTGGCTGGTCGCCCGGCCCACAGCATGCGCGGTTCCATCACCTTTCCTTCGGTCAGCATGGCCCCTGCCGCCAGCATGGCATCCGAGCCGATCACCGCCTTGTTCATCACGATCGCGCCGAGGCCGACAAAGCCGCGATCATGGATCGTGCAGCCGTGCACCATCGCCATGTGGCCGATCAACACATCATCGCCGATCACCAGCGGGCTGCCATCGGGATCGCCCGGGCGCGGCGGATCGCAGTGGAGCACGCTGCCATCCTGAACATTGGTGCGCTCACCAATGCGGATGCTGAATACGTCGGCGCGCAGCACGCAGTTGTACCATACCGAACTGCCGGCCCCGATCTCGACATCGCCGATGATCGTGCAACCGGGGGCGATGAAAGCGGATTCATGGATCTTCGGTGTCTTGCCGTGGATCGGAACAATATTCACGCCGGGGCGGTGCAGGGTCATGGACGGCTCTCCCAGGTTGGCCGGTCAATGGAATAGACAATGGTATCACGCCACGGTGGGTCGTAACGGTGATCGGGATAA
Organism: Sphingomonadaceae bacterium; assembly: GCA_046294735.1. Classification (GTDB taxonomy): domain Bacteria; phylum Pseudomonadota; class Alphaproteobacteria; order Sphingomonadales; family Sphingomonadaceae; genus 34-65-8. The sequence continues at coordinate 120,461 of JBKBKB010000003.1, forward strand.
TCGAGGTCCACCCGGCGGCGCATTCCAAGACGCTTCATCAGGCCCCAGCTGGCGCTGTTGCCCTCGACAGTCAATGCGACCACCTCTTCCGCGCCGAACCGCTCGAACGCCAGCGCCAGGGACGCGAGCGCCGCCTCCCTGGCGTAGCCGTGGCCCCAGGCATCCTCGCGCAGGCGCCAGCCGATCTCGACCATGCCGGTCACGGTCGATCCGGGGGCGTCGGCGCGCTTCAAACCACAGAATCCCAGCATCGCGCTGTCTGCATTGCGTTCCAGCGCCCAGAAGCAGAAGCCGTTGCGGCCAGCGCATTGCTCAACCCGGTCACGCTGCTTCGCTTCGCCGCCGGGGTCCAGCACCCCGCCGAGCCACTGCATCACTGCGGGGGTGTTGGTCACCCGGAAGAATGTAGCCCAGTCGGCATCGCCTTGCCAGCTTCGCAGCACCAGCCGCTCAGTCTCGTGGCGGAATGCGTCAGCCATGGAGCAGGCGGGCGGCATGAGGCGCGTGATAGGTCAGCACGCCCGAACAACCGGCGCGCTTGAACGCGGTCAGCGTTTCCAGCACCAGTGCGTCCCGGTCCCCGGCCCCTGCCGCCGCCGCAGCCTCGATCATGGCGTATTCGCCGCTGACCTGATAGGCGAACACCGGCACTTCGAACCGTTCCTTCACCCGTCGCACGATATCGAGATAGGGCAGGCCGGGCTTGACCATCACGCTGTCAGCCCCTTCGGCAAGATCGAGCGCGACTTCCCGCAAGGCCTCTTCCCCGTTGGCGGGATCCATCTGGTAGGTCTTCTTGTCACCCTTGAGCAGGCCCCGGCTGCCAACCGCATCGCGGAACGGCCCGTAGAAGGCGCTGGCATACTTGGCGGCATAGCTCATGATCTGGACATTTTGATGCCCGGCCATTTCCAGCGCCATCCGGATCGCCTTGACCCGCCCGTCCATCATGTCGGACGGGGCAATCACATCGGCCCCAGCATTGGCCTGGTTGACCGCCTGATCGACCAGCACGGCGACGGTATCATCGTTGATGACATAGCCGGCCCCATCGACCAGTCCGTCCTGCCCATGTGCGGTATATGGGTCGAGCGCCACATCGGTCAGAATGCCCAGATCATGCCCGCAGGCATCGCGAATCGCCCGAATCGCGCGGCACATCAGGTTGTCCGGGTTGAGCGCCTCCGCGCCGTCGTCGCTGCGGCGGTCGGTCGGCGTGTTGGGGAACAGCGCCACGCACGGGATTCCCAGCGCCACCGCCTCCCTTGCCCGCGCGGCAATGCCATCAACCGACCAGCGCGACACTCCGGGCAAGCTGGCGATCGGTTCCTCCACCCCGCTGCCGGAGGTGACGAACAGCGGCCAGATCAGGTCCGAGGGGGCGAGCAGGATCTCGCGGTGAAGGGCGCGGCTCCAGGTACTGGCACGGGTGCGGCGTAAGCGGAGATTGGGATATGAACCGGTCATGGCCATGCGTCTGCCGCAATCGGCGGACGTGCGCAATGGAAGCGATGGGTCAGGGCAGGCGGCGGGCCTGGTCGAGCTTGTCGATCTCCCGCGCAGGCTCTTCGCCGGCGCTTTCGGTGGCGTTCGGCGTGAGGTCAACCAACGCAGCACCGGGCGCCACGGTCTTGAGCGCGGCCAGGTTGGCCCGGAACCGGCGCAATTCTTCGCCCGAAAGCTGCGCACGGGTCACGAACGAGACTGAAGCCGGGTTCACCGCCCGTCCGCCCCGGTACATTTCGTAGTGCAGGTGTGCGCCGGTGGAGAGGCCGGTCGAGCCGACATAGCCGATCACCTGGCCCCGCCGTACGCTCTGCCCGGCGCGCACCGCCATTCGGCTCATGTGGCAATAGCGGGTGGCCAGACCGCCACCATGCTCCAGCCGCACGGCAATGCCGCAGCCGCCCATCCGGCCAGCGCCGGACACGCGCCCGTCGGTTACCGCCACGATCGGCGTGCCGTAACCGGCGGCAAAGTCCATCCCGCTGTGCATCCGCAGGTAGCCCAGGATCGGATGGCGCCGCATCCCGAAGTTGGAGGAAATCCGTCCCGATACCGGCGCGAGCAAGCCGGCACGTTGTTCACCAACTCCGGAGGCTTCGTAAAACCGGCCCTCCTTGCCCCACCGCATCAGCTGCACCTGCGGCTTATCGCCCCGGTCCACCCCGGCATAGACCAGTTGCCCGGCCTGCCGTTCTCCGGTGGCGGCACGGCGGTACTGCACGATCAGGTCAAAGGTGTCGCTTGGGCGCACCGTGCGCTCCATATCGACCTGGTCATTAAGCGCGGACAGGTACTGCTGGACCGCGCTGGGCGGAGCGCCAGCAGCGCGAAGCGAACGGTAGAGGCTGCGTCCCACCGTTCCGCGGATACGCAGGGGCGTATCGTCAACCCGGATCGGCTTGCGGGTCAGCACCAGCCCGCTCTCCCCGCGCGACACCTCCAGCGCCAGATCGAACCGGGCGCGGAAAGCCAGGGCGTCAAGCGGGCGCGGTTCGTCAGGCCCGGTCCGGCGGCCAAGGGTGATGTCGACCTGCGTACCCGGCGCGATATCGGCCAGCGGAATCGCATTGGCCACCAGCGCCATGACCCGGCCGGCATCGGCCTGGCCGACTCCGGCGCGGTCGAGCATCCGGGCGAAGCTGTCGCCGCGCGAAAGGGTGGCGAGCAGCTGCTGGGTAGGCCGCTCCGGGGCGGATTCCAGCGGCTTGACGTCAAGCCGGGCGCCCATATGGCGGCCACTGTCACCGCCGAGTGCCAGTGGCATGATCATGTGGCTGCGGAATTCGTCACGGGCGGTTTCGTCAATCTGCATCGCCGGGGCCGCTTCGAGCGGACCGAAGCTGGGCCAGAACCCGATCGCCAGCGCGCTCAGCCCGATCAGCGTGCCAAGGCCGCGGAACCATTTCCGGCTGCCGATCCCGCTGGCCAGGTCCGGGGCAAGGTCGAACCGCTCCAGCCGGTCGGACAGATTGAGCCGCCATACGTCGTACCGCTCGACCAGGCTGTCCGCCCGCTGGAGAACCCGGGGGCGGTCCTGCGGGGCGACCTGCGCGTGCGACAGGGCAGCCGCACGCCAGCCGCGCTGGTCGGCGAGACCGGCCTCCATTTCGGCATTGTCGCGCTCACTGAACACGCGCAGTCTCCCTTGGGCACGGCTGCAATCGCGGCACGACGCACCCTGACCCGAGCTCCTGAAACAAGTGCGGGCTATGGCGCAATTGCTTGCGCGATTAAAGTTAACACCGGTTTAAGAAGCGACCAGCCGAGTCCCCCGCCCGACAGGCTGTGGGCCAGGCCAGGCTGCGACTTGTGGCCTGATGCAGGCGCTGCCACATAGGTTGGGTGAGCAACAGCACGATCAAGGCGGTGCTCGGACCGACCAATACCGGCAAGACGCACCTGGCGATCGAGCGGATGTGCGCCCATTCGAGCGGGGCGATGGGCTTCCCCCTGCGGCTGCTGGCGCGCGAAGTCTATGACCGGGTGGTGGCCCTCAAGGGCGACAAGCAGGTGGCGCTGATCACCGGCGAGGAACGGATCGAACCGCCGGGCGCGCGCTATTTCTGCTGCACTGTGGAATCCATGCCGCGGGATGTGGGCAAACATGCCTTCCTGGCGCTGGATGAGGCACAGCTCGCCGCCGATCCGGAGCGGGGCCATGTGTTCACCGACCGGTTGCTGCACGCGCGGGGGCGGGAAGAAACCCTGCTGCTGGGGGCGGCCACGCTGGAACCGCTGGTGCGCCAACTGGTCCCGCAGGCGGAGATCGTCTCCCGTCCGCGCTTTTCCACCCTCAAGCATATCGGCCTGCGCAAGCTGTCGCGCCTGCCGCCGCGCAGCGCCATTGTCGCGTTCTCGGCAGAGCAGGTCTATGCCGTGGCGGAAATGCTGCGCCGTTTCCGCGGTGGTGCGGCGGTGGTGATGGGCGCGCTCAGCCCGGAGACGCGCAACCGCCAAGTGGCGCTGTTCCAGTCGGGCGAGGTCGACTACATCGTTGCCACCGATGCAATCGGCATGGGGCTGAACCTTGACGTCGCCCATGTTGCCTTTGCCGGGCTGACCAAGTTCGACGGCAGACGCCAACGCCGCCTGATGCCAGCGGAAATGGCCCAGATCGCCGGGCGCGCGGGGCGCCACCACAAGGATGGCACATTCGGCACGCTGGCCGGCGGACAGGGCCCGTCACCCGAATTCACTGAGGAGGAAGTCTACGCGATTGAGGAGCACCGCTTCGCGCCCCTGACCCGGCTATTCTGGCGCGAAGCCGATCCACGCTTTGACAGCGTGGCGGCGCTCATGGCAGACCTCCAAGCGGCTCCGGACAAGCCCGGCCTCGCCGCAGCACCCGAAGCGATCGACCTCGCCGTGCTCAAGCGATTGGCTGAGGAGCCCCTTGCAGCGGACGTTCGCGGGGAGGGGTTGGTGCGGCGTTTCTGGGAAACCTGCTCGCTGCCGGATTTCCGCCAGTCGGGGGCGGACACCCACGCGCGCTTTGTCGCCCGGCTTTGGCAGGACCTGCGCCACGGCCATCTCGGAGCGGACTTCGTGGCGGCACGGATGGCCGAGCTCGACAATGTCGCGGGCGATATCGACACGCTGCAAGGGCGGATTGCCGCCATCCGCAGCTGGGCCTACGTCTGTCAGCGACCCGACTGGGTGCTGGCGCGGAACGAAATGGCAGCACGGGCGCGCGGGGTAGAGGCAAGGCTGTCAGATGCGCTACACGCGCGCCTGACCGAACGATTCGTCAACCGGAGGACCGCGATCCTGATGAAAACCATGGGCCAGGACGCAGCCTTGCTGCCCGTCACCTGCGACGAGGACGGCACGATTGCGGTCGAAGGCGAGGTGATCGGGTGCCTGCGCGGGTTTACCTTCACCGTCGATCACCGCGCCAGCCATGAAGACCGGCGGATGCTGCTTGCCGCCGGGGAGAAAGCCTTGCCGCGCCTCCTGGCCGAGCGCGCGGCGAAGCTGTCTGACGGGTTCGAAGGCGTCACGCTGGAGCAAGGCGCGCTGCTGTGGCAGGGACGGCGGCTGGCGTCGGTCGAACTGGCTGTCGATCCACTGCGACCAAGGCTGGTCCCTGAGCGCGATCTGGCGCTGGTGCCGGAGCCGGCGCGGCAGCAGTTGCTCGATGCGCTGGGCAAGTGGGTGGCAGCACAACTGAAACCGCTTGCGCCGCTCGCCGCACTCCATGCGGCAGCACGTGATCCGGCGGCCGGATCCCAGGCCCGCGCGCTGCTGCTGAAGCTGGTGGCCGGGCATGGCTATGTCTCGCGCGAGGAAGCGGGTCTGGAGCACCTGCCCAAGGATTTGCGACCGGCGCTGCGCCGTCTGGGTGTGACTTTTGGCGCGCTCGACGTGTTCGCGCGCGACCTGCTCAAGCCAGCCCCGCGCCGCCTTCTGCAGGCACTGGGGCAGGACCGTCGCCCCCTCAATCCGGACATGATCCCGGTGATCGCGGGCACTGGCAAACTACCCTCTGGCTATCGGCCGGCAGGGGGGCAGTTCGTGAGGGTCGACGTGGCCGAGAAGCTGCTCAAGGCTGCGCACGAGGCGCGCAGTGCTGCGGCGGCCAAGGGCGCGAATCCGATGCGGGTGCGCTTCACGATCGATCCGGCGTTGGCAGTCTCGACCGGGCTCGAGCTGGCCTGCTTCCACCGCCTGCTGGGGGCGGCAGGCTTTCGCCGCCTTCCGGCGCGCGCACTGGCCGAAGGTGCGTCCGGCCCCCCTGCACCCGACCGATGGGAATGGCGCCCAGCCCGCAAGGAGCCGAAAGCCGCCGCACCCGGCAAGCAGCCTGCGCCTGGCAATGCCTTTGCCGCGCTGGCCGATCTTGTGCGCTGATGCGGATCGACCTGTTGCTGTGCCGGTTGCGGATGGCGAGGACCCGCGGGCGGGCGCAGCAACTGGCGGAGAGCGGACTGGTTCGGTGCAACGGGCAGCGGGTGATCCGGTCAAGCCACGCGATTGCCGCGGGTGATATATTGACCGTGCCGGCGGCCCATGGGGCCAGCGTCGTCGAGATCCTGTCGCTGCCGGACCGTCGCGGACCACCGGCGGAAGCGCATGCGCATTATCGCGCGCTTGACCGGACCGGCGAAACCGCGATAGCGGGAGGCGAAAGGCACACAACCAAGGGGATTACCGCGCCATGACCTACGTCGTCACAGAGGCCTGCATCAAGTGCAAGTACACCGACTGCGTCGAGGTCTGCCCGGTCGATTGTTTCTATGAGGGCGAGAACATGCTCGTCATCAACCCCAGTGAATGCATCGACTGCGGTGTATGCGAGCCGGAATGTCCGGCTGAGGCGATTCTCCCCGATACCGAAAGCGGGCTGGAGCAGTGGCTTGAGCTCAATGCCAAGTATTCGGCCGAGTGGCCCAACATCACCAGCCAGAAGGAGCCGCTGGCCGGGGCCGACGAGCACAAGGGCGAGGACGGCAAGTTCGACAAGTATTTCTCCGCCGAACCTGGCGACGGGGACTGAACGGTGCCGAGCCGGGACAGGTAATGCTGCGCCTGCGCTAAAGACTCGCAATTTTGTTGCGATTGGGTTATATAATCCACCAACCCCGCCGGTTTTCTTCCGGCGAAAGGCGCAAACCTACGGAAAGGCAGGGCCTTCAGCGACCGTTCCGGCAAGTGTTCGACTGCACCCCGCAGGGTCCGGTCGATAGCTTTCCTGACCCTTCGCCGCCGCCCCGCTCGCGAGGAAAGGAACAGGCATGGAAGCCAAGGCGCACGTCTTCGACGTTGGCGATTACGTTGTCTACCCCAAGCACGGCGTAGGCCGTGTGATCGAGCTGCAGCAGGAAGAGATCGCCGGCATGCAGCTGGAACTTTACGTCCTGCGGTTCGAAAAGGAACGCATGACGCTGCGCGTCCCCACCAACAAGGTTGAAGCGATCGGCATGCGCAAGCTGTCGAGCGACAAGACCCTGAAGGAGGCGATGGAAACGCTCAAGGGCAAGCCCAAGGTTAAGCGCACCATGTGGAGCCGCCGGGCGCAGGAATACGAAGCGAAGATCAATTCGGGCGACCTGGTGTCGATTGCGGAAGTGACCCGCGACCTGTTCCGCCCGGAAGATCAGCCGGAACAGAGCTACTCCGAACGGCAGATCTTTGAAGCGGCCTCGTCACGCCTCGCTCGCGAACTGGCGGCGATGGAAAAGACCGACGAGCCGACCGCGCTGGGGAAGATCCTGTTGGTGCTGCGGGAACATGCGCCGCAATACTACGAAAACACCGACCAAGTCTGACCTTCTGGTCAGACCAGTCAAGAGAGGGGCTGCCTGTCGGGCGGCCCCTTTTTCGTGGCCCGCTTGAAATAAGTCTTATGCTGTATTATGTCGGCAATACGCCAAGTGGAGATGCGTCATGAAGTTCGACAAGCTGTTCCGCACCCTTGCCCCGGTTGCGCCCATCGCTCTCGCCGCCGGTCTGGCCGGATGCAAGGACGCCTCGATTGTGATCAACGACGAGGAAGGTGTGCCCCTCGCCGCACTGGACATGAGCGGCGATCCACCAGACGAGCTTGTCCTGGCCGGGCCGGATAGCGTGGTCGTGACCACCGGCAAGGCGCTCGATATCAATGTCGAGGGTGATGCCGAGGCGGTTGAGGCCCTGCGCTTCACGCTCAAGGACGGCACCCTTGGCGTGATGCGCGGCGCGGGCTTCAAGGATCTGGGCGGCAAACTCGCGACCGTGCGGGTAACCATGCCGGCCCCTGAAAAGATCGTCATCGCCGGTTCGGGCGGAGTGGCGGCGCAGGCGATGGCGAACAAAGGCGAGGTCGTGATCGCCGGATCGGGACGGCTCGATCTGGCCTATGTCGATGCCGACGAACTGGACGTGAACGTGGTCGGTTCGGGCACATTCGGTGCCGCGGGCAAAGTGCGGAAGATCGATCTCACCGTTGCTGGCGCCGGGAGCATGGAAGCACCCGGGCTGTCCGTGGACGAAGCCGATGTAACCATCATGGGCTCAGGCGATGCCGACTTTGCCTCCAACGGCACGGTCAAGGCCAAGATCATGGGCTCGGGCGACGTCACTGTGACCGGCAGTGCGACCTGCACCATCGAGGCGATGGGCTCGGGCAAGGTAATCTGCCGTCCAGGCACCGCGGCGGGGGAATAAACCGCCACCGCGACAGGCGCTGTTCATGGTAGATCGGGCACGGTTGCACCGGAGGCCGCCTGCATGACCCGATTTCGCCTGCTGCTCTTGCTTGTGCCGCTGCTGCTGGGTGGATGCCTGGCCAAGGCTACGGCCGATATCGTGACTGCACCGGTGAAGCTGGTGAGCGGCGCGGCCGACCTGGCGACCACCAGCCAGTCAGAAGCGGACGAGAAACGTGGCCGCGCCCTGCGCCAGCAGGAACAAGAGCTGGGCCGGCTCGAGCGCCGCTACGAAAGTCAGCTGGACAGGTGCAACAAGGGCAACCGCCGGGCCTGCAGCGATGCCCAGACCACATATGCCGAGTTGCAAACCCTGCTGCGGACGATTCCCGCCGGCCCGCTACCAGAAGGTTAGGCTGCGGCGCGGCGCAGCCGGTCATTGATCGCCTGCCCCAGCCCCTGGTCCGGCACCGGTGACACCGCGATCCGCGGCTGGGATGCTGCGGCGGCCAGATGGAGGCAGGCATAGAGCCGCTGCGCCGCTTCAGCGAGGTCGCCTCGGGCCGATAGACTGGCGTCGCACATAACCGGACCGAAACCGATCAGGAACTCGTCCGGTGCCGCCGCAGTGGCGTTGAGCCGAAGCGGCTTGCCGGGGGCATAATGGCGCGCCAGCTGGCCCGGCGCCTCGACCGTGCCCCCGCCTGAACGGGCTGCGCCAAGATCGATCGGGCCTGGGCGAAGCACCTCAATCCTGCCGCCATCGCGCACCGCGACAATAGTCGATTCGAGCCCTGCCGCGCACTCACCCCCGTCCAGCAAGAGATCGATCCGTCCGTCGAGCGAGGCGAGGACATGCGCGGCGCTGGTCGGGCTGATAAAGCCACTGCAGTTGGCAGAAGGGGCAGCCAGCGGGAACTCGACTGATTCCAGCACGGCCCGCATGACCGGATGGGCCGGGGCACGAACCGCCAGCGTCGGAAGACCGGCCGATACTGCTGGCGCAAGGTCGGCCCAGGCACGGCGCGGCAGGACCAATGTCAGCGGCCCGGGCCAATGTGCCTCAGCCAGGCTTTTCGACACCATGTCGAATTCGACATAGGCATCGGCCTGCGCGGCGTCGAAAACATGGACAATCAGCGGATTGAAGTCCGGCCGCCCCTTGGCGGCATAGATTTTCGCCACTGCGGCCGGATCGTCCGCCCGCGCGGCCAGGCCATAGACAGTCTCGGTCGGCAGCGCGACCAGCCCGCCCTCGCGCAGCACTTGCGCCGCGCGGGCAATACCCGCAGCGTCGGCGGCCAGCACTTCCGTAGCGTTCTTGCCCGTCATGGGCGCGCGCTATAGGGGATGCGGCAGCCACTCAACCTTTTTGGCCAAGAGGACATCCCCGCCGTGACCCCCTTCGTGCCCCCAACCCAGGACCAGTTGCTCGCCATCCGGACCAATGCCGGGATCGAGGAACTGGCCCAGAGCAAACGATTCGCCGCCGCTGAAGCCGACCTGGTCGAAGCGATCGTCGAAGGTGTCGGCGCTCTGGCGGCGGGCGAATGGGCCCCGCTCAACCGGATCGGCGACGTGGAAGGCGCGGTGCTGGAAAACGGTGTGGTGCGGCTGCCGACCGGATTTGCCGAGGCCTATGCCCAGTACGTCGAGCAGGGCTGGAACGCGATTGCCAGCCCGGTCGACTATGGCGGGCAGGGGCTGCCATTCACGCTCGCCTGCAACGTGCTGGAAAACCTCGGAACCGCCAACATGGCCTTCAACCTGCTGCCGATGCTGTCGGTCGGGGCGATCGAAGCGCTCGAACACCACGGCAGCGAAGCCCAGAAGGCAAAATACCTGCCCCGCCTGGTGAGCGGCGAGTGGTCGGGCACGATGAACCTGACTGAACCGCAGGCGGGCAGCGATGTCGGCGCCCTGCGCGCCACCGCAACCCCGATCACGGACGGGCCGCACGCGGGCAAATACCTGATCCAGGGCCAGAAGATCTACATCACCTGGGGCGAACACGACCTGTCGCGCAACATCATTCACCTGGTCCTCGCCCGTCTGCCCGGTGCGCCGGAAGGCACGCGGGGCATCTCGCTGTTCATTGTCCCGAAGTACCATGTCGGCGACGACGGCGCGCTGGGGCCGCGCAATGACCTCAAGTGTGTCAGCCTCGAGCACAAGCTGGGCATCAACGCCTCGCCCACCTGCGTGATGAGCTATGGCGACAACGGCGAATGTGTGGGCGAACTGGTCGGCGCGGAAAACCGCGGTCTCGCTGCCATGTTCACGATGATGAACAATGCCCGGATCAATGTCGGCAACCAGGGCGTACAGATCGCCGAACGGGCCACCCAGCAGGCGCTCAGCTACGCCCGCGACCGGGTCCAGTCGGCCCGCGCCGGTTCGCCTGACAAGAGCCCGGTGGCGATCATCGAGCACCCCGACGTGCGCCGCACGCTGATCCGGATGAAGGCGCTGACGGAAGCCGGGCGGGCCTTGCTCTATTACACCGCCGGGCAGGTCGACCGGGGCGCACTGGGCGACAGCGCCGCCGCCATGCGGGCTGATGCACTGGTGCCGATGCTCAAGGCCTGGGGGACGGACATGGGTGTCGAGGTGGCCAGCCTTGGCGTGCAGATTCACGGCGGGATGGGCTTCGTCGAGGAAACCGGCGCCGCGCAGCATTACCGCGATGCGAGGATCGCCCCGATCTATGAAGGCACCAACGGCATCCAGGCAGCCGACCTCGTCACCCGCAAGCTCGGGCTGGAGAATGGCGGGGTGCTGCTGGCGCTGCTGGATGAGATCGCCCGCGATGCGGCAGGTGAGCCTGCCCTGGCCGCGCTGGCGCACGATTGCGCCGGGATCGCGCAATGGATGCTCAGCGAAGCCAGTCTCGATGACCGGCTGGCGGGAAGCGTGCCCTTCTGCACCATGTGCGCCGTGGCAGTTGCCGGATGGCAGATGGTGCAGCAATTGCGCGCAATCGAGGGCGGAGCCGCGCCGGCTCTCGCCGCCGCCAAGCCGGTCACCGTGCGCTTCTTCCTTGACCGGATCGTGCCCGAGGCGGCAGGCCTGCGCGGTTCCGCTACGGCCGGAGCCGGTGCCCTCTACAACCTCACCGCAGAACAACTGGTCGGCTAAGTAGTGGCCGATCAGAGCGATCCGCTGGAGCGTATTGCCCGGGCACTTGAGCGGATAGCCGGGGAGGGCAGCAGCGCAGCACCAGACTGGCTGGCCTATTCGGCCTATGTGTGGTGCGGGAACGGCGCGCGCGGCGTGGCAGCGATCGAAGCGCCGCCGCTTGACGTGCTGCAAGGGATTGACCGCCAGAAGGACGTTGTTCTCGCCAACCTGCGCCGTCATGCCAGAGGCGCGGCGGCCCATGACATGTTCCTGTGGGGCGCGCGCGGCATGGGCAAGTCAGCCGTGCTGCGGGCGGCGACCTGTTCAGTCCAGCAGGAGATGCCGGGTGCGCTGACGCTGGTGCAAGTGGCCAGCGATACACTGGACAGCCTGCCCGCCCTGTTCACCGCACTTGCGCCAGTCCCGCGCCGGTTCGTGGTCTACCTGGACGACCTCGGCTTTGCCGAGAACGACCTGCAGGGGCCGCGCCGTTTGCGCAGCTGGCTCGACGGCGGAGTCGAGCCACGCCCGGAAAATGTGCGGCTGGCTGTCACCTCCAACCGCCGCGCCATCGTCCCGCGCCAGGCCGCCGAGCAGGGCGACCCGATCAACCCACGCGACACGGTCGATGACCGGCTGGCGCTGGCCGACCGGTTCGGGATTGCGCTCGGATTTCACGTCTGTGACCAGGCGACCTATCTGGCGATCGTGGCAAGCTATGCCGCACGGCATGGCTTGGCATGGGAGGAGGCCGATGCGCTCGAATGGGCTCGGCAGCGCGGTGCCCGATCAGGCCGGGTAGCGTGGCACTATGTCACCGAGCTGGCCGGACGGATCGGCGAAAGTCTGGGCCGCTAAAGCGGTTTCCGAGCGCCGCCGGGTGATTCCTCGGCTTGAACACGCTCTAACGCGGGTCCTCCCGAAACGAAGCGGTCGCATTGCCAGTCAATTCGCGCTGCGGCGGCAGCGAGCCGCTCCGCTGGCGCACGATGGCCGGGCGCGGCTCGGCCCCCTTGGCGATAACCCGCCAGATGATTCCAGCCGTGTCGTCGCTGACCAGCAGGGCACCGTCCCCTGCCCATTCGACCCAGGTCGGGCGGCCGCGGGTGGTCCCTTCGCCAGTCAGGAAGCCGGTCAGCACCGGCACCGGCTTGCCTTGCGGGTTGCCGCGTGCGTCGAACGCGACATAGACCACATCGTAGCCAGACGGCGGCTTGCGGTTCCACGAACCGTGGCGGGCGATGAACGCGCCCTGGCCAAAGGTGCTGCCCATCCGGTCGCCCTCAGCCGAGAACACCAGCCCCAGCGCCGCCACATGGGGCCCGAGCGCATATTCCGGCTGGCGGGTGTACTCCATCAGATATTGCGGCATTGGCGCTTCCACCCGCTCGTCGATATTCCTGCGCCAGTAAAGCCAGGGCCAGCCATATTGTGCCCCGATCGGGACATTGGTGAGATAGTCGGGCACGAGGTCGGACCCGAGCATGTCGCGCTCGTTTACCGTGGTCCACAGCTCCCCGCTCCACGGGTTCCAATCCAGCCCGTTGGGGTTGCGCAGGCCGGCCCCGTAGGGGCGGTTGCTGCCACTGGCGAGATCAAGCTCGTGGATCATGGCCCGGCCTTCCTCGACCTCCATGCCCTTTTCGCCAATGTTCGAGACCGAGCCGACCGCGATGTAAAGCTTTGTTCCGTCCGGGCTTAGCTCGATATTCCGCATCCAGTGGCCGCCGCCCGGCGGCAGATCCATCAGCTTGCGTCCCTCACCTGCCAGCGCAGTGGCGCCCAAAGCATAGTCGAACGCCAGCACCGCGTTGTGATTCGCGATGTAGAGTGTGCCGTCATTCCACGCGATGCCCGAGGGCGAATCGAGCGCATCGGTCAGCACCTGGCGCACTTCGGCCGTGCCATCGCCGTCACCGTCGCGCAGCAGCACCAGCTGGTTGGGCGAATCGCCCTTGGCGCCCGCCCTGCTCATCAGTTTGTCGGCAATCCAGCCAGTGATGCCGCCGCCGCCTTTGGCCTTGGGGGAACGGGTCAGCGTGACGAGGACATCGCCGTTGGGCAGGGTGTGGATCACCCGCGGATGCTCCAGCCCTTCGGCAAAGCGCATGACGGTCAGCCCTTCGGCCGCCTCTGGCAGTTCTCCCTCTTTCCAGCCAACTGGCTTGGCGATGCGCACGGTCGGGAACGTTTCCGCCTTGGCAGCCTGCAGGGTCGGGTCAGTGCCGGAGACATCCTCCACCGACAAATCGGCGCCGTCGCCGCGATAGACCCAGAACGCGAAGCCCGCGAACAGGAGGAGGAGGACCAGCAGGGCGATGAGGAGTTTGCGCAGGATGCTCATGACGGCTGGCATAAGCGGCAGGCTGGCTGTCGGCAATCCCGCAAGTGACCTATGGCCCACAAGTGACGGGCGGTGCGAAAGTGGCTAGGGGACGGTGCCATGTATGACTTTACCCCCGATCGTGCGCTGCCCAAGGCAGAACAGTACCGCCAGCTGATCGCCGCCGCCGACGCGCTGACATCCGGCGAGCCGGATAGCGTGGCCAACATGGCCAATGTCGCGGCGCTGCTGTGGGAATTCGTGCCCGATCTCAACTGGGCCGGGTTCTACCGCCTGATCGGCGGCGAACTTGTCCTGGGCCCGTTTGTCGGGCGCCCGGCCTGCATCCGCATCCCGCTCGGCAGGGGCGTGTGCGGCGTAGCAGCGTCCAGCGGAGCAACCCAGCTGGTCGAGGATGTCCATGCCTTTCCCGGTCACATCGCTTGCGATGCGGCAAGCCGTTCGGAGCTTGTGGTGCCGGTGCGGCGTGGTGGCAGCGTGGTGGCGGTGATCGATCTCGACAGTCCGGTGCCGGCCCGGTTCGATCCGTCCGACGCAGCGGGTATCGAAGCCCTGGCTGGGGTTCTGGCTGCCCGGATCTGACCTGGCCCGCCAGACCGCCCCGAAACGGGACAGGTGGTTGGCAAGGCGTGTGTTTGTGCGCCACACGATGGTAGATTTTCCCTTAACGCGCCGGAGAATCAGTCTCGCGGTGCCTGCCAACCGGGGATTTCGCATGACCGCACGCCGTCTGTTATCGCTGGGCTTGCTGAGCTGCACCGCCGCAGTTGCCGCACCGGCCCTGGCACAACCGGAAATGACCTACGAGGGGCCAGGCACATACGAATATGCCCGCCCCGCCCCGCGCCAGGCACAAGTGATCTACCAGCATCAGCCGGTGGTTCAACCGGTCCCGCACGCGTACCATGAGGACCAGGGTTACGAGGTCGAGGAAGTCTATACCCGGGGGCAAACGCACAATCCGAACCATGCGGTGCCTTATCCGCATCAGGCCGGCGGCTATCCGGTCTATCCCGGTTCTCATGCCATGCCGCCACAACCCGCATTCGACCGGGGGGCCTGGCTTGATCAGTGCCGCGCGCAGTACCGCGACAATCGGGGCCGGCGCGACGGCGGGATTGGCGGCGGCCTGCTTGGTGCGGCAGTCGGCGGCGTCATCGGCAACCGGGTTGCCGACAGCGATCGGCTGGCCGGCACGCTGATCGGCGCTGGCGTGGGCGGGATTGCCGGAGCGGTACTGGGCTCGGTGATCGGCGGATCAGGCGACCGGCGCCGCGCCGCCGATGAGTGCGAGGACTACCTCGATCGCTACCTTGCCGGCGGCTACGGCCAGCAGGGCCACTATGGCTATGGCTACCCCGGCTATGGCTATGCCATGCACATGACCTATGTTCCGGTGCTTATCGAAGTGCCGCAGCGCGCCGTGGTGCGCGAAACCGTGACCGAGGAATGGGTCGATGTGCCGCATCACCATGTCCGCCCGGTCAAACGCAAGGTCGAATACCGTCCGGCTCCGGCTCCGAAGCCGGTCAAGGTCAAAACCAAGTATGTGAAGGGTGGCTAGGGTCCGGATTCGGCGTTCGCCCCGTTCACCCTGGCGATATTCACGGGTCCGGGGTCGAGCCGAATGATCCCGAGCCGCGCGATGTCGCTGGTCCGATTGAGCGTGATCGCCGCCGGAATTGCCTCCCGCGCCTGGAGCTTGCGCGCCACGGCCGCCGAGAGGCGCAGGCGATAGCTGCCATAAGGCACTCGTTCGAACAGGAAGAAGCCGTCGTACTCGCTGATCGTGGTCGCCACGACTGTGCCCTTGCGGTCGAGCAATTCCAGCTCAGCGCCGGACTGTGGGGTGCCGCTGGCACTCAGCAGGGTGCCTTCGACCTCGCCTGAGGGCGTGATCGGCAGGAACACCTCGGTTGCGACCCCGGGGCGGGGCACAACCACCACGCCCTTGTTCGCCGGCACCAGGAACGGATCGTCGAGCGAAGCCAGATCGACGCCCACCAGCACCGGCTGGAACGGAGCAAGACCGTCGACCAGCGCCCGACCTTCAGCGCTGGTCACGGCGTCGCGGAACCGCAGGCCGGCCTCGACCATGACCCCTTCGATCGGCTGTTCCCCGGGCGACATGCGGCCGTCGCCATCATCATCGCGGAACACGGTGACCGAGGCCTGGCCATGGCGGGCCAGGCGCTGGCTGGTCATCCGCACACCGCCCTTGACCGGGTCCGGCCCGAGACTGAAGGCGAGCGAAACATTGGCGCCAATCGCGCCATTGGTGCCATAACTGGCATCCGCCCGCAGCGAGAAGAGCCTGAAATCGCGAGTATAACCGAGTGTGAAGTCAGTCGCACCGGTGGCCTTTTCGTATTCGACCTCGAAATTGAGATCAGACACCTTGTCAAGCCGCTTGCCGGTGGACAGGCGTGCGCGTTCCAGTCCCTTGGCCGGACCTTCCAGGATGAAATCGGCCCCCGCGCGCAGCGGCAGGCCAAACAGGCGGCGGCTGGCAAGCAACTTGAGACGCATCGCCCCTTTGCCACCAAGTTCCCCGTTCTGGTCGCGCAGTTCGGCCCGCAGGCTGGTCCCCAGCACCCGCGCACTGGTGGCCAGAAACCATTCGTTAACCTTTGACCCGTCACGGCGCTCGATCCAGCTGATCCCAGCCTGGACCGGCAGGACAAACTTGCCCATTTTCAGCGAAGTATCGGCCCTGAGCCCGGCCCGGTAGTCGAGCGCATCGCTGCCGAAGTCGCTCTGGAACGCGCCCGAGACCCAGGCCGCATTGGCGGCCAGATTGACCGGGCCGAGCTTGCCCAGCGCGGTAGCCTCGACGAAGAAGCCTTCGCCGAGTTCATGCGCCGCCGCCACCTGCAACTGCATCGGGCCGAGCGTGCGCTGGAGATTGCCTTCAAGATATTGTCGGCGGCGGCCCCCGAGCATGAAGCTCTGGTAGCCGAGTGCCACGCTGGTGCGCTGGTCCAGCCCGCGCTCGACTCCGACGCCCCAGCGCCAGTTGCCCGAGCCGGGTGGCAGAAACCGCTGGCGCAGTTCCAGCAGATCGCGATCCTGCTGGACAATCCCGGCCCAGTAATAGGTCTTGCCCGGTTCGATCATCTGGCGGCCGACCGGGACATCCTCGCGGACGCGGCGGATCTGGCCTTGCGGGCCGTAAAGGACCACCTCGAATTCGTTCCGACCGAACTGCAGGTCGATGTTGTCGAACAGGTAGCGTCCGCTGCCATCATCCTGCTGGAACGCGATCAGCTGATCGTTGCGATAGAGTTCCGCATCCCACCCGGCCGGCAGGGCCCCGCGCAAGCTGGTGGCGGCAAAACGGGTTTGGTTGCCGAGCGGGCGATTGCTGACGAACGAT
This sequence comes from Sphingomonadaceae bacterium, assembly GCA_046294735.1. GTDB lineage: Bacteria > Pseudomonadota > Alphaproteobacteria > Sphingomonadales > Sphingomonadaceae > 34-65-8. Next base: position 137,433 of record JBKBKB010000003.1, read on the forward strand.
CCGCGCCCGACGACACTGCGTCCGGTCAATTGCCCCGGTGGCAGCGTAACGTCGCCTGCCGCCAACTGGGTCGCATTGAGCGGGCCGAGCAGGCCGCCGTCTGGCTGGTTGCGATAAGCAGTGAAGCGGAGCGATTGCGGTTGCAGCCGGTCATCGGAGGCAAGGCGGGCAGTATAGCTTGCCTTGCCCAGCTCGCCGGCTGCGGTCAATTCATAGCGCAGCGAATGACGGGTCGAGCTCTGGTTGCGGCTGGCCCGGCCCTGCAGGTTCACGTCGACCGAAGGCGCGCGCCACAGGCGGTATTCGGCATCGGCGCGGGGGAAGGCTGACAGATCGAAGTTCTGCCCCGGTTTGCGAAGTCGCGCCGCGCGACTTCTGCGCTCGATTGCCTCGATAAATGGCAGTTTCGCATCGTTGTCGATCCGGATCGCGGAATTGTACAGGTCCGCACTCAACCCCACCCCAAACCAGCGTGACAGCGCCTCTAGCCGCACACACCACCCCTCCGGAGTGTCGAAAATGTCGCCCTGGAGCGGTGCCGTTCCTATGTTCTTGTTTTGTACTGTATTGGAATCACGGTCGATCACAAAGGTCTGATCCTCTGCGAACAGCCAGCCGGTTGCGCGGCGCGACTTCTTGTCCAGCCGGACCGGCAGATCGAACGATTGAATGACGTCACCCAGGTCCAGGCACACGCCGCGATCGGTCTGGTAGCCGCGGACTTCGTTGACCAGCTCGTGCTTGCCCACGGTGAACTTCATCAGCAGGGCATCATCATCGCTCGCCTGCCAGCGCGACTGCGCCATGGCAGGCACAGACGCGCCAAGCGCCACCGCAGCAAATGCGATGGCGCCGAGCGTGTTTGGTGCGATGCGTGACATGGTGCTGACCGGGCTGGCCCGCTCCAGCGTGCTCTAGAGGACCGTGTCGATCGCGGCGATCAGTCCGCCACCGGCGGCAGCGGCTTCGCGGTACTCGATCCGCACCGGGCCGCCCAGACGGGCCGCTTCCTCGTGGGCCACCGGCAAGCTGAACTGACGCGAGGTTACCTCGGCATAGACCGCCAGCCCGCGCGCGGCGTAAAGCACTTCACCGCTGCCCTGACGCAGAATCTGCAGGTCGCCATAGGTCGAGGCCTGCCCGGCCCGGTTGATGGTAAGCTTGATTTCGCTGTGTTCACCCGTGCGGGCGATCTGCGGCTGCTCAAGCGCCGCCTTTGCTTCCAGACGCCCATGACGGACAATGATCGGAATGGTCACCCCATAGATCGGCACCAGTTTGAGCTTGAGCCCGCGTTCCTGCTCCTCTGCCTCGGTCAGCTTGACCGGGCGCGGAATGGCGCGGAATGCCATGTGAACCCGGTATTCCCCGTCAGGAAGGTCGGCGCCGGGCCGAGCCGAGAGGCGCACGGCCTGGGGCTGTCCGGGCGGCAGGGTAATCCGGCGGGGGGCGTAGCGGATCATCTCCAGCGCGGCACGTTCAAACTCTGTGGCATCTTCCGGTTCGATATCGAGCAGGCCGCCCTCAGGCGTCATCCGGCGCAGTTCGAGCTCGACCCGGTAGGTCGCTTCCTCGCTGCCGATATTGCTCAGGATCACCTCTGTGCCGCGGCGGCCGTCGAGAATCACCCGGGTCGGGGCCACCAGCAGGTCGCCCTGAGCGAGCGCCGGGGCACCGGGAAGGGTAAGTCCGGCAACAAGCGCCAGAGTTGCGAGCGAAAGGCGCAGCGCGCGGGGCAGGCGGTCAATCATTCCTTGCACGTCCCTTGACTAGGACCTCAGGGAAATCCCGGAGGTTCGCAGAAAGGGCTAGGACATCATGGTTAAGATGCTCCTAACCAAGCCATGCGCCGCAGCTGCACCGCCGGGAGACGCGAAAAAGGGGCGTGCCCGGCCGGACACGCCCCTTGGTTTCGTGCTGGCCTCGCCTCTCGGACGAGGGCAGACGAAGATTATTCGTAGTCGACGGTCACGTCGAAGTTGACCGAATAGGTGCCTTCGACTTCCGAGCCATCGAACGTGGCGGTCGCGCCAACGCCGAACGCCGCGCCGCCTACACCGGTCGCTGCACCGCCGCCTGCAACACCGGCATCGGCGATGTCGACATAGTACTTGCCGCTCAGAGCATCAAAGGCAGCGTCGGAGGTGAAGCTGTCAAGCGCGATTTCAACCGAAGCGGCGGTCGCACCGCCAGCAACCAGCGCTGCCGCATCGCTGTGCAGCATCACCAGTGCGCCGCCCGAAGTATCAGGCAGGTCAATGAACAGGCGCTTGCCGATCGTGCCGCCGTCAACCGAGAAAGCAGCGGCCGTGCTTGTCCCATGGCAGACGAAGCCCGCGCCGCAGCCGAGCACACCGGCAGCCGACATGCTGACGCTGCCGCCAGCCGGAGCGACGACGATCGCGCCGAAGTCAAGGTCGGCATCCTTGGTCACAGTGAAAGCCTGCACCACATCGGCGGTGGCAGTGGCAGTGGCCGTTTCAGCGGCGTTGGCGGCCGAAGCCAGGGCCATGGCGGCGAGAGCAGCGCCAGCGGCGCCCGTACGAAGCATCTTGAACATTCTATCTGGTCCCTTTGCAAGCATGGTCGTTGTCCCGAACGGGACGGACCGAATCGGCTGCCCCGAAAGAACAGGTTTGCTGCCCGTTCTCGCCATGCTTGTAGAAACCCGGAGTTCAGCCTTTACTTTCGTGTATGGTTAACAAGGGCGGCTTCCGCGTTAACGGTAAGCCGCCTGTTGATGACTAAAATATTGAAAAATCATGCCCTTGTTTAAAGAGCTCAGATATCGCCGCCGGTCAGGCGCTGACAAATCAGGTCGAGCTGATCGAGCGAACGATAACGGATGGTGACCGCGCCGGACCGGGGATCGGTGTCAGTCTTGATCCGAACCGGCAGGCCAAGGAACTCTTCCAGATGGCCCTGGACCGCAGCAATGTCGGCATCCTTGGCCGGATCGCGCGAGTTGCGGGCGCGGCGCGCGCCTTTCGAGACGCCCTCGCCCACCTTGGCCAGCGCCTCAACATCGCGCACCGACAGTTTGCCCGCCACCGCTTCGCGGGCAAGCTCCAGCGCGCGCGCATGCCCGATCAGGGCGCGGGCATGGCCCATCGACAGGGCGCCCTGCTCGACCAGGTCGAGCACCGGTTCAGGCAAGGCCAGCAGGCGCTGAAGATTAGCGACATGGCTGCGCGACTTGTCGACCAGCCGGGCGATTTCGGCCTGGGTCAGCGATTCGTCCTGCGACAGGCGCTGGTAGGCCCGCGCCTCCTCGACCGGATTGAGATCCTCGCGCTGGATGTTCTCGATCAACGCGAGCGCCATGGCATCGCGGTCGTCCAGTTCGCGCACCAGTGCTGGGATTTCGTGCAGGCGCGCGCGCTGGGCCGCACGCCAGCGGCGCTCCCCGGCGACCAGCTGGAAGCGTCCGTTCCCAAGCGGGCGCACGATCACCGGCTGAATCACACCGCGCGCGGCGATCGAGGCCGCCAGCTCGTCAAGCGCGGCTTCGGCAAAGTGGCGGCGCGGCTGACCAGGCAGCGGTTCAATGGCCGCAACTGCCAGCAAGGCCAGTCCCGACTTTACCGAAACATCTTGAATAACAGCGGCTTCGGCCTCCGATGCGGGGCCGCTCGGGACCAGCGGTTCTTCCCGGCGAGATTCCCCCAGAAGCGCGCCCAGCCCCTTGCCAAGACGTTTGCCCCGGTCGGACGTGGTCGGGCGCAGGGGAACGGAAAAGCGGATCGGGTCGGTGGGATTGCTCATGCAGCTTTCCTCTGGTCGGGCAGGCGGCCAATCAGTTCGCGTGCGAGCGCGATATAGGCGCGGCTGCCGGCGCAGGTGTGGTCATAGACCAATGCCGGAAGCCCGTGGCTCGGCGCCTCCGACAAGCGGACATTGCGCGGGATGACCGCTTCGAACACCAGTCCGCCAAGACAATCGCGAACATCGTCGGCCACCTGATCGGTCAACCGGTTGCGCCGATCGAACATGGTGAGGGCTACGCCGATGATCCCGAGCTGGGGGTTGAACCGCTGCTGCACCCGTTCCACCGTCTGGAGCAGCTGGCTCAGGCCCTCGAGCGCAAAGAACTCGCACTGGAGCGGCACCAGCAAGGTGCTGGCGGCGTTAAGCGCGTTCAGGGTCAGCAGGCCAAGTGACGGGGGACAGTCGATGAAGCAGATGTCATGCCTGGTGTGCCCGGCGAGGGCCGCGCGCAGGCGATCGGTGCGATCCTCGACCGCAACCAGCTCGACCTCCGCCCCGGACAGGTCCACGGTGGCCGGGACCAGGTCGAGCCCGGGGATCGTGGTCGGCACCACGCATTCCGCCAGTGCGATCTGGTCGATCATCAGGTCATAGCTGGACGAATCGCGCTGATCGTTGCCAACTCCTAGACCGGTCGAGGCGTTGCCCTGTGGGTCGAGGTCGATCAGCAGCGTGCGCCACCCGGTCGCCGCCATGGCCGTCGCGATGTTGATTGCGGTGGTGGTCTTGCCTACCCCGCCCTTCTGGTTGGCAATCGCGATGGTGATCATGGCTGTCCCCTTGCTTCCTTGCTCAACCTGCCGACGAGAATACCGGCTTGCGGATCTGTCAGCGATTGTTCCACGTGAAACGTCTGGCGAATCCGCTTTGGCATGTTATCCAGTTCCTGCGCCGCCGAACGACCCTTGGGCAACAGGAAGAGGGTGTGCGCTGTGGAAAAGCGCGCGGACAATTGCACCAGGGTGCGGAGTGGCGCGAATGCCCGGGCGGTGATGACCCCGGCCGGGACAGTTTCGACCTGCTCGAGCCGCTTCCCTTCGACCCGGCAGTTACCCAGTTCCAGTTCGGCAACCATCCGCTCAAGCCAGTCAATCCGCTTGCGGCGCGATTCGACCAGGATCACCGGGTCGTCAGGGCGTAGTGCCGCCAGTACCAGCCCGGGAAACCCTGCTCCGCTGCCGAGATCCATCCAGAGCCCGGGGGCTGTTTCACGTGGAACATGAGCGAGCAGTTGGGCACTGTCTGCGATGTGACGCTGCCACACCATCGAAAGGGTGGCCGCCGCAACCAGATTCTGCCGCGCATTCTCTTCGATCAGGCATGCGAGCAGGCAATCAAGCCGCTCCAGCGCGACCTGATCCGCCCAGCCCGCCACGTAAGCGCGCGCTTCCCCCTCGGTACCGATCATGCGGCCAACTTGGCCGCGCGCTTGCGGGCATGGACGAGGACTGCGCTGAGGGCCGCCGGTGTGATCCCCGCTATCCGCCCCGCCGCAGCCAGCGTCGGCGGGCGGCTGGCACTCAGCCGCTCGACCATCTCGTTCGACAGACCCGGTACCTCGGCATAGGGAAAATCCCGGTCGAGCGATACGGCCTCGCTCGCGCGCAAGTCCCGCAGTTCCGCTTCCTGGCGCGCCAGATAGGGGGCATAGGCGGCATCCTCGATCGCCTCGGCCGCGACTTCGTCAAGTCGCCTGCTCTGGTCCGGCAACCAGTGCGCCAGCATTGTGGCATCGAGTTCGCCCTGAGCCAGCCATTCCCCTATCGATCGCCGACCGGCATCACGGCGGATCGGGATACCGGCATCATGCAGCTCTACCGATGCAACCGGCTGCACCAGGGCATCCTGCCATAATCCACGCCGTTCTTGACGTGCGGCAAACCAGCTCTGCCGGGGCGGACTGACGCAACCGGCGCCAATTGCCAGGGGTGTAAGCCGGGTCGAGGCATTGTTGGCCCGCAGCCGCAGGCGATATTCCGCGCGGGCGGTCAGCATTCGATAGGGCTCGGTAACCCCGTGCAAGGTCAAGTCGTCGACCATGACCGCAAGGTAGGAATTGGCCCGATCCAGCGGCGCTGGTTCTCGTCCCAACACCGTCGCCGCCGCATGCATCCCAGCCACCAGCCCCTGGGCGGCAGCCTCTTCATAGCCGGTCGTACCGTTGATCTGCCCGGCGCAATAAAGCCCCGGGATCGCCGGCACCTGCAAACCGGTATTCAGTGCCCGCGGATCGATATGGTCGTATTCCACCGCATAGCCTGGCACGACCATCTCGACATTTTCCAACCCCTCCATGGTCCGCAGCATCGCCAACTGGACATCCACCGGTAGCGACGTGCTGATGCCGTTGGGATAAACCAGGTGGGTATCGAGCCCTTCCGGCTCGAGAAAGACCTGATGGCCGTCACGATCGCCAAAGCGGTGAATCTTGTCCTCGATCGAAGGGCAATAGCGCGGCCCCGCCGCGCCGATCGCCCCGGAAAACAGCGGCGAACGATCCAGGTTGGCCCGGATGACATCGTGGCTGCGCTGATTGGTACGGGTGATGCCGCAGAACAGCTGCGGGTTTACCCTGCCAGGCATCATCGGCGACATGGTCCAGCCATCACTGTCAGACGGCTGCTCCTCCAGCCGTGCCCAGTCGATCGTCCGTCCATCGAGCCGGGGCGGCGTCCCGGTCTTGAGGCGTGCCATCGGCAGCGTCGCATCTTCGCGAAGCTGGGCGGCGAGCCGCCGCGCGGAACTCTCACCGATGCGCCCGCCCTCGAACCGCTCCTCACCCCGGAACAGAACCCCGCCCAGGAAGGTGCCGGTGCATAGCACCACAGCGGATGCTTCCAGCACAATGCTATCCGCCAGTTCCAGCCCGGCCACGCGCCCGCCTTCCAGCCGCAAAGCCGCCGCCTCACCCTGAACCAGCGTGAGATTGGGCTCCGCGCGGACAATCGCCTGCACAGCGGCCTTGAACCGCCTACGATCAGCCTGAATGCGCGGACCCCAGACGGCACTGCCTTTTGACAGGTTAAGCATCCGGTAGTGGATTGCCGCAGCATCAGCCGCACGGCCAATCACCCCGTCGAACGCATCGACCTCGCGTACAAGATGGCCTTTGCCCAATCCGCCAATCGCAGGATTGCAGCTCATCGCGCCGATTGCATCAAGGTCAAACGAGACCAGCGCAACCGTCGCGCCCATCCGTGCAGCGACGCAAGCTGCCTCGACGCCGGCATGACCGCCGCCGACCACCACTATATCGAACCTTTGCATCGATTGTGCCCTAACGCAGAACGCCGGCCTTATCCAGCGCGCACCCGCGCCTGTTTCACGTGGAACAATTACTTGCCGATGCAGAACCGCCCAAACAGAGCGTCAAGCATATCCTCGGTCGAGGTGCGACCTATAAGACGGTCAAACGCGGCCCGCGCCAGGCGGAGTTTTTCGCCTGTGAGCAACAAATCCTCGCCCGCATGTATCGACGACAGGGCGCTGCCTGCCTCTGCCAGAAGCGCGTGCTGGCGTGCATTGAGGGCCACCTCCCCAGGTCTCGGCAGGGCAGCACGAGCGTGCTCGATCAGGGCGCGCCGCAGATCATCAATCCCCGCGCCGTTCATGGCAGAGACCCGGTGGCACGGCGACGCTTTATCCCCGAGTTCAATATCGGACTTAGCCGCGATCTCCCACGCGCCTGCCGGTCCCTCACCCTCCGGGCCGAGCCACAGCACCAGGTCGGCACGGGCCAGTTCCGCTTCGGCACGGGCAATCCCGATTGCCTCAACCGCGTCCGGCGTCTGGTCGCGCAGTCCGGCTGTGTCGACGAAGGTGAACGGCAGGCCCGCGAGTGCCACGCTGCGCTCGAGGACATCGCGCGTGGTGCCTTCGGTAGGGGCCGTGATTGCGGCCTCGCTTTCGATCAACGCATTGAACAGGCTGGATTTTCCAGCATTGGGCGGACCTGCGAGAACGACCCGAAACCCCTCCCGCAGCAGTTCCGCGCGGGGGCGATCAAGCCACGCGACCAGTTCTCCCGATAGCGCCGATAGTGAATCGCGGAAACCCGGTTCAAGCCCGCTGACATCATCTTCATCCCCGAAATCGAGCACTGCCTCCACCTTCGCGGACAGCATCAAAATCCGCGCGCGCCAGTCCTCCACCGTGCGCGACAACGCGCCGCCCGCACTCGCCATCGCCGCCCGGCGTTGCAAGTCCGTTTCGGCGGCCAGCAGGTCGGCCAACCCCTCGGCCTCAGCCAGATCGATCCGGCCATTGGCGAAAGCGCGGCGGGTGAACTCACCCGGCAGCGCCCGGCGCAAGCCCGGAACGGCCGCCAGCGCGGCCTCCACTGCTGCGACCACCGCCCGGCCGCCATGCAAATGCAGTTCGGCCACATCCTCGCCTGTGGCAGTTCCGGGCCCGGGCAGCCACAGCACCAGGGCCCGGTCGAGCTCATCACCGCCGTTGTCGCTTACAACCCGCGATACTGCACGGCGCGCCTGCGGTAGCGACCCGGTCAGGCCAGCCAATGCCGTTGACGCCTCCGGCCCGCTGACCCGCACAACCGCAATCCCTGCGGGCGGCGCACCGCTAGACAGGGCGAAGATCGTGTCCATCGGCTCAGACAGTGGCAATCAGTCGGACTTGCCGCTCTTGCCCGAAGCAGCCCCTGATGCAGCTGTGCTTGCGCCCTCGACGAAGCTCTGGAACATCTTCAGGCCAAGCTGGCCCATTGGTGCAAGCTGCTTGGCATATTGCTGCAACTGGTCCGGGTTGCTCACGCCCTTCATCGCCTTGGTCAGCGCGTCGACATAGACGTCATTGGCCTTGCCGACATCGGGCAGGCCCATGAAGGTCCGCGCCTCTTCCGGAGTGCAGTCGATCTCGATCTGGACCTTCATGGCAAGATTCTCCCTAATTCCCCCAAAGCTGGGTTTGGCAAAGCCTGCACGCAAGGGCTAGGATGCCGTCAGGCAGGAACGCAACGAGGATATACGACGATGAGCGAGACCGTCACCATCAAAACACTGGACGAAGCGAACAGCTTTGCCGCCTATGTCGCGCGCCCCGCTGGCACGCCCAGGGCGGCGATCATCGTGATCCAGGAGATATTCGGGGTCAACGAGGGGATCCGCCGCAAGTGCGACCACTGGGCCAGCCTCGGTTACCTTGCGGTCGCACCGGACCTGTTCTGGATGCTCGAACCCGGTCTCGAACTCGACCCCGATGTCGAGGATGAATTCAACAAGGCGCTGGGCCTGTTCGGGCAGTACAACCCTGACGAAGGGGTAAAGGACATCGAGGCGACCATCCACTGGATCCGCCGCGAAACAGGCGTGGCGAAGGTCGGGTGCGTGGGATACTGCCTTGGCGGCAAGCTCGCCTACATGGCCGCCGCCCGGACCGACATCGACGCCTCGGTCGGCTATTACGGAGTGATGATCGACCAGATGCTGGGCGAAAAGCACGCCATCGCCAACCCCTTGATGTTGCACGTGCCCACCGCCGACCATTTCGTCGGGCCCGAGGCACAGGCGGCCATGCACGCCGGACTCGACGATCATCCCCGCGTCACCCTGCATGACTACGACGGGCTGGACCATGGCTTTGCCGCCGAGATGGGCAATCGCCGCAATGAGGCCGGTGCGCAGCTGGCGGACAGCCGGACAGAAGCCTTCTTCGCCGAGCATCTGGCATGAACGGGGCAGAGAACCTCGCCCGGTGGCACGCCTATATGGAGGGCGGAAGCGATCCCGCCGTCCTGGCGGAAATGCTGGCGGAGGAGGCCGTGTTCCACTCGCCAGTCGTGCATACGCCGCAGGCAGGCAAGGCCAAGGTTATGGCCTATCTCACCGCTGCGGGGCACGTGTTCGGCAACGGCACTTTCCGCTACGTGCGCGAACTGGTCGACGACAACGAGATGATGCTGGAATTCGTGGCGGAAATGGACGGGATAACCGTCAACGGAGTCGACATCATCCGCTTTGGCAGCGATGGAAAGATTCACGATTTCAAGGTCATGGTGCGGCCCTTGAAAGCAATCAACAAGATCTGGGAGATGATGGCCGCGCAACTGGAAGCGGCGCAGGGATAGCTCCGCGCCTTGCTCAGTTCAGCATTGCGAAGTTAAGAATCATCCGCCGGACCAGAGGGTCAAGGCTTACGGGAAGCTCTGTTTCCAACCGTTCGCGGCGGCTATCGCCGGGTTCACCCAGCGCCAGTCGCCGCATCGACCAATCAGGGCAAGTCCTGTCATCGATCGGTTCATCATGGAGACGGGAAATGCCGTGATGGCGCGAATCATGCTCGATCCGCCGCATGACCCGTTCCAGCGAATCGTGCTCGCCTTCCAGCACCTGCAGGAAATTGCGGCCGTTGTAGAGCAGCAACCCGGTCAGGCCCTGAAACGGGTTGTTGCGATTGCATGATTCCAGAATCTCGGTCACTTCTTGCGAAGCAAGATTCTCTGCAGTGCTGACGTAGACATACTGTCGCATGGTCGGCACTCCCCTTCGATGCGCTGCCGCAGCCAAATCGGCAGGCCGCCCATCACTGCCATGCCCTACCGCGTTCGGCAAGGCGGTAGCTATTGGTTCATGGCTGCGAAGAAATCCTCGTTGCTCTTGGAATCCTTCATCTTGTCGAGCAGGAACTCCATCGCGTCGATCGTCCCCATCTGCATCAGGATGCGGCGCAGGACCCACATCTTCGACATGATGTCCTTCGATACCAGCAGCTCTTCCTTGCGGGTGCCGGACTTGCCAACATCAAGCGCGGGGAAGATACGCTTGTCGGCGACCTTGCGGTCGAGCACGATCTCGCTGTTGCCAGTACCCTTGAACTCTTCGAAAATGACTTCGTCCATCCGGCTGCCGGTGTCGATCAGCGCGGTGGCAATGATCGAAAGGCTGCCGCCTTCCTCGATATTGCGCGCCGCGCCGAAGAACCGCTTGGGCCGCTGGAGCGCATTGGCATCGACACCGCCGGTCAGCACCTTGCCCGAACTTGGCACCACGGTGTTGTAGGCACGGCCGAGGCGGGTGATCGAATCGAGCAGAATCACCACGTCCTTCTTGTGCTCAACCAGACGTTTGGCCTTCTCGATCACCATCTCAGCAACCTGAACGTGGCGGGTGGCTGGTTCGTCAAAGGTGGAGGAAATCACCTCACCCTTCACGCTGCGCTGCATGTCGGTCACTTCCTCGGGCCGCTCGTCAACCAGCAGCACGATAAGGAACACTTCCGGATGGTTGTCGGTGATCGCCTTGGCGATGTTCTGCAGCAGCACCGTTTTACCCGTGCGCGGAGGGGCCACGATCAGCGCCCGCTGGCCCTTGCCCTGCGGCGAGATGAGATCGATCACCCGGGCTGACTTGTCCTTGACCGTCGGATCACTCGAATCGAGGATCAGCCGTTCGTCGGGATAGAGCGGCGTCAGGTTGTCGAAATTGGTTCGATGGCGCACCGCATCGGGATTGTCGAAATTTACGCTCTTGAGGCTTGTGAGGGCAAAATAGCGCTCACCATCCTTGGGGGCGCGGATCTCGCCTTCCACAGTATCGCCGGTGCGCAGACCCCATTTGCGGACCTGGTTGGGCGAAACATAGATATCGTCCGGGCCGGCCAAGTAGTTGGCTTGCGGGCTGCGCAGGAAGCCGAACCCGTCTTGCATGACCTCGATCGTGCCGACACCCATGATCGGCTCTTCGTAATCCTCGTCCTCGGCCAGTTCGCGCAGGATGCAGAACATCAAGTCCTGCCGCCGCATGGTGCTGGCACCTTCGACGCCCAGCTCCTCTGCCATTTCAACCAGCTCAGCCGGGGTTTTCGCCTTGAGATCTTTCAGATGCATGTCGTTTGTCCAACAGGAATTAGGGCCGGCAAGGTCAAAGGGCTTGGAGAAAGCAGACCCGGCGCCGCCATAGAGGCGGGCCATGACCGGAAGTGGCCCCCCGGATATGCCACGTGGCCCGGGCCGTCAATGCGCTTGTCAGGCTGACAGGGTTGCCGTCAGAACGGCTTGATCACCACCAGCACGACGATCAGCGCCAGCATGATCGCCGGAAATTCACCCCACAGCCTGAGCTGCTTTTCGCTCAGAGGGCGAGACCCGGACACCATCCGCTTCGCCTGCATCACCAGCCACCCGTGATAACCTGACAGGAGCAACACCAGCAGCAGCTTGGCATGGAACCAGCCCTGGCTGAACGCGCCGATCGTTGAGGCCAGGGCAAACCCGAGCACCCAGGTCACGATCAGGCTGGGTGTCAGGATGATCCTGCGCAGGAGCCCCATCCGCCGGTCCCACTCAGCCGCTTCTGCCGAGCCGGGCGTTGCCGAATGAAGGTAGAGCATCTGCCGCGGCAAAATGAACAGGCCCGCCATCCAGAACACCATGAAGATGATGTGGCCGGCCTTGAGCCAGAGATAGGTCATCGAAAGGACATCCTGCATGGGTTTGATGTAGGGATTGCAAGCAGCGGCGTCACCCCTGCAGCTGGCGTTGCCACGCCCGGACGGTCGCGACAAGCTGTTCGACATGGGCAATCGGGGTGAACTGTCCAATCCCGTGGCCCAGATTGAACACATGCGGTCGGTCAGCGAAAGCGCGCAGGATCACGTTCGTCCGCTCCACTAGTGCCTCGCCCCCGGCCAGCAACAGCAACGGATCGAGGTTACCCTGCACCGGGAGGTCGGGCGCCAGGGTGGCCGCGACCCACGCCGGATCGAGCGTCTCGTCGATCCCGACCGCATCAACCCCGGTTTCCCGCGCATAGGCGGCGAGTTTCTCGCCGGAACCCTTGGGGAAACCGATCACCGGGATACCCGGCCGTGCTGCGTGCAGCGCTGCTGCCAGCCGCGCATTGGGCGCAATCACCCAGCGGGCATACTGATCCGGCGCGAGGCTGCCAGCCCAGCTGTCGAACAGCTGCACTGCCTCGACCCCGGCATCGATCTGGCCAATCAGATAATCGACCGTCGCCCGCTCGATCGCTTCGATCAGCTCACCGAACGCCACCGGATCGCGATAGGCCAGTGCGCGCGCTTCGTGATGATCCTTCGAGCCCTGCCCTGCCACCATGTAGGTCGCGACCGTCCACGGACTGCCGGCAAAGCCCAGCATCGTCGTATCCGGGCCTAGCAGCTGGCGACAGCGCCGCACCGTGCCATAAACCGGGTCGAGCCGCTGCGGCATCACCTCCAGCGCAGCCCAGGCCGCATCGATCAGCGGCGGCGCCAGGCGCGGCCCTTCGCCTGCCTCGAACCACAGATCCTGCCCCATAGCATGGGGGATGACGAGGATATCCGAAAACAGGATTGCCCCGTCGAATCCGAACCGGCGGATCGGCTGCAAGGTGATTTCGGCCGCCGCCGTGCTGTCGTAGGCCAGTTCGAGAAAACCGCCCTTCTCCTGCCGCAGGGCGCGATATTCCGGCAGGTACCGCCCGGCCTGCCGCATCAGCCATAAGGGCACCTGAACACTTGGCTTGCCTTGCAGGGTATCAAGCAGGATTCCGGGCATCGGGACGAGTCCAATCTAAATTATAAGAGTCTTTAAGGAAGGTTGTTGGAGTCTGTTGGCCCTGTGGAAAGCGGGTACAACTGGTTCTTGCCTGATTTCTCCCGGCTTGAACAGGCAGGTTGCTGGCCCGAATCGCGTGCATCGTTGAGTCAAACGAACTTTCTCCCCGTTATCCCCACCCTGTCGAAAAGCGCCTCCGCCTGTCGACAAAGCGGCTGCGAATGGACTCGCATCGGGCATGAATGGGCTCGCCGAACTTGTCGCCAGCCCTCTCCCGTGGTTTATCCCTGCGGTTCTCCACAGACCGGATCTGCCGTTTTTCCGATGAGCCGCCTCCATCTCCACCTGGTATCCGATTCCACCGGCGAAACGCTGGAGATGGTCGCGAAGGCCGCGCTGGCCCAGTTCGAGGACACCGAGATTGTCCGCCATTTCTGGCCGATGGTGCGCTCGCGCCAACATCTCGACCGGATCGTCCCGGACCTCGCGGCGAATCCCGGACTTGTGCTTTATACCCTGGTCAATGCCGAAACGCGCACCCGCCTGGAAGAACATTGCCGACAGCTTGGCCTGCCGGCGGTTGCGGCGCTCGATTCGGTAACCGAAGCGCTCGAAGCCCAGCTAGGGCAGGAAGCTCACGGGCGGCCCGGACGCCAGCATATGATGGACGAGGCCTATTTCCGCCGGGTCGAGGCAATCCACTATACGATCGCTCATGATGACGGGGTCGGGTGGGAAAACTGGGAAGAAGCAGACATCGTCCTGGCTGGCGTCAGCCGCACATCCAAGACCCCGACCAGCATTTACCTTGCCAATCGCGGCTTCAAGACGGCCAATATCCCGCTGGTGGTGGAAAGCCCCCCTCCGCCAGAGCTGTTTTCCCTGCGCCGACCGTTGGTCGTGGGCCTCACCACCGCGCCTGAACGACTGGTGCAGGTGCGGCGCAACCGCCTGCTCAGCCTCAACGAGAATGCTGAGACCGCCTATGTCGACAACGACCGCGTTCGGGCCGAGGTCCAGTTCGCCCGGCGGATGTTCGCCGACAATGGCTGGCCGGTGATCGATGTCACCCGGCGCTCGATCGAGGAAACGGCCGCCGCCGTGATCCGTCTTCATGGCGAGCGTGACCGCAAGGGCGATCTGCCGGCTGATGGAGGGGCGATATGATCGTTCTGGCTTCCAAAAGCGCTTCACGCCGGGCCATGCTTGATGCGGCGGGCGTGGCGTTTGAGTCAATCCCGGCGGAAATTGACGAACGCGCGCTGGAAGCGTCGCTGGCTGATGCCGGACCCCGGGCAATTGCGCTTGAACTGGCGCGCGCCAAGGCTCTGGCGGTGTCTCCCCCGGGCCGTTTGGTGCTGGGGAGCGATTCGCTGGTCAGCGTCGCAGAGCGACGGTTCGACAAGCCAGCCAGCCGGGACCAGGCCGCCGAGCACCTGCAGTTCTTCTCCGGCCAGGTGATGGAGCTTCACTCCGCTGCCGCACTTCAGCGCGATGGCGCACTGCTGTGGTCACATTGCGATATTGCCCGGCTGCATGTCCGCCAGCTTTCGGACCAGTTCATTGCCGACTATCTGGAGCATGAATGGCCTGCCGTCTCGGGCTGCGTCGGCGTGTTCCGGATCGAGGCGCGCGGGGTGCAATTGTTCGAACGGATAGAGGGCGATCACTTTACCGTGCTCGGGATGCCGCTGCTGCCGGTGCTGGGCGCCTTGCGCGCGCAGGGAGTGCTGCCGGGATGAGCATTCCCTATGCCGAGGTGATCGGCCACCCCATCGCTCAGTCGAAGTCTCCGGCGATCCACAACTTTTGGCTCGGAAAGCTCGGAATCGCCGCTGAGTACCGCGCCTGCCAGGTCCGGCCTGATGAACTGGCGGACTATCTTGCCGCCCGACGCAACGATCCGGACTGGCGCGGCTGCAATGTCACGATGCCGCACAAGCAGGCGGTGATACCCCTCCTCTACAGCGTGGAGCAACCGGCGGGCGCCATTGGCGCGGTCAATACGATCTTCCCGGCGTCTGATCGGTTGCTTGCCGGCACGAATACCGATGCGGTGGGGTTTCTCGAACCTCTCGCTGCCGATCTGGCGCAGACCCACTACTTCCGCATGGCGCGCATCCTCGGCACCGGCGGCGCGGCGCGGGCGATTATCTCTGCTCTGGCAGGCCGCGGTTTCACGCTGGTCGTGGCCGGGCGCGACCAGGGCAAGGCGCGTGCCCTGCTCGACGAACTGGCTCCCTCCGGCGAACACCACGCCGTCAATCTTGCCCATTTTGCCAGCCCGACCGATTTTGCCTTTGATGACCGCGAGCAATGCCTTGATCTGGTCATCAACGCGTCCTCGCTCGGGATGCAGGGTCAGCCGCAGCTGCCATTTGAATGGAGCCATGCGCCGCCGGGGAGTATTGTCTACGACATCGTCACCGCCCCGCTCGACACCGCTTTCCTGCAAGACGCGCGCGCGGCGGGGCACCGGACCATCGACGGGCTATGCATGCTGATCGGGCAGGCGGCGGCCGCGTTCGAGCGCTTCTTTGGATGCCCTGCCCCCCGCGAGCACGATTCCGAACTCAGAATGCTGCTGATCCGGTGACGCGGCCGTTGATCATTGGCCTGACCGGCTCGATCGGCATGGGCAAGTCGACCGTGGCCGCCATGTTCGAGGAACTGGGCGTCCCGGTGTTCGATGCCGATGCCGAAGTGCACCGCTTGCAAGGACCGGACGGCGCGCTTCTGCCAGCGATCGAGGCCGCCTTTCCAGGGACCACCGGCCCTGCCGGCGTCGACCGGGGCAAGCTCGGGGCCCACGTGTTCGGCGATGATACCGCGCTTGCCCGGTTGGAAGCGATTGTCCACCCGGCGGTGGCGGCCGCCCGTCAGGCGTTCCTGATCGACCATGCGGCCCAGCCAGTGGTGGTGTTCGATATCCCGCTGTTGTTCGAGAAGGGCGGCGCAGCCCAGGTTGACCGGGTGGTGGTGGTATCCGCCCCGGCTGATGTCCAACGCGCACGCGTGCTGGCGCGGCCCGGCATGACGCCGGAAAAGTTTGCCCAGATTCTCGCCCGCCAGGTACCGGACGCCGAAAAGCGGGCTCGCGCAGACCATGTGATCGATACCGGCACCAGCCTTGAACTAACCGGCGCGGCGGTTGCTGCACTGGTCGCATCCTTGTTGCAGAACACGCACAAATAGCCGCCCGGACCCCTTGCGCTGGCCAGCAATGCGTCCGATAACCTGACCAATGCGGGAAATTGTGTTCGACACCGAAACCACCGGGCTTGACCCCCAGAACGGGGACCGGATGGTGGAAATCGGCTGTGTCGAAATGGTCAACCGGGTCGAAACCGGGGCTACCTTCCATGCCTATTTCAATCCGCAGCGCGACATGCCGGCCCAGGCCGAGGCGGTGCACGGCCTGTCGGCAGCATTCCTTTCGGACAAGCCGCTGTTTGGTGCACTGGCCGATGATCTGCTCGCCTTTCTTGGCGATGCACCGCTTATCGCGCATAACGCCGCGTTCGATTTCGGGTTTCTCAACACCGAACTCGCGAACTGCGGGCGTGAACCCGTCAGCCTCGACCGGATGATTGATACGGTAGCGATTGCCCGCCGCAAGCACCCCGGCGCCAAGCTCAGTCTTGACGCGCTGTGCAGCCGATACGGGGTCGATCGCAGCCACCGGGTCAAGCACGGCGCGCTGCTCGATGCCGAACTGCTGGCGCAGGTCTATGTCGAACTGACTGGCGGGCGTCAGATCGGGCTGGCTCTGGCCGCAGAACACGGCACTGCCATAGGTGAGGTGCGGCTTGCGGCGACTACAGCCGAACGGGTTTTCCGCGCACCCCGTCCACATGCAGCCACTGCCGACGAACTGGCGCGGCATCAGGCCTTTATCAAGCAAATGGCTTCACCCCTGTGGAGCAAATAAGGGGGTATGAACCCCGTACATGAAGGAGATCAGATGATGGATATCAGGGTATCGGGCCACCAGATGGAAACCGGCGCGGCGCTCCAGGATCATGTCTCCGACCGCCTTAACGCGATTGTCGAAAAATATTTCGGCCGGGCGATTTCCTCGCAAGTGACCTTCGGCAAGGCGCCCGCAGGAATGTACAGCTGCGATATCGTAACCCACGTGATGCAGGGCCTGCTGCTCAAGGCCAATGCGGTGGCGGCGGACGCGCACTTGGCGCTCGACCAGGCCGCGGAGAAGATCGACAAGCAGCTGCGCCGGTACAAGCGCCGCCTGCATGACCGGCACGAACAAACCGCCCATGCCCAACGCGCGGAAGAGGCGAGCTATCGCATTTTCGCCTCGCCCGAAGTGGAAGAGGACGTGCGCGAGGAAGACGAGGCGGGCGCGCCGCCGATCATCGCTGAAACCACCGCCGATATTCCTGAGACGAGCGTGGCCGATGCAGTGATGATGCTGGACCTGCGGGACACCAATGCGCTGCTATTCAAAAACGCTGGCACCGGACGGCATAATATGGTTTATCGCCGAAATGATGGCTCGATCGGCTGGGTTGAGCCTCGCTGAGGCACGGTATCAGCCCAAGGGGCGCCGGGCATCTTTAACGGGAGATGCACATGTCCGCTCCGGAGCCTCCCGGCTCTTGCCTTGACCTTGTGCTGACTGAACTGATCAATGGAACTCAACTACACCCTTTCCCCTCAGGCGCTGGCAATCGTTTCGGCTGGCAGCAAACCGGCTATTCTCGAAACGCTGGCGCAGTGTTTTGCCCGTGCTTACCGGCTCGATCAGGCCACGGTACTCGAAGCGCTGGACGAGCGGGAAAAGCTCGGCAGCACCGGCTTCGGGCGCGGTGTTGCCATTCCCCATGCCCGGATCGACGGGATCAACCGGCCCGTGGCGGCCTTCCTGCGGCTCGATGCGCCGGTGGCTTTCGCAGCGGCGGACGATCTGCCGGTCGAGCTGGTGTTCGGCCTGCTATCGCCAGCCAGTGCCGGGGCAACCCACTTGCACGCGCTGGCGGAAATCTCCCGCCTGGTGCGTGACGAAGCCCTGCAGGACGCCCTGCTTGGCGCAGGCGATGCCGAGGCGCTTTACGCCCTGCTCACCAATGTTGCGGACCGGACCGCTGCCTGATCCTGGTGTCAGCGCCCGTTCGCACCTTCGGGCGCTGGAAGGCCTCTACAGTGCATCCGCCATCAATATCCTGTTCCCCTCACGGCTGGAAATCGCCGGTGAAGGGCTCGCCCGGATTCGATTTGAGGTCACGCCCGCCTGCTTTCACGCCGGGGGCGCTGCGCATGGAACGCTCTATTTCAAGATGCTGGACGACGCCGCATTCTATGCCGCCAACACTCTGGTCAGTGACCGCTTCCTCCTGACCACGGCCTTCAATTTGCACTTCACCCGCCCCTTGCGGACGGGCCCGGTGATCGCCGAGGGGCGCTGGGTCAGCGGGCGGCGGCGGGTCCTCGTCGCTGAAGCGCGCCTGGTCGATGCCGCAGGCGAGGAAGCCGGACGCGGTACCGGCACCTTCATGCGTTCGCACATTCCGCTGGCCAGCCTGCCGGGATACCGGGCCGATGGATGAACGGCTTCCCGTTCATGTCGAAGCCAACGGGCTGATCCGCGCGGTCGAGGCTGCGGGCGGGTTTGCAACCGTGCTGGCGAAGGGCGAGCGCGATGCCGGAACCCTGCTGCTGGTAACAATCGGCCATGGCCAGCCCGCTTGCCTTTACGAACGCATGCCACGTCCGGACGGGACTCGGCCATTTATTGCTGCAAAGCGGGAAAAGTCGGAAAATCCGCAGGAATTTACCGAATATCTGGCTCGCAGGCGGCGTCAGGACCCGGATTGCTGGCTGATTGAACTGGACGTCCCGGATGCGGAACGGTTCATCGCAAGCTGGAACTGAAAATTTGACTTGCCCGGTTTGATCGCTACCGGCGCTGCGACTTCGTAAGGCGCAGGCGGCGAGGCGGCATTCCGGCCGCCGGGCAGGCACGCAGACGGGGGACGGCCGGCAGGCCAGCAATCGGACCGACTCGAGGACGCAAGCAACGCGCATCCGGTCCCAGCCTGCGACTTGGCCCGTCAACCGCACGATCTGACGGACATAATGCAAATCCTTACCCGTTACGCCAGCACGGCGGCGCTTGCCGTTGGCCTGGCCTTCACTGTTGCCGGAGCAGAATTTTCCGGTGCCAATGCCCAGACCGCTATGCCGGTTGCGGCGAACGCAGCAGCTGTAACCGGTGAAATCGTGCCGGTGTTCGTACCCGAAGCAGTGGTCCAGCCGCTCCCCCAGCCCCCCATCCCTGAAATGACGGCCCCGGATTCGGCCCCGGCGATGGCGAATGCCGCGTCGCTGCATGAACTGGTGGCCTTGACCAGCACTGACGGCCAGCTCTCCCCGGAACTCGATTGCCTTGCGGGTGCGATCTACTTCGAAGCGCGCGGCGAGCCCTTGCTGGGTCAGCTGGCTGTGGCCGAAGTGATCATCAACCGCAGCCGGTCAAATCGTTTCCCCGACACCTATTGCGCTGTTGTGCGCCAACCGGGCCAGTTCTCATTCGTGCGCAAGGGCGCGATTCCGCAGGCCCGCCGCAGCACCCGGGCCTGGCAGAACGCCGTGGCGGTGGCCCGAATTGCCCATTCCGGCGGGTGGCAAAGCCACGCCGAAGACGCGCTCTATTTCCACGCGAATTATGTCCGCCCGAGCTGGAGCCGCAGCAAGCAGGCGCTGGCGACAATCGACTCGCACATCTTCTATCGCTGATGGCGCAGCCCTGCGGTCCGTCTGCCGTCCCGATCGTGCCGGGCTTCAATCGCGCAGGGCAACCCACACCGGTGCATGGTCGCTGGCCTTTTCGCGCCCGCGGTGTTCCTTGTCGACCCCTGCTGCCTCCAGCCGGTCCGCCAGTTCGGGCGAGAGCAGCAGATGGTCGATCCGAAAGCCATGGTCACGCTGCCAGGCCCCGGCCTGGTAGTCCCAGTAGGTCCACACCCCGCCGCGTGGATTGAGGGCGTCGATTGCGTCGGTCCAGCCATCGCTGAGCAGACGATGAAAGGCGCCGCGCGATTCGGGCTGCATCAGGGCGTCTGTGGCCATGGCCCGGGGCGACCAGACATCCTTGTCTTGCGGGATGACGTTGAAATCCCCGACCACCGCGCAGGGGATCTCAAGTGCCCACAGTTCCGCCATGCGGGCGCGCAGCCGTTCCATCCACGCCAGTTTGTAATCGAACTTTGGCCCTGGCACCGGGTTGCCATTGGGCAGGTAGATGCACACCACCCGCACCCCGCCCACGTCTGCCTCAAGGTAACGGGATTGCTCGTCGTCCGGATCACCGGGCAGGCCGCGCTGCACCTCCACCGGGGTCATGCCGTCGGCCAGGATGGCGACCCCGTTGAAGCTCTTCTGGCCGTGCCAGATGGCGTGATAGCCGATCTTGGCGAACGCGTCGGCCGGGAAACCATCGTCCTGCGTCTTGATCTCCTGCAGGCAGGCGACCGTAGGCCGCGTTTCCGCGAGCCAATCCAGCAGGCGCGGCTGGCGCGCTTTGATCCCGTTGATGTTGAAACTGGCGATACGCATGGGTCAGGCTGTGCCCGATCCGGCTGGAAACGTCTAATTCAAATCCCGAAGCTGGAGCCGCAGCCGCAACCTGCCGCCGCATTCGGGTTATCGACCTTGAACGCCGCGCCGCCCAGCGATTCGACGAAATCGACCACGCTGCCACCGACCAGATCAAGGCTGACCGGATCGACCACCAGCTTGACTCCGTCGGTCTCACTGACCGTATCATCGCCATCGGGTCCGTCGGCCAGGTCAAACTTGTATTGGAAGCCGGAACAGCCCCCGCCCTCCACCGACAGGCGCAGCACCGCCGGTTTCGACTGGCGCCCGGCAATCCAGGCGACGCGCGCGGCGGCAGCGGGGGTTAGCGAAAGCATCTGGCCCATTGGTCCCACTTAGGTCACCTCGGCCCTGACCTCAAGCCATGCGGATATAATCGCGCATGGCTGCTGCTTCTAGCTCGACCTCGTCGATGCGCGACTTGACCAGATCGCCAATCGAGATGAAGCCACACAGAGTTTCGCCTTCGACAACGGGCAGGTGGCGGATGCGGCGGCGGGTCATCAGTGCCAGCGCCTCCAGCACCTTGGTCTGCGGGGTGACGGTAATCGGCGGAGCGGTCATCACTTCGTCGACCCGCCGGTCGAGGCAGGCAGACCCTTCCTCCGCCATCCGGTAGACCACGTCGCGCTCGGAAAAGATGCCGACCACGCGGCCAGCCTCCATCACCGGCAGGGCACCGATGCGCCGGGAGGCCAGCAAGGCAACCACTTCGCGGACCGGGGCGCCGGTCGCGCAACTGATGATATCTCTGCTGCTGCGCCCGGCAATCAGGTGGGCAATCTCCATCGACTCGCCTCCTTTTCAGCTACGATGGACACGAGGATGCCACGAACAGGGCCGAATCACCAAATCGTGCCGGTTGCTATTCCAGGATGCGGGCCCCATTTGGCGGCAATGGCGCGCAAATCCCCTCTCGATGACCCGCAGCAGGCGGCCTATGCCTGGGCGCGATACCGCCGGTTGATGCGGTTCATGCTGATGCTCACGATCGGCGTCGTCGCGCTGGCGCTGGCACTGCTCTACAAGCAGGGGAGCGCGGCCAGCATCCATTTCTATATCGCCACCGCACTCGGCATCGGCTTCACCATGCTGCTGACCGGCGGGCTGATGGGGCTGGTGTTCCTGTCCAGCGGCACCGGGCACGATGAAAGCGTGACTGACCTGATGGATGACGAGGAGCGGTAGCCCTATCTGCCGGACCGGAGGCGATATTCCTCCACCGGCTCGCCCCCGATCAGGTGGCGCTGGATGATCTGTTCCAGCACCGCCGGGGTGCAGGAATGGTACCATACGCCATCGGGCCAGACGACTGCGACCGGGCCCATGGTGCAGACCTGCAGGCAATCTGCCTTGGTCCGCTGGACCCGGCCGTGCGGGCCAACCAGGCCGAGTTCCTTGAGCCGCTGCTTGAGATAGCCCCAGGCGGCCTCGCCCTCGTCCCGGCGGCAGCAGCTCTGCTTGTCCGACATCCCGCACAGGAAGATGTGACGCTCGATCCGGTCGCCGTTGATCTTGCCCAGCGCCTTGCCGGCCAGTTCCACCGGATCGGGCATGGTCATTCCGCAGCTTGCGGTTTCAGCCAGCGCGCAAGCCAGTTGAACACGGTTTCATGCCACTGGATCGAGTTCTTGGCGCCCAGCACCCAGTGGTTCTCGTCCGGGAAGACCAGCAGTTGTGCCGGAATGCCGCGTTCCTGCAATGCAGTGAAGGCGCCCAGCCCCTGGGTGTAGGGGACTCGGAAGTCCTTCTCGCCCAGTACGATCAGCATCGGCGTGCGCCAGGCATCCACGTGATGGACCGGGTTCCATTTCTCGTATTCGGCGCTCGCCTCGGCATAGGAGCCGCCGAAATCCCACCGCGGGAACCACAGTTCCTCGGTCGAATAGTAGAATGCCCGGGTGTCGAACAGGCCATTGTGGTTGATCAGGCACTTGAACCGGTCGGGCCACTTCCCCGCGATCCAGTTCATCATGTAGCCACCATAGCTCGCCCCCATGGCGCAGGCATTGGCGCCGTCGATCTGGGGGTCGAGGGCGAGCGCGGCGTCGAGGCCCTTCTGCAGGTCTTCAAGCGGCTTGCCGCCCCAGTCCCGGTTGATCGCATCAACGAAGCTCTGCCCGTAACCGGTGCTGCCGTGGAAATCGACCGAGATCACCGCATAGCCCTGGCTGGCCAGCACGCGCGGGTTCCAGCGGGTGGACCAGCCGTCGTCGAACGAGCCTTGCGGCCCGCCGTGGACATAGAGGATCGCGGGCAGTTGGCCGGGGTGGTTTTCGGGGCGGGTAATCTGGCCCCACACGGTTGCGCCGCCAGCTCCGGCAAAGCTGAAGCGGGTGGTGCGGGTGGCAGCCATCGCCCCCATCCGCGACGTAGCGACTGATGTGACCGGCGTCGCCTGCTGCCACCCGCGCGACAGGAACAGTTCCGATGGCGCGCCGATCGAGTTGCGGCTGAACAGCAGTCGGTTGCCGCTCAGCGGGGTCACGTTCCCGATCCGCCCTTCGTTCCCCGGCATCAGGTCGAGTCGTTCGACTGCCCCGGTGCGCGGGTCAATCCGGAACGCCGGCGTATCGAGCACGTCCTGCGCGGTACCGATCAGCCAGCGCGAATCGGGGGTCCAGGCAAGGCTGCCGAACGAGCGGTCGAATCCGCCGGTCAGCGCGCGGGTGCGGCCGGAACGCAGGTCACGCAGCCAAACCACCAGCCGGTCGGCTTCGTAGCCGGGCCGTTCCATCGCGGTCCAGGCCAGCCACCGCCCGTCAGGTGAAGGGGCCGGAGTCAGGTCCATGGCGGGATTGGCGGCCGTCAGATTGACCGGACCGGCCCCGCCCAGAGCGTGCCACCAGATGTCGGTATTGGTCGAACGCGGCTCCTCGATCCCGGACTGCTTGGCCACGAAGTAGACGCCCGAGCCATCCGGGGCCCAAACCACGTCTTCATTGCCACCGAAGGGCTTGTGCGGGGTGTCGCCGGTCAGCGCCGCCGTGCCGGTCGGCCCGTCCAGCGCCATGCCGCCGCCGGTGACGCCATTCGGGCCGAGCGCGAACGCGAAGGCACGGCTGAAGGTGCCCGGCGTTTCCCACTCGTCCCAGTGGCGGACAAAACCGTCAGTGGCGTCATAGAGCCGCCCACTGCCCGGCCCGGGCAGGTGTGCTTTGCCGTCACCCTCGCATCCGAAGGTTGCGCAGTCGCGCGCGATTTCGGCCCAGACGACGATCGCGTCGCCCCTGGGCGAAAGGGCATAGCCCGCGGCGCTGGTTGCGAACCTGCTCATCTGGACCGGCGTGCCCACTGTACCATCCGCTGCCAGCGCAGCGCGCCAGACCTGGGTAAGCGGTTCGCCCTCGCCGCGGGCGGACAGGAACCACAGGGCACCGTCTGGCCCGAACGAGACCGCACTGGCGCTGCCGCCGAGATCGAGCGCAACCGGACCGGCCTCCGCCTTGGCGAGATCGCGCAGCCACCAGCGAGTGGTGCGTTTGAAGCCTTCGGGATCGGTCTCGGTCACCGGATAGACCGTCCGCTGCCCGTCGGGCGCGATGGCCGGGCTGCCGAGGCGTGGCAGCGTGACCAGATCCTGTGCGGTCATCGGCGGCGCATCCTGCGCCAGCACCGGGAGGGGAATGGCCGCCAGCGAGACGGCGAGAGCGATCAGGGACCCGTGGTTTTTTATCATGGCGGCAAGGCCTAATGCCCTGCGCGCCCGGCGCAAGCGGTTTTGATTACCCGCGCTTGCCGGCAATCCGGCTGATTTCGGCCTTGACCAGTGCCTCCACCATGCCCGGCAGGTGGGTATCGAGCCATTGTGACAGCATCGGGCGCAGCATTTCGCGGACCAGCCCTTCGAGCGAGGTTTCGCCGGAGCGGACGATCTGCGGCGATGCGCCCGGCTCAGCCAGCATGGCCAGCGCGGCAAGGTTCTCGCGCATCGAATTGCGGACTGATTCGGCGATCAGCGGTTGATCGTCGGGCACATCCTGATCGCCGGCCAGCTGCGCTTCGCCCAGTTCGAGCACTTCGCCAGCTTCTTCGTCGCTCGCGGGTTCGACTACACCCTGCGTCTCTCGGCGGCGACGCTCTTCAAGCGCGCCCACGCGGTTGTCGCGCGCGATCACTTTCTTGATCGATTCGAGGATTTCCTCGACCGAGCTTTCCGTGTTCTGGCTCATTCGCTTGCCCCCGAAATCACGCAGTGAATCAACGCGGCGGCGTGACGTCACCTGCTGTCGGACCGGGAACTGACGCATCCGGGGCCGCAATGTCAACGGTTCTCGTTGATTGCGCAATCGGCTGAGGGTCGCGGTCCCAGTCCCAGATGCGGCCATTGACCCGCTCATAATTGGCCAGCGGATCGTATAGCAGGCCTTCGTCGGCCAGGCCCAGGTCGCGGGCCTCGGCGCGGCCCATCGCGGCCAGCAGACTGAATCCGGCCACATATGCGTTGCGCCGGGCCGTCACCAGCTGGGCGCGGGCCCGCAGCAATTCCTGCTCGGCATTGAGCACGTCGAGGATGGTGCGGTTGCCGATCGAATTCTCGGCCCTGACTCCTTCGAGGCTCAGCTCGGCTGACTGGACCGCGGCCTGCGAACTCTCGATCACCTGGAGCGAGGCCTGATAGCTGGAGAACGATGCCCGGGTCTGGGCGATCACGTCCCGCTCGGCGGCGATGACCTGTTCCAGCGCCGCGCTCTCGCGCTGGGTTGCCGCACGTTGCCGCGCGGCAGGCAGCCCACCCTGAAAGATCGGGATGCTGAAGCGGACCCCGGCGTTGGCGGTGGTTTCGGTCTGGGCCAGGCCCGGTGCCCCGCCCGCCAGCGTACCGAAATAATCGTTGTAATCGAGCCCGGCGAACAGGCTTACGCTCGGCAACCGGCCCGCTCCGGCAACTTCGGTGTCAAACCCGGCCGCCTTGGCCCGCTGCCGCGCGGCGAGCAGGTCAGGGTTGTTCTCCAGCGCGGTGTCAACCGCAACGGCCGGGCTGGCCGGGAGATTGGGCAGCGGCGGGGGCGGTTCCAGCGCTACGGGCGTCGACCCGACCAGCTGGATATAGGTTTCCCGCGCCTGGATCAGGGCGGCCTGGGCATTTCGCAGGTCGCCCACGGCCAGCGCCAGCCGGGATTCGGATTGTGCCACATCGGTCCGGGTCAGATCACCGATCTCGAACCGATCACGGGTCGCTTCCAGATTGACGGTCAGGACATTGACCTGACTGGCGTTTAGATCGACCAGCGCCTGGGTCCGCAGCACGTCCATATAGGCCGCCACCACCTGGCTGAAGATTGCCGATTCGGTTGCGCGCAAGTTGGCCTGCCCCGCCACCACACGTTCCTTGGCTGCGCGGATCCCGTTTTTGACCGCACCGCCCGAATAGACCGGCACGATCAGGTCCGGCCCGATCTGCAGCACCCTCTCGGTCGGGGCGAAGGAATTGGGCGAGGGCTTGACGAACTCCACATATTGCCCGCTCGCGGTTACGTTTGGCAGACCCTGAGCACGCTGGATATTGGGGTTTTCGTCCTCTGCCCGCTGCTGGGCCCGGGCGGCCTGCAGGGTCGGGTTGGTGGCATAGGCCTGTGCCAACGCTTCGCGCAGGGTATCGGCCTGGACCGGCATCGCCAGCATGGCGGCCCCGGCGAACAGGGTAAGGCGGGCGAACCGGCCGGTCATGCTCAGAAACTCCAGCCCTTCGGCTGGTCGAATTCGCCAAGGCGGGGAATGCCGATTTCAGCCAGCGGCAGCAGAGCCACATCGTCGCCGGTCCGGCGCCCGACCGCCAGGCGGGTGACCCCGTTGGTGACGATCCCGGTCACGGCCCGCGCGCCCGGCTCCAGGCACCTCACCAGTGACGCCGGAACGGCCTCAACCGCACCGTCAATCACCAGCAGAGTGTAGCCGCCTTGCGTGCGGGCTCCGGTCACGGCATCCGCCGGTGTGATCACCTCTACCGAGGCAACCAGCGGGCGCAGCAGTTCGGGCAGGTATCCGGCGCCGCTGTCAACCACCAGCACTCGGTCGCCAGCATCCGGCTTGGCTTCGGCCAGTACCATGCCGTAGAACAGCGGGGCCGCCAGGCGGTGGCCGTTGTCGAGCGGGATCGCCCGGTCGATATAGGCGACTGCGCGGGCGGCGGAAGGAACAAAGTCCTCGCGCGCCACGGCTGCCATCCGCTCCAGCACGAATGGTTCGTTGACGCCGCTGGTGCGCAGCTGGCTGTCGATCATTGCCTTGCGGGCGGCGCTGTAGTCGATCGTATCGGTCTGCATGAGAGCTTTCTCGGTGACGCTTCCTTTGAGCCATTGCAGGCTGTATTACATTGATAACACAGTTCGTCAATCCGTGCCGCGCGTGCTTTAGGCGAGCCGTCCGCGCCAGCCAAGGTGTTTGGCCATTCGGCGCGTGACCTAGGCGCGCTGGCGGCGTAAAGGGGGCGCCATTCGACCGGAAGGAGCACAGCTTCGATGAGCGACATGACGGTAATCCGCAGCCGTGACCTGATCGAGAGCGTCGCCGACGCCCTCCAGTTCATTTCGTACTATCACCCGATGGACTACATCCGCGCCCTGGGGGAAGCCTATAAGGCGGAGCAGGGCCCTGCCGCCAAGGATGCGATTGCGCAGATCCTTACCAACAGCCGGATGTGTGCCGAAGGGCACCGGCCAATCTGTCAGGACACCGGCATCGTCAATGTGTTCATCGAATGGGGCATGGATTGCCGCCTCGATGACACCAGCCAGTCGCTGCAGGAGATCGTCGACGAAGGTGTGCGGCGGGCCTATCTCCATCCGGACAACAAGCTGCGCGCATCGGTACTGGCCGATCCGGCCTTCACCCGCAGAAACACCCGCGACAATACCCCGTGCGTGCTGTCGGTCGAAATGGTGCCGGGCAATACCGTCAGTGTCGATGTCGCGGCCAAGGGCGGCGGAAGCGAGAACAAGTCCAAGTTCAAGATGATGAACCCGAGCGACAACATTGTCGACTGGGTGATCGAGCAGATCCCGGCGATGGGCGCGGGCTGGTGCCCCCCGGGCATGCTCGGGATCGGCATTGGCGGCACGGCGGAGCATTGCATGAAGCTGGCCAAACTCTCGCTGATGGAGCCGATCGACATGGCCCAGCTCAAGCTGCGCGGGGCGCAGAATGACATCGAGCAGCTGCGGATCGACATCTTCGACGCGGTCAACGCCATGGGTGTGGGCGCACAGGGGCTGGGCGGGCTCTCGACCGTGCTTGACGTCAAGATCCTCGATGCCCCCTGTCACGCGGCGGGCAAGCCGGTGGCTATGATTCCCAATTGCGCCGCCACCCGCCACGCGCATTTCACACTCGACGGGACCGGTCCGGCCTACCTCGATCAGCCTGATCTGGACCAGTGGCCCGATGTCCACTGGCAGCCTGACGCAGCGGCGAAGCGGGTCGATCTCGACTCTCTGACGGCCGAAGAGGTCGCGGGCTGGAAGCATGGCGACCGGCTGCTGCTCTGCGGCAAGATGCTGACCGGGCGCGATGCCGCCCACAAACGCATCCAGGACATGCTGGCGCGGGGCGAGGATCTCCCCGTCGATTTCCGCGGCCGGGCGATCTACTACGTCGGCCCGGTCGATCCGGTGATGGGCGAAGTGGTCGGCCCGGCCGGACCCACCACCGCCACCCGGATGGACAAGTTCACCGAGATGATGCTCGACCTTGGCCTGCTCGCCATGATCGGCAAGGCGGAACGCGGCGCTGACGCGGTCGATGTGATCAGCCGTTTCAAGGTCGCTTACCTGATGGCGACCGGCGGTGCGGCCTATCTGGTGGCGCGCGCGATCAAGGAAGCGCGGGTGGTCGGCTTCGAGGACCTCGGCATGGAAGCGATCTACGAATTCACGGTCGAGAATATGCCGGTCACGGTCGCGGTCGATGCCGCCGGCAACAACGTCCACAGGCTGGCCCCGGCTGAATGGCGCGAGCGGATTGCCCGGGAAGGTCTGCTGACTGCCGAATGACAGAGTTCGACGAAAGGGCGAGCCTGTCCGATGGGGGCGCTGGCCTGGAGCCGGCTGCTGCCGCTAGAGCGTGGCGGTAATGACCAGCCCCGTTCCAGAAAACGAAGTCGCCCGCGTGCCCGGACGCACAGTGATGCTCTCGATTGTGCTGTTGTGGCTGTGCTACTTTCTGATCACCACCGTGCGGGGGTCGATCATAGGGCTGGACTTTGACAGCGAGACGCTTTTGCGACGGGCCATGGTGTGCGCTGCCGGGATCATCGTCACAACAGTGCTGTGGCTGGTTATCCGGTTGGTCGACCGACACGCGGTTTGGGTCAAGGCTCTGGTCTCGCCCCTTGTCGCCATTCCGGCGGCGCTGGCGATCGCACAGGCGAACCAGTGGGCGTTTGCCGACATCCAGAGCAAGGCAATCCAGAAGATCGGCGCCGAGCAGGGCATCAAACTGCGCCAGGACGAAGCGGGCAATATCCTGCTCGACTTGCCTGAGGCGGCGCCGACCGGGACAATGCAGGCGGGAGCTGGCGGAACCATCGAAGCGGCCGATAGCGGCGGACCGTCCGGCACCATTACCCTGGCCAAGGCACCTGCTGGGCTTGACCGCTGGCGGCAGCTGTCGGGCGTCGCGCTCAGCCCGTATTTCCTCCTGCTGGCCTGGGCGGCGCTTTATCTTGCCTTGCTGGCCGGGGCGCAGGCGCGCGCAGCCGAACGGCGGGAGGAACGGTTTCGCAGCGCGGCCAAAGCCGCAGAATTGCGATCCTTGCGCTATCAGGTCAATCCGCATTTTCTGTTCAACACATTGAATTCGCTGTCCTCGATGGTCATGACCGGCAAGACCGAGCAGGCCGAGGCGATGATCCAGACCATCGCCAGTTTCTATCGCCACAGCCTAGCCGACGATGCCAGCGCCGATGTCATGCTGGCCGACGAGTTTGCCCTGCAGCAGCACTATCTCGACATCGAGGCGGTCCGCTTCCCTGACCGGTTGTGTCCTGTGTTCGAATTGGCCGAGGGGCTGGGCGAGGCGCGGGTGCCGGGGATGATCCTCCAGCCGCTGGTGGAGAATTCGGTCAAGTATGGCGTGGCTCCGGTCAATCGCCCAGTAACCCTCAAGGTGACGGCGCGCGAGGAGTTCGGCCGGCTGGTGCTGGAAGTCCGCGATGACGGGCCCGGCGTGCCGCAAGGCGCGAGCAACGGCTTTGGCATCGGGCTGGCCAATGTCCGTGACCGGCTCGAAGCGCGCTTCGGCAAGGAGGCCAGTCTGGTTTCCGGCCCGGTCGGGAACGGTTATCGTACCGAAATCCGCATCCCTCTGGTGACTCATGGCTGATTCGCAGCCAACCCACGATTCGCCGCTGCGAACCCTGATCGTTGATGACGAACCGCTGGCGGTCGAGCGTTTGCAGGTCATCTGTGCCCGGATCCCCCACCTGGCGGTGGTCGGCACGGCCAGCGATGGTGCCGCCGCGCTGCGGCTGGTCGAGGCGCTTCATCCTGACCTTGTCCTGCTCGACATGACCATGCCGGAACTCGATGGACTGGGCGTGGCGCGAAATCTGGCCCGGCGGGATCACCGGCCGGCCGTGATCTTCGTCACCGCGCACGATCACTTCGCGGTCGAGGCGTTCGATCTGGAAGCGGTCGACTACGTGCTGAAACCGGTTGCACCAGACCGGCTCGACCGGGCGATCGATCGCGCTCTGGCACGGCGTGGAGAGCGCTCCCGCGCGCTGGGTCAATGGCTGGAAGAACTGTGGGTGCCTCACCGATCCGAGCTGTTGCGGATTGACGTGGCGCAGGTCGGACGAATCGACGCAGAACGGGACTATGTCCGCCTGCACGTCAGCGATGGCGGCGATGCGACCCGCAGCTATCTGCTGCTGCAGACCATTGCCGGGCTGGAGCAGCGTCTCGATCCGGCCCGCTTCATCCGCATCCACCGCTCCACCATCCTGCGCAAGGACCGGATCAAGGGCCTGCGCCACGATGGCCTGGGGGTGTGGTCGGTCGAGATCGAGGATGGCGAGGCGCTGCGGATCGGGCGGACCTACCTGCCGCGGGTCAAGGCCATGGCCGGACGCTAGCTTCAAACTGCGGCAAAACGAAAAAAGACCCGGGCCGGGGGACTGGTCCGGCCCGGGTCGAGGGTGGCGGCCCTTGGGGTGATCAGCCGCCGAGCTGCTGCTGCGCCATTGCGGCAGCAACCTGCTGTTTCACTTGGGTCCGGGCCTGGCGAAAGCAGTCCTGGTCAATTTTGGAGCGAAGCCGGGTGCCGGTGCGGGCTTCGTCAAGGCCGCAAACCTGGCGGGCCGCGCGGTTGATGCGCTGGTCGAGCGCGGCCTGCCCGGCCGGCGTCGCCAGATTGAGGTCGGCATAGGGCACGGCCACCGAGCGGTCCTGCGCTGCGGCAGGCCAGGCGGCGAGCGCCGCACAGGCGGCGGCAAGGGCCATCACGGGCGTCTTGAACGGGATTTTCATGGTTCATCCTCCTGTTGCGGGCCTTCCCTGAGATGGGGGTGGAAGGCCTTCCGCAGGAACAGGTATGGCCGATGCCGCTACGGCATGCCGCCTTTCATCGCTGGCGGGGCGAGCCGGTTCGACCGGCGCGCACCAGCCCGACAGACCGCGCAAACCGCCGGACGAAAGGGGTTTGGCAATCGACCGGCGGCAGGGCACAATGGCGCCATGGCGCTGATCGTGGTCTTTCTGCTCGGAATTGGCAATTTCGCGATGCACAAGGCGGTGCTGGCAAGCGGCCATCGGTTCCTCGGCCAATTCGCTCTCTCATCCGGCGGCAGGCCCCGGCGGGCCACACTGGTGGTCGAATTCATTATCCTGCTGGCTGCGATGTTGGGCACTGCCAACGGTCTGCCGGGCCTTGCCTGGGGCTACCTGCTTTACTCGCTTGCCAATGGCCTTTCAGCCTGGCTGATTCTGACCGGGCGAGTCTGAGGCGGGCCTACTCGCCCCGGAACATCGGTGCGCGCTTTTCAAGCAGGGCATCGACCCCTTCGATGTGGTCGGCGGTGACATGCATCAGCGCCTGGGCATTGGCAGCCATCTCCAGCGCGGTATCGTAGGTGGTGTGCCGCCCCTGGCGCATCAGGTTCTTGGCCTGGCGCAAGGCGTGGGGCGGCATGGCTGCCACCCTGGCCGCGAGCGCCCGTGCTTCGTCCATCAGGCTGTCATGCGGCACCACCCGGCTTACCAGCCCCCACTCGAACGCGGTCGGGGCATCGATTACCTCGCCGGTATAGAACAGCTCGGCCGCGCGCGCCTCGCCGATGATCCGTGGCAGGATCCAGGTGCCGCCATCACCCGGAATGATGCCGAGCTTGAGGAACGTGACACCGAACTTCGCCTTGTCGCTGGCGATCCGCATGTCGGCCAGGCAGGCCAGGTCGCACCCCAGGCCGATCGCCGGGCCGTTGACTGCCGCGATCATCGGCACCCGCAGGCCGTAGAGCGCGCGCAGGATCTTGTGGATGTTGCCCCGATAACCGTCGGCAATGGTCGGCGCGTTGCCGCCGAAATTGCCGGTCTTGTCCTTCATCGCCTTGATATCGCCCCCCGCCGAGAACGCGCGCCCCGCCCCGGTCAGGATGACGCAGCGCACGGCCATGTCGGCGTTGATCGCCTCGCAGGCGGCCACAAACGCGTCGCCGTCGCCCGCGGCGCCCAGGGGGTTCATCGTCTCCGCCCGGTTGAGGGTAAGGGTTGTGACGTGGTCAGCAGTATGGATCTGGAGCAGGGGCATAGGCGAAGGATCCTTTCGGCCACTCCCATGCCATCCGTTTGCGGCTCCGTCACGCGGCGAGCGAACCCGATTGCCAATGTGCCGGGCGAAAAGAACTGCTAAGCCCGCGCCTCTTCCACGCCCGTGCTGTTGTGGCGCAGGGCTTTCAGCACCGTGTCGACGATATGCGGCGCGTTCAGCCCGGCTTCGTCGTACTGCTTTATCGGATCGTTCTGGTCCTGGAACGTGTCAGGCAGGCGCATGGTGCGCACTTTCAGACCTGTATCGGTCAGCCCTTCGTCGCTGGCGAAGGTCAGTACGTGGGCGCCGAGGCCGCCAATCGCGCCTTCCTCGATCGTCACCACCACTTCGTGGGTGCGCATCAGCCTCTCGATCAGTTCGGTATCGAGCGGCTTGACGAAGCGCAGATCAGCGACCGTGGTCGAGAGCCCCTTCGCGTCGAGCTGGTCGGCCGCCTTCAGCGCTTCGGCGAGGCGGGTGCCGAGCGAGAGGATCGCCACCTTGGAACCTTCCCGCACCACCCGGCCCTTGCCGATTTCGAGCTTCTGCGGAACCACCGGCAGGGCCACCCCCGTGCCATTGCCGCGCGGATAGCGGAAGGCGATCGGCCCGCTGTCGTGTTCAGCGGCAGTGTAGGTCATGTGGACCAGTTCGGCCTCGTCGGCTGCTGCCATCACCACCATGTTGGGTAGTGTGGCCATGTAGGTCACGTCAAAACTGCCGGCATGGGTTGCCCCGTCGGCCCCGACCAGCCCGGCGCGGTCAATCGCGAAGCGGACGGGCAGGTTCTGGATGCACACATCGTGGACCACCTGGTCATAGGCACGCTGGAGGAAGGTCGAATAGATCGCACAGAACGGGCGCATCCCCTGTGCCGCGAGCCCGGCGGCGAAGGTCACCCCGTGCTGCTCGGCAATGCCGACGTCGAACGCGCGGGCCGGGTGCGCCTTGGCGAAGCGGTCGATGCCCGTCCCGCTCGGCATGGCGGCAGTGATGGCGCAGATCAGCGGGTCGGTCTCGGCCAGTTTCGCCAGGGTATCGCCAAACACGTTCTGGTAGGCCGGGGGCCCGCCAGCACTCTTCTTCTGTTCGCCGGTGACGACATCGAACTTGACCACGCCGTGATACTTGTCGGCGCTGTTCTCGGCTGGGGCATAGCCTTTGCCCTTCTGCGTCACGACATGGATCAGGCACGGGCCTTCGGCGGCGTCGCGCACGTTTTCCAGCACCGGCACCAGCTGTTCGAGGTCATGTCCGTCAATCGGGCCGACGTAGTAGAACCCCAGCTCTTCGAACAACGTGCCGCCCATGGCTAGCCCGCGGGCGAATTCGTCGGTCTTGCGTGCGGCAATGTGCAGCGGGCGCGGCAGCTTGCGCGCGAACCGCTTGGCCAGTTCGCGCAGGCCGAGGAACTGGCCGGAGGAAACCAGGCGCGCCAGGTAGGACGACAGCCCGCCCACCGGCGGGGCAATCGACATGTCGTTGTCATTGAGGATCACGATCAGCCGGTTTCCGGCCGCCTGGGCATTGTTCATCGCCTCGTAGGCCATGCCCGCGCTCATCGCCCCGTCGCCGATCACTGCAATCCCGCGGCCCGGTTCGTCCTTCATCTTCGCCGCCAGAGCAAAGCCGAGCGCGGCGCTGATCGAGGTCGAGGAATGAGCCGCGCCGAACGGATCGTATTCGCTCTCGCTGCGCTTGGTGAAGCCGGACAGGCCGCCCCCCTGGCGCAGGGTGCGGATGCGGTCACGCCGCCCGGTCAGGATCTTGTGCGGATAGCACTGGTGGCCGACATCCCACACCAGCCGGTCGGTCGGCGTATCGAACACGTAGTGGATCGCCACGGTCAGTTCGACCACGCCAAGCCCCGAGCCCAGATGCCCGCCCGAAGTGCTGACCGCTGAGATCGTCTCGGCCCGCAGCTCGTCGGCAAGTTGGCGCAAGTCCTCGCGCGGCAGGCGGCGCAGGTCGGCGGGAAGATCGACATTGTCGAGCAGGGGGGTAACAGGTCGTTCGCTCATGATCCCGCCTTACACAGGCAAATCAGCGCTGTCGATGAATGGTGCGTGCTGGCGTTCGCTCAGGCGGTGCAGGCGCTGCACAGGCCGCGCACTTCGATCACCGGACGGCGGGTGGTGAACCCGGCTCCACTGGCGAGGCTGCGGACATCGCGCGAGACCCCGTCATGGTCGATATGGATCGCTTCGCCGCATTCATCGCACACCAGGAAGATGCAGTCATGCGCGCAGCCTGGATGGCTGTTGGCAAGGTAGGCATTGGCGCTCTCGACCCTCAGGGCGAGGTTGTTGGTCACGAACAGGTCAAGAATCCGGTAAACGCTGTTGGCTGCCACTCGCTTCCCGCGCGAACGGGACAGGTTGTCGGCAATGTCATAGGCCGAGGCCGGGCGGTCATGGCGTGCCAGCTCCTCGAACACCGACTGGCGCATGGCCGTCCACTGCTCGCCCGCGCCGGTCAGCGCCGCTTCGGCGGCCTCGACCAGCGCCGTGCCTGAATGCTCATGATGCGTGTGCCTGTGCATAGCCGCTTTATAAGCGGGGCGGCGGGCAAATGCCAACCGCCCGCGCGCGCCGGTGCGCCGCCCGGCTGGCTTAGTTTGGCTGGAAGGTGGCCCGGTACTGCGCCGGATAGAGCGCCTGCAGCGCTTTGACTTTCGGCGCATCCCACCGCACGATATATCCGTGCCGGGGGTTCTTCAGCATGAAGTCCTGATGATAGGCCTCGGCCTTATAAAAGGCGCGGTAAGGCTCGATGCGGGTGACGACCGGCTTCTTCCACACGCCCGATGCTTCCATCTGGGCGAGATAGGCCGCTGCCACCGCCTGCTGTTCCTTGCTGATCGGAATCAGCGCGGCGCGGTAATGCGGGCCGACATCCGGCCCCTGGCGGTTGCGCAAGGTCGGGTCAGCCACCACTGAGAAGAAGATCTGCAGCAGTTCATCATAGCGCACCACCGCCGGGTCATAGACCACCCTGACTGCTTCGGCGTGCTGGGTGGTTCCGGCCGAGACCATGTCGTAGCTGGCGGTTTGCTCGCTGCCGCCGTGGTAGCCGGAGACCGCGCTGCTGACGCCCTTCACATGGCTGAAGACGCCTTCGACGCCCCAGAAACAGCCGCCGGCAAAGATGGCGACTTTCTTGCCCGGGGTCTCCTTGGCAAGGCGTTTGGCTGCGGGGGCTTCGACCGCCGTTTCGCTCGCATGGGCGACCGGCTGGCATGCCGCCAGCAGCAGCAGAAATGCCAACCCGGGGGCAGCGATCAGCGCTGCAGAGCGGATGGCTCGACCGTTTCAGCTTGCGCGGCGGGCAGGAACTGGTCCTTCAGCGACGGGCCGACCTGCAGCGCCACGAGCACCGCGCCCAGAGCGAAGCCGAGGCCGAAGCTGCGATAGAGATCGGGTTTGAACAGGCCCATCGAGAAGTCCGAATCTTGCGGTTGCGGGGTTGACGGGCCCTAGCGCCCACGCACTTACGGTAAAGTGAATGTCCTGTCGGCAGGGGTTCATTCGCGCCAAAGCGAGGACTGGTTAAGACGAAGCGTCTCTACCGACGCGTATCAGTGCCGGAAGTGGCGCATGCCGGTGAGCACCATGGCGAGGCCGGCTTCGTCTGCGGCGGCGATCACTTCGTCGTCGCGGATCGAGCCGCCCGGCTGGATCACCGCAGTCGCCCCTGCCTCGGCAGCGGCGAGCAGGCCGTCGGCGAACGGGAAGAAGGCATCGGAGGCGACCGCGCTGCCCACCGCGCGGCTATGCGACCAACCGTATTTCTCCGCCGCTTCGGCCGCCTTCATCGCGGCGATCCGGCTTGAATCGCGCCGGTTCATCTGGCCAGCGCCGATTCCTGCCGTGGCGCCGCCCTTGGCATAGACAATCGCGTTCGATTTGACATGGCGGGCCACGGTCCAGGCAAACAGGCAGTCCTTCAGTTCCTGTTCTGTCGGCGCACGTTTGGTCACGACTTTGAGGTCGGCGGCGGAAATCGCGCCGTTGTCGCGGGTCTGCACCAGCAGGCCGCCGGTGATTGGCTTGACCGAAAGGCCGCCCCGGCGCGGATCGGGCAGCTCGCCGGTCACCAGCAGGCGCAGGTTCTTCTTTCTGGCGAAAGCGAGGCGCGCTTCTTCGCTGACGGCAGGTGCGATCACCACTTCGGTAAAAATATCGCAGATCGCCTCGGCGGTCGGGCCGTCGAGTTCGGTGTTGACGCAGACGATCCCGCCGAACGCCGAAACGCTGTCGCACGCAAGCGCTTCGTTCCATGCCTCCAGCAGGCTGGTGCGTTGGGCGACACCGCACGGGTTGGCGTGCTTGACGATGACCACCGCCGGGTCCTGTGCACGAAACTCGGCGGCAAGTTCCAGCGCGGCGTCGGCGTCATTGTAGTTGTTGTAGCTCAGTTCCTTGCCCTGCAGCTGCTCGGCCTGGGCAATCCCGCGCGCGTGCGGTCCGGCAGGGGTGTAGAGCGCGGCCTGCTGGTGCGGGTTCTCGCCATAGCGCAGCACGACCGGTGCCTTGCCGTTGACTGCCAGCATGTCGGGGAAGGTCTGCCCCTGGTCGGCGAACGCGAACCACTGGCTGATCATGCTGTCATAGGTTGCAGTCAGGGAAAAGGCCTTGGCGGCACAGCGTCGGCGGAAAGCGAGCGTGGTCTGGCCTTGGTTGGATTCGAGTTCGCCGGTCAGCTCGGCATAGTCGGCCGGATCGGTGACGATGGTGACGAAGGCATGGTTCTTGGCTGCCGAACGGACCATGCTCGGCCCGCCGATGTCGATGTTCTCGATCACCTCGTCGCGGTCCGCGCCGCGCGCCACGGTCGCCTCGAACGGGTAGAGGTTGACCACGACCAGGTCGATTGCACCAATTGCGTGGCTCTCCATCGCGGCGGCGTGATCGGGGTTGTCGCGCACTGCCAGCAGCCCGCCATGGACCTTGGGGTGGAGCGTCTTGACCCGTCCGTCCATCATCTCGGGGAACCCGGTCAGCTCGGAAATGTCGCGCACGATCAAGCCTGCATCGCGCAGCGCCCTGGCCGTGCCGCCAGTCGAGACCAGTTCCACCCCGCGCGCAGCCAGCGCCTGCCCCAGTTCGACCAGCCCAGTCTTGTCGGACACTGACAGCAGTGCCCGCTTGATCGCCACATCGCCCACGCGAATTCTACCCCATCTTCTTGAACAGCCAGGAGAATGTGCCCCCGCTGCGCGGCGTCATCCCTTCGATGACCAGTTGCTGGATCGGGTGCGGGCGCCCTTGCCCGTCGACCCACATGCTCTCTTCCACCGACAGTGTGGCGGCATTGGCGTCGCCCGCCATGCGGAACTGCCAGTAGGTGCCGTCCGGCAGCGCCAGCCCTGCGCCTTTCCGGTCCTCTGACAGGCCGAGTTCGATGCCGGGGCCAATGTGGAAGCGGATCGCGTAGCCGACCTTGCCCCGCTTGCCCTTGCGGTTCGCCGGAAGCAGCAGGTCCTCGCCGCGCAACTCGGTCCCGTCGTCGCGCATGATCAGGATGCGGCGGTGGATCAGGTTGTAACGGGCGGCATAGCCGTCATGACTTCCCTCGACGCGGGTTGCCCCGCCATTGCCGAGGTCGAGCGTGCGGCGGTCGATTTCGACCTCGTTAACCCCGGTGCCGAGTTTGCCGCCCAGCAGCACGGCGGTGGAATTGGCGTTGTCGAGCACGAGGGCGGAATGGGCAGCGGTGGCGCGCAGCCCCTGCTCGATCCGCACCGGCACCTGCCCGCCGCCGAAGGCCGCGCCGCCGCAGTTGGTTACCAACCGCTGGCCGCGAACGCTGAATTCGAACGCCAGGGTGGAGGCGCAGCCCCACCGCGCATGGCGTGCCAGCGGCGGCGGCGCGGCGTCGAACTGCAGCACCGCCTTGCCCCCCGCGATGCGCTGGTAGCCCCACTGGCGCACGTCCTTGAGCGGGCGTGTCCGCACCCCGCTGGCATCGATCAGGGCGGCGATCCGGTCGGCTGTCACCGCCCCTGCCCCCTGCCAGTTGCCCAGGCCCCCGTCGCTGTGCACCAGGCTGAGCAGGGGCGGAACCAGCAGGGCCAGCATGGTCTGGAGCGCTTCGGGAGGATCGCGTTCCACCGCGCGGTAGCAGGCGATCAGGTCAACCAGCAGGGCGATCACGTCCATCTGGGTAAGCGGACTGCGTGACAGCACGCCGCCATCCTCGCTGACCAGCTCGCCCAGTGCACGGATCAGCCCGGCCTCGCCATAGAGGCGGCGCGGCTTGCCATCGGGCAGCAGCAGCCCGGCGGCGGTGATTGCGCACCAGCCCGCCACCTCGCCCGGACGGTCGGGTGCCTTGACCACGGTCTTGTCGAGCCAGCGGGCGGTATCGCCAATGGCCTTGAGCGCTTTTGGTCGCAGCGCCGAATCGTTGCCCGAGAGGATCAGCGGCGCATGGACCAGCCAGGCCAGCAGGCGGTGCCCGGCATGTTCCACCTGCCATGCCGCGCCCTTGTCAGGGCCGCGATTGGCTGCCAGCCAGGCGGCCAGCACCCGCTCTGCCGTTGGCACACACTGTTCGCGCGGCGCACTGGCGGCAAGATCGCGCAGCCAGGCAAACCCGTGCACCACCCGCTCGAACGGCGGAGTCAGCCGGGCGACGGGGGAAAAATCCATCTGCGCGATCGGGGCCTTGACCCCGTGGACCAGGAAATGCCCGGCGCGCAGCGCCACCCCTGCGGCCCGCTCGCCGGTCAGCGGCGTGGCCACCGTTCCGAGCAGCCGCGGCCTGGCCGGTTTGGCGAAAGGCGACGTCAGGGTGGAACCGGGGATGCCCAGGCGATAGGCCAAGCGGATCAGGCGCTCGCCCGCGCCCAGGCTGGGCGGGGCAAAATCCGCCAGCGCCAGCGCGCGACCGGGTTCGAGCATGGCCGCCTGGGGCGCATGGCCCCGGATCAGCGCATCCTCGTGGCTGTCGCCCGGCGGCAGGGCAAGCGCCTCCTCGGTCGCGATGCGCTGGGCCTCCAGCTCGCCGCGCGTGGTGGCGCTGTCCATCAACCGTCTCCCCTAAGGGCCGCGATATTGGCGGCATAGTGGCCGGCGCCACCCTTGAACGTGGCCGATCCGGCCACCAGCACATCGGCTCCGGCATCGACGCAGCGGCGGGCGGTTTCCAGATTGACACCCCCGTCGACTTCGAGGCGGATCAGTCGGCCGGTCGCGTCGATCCGGTGGCGGATCGCCTCGATCTTGCGCAGCTGGCTGTCGATGAAGCTCTGGCCGCCAAAGCCGGGGTTGACGCTCATCACCAGCACCAGGTCGGCCAGGTCGAGCAGATAGTCGAGCGCTTCAACCGGGGTGCCGGGATTGAGCACGACGCCCGCCTGCTTGCCCAGCCCGCGGATCGCCTGCAAGGTTCGGTGGACATGCGGCCCCGCTTCGGGATGGACCGTGATGATGTCCGCTCCGGCCTCGGCAAAGGCTTCGAGATAGGCGTCGACCGGGGAAATCATCAGGTGAACGTCGAACGGCTTGTCGGTATGCGGCCGAAGCGCTTTCACCACGGCGGGACCAATGGTGATGTTCGGCACATAGTGCCCGTCCATCACGTCGATATGGATCCAGTCGGCCCCGGCCGCATCGATCGCGCGCACTTCTTCCCCCAGCCGGGCAAAATCGGCCGAAAGGATGGAAGGAGAGATCAGGGGTCGGGCCATACTCGCACAGATTTGCTGTCAGGATGCCATGGCCGTAGAGTCGCACCCGAATCGGAACAAGCTGGTGCGTGGCGCTTTTCCACATCGGCCCGCGCGGCAATTAAGCCGCAATTCAGGCCGCCGTGGCTATTTCCGGACCGTTCAACGCGCTGAACAGCGCCCCTGCCGCCCCAACGGCGCACCAGATTTTTCCCAGGAGCACGACATGAAACAGGGTTTCCGGATTGCTGCAGCCACGCTGACACTGAGCGCACTCGCGCTCACGCCGGCAGCGTCGGCGCAGTACCGCAACACTGTCGCCCATAACCCGGCCAGCTGTAACGATGCCGGCAGCCCCAAGATCCGGGTCCAGGTCAACGGGGTCAAGGAAGCGCGCGGCACCGTGCGCGCTCAGGTCTACTACGGCACCAAGGGCGAATGGCTGGAAAAAGGCAAGTGGCTGACCCGGGTGGAAACGCCGGCCCGAGCCGGGACCATGACATTCTGCCTGCCGGTTCCGGCGGCCGGAACCTATGCGGTGGCGGTGCGGCACGATGTCAACAACAACGGCAAGACCGATCTCAGCACCGATGGCGGCGGGATGTCGAACAATCCGCCGATCAATCTGTTAAACCTCGGGCGGCCCAGCCACACCCGAACGGCCTTTCAGGCCAGTGCCGGAGTGACGACCATCTCCATCAACATGCGCTATCGTTAGGGACTCAGCGCACGCGGCTGCGCCAGACCTGCCACAGCACACCCGGTGCCGCCAGCACCGGGTGCCGTTCGCGCCATGGTGTGACCTCGACCGGCACCCCCGTGTGCCGCTCAATTTTCCACGCGGCATAGCGCGCTGCCCCTTCGAATGTCGTGCTCGCCTTGATCAGGCGCACCACATTGAGAGGCTTTCCCATCCGCCGCCGTGCATTCCACCAGCGCGCGATGCCGCGCCGCTCAGAGGGCGCGAGCTCGGGCCGCAATTGGCCCTTGTCCTGCCTGAACGCGATGCCATCGGCCTCCAGCGCCAGCGGCAGCAGGCCATCGAAGTGGGCGGCGTTGACCGACAGGATCGAATCTTCCCGCCCGGCTTTCTCGACCCGGAACTCGGCGCGATAGGTCGCCTGGAACAGCGCGCGCCAGTAATCCTGCGCGGTTCCGGCGGGCGGGCCAAGCGCCACCGCCAGCCGGGCAGCGGTGCGTGCAGCCTGTGCGAGGGCATCGACAATCTTGCCCCGCGTATCCGTATCCCTGGCAAATACCAGTGCGCTGGGCTGGACAAACCGCGCCCAGATCGTGGTGTCGCGGCTGTCCCCCCGGCAGGCGCGGGCGAATGTGTCCAGCGCCATGGTGGCGACTTTCGCCCGCAATGCGAGCTCGCCCGCAGCACGTTCGTGATAGCTGACCCGGGGCCAGATCCTGTCCTGCTGCGGACCGGGCAGCAGGAGGTAGAAATCAAGCACGCCGTCGAGTTCGCCGGTTCGCAGGTTGGAGCCGTAGAACAGCGCGGCTTCGGCCCCTGCGGCCTCGGCCAGGGCGCGGGCAAATCCTGCTACCTCGGGTCTGACAGTGCGGTTTAGCTGCGCCGCAATCCGCGCTTCGAGCCCAGTCGTCATGGCACCACAAAGCGCAGGCTGGGTCCTCGCGTCACCCGGTAATGCCCGGCAGGGAAAGCTTCCCCGTCGAGGATATAGTCTTCGCCAATGGTCAACTCAAACGAGTCTACACTGCGGTAGTGCACCCCGCGCCGTTCGGGATCGGCCAGCCTCAGGCCAGCAAGCAGCAGCGGCATCATGGCCAGAATCCGCCGAGCCGGCCGGTCCAGCACCACGATCTTGAGCCCTTCCTGCAGCACGCCGAACAGGCGAATCCCGCCCGGAAACCGTTCCAGCGTCGATGCCAGCATGATTGAACGGCGCCCTTCATAACCCGCCCCGGCATGGGGCAGCGCAGCACGCTCCTCGCCCAGCAGAAGCTCCATCGGGGCGCCGCGCCGCCACGGATTGGCATCGCTGCCGAGCAGCGCCTGAATCACCCCCCAGCCAGCCGTGACGATTACCGCAAGGCTGTTGAATGCTCCCAGCCGGTGCGCGTCCTGCCCGGCGCGGATGCCGACCGCATACCCGCCTGCGCCGAGAATGAACCCCGCCAGCGGCGGTCCGCCGCCCGCGTCTGGCGTAACCACCAGCGGTCGTCGCACAATCCGGTGCCCCCGGTCCCATGCTGCCACGGCATCGGGCAGGGTCCAGCCGGACGGAGCACCGAGATCAACATTGAGGGCATTGGTCTTGCCCTTCGGCAGCACGGCCAGGGCCGGCCAATTGTTATCGAACACGTCCAGCCCGGCGGTCAGCACATCGCGCACGGTGCCATCGCCGCCATTGATGATCAGATATTCTACGCCCAGTTCCGCAAACCCGGCCAGGGCGGTATGGATCTCTTCCCGTGTGCGGGGCTGGGCCAGATGGACGTTGGGCCGGGCAGCAATGTCCAGATCGCGGCCCTTGTTGCGATGGCTGCGCGGGTTGTAGATCACGCCCACGACCGGTGCTGCGCTGTCGCTGCGCAGTGCGGTGCCGGTCGTGTCGGTCTGAACCACCATGGGGCGCCGCCTTTAGCCGTCCTGCGGCGCCGCTGCACACTTTTTCTGCCTTTCCGCCGCCACGATTCGCGATAATGTCATTGTCATGCTGCACCCCAACCTCCTCGATTCCGCCCGCTCGCTGTCAGACCGCATTGTTGCCCTGCGCCGCGCAATCCATGCCGAACCGGAACTCGGCCTGCACACGCCGCGCACTATGGCCAAGGTCCGCGCGGCGCTCGCGCACTTGCCGCTCGAATGGCGCGAGGGGCCCTCGACCACTGGCCAGGTTGCAATCCTGCGCGGCGCGCGGCCCGGTGCCGAGGGGCACGGGCGGGTGCTGCTGCGCGGCGACATGGATGCGCTGCCGATGGACGAGCACACTGGCCTGCCGTTCGCCTCGACGATCCCGGGGCGGATGCATGCCTGCGGTCACGACACCCACACCGCCATGCTGGTCGGTGCGGCTGAACTGCTCGCCGCGCGGCAGAGCGAGCTGGCGGGTGAGGTCATGTTCATGTTCCAGCCGGGGGAAGAGGGCTATCACGGGGCCCGCTTCATGCTTGATGACGGGTTGCTTGACCCACTGCCCGATGCTGCCTTCGCGCTCCACATCATGCCCAACGCGCCGCACGGCGTGATTGGTGGCCGGGCGGGCCCTCTGCTTGCGGCCGCCGACCAGTTCGACATCGTGGTGACGGGGCGGGGCGGCCATGCCTCCATGCCGCACGACACGCGCGATCCCGTTCCGGCCGCCTGCGCGATCGTCTCTGCGATCCAGGCGATGGTCACCCGCCGCTTCAATGCCGCCGACGCGGTGGTGGCGACCGTGACCCAGATCAATGCCGGGACAGCGCACAATGTGATCGCTGACTTCGCAATCCTGCGCGGCACGCTGCGCAGTCTGTCGCCCGGGCATCGCGCCCAGCTTCATGCCCTGCTGCGCGAGGTTGCCAGCCACACCGCATATGCGCACGGGGTCGAAGCCGAGGTAACGATTACCGAAGGCTTCCCGGTTACCATCTGCGACGCCCGCGCCGTCAAACTGGGGGCACAGGTGACCCGGTCCGCTTTGGGGGGGCAGGCCTGGCGCGACCTGCCGGGCCCGATCATGGGCGCGGAAGACTTCGCCTATGTGCTGGAGAAAGTGCCAGGCGCGATGTTGTTCCTCGGCGTGGCGCAGGCAGGCGAGGACTGGCGCCAGTGCTGCGCGATCCATTCGCCCCGGATGCATGTCGACGAGGCAGCCATGCCCAGCGGCACCGCCGTTCTCGCAGGTTGCGCCTTGCAATTTCTTGACCGGGGCTTTGCCTGACGTAACGCCAGCAGTTTACGCCGCTAAGCAAACCTGCCTAGGTTCCGCCCGAAGGCCGGACAGATCACGATTCGGCTACCTCTGGAGAGGATACCGATGTCCGGCAGCCAACTTTACCACCCGACCTATGGCGATGCGCTGGCCTTCCATGCCGCGACCCGGCCCGATCAGACCGCGCTGCGCTATGGCGATGCCGTAACCAGCTACCGCGATTATGATCGGCATGTGACGCAAATCGCCAATGGCTTGGCTGCAATGGGGCTGAGCAAGGGCGACCGCATCGCCTATTTCGGCAAGAACAGCGCCCACGCTGTGGAACTGGCGCTGGGCGCGGCGCGGGCGGGCATGGTGTTCATCCCGATCATCTGGCGGCTGGCCCCGGCCGAAGTTAAATTCATCATGGCCGATTCCGGTGCCCAGGTGCTGTTCCGCGAGGATGAATTTGCCGATGTCGAATTCGACGGCCGGATTGTCTCGATCGAGCAGGATTTTGCCGCCTGGCGCGATGCCCAGAGCGAAGCTGCGGTGACCACTGCGGTCGGCCCGCAGGACCCCCTGCTCCAGCTTTACACCTCCGGCACCACCGGTTTGCCCAAGGGTGTGGTGC
The DNA here is from genome assembly GCA_046294735.1 of Sphingomonadaceae bacterium. Classification (GTDB taxonomy): domain Bacteria; phylum Pseudomonadota; class Alphaproteobacteria; order Sphingomonadales; family Sphingomonadaceae; genus 34-65-8. The sequence goes on from JBKBKB010000003.1 coordinate 182,252, forward strand.
TGAGCCATCACAATGGCACCCACATGCGGCCCCTGATGAAGCAGCACAATATCTACTGGTACTGTGCTGATCCGGGCGACAGCATTATCCTCGCCATGCCCTATGGCCATATCGCCGGGGTCGGCACGGCGCTTGGCGCGGCTCTTGGCGGGCAGGAATTGCTGATCCACCGCGAATTCGATCCAGTCCTGCTGATCGGCGATGTCGAGCGTTACCGGGTCAAGTGGCTGTTCCTCGTCCCCGCCGCGATCCGTCTGCTGTTGTCCCATCCGGCGGCGGCAAGCGCCGATTTCTCCAGCGTGCGCGGCCTGACTTATGGTGCCAGCCCGATTCCGCTGGACCTCCTCAAGCAGGGGGTGGAGCGGCTCGGGTGCGATTTTGCGCAACTGTACGGCCTGACGGAGACCTTCGGCACCGTCGTCAGCCTGCCGCCGGACGATCACAAGCCGGAGAACGTGGTTGGCCGCGAACAGGTCATGACCTCGGCGGGCAAGGCGCTGCCCGGCACGGAAATCGCAATTCTCGACGAGCAACTCCGGCCCTTGCCCCCGGGTCAGATCGGTGAGGTCGCGATCCGCGGTGACAGCGTCATGCTTGGCTACTGGAACCGCCCGGAAGAAAACGCCAAGGCGATGATCGAAGGCGGCTGGTTCCGCACCGGCGATGCCGGCATTCTGGACGAACAGGGCTATCTCTACATCCAGGACCGGATCAAGGACATGATCATCACCGGGGGCGAGAACGTCTACCCGGCAGAAGTGGAAAGCGCGGTGTTCGGCCATCCCGACATCGCCGATGTCGCCATTATCGGGGTGCCCGATGACAAGTGGGGCGAGGCGGTCAAGGCGGTGGTCGTGCGCCGCCCCGGGAGCGATCTTGACGAGGCTGGCGTGATCGCCTGGGCAAGGGAGCGAATTGCAGGCTTCAAGTGCCCCAAGTCGGTCGATTTCATCGATGCCCTGCCGCGCAACCCAAGCGGCAAGATTCTCCGCCGCGAACTGCGTGCGCCCTACTGGGAAGGCAAGGAGCGCATGGTCAACTGAGGCCCACCCGGTCCGGCGGCCGCCAGCCATCTGCGCCACTTGCCTTTATCGGCCCTGATGGTCTAGAGCGCCGCGCGCAGGCTGCAGTCCCGTCTCCGCGCCCGCAATGCCGCTTTAGCTCAGTTGGTAGAGCACATCATTCGTAATGATGGGGTCACGTGTTCGAGTCACGTAAGCGGCACCATTCTGTCACGGGCATGGAGACATAGCCTCGATCGCTCGATATGGACGCGCGATGGCCCGCCTGCTTTTGTTCAACAAACCCTTCGGAGTACTGTCGCAGTTCACCGACCGCGGATCGCCGACGGTTCGGTCAACCTTGTCGGACTTCATTGCGGTAAAAGGCGTCTATCCCGCCGGCCGGCTCGATCGCGACAGTGAGGGCCTGCTGCTGCTGTGCGATGATGGGCGGCTGCAGGCGCGCATTGCCGATCCGCGCTTCAAGCTGCCCAAGACCTATCTGGCGCAGGTCGAAGGTGATCCGCAGGAGCCGGATATGGACCGTTTGCGGCAGGGCGTGCGGCTGAGGGATGGAATGACCGGCCCGGCCGAGGCTGCCCGCATCGACGCGCCGGAGCTGTGGCCGCGTGACCCGCCAATCCGCCAGCGCCAGTCCATTCCTGACAGCTGGCTGCGGCTCACGATTCGAGAAGGGCGAAACCGGCAAGTGCGGCGCATGACGGCGGCAATCGGGTTTCCCACCCTCAGGCTGGTGCGCTGGTCAATCGGCGACTGGACTGTCGAGGGACTCGCGCCGGGTCAGTATGAAGAAATCTCAGCCTAAGCCCAGGGCAGATCGCAAGGTTTTCCAGCCCCGATGAACTATCGCCATTCCTTCCATGCCGGCAACAGCGCCGATGTCGTGAAGCACAGCCTGCTGATCGCCCTTGTCCGGGCTTTGCAGCTGAAACCCTCTGCTCTGACTCTGATCGATATCCATGCGGGCTGCGGGCTCTATGACCTTGAGAGCGATCAGGCCGGGCGCACCGGCGAGGCCGCACAGGGCGTGCTGCGGGCCTATGCCGACCCGAACCCATTGCTGGATGACTTCCGCGCCGCCGTGCAGATGGTCAATGCGGGGGCGGGTGAGGGGGCTGGACCGCGACTTTACCCCGGCTCGCCGCACATTCTGGCGCAGCTTGTGCGCCCGCAGGATGCCCTGATCCTCAACGAAAAGCATCCCGAGGACGCCTCAACCCTGCGGCGTGTGATGCGCGGCACACCCGCAGCCGTGCATCAGCGTGACGCATACGAGCTGTGGTTGGCCATGCTGCCGCCTAGCACCCCGCGCGGCGTGGTGGTGGTCGATCCACCTTACGAACAGACTGACGAACGCGCCCGGATCACCGCAACCCTCGCCACCGCCATGCGCAAATGGGCGCATGGTGTGACGGTGATCTGGTATCCCCTGAAGGATCGCCCGGCGCATATGCGGTGGAAGGACAAGCTGCGCAGGCTCGGCATCCCGAAGTTCCTGTGCGTAGAGCATTGGCTCTATGATACCGATCAGCCCGGCATCTATAACGGCGCCGGGCTGTTCATCATCAACCCGCCCTTTGCCTTCACGCAAGGGCTGCCGCCGCTGCTGCAAGCCCTACGCGCCGCGCTGGCGCCGGACGGGCATAGAGGGGAGCTCACAGCGGTTTGGTTGGTCGCTTAGAGCAAGGATACAGGCCGGTGGTGTCCCATGTCGCCGAGCCGGGCCACCCGATGATTTCCAGGCTGACCGAAAGGGGGTCGTGAGTCCAAGGGAAAGGTTGCATCGCAAGGGTCCGGGAAAGGCGACGATCGACCGCTGTCTGCCCGTCCGTACTTTATCCTTCCGCGCGGATGGCAGATGACATACCTTCGGTCTGCGTCCGCAGCTGGGGCCTAGCGCGACTATGCTCCCGTTCGCAAGGGCGGGAAAAACGGTGTTGTCGGGCAAGAGGAGAGGTGACCATGGGCTTCTGGAGCAGGATGGCGGCAGCGGCGGCCCTGACTACGTCCTGTGCCCTTACCGCTCAGGACCCGGCTTCGGGCAGCTTGCAGTATGACGACGCACCTGCCGTCGAGATAGGCCATGCGGTGGCGCATGAATATCTGATCCCGGAAGAGCTGCGCACCAATCCGGACGGCAACCACCGCCTGCACATTGTCCTCAGTCAACGCGCCGTGCCTGCCCTGGCCGCAGCCAGTGAGGGAGCCTTTCTCGCCGAGGTTGAGGGAGCCGGACTGCGCGGACTCTATCTCGAGATAGAACTCCCCGAACGCCGGTGGGCCCGGCTGTCTGTGGCACGCCCGAATGGCGAGATCGAAGGTCGGGGGCATGGTCTCGACGGCAGCGAGATTGTCCTGAGCGGCCTGACGATCGACGGCGATCTGGTCAGCGGCCATGTCCGCACCCTTGTCGCGCAGGAAATGCCTGACTGGGGCGATGGCACAACCCGTTACGGGTTCGATATCCGGTTCCGCGCCCCGATTGCCCGCGCTCCCGTGCAGACCGAGCGGCTGAGCGGGTCTGCTGCCCGCACCAGTCCACAGGCCGAAGCGCTCGTTTCGCTGGCAGAGCTGTTGGCGAGCGATGACCTCGCTCGTATCCGCGCAGGGCTGCACCCGAGGCTGCCGTTTGCCGGGGCGATGGGCGCGAGTGATCCCGAGGCTCGCGCTGCACTGGCCGATGTGCGCGATTACATCGGATCGCCTGATGATCTGCGCGCGTCGATCGCCCACGTTCTGGTCTATGGCGAACGTGCGGTGGTGGTGACCAGCACCCCCGATGGCAGCAACCGGTTTGTCGTCGAACGCGAGAATGCCGAATGGGTCGTGGCGGCCCAGGATATGCCCTATCGCTGATCGTCGCAGCAGCCTGCGTAATCAGGCAGCTTTCCCTTGCCGCAGTTCATGACCGGCATCGGGGCCAAAAATGCCCAACTGGCTTGAATCTCTGCGTTCTATGAGGAATTGTAGGGTGCTCTGGCTCCCCCGGCGCGGTGTACGGCCGGCATGATGACACAATGCGGAAGGATGGCGGCTTGACCCGGTCCCGGCAGGTTCTGGCACGATCGGCGAGGCGGGATGATTCATGGCCGGGGGCGAGAGTCGGCGGCTGGATGCTGTGCCTGATGCTGGCCGGGATGGTCCTCGCCGCTGGCGCTGTCCTGGGCTATAATGCAGTGGTCAGGTTCGAGGTCACGGGACTGGCGTTGATGCTGGCGTGGCTGGCATCGGCGTCATTGACGCTCGGCGGCGGAAAGGCTGCCCCGGGGTGGACAGCGCCGGTATGGGCCGGTGTTATCGGGCTGGTCGCAATTGCCGTAGCTCTGCGCGTCTGCTCGGCCGTCCTGACCCAGGACGTCACGCTAGGTGCGGACCCGATGAACTACACTCATCTGGCGCAGGCGGTGCGCGATGGGCGCGGTCTGGTCACCGACGACTGGCGATACGGCGATGGTCTGCGGGCCTATTTCCCGCCGTTCTATCCCTTGGCGCTGGCCGGGTACTGGGGCCTGTTCGGCGCGTCTCCGGCCAGCACTCTGGCAATGAACACTCTGATCGATCTGGTCGCGGCCTGGGCGCTGGCCGATGCGGCGCGGCGGATTGGCCTTGGCCAGAAGGCGCAGGCGGTGGCGTTGCTTTATCTTGCCTGGCCGGCCTTCGCGCTGGCGGCCGGGATACCGCAAAAGGAATCGCTCACCATCATGCTGCTGGTCCTGCTGCTGCGCGGAATGCTGACGTGGCTGCAAGCGGGCGCGGGAGACCGAGAGATCATCATGGCGTCGGGCCTGGCTGCCGGGATGGTTTCGGTGCTGATCTTGGCCCTGTTTGCGCACGAGCCGGAAGCCACCCAGACCTATGCCGCCCCCGACTTGCTGCTGCTGCTGTGCATTCCGCTGATCTACTGGCTTAACCGGATCTGGATGATGGCGCGGCGCGGGGAAGTGGAGATGGACCCGGTCGCCTTTGCGGTGCGCGACCGCCGCAGCATCGCTATCGGCGCGATCATGGCCGCGTTGTTTCTGATGGCGCAACTGGGGCCGCATATCAGCTTGCTGGCGGCCTTCGGTCTGGGTCCGGAAATGGTGGCCCACTGAGGCGAACTATCCAGTTTCCCGTGCAACCATTCCCGCCTAAAGCGCGAAAATGGACCGGAGCCTTATCGTACACGAGAATTTCCTGCGCCGCGTCGCAGGGGGTAGCTTGCCTTCAGGACAGCCGCCGCAGGGGCCGCTGGGGCCAGAGCAGGCGGTGCAGCTCTACCGCACCGGCTGCCTGACCCGGGCACTCGATATCGCTAGCCGCAAGATGCAGGCGGCGGGTGAGGGGTTCTACACCATCGGCTCCTCCGGGCACGAGGGGATGGCGGCCGTGGCCGCCGCACTGCGCCCGACCGATATGGCCTTCCTCCATTACCGTGACGCTGCGTTCCAGATCGAGCGCGCCAATCAGGTGCCGGGCCAGTCGATCCTGTGGGACATGCTGCTGAGCTTCGCCTGCTCGAGCGATGATCCGATCAGTGGCGGGCGGCACAAGGTCCTGGGCAGCAAAGCGCTGACCATTCCGCCGCAGACCTCGACCATTGCCAGCCATCTGCCCAAGGCGGTCGGCGCGGCCTATTCGATCGGCCTCGCCAAGCGCGTGCGGCCTGAACACGCCGTGCTGCCCGACGATGGCATCGTGATGTGCAGCTTCGGCGATGCCAGCGCCAACCACTCGACCGCGCAGGGGGCGATCAACACCAGCTGCTGGACCGCTTACCAGAAAGTGCCGATGCCGGTGCTGTGGGTGTGCGAGGACAACGGGATCGGCATCTCCACCCGCACCCCCAGCGGCTGGATCGCGGCCAACTTCTCGCGCCGTCCGGACCTGGGTTATTTCGCCTGTGACGGCCTCGACATCTATGAAACCTATCGCGCCGCGAGCGAGGCGGCGGATTACGTGCGCAAGCGGCGCAGGCCCGCTTTCCTGCATATCCGCACCGTGCGGCTCTACGGCCACGCCGGGGCCGACGTGCAGACCGCCTACATGACCAAGGCCGAGGTCGAGGCCGACGAGGCGAACGATCCGCTGCTCCACACTGTCCGCCTGCTGGGCGAGGCGGGCGCGCTGGACCGAGAGCACGCGCTGGCGATCTACCAGGAAACGCTTGCCCGGGTCGAGCGGGTGCGCGCCGAGGCAGTCACTCGCCCGCGCCTCAGGACTGCGAGCGAGGTCATGGCGAGCCTGGTGCCGCCGCGGCGCACCAACGCACACCGCAACGCCCCCTCCGCCGAAGCGCGCGCCGAGGTGTTCGGGGCCGATCTCAAGGCAATGGACTCACCCCAGATCATGAGCCGCTGCATCAACTGGGCGCTGACCGACCTGATGCTGGAGCACCGCGAGATCGCGCTGATGGGCGAAGATGTCGGGGCCAAGGGCGGGGTCTACGGCGTGACTCAAAAGCTGGTAGCCCGCTTTGGCAAGGCGCGGGTTATCGACACCTTGCTGGATGAACAGTCGATCCTCGGGCTGGCGCTGGGGATGGCGCACAACGGACTGATCCCGGTGCCGGAAATCCAGTTTCTCGCCTATTACCACAACGCTGAAGACCAGATCCGCGGCGAAGGGGCGACCCTGCCGTTCTTCTCCAATGGCCAGTTCACCAACCCGATGGTGCTGCGGATCGCGGGCCTCGGCTACCAGAAGGGGTTTGGCGGGCACTTCCACAACGACAACAGCTTTGCCGCACTGCGTGACGTGCCCGGGGTGATCCTGTGCTGCCCTTCCAACGGTGCCGATGCCGCAAAGCTGCTGCGCGAATCCGTGCGGCTGGCGCGCGAGGAACAGCGGGTGGTCATTTTCCTCGAACCGATCGCGCTCTACCCGATGCGCGATTTGCATGAGCCGGGTGATGGCGGGTGGCTGCGGCATTATCCTGATCCTTCGCAGCGAATCGCGTTTGGTGCGGTGACCACTTATGGCGAAGGCACTGATCTGGCGATTGTCAGCTACGCCAACGGGCTGCACCTGTCTCTACAGGCCCAGCTGCGGCTGGCACAACAGGGCGTGAATGTGCGGGTAATCGACCTGCACTGGCTGAACCCCTTGCCGGATGAGGCGCTGATCGCGGCACTGGGTGATGCAGCCAATGTGTTGATCGTCGACGAAACCCGCCGCACTGGCGGCCTCGCCGAAGCGCTCATGGCGCTGCTGGCAGAGCGGACCGACAAGCCCACTGCGCGCCATGTGGCTGAGGACAGCTTCATCCCGACCGGTCCGGCCTATGCCGCAACCATGCCATCGGTCGACAGCATCGTGGCTGCCGCCACAGCACTGATGGGAAGCGAGGCATGAGCGGGCGCAAGACAGCGGTGCTGGTGTGCCCCGGGCGCGGCACCTACAACAAGGATGAGCTGGGCTATCTCGGTCGGCATTTCTCCGATCCGGCGCTGCTGACTGCATTCGATGCGCAGCGCCAGGCCCAGGGGCAGGATACCCTGAGCGAACTTGATGGTGCGGAACGGTTCAGCCTCGCTCGCCATACCCGCGGCGACAATGCCTCGGCCCTGATCTTCGCCGCCACGCTGGGCGATGCCTTGGCTATTGATCCCGACCGGATCGACGTGGTCGCCGTAACCGGCAATTCGATGGGCTGGTACTCTGCGCTCGCCTGCGCCGGAGCCGTAACGCCGGAAAACGGCTTCGCCATCGCCAACACCATGGGCACGCTGATGCAGGCGGCACTGATCGGCGGGCAACTGGTCTATCCCTTCCTCGGGCCGGATTGGCAGGCATCCCCGGCCCGCAAGGCGGCGCTGCTCGATCATGTCGCCCGGATTGATATGAGGGAGGGTCACCTGCTCGCGCTGTCGATCGACCTTGGCGGAATGCTGGTGCTGGCCGGCAACGAGGCCGGGCTCAAGGCGTTCGAGACGGAGGCGGAGCCGCTCGAGGGGCGTTTCCCGATGCGGCTGGGCAATCATGCGGCATTCCACACGCACTTGCAGGAACCGGTGGCGGAGCAAGGCCGTGCCGCCTTGCCCGTAGCGCTGTTTGGCCAGCCACAGGTGCCGCTGGTCGACGGTCGCGGCGCCGTCTGGTGGCCGCATACATGCGACACAGGCGCCTTGCGGAATTACACGCTCGGCCAGCAAGTTACCGAAACCTATGACTTTACCCGCGCCATCACGGTCGCCGCGCGCGAGTTCGCGCCCGACCTGTTTATCGTCACCGGCCCCGGTACCACGCTGGGGGGTGCGGTCGCCCAGTCGCTGATCCTGGCAAGCTGGCGCGGGATGGGCAGCAAGGCTGACTTCAAGGTGCGGCAGGATGCGCAGCCACTGCTGGTGTCGATGGGGATGGCGGAGCAGCGCGGACTGGTTGCCCGTCAGTAGCCCCAGCGCAGCCCCGCCCACAGGGTGCGGGGGGTGCCGAGATCGATGCTGCCACCCGAATTACGGGTGACCACGGTTTCGCCGGTCAGGTTCTCTCCCCGTAGGACCAGTGCCAGCTTCCCGGACAGCGGCGCCTGCGCGTAGGCGCCGATCGTGGTTGCCGCGGGCAGGAAATCGACGTTGAAATCATCTTCGACCTGGGCGCCGATATGCCGCAGGGTTGTCGAAATCAGCCAGCCGGGCGCGGGCTTCCAGCTAACGCTGGCGGAGCCGGCAAGGCGCGGCGTCTGCGCCGGGCGCAAACCATCAAGTGCCAGCGATGCCCCTTCCCCCCGTACTTCCGCGTCGGTCCATGCGAGCGAACCTTCGAAACCGAATGCTCCGCGCGTGGCGGACAATGTCGCTTCAACTCCCTGCGCCCGGATCGCGGGCAGGTTCTGCCGCTGGCGCAGGTTGGGCGCGAGGGTGACGTTGGCGATGGCGTTCTCCACTTCGTTGTCGAACATGGTCACGCCGAGCGAGACCCCAGCGGCAGGCCGCCAGTCCAGTCCCGCCTCGAAACCCAGCACCCGCTCGTTGCGCAGGTTCGCATTGGCCTGGGTCACCACCGGGAACACCACGAACGGGCGGTAAAGTTCGTTCAGGGTTGGCAACCGGAGCCCGCGATAGGTGGCTGCGCGCAGCCGCAGCGCCTCGTTTGCCTGCCAAGCGGCCCCGCCGCGCCAGGTCACGGTCCAGTCCCACCGGTCCGGAGCGACGGTCTCCGAAATGATCGCCCCAGCCGGGGTAGCCGCACGGTAGAACCCGTCCGTCACGGCACTGCGGTCCGCACGGACCCCGCCAGTCAGCACCAGCGCGCCGAGCCGCCAGTCATGCTCGGCAAACAGCCCCAGGTCGCTGGTCGCCCCGCCAGCGCGGCGGCGCTCAGTCAGGGCCAGGGTGACCGCGTTGTATGCCTCTTCCTGCAGTCCGCCTGACGCCCTGCGGTAATCCATGCCCAGCCGCAGCACGTGGCCCGCCGCCACTGGTGGCCGCAGCTCCAGTTTCCCGCCCAGCCCGGTCGAGGGCGTGTTGCGCTGGTCGAGCGTGCGGGTGAAGCGGGTCGAGCTGATCACCACATTGGAAAAGTTACGCGCCTGCACATAGGCGAGAGCATCGAACTGCCAGCGCCCGCGCCCGACCAGCCGCACGCTGGCGTCCTGTCCTTCGCTCCTGCTCTCCGCCCCGGCAAAGCGCAGCGTCCGGTCGTCCCGGAACACCAGCCCGCTCGCCTGGAGTTCAATATCCGGCGCCAGTGGCGCCACTGCGCGCAGGCGGGCGGACCAACTCTCAAACGCTGCTGGCACGGTCGCGGCAACCCGCTGGTCAGCAGGCGTGGTAAAGAAGCCTTCGCCCCGGTCCCACCGCCCGCCGACGGTTACGAAACCGTCGCCCAGCGGCATGGCCAGTGTCCCGCCCGCTTCGGTTTCGCCCCGGTCGTTGGCGAGCAGCGAAGCAGATACCGGGCCGAGCGCGGCGGCATCGGCGCTGGTCAACTCGATCGTTCCTGCCAAGGCCCCGGCCCCGAACGGCCCGGATCCGCCCCCGCGGGTGACCCGCACATTGCCGAGCTGTTCCGGCGCAATCGCGGAGAGCGGAATATAGCCGAAGAACGGATCGCCCATCGGCACCCCGTCAAGCAGGACCAGTGCCCTGCTGGAGGCATTGCCGCCCAGTGCGCGCAGCGTCACCCCTTGGGCGCTGGGGTTGGCCGAGCGGCTGTCCGAGCGGCGGAACTGCTGGAATCCCGCCACGCCGCCGAGCACGTCCTCAATCCGCCCAGACGGGGCTGAAACCAGCGTTTCCCGAGCAATTTCAACTGCACCGTAGGCAGGCGCTGCCGGCGGTTCGGGCAGGCCCTGCCCGGTCACGACAATGATCTCGGCCCGTTCAGCAGGTTGTTCCTGGGCGGCCAGCGGAGCGGCCAGGACTGCTGGCAGGGCGAGCGCAGGCAGCGCGGCGAGAAATGGGGTCTGTGAGGGCATGCCAGCGCCATAGCCGCGCCTGCCACGCCAGTCAGTTGCAAATTGCCATCAAGACTCGCCAAGCAGGCGGCGATGGTTTACCCTTCCGTCAAGAGGAGAGGCAAATGTTGGCAAGATTATCGGATAACCCGGCAGATTTTGACGTCCTGATCGTTGGCGCCGGGATTTCCGGCATCGGCATGGCGGCGCACATGGAAATGCTGTGCAAGGGGCGCAGCTACGCGATTGTCGAGCGGCGAGCCAACCTGGGCGGGACCTGGGACTTGTTCCGTTACCCCGGCATCCGTTCCGACAGCGACATGCACACCCTGGGCTTCGTGTTCGAACCGTGGAAGCACGAGAAGTCGATCGCCGATGCGCCCGCGATCCTCGATTACCTCCATCACATCGTCGACGAGCGGGACATCCGCCGCCACATCCGTTTCGGCCACAAGGTCGTGTCGGCCGACTGGCGCAGCGATGAAGCACGCTGGCATGTGACGATGGAGCTGGATGATGGCTCGCACGTGGCGATGACCGCCAATTTCCTCTATCTTGGCTCCGGCTATTACGACTACGATCAACCTTACGATCCGGGTTTCGAATTCGGAGATTTTGCCGGGCAGGTGATCCACCCACAGTTCTGGCCGGAAGACCTCGACTACACCGGCAAGAAAGTGGTGGTGATCGGATCGGGCGCTACCGCGGTCACCATCGTGCCCTCGATGGCAGACAAGGCGGCACATGTCACCATGCTCCAGCGCACCCCCACCTGGATGTTTTCGCGCCCTGCCAAGGACCGGCTGGCCAACCTGCTGCGTGACCTGTTGCCGGAGGAACTGGCCTACCGGATCACCCGGTGGAAGAACATCAAGATGCAGGATTTCAGCTTCAAGCTGGCCCGTAACAAGCCGCAGAAGGTCAAGGACGGGCTGCACAAGCGCATCCGCAAGTCGATGGGCAAGGACTTCGACCTTGCGCCATTCACCCCGCCCTATGATCCATGGGACCAGCGCCTGTGTCTGGTGCCTGATGATGATCTGTTCAGCGCGATGAAGCAGGGCAAGGCCAGCGTTGTGACCGGGCGGATCAAGCGCTTTCACAAGCACGCCGTGGAGCTGGAAACCGGCGAGATGCTGGAGGCAGACATCGTGGTCACCGCCACCGGGCTCAACCTGGCGCTGGCCGGCAAGATCGCGATCAGCCAGGACGGCGCGCCGGTGCAGTTCAACGAGCGGTTCTATTACAAGGGCTGCATGTTCTCCAACCTGCCAAACCTGGCGGTGGTGTTCGGCTACCTCAATGCCAGCTGGACCTTGCGCGCGGACATCAATTCCGAATTCGTCTGCCGGGTGCTGAACGAGATGGACAAGCGCGGGGTCGATACCGCCGTACCGGTCCTGCCCGAGAACCACGGGCTGGTGGAGGACGACCTGTTCGATTTCTCCAGCGGTTACATCCAGCGCGGCAAGCACATCATGCCCAAGAGCGCGACCGACTATCCCTGGCGGCTGAACCAGGAATATGTCTATGACCGCAAGGTGCTGCGCGAAGCACCGGTGGATGACGGAATCCTCGCCTTCCGCAAGGCAGGGGCCAATGCACGCGTGGCGGAGGAACAGCTCGAAGCGGCGGAATAGTTAAATCCGCCCTTTCGCGCGCCGCTCGGCTCGCCTAACAGCATGGCCATGAGCCAGCGCATTTTTACTGCCGCGCTCGTCGTGATTGGCGACGAGATCCTGTCCGGTCGCACCCATGACAAGAACATTGCCCAGGTGGCCAGCTGGCTGCAGGTTCAGGGTATCCGCCTGGCCGAAGTGCGGGTGGTGCCCGATGTGGAGGAGCGGATCGTCGAGGCGGTCAACGCCTTGCGCGCGCGCAACGATTATCTGTTCACCACTGGCGGGATTGGCCCGACGCATGACGACATCACGGTCGATGCAGTCGCTGCTGCGCTCGGTGTGCCGGTGGTCATCCATCCCGAAGCGCGCGCGATCCTGGAACGTTATTACACCGACAAGGGCGGGCTCAACGAAGGGCGTTTGCGCATGGCCCGCGCGCCGCAAGGTGCCGAACTGATTCCCAACCGCATGTCCGGCGCGCCCGGCATTCGCATCGGCAACCTGTTCCTGATGGCCGGAGTGCCGCATATCACCGCCGGCATGCTCGATGCACTGACCGGCCAGCTGGAAGGCGGGGCGCCGCTGCTCAGCGAGACAGTGGGCGGGTTCATCCCCGAAAGCGAGGTCGCCCTGCTGCTGCGCGATGTGGAAAAGGCCCACGAACAGTGCCAGATTGGCAGCTATCCGTTCTTTCGCGAAGGTCGGGTCGGCTCCAACTTCGTGATCCGTTCGACCGAGCAGGCGGCGCTCGATGCCTGCCGGGCTGACCTGTGCGCCGGGCTTGATCGGCTCGGTTTCGCCTGGACGCACGGCGGGATATGAGGGCGGCGGGGCAGTCTACGGCAATGATCGCATGACAATGCTGGCGATCTATATCGGCGCGGCGCTGGGCATTTCGTTCCTGTGCTCGCTGCTGGAAGCCTCGCTGCTCACTCTCACGCCGAGTGCCATCCAGGCGGCCAAATCCAACGGCGCCCGCTGGGCGGACCGGATGGCGGCACTCAAGGCAAATGTCGACCGACCGCTGGCCGCGATCCTGACCCTCAACACGGTCGCCCATACCATGGGCGCGGCCGGGGCGGGGGCGGAATATGCCCGGCTGTTCGGCAACGCGACCCAGGCGATCTTTGCTGCTGGCCTGACCGTGGCGGTGCTGGTTCTGACCGAGATCATCCCCAAGACCATCGGTGCCCGCTATGCAGCGGCGCTCGGTCCGTTCGTGGCCCGGGTCCTGCCAGTCATGATCACTGCACTCGCGCCGCTGGTCTGGTTTGCGCAGCAGCTGACCCGGCTGATCACGTTCGGCACGGCGGCCCATGCCCCGCAGCACCGGGAAGAACTGCTGGCCGTGGCCCGGATGGGCGAGGAATCAGGCCAGCTCCTGCCGCGCGAAACCAATGTCCTGCGCAACCTGCTTGGCCTCGATAAGGTGCTGACCGCCGATATCATGACCCCGCGCAGGGTGGTCTTCTCGCTGCCAGCCGACATGCCGCTGGATGATTTCCTGGGCGCGGTGGCCGACAAGCCCTTTACCCGGATTCCGATATACCGTGCCTCGCCGGATGAAATCGTGGGGTTCGTGATCAAGTCCGAAGTGCTGGAGCATTTCGTCCGCCAGGGCCCTGGCAGCGGCGGCACGCTTGAGGATGTGGCTCGCCCGGTGGTGACCACGCTGGACACGCTGCCGCTCGACCGGGTGTTCAAGCGTTTTGTCGAGCAGAACATCCACTTCATGCTGGTGTTCGATGAATATGGCACAATGGTTGGGGTGATTACGCTCGAAGACGTGGTCGAGACGATCTTCGGGATCGAGATCCTCGACGAGGTCGACAAGGTGGCCGACCTTCAGGCCTATGCCCGCGAGCTGTGGGAAAATCGCGCTGCGCGCACGGGCAGGGCTCCCAAAGGCTGATCACAACCATCCGTTAAGCCTGCTGCACTAACGTGGCAGAATGACCGCTGTCTATATCACCATTGATACCGAATATGCGGCCAACCTGCCCGGGGTGGGTGGGCCGGGATCGCGGGCGGAGAACTTCGCCCGCTCGATCCGGTGCGACACGCCGAGCGGCCCGGTCGGGATCGAATACCAGATGGACGTGATGGACCGGCACGGCCTGAAAGGCGTGTTCTTCGTCGATCCGATGCCGGCGCTGGTGTGGGGAGTGGCAGCGGTTGAGGATGTGGTCGGCCCGATTGTCGCGCGCGGGCATGATGTTCAGCTGCACTGCCATACTGAATGGCTGGCGCTGGCGCCGGGGGATGCACAGCGCACCCGGCTGGCCGGTTCGCTGACCGGTCAGAACATCAAGGACTTCCCGCTCGACGTCCAGTGCCGCATTCTGGACTGGGCCCGCGGCATGCTGGTCGCAGCCGGAGCGCCGCGCCCCACCGTGTTCCGGGCGGGCAATTACGGTGCCAACGACGATACCCTGCGCGCGCTGGCCGAGATCGGCATTCCCTATGACACCAGCCATGCCCCGGCACTGGTCGGCAAGGGTGTCTGCGCGATCACTTTGGGGGAGGAAGTGTGCCGCCCGGTGCTGCATCACGGCACTATCGAGGTGCCGATTGCCTGCATGAAGGATTTTGGCGGCGGCCTGCGCCATGGCCAGGTGACCGCGTTGACGCTAGCGGAGCTAACCGGCCTGGTCGAGCACGCGCGTGACAACGGGATCGGTGCGGTGACGCTGGTCTCGCACAGTTTCGAGTTGATGAGCCGCGACCGGGTGCGCCGCAACCGGGTGGTTGCCCGCCGGTTCGAGCGGTTCTGTGAGAACCTGGCGGCCCTGACCGGATGCCATACCGCAACTTACGCTGCGGCCGCCCCGACCGTGGAGGACGGTGCGACTGCATCCGTCCACCCACTCAATCCGCTGGTCGGCGGAGCGCGGCTGGTCGAGCAGGCCGTCTCCAATGTCCTCTATGCCAGCGCGGTGCCCTTGCGCACCAAGCAGACGCTGACCGTCGGCATGGCCATGCTGTGCTGACCTGATCCAACCAAAAGGGCCGGCGGATTGCTCCCCCGGCCCCTTATCTGTTGGATTGCGCTGTATCACCATTCCGGTCGCCAGCGCTTGAGGTGTTACAGGTTACGCGCCTTCGACTTCGCTCAGGTCAACCTTGAGGCCGGGGCCCATGGTGCTGGTGAGCGAGATCTTGCGGACATACTTGCCCTTGGCACCGCTCGGCTTGGACTTCACCACTGCTTCGGTCAGCGCCTTGAAGTTCGCCTTCAGCGCATCGTCCGAAAACGACAGCTTGCCCAGGCCCGAATGGATGATGCCCTGCTTTTCCACGCGGAACTCGACCTGGCCCGCCTTGGCGTCCTTGACCGCCTGCTCCACATTGGGGGTGACGGTGCCGAGCTTCGGGTTCGGCATCAGGCCCTTGGGGCCGAGCACCTTGCCGAGACGGCCGACTACGCCCATCATGTCCGGCGTCGCGATGACGCGGTCATAGTCAAGATTGCCGGCCTGCATGTCTTCCATCAGGTCTTCTGCGCCGACCTTGTCGGCTCCGGCAGCCAGCGCCTTTTCGGCGTTGTCGCCGCGCGCGAACACGGCCACCCGAACATCCTTGCCGGTGCCCGAAGGCAGCGACACCATGCCGCGCACCATCTGGTCGGCATGGCGCGGATCGACGCCAAGGTTCATCGCAACTTCGAGCGTCTCGTCGAACTTCTTGCTCGACAGTTCGCGCAGCTTGGCGACGGCTTCGTCGAACCCGTAGAGCTTTTCAGCGTCGAGCGCGGCGAGAGTCTTCTGCTTCTTGGTCTGCTTTGCCATGTCCTTAGCCCTCCACCACTTCGAGGCCCATCGAACGGGCAGAGCCTTCAATGATCTTCATTGCCTGATCGACGTCGTTTGCACTGAGATCGGCCATCTTGGCTTCGGCAATCTCGCGCACCTGGGCCTTTGTCACCGAACCTGCGACAACCTTGCCCGGCTCTTTCGAGCCCGACTTGAGGTTGGCAGCCTTCTTGAGGAAGTAGGACGCTGGCGGGGTCTTGGTCACGAAGGTGAACGAACGGTCGGCATAGACCGTGATCACGGTCGGGATCGGCATACCCTTTTCGAGCGCATCGGTCGCGGCGTTGAACGCCTTGCAGAATTCCATGATGTTCACGCCGCGCTGACCCAGCGCAGGGCCGATTGGCGGGGACGGGTTGGCAGCGCCCGCAGGCACCTGCAACTTGATGTAGCCTTCAATCTTCTTGGCCATGAAGCCATATCCTTTCGCACTGTTCCCCGAACCTGCGCGACAGGCGCACGCACCGGGGTCATGTTAAGCGGTCAAGCAGCGGCGCAAGGCCACCTCCCGCATGGGCTTCCCTTTCAGGAAGGCGCGCGCTTAAGCTGTGGGGGCGCAAAAAGCAAGCGCAGCGTGGTGCGGCTAGAACTGCGCCAGCGCAGCCGCTTCAGCGGCACACTTCGCCACATCAACTGGGACCGGTTGCACCGCCGCCAGTTCGGCGCGGGCGGCGCCCCAGTCAGCGCGGAAAGCGTCGTTCGCATGGAGCCGGGCAAAGGTAGCAGCGGCAATCGCTTCGCCTGCCTCGGTGTCGCTCAGCCAGTGGACGTTGCACACCGCCCGGCTACGCGCAAAGGCGGTGCCGCGACCGGCCAGCTGCGCTGTCCGGTCGGGCAGAAGGCTCGCCAGCAGCAGCCCGGTGCCATACCCGATCGCGGCGTGGCCAGAGGGATACGATCCGTTCCCGCGCAATGCGGCTTCATCGCCGGGCGTGCAGGTCGGCGCGTCGTTGCTCATGAACGGGCGCAGGCGCATGTACTGGTCCTTGACCTTGCTGGTCGACGAGCCAAAATCCGCCGCGGCGCGGCGCAGCAACCGCGCCGTCTGCGGTGTCGCGGTATCGTCGATCACCCGGCCGGCGGCACAGGAAAAAGCCCTTGTGAACCAGCCCGGGCCAAGATCGGCATCGTTCGCCGCCATCTGCCAGCGCGGGCCGGGACCACGCGCCAGCAGGGCTGCGCTGGCCGCCATATCTCGCTGAAGCGCCATGCTCCCATCGGCCGGTGGCGGCCCCACCAGCATCTCCCCGCCCGGCAGGCCGCCGCCGATATAGGGCTGGCCGAAATCGAACCGCACCGGGGCGCTCTGCGCCATCGCAACAGTGCCAGCGGCCACAGCCAGCGGCACCACCAGCGCCAAAATCGTGCTTCGCACAGTCATGCCTGCTCCCGTCCCCGTTCCTGTACCGCCAGCCGGCGGGCCTCGACCTGCTCCGGCTTGACGGCGGAATTGGCGGCGCTGCTCAGCCGCGCCTCCAGTGCCATGCCGCCGGCAAAGTCCGACGCGTACCCTTCGTCGATCAGCGCCTTGTAGCGTGCCAGAAACGCGGGGTCGATCTGCGCCATGTCACGCGCAAGGCGCTGCGCCAAAGGCAGCAAATCATCGGGTTCGACGACATGGTTGACCAGCCCCCACGCCTGCGCGGTGATGGCATCGAGGAAGTTGCCGGTGAACGACAATTCCTTGGCCCGCGAAATGCCGATCATCCGCGACAATTTCTGCGACAGGCCCCAGCCGGGCATGATGCCGACCCGGGCATGGGTATCGGCAAACCGGGCATTGGTGCTGGCGACCAGCACGTCGCAGGCCAGCGCTACCTCGAACCCGCCGGTAATCGCCACGCCGTTGATCGCGCCGATGACCGGCTTGCGGCACTGCTCGATCGCCCTGACCGGATTGACAGCGGGGCTTTCGGCATTGGCCGCGCCGAGCGCCGAGGCGTCGGAGCCAAGTTCCTTCAGGTCGAGCCCGGCAGTAAAGGCCCGCTCTCCCGCTCCGGTCAGCACCACCGCGCGGACGCTGTCATCCGCATCGAGCGCACGCATGACATCGAAAAGCATCTGGCGCATGGCCTTGCTCAGCGCATTCATCGCCTGCGGCCGGTTGAGAGTCACGGTGGCGACCGGGCCATCGATGATCAGCAGCACCGGGTCTGGCTGGCTCATGGGCGTGTCTCCGTGGTCTGAAGCGAGCGCAGGAAGGGCGAGCGGTTGCCGAACCGCTCGATGTGGTCAATCGTGCCATCGGGTTTGCGTACGAAGGTCACAACGTCGCGTTCCTCCCCCTTCGCGGTGACTACGCGGAACCGGTCACCGCCGAGCGGCTTCAATCGGGTCAGGTCTCCGAGCGGATCGCCGGTCGCCAACTCGGCCCAGGCCAGCCCGCCGGCCCAGGGCAGAATCACGCTATCCGGGCCCCATGGTTGGCTGCCAACCAGCCCGGCGTATGCGGCCAGATCGACCGGCCCGGCTTCCGGATCCGGGAAAGTCTTCGCGCTAAGGCGGTTGGCCAGCAGGGCGCTGAGCCCGCGGGCATAGAAGCCGGGATCGTCCATTGCGTTCATCGCCACCGCGATTGCGGTCTCGCTGGCCGGGTCGATCATCAGGGTGCTGCGATAGCCGGGGCAACTGCCACCGTGGCCGACCATGTTGCGCCCGTCCATCTGGTAAGCGGCGAAGCCGAGGCCCCAGCTCGTGTCGCGGTCGGGCGTGATATAATGGACCCGGTGCATCTCGCGCAGGGTCGAGGCCCGCAGAACTTCAGCCTTGCCGCTGCGAAGCAGGCGGAATTGCCAGGTGGCGAACCGGGCCAGATCGTTGACCGTAGAGCTGAAACCGGCCGCAGGCGTAATCCCGCGGGGATCGAACAACCTGACTTCCGGCCGCTCCCCCGCCGGTGTGAGGGCGCCATAGCCCACGGCCATGTCCTTGCCATGCAGCGCCGCAGGGATGCCGGGGCGGGTATCATCCAGCCCGAGCGGGGAAAGGATCCGGGTGGTCACATAGTCGGCATAGAGCTGTCCGCTGACTGCCTCGATCGTATCCCCCGCCAGCGTCATCCCTAGATTGGAATATTGAAACGTGGTCGCCGCCGGATAGAGCGGCGGCTGGCCGGGTATGCCGGCGCGAATCTCGGCCTGGCTGGGGAAGGGGAAATCCGGTCCGGTCCAATAGGGGTGCGCCGATTCGCGCGGCAGGCCGGCTGAATGGGTCAGCAGCCCGCGTAGGGTCACCGGCACGCTCTCCCGCTCGTCCGGGGCCAGGGTGGCCCACGGCAGATAGGTCGTCACCGGCTCGTCAAGCCGCACGCGCCCTTCCTCCCATTGCTGCATCACTGCAATCGCGGTGAACAACTTGGAGATCGAGCAGATCGAATAAATCGTGTCACCGGTGGCGGGGATGCGGCCCTTGCGGTCGATCGTGCCGAACCCGCGTGACCAGACTGTCTGGTCGCCCCGCGCCAGTGCCACCGAGATGGCCGGAATGCGGCCATAACGGCGCTGCGTGTCGATCCATAAAGCGGCCAGGGTGACGGTTTCTGACAGAGCCGCTGCCTGGCTGGCAGTCTCGCCAGCAGCCTGGGCCTCGTCCGCTGGTGCCGGCGCATGGTTGTCAGCGTGCGCGGGCAGGGCCATGGCCCCAGCCATCAGCGCGCATCCCGCCAGCCAGCGTTGTGTATGCCTCATCACCCTCTCCCTGTTCGTCGGTCGGCCTGCCCGGCAGACTGTGTGCCATCATGCCGTGCCCGGGCCAAGCCCCTCGCCGTTTCATAACCGCCAGTCGATCGCCCCTCGCCCGGCTGCTTCGAGAAAGGCGTTGATCTTGCTGAACGGCTTCGACCCGAAGAACCCGCGATGCGCCGATAACGGGCTGGGGTGCGGGCTACGCAGCACCAGATGCCGCCCGCTGGCGCCGATTTCCGGGACCCGGGCGGCCTTGGCCTGCGCATGGCTGCCCCATAGCACGAACACGCTGGGCTCCTCCCGCAGGGCAACCGCCCGGACACAGGCGTCGGTCACTGTTTCCCATCCCTTGCCGGCATGGCTTGCGGCCTTGTGCGCCTCGACTGTCAGGGTGGCATTGAGCAGCAGCACTCCCTGCCCTGCCCACGTACCGAGGTCGCCATGCTCGGGCCGGGGCAGGCCGAGGTCGCTGGCCAGTTCCTTGTAGATGTTGGACAGCGAGGGCGGCACCGCCACGCCGCGTGGGACGGAAAAACTGAGGCCCATCGCCTGTCCCGGCCCATGGTAGGGATCCTGCCCCAGGATCACCACCCGAACGGACTCCAGCGGGGTTCGCGCCAGGGCTGCGAGCCGGCTTCCGCGGGGCGGGAGCACCTGCTTGCCGGCCGCTTCCTCGGCCTGCAGCCACCCCCCCAGCCGCCGCGCCTCGGGGGTGGCCAATACCGGTCCGAGCACCGGTTGCCAGGACGGGGGAACGGTCTCGCTCATTGGAACGGCGATACCGCGCTATCCGGCCGCTTGCCAGCAGCCCTTCCCTCCCATCCCCAATCGGCCTAAGGGCAGAGCCTTATGGCAGTACATTTCCACGAAGAAGATTTGCCCGAAGGCGTGCTCGCGCCCGGTCCGGTGGCAGTCGATACCGAGACCATGGGCCTGATCACCCCGCGGGACCGCCTGTGCCTGGTCCAGATCAGCGACGGGCAGGGCGACGAACATCTGGTCCGGTTCCGGGTCGGAAGCGATTATGCCGCGCCAAACCTGCGGGCTGTGCTGGCCGATCCGGCGCGGCTCAAGCTGTTCCACTTCGCCCGGTTCGACCTGGCCGCGATCGAACATTATCTCGGCGTCACGGCCGCGCCTGTGTTCTGCACCAAGATCGCCAGCAAGCTCACCCGCACCTACACCGATCGCCACGGCCTCAAGAACCTGGTCGAGGAATTGCTCGGAGAAAGCATCTCCAAGCAGCAACAGTCGAGCGACTGGGGCGCGCCGGTGATCAACGAGGCGCAGCGTGACTATGCTGCCAGCGATGTGCGCTTTCTCCACCGTATGCACGCGATCCTGGTGGAGCGGCTGGCGCGTGAAGGGCGGACCGAACTGGCCCAGGCCGCGTTCGACTTCCTCCCGGCGCGGGCGCGGCTCGATCTGGCGGGCTGGGCCGAGCACGACATCTTCAGCCACATGTAAGGTGAGGGCGGGCACAGGCAGACCATGCTGACCGAGCACCATGTCGAAACCGAGCAGGCCCGGGCCCTGCGCAGCGCGCGGCAGCACTTTGCCGCGCCGGGTGGCCGGCACGACCGGCTGGTCGGATTTCTCGCCCGGGCCCTGCCGATGGGTGTCGGGGTGCTGGCCGCGCTGATGGTGATCACGCCCCTCAGCCCGCGCGGGGAAGTGAGCTTCCTGCTCGATCGCAACAAGGTGGCGCTGATCGACGAGCGGCTGGCAGTCGCCAACGCGCTGTATCGCGGGCAGGACGATCAGGGCCGCCCGTTTTCGCTCCAGGCTGGACAGGCGGTGCAGCGTTCCAGCAGCGAAGGGGTAGTGCGGATGAGCGATCTGGTGGCGCGGATCCTGCTGGCGGATGGCCCAGCCCGGCTGACAGCTGAATCGGGTGCCTATACCATCGACAGCGAAGTGATGCGGGTGTTCGGTCCGGTCCGGCTGACTGCCTCTGACGGCTACACCATGGTGGCCCGCGATGTCTCGATCGACCTCAAGACCCGGCGGATGACTGGCGCGGGCGGGGTCGAAGGGGTTATTCCGGCCGGTACTTTTTCTGCCGACCGGCTTGAAGCCGACCTGTCTGCCCGGACAATCACGCTTGACGGCAATGCCCGGCTGCGCATGGTGCCGGGGCAACTGAGGATGCCGCAATGAACCGTCACTGGAAACTAGCACCCAAATGGGCTCTCGCCGGGTTCGCCGGCGGGCTGGCGCTGTTCGCCGGGATGCAGGTCGGCGCCCAGGCGATTGCCGGGCACAATTCCAACGCGCCGGTATCCTATGCAGCCGATCGGATTGAATTGCAGGACCGCCAGAACCGGGTGGTCCTGTCAGGCAATGTCGATATCCAGCAGGCCGGATTGCGCGTTCGTTCCGCCCGCACCATCGTCAACTACTCCGATGCCGGGTCGCTCGGGATCCAGCGCATCACTGCCACTGGCGGGGTGCAGGTGACCCGCGCGGACGAGGCGGCCAGTGGCGATGTCGCCGTCTACGACTTCAACCGGCGGATTATCACCATGGCCGGTAATGTCCGCCTGCGTCGGGGCGGCGACACGCTCAACGGCGGGCGGTTGATAATCGACCTGCGGAGCGGCGTGTCCAGCGTGGATGGGCGCGCGTCGGGCTCTTCCGGGGTGACTGGCGAAGGTCCGGTCTCAACCGGCACCGGGCGGGTCACCGGGACGTTCACCGTCCCGCAGAACTGACCCTCCGGGGTTGGCGCGGCGAGCGCTGATGCTCAGGTTCGGTTCATCGATTATATTCGACTGTTCGCCATGGCCCCGAATCGGTTACGGAGCGCCAGTTACGCAGCAAGGAGGCTGACCGATGAAACTGCTGTTGCCAATCGCCGCCCTCGCTATCCTCGCCATGCCTGCATCGGCGGAAGAAGTTGTACCTGCGCCCAGCAAGGGGGAGCTGAAGCTCACCAGGATGCTTGATGGCCGGGTCGCGGGTGAACCGGCCCGCTGCATCAACACCTTCGGCGGCGGCAACCTCCAGATCATTGACGGAACCGCGCTGGTCTATCGCCAGGGCAAGACGCTGTGGGTCAACCGGACCCGCAACCCAGACAGTCTCGATGACAACGATTATCTGGTCATCCGGAAATACGGCAGTGCGGGGCAGTTGTGCCGGCTCGACAATGTCACCACGCATGACCGGACCGGCAATTTCTTCACCGGGGTCGTGTTTCTCGAAGACTTCGTGCCATACCGCAAGGCGGAAGGCTGAGCCTTACCCGGCTTCGCGTGCCACTTCGCGCCAGCCGATGTCGCGGCGGCAGAAGCCACCCGGAAACGTGATTGCATCTACGGCGGCATAGGCTGCGGCCTGTGCTTTGCTTACGGTCACGCCCACCGCAGTGACGTTGAGCACCCGTCCGCCGCTGGCCACGAGGGTGCCATCGTCCGCGCGCGCGGTGCCAGCGTGAAACACCCTGGCTCCATGCGCCTCCGCTTCGCCTAGATTGATTGGGCCGCCTTTCTCCGGCGTGCCGGGATAGCCGTTCGCTGCCATGACCACAGTCAAGGCGACCTGCTTTGAGCGGCGGACCGGCGGCTGGCTGGCGAGCGCATTGGTGGCGCAGGCATACATCAGTTCGCCCAGGTCGCTTTCCAGCCGCATCATCAGCACCTGACATTCGGGATCGCCGAACCGGCAGTTGTATTCGATCAGCTTGGGGCCGTCCGCAGTAAGCATGAGGCCAGCGAACAGCACCCCGGAATAGGGGTGGCCTTCGTCGGCCATGGCCCGGACGGTGGGCATGATGATCCGGTCGAGCACTTCGCGGTGCATGCCGGGGGTCAGCACCCGGGCCGGACTATAGGCACCCATGCCGCCGGTGTTGGGGCCAGTGTCGCCATCGCCGACCCGCTTGTGATCCTGCGCTGTGCCGAACGAGAGCACGCTGGCCCCGTCGGTCAGGGCGAAGAAACTGGCTTCCTCGCCTTCCATGAATTCCTCGATCACCACTTGCGCGCCCGCTGCGCCGAACTGGCCGCCGAACATGTCGGCAAGTGCCGCTTCGGCGTCAGCACGGGATTCGGCGATGACCACGCCCTTGCCAGCCGCCAGGCCATCGGCCTTCAGCACGTAAGGCGGGGCGAACGTATCAAGCGCACGCAGGGCCTGATCGAGCGAGGTGGTCCGGACATAGCCTGCGGTCGGAATCCCGGCGCGCTGGCACAGGTCCTTGGTGAAACCCTTGCTGCCTTCGATCTGCGCCGCCGCGCGCGACGGCCCGAACACGGCAATCCCTGCGCCGCGCAGCGAATCGGCCAGCCCGTCCACCAGCGGCGCTTCCGGGCCGACGACAACCAGCCCGATCTGGCACTCGTTGCAAAAGGCGATGACGGCAGCATGATCAGTCACGTCCAGCGCAACGCAATCGGCATGGTCAGATATCCCCGGGTTGCCTGGGGCAGCATAGAGCTTATCCTCAGTCCCCGAGAGCAGGCGGGATTGCGCCAGTTTCCACGCCAGCGCATGCTCGCGCCCGCCCGAGCCCAGCAGAAGGATATTCATGGCCGCTTCCGATTCCGATGACGTCGATGGTAGCCGGCTGGTAGCGCGTGACCGGCAGGGCGACAATGCCGCGCCGCTGACCGTCACCGAGCTATCGCAGCAGTTGAAGCGGACGGTGGAGGACCGGTTCGGGTTCGTCCGCCTGCGCGGCGAGCTGTCGGGCGTGAAGCGCGCGGCCTCGGGGCATCTGTACTGTGCGCTCAAGGACGAGAACGCAGTGCTCGACGGGGTGATGTGGCGCGGCGGTGCGCAGCGCCTGTCGTTCCTGCCCGAAGACGGGATCGAGGTCGTCGCCAGCGGCAAGCTCACCACTTATCCGGGCCGGTCAAAATACCAGATCGTGATCGACACGATGGAAATCGCGGGCGAGGGCGCGCTGCTGGCGCTGCTGGACAAGACCCGCCAGCGGCTCGCGGCCGAGGGCCTGTTCGGCGAAGAGCGCAAGCGGGCTCTGCCGTTTCTGCCCCGCGTGATCGGGGTAATCACCAGCCCGACCGGCGCGGTGATCCGCGATATTCTGCACCGCCTCGCCGACCGCTTTCCCAGCCACGTGCTGGTCTGGCCCGTGCTGGTCCAGGGGCAGGGCGCGGCGGAACAGGTGGCGGCCGCCGTGCGCGGGTTCGGTGCGATACCCGAAGGCGGCCCCGAACCCGGCGGCGTGCCGCGCCCCGACCTGCTGATCGTGGCGCGCGGGGGCGGCTCGATCGAGGACCTGTGGAGCTTCAACGAAGAAGCGGTGGTCCGTGCGGTTGCTGCATCCCCGATCCCGGTGATCAGCGCGGTCGGGCACGAGACCGACACAACCCTGTGCGATTTCGCCGCCGACCGGCGCGCGCCGACACCTACTGCCGCCGCCGAAATGGCGGTTCCGGTGCGGGCGGAACTGGCCGCTACGCTGGCCGATTACGGTGCCCGCCAGCAGCGCGCCATCCTGCGTCCTGTGCAATTGGGCCGCGAGCGGCTTGAGGCGCGGACGCAGCGTCTGCCTGCGCCGCGAGCCCTGCTCCAGCCGCAGGCGCAGCGGCTGGATGAGGCAGCCGAACGGCTGCGCCGCGCGCTTGCTGACCGTGCAGCCCGGGGACGGGAACGGCTCGGCACCTTGCGACTCGCTCCCGCCACACTGGAGCGGACTGCGCGTGATGCCCGTGCTGCGCTGGCACGGACCCGCCTGAGCCCGGCTTTGCTGGAAACCCGGGTCCGCTCGGAGCGGGATCGGCTGGGTGCGCTCACCCGCCTGCTGGCGTCACTTGATCCCAAGGCACCGCTGGCGCGGGGCTTTGCTTTGGTCCACGATCCGGCGGGCAAACTGGTCCGCAGCCGTGCGCACGCGGCCGGTCAGCCCGCGCTGATGTTGACGTTTGCCGACGGCGCGCTTGATGTCCTGCCCGCTGGTTCAGCGCCGGTCAAACCGGCACGTGCCAAACCCCTGCGCAAGACCATACCGCCCGCGCGGCAAGACGATTTGTTTGGCTGATGCCACTCTGCTAGGAGCGCGCCCATGTTAATGAACCGAGGCAATGTGGAGGCCAGGCTCCACTATGGACCGAGCGCTTTTCGCGTGCTGCGCCATGGCCAGCACGTGATCTGCGCGGTCAGCGGGGCAGTGATCCCGCTGGAAGAGCTGCGTTACTGGTCGGTCGAGCGGCAGGAGGCATATGCCACCCCCGAAATCGCCACCCGCCGGTTTCTGGAGGGCTGATGCACCGCACCGGTTTGCCCGCATTCGTGCTGTTTGCCGCATTGGTCGGCTGCGGCAGTGTGACCAGTGAAACAACTGCCAGCGCCGATACCGCTCCGCTGGCGACGCCCGGTAACAGCGGGGCAACCCCTGTTGCCCGTGCCGCCCCCGTCGCACGGCCATCTGCAGCGTTTACGGCTCTGGCAGGCGAGCGGACGCAGGGAGGCTGGCTTCGCGGCACGGCTCCGGCTGGCGCAGTTCGTGTCCTGTTTGATGGCCGCCCCTTGCCGCTGGCCGGCGATGGCAGTTTCTTTGCCGCATTTGACCGCGACGCCAGTGGCGAGGCGCGTTTAGTGGCGGAGCTGGCCGATGGCCGGACTGTCACCGAGACAATCGCGGTTTCGCCCCGTTCGTGGCAGATCGAGCATGTCAATGTCGCGCGTCGCCCTGGCGGCGCCTCGAGCGAGGCGTTCATGGAGCGGCGGCGGCCCGAGCTGGCGCGGATCAACGCCGCGCGCAACGTCGACCACGCCGTCGAGGGGTGGCGCCAGCAATTCATCTGGCCGGTCAAGGGGCGGATCTCCGGCCGGTTCGGCTCGCAGCGCATCTACAAGGGTGAGCCCGCCAGCTATCACTCCGGAATCGATATCGCCACCGGTGAGAGCGGCACTCCATTCGTCGCCCCGGCTGACGGCGTGGTCACGCTGGCGGCACAGACGCCGTTCAGCCTGGAAGGGCACCTGCTGATCATCGACCACGGCAATGGCCTCAACAGTGCTTTCCTGCATTGTTCCAAACTGGCGGTGCAGGAAGGGGAAGTGGTCCGGCAGGGGCAGTATGTCGGCAACCTCGGCGCCACCGGACGGACCACCGGGCCGCACCTCCACTGGGGTATCAAGTGGCGCGACGCGCGGCTCGACCCCCTGCTGTTTACCGGCCCGATGCGCTGAACCGCCGGATGCGCCGGACTGTTCGGTTTGCCCTTCTGGCGGTGATTGCCGCTGGGCTCGCGCCTGGCACATGGCTGCGCGGGCCGGGTCTGGTCGAGGATTTGCGCCCGATCCTTCGGCTGGAACCGCTGGCCGTGGCCAGCCGCCAGGCGGGCGAGGTCATGATCGAAGGGGTGTGGCATCTGACCAGCCCCAACAGCCATTTCCACGGCTATTCCGGGCTGGTTGCCCTGCCCGATGGCACCTTGCTGGCGGTCAGCGACCGGGGGCGCTGGCTGCGCTTTACCCCGCCGGGGCGCGCGGGGCCGCCCCCCCGCTTCGGGGTGATCGGCGGCGAGGTAGTCAGCGACAAGCGCCAGGTCGATGCAGAGGCCGCAACCTTCGATCCCCGGACCGGCCGGCTGTGGATCGCCTATGAAGGGGCCAACAGCGTGGACCGGCATGACCTCACACTGGGCCCGCCGGAGCGGGCGCGGCCGCCGGGGATGCAAAACTGGCCCGGCAACCGGGGGCCGGAAGCCATGGCCCGCCTGGATGACGGGCGCTTTATCATCCTGGGCGAAGGCTCGCCCGAATGGGTGGGCGAAGGTTACCCGGCGCTCCTGTTCGACGGCGATCCGGTCGATGGCGCCGAATCAATATCGTTCGGGTTCGTCCCGCCAAAACCCTACCGCGCCACCGATATGGCCGCGCTGCCCGACGGGCGGGTGCTGATCCTGCTGCGGGCTATCGAAGGGTTCATCCCGCCGCGCTTCTCGGCCCGGCTGCTGGTTGCCGATCCAGCCGCGATT
Source organism: Sphingomonadaceae bacterium (assembly GCA_046294735.1). GTDB lineage: Bacteria > Pseudomonadota > Alphaproteobacteria > Sphingomonadales > Sphingomonadaceae > 34-65-8. The sequence continues at coordinate 209,719 of JBKBKB010000003.1, forward strand.
CGCGCGGGCGGCCAGTGGCGGGGGGAGGAAGTGGCGCGCTTCGGCCTCGACCTTCCAACCGACAATTTCGAAGGGCTGGCGGTGGAGCCGCGCGCGGATGGCGCTCTGACGCTGTGGCTGATCTCGGACGACAACGGCGCCGCGCTGCAGCGCACGCTGCTCTATCGCCTGCGGTGGACGCCAGCCGTGCAACAACCGGACACGCAAAAGGCGCGCCCGGCAAGCCCGGCGCGCCTTTCAGAATAACAGCTAAATCAGGCGGCGGCTGCCGCCTTCTTCAGCTCGCGCTTCACCTTCAATGCATTGGCTGACAGCTTCTCGTCACTGGTCTTGAGCAGCCAGTTGTCGAGTCCGCCATTGTGCTCGACCGAGCGCAGGCCATGGGTCGAGACGCGGAACTTGAAGCTGCGTTCCAGCTTTTCGCTCATCAGCGTGACGTTCTGCAGGTTGGGCAGGAACACCCGCTTGGTCTTGTTGTTGGCGTGGCTGACATTGTGGCCAGTCATGCGGCCCTTGCCGGTCAGTTCGCAGATGCGCGACATGGTATTTCTCGTCCGTTTGCAGTGGGGGCCGCCAACCAAGGTCGAAGGCCCGCGTTTCTGTCGGGGTATCCCGGAAAGCGGCGCGCTTAGCCTCGGGCTGGCGAATCGTCAAGCAAGTTGCGCGCGGTGCGCACGCTCGCTAGCGCGACAGCGATGACCCGCTGGCCTCTCCCGCACCCGATGCAGCGCGCGCTGGAGCTGGCCCGCGAAGCCGCCACAGCGGGCGAAGTGCCGGTCGGCGCGGTCGTGGTCAAGGATGGCGCGGTGATCGGCGAGGGCCGCAATGCCCCGCGCGGCCTCCACGATCCGACCGCCCACGCCGAGATCGTTGCCATTCGCGCCGCCGCCCGGGCGCTCGGCAACGAGCGGCTGGAGGGGTGCGAGCTATGGGTAACGCTGGAGCCCTGCGCGATGTGTGCAGGCGCGATTGTTCACGCCCGTGTGGTCACGCTCTACTATGCCGCCAGCGATCCCAAGGGCGGCGCGGTGGGACACGGCGCCCGGGTGTTCGACCAGCCGCAGTGCCTGCACCGGCCCGAGGTCTATTCCGGCATCGGCGAGAGTGAGGCGGCGCAACTGCTGCGCGAATTTTTCAAGGAGCGGCGCTAGAGGCCACGCCAGATCTTCACGCCCGCACTATCCCGCGCGCCCAGTTGCCTGGCATTGCAGCGAGCCGGCATGAAATCCTTGCCGTAGCAAAGCCGAAGTTCTTCCAGCCAGCCCCGCTGGTTGAGCCGAACCCCGATCATCTCCGGCTTCCAGTGCGGGTTCGCGAGGACGAACGCCTCGCGCAGGCGCCCGGCGGTGAGCCGGTCCTCGCGCGAGAGGCGGTCGAGGTCGGGCAGCGTCAGGCTGTTCCACAGGATTCGGGTGGCCTTGAAATAGCCCTCTGGCGTGCGCGCCATGCAGCTGCCGTGCTTGGCCCACTGGCGCGCCACCAGATTGGCCGACGGGATCATGCACAGGTTCTGCCGCGCCTCCACCGGCGAGACGTTGCGCGAGGTGCGGCACCATTGCGGCCAGGTGCTGCGCCCTTCCGGCCACAGCCCGTGAACCACCAGACCGAACCGCCCGTTGCTGCCAGAGCATTGCAGCGCATGGCGGAGCTCGCCCTCGCGCGGTTTGCAGAACTCCGGCGCCCAGCTGAGCGAGAGGGTGTAGCCGGTAACGGGTACGCGGCGCTCCCCAGCCTCGGGCGTGATGTGCGGGACGGTAATCCGCTCGGGCATCCGGCACTGATAGGCTTGGGCGTGGGCAACGGCGGGCAGGCCGCCTGCAAGCAGACCCAACACTATCGCCAGTCTATTCAGGCGCTTTGGCATCGTGCGTGCATTGTGACGCGAACCAGCGCCGTGCGGAAGGGGTAAACAGCAGAACGACCAGCGAATACCTGGCCCAATCGGACAACAGCCAGAGCACCTGGTCAATACCGAAGTCTAGCAACCGAATGGCCTGTACCGTGGCCCAGACAGCGGAAACAGCCGAGACGGTAGCCATCAGCCATTTGGCAATGCGGCTGGCAAGGAACCAGACGGCTGCCACAGGTATGATAACGATCAACAGCTGGGCGCTCAGGACAGAGACCCGTGCGATACGGTATTCCTCGTTCGCCTCTGCCAGGGCCGGGCCCAAGGCAATGGCAAAGTTCCAAAGGCCGGAACCAACCAGAACTAGCGCGAAAATGCGAACGGCCCATGGGCGAGGCCCACGTGCCTGTTTCACAGCGCGGTGAAATCCAGCCCGATATCGGCGGCGGGCGCACTCTGGGTCAGGCGGCCAACGGAAACGAAGTTCACCCCCGTCGCCGCCTTGGCCCTGATGGTCTGGAGGTTGATCCCGCCGCTGGCCTCGGTCGGAACCCGCCCGCCCACCAGCGAAACGGCGGCGCGCAGCGTTTCGGGCTCCATATTGTCGAGCAACAGGCGGGTCGCGCCAGCCGCCAGCGCCGGTTCGATCTGGTCGAGCCGGTCGACCTCGCAGATGATTTCGTTGACCCCGGCCTCGACCGCGTGGCGCACCGCTTCGCCAACCGAGCCTGCCACCAGCACATGGTTGTCCTTGATCATCGCCGCATCCCACAGGCCCATACGGTGATTGCTGCCACCGCCCATGCGGACCGCGTATTTTTCCAGATGGCGCAGGCCGGGGATGGTCTTGCGCGTGTCGAGCAGGGTGCAGGCGGGATTGTCCATCGCGCGCACATATTCGCGGGTCAGGGTGGCGATGCCGGAGAGGTGCTGGACGGTGTTGAGCGCGCTGCGCTCGGCCGTCAGCATGGCGCGGGCATTGCCTTCCAGCCGCATCAGGTCCGTGCCCGGCGGCACCTCCTCGCCCTCTCCGACCAGCAGCGCGATTGTCATCTCGGGATCCAGCGCGCGGAAGAACGCCTCGGCAATCGGCAACCCGGCGACGACGATCGGATCGCGGCTGTCCATCACCCCGGAGAAGCGCGCGTTGGCCGGGATCACACTTTCCGAGGTGACATCGCGGCCGCCATCGGGGAGGCCCTCGCCCAGGTCTTCGGCAAGGGTTTCGCGCACGAAGCGGTCAAGATCAAAGCCCGGAATTGAAAAATTTGTCATGCCCCATCCTAGCCGTTCGTGTCGAGCTAAGTCGAGATACGTCGCGCGGGTATCTCGACTTCGGGCTGCGCTCTGCGCTCGTTACGAATGGAGGGGAGGCCCCCCGGGGAACATCAGTGGACGAAGCGCGCCACCACATCGCGGTAAGAGCGCGACACCTTTACCTCTGCCCCGGACTCCAGCACCAGGAAACACTCGCCATTGGTGTGCGGACGGACCTGCCGAACCTGATCAAGGTTGACGATGGTTGACCGGTGCACGCGCTGGAATTTGCGCGGATCGAGTCGACGTTCCAGATCCTTCATCGTCTCGCGCAGGATCAGGGAATTGTCGCCGGTGTAGATGCACATGTAATCGCCGGCGGCCTCGATATGCTCGATCGAATCGACTTCGACCCGGAATATCTGGCCGCGGTCCTTGATGTTGATCAGCTTTTCGAACCGGTCGCCGGTTTCGCCCGTTTCGTTCTCGACGAATTCCTCGGCCGCTTCCGGTGCGACTTCGCTGAGCACGTTCATCAGTTTTTCGGCTTCTTCCGCGCTGCGCTTTTCCGCCAGCCTCTGGCGCACGCGCTCGATCGTGTCGGCCAGCTTCACCTCATCGACCGGTTTCATCAGGTAATTGACCGCGTTGGCCTCGAACGCACGGATCGCGTGTTCTTCGAACGCGGTGACAAACACGAACAATGGCGGTTCAAGCTCCATCACCCCCTTGACCACCGAAAAGCCGTCGAAACCTGGCATCTGGATGTCGAGAAATACCAGATCAGGCTTTTCGGTCTTGATCGCGCGGATAGCCTCACGTCCGTTGGCGCAAGTGGCGATGATCTCGACGTCCTCGAACGGTGCCAGACGGAGCTGCAGGCCCTGAATGGCGAGCTTTTCGTCGTCGACGAGGATGGTGCGGATGGTCATGTCAGGGTTCCTGGGGAGAAGGAGGAGGCAGGCAGGGCCGGGCTGGCGAGCGTGGCGACAGGCGGCGTAGGCGTATCCGAAGCCGATGACGTGCCTGCCAGCTCATATGGGATCTCGATAACGACAGTAAAACCGCCTTCTGGCGGGGTGCGTATCTCGAAGCGATGGCTGTCGCCGTAAGCTTGCGCCAGGCGGTTGCGGATATTCGGCAGGCCGACCCCGGTCGAGACCGTGCGCTTGCCGGTCACCGCGTCAGGCAGCGGACGACGTCCGGGCCCTTGTGCCCCCGGCCCGGTGTCCGACACCATCACCCGCAGCCGGTTGCCGAGCACTTTGGCGGTCACGGTAATCCGCGCACCTTCTTCCTGCGGGGTAACGGCATACTTGATCGCATTCTCGACCAAAGGTTGCAGCAGCATCGCGGGCAGCAGTGCCTGTTCGGCGGCCGGTTCGATCTCGAACCGCGTGCGCAGTCGCTCCTCGAACCGCATCCGCTCGATATCGAGGTAGAGTTGCAGCGTTTCCACCTCTTCCGCCAGCGGGATCGTGCCGGTCAGTTCGGTCAGCAGCGTATGCCGCAGGAAGCCTGACAGGCGGGTCAGCATGGCATTGGCCGGTTCGGTCTGCTTGAGCAGTACCAGCGTGCTGATCGAATTCAGCGTGTTGAACAGGAAGTGCGGGTTAAGCTGATAGCGCAGCATGGCCAGCTGCGCGCTGGTGGCCTGGGCTTCCAGTCGCTCCAGCCGGTCAGCTTGCTCTTCCACCTGGAGAAAGAAATTGATCGCATAATAGAGCGCCGACCATGCGCCAAGCAGCGACAGGTTGAGGAAGAATATTCCAATGAACAGCTGGGCAAAACCCGTATCGGTGTCGCTCCGGTAAAGCCCCAGCACCCAGCTGTCGATGAAGGCATGGAGGCTAACCGCGACCAGCAACACGGCTGCGGTCGCACCCCAGGTCACCACCGGGCGGCGATTGATCAGCAGGCGATAAACCGGCGACAGCAGCAGGCTGAGCGAAAAGCCCGTGATGGTGAAGACCAGAATGATGGCGAGGAAACTGAGTTCCTGCCCGTTGGCAAAGGCAGACATCGCGCGCAGCAGCAGCACCCCGCCCCAGCCCGCAAACTGGAGGGTCCAGAACGCTCGGTTCTTGTCAGCGAAGAACGGCGTGGGCTGAAACGGCATCAGGGCCATGGGCAACGGCTCTAGCGCATTTCGCAGCCCCGCGTCAGATGTGTTTTGCGCTGCCCGCCGCGTGCGCTACACTTGCCGCCGGAGGAGAGAGACAATGGCTGATACGGTGGAGCACGATGTTCACGAGCGGGCGAAGTTTCGCCAGATGAAGGAAGGGACGGCCGAAGACTGGGCGATCATCGGCGGCCATTTCCGCGCTTTCGCGGGCGGTGTGGCTGACCGGGTGCTCGATCACCTGCGCCTCCTTGACGGCGATTTCGGCGGTTTCCCGATCGACCGGCTGCAGCATTCGCTGCAAACCGCCACCCGCGCGCACCGTGACGGGCGGGACGAGCAATACGTTGTCATGGCCTTGCTGCACGACATCGGCGACACGCTGGGCAGCTACAACCACCCCGATGTGGCCGCCGCGATCATCAAGCCGTTCGTGCGTGAGGAACTGCACTGGATCTGCCAGAACCACGGCCATTTCCAGGGCTATTACTACTTCCATTATCTCGGCATGGACCAGCACTCGCGCGAGAAGTTCCGCGATCACGAGCATTTCGAAGCCTGTGCAGAGTTCTGCGAGAAGTACGATCAGGCGGCATTCGACCCGGATTATCAGAGCGAACCGCTTGTGTTCTTCGAGCCGATGGTGCGCCGGGTCATGGCCCGGCCCTTACGGACGTTGTACCAGTTGGACGAACCGGCTGAAGCGGCCGAGTAGGCTTTATTCGCCGGTGTCGCGACGGAAATAGCGGCTCCAGTCGGCTTTGTCGGCATTTGCCCGCGCGCGCTCAACCTGCGGCAGCTCGGCAGCCATCATGTCTGCGCGCTCGTCCCATCCGGCATGGGTGCGCTTGCGAAACAGGCCGCCGCCATGCTCGGGGCCCCAGCGGCGCATGAGTCGCACCGCGGCGGCGGGATCGTAACCGGCGTTGGCGAGGAGCCACGGGGCCAGACGGTCTGCCTCGTGTTCCGTCCGGCGGATATTGCTGCGGCTGCGACCATGCCGGTCAAGCCATGCGCGATGGCCGAGCAGATTGTGCGCCAGTTCGTGTGCCACGGCTGCGGCAAACTCCTCTTCCGGCCAGTCGAACCCCGGGAACCGGTCCCCGAACAGCACCCGCTCGCCATCGGCAGCGGCGCGATCGCCGATCCCGGTCACTTCGAACCGGCTGGCGCAGGCTGGCACCGATCCGATCCGGGCAAAGGCAAAAGCGCCGTCCGGCTCTTGCCACGCCACTTCGACTTCGCGATCGCGCTGGAGTGCCTGTTCCAGCGCAGCAGTGATTGCCATCAACCGCTTCCAGGCCGGCTGAGCCGGCGGAAAGTCCGCCGCCAGCTCGCGGTTGTTCAGCCTCGTCAGCGAGGCTCCGACTGGCAGCTGCCGGTGGGCGGCAGGCGAGCCGGTGGCGACCGCCTGCACCGCGATGTCGCCTTGCAGGCCGAACGCCGCGCGCGCAGCGGCAGGATCGGGATAAGTTGTGGTGTCGAGCAGAAGCGCCCCGATCGCCGGAATGGTGCGGGCGCAGAACGGCGCATTGCCGGTTGTCAGTCGCCAGCCGGCCCGGAACAGCATCTGATCTCGCTGCTGGAGCGCCAGATAAGCGGCGGCGGGGCCAGTCGTGGCTGCTGATGCAGTGGCCTGCGCCGATGCCCCTGCGGCGAGCATAGCGCCCGCGATTACCGCGAGCCACGAACGCATCTCAGGTGCCGGCCTGGCCGACTGCCGCGTCGATCGCCCGTTGCAGCGATTCGGGGCCAACCGCGCCGACCAGAGTCTGTCCACCGACCACCCAGCTCGGTGTGCCGGTAAAGCCAAGCTGCTGGGCCAAACCGCGGTTCTGTGCGATTTCGACATCGACCTCCGGCGAGACGGCATAGGCCCGGGCGGCGGCCAGATCGAGCCCGGCAGAAAGGGCGGCAGCCTCCACCCGCGCCGGGTTAGGGGGGCCCTGGATGAACATGGCATTGTGGAACGCGGCAAACTTGCCTTGCCTGGCCGCCGCCAGCGCCATCCGGGCGGCTTCGTCGCTGCCCTCGAAAATCGGCCATTCGCGGATGACCACCCTGAGCTGCGGGTTGGCAGCGATCAGCTGCTCGACATGTGGCAGGCTGGCGCGGCAATATGTACAGCCATAATCGGTGAATTCGACCAGCGTCACCGTACCCTGCGGATTGCCCAGAACTGCGCCGGGGAAGGCGCGGGTGACATCGTCGCCAATATCGGCAAGACGCTTGGCCGATTGCTGCTGTTCAAAGGCTTCGGCCATTTCCGGCAAGATGTCCGGGTTGGCCACAAGGTACTGCCGTACTTGCGCGTCTCCAAGGCCGCTAAGCGACCAGAATGCCGCGCCGCCGAAGCCAGACACAAGCGCGACCAGCGCGGCGAAAAACAGGGTACGTGTCATGCCCCGGGGCTAGCGCCGGTCACGCTGCTGTTCAAGCGCTGCCCGGGCCTGCAGCGAAATGTCCTGCGCCCGGATCCAGTCAGGCGTCCCCTCGGGAAGCCCTGCCTCGGCCGCCTGGGCGCTGCGCAGGGCGAGGGTGTATTGGCGGCTCATCACCTGCTGCTCTGCCGTGGCCAGCCTGGCGCGCGGCATATCACCGCGGGCGGCGAACACCACGCCCAGCTGATACCAGGCAAAGGGGTTGTAGCGATCGCGGGCAACCGCCGCACGCAGCACTTGCTCAGCCTCCGGATGGTGGCTGGCATCCTCGGTTGCCAGCAGTGCGTGTCCGAACATCGACGCGATCAGCGGCTGGTGCGAGGATAGCTCGGTCGCGCGGCGCAAGGGATCGATCGCCTGCGCAGGGCGGCCCGATTCCAGCAGAACCTGGCCCTTGAGTTCGAGGAAGTAGGGATCATCCGGATTGGTCGCCAGCAGGGCATCGACTTCGACCAGCGCCTTGTCCATCAGCGCTTCCTTGTGCCAGGCGTAGGCCCGGGCGTAGCGGGCGGGCACGTCGGTGCGATGCTCGGGAAAGGCCTGGAGAACGCGGCGCGGCTCAGCCTGATAGCCATAGAGCTTGGCCTTGATCCGCTCGAACCGGGCCTGCAGGTCCGGATCGTCCGGTTCATTCCAAGCCGGGTCTTTCTCATAGACCTCGCGCAGGGTCGATAACCGGTCACCGGTCAGCGGGTGCGTGCGGACGAAGGCCTGTTCGTCGTCCTGGCTGACGCCATAACGGAATTCCTGATTCTGCAGTTTTTTGAAGAACGCCAGCGAACCACGGCCTGAGATGCCAGCGCGAGACAGGTATTCCGCCCCCGCCGCATCGGCGGACGATTCCTGCACCCGGGTAAAGGCAAGAAACTTGCCCATGGCCGCGCGCTGTCCGGCCATGATCGCTCCGATCGCTGCGTCGCCCGCGCCGGCCAGTGCTGCGCCCACCCCGATCAGCAGCGACAGGATCGAAATTCCGGTGGCGCCCCGCGCCCCTTCTTCGAACCGGATGATATGACCACCGGTGATATGCCCCAGTTCGTGGGCAATCACGCCCTGAACCTCGTTGGCGGTGTCCGCTGCCTCGATCAGCCCGGTGTGGATGTAGATCGCCTGCCCGCCTGCCACGAAGGCGTTGATCGAACGATCGTTGATCAGGATAATATCGACATTGCCCGGCGCGAGTCCGGCGGCCTCGACCAGTGGCGCGGCCATGTCCTGCAGCAGGACCTCGGTCTCCGCATCGCGCAGGATCGACTGGGCATGGGCTGGGGTTGTAACCAGCGACAGGGTTACAAGAATGGCCAGGCAGCGGGCGAACAGGAGGGCGGGAAGGCGCATGGTGGCAGGCTAGCGCATTTCTGCCTGAACCGGAACTGAAGTCCGCTGCAGGCTGTCGAGGAAATCGAGGACCGCATCCCGGACCCGCGAGTCTCTGGCAAAGGGCCGGGCCAGCTTCAGCAGGGGCCCCGCATGATCGACCTGTGGCAGGATCACCAGCTCAGCCCGCGCTCCGGTTTCCACCAGGGCCTCGGCCAGCACCCGGCTGTTGCGGGGTTTAACCGTGGTATCGGCATCTCCGGTCAGGAGCAGCATGGGCGGGGCGTCTCGTCGGGCGAAGGTAATGGGCTGGGTCACTGCCGGATCGGGCTCATGACCAAAGGCATTGCGCGCCGAATCGGACGTAAAAGGGTGAAAGTCATAGGGGCCAGCAAGGCCCACAACGCCCTTGACGAAGTCGTCCGGCAAGCCCTGCTGGCCCAGCCATTGCCGCTCCAGCCCCAGCATGACGGCGGTATGCGCGCCGGCGGAATGGCCCATCAGAATGACCTGGTCGGGATCGCCGCCGAAGCGTGCGATCTCGGCTCTGGTCCAGGCGGCCGCGGCAGCGCCGTCCTCCAGCATTCGGGGATAGATTCCGTCAGGCACCAGGCGGTATCCCGGCAGGACCACAACATAGCCCGCCCGGGCAAAGGTACGGCCGACAAACCGGTAGTCCTGTGGCCGCCCCGAATGCCAGCCGCCGCCATGGAAGAACACGATTACCGGATGGGGGCCGGGCGATGTGGGTGCAAGAACGTCGAGCCTCTGCGCGGGATGGTTGCCGAAAGGGACGCCGCTGGCGGCGACAGCCGTTCCGGCGGTGCTGCCAATCGCCCGATCGGCCCATTCGAGCAGTCCAACAGCTCCGGTGGCATGGGCAAAGCGCCAACCGCCATAGAGGGCAGCGCCCAGCAGCAGCACTCCGGTGGCGGTCCAGCCGATCCAGCCCATACGCCGCGTGCTCCTGCTCAGTGTCATCGTGGCGCAGGTCTAGCGGGCAAGCGCACGGGGTGCCACGCCTTTCGGCCCGGCACCCCGTCCATGGGCTGAAAAGCGTTGGCGCCTATCCGAGCAGGCGGCGGGCGGCGCGCTCGACCAGTGCAACGTCTTCCGGCACTTCACCCAGTACGACAATCTCTCCGCTTTCCAGCCGGCGGATCATGACCAGTGCGAATTCCTGGCCTTCGGGGGCAATATCGCCGAACCCGCGCGGCTCCATCGCCCGCAGCTTATCGGCCAGGGCGGCGCGCGGCCCGTCGGCAGGCTCGATCGCCTTGCCGGCTTCCTCGCGGCGCAGGCGGCGCTCGGCCTGGACCACGCCCTTGAGACCGCCTTCTGCACGCCGCAGATGATCTGCCAGCGATCCCCGGCTAAGACCGGCGCGATGGGCGTAGGACAGGACGGCAGCGTATTCTGTCAGGCGGGTCTTGTCATAGTCTGCGCCGAACACAAGTTTGACCACCGGGGTCATCGGCGCGCGATCCTGCACTGTCAGGCCGTTGTCGGCAACCAGTTCAGCGAATTCTTCCGGCTGTTCGAGGGCTGCCAGGCTTACGTCGTAAGCGCGGCCCACCGCATCGTAGAGCGCCGCGCGGCTGCGGTCTTCGCTGCTGCGCGCCGCCAGTGCCAGTTCGCGCGCTTCGGCCAGACAATCATACAGGCCCGGCGGATCGGCTGGCACGTCATCCTGTTCGGCAGCATTCTGTTCCGGCAATGCGGCGTGATTGTCTCCCGGCTCGCTCCACTCAAGCGAGCCCACTGCCGTTTCGAGCGCAATCGCGCCGCCAAGCGACATATCGTCCTGCAGGTCGAGAACCTTATCGGCTGGCTCGTCGGCCGGAACTGTAGTGAATTCTTCGTCTAGATCGGACGCACCAACCGGTTCGAGCCAGTCATCGCCTTCTTCCGGCTGATAGGCTCCCGAGGGGCGGGGCGAGGCACCCAGCAGCGAGGCGAACCGCGATTCGGCGACATCCTCCTCGGCCAGGTCTTCGTCATCCTCGTCTTCAAGCAGGGCTTCGACATCCATGCCGAACAGTGGCTGCGGCAGGGGCTCGGCGCCGTAATCCTCGTCGAAGGCGTCATCGGCAATATCGATCAGCGGCAGATCTGCAATGGCGCTGGCCGGGCCATCCGCCCAATCGGTGACCGGATCGGCGGGGTGGATTCCTGCTTCGCTGTCCTCACCTGCTTCGAGGGCCTGATCGATTTCCAGCAGCAGCTCGTCAGTGGTCATCTGGTCGGCCATCTCCTTCCAGTTTATCACACCATAGATGAAATCGATCGTGTCGTCGTCGCTGGAGAAGGGCAGCAGGATGCCGCGGTAAAGGATCGTGGCCCCGCGTTGGTTGACGAATTCGGCCTCGAAGCCGATCGGCGCCTGATTGGCGATGATCTGCAGATAATGGTCGGTAATCCGGCTCAGCAGCGAGCGCGCCGGGACGTCGGACAATCGGCCGATCATATTGTCGGTGCCGCATTCCAGCGCCAGTTCGCTGCCAAGATATTGCAGCGCCGGATTCTCGATTCCGGCCGAGAAGTCGAGCAACACGCTGTAGGGTCCGAAATCGGGCAGCTGATCAGGTTCCAGTTCCTCGATCGCCGGGAAATTCCGATCCTGCAGTCGGCTGGCCCAGAAGTTATAGGCGCGGACCTGCATCCGCCGTTCGTCGGTGCCGATCCCCGCAGGCGGCGATTCGATTCCGGTGTCGTCGTCGCCGGGAAAATCATCGCGTCCGATGTCATCCAGGCGAGATGCGTCGAAATGTCCGCGCAGTGTATCCATGACCTGAGCCAAGCCCCCATATGGTTCGGGGCCTGTTCTGGCGCGACATGGTAAACATACCGTTAAGTTGTGCGCCGCCGAATGGTGACGTCACGACGGCATCGGAAAGGGCGACAGGCTGGTGCCCGGCAGTCCGCCCTTCACAGCATATAGCGCATCCTGATCGTCTGGCTGACGGCCGCATTGCTGACCTCGAACACCGCGTCGCCAAACTTGGGCGGTGCCATCTGTACCTTGGCATCGCGGGAAAAACCAAACCCTTCCTTGGGCATCATGCCCAAGGCGCGGTCGGCCTTGCCATTGTTGTTTTCGTCATGCAGCAAGGCAATGGCATACCGCCCTGGTTGGACCCCGGTAAAGGTCAGCGTGACCGTGCCCTTGGCCGGCACAACTGCGCTGTGCGCGCCGGGCACACCGCGGCAGCGGGGAAATGTCTTGCTGTCCGTGGTCATGCAGGCCCGCACCACCCCCTTGGTGGAACGGATGTCGCTGACGTTGACCGTGACTGTCACCCCGGCCGGCTCGCTCGCGCCGGACAGCAATACCGCGCTGCTCCCCAGCGCTAGCGCGCAAAGCTGTCGGACAGGCCGCGATCGGTGCCGCACAGGCGATCCCAGAACCGGAAATAGAGGCCGTAGTTGCATAGATATTGCTCGTGATGACGCTGATGGTGGCTGGCCGTTATCAGCCAGTTACCCAACCTGGAGTGAACAAGAGCACGGGGAAACATTTCCCACCCCATGTGGTTCGTCACGCCCATAATGGTCATGATCGCCAGAACAAGGCCCAGCATGGCGACATGGATCGGCACCAGGAATACCAGCGCCGGGATTACCACTGCGCCGGTCAACGCCTCGATGGGATGGAAACTCATGGCCGCCCAGGCAGTCGGCGGGCGGCTGTCATGGTGAACGGCGTGAGCGATCCGGAACCAGCGCGGTCGGTGCATCCAGCGATGGGTCCAGTAGAACCAGGTGTCGTGCAGGAAAAGATAGAGGAACAGTGAGACCGGCAGGTACCACAGGGGGTAATCGGCAATGCCAGTATAGATCCGGCTCCAGCCGCGTTCCTGCCAGCCCCAGGCGACGATACCGGCCGGCACGCCGTAGATTCCTGCGGACAGCAACGACCAGCCCATCTCGCGCCGGATCTGCGGTCTGAGCCGGGCATAAAGCCCCGGGCGGACACGGCTGGTTGCCCAGGCGAACGCACCGCTTGCGATCAGATAGCGCAGTGCCACGATCGCAGTCATCGCCAGGGCCGACGTCAGGATTGCGAGGGAAAGTGCCAAGGTCATCAGCGCCAGCCTATGCCGCAGCCTGGCCTGCCCGAACAGACCCTATCTGCGCCCGCTATTCCCCAAGCATCCAAGGGGCACAGCCCGGATCGTGTACGAGCAACTGGCGCCGCAGCGCCGTGCGCGCCAACCGCTCAACCTCGACCTTCCGCCGAGCCGGTGCCAGCGGCTGCAGCGGCGCGGGACGAAGGATTTCCGCGTCGTAGCCATCGGCCACGATCACCCCGCAGCAATCAGGCCGAAAGTCGGCGCCCTCAAGCGGCAGACGATCAAGCCCGGTGGGGAGCCCCCAGTAGAACCGATCGCAATGGTCGAGATAGTCTGGCCACTTTCCGTCACCCAGCAGGTCGGCCCGAGCGACCTTGATCTCGACGATCACAACCTGCCCTTTGGCATCGATGCCCATGAGGTCGGCCCGCCGCCCGCCCCGCAGCGGCATCTCCGGTAGGCACCAGATATCGTTGCGGGCAAACAGCCGAGCAATCCCGCGCGCAACTGACCGGGCATCAGGCATGACAACGGGTATGGCCGGAGCGTTCGGACGAACTTGCATCGGCACTTCTAGGAACAGAAAGCGAACAGTGTCAACTGTCCCGGCGCCTCTTTGGTTCACGCGTTCCGGCGATGAGCGCCTTCGGCGGGGACCAGCGCCAGCACGGCGGAGCGAGCAGCGTGGAATTCCTGCCACAAGGCCAAGGCCGGAACGGCGGCATCCTGGCCGCGGGCGTTGACGGCCAGCAGCGCTGCGAGGCCCGGCTGCATGACTGCGGCGATATCGGCTGCACCCTGCTCGGCGAGCATGAATCGAGCGCCGCCCGCATCGCGTGCGCGCCCCGGCAGGCTGCGGACCGCCTGATCGGGCTTTTCCGGTGCCAGTCCGGCCAGCGCGGCAACCGCGGCGGCTGCGTCGTGCAGTGCCGCCCAACGCAGGCTGAGCGCCTGCCACGCCCGCTGGTCGACAGGCGCAGTAGGCCGGGATTCGGGCGAGTGCATGGTCATTGCAGGCACGCAATAGAGCCTGGCGCTTGCCAAATCGCTAATGCTGGTCCGATCAGCGCAACTCGGCTCTGCCCCGCATATTCCACTGGCAAGCCCCGCGCCGCTTTGCTAAGCGCGCGCCTCGCCCGGCCTAGCCGGTGCAGGAGCACCCGTAGCTCAGCTGGATAGAGCGCTGCCCTCCGAAGGCAGAGGTCACAGGTTCGAATCCTGTCGGGTGCGCCATATTTTCCGCACTATCTGTCGGGTTGGTACACGCGCATCGGCACGGGCCCTCGGTCCGAGAAGCGATAAGTCCGGAAAAGGAAGGGTGATGCGGGGATGGAGGCCCGAGCCGGAATCGAACCGGCGTGCAAGGATTTGCAGTCCTCTGCGTAACCACTCCGCCATCGGGCCTCGCCTGCCTTGGCGGGAAGACAGGAAGCGGCCCCCTAGCGAGTCCCCCGCGCCAAGGCAATCCGCTTTGCTTGGTCGTACAATTTGAAGGCTGGCGCGTGCGCGGCAATTGGTTATGGCGCCCGGCCATGTCTGTCGCCGAACTCCTCGCCCCGCTCGATGGCCGCACCGGGCCGATTCACCTGCCCGCCGCGCATGAATGGATGCAGGGCCGCACCCTCTACGGCGGAGCTTCGGCGTTGCTTGCCTACACGGCGGCGATTCGCGCCTTTCCAGACCTGCCGCCGCTGCGTGCGGGGCAGGTTGCATTCGTCGGGCCAGTGGGAGAGACGGTCGAGTTCCGAACCGAAATAGTTCGCGCCGGCCGCAACGTGGTGCAGGTCCGCAGTGAACTGCTGTGTGAAAACGCGGTTGCGCTGAGCGCGTTCTGGCTGTTCGGAACGGCGCGCGAGCCCAATGCGCTCCATTCGCCCGCCGCGCTCGATTCGTGGCCCGATCTGCCGGAAGAGTCGCTCGGCAGCGACAAGGCACCAGCCTTCATCGCCAACAATTTCGAGTTGCGCCGTGCGCAGGAGGGCCGGGGGCCGGGAACGCCGGTGGTGCGGCGCTGGCTGCGATTGCGCGAGCCGACCGGGCTTGATCCGGTGTCCGATCTTGTCCTGCTCGGTGATACGCTGCCGCCGGGTGCGATGCGGGCGATGCAGCGGCTCGGGCCGATCAGCTCGATCAACTGGTCGTTCAATATCCTCGATCCCGAGCCGCAGACCCGGGATGGCTGGTGGCTGGGCGAGACCGCCAGCGAATGGGCCGACCATGGTTATTCGAGCGAACGTCTGCGGATGTGGAGCGCAGACGGGCGGCAGGTCCTGTCAGGGATGCAATCGGTGGCAGTGTTCGGCTAGGACCAGCGCCGCACCGGTCGGTCAGACGTCCTGAAACTGCGGCTTGCGCCGCTCCATCTCCGCCATCACTGCCTCGACCTGGTTCTTCGAGCGGATGATGCCGTGCTGCTCACGGCTTTCTTCCATCAGCAAGGTCTCGGTATCGGCTTCCGGCATCTTCGCGGCAAGCCGTTTGGCAGCGCGGATCGCATGGGGGTTCTTGTTCGCGATCAGGCGGGCAATGGCCATTGCCCGATCAAGCGGATTGTCCTCGACATAGGTGGCAAGCCCCAGTGCCTGGGCCTCGGCGCCGGAAAACTCGCGGTTGGTATAGACCAGTTCGCGCAGCACATCGTCCCGAACCAGGCCGCGCCATAGCGCATAGCCGCCCATATCGGGCACGAGACCCCATTTCAGTTCCATGATCGCCATCCGGGTATCGGGCGCGACCACGCGGATGTCGGCCCCGCTGGCAATTTGCAGGCCGCCGCCGAAGCAGACCCCGTGTACGGCAGCGATCACCGGGACGGGCAGCTTGCGCCACTGCATGGCAACCTGCTGGGCCCGGTTGGCGTTGCCGTGGGTCCGCACGGTCAGATCGGGCTCGTCGGGATCGGGTGCGCGGGCGAAATTGGACAGGTCTAGTCCGGCGCAGAAGGCCCGCCCTTCGCCCGATAGCACCACCACGCGCAGCCCCTTGCAATCATTCAGTGCATGGCCCGCTTCGATGATCCGTTTGAACATTTCCGGGTCGAGCGCGTTCATCTTGTCCGCGCGGGTCAACCGGACATGGGCCACGCCATCGCCTTGAAAGTCGATCGCCACACGGTCGTTGGGGGCAAGGTCCATGCTTTTCATCCGGGTTGTGATTCCTGCCCGTTACCGTTGCCGATCAGACGCAGGCTGTCCAGCGCTTCAAGCTGCGAACCTGGCGGAAAGACCGGCGCGACTTCCGCTTCGAGCCGGTATCCCCCGGCCGGATCGGTTACAACGAGGTGATCGACGCCGTGCGCCGCAAGCTTCCGGCGCAAGCGGAATATGTGGACTTCCAGCGTGTTGGTCTCCGGCTCGTGCTGCAGTCGCCACACGTCGCGCAGCAGGGTTGTGCGGTTCAGGCTGGTCCTGGGCGCTTCTGCCAGCCGCCAGAGCAGGCCGAATTCTCGCGGGTGAAGGTGCAACCACCGCTCCCGGCAGCGGGCGTCACGGTGAAACAGATCGAGCAGGAGCGGCCCTGCATGGAGCTGGCGCGGCAACAAACCGGCCGGCACATTCACAGATAGCCGCCACCAGCCATACTGAAATAGCGCCCTCCGGCGAAAATCAGGTGGTCGATCAGTTCCACCTCCAGCGCCGCCCCGATGTCGCGCAATTGCCTGGTCGAACAGATGTCGGCCTGGCTCGGATGGCACAGGCCCGAGGGGTGGTTGTGAGCCAGCAACAGCCCACCGGCGCCGAGGGCAAGGGCTCGTTCGAACAAGGGCCGCAGCCGCGCAACGATGCCATTGGCCCGCCCGTTTCCGAAAACCTCGTCGAACAGATACCGACGGGTATGGTCGCAGTAGATCACCCGCAGGGTTTCATGCCGCGCGAGCGCGAAGCACGATTGGAGGTAGGCCAGCAGGGCCGGATCGCACGCATCGATGCGATAGCTGCGATAACGGGGCCGATCGCACGTTTTTTCCGGACGCAGGGTTTCAAGCAAGCCCATCGCGCGCTCAGATCGCTTTGGGCGACTGCCGCCAGTCGCGATAGGGGCCGTAGTGCTGAATCCGCTGGACATGCGCCAGAATCCCGAAGCCCAGAATCAGCAGCTGCAGGTAGGAAGGTGCAACATACATGATGTTGTAGGCGATCGGCGTGATCTGGGTGAAAGAGTCACGCGCGACATGGGCATTGACGGCAATCAGCTGGCAGGCGGCAAGACCCAGAGGATACAGACGGTTGGCCCGCAAGGCGATCGGGAGAATGATGGCAAACACCCCGATGTCGAGGGCGAAATGCCATGCATCGACGGTCTCGAGCTCGATCGCCGGTGTTACCAGGAGATGATAAACGCGGTCCGCCGCGAACATGCCGACAAACAGCCAGGCGCAGGCCTTTTCCGGCCCGCCGCCCGCTCGCCATGCCCAGATAGCCAGGACAACGAACAGGGCCATCTGGATGACGAAGCGGTAGGGGAAGGCCAGGATATCCATCGCAGTCAGACGGGTTCTTCCACCTTGGACCGGGCTGCCGGTTCCGGCAGATTGCCTTCGAGCGGCGTGACCGTCATGTCATCCGGGCCGCAGACGATCCGCGCCACGTCGTTCAGCTCGCCGTGGACCCGGAAAATGTTGCTCGACATCGACATGGCCTGACTTTCGGCCTGGGTCAGCCGGATAATTGCACGCTGACCAACATCCACCGGAACCTCGGGATTCTGCCGCGCCACCAGCATTGCCTGCTTCAACCGCGCGAGGGCAATCATTGCTTCGTCCGAGACGGCTTCGGCCTCGCGGATCAGCTTGCGGAGAGTGCGGGCGTCTGTGCCAATCTTGTCAGTCATCGATCTGGTCCTGCAACTGCGCGGGCAGCCCTGCTCATGGACCTGCCGCTAGCTGGCTTCGGGGACGACCACGTCTGTTCCTGCAAGCGCCTCGCTCACAGTGAGTGCTGCCGTCATCACCAGCAGCACGGCAGCGATAATGCCAACCGCAAGACCAGTGATGACGGCGAGGCGAAAGAGGACAGCGTTTTCGCCGTCGAGCACCCCGGGGACTACCCGGGGCTCGTGCTGAACAGACCATGGCGCCTCGATCGCAAGTGGCGCCACATCTGCCAGCACGAATTCCCCGGGTGCGACCCGGTCTTCTGGTTGCGGCAGAGCTGCAGGATCCGGCAGGTGAGAATTCCTGTATGCAGGTTTTCTGGAGGGCGCGGCTCTTGAGCTGCGCGCATGGTCGACCAATTCGCCCAGCGACTGGACCGCGTAGATATCCTTGAGCGCGCGGATGTGCTGGTTGACCCGGCTTTCGGACACCCCGAGTTCCGCGGCGATCACCTTGATCGGGACGCGCCGGTCGAGCCGTTCCAGAACGGCCCGCTGTTTCTCCGTCAGCCGTGGGGGCTGGCTGGCAGGCATGGCGAAACTCCTGTTGCCACCACAGGGTAAGTTATTCGAACGGTTTACGCAAACAGGCCCAGCATGGAGGAATGCCGCGGCCTTCAGGCGGCCCCGGCATTGATGCCCAGCGTAGCAAAATAGCGCCGCACGTTCCGCGCCGCCTGGCGCAGGCGCTGCTCGTTTTCGACCAGCGCAATCCGGACGTAGCCTTCCCCTTCTTCGCCATAGCCCACGCCGGGTGCGACCGCGACATCAGCATGGAGCAGAAGCTGCTTGGAGAATTCGAGACTGCCCATGTGCTTCAGCGCTGGCGGCAGCGGAGCCCAGGCGAACATGCTGGCCGGCGGTGCGGGAATGTCCCACCCTGCGCGGGCCATGACTTCGACCAACACGTCGCGCCGCTTGTGGTAAAGCTGGCGATTCTTCTCGACGATGTCCTGCGGACCGTTGAGGGCGGCGCAGGCAGCCGCCTGAATCGGGGTGAAGGCGCCATAGTCGAGATACGACTTGACCCGGGTCATCGCCGCGATCAGCGCGCGGTTGCCGACCGCGAACCCGATCCGCCAGCCCGCCATCGAGAACGTCTTGGACAGCGACGTGAACTCTACCGCCACGTCCTTGGCCCCCGGGACCTGCAGGATCGAGACGGTCGGCTTGCCGTCATAGTAAAGTTCCGAATAGGCGAGATCGGACAGGATCCAGACCTTGTTCTCCCGCGCCCAGGCGACCAGTCGTTCGTAAAACGCCAGGTCGACGGTCTCGGCGGTCGGGTTGGATGGATAGTTGACTACCAGTATCGAGGGGCGCGGCACGGTGAAGGCCATCGCGCGTTCGAGGCTGCGGAAATAATTCTCGTCGGGCGTGGTTGGCACGCTGCGGATGGTTGCGCCTGCGAGGATGAAGCCGAAGGTATGGATCGGATAGCTCGGATTTGGTGCCAGCACCACGTCACCTGGCGCCGTGATTGCCGTAGCGAGGCTGGCGAGGCCTTCCTTCGATCCCATGGTCACGACGACCTCTGTTTCCGGATCGAGATCGACCCCGAACCGGCGGCTGTAGTAGTTTGCCTGCGCCCGGCGCAGCCCGGGGATGCCCTTCGATTGAGAGTAACCATGCGCGTCGGGCTTGGCCGCGACTTCGCACAGCTTGTCGATCACATGCTGGGGCGGGGGCAGGTCAGGATTGCCCATGCCGAGGTCAATGATATCTTTGCCCGCGCGCCGGGCTGCGTGCCGCATCGCATTGACTTCAGCGATCACGTACGGCGGCAAGCGTTTCATGCGGTAGAAATCGGTGTCCATCGGCCTCTTCTCGGGAATGGCTGCAATCCCGTCGGCCGGAACTGCATACGAATCCTAGGCGATTAGCAGTCGCGGTGGAAAGCGCTTTTCGCTATTCCTGCCAAGCATACCTTTATCGCCAAGCAATTGGAGCTTCGCCAATGGCCGACCGCCAAGATCCCTTCGGTGCCTTGTTCGACATGCAGGGAGAGGCAATGCGAGAAATGCTGGGCGGGTTGAAGCTTGATGGCCTGCTGGCCAGCGATGGCGTACTTTCCCCTTCAAGCCAGCCGGAGTGGATGGCTGTCTCGGGCAAGTTGCAGGCAATGTGGACCGAGTTTCTGACAGACAAGGGCATCGGTGCAGGCGCTAGTCCGCTCGACCCTGCGCAATTCATGCTGATGACACAAGGGTGGGGCCGGGCCAATCCGTTCCAGCCACAGGCACTGCAGGGCTTGGTCGATGAATCGATGGCGTTGTGGCAGGGTGTGCTGGGGGGCATGCTGGGCAAGGAGGCGCCAGCCACCGAATTGCCGCGCAAGGATCGCCGGTTTGCCGATCCGGCGTGGAGCGAACACCCCGCCTATGCCCTGCTGCACCAGACTTATCTCATGCTGGCAGAATACTTCGTCAAGGCGGCGAAGCAGGTCGATGGCGTGCCGGAGGACAAGCGCGCCCAGCTGCGGTTTGCGACCCAGGCGCTGGTCGAGGCGATGAGCCCGGACAATTTTCTCGCCACCAATCCGGTCGTGCTCAAGCGCACGATCGAAACCGGCGGGCAGAACCTGGTCAAGGGGCTCGGTCATCTCATCAATGACCTGAAGCGCGGCCAGCTGACCCATACTGATGCCGATGCCTTCACGCTTGGTGAAAACCTTGCGGCAACGCCGGGCAAGGTGGTGCACGAGACGCGGCTCTACCAGTTGATCCAGTATACGCCCACAACTGACGCGGTGCTTCAGGTGCCGCTGGTCATCTTCCCGCCGTGGATCAACCGCTTCTACATCCTCGACCTGACGCCCAAGAAGAGTTTCATCAAGTGGGCGGTCGATCAGGGGATCAGCGTGTTCGTGGTCAGCTGGAAATCGGCCGACTCCAGCCTCAGCGACGTGGTGTGGGACGACTATATCCGCGCCCAGATCGAGGCCATTGACCATGTCCGTGCTCGGCTCGAAGTCCCGGCAGTGCATACCATCGGCTATTGTGTGGCCGGGACCACGCTGGCCGCAACGCTGGCGATCCTGGCCCGCCGGGGGGAGGCGGACAAGGTTGCCTCTGCCACGTTCTTCACCGCACAGGTCGATTTCGAGCGGGCAGGGGAACTGCTGAACTTCATCGACGAAAAGCAGCTGGAGATGATCGGCACGCTGTCGCCTGACGGCTATCTTGACGGGCGGTTTCTGGCCGCCGCCTTCAATTCGCTGCGCGGCAAGGACCTGATCTGGAACTACGTCGTCAACAACTATCTGCTGGGAGAAGACTACCCGGCGTTCGACCTGCTGCACTGGAACGGGGATGTCACCAACCTGCCCGCGCGCTGGCACCTCGATTACCTGCGCGACCTTTATCGCGACAACAAGCTGGTGCAGCCCGACGCGATGAGCGCGGACGGCACGGCGATCGACCTGACGCAGGTGCGTACGCCAAGCTACATTCAGGCCGGCAAGGAAGACCATATTGCGCCAGCTGAAAGCGTTTGGCGGATCACTGAACATTTCCGTGGCGACCTGACCTTCCTGCTGGCCGGCTCGGGTCATATTGCAGGCGTGGTCAATCCACCTGCGGCCGGAAAGTATCAGTACTGGACCGGCAACAGCCAGGCAGCGTCGCTCAAGGAATTCGTTGCCGGGGCGACCGAACATCCGGGCAGCTGGTGGCCGCACTGGCTGGAGTGGCTCCATCGGCAAGATAGCGCCACGACGCCTGCCAAAGGCAAGCGCGTGCCCGGCGGGAAGGGCGATGCGGTGATCGAAGATGCGCCAGGGCGCTATGTGAAGGCGCGATAAAACAGCCACAATCCGATTTATTGTGCACTGCACAAAAAGTTCTTGACTTGGCGCGACCACAAACTATTTTGTGCACTGCAACATAAACGGGCTCCGGCCCGCAGAGCACAGGATAGATTGACCATGGCTACCACGCCCGAAAGCAAGATCGACGTTGCGGCCGAGAAGGCCTATGCCGAAGCCGCTGCCAAAAAGGTAGAGGCGCCCAAGGCTGAGCCCGTGGCGCCCAAGGTCGAAGCAGCCCCGGCCGTTCCGGCCGCGAAGCCGGCCCCGGTGAAGAAGGTCGCCGCCAAGGCTGCGCCGAAGAAGGCTGTTGCGAAGAAGCCGGTCGCGAAAAAGGTTGTGGCTAAGAAGGCTGCGCCGAAGGCTGCCGCCAAGACCACTGCTCCCAAGATTGCCCCGGCCAAGGCCCAGATCGCCAAGGCCACCGAACGCGCCACTGAACTCAAGGACACCATCATGACCAAAGCCAAGACCACTGCCGCCGACTACACCGCTCAGGTCAAGGAAGGCCTCGCCACCGCTCAGGAACGCGCCAAGGCTGCCTATGACAAGGGCGCCGAGCTGGCCGCCGACATGGGCGAATTCAGCAAGGGCAATCTCGAAGCGGTCGTTGAATCGGGCAAGATCCTCGCCACCGGCGTGCAGGCCATTGCCAAGACCCAGTTCGAAGACGCCAAGGCTGCTGTCGAAGTGATGACTGCGGACGTCAAGGAAATGACCTCGGTCAAGTCACCGACCGATTTTGTCCAGCTCCAGGGCAAGATTGTCAGCCGCAATTTTGACGCCGCCGTTGCGCAACTGTCGAAGACCACTGAAGCCTGGGTCAAGCTGGCGAACGACTCGTTTGCGCCGATTTCCAGCCGCGCTGCCGTGGCGATGGAAAAGGTCCGCAAGGCGGCCTGATCCGACACAGGAACAAACGAAGCCGGGCATCTCTCCTCTCCCTCGCCCGGGTTCGTCTTCTGCGGGGCCGGATTGCCATCACGGCAGTCCGGCCCCCTTTTTGTGCATCAAGCCGGGCCACAGACCCTTGTTAATCGATGCCCGCCATCTTGCGGTATCGCACCTGCTTACGATATTGATCCTGCCATGATCCCATCACCCGTAACCCTGCAGGCCGATCGGCTTGCCCCTCTTGCCGCCGACGAGGACGGTTCCCCGGGTAATGGCGGAAGCCAAGTTGGGGTTGCTACCAAGCCCAAGGCCAGGTCGAAGAAGCCAAGCCAGTACAAGGTACTGATGCTCAACGACGATTACACACCCATGGAGTTTGTGGTTCTGGTCCTGAAACGGTTCTTTCGCATGGACCTCGAACAGGCGACCCGGGTCATGCTGCACGTGCACCAACGCGGGGTCGGGGTATGTGGCATCTTCCCCTACGAAGTGGCAGAAACGAAAGTGAATCAGGTGATGGATTTCGCGCGCGAAAATCAGCATCCGCTCCAGTGCACGTTGGAAAAGGCCTGACTTCGGTGCGCACATGACCTCAGGTATCGCGGGTCACGTCACGGGGCATGACCGGACGCAAAATTCGCGCTAGAGCGATAGCGGTTCCTTCTCAAACCCATGGTGCGCGTGTTCGATTTCATCCCAAGGATTGACCGATATATCTTCCGGCTGACGATCATGCCCATGCTGGGCGTGTTCGCGCTGGCGGCTTCCCTGCTGCTGCTCGACAAGATGCTGCGGCTGTTTGATTTCGTCGCGGTCGAAGGCGGGCCGATCGGCGTTGTGTTCAAAATGCTTGGCGCCCTGATCCCGGAATATGCCAGTCTGGCCATCCCGCTGGGATTGTTGCTCGGCGTGTTGCTGGCGTTCCGCAAACTGGCGACCAGCAGTGAACTCGACGTACTGCGTGCGGTCGGGCTGGGTTACGGTCGTTTGCTGCGAGTGCCATTTGCCCTGACCGCGATCCTGATGGCCATCAATGTGGCCCTGGTTTTCTTCGTGCAGCCAGTCAGCCGGTATTACTACGAACAGTTGCAGTATGAACTGCGTTCTGGCGCGCTGGGTGCTTCGATAAAGGTCGGGGAGTTTACCACCCTGAAGGACCGGATGGCGCTGCGGATCGATTCGAGCGAGGATGAAGGCCGCCGGTTGCAGGGGATCTTTGCACGCGTTGCCAATAGCAAGGGGCAAGTGCTGTCCATATCTGCGCGGGAAGGCAATTTTCTGGCGACCCGCGATAGCCCGGACACAATCATCCTGCGGTTGACCGACGGCACGATCGTGCAGGATACTGGCGGGGAAGGCACGACACCTCGGGTGCTCAGCTTCAGCCGCCACGACCTGCCGATCGATTTGCCCCGGATCGAGCAATTCCGCGCGCGCGGCGATGCTGAACGCGAATACATCTTGCCCGAGCTGCTGCGAATCGGCTGGAGCTCGGATACGACGCCTGACAAGCGTGCAGCCAGTCAGGCCAGCTTCAATTTCCGCCTGGTCGAAGTCGTAATGATGGCGCTCATGCCGTTGTTGGCGGTGGCTCTGGCCATCCCGCCCAAGCGATCGACCAGTGCGCTCGGCGTTTTCGTATCGATCGTCATGGTCGTATCGTACCACAAGGTGAACCAGTATGGGGAGGACATCGCCACGCTAGGCAGGGTCGATCCGGTCCTAGCGCTGTGGGGGCCGATGGTTCTGTTCGCGGCGTTGATCGTGTGGATGTATTACCGGGTGGCTCATGTTCCCGGTGGGCAGGCAATTGGCGCACTGGAAGTGTGGTTTGCCAAGCTGGCACGACGGCTCAAGGGGATGTTCGCGCGGCGTGAACGAAATCCTGCCAAATTGGCCCCGGCGGAATAGGCGCAGGACGCTTGGATGCAGACTGATTTCTTTCCCTCGCGCACGCTGACCCTTTATCTCGCCCGCCTTTTTGCGGTGCGGATTGTAGCCATGCTGGCGCTTCTAGTGCTGGTGCTGATGATGCTGGACCTGCTCGGCACGAGTGGCGACATTCTCGCTGTGCCTGGCAATGGCCAAGGCGATCTCCTGCGCTATGTTTCGCTCAGAGTGCCACAGCTTGTGGCCCGGTTCCTGCCCTATTCGGTGCTGCTGGCGACTGTCATCACGCTGCTGACGCTTAATCAGAACAGCGAAATCGTGGCCATGAAGGCAGCCGGTTTGTCCGCCCATCAAGTGTTGGCTCCATTGTTCCTCACTGCCGCCGCGGTATCGGTGGCCAGCTTTGTCTTCAACGAGCGGGTTGTGACCCGCGCCACCGAGACGTTGAAAGCCTGGGAGGGCGCGCAATACGGGCCGGTTCCGCAGGAGGCGGGCACCCGCACCAATGTCTATTTCACCGATGGTACCGACGTGCTGATGGCGGCTTCCATGACCGGCTCGGGCACCGAAACGGCTCTGCAGGATGTGACGTTCTATCGCCGGACCGATGCCGGCACCCTGACCGAGCAACTGCGTGCTTCATCGGCAACCTACGCGGCGCCGGGCTGGCGGCTGGAAAATGTGGAGACGTTTGACGTGGCGGCGGCCCGTGCGCAGCGTGCCGACGCGGTGGTGGTCGGCGAAGGCCTGTCCATCGAACAGATCGAACTCGACAGCGTGGATCCCGATGCGCAGGGCTTTTTCGAACTGCGCCGCTCGATCGAGGCCTACGAACGGGTTGGGCGCAGAACCAGCGAACTGGAGGCCAAGTGGTGGCACAAGCTGGCCGGGCCGCTGTCGGCAATGCTGATGCCGTTGCTGGGCGCTGTGGCCGCTTTCGGCCTCGCCCGCTCCGGCCAACTGTTCATCCGCGCGATCATCGCCATGGCGCTGGGGTTTGCCTATTTCGTGGTCGACAATGCGGCGCTCGCCATGGGCAGCTTCGGGGGCTATCCGCCTTTGCTTGCTGCCTGGGCACCGTTCTTCCTGTTCCTGCTGATCGGGGAAACCGTTCTGGTCAGGACCGAAGAATGACGGACGGGGTGTGAGCGCGGACTGGCACCTGCGCCTGGCGCGACCGGACGATGCCGAGGAATGGCCCGCGATCGAACGCGCCGCCGCACAGATGTTCACCAGCGAACCCGGTCTGGAGGCACTCGATCTGGACCATGCCTGGCATCCCGATGACCTGCGCCGTCTGATCCGCAAAGGGCACTGCCTGGCCGCGCATCTGGCCGAGCGGCCGGTCGGATTCATCGCCACTCAGCCGTTTCAGCGCGAACTGCACGTATGGGAGCTGTCGGTCCACCCGTCGGCCCAGCGCATGGGGATCGGGGCGGGGCTGATGCGCGCCTGCCTGATCGATGCCGGCCTGGCGGGCTTCCGCGCAGTCACGCTGACCACCTTTCGCGATATTCCGTGGAACGGGCCGTTCTATGCCCGGCTCGGTTTCGTAGAGCTGTCCGATCCCATGAGCCACCCGCGTCTTGCGGAAATGTTGGCTAACGAAGCCGACAGCGGGCTGCCCGCCGACCGCCGCTGCGCCATGATCCGCTTTCTCGACTGATCCCGCGATCGGCTCAGCGCGCCCGCATGGTGCTGCGCGCGATCCGGCCGACCAGGTGCGCCATTCCGGGATGATTGGCCCCCTCGTAGGTCGATTGCGCACCCAGTTCACGCTTCAGCCTGCGGTGTGCTTCTGGCAGATCGTGGTAGGGCATGCTTGGCATCAGGTGATGCAGCGCATGATAGCGCAGCCCGACCGGTGCCCAGATCTCCGCAGCCAGGCCCGGCGGGGGCACATTGACCGAATCAAGAAACTGCGCGGTTACCGTCATTGTCTGGCCGTCGTTCTCCCACAAATGTGCGACGAGCGTGCGCAGCTGGTTGAGCACTGCCGTAAGCGAGAGAATGGCCGCAGCGGTCAACAAGGGCGCCCAGCCGAATACCGCCAGGCTGCCCAGCAAGGCCCAGGCCCACACCATTCCGGCCACCTCTTGCCACAGCACTCGATGGCGAAAGTCGCCTTCTGGCGGCTTGCGGCGGAAATCTGGGTTGATCGACAGCGAGGACGCACGCTCCCACACCAGTTTGCGGATAGGCGGGATGATCGCGCCCAGCGGAACCAGCATCGCAAACCGGATGATCAGCCCAAGCGGGGCCAGAAGTGCAACCAGCACGAACACCGGCAGGCTCCACGGCTTCATCAGCGCCAGGGGCAGGTACTCCGGATCCTCGATCGTCCCGTACTGGGTGCGCTTGTGGTGCAGGGTATGGACCCCTTCGTACATGAACGAAGGCACCAGCAGCGGCACGCCCACCAGCAGGTTCCACCCCGTCCGGAAGCCCGGCAGGGCATCGCGGTGGATGTGGGTCAGCTCATGAATAAACATCAGCGCGCGGTAGAAGGCCAGTGCACCCACCAGCCCGAACGCCAGCTTGGCTGCCACGCTCGCGGCCAGGATTGCCCCGGCCACCGACGCATAGCCCAGGGCCGCCGACAGCAGCATGTCCGGCCAGTAAACCGCCCCCCGTGCGGCGCCAAGATCCTTGGTCAGGTCGCGGGCAGCGCGTAGCATGTCTTTGTCATCGGGCAGTTGGGCATGCCAGCTGCCGACGGGGCGCTCGTGCGCATGAGGCGCGGGGGACAGGGTCTGCTCAATGGTCATAGCGTTACGGCTCTGGTGCGGGCCCATACCGCACAATGCGGGAAAAGAACAACGCAGCCTCTCTACCACAGTAATCGCCCCCTTGCTTGACTTGGGGCAAATCCCCGCCACAGGATTTTGCTGGCAGGCGCAGGCTGGATAAGGGGCCCGAGGTGGCAGGTGAAGAAATAGTGATCCGTCCGATTGCGGGCAAGGCCGGACGCAGCGCCTTCGTCGATTGTGGACGCCGCTTCGCAGCTGCCGTGCCCAACAGTGTGCCGCAACTCCGTTCCGAACAGCTCGAACTGGTCGATCCGGACAAGAACCCGTTCTTCGGCCATGCCCGTGTGCAGCTGTTCCTGGCGGAGCGCGGGGGCCGGGCGGTGGGCCGGATTTCTGCCCAGATCGACGAACTCGCCCTCGCCGTTTCGCCGCAGCAGGGCTTCGGCCCGGGCACCGGCATGTTCGGCTATTTCGATGCCGAGGACGAAATCGTCGCGCGTGCCCTGCTGGATGCGGCGGAGGCATGGCTGCGCGAACAGGGCATGACGCGCGTGCTCGGGCCGATCTCGCTGTCAATCTGGGAAGAGCCTGGCTTGCTGGTGCGGGGGCAGGATCACCCGCCGATGATCATGATGGGGCATCACCCGGCACACTATCGCGGCTGGATCGAGGCGGCGGGTTATGGCGTGGTCAAGACCCTGCTGACCTACGATCTCGACGCATCGAAGGAGTTTCCGCCGCTGGTTCAGCGGATTGTCGCGTCCGGAGAGCGCAATTCGCGGATACGCGTGCGACAGGTCGACAAGGCCCGGTGGAACGAGGAAGTCGCAGTGGTTCTGGGCATCCTCAACGACGCCTGGTCGAGCAACTGGGGTTTCGTGCCCTTCACGCCGGACGAGATCACCTATGCCGGCAAGAAACTGCGCCCGCTGATCCATGAACCGCTCAACATGATTGCCGAACTTGACGGCAGACCGGTCGCCTTCATGCTGACCTTTCCGGACGTAAACGGTGTCCTGTCACGGATCGGAGGCAAGCTGTTCCCGCTGGGGTGGTTCCACCTGCTGCGCTGGGCCCGCAACCCGGCCGGATCGGGAATGCGCGTGCCATTGATGGGCGTGCTGCGCGAATTCCACAGTTCGCGCCTGGCCAGCCAACTGGCCTTCATGATGATCAGCCAGATTCGACAGAACGCTCATGCTCTTTACGGAACGACCCGGGGCGAGGTTGGATGGATTCTTGATGACAATCAGGGGATGGTGGCGATTGCCGATGCGATCAACAGTAAGGTCAATCGTGAATATCTGATCTTCGCCAAGCCGCTATAGTTCTCAGGCCGGACAGAAAAAAGGCCTCCGCCGGGGGGGCGGAGGCCTTCGGGATCATGTCACCAGCCGTTTGGACGGGAGGGGGGGTCTCGGCGGTGACATCCCATAAATGTGCTTTTGCGGTCGAGGTTCCCGTTTGCATCCAAAAATTTTTCCCCGCCTGCTTGCAAAGCGTAGACCATGGTGGTTCGGGGCGGTGCGGGAACCGGACCGGAACCCCAACGTTAAAACCGCAATGGGCGCTGCTGTGCACGGTTCAATCTAGGGAAGGGATTTATGATGTCGCTTGGTGATCAGGTCGCCGCCAATCTGCCGTTGCTGCGCCGTTATGCGCGTGCGTTGACCGGCGCACAGACCACCGGCGATGCCTTCGTGCGCCAAACGCTGGAGGCGGCCCTTGCCGATCCCGCGCTCAAAGCCTCGCTGGCCGATGGTCGGGTTGCCCTCTACCGCGCATTCAACAAGGTCTGGTCTGGCACTCAGTTGGAGGCGGTCGGGTCGGATCGTGCCGCCGATGGCCACGAAGTTGCGGCGCAGGACCGCCTTCGCGCCGTGACTCCAGTGGCGCGTCAGGCGCTATTGCTGACCACGCTGGAAGGCTTCTCGGCCGCAGAGGCGGCCGATGTGCTCGATTGCAGCGAAGGCGAGGTTGCGGAACTGGTTCGCGAGGCGATTGCCGAAATCGACCGCGAGTCCGCCACCAGCGTGCTGATCATCGAGGATGAACCGCTGATCGCCATGCAGCTGGAAGACCTTGTCACCGCGCTTGGTCATGAGGTCTGCGGCACCGCTGCGACCCGGACCCAGGCCCAGGACGTGTTCGCGCGCACCACCCCCGGCCTGGTCCTGGCTGATATCCAGCTCGCCGATGGTTCAAGCGGCCTTGATGCGGTCGATGACATTCTCGCTGTTTCCAGCGTTCCCGTGATTTTCATCACGGCCTATCCGGAGCGACTGCTGACCGGCGATCGACCCGAACCGACTTATCTGGTTACCAAGCCGTTCCGCGAAACCACGGTTCGGGCGGCGATCAGCCAGGCTCTGTTTTTCAATTCGACCCGTCCAATCTGACCGCCCGCCGCTCCGCTCATCCCAAATCAGGGATGGCGGCTGCGGGCGCGCAGGGCAAAATCACTCGGCAAGCGGACTGGCACCAGCAGCTCGCATCGCACTCCTTCCGGCAGGAACTCTATCTCGACCGGCTGACCCAGTTCATGGGCGACGATCCGCTCGATCAGGTGCAGCCCGAAGCCGCGTGGGCGGGTGCCACTGACCTGTGGCCCGCCGCGCTCCTGCCACACCACCCGAACCAGCTTGTCCGCCACCATGTCCCATTCCAGCGTTACGATCCCGCCGACCACGCTCAATGCGCCAAAACGTGCGGCGTTGGTTCCCAGTTCATGTATGGCAAGCCCAAATGACAGCGCATCGTTCGGAGCCAGCTGCACCGGCGGGCCATTCAGCTCTACCACCCATTCGGACTGGTCGAGATAAGGGGCGAGTTCGGCCTCGACCACGTCGCGCAGGGGTGTGGTGCCCCATTTGGACATGGTCAGCAGGTCGTGCGTGGCCGACAGCGCGCGGACGCGCCCGTCGAGAGCATCGGCAAAGTCATCGATCCGCTCTGCCCGGTGCCGCGTGAGGGCAATGATCGACAGCACATTGGCAAGCGTGTTCTTGACCCGGTGGTTGAGCTCTCGTGTGAGCGAGTCACGGATCGAATCCTGTTCCCGCAACCATTCCAGCGCTGCGCGGTCCTCATTCGCCTGCCTGGTCAGCAGACGGATCAAGGCCAGTAGCAACCCGGCGACCAGCAGTCCAAATGCCAAGGTCAGCACCGACAGTCTGGAAAGGCCAGATCCGCGCTCACCTTCCAGTTCGAGAATCATCGGGCGGTTGGCGAAATTGACCGACTGCAGCACCGACAAGCCGTCTGCCTGACTTTTTCCGAGTTCGGCCAGCAGGGAATCGTCGCTTGGCGCGCCGTCATAGAGCCGCAACGCATGGTTGTACTCAGGTGTCAGCTGGACCGAGGAGGAAAGGAAGTCCGCTGCGTTGAACGGGCTGTAGATGAAACCGCGCAATTGCCGACTTGAGCCCAGTCCTTCGAACACGGGCATATAGAGGAGAAAGCCCGGCGCATCACTCCGGCCTTCCTGAACCAGCACGACGCGGCCGCTGGCAGTGGGCCGGACGCTGCGCTCGGCCTCGTCCATCGCGGCGCGGCGGACGCTCTCGGAATACATGTCGTATCCGATTGCCCGCTGGTTACGCTCCGTATTGGGGTGGAGATAAGTGACCGGAACAACCCGGGCGGCACCGACCAGCGGGCGCGGCGTGACCCGCAGGGGCGCGCCGAACTGCGCGCTCTTTTCCGCCTCGAACGCGGGGACCTGAAGCGGCGCAAGCGCGCGGGCCCAACCGACCCCTTCGGCCCCCAGATAATTGCTGTTGATCCGCAATTCGTCGACGAACGCGGCAAAATCCTCGCGCGACAGTTCGCCCTTGGTCGCGAACAAGGCGGCTCCCGCCCGCAAATAGGCCGCCGCCCCGTCGCTCCGCCGTTCGAAGGCCGAGGCAACGGATTGCGCTTCCTCGCGCAGTTTTGCCAGCTCGCGATCGCGCTCACCTGCTTCGATCGAGAAGATACTAACGGCCGTGACCGCCCCGATCAGCAGGAAAATCACAATCGGCATGGCGCGAGGGTAATCGAGCATCCATCGGCGTGCCCTTGCCCCGCCGGGCAGCTTGGATTTGAGCAGTTCAGCCAACCGTCGTCCCGCCTTTCCAGTATTGTCTGGCAAGATGGGGAACCTTGCTCGGTCGACATCGTTCCCTCGTCAACATATGTATCGCACTTGTCCCCCCCGGCCCTGTGTCGGATCGGCAACAGACAATCTGGTAAGTAAAATGGCAACACAGGATTTCAGTGGTAGCGGTCAACCGCCAAGGCGCCCCCCTTCATCGAGGCCAGCCGGGTCGCGTCATGGTGGGCAGGCCCCCGAGTGGGCCGACGGGCTGCGCAAGCTCTATGACTCAGTGGTCGATGAACCACTCCCGGATGCTTTTCGTGACCTGCTCGACAAACTCGATCGGGACGCCTGATGGCCATCCATGATCTGACTGCGGCCGATCGGGCCGCGTTCAAGCGCGAACTGAGCGAAGCCATTCCCCATCTGCGCGCGTTTGCCCGGGGTCTGTGTGGTCGGCCGGATATGGCCGACGATCTGGTGCAGGAAACCCTGCTCAAGGCCTGGGCGGCGCAAAACCGGTTCGAGCCGGGCACCTCCTTTCGGGCTTGGACCTTTGTCATCCTGCGCAACGTCTATCTCACTGAAATGCGACGCAACCGCTTTCGCGGTGAGTACGACGAAACCCAGGCTGAACGCATCCTCGTCACCTCTGAAACGCAGGAGGAACCGATCCACCTGGCTGACATGAGACGGGCCTTGATGGCATTGCCAGACGAACGGCGAGAGGCCTTGTTGCTGGTCGGTGCAGGCGGGTTCAGTTACGAGGAAGCGGCGCAGATTTGCGGCTGTCCGGTAGGGACGATCAAGAGCCGGGTCGGCCGTGCCCGTGCTGCGGTGGCAGCGATGCTGGAAAGCAGTGATATGCCGCGCGGTGACGGTGAACCGGCGGCAACGGCCCACGCTGCCATTATCCAGGAAATGGAAGATCTGGCCGCCGCTGCCGCTCTGGCCCACTCCTGAAGCCGACATTGGCCTGTCCTTAGCGCCGGATAATCCCGCTTGCGCCGCAACCGGCCCCGCGCCACAGATTGCGTCATGTCCGAGGATGCCCCGCCCCCGCCCCTGACACGCCAGGCTCGCAGCGCCTTTGCGGCAGAAGAGTTGCGGTTGATATCCGCATTGGTTCTGATGCTGGGCGTGGGCCTGTTCCTGGCCCTGCCGTTTGTGCTGTCGATCGGGTCGGTCGTGTTCCTGCCGGTGGTTACCGCAGTGGTCTTGATGATCGTTCTGTCGCCGGTGGCTGACCGGTTGGCCCGGTGGGGATTGCCCAATGTCCTCGCATCACTGGCGGCATTGATGGTGTTCGTTGCCATCCTGATGCTGGCCCTGGCCCTGATCCTGCAACCGGCCATAACCCTGTTCGACGAGCTTCCGGCCATGGCCCAACGGGTCGGCGACCGGTGGGGCGAATTCCGCGACCAGTTCAGCTGGCTGGTGGCTGCCAATGAGCGGTTTGGAGCGCTGCTTGGCGGAGATCAGGCCCAGCGGGTGGTGCTGGCCAGCCCTTCAGTGCTGGAGCAACTGGCGCTGGCAACGCCCAGCGTTCTGGTCGAAGTGCTGCTGACCTTCCTGCTGACGTTTTTCATGATTGAATCGCGGGTCCGGCTTCGGCGGCACTTGCTGTTTGACCGCGCGTCGCATGGTACCAGCATCAAGGCAGCGCAGGTCCTGCGCGAGATACAGGACCGGGTGGCGGCCTACATCCTGACCGTGGCCCTGATCAACACCGGGGTGGGCGTGGTGGTTGCGCTCGGCGCTTGGGCGCTGGGGCTGGATGCCCCGGTGATGTGGGGCGGCCTTGCCGCGCTGCTCAACTTCATCCCCTACGTCGGCCCCCTGGCGATGACGGCATTGCTGGCGCTGTTCGGGTTGGGGACGGCGGAGACCGTTCTGCTTGGCCTTATCCCCGCAGCGGCCTATCTGGCGCTGCATACTGTCGAATCCAACGTCGTCACACCCTCTGTCCTGGGCGCGCGGTTCACGGTCAGCCCGGTAATGATCCTGATTGCACTGAGCTATTTCTCGTGGATCTGGGGGGTGTTCGGGGCTTTGCTGTCGGTCCCGATCCTGCTGATCCTGACCGCGCTGTTCGACCATATCGGCCGCCCCAACCTGGTCGGATTCGTGTTCGGTGAACCCCTGTTTGCCGGCCACCACGATGCGGCAGGCCTGCATCCGCAGGACGAGGCTGGCGGGAACCCGTAACGAGCGCCCGCCAGCCGGACCGGATCAGGCCGGATAGGTCCAGGCCGTGCCGCGGGCCAGGTTCTCCGAGGCAAAGCCCCAGTTGAGCTTCCCGCCAATCACTGCGTCGAGATAGGCCGGGCGCTTGTTCTGGTGGTCGAGGTAGTAGGCGTGCTCCCACAGGTCGATCACCAGCAGCGGGTTGAAGCCGCCGTCAGCCAGCGTGTCGCCGTCATGGGTTTCCTCAATGCTGAGCTTGCCGTCCTTCTCGGCCAGCCAGACCCAGCCGCTGGCGAAATGGCCCACGCCGCGGTCGGCGAGCTGCTTGGCCAGTGCGTCGTGCGAACCGAATGCGCTGTCGATCATCGCAGCCAGCTCGTCTGAAGGGGTGCCGCCGTCAGGCGCCAGCGAATGCCAGAAAAAGCCGTGGTTCCAGCTTTGCGCGGCATTGTTGAACAGGCCCTGGTTGCTGCCGCGCGCCGCGACAATAACCTGCTCCAGTGATTTGCCGGCAAGGTCAGTGCCCTCGATCGCGGCATTGGTCTTGTCGATATAGGCCTGGTGATGCTTGCCGTGATGGTAAGAGAACGTCTCGGCTGAGATGGCAGGTTCGAGCGCGTCAGCGGCATAGGGCAGGTCGATCAGAGTGAAAGGCATGTCAGCTCCTGTTTGAGGGGTTCAGTTGGACAATACACTGCGAGCGTTTCGGTTGCAGGTCAATCGCTCCGCGCACGCTCGACGGACGAGGCGACCGCAACGTTCATGGTCACGTTGCCGAGGGTGCGCATGATGTCAGGCAGCATCTCCACCGCCACCAGCAGGGCCAGCGGCTCGACCGGCACGCCCATGGCGATTGCAATCGGGCCAATCGAGATGACGAAGCTGATCGAGCCGGGCAGGCTGACCGAGCCGACGCTGATGACAAATGCGACGGCAATTCCCGCCAGCAAGACCGTCGGAGTCAGCTCGACCCCCGCCAGCACGGCGATGTAGATCGCCACTGCCATGTTCATGGCCGGGCTGGTGGCGCGGAAGATCGCGACCGCCAGCGGCAGGGCGAAATCGGCGGTGCTGTCGCGCAAACCGAGCCGCTTGGCGCTGGCGAGCATGGCGGGCAGGCTGGCAAGCGAGCTCTGGGTGGAAAGGGCCACAGCCTGGGCCGGGATCATGGCCCGCCCGAAGGCCAGCGGAGAGATGCGCCCGCCGATCCAGGCGAGCAGGTAGCCGCCGATCAGCACTACCGCGCCCATCGCCGTAACCGTCAGGATATAGTGCAGGAAGGTGGCGAACGCGCCGCCTCCCGCCTTGGCAGCAACCCCGATGCCGAGCGCGAATACCCCCAACGGGGCCAACCACAGGACCCAGCCGATCAGGGTCAGCATGGCATTGGCCAGCGCCCGGAACAGGGCCAGCAGGGTGTCGCGCTGCCCCTCGGGCAGGCGGGCCACGGCCACCGCGAACAGCGCAAAGAAAATGGTCAGCGGCAGCATCGCGGTTTCGGCTGCCGCAGCAATTACGTTGGGAGCGATCAGCGAGGTGACGAAATCGGCCAGGCCCGGCACTTCCTGCGCACCCACGCTGCCGGTGTCGAGCAGCGCCTGCGCCGCCTGCGGGGCCGGGAAGGCCGTCAGCAACAGCGGCATCAGCAGCGCCGCCGACAGCCCGCTCAGCACCAGGATAGCGAACACCAGCAGCAGCATGCGCCGTGCCACCGCGCCAGCGCTTGCCGCCAGCACCAGCTTGGCAATGCCCATCACCAGCAGGGCAGCTACCAGCGGAATGATGGTCATCTGCAGGGCACGCAACCACAGCTTTCCGGCCACGTCTGTAACCGGCAGCACGCTGGCGAGCACCGCGCTGTCGGACACGATCCAGCCCAGCACCAGGCCCGCCATCAGCCCGCCGAAAGTCCACCAAACGGGCAGGCGAATCGCGATCAGGTCGCTGGTTTCGGCTTTCGCCCCATCCACTTTGGCTCGATCCACGTTCGCTTGCCCTTCCCTTTGCCGCCGTTCCGCGCCAGAAGCCCGTGGCCAATAACCGCGTGGGCGCCAAGCCCCAAGCAGCAAACGGAATTCGCAGATATGGGACGCAAGTTCTTCGGCACTGACGGTATTCGCGGGCAGACCAACCAGGGCGCGATGACGGCGGCCATGGCGATGAAGGTCGGCCAGGCGGCGGGGGCGCATTTCCGCCGCGGCGATCATCGCCACCGGGTGGTGATCGGCAAGGACACGCGCCTGTCGGGTTACATGATGGAAAGCGCGCTGGTCGCCGGCTTTACCAGTGTGGGCATGGACGTGATCATGACTGGCCCGTTGCCGACCCCGGCGATTGCGCTACTGACCCGTGAAATGCGGGCCGACATGGGGGTGATGATTTCCGCCAGCCACAACAAGTATCAGGACAACGGCATCAAGCTGTTTGGCCCGGACGGGTTCAAGCTGTCGGACGAGGACGAGCTGGCGATCGAGGCGCTGATCGAAAGCGATGTGCCACTAGCCCCATCCGAGGCCATCGGGCGCGCCCGGCGGATCGAGGATTCGCGCGGGCGTTACATCCACGCGATCAAGCAGTCGATCGCGAGCGATATCCGGTTTGACGGGCTGAAGGTGGTGGTCGATTGCGCCAATGGTGCGGCCTATCAGGTCGCGCCTTCGGCAATCTGGGAACTGGGCGCGGAGGTGATCGCACTGGGTGTCACCCCGAACGGTACAAACATCAATGCCGGGGTCGGGTCGACCGCGCTCGATGCGATCAAGGCCAAGGTGGTCGAAGAAGGGGCCGATGTCGGCATTGCCCTGGATGGCGATGCCGATCGGCTGATCGTGATCGACGAGACGGGGCAGGAGGTCGATGGCGACCAGATCATGGCGCTGATCGCCACCCGGATGCTGGAGCGCGGCACCCTGCGCGGCGGCGGGGTGGTCTCCACCGTCATGTCCAACCTGGGGCTGGAACGGTATCTCGGCACCAT
The DNA here is from genome assembly GCA_046294735.1 of Sphingomonadaceae bacterium. Taxonomy (GTDB): domain Bacteria; phylum Pseudomonadota; class Alphaproteobacteria; order Sphingomonadales; family Sphingomonadaceae; genus 34-65-8. The sequence continues at coordinate 246,231 of JBKBKB010000003.1, forward strand.
CGGCCTCACGCTGGAGCGGACCAGGGTGGGTGACCGATATGTGCTGGAACGGATGCGCGAAGGCGGGTTCAATGTCGGGGGCGAGCAATCGGGGCACATGATCCTGCTCGATCATGGCACCACTGGCGACGGTACCATGGCCGCGCTGCGGGTGCTGGCTGGCCTGGTCCGCTCGGGCAAACGGGCGAGCGAGCTGTGCCATGTGTTCGACAGGGTGCCGCAGCTGCTGCGCAATGTGCGCTATGCCGGCACCTCGCCGCTGGAGAACGCCGGCGTCAATGCCTGTATTGCCGATGCCGAAGGCGAACTGGCGGGCAAGGGGCGGCTGGTGATCCGTGCATCCGGGACCGAGCCGCTGATCCGGGTGATGGCCGAAGGCGACGATCCGACCCAGGTCGAGGCCGTGGTGGCGAGGATCTGCGCCGAGGTGGAGAAAGCCGTCTGATGCTTGAAATGCGCCCCGATTGCGAGCGCTGCGGCACGGACCTGCCCGCCGAAGCGCCGGGCGCGTTCATCTGCTCGTTCGAGTGCACCTTCTGCGCCGAATGCGCCGACGCCCTCGACGACCGCTGCCCCAATTGCGGCGGCGAACTGATGGACCGCCCGGCCCGGGCCAAGGCGCTGCACGCGAAGTTCCCCCCGGGCACCGAGCGCAGGTTCAAAGGGTAGGGACTGACAGCGCCGCGCAGGCTGAGCGGCCAGTTTGTGCGAGATCACGCCAACAGCGGACATTCGGTTTGCGACCCCTAAGTGGTCGCTAGCTCAGCGCCTCAAAATAAGCTGGGCCAAACGGTGCTGCGGCAGCCTCAAAGGCCGAAGTCTTCACAGATTTTTCGAGCAATCGCGTCCGGAGGCGCCTGCGAGGTGTCTACTTCAAGATCGTATTTCCGTCCTTTATGGACACGCTCAAACTGCCCTTTCGAGAGGCCAATCTCACGGTCACCTCTCGCGAGTTCTCGATTTCGAACAACGTCCAAAGGCGCGAAAAGCCCAACTAGCCGGAAATCGAATTGCCCGAGCAACTGCCGATATTCGGTGTCTTCGCTGTCGAAAAACACGTCATCAACGATCATGTGATTTCCGCGTTCGGCCATTGCCGCAATGGCATGTCGCATGCCTTCCAATGCTCGCTTAACGATATATCCGGTCTGAACGTCAATTGTCTTGCTGTCGATACGATGGAAGACCAGTCCATCATCTTGCTTGATGGCCCGAGGGGGCAACATCGAAAGGAAGTCATCCATCTGAACGTGCAGAAACGGCTTTTGAGCAATTCGTTGAACAGCTTTAGCTACTGAGGACTTACCAACACTGCTCACCCCGTTGAGCACGATGATTTGGGTCTGCCGAGGATCGAGCGTCTCTGAGAATAACATGATGAATAAGATTGCCGATCCGGGTTGCTAACGCAACGGGTCAGGCAAAAGCCGCCATTCGCCAATCCACCCACTTCCCGCCAGCACGAGCCCAATCCCCCATCCCCAAAATCCGCCATCCCGTCCGCCCCAACAAAAAGCCATCCCTGCCCGCGCGCGGACTTGCTAAGGGGCTTGCCATGAGCACCACCCCTCCCCCCCCGCGCATTCTCTCCATCGCCGGTTCGGACTCGTCCGGCGGCGCGGGTATCCAGGCGGATATCAAGACCATCGCCATGCTGGGCGGCTATGCCATGACCGCTGTGACCACCGTCACCGCGCAGAACACGGTCGGGGCGCAGGCCATCGCCCCGATGGGGGCAGAGGTGGTGGCGGCCCAGATCACCTCCTGCGCCAGCGATATCGGGGTCGACGCGATCAAGATCGGCATGTTGCACGATGTCCAGATCATCACCGCTGTGGCCGAGTGTCTGACTGGTGAGGCGGCATTGGCCGGGGTGCCGGTGGTGCTCGACCCGGTCATGGTCGCCACCTCCGGCGCGGTGCTGATCGCGCCCGACGCGATTGCGGCGCTGAAGGCGCAGCTGTTCCCGCTGGCGACCGTTATCACCCCCAACCTGCCGGAACTGGAGCACTTGTGCGGGCGGACCCTGCGCACCACCGCGCTGATGCAGGAGGGTGCCGCCGAGCTGGCGGCGCAATACGGCTGCCACGTGCTCGCCAAGGGTGGCCATACCGAGGACGCGCGGATCATCGATCTGCTGGTCGCCCCCGACGGCACGGCAGGTTTCTACGAACACGCCCGGATCGACACGCGCCACACCCACGGCACCGGCTGCACCCTGTCCTCTGCCATCGCGACCCTGATCGGCCACGGCCAGCCGCTTTACCATGCCGTCAGGCTGGCCCGCCAATTCGTGCTCCGCGCGATTGAGGCGGCCCCCGGCTTCGGCGCAGGCAATGGCCCGCTCGGGCATCAGGCAGTCAGGCGTTAGCGGCTCAGCACTCCAGCTCGTAGAACTCGGCGATGTGGCACCAGGCGTCTTCGGCCGTTTCGCACCACTGGAACAGCTCCAGGTCCTGGTGGTTGATCGTGCCTTCGTCGGCCAGGGCCTCGAAATCGATCACCCGAGTCCAGAAGTCCTTGCCGAACAGCAGGATCGGGATCGGCTTCATCTTGCCCGTCTGGATCAGGGTCAAAAGCTCGAAGAATTCGTCAAACGTCCCGAACCCACCCGGGAACACGGCCACCGCCCGCGCGCGCAGCAGGAAGTGCATCTTGCGCAGCGCGAAATAGTGGAACTGGAAGCTCAGCGACGGGGTGACATAGCGGTTGGGCGCCTGCTCGTGCGGCAGCACGATGTTGAGCCCGATGCTTTCAGCCGAGGCGTCACTGGCGCCGCGGTTGGCCGCTTCCATGATCGACGGACCACCGCCCGAGCAGATTACGAACTGGCGCTGGCCCTTTTCGATGATCGCCTTTTCGCTGACCATCCGGGCCAGCTTGTAGGCTTCGTCGTAATACTTCGCCTTGGCGGCAAGGTTCTCCACCACCCGGCGTTCGCGCTCCGGCAGGTCCTTGGCCATGGCGAGCGATGCCTCGGCCGCTTCAGTCGAGGGGATCCGGGCCGAGCCGTACATCACCAGGGTCGAGCCGACGCCGGCCTCGTCGAGCAGCATTTCCGGCTTGAGCAGTTCAAGCTGAAAGCGAATAGGGCGCAATTCCTCACGCAGCAGGAAATCGCGATCCTGGAATGCCAGCCGGTAAGCCGGGTGCTCGGTCTGCGGGGTCTTGTCTGGGGCTGCCTTAGAGAATTCGGCCTCTTCTTCGGCCGGGTAGAACTTGCGCCCGGCAAGATCGTGCTGCTTCTTTTCTTCTTCAGTCATTTGGCCTGCGATAGGCGCGGTGGCAGCGGCGGGCAAGTGCCCCAAGGTCAAGAACCTAGAACCGCGTGGTCAGGCGCAGCCCGGCGATGACGCCGGTATCACGCACCGCCACTGCGCTGTCGATCACCTGCACGCTGGCGGTCAGGCGGACGGGTTTTGCCACCTGCACAGTGTAGAACGCCTCCAGCCCTTCCTCGTCTTCGAGCGCGACCCGGTTCGCCAGCACCCGCACCAGCCTGTTGGTCAGCGAATAGCGGAACCAGGCAATACCGAACCGGTCGTCCGGCCGAACGCGCGGGTTACCCGACACCCCGATGAACGCGCTGCGATCAAGAAAGGTCGGATCGCCGCGCGAGACATAGACCTGCCCGAACACGCCCCAGCCCTTGCCCGGGTGTTCGGGATATTCGACCAGGTTCTGGTACATGGCGAGGACTGCGCTGAACTCCCCGCGCCTTTCGGCAAAGCCGGAACCCCGGGCCGGGATCAGCACCGGCGGCAGGGCGTCATCCGCGATCGACCGCCGTGTCGACCCGGCCAGCTTGAGCGCATAGTAGCCGCGTTTGCCCGCCACCTTGACCGGCACTGTGACCGAGCTGAGGAAAGCGACCCCTTCCGAGAACGGATCCTCCAGCCCGCTGCGGCGCGAGGAGGAGACTGGATCGAACACCCACAACCGGTAAAGCGCCTTCTTCGTCGGCACCTGCAGCAGCGCACCGGTGATCGAACCGGGCACGATCGCGGTAGGGGGCAGGGCCATCGCGAGGTTCTGGAACCCCTCGTGCCCACCGCCGCCGACGACCGGAAGCAGCGCGGCCAGATCAAGCACGTTGACCTTGCCCGCTGTCAAAGTGATGCCGCTCTTCCACTTCTTGGTCAGGTTGATGCTGAGATCGAACACCTCGCCAGCGCCGGGATAGAACAACTGGGTGTTGCTGGGGATCAGACCGATCGTGCCGTTGGCACTTTCGCCATATTTGAACTCGGGATGGAAATGCAGGGTGATGGAATCGTCGAGCCCGAAGGTGCTCCCGCGCAGATCGACATAAGCGTCGATCTTGCCGCCGTAGCGCAGGGTCGAGGCCGCATCGCCGGAGACCGGCACATCGGCAAATTGCGACCACACCACCCGAACCGGGTCCGGTTTCGGCGGGGAAGGCGGCAAGGGAGGGGGCACCGCAGCAACGGGCGCCGCTACAGTGGGCGGGGGCGGTGTCTCGTCGGACTGCTCGCTGGCCGCAGCCGCGACAGGACCGAGCGTCAGAATGCTCAGGCCTGTCAGGCCAATTGCCCACACAAACCACTGGCGGCCGATGGTGCCGCGCAAGATACCAATCAATGTCATGCGATCCATTTACCGGAACGCGGTGCGATCAGGCCGCTGCCCGATGTCCTCCCTTTGTCACCATCCGATGGCACCTGTCCACGTGCGCCATGTCGGTTTATTGACACAGATCATGGCTTTGGCAAGGTCCGGCGAAGGCTGATTGCCCAGATCGCCCCGGCCTCGTCACTTGCCGGCCCTCGTCACTCGGTTGCAACCCGTTCCATTGTAACCATGGTATCCAACAGCCACAGGGAAATGCCGGAGCCGTCTGCCCTGATTTGTGTGCCGGTCAGGTTCTCGATGCCGATATCGTTGGGCACCAGTGTAAAGCGCAAGCTGCGGGGGGTGCCGTCAAGCTCGAAACTGGCCGGTCCAACATTCTGTATCGGCTCTTCCAGCACCAGCCGCTCCGGTTCATCGCATTCGCCGGGCACCAGATTCCAGCCGTATTCCTGAGTGTAGTGGCTGATCCGCTTCCCGTCCGCACAGATCAGCGTCAGGTCGATCCCCGCAATGCCCCGGCCGCTGGGCCAGCGCACCACCAGAAATGGCACATCCGGCGATGGATCGTCTGCATCGCGCCGGATTTCCGGCGGCACAGGGGTAGGGTTTGTAGTCAGGGTGACAATACCGCCGTCATCGGCCCAGGTTCCCGCCGAACGGCGGTCCATCGCTCCGACCGACAAGGCCCATTCATAGGACCCGTCCGGGTTCAACCGCAGGCCGTGAAACGCCTCGAAACTGGACCGGTCGCGGTAGTCACCCGGCTTTACCGAGGTCGCAACAGCTTCCTGCGCTGTGCCGGGTGCGGCCAGCACCAGCAGCATCGGGGCATGGGCGAGGCAAGCAAAGCGGGGCACCGCGGCGGGATTACCGCACCGCCTTTGCGGCGTCCATCCCGGGATCACCCGTTGCTGCCATCAGCGCGGCAGGCTGGTTACGCCCATCAGTGCTTCATCAACCGCGCGTGCAGCCTGCCGACCCTCGCGAATGGCCCATACCACCAGGCTCTGCCCGCGGCGCATGTCGCCGCAGGCGAATACACCCGGTTCGCTGGTCGCATAGTCGTGCGTGTTCGCCGCCACGTTGCCGCGCGCATCCAGGGCCACGTCGGCGCGGTCGAGCAGGCCGCGCTTGAGCGGACCGGTAAAACCCATCGCCAGAAGGATCAGGTCCGCCTTGAGCACAAAGGTGCTGCCGGGCACTTCCTGCATCCGGCCATTGACCCATTCGACCTTAACGCATTCGAGGCCAGTCACATCGCCGCCTTCGCCGATTACCCGCTTGGCCAGCACCGACCAGTCGCGCTCGACCCCTTCTTCGTGGCTGGACGAGGTGCGCAGCTTGAGCGGCCAATCGGGCCAGGTCAGCGCCTTGTCTTCCTTCTCCGGCGGACGCGGCATGATTTCCAGCTGGGTGACCGAGGCGGCGCCCTGGCGGTTGCTGGTCCCTACACAGTCGCTGCCGGTATCGCCCCCGCCGATCACGATCACGTGCTTGCCGGTGGCGGTCAGCGTACCGCGCGGGGCGGCGCGCACTTCATCATCGCCTGCCACCCGCTTGTTCTGCTGGGTAAGGAATTCCATTGCCAGCCGCACCCCGGGCAGTTCGGCGCCGGGAATGTCCAGCATCCGGGCCTCCTCTGCCCCGCCTGCCAGCACCACGGCATCGAAATTCTCGCGCAGGGCCTTGAAGCTGACCTCCACACCCACTTCGGCGCTGGTCTTGAAGGTCACCCCTTCGGCTTCCATCTGCACCGCCCGCCGGTTGATCAGCTGCTTTTCCATCTTGAAGTCGGGGATGCCGTAGCGCAGCAGCCCACCGATCCGGTCATTCTTCTCGAACACCGTCACCGCATGCCCCGCCCGGGCCAGTTGCTGGGCACAGGCAAGACCGGCCGGGCCAGAGCCGACCACTGCGACGCACTTCCCGGTCTGCTTTTCCGGCACCTGCGGCTTGATCCAGCCTTCCTGCCATCCCCGGTCGACAATCGCGCATTCGATGCTCTTGATGGTTACTGGCTGGTCGACGATGTTGAGCGTGCAACTGGCCTCGCATGGGGCGGGACAGACGCGTCCGGTGAACTCGGGGAAGTTGTTGGTGCTGTGCAGCACGTCGAGCGCGTTCTTCCAGTCCCCTTCGTAGACCAGGTGGTTCCAGTCCGGGATGATGTTGTTCACCGGGCAGCCGTTGTGACAGTATGGGATGCCGCAGTTCATGCACCGGCTGGCCTGTGCGCGCAGTTTCTCGTCCGGCAACGGAACGATGAATTCCTTGTAGTTCTTCAGCCGCTCGGCCGGATCGAGATAGGTCCGGTCGGACCGGTCGAGTTCGAGAAAGCCGGTTTCCTTGCCCATGGTAATTGACCCTTATTCCGCCGCCACGCTTTCCGCTTCGAGGCGTTCGGCCTCGAGCGTGCGCAGGGCATTGGCGTAGTCGCGCGGCATGACCTTGACGAAGTTGCCCAGCGCCTCACCCCAGTTGTCGAGCAGTTCGCTGGCCCGCTGCGAACCGGTGTGGAGCTTGTGCCGCTCGATCAGGATGCGCAGGCGCTCGGCATCGTGGCGGAGCATGTCGCCCATGCCGAAATCATTGATCGATGTGGCGCGCTGTCTCGGCCTTCCGGTGCCCTCTTCAGGATCGGGGCCGGGGCTCACGGGTGCGAGATCGACCTGAGCCGTGTTGCACAGGGCGCTGAACCGCCCTTCGGGATCGTAGACATAGGCGATGCCGCCACTCATTCCGGCGGCAAAGTTGCGGCCCGTGGCGCCGAGCACGACCACCACTCCGCCGGTCATGTACTCGCAGCCATGATCGCCAGTGCCCTCGACCACTGCGATCGCGCCGGAATTGCGCACGGCGAAACGCTCGCCGGCTACGCCGTTGAAGTAGGCCTCACCTGCGATCGCGCCATAGAGCACGGTATTGCCGACGATGATGTTGTCGGTGGCAATCCGGGACGTGCCGGATGGCGCACGGACGATGATCCGCCCGCCGGAGAGACCCTTGCCAACATAGTCGTTGGCATCCCCGGTCAGATCCAGCGTCACCCCGTGGGCGAGCCAGGCGCCGAAGCTCTGCCCGGCAACCCCGGTCAGGTTGATGCGGATGGTGTCCTGCGCCAGCCCTGCGTGGCCGTGGCGCCGCGCGATTTCGCCCGAAAGCATAGTGCCGACGGTGCGGTTGACGTTGCGCACGCTGCGGTTGATCTCGACCAGCTGGCCCTGTTCGAGCGCGGGGGCGCAGGCTGCAATCAGCTCACGATCGAGCACGGTGCCCAGGCCATGATCCTGATTTTCGACCTGATGAAGGGATTTGTCGATGTCGAGTTCGACAGTGTGGAGCAGGCGGGACAGGTCGATCCCGTGCGCTTTCCAGTGCCGCTCCACCCGGCGCATGTCGATCCGGTCGACCCGGCCGATCATCTCCGCTACCGTGCGGAAGCCCATCTCGGCCATGATCTGCCGAAGTTCTTCGGCGACGAAGAACATGTAGTTGACCACGTGCTCCGGCTGCCCGGTGAAGCGGGCGCGCAGCACCGGGTCCTGCGTCGCCACGCCGACCGGGCAGGTGTTGAGGTGGCACTTGCGCATCATGATGCAACCCGCAGCAATCAGCGGTGCGGTGGCGAAACCGAACTCGTCGGCCCCGAGCAACGCGCCGATCGCGACGTCGCGTCCGGTGCGCAGGCCGCCGTCGACCTGCACCACGATGCGGCTGCGCAGGTCGTTTAGCAGCAGCGTCTGCTGGGTTTCGGCGAGGCCGATTTCCCATGGAGAGCCAGCGTGGGTCAGGCTGGTCAATGGCGATGCACCGGTGCCGCCCTCGTAACCGGAGATGGTGACGTGGTCGGCCTTGCACTTGGATACGCCGGCCGCGACTGTGCCGACGCCGACTTCGCTCACCAGCTTGACCGAGATGCGCGCTGCCGGATTCACGTTCTTCAGGTCGTGGATCAGCTGCGCCAGATCCTCGATAGAATAGATGTCGTGGTGCGGCGGGGGGCTGATCAAACCGACGCCCGGCGTCGAATGGCGCACTGCACCGATCCGCTTGTCGACCTTGTGGCCGGGCAGTTGGCCGCCTTCGCCAGGCTTGGCACCCTGCGCCATCTTGATCTGGATATCGTCTGAATTGACCAGGTATTCAGTGGTCACGCCGAACCGCCCGCTGGCGACCTGCTTGATCCGGCTACGCATCGAATCGCCGTTGTCGAGCGGCTGGAACCGGAACGGCTCCTCCCCGCCTTCGCCGGTGTTGGAGCGACCGCCAATGCGGTTCATGGCGATGGCCATGGTCGAATGCGCTTCATGGCTGATCGAGCCGAGGCTCATCGCCCCGGTGGCAAAGCGTTTGACGATTTCCGCTGCCGGTTCAACCTCGTGGAGCGGCAGCGGCTGGTCTGCTTTCTTCAGCTCCATCAAGCCGCGAATGGTCAGCAGTCGTTCCGACTGTTGGTTGATCGAGGCGGCAAACTCGGCGTAGTTCTTGGGGTCATTGCCACGCACCGCGTGCTGCAGCTGGGCGACATTGGCGGGGGTCCAGGCATGGTCCTCGCCGCGCAGGCGGAACTGGTAGATCCCGCCGGCATCGAGCATCCCGGCATAGAGCGGGTCGTCGCCATAGGCGAGCGCATGGCGGCGGACCGTTTCCTCCGCCACTTCGGCCAGGCCAATCCCCTCGATGGTGGTGGCAGTACCGGTGAAGTACTTGTCAACGAAAGCGGACGACAGGCCGACGGCATCGAAGATCTGGGCCCCGCAATAGGACTGATAGGTCGAGATGCCCATCTTGGACATGACCTTGAGAATGCCCTTGCCGATTGCCTTGACGTAGTTTGCTTCGACTTTGGCAGAGGAAAGCTCGGGCAGCTTGCGGGTGCGCAGGTCCTCCAGCGTTTCGAACGCCAGATAAGGGTTGATGGCTTCGGCGCCGTAACCCGCCAGCACACAGAAATGATGCACCTCGCGTGCCTCGCCGGTTTCGACCACCAGTCCGGTCTGCATCCGCAGACCCTGACGGACCAGGTGATGGTGGACTGCGGCGGTCGCCAGGGCGGCCGGCATCGGGATCCGATCCGGCCCCTGCGCACGGTCGGACAGGATCAGGATGTTCTTGTCCTGCAGCACGGCCTCGGTCGCGGCCCAGCACATCTCCTTGAGTGCCAGTTCGAGGCCATCAGCCCCGGTGGCTGCGTCCCAGGTGATGTCGATGGTCTCGGTCCGGAACGCGCCGTCCAGCGCCGCTTCGACCGAACGGATCTTGGCGAGGTCGGCATTGGTCAGGATCGGTTGGCTCACCTCGAGCCGCTTGTGCGTGCCGGCATCACGCCCAAGCAGGTTGGGGCGGGGGCCGATCATCGACAGCAGGCTCATCACCAGCTCCTCGCGGATCGGATCGATCGGCGGGTTGGTTACCTGGGCGAAGTTCTGCTTGAAATAATCGTAGAGCAGGCGGCTGCGATTGGAGAGTACCGCGATCGGCGTGTCGGTGCCCATCGACCCGATCGGGTCGTCGCCGCTGCGCGCCATCGGCTCGAGGAAGCGGCTGACGTCTTCCTGCGTGTAGCCGAACGCCTGCTGGCGATCGAGCAGGGTGGTGGTGTCCTCGGACACGTGGCTGAGTTCGGGCTCGACCGTTTCGAGGTCTTCGAGCTTGTACTGCGTTTGCTCGAGCCAGTCGTGATACGGATGTTCGGCGGCCAAGCCTGCCTTCAGTTCGGCGTCCTCGATGATCCGGCCCTGGTCCAGATCGATCAGCAACATCTTGCCCGGCTGAAGGCGCCACTTGCGGGTGACGTCTTCCTCAGCGAAAGGCAGCACGCCGCTTTCGGACGACAGGCAGATCAGGTCGTCCCGGGTGACACAGTAGCGCGCCGGGCGCAGGCCGTTGCGGTCAAGCGTGGCGCCGATTTGGCGCCCGTCGGTGAAACAGACCGCTGCTGGTCCGTCCCATGGTTCCATCAACGCTGCATGGTATTCGTAGAACGCGCGCCGCTGCCCATCCATCAGTGGGTTCTTGGACCAGGCTTCCGGCATGAGCATCATCATCGCATGGGCGAGGCTGTAGCCTCCAGCCAGCAGCAATTCGAGCGCGTTGTCGAGGCAGGCGGTGTCCGACTGGCCATGCGGGATCAGCGGCCACATCTTGTCGAGGTCGGCGCCCAGCAGTTCCGATTCCATCGTCCGGCGCCGGGCGTTCATCCAGTTGACGTTGCCGCGCACGGTGTTGATTTCCCCGTTGTGCGCCATGAAGCGGTACGGGTGGGCGAGGCGCCAGCTGGGAAAGGTGTTGGTGCTGAAACGCTGGTGGACCAGACCCAGCGCGGAGACGCAGTCCGGATCGCGCAGGTCGTCATAGAAGGTGCCAACCTGTGTCGCGAGCAACAGACCCTTGTAGACGATGGTACGGCTCGAAAAGCTTGGGATGTAGGTGCTGGTCAGGCCCGGCAGGCCGTGCTTGCCCGCCAGTCTGGCCAGCGGGTTCAGGGTCTGCTTGCGGATCACGATCAACTTACGCTCGAATGCGTCCTGATCGCCGCAGTTCACCCCGCGCGCCACGATGCACTGGCGCATGACCGGCATTGAGGCGATCACCGCCTCGCCCAAACCGTCCAGCGTGGTCGGTACGTCGCGCCAGCCGATCAGGCGCTGGCCCTCCTTGGCGACGAACTTTTCCAGTTGCTCGGTCACGAAGGCGCGCGCGGCTGCGTCTTGCGGCAGGAAGCACTGCGCCACGGCGTAATGACCCGGATCGGGCAGCTCGTGCCCGTTCGCTTCCGCCCACTTGCGCAGCAGGGGATCAGGCAGCTGAAGCAGGATGCCCGCGCCGTCGCCCAGCAGCGGATCGGCACCGACCGCTCCGCGATGGTCGAGGTTGGCCAGTATTTTCAGCGCACTGCTGATAATACTGTGCGATTTCACACCCTTGATATGCGCGACCATGCCGACGCCGCAGGCGTCATGCTCGTTTACCGGGTCGTACAGTCCTTGGGGCGCGAATTGTCCCATGCAAAGGTATCCTATCGTGTGTGGCCCATCATGTGCGGTGCCCGAATCTGCGACAGCAGAGCTGCTCCGGGCAATCAAGCGCGCTACACCATGCCGCTCAGCGCAGTAAACTAGGCGCGCAGCGGCCTCATGGCGACATGAAATGATTTTTGCAACTGCGAAGGGTTTCTTGGGCCGGTCCAGCCAAAGTGAATAGGTCTGCATCAGCCAGCGCGCGGCAAAACCCCCGTGTCCCGCGGTGGGGGGAACGGGGGTTTCGGAAAGCAGGTATGAACTAGCGTGGGCGCGCGGTCGGCGGTCTCAGGCCGCTCCGCTCATTTGCTGGAGCTTGGCCAGTGCCTCGCGCAGGGCGGTCTCGGTCGCCGCGCGATCGACCGGCTGGCTTGCGGGCGGCGAGAATGCCGGCCGGGCGAACGGGGCAGGCGCAGGCGGTGCGCCCGCGGGTGCGCGCGAGGGTCCATCGCTGGCCGGCATGGCGCGGCCCGGCTGGGCCGTGCCCGGGAACACTACGACCGGTTCGATTCCGTCGCGCGGCTGCTCCTCATCATCGATCCGGACGTGCTCGCGCCCGATGCCGAATCCGCTCTTCATGGCCAGCAGCGAGCCGAACTGATCCTCTGTGCCATCGTCATCGCTATTGTCGTCGGCGGCCGGAGTGCTGTCCACGCCTGCCGGTTGCGGCATGGCGAAGGGAGCAGCGAACGGAGCAGCCGGTGTGTTTGGCAGCGCAGGTGCCGCGAACGGCTTCGGCGCGCTGGCGAAGGGCAGGGAAAAGGCGTGATCAAGGTTGTCGGTTTCGTCGTGCTCGTCGTGCTCGTCGAATCCGAACGGACGCAGGGCAGCCGGGATCGAGGCGGCCTGGCCTGGCGCGGCGAAAGGTGCGGTAAACGGGGCTTCAGCAACCTGCGGCAGCTCCGCTGGGGCAGCGGGCTCTGCTGCCGCCTGAAGCGCGCCGAATGGCGGCTGTCCAGACGAGGACGGGCCAAACGGGGGTGCGCTGTCAAGTGCTCCGATCCCGAGCGCGATCGGACTGGCAATGCTGCCAGCAACCTGCGCCGGAGCTGCGGGACGAGCCGCGCTCAATGCAGCGGCGAACCGTTCAACCAGGTCCACCATGCCCAGCCCGGCGAGTTCGCGTCGCGCTGCGGCCGGTTCCGGTGCGGGCGCTACCGCTGCAGCAGAGACCGGGGCCGGTCCGGTCACGGGATCGAGCGCAGGCGAAGCGGCAAATGGTGAGGGTGCGGAAAACGGGACCGGCATGTCCGATTCGGCAGCTTGCGGCATCGCGAATGGCAGTGGAGCGGGCGCTGGCTGCGGCGCTGCGAACGGACCGGACCCTTGCGGCTCGGCGTCAATGTTGATCGCTGCCTGGGCGGCCGGTGCCGGTTGCGGCGCACTGAACGGCGCGTGGTTCGAAGGGGGCGGGGCAAACGGCCGGGGCGGATTTGCCGGATTGAACGGCGCCGGCGCAGGTGCAGCATCGTAATCGTCGGCATATGCGGGAAACGGCTCGCTGATCACCGGGCGACCGAACGGAGCAGAACCCGTTTCGGTGGGCGCTTGTGCCGCGAAGGGAGCCGGTTCCCGGGTCGGTGAATGATCCTGCGCGAATGCCGTATGGGACATCGGGTCCGTGCTGTGATCTGACAGGTGATCTGTTGCAGGCTTGTCGAAATGATCCAGTTCCAAGACCTCTTCCTCCGGGTAGTTGTCAGCCCCCATCAGGTCGAGCACGTCGCTTCCGCCCGGCAGGGGGACGGAAGCGAGGTATTCGCTCGGACCGCTTTCGTCGGTAACAGCAAGCGCGCGGCGGCGCCCGGCGACCGGTTCGGAGCCCGGCCATGCCGGGGCAATCGGTTCGTCCAGCCCATCACTGCCCAGTTCCTCCATGGCTGAGATCGGGCGTTTGGCCGGGCCATCGCCCTGACTTCGCGTGCGCTTGGGCGGCCTGGACACGGCTTGTCCGCTCGCGACCTTTCGTGCCAGCAGCAGACCTAGAACACCGCCTGAAGCGCCGGCTGCCAGGCCAAGGCCGAGCCGCAGGCTGAAGCCCGCCGCATTAAGGCCCGCGGCAGTGCCGAGCGCATCAAACAGGGCTTGCGGCAGGACCATGGTGCCGATCCCGAGCAATGCAGCGAACCACAAGGCCACGATCACTGGAAACAGCGGGTGGGCGCTGACCGGGGTCTGGGCCCCTGCTTTCGCCTTCCTCAGAGTGGTCACGATATCGAATCCCCGTTCTGTTCCAGGCGGTTCGCTACCGGCTCATGCGACAGCGGAAAGTGCCCGATCGGAGGAACGACCTAGCAAGAGATGGTAAACGTCTTGATAACGACGCACGTTGAGCGCCCAGTCATGGTGCGCGGCAACGTGCTTGCGGGCCCGCTCCCGCATGGCAGGCCAGGTGTCCCGTGCGCCGAGCAGCTGCGCGAGGACCAGAGCGCATCCCTGCGGATCGTCGGCCGGGAACAGCACGCCGGTTGCACCGTCTTCGATCAGCTCGCCGTGCCCGCCGACGTCGCTGGCAGCGACAATCCGCTGCTGGGCCATGGCTTCGAGGGGCTTCAACGGCGTAACCAGATCGGTCAGGCGGCTGCGCTTGCGCGGATAGGCCAGCACGTCGATCAGCGAATAGTAGCGGTCGACCTCATGGTGCGGCACCCGGCCGGTGAAATGGATGGCCTTGCACGCCAACGAACCCTCAGCCTGCCGGCGCAAGGCTGCGTCCATCGGCCCTCCGCCGACCATGAGCAGCCGCGTTCCGGGCACCTGCTCGCGCAGCAGTGGCAGGGCCGCGATCAGGTCGTCGAGACCCTCGTAATCGTAAAAGCTGCCGATAAAGCCAATCACCGGCTCGTCTCCGAAGCCGAGGTCGCGTGCCAGCGCGCAGTCGCGCGGTGGCGGCGCGCCGAACAGGGACAGATCGACTCCGTTGGGTGAAATGCCGATCCGCCCGCCTTCGAATCCGCGACCGATCAGGTCGTCGCGCAGGCCGTGGCAGATGGTGAACACCGCATCGGCCCCGGCGATGACGCGGTTTTCGAGCGCGCGGGTCATCCGGTACTTGAGCGAGCCTTCCTGCCCGGTGCCGTTGCCCACCGCCGCATCTTCCCAGAACGCGCGAATCTCATAGACCACCGGCACACCCAGCCTGCGCCCGGCGCGAACGGCGGCCATGCCGCACAGGGCCGGTGAATGGGCATGAAGCACGTCCGGCCGCCAGGTTTCCGCCAGGGCCACAATGGCATCAGCCAGCCGGGCGATCTCGCGCCATTCGCGCAGGCCGACCGGCCCGGTGGGTTCCCCCGGGGTGCGGTGAAAGATGAGGCCCTCCACAGTTTCGCAAGCCGGCCCGTCGGCTGCATGGCGCAAGCCAGTGATCCCGCGCACTTCCAGGCCAGCAACCTGCTGTGCTTTCAGGATCGCGCGGGTGCGGAAGGTGTAACCGCTGTGCAGCGGCAGCGAATGGTCGAGGACGTGAAGGATCCGGGTCATGCTGGCATCATGTGCCATGGCTTGCTTAACGCGCCGTCAACTTGCCCCTGTTAGCAGGCGGCAAGGCTGACCGTGCATGAGGCACGCAAGGCTGGCCGGATGGCTT
Source organism: Sphingomonadaceae bacterium (assembly GCA_046294735.1). Taxonomy (GTDB): domain Bacteria; phylum Pseudomonadota; class Alphaproteobacteria; order Sphingomonadales; family Sphingomonadaceae; genus 34-65-8. The sequence continues at coordinate 261,432 of JBKBKB010000003.1, forward strand.
CAACCGCAGGCAGAACCCAAGTGATCGACTATTTCGCCCTCGCGCTGATCCATGGCCTGCTGGCAGTGATGGTGATCCGCCTGTCGGGCCGGGCCGATCTCGACCGGGAGCAGCCTCCGGCGGCCGAGGACAGCACCGATGCTTGACCTCGCGTTGTTCCTGTTCATCTGCTTCATGCTGCTGGCAGGCCTGCGGCGCCCTTACCTGTGGGTGCTGACCTACCTCTACATCGACATTCTCGCCCCGCAGAAGATCGGTTGGTCGATCACCCCGGCCTTTCAGGTCTCGCTGATCGCCTTCTGCGCTGCCTTTGCCGGATGGATTCTGGTCGACCCCAAACGCGGCAGCAAGTTCACCTTGCGCCAGGGACTGCTCCTGGCGCTGCTGGTCTATTGCGGTTGGACCACCATGAACGCCGACTTCCCGGAAGACGCGCTGTTCAAGTGGGACTGGGTGTGGAAGACGCTGGTATTCGCAATCTTCCTGCCGTTGGCGCTGACCACCAAACTGCGGATCGAATCGGCGGCACTGACCATGGTGCTGACCGCCGCAGCGATCATCATCGCCACCGGCATGAAGACCGTGCTGGGCGGCGGCGGCTATGAAAGCCTCAACTTTTTCGTCAACAACAACAGCGGGATCTACGAAAGCTCGACTTTGGCCACGGTGGCGATTGGCATCATCCCGTTGATCCTGTGGTTCACCAAGCACGGCACGGTGTTCCCGCCGGACTGGCGGGTCAAGGGTTTCGCCTACGGGCTGATTTTCGCCTGTCTGCTGGTACCGATCGGCACTGAAGCGCGAACCGGCCTGATCTGCATGGGCGTGCTGGCGCTGGTTTCGCTACGAGACGTCAAGCGCAGGCTGACGTTCCTGATGGGCGGAGCGGTATTGGTCATGGTGGCGCTGCCGTTCCTGCCCACCAGCTACTACGAGCGCATGGGGTTGATTGCCGGTTACAAGGAGGATTCGTCCGCCTCAACCCGCGTGGCGGTGTGGGAATGGACCTATGAATATGCACTCGAAAATCCGTTCGGCGGTGGTTTCGATGCGTTCCGCGGCAACCGCTTCGCCTACCAGATGCCGGTCAAGGAAGAGAGCGGCGCAAATACTGTCTCGATCGAATATCGCGAAGTGGTCGATGAGGCGCGGGCCTACCACTCGGCCATCTTCGAGATGCTGGGGGAACAGGGCTGGCCCGGCCTCTTCATGTGGCTGTGGTTCCAGGCGCTCGGCATCTGGCAGATGGAGCGGCTGCGGCGACGCTGGCGCAATCGCAGCGGCCATGGCGAACAATGGCAGGGCCCGCTCGCCAGCGCGCTGCAGGTGGCACAGATCATCTATCTGGTGGGGTCGCTGTTTCAGGGGATTGCCTATCAGCCTTTTATCATGATGCTGGCCGGATTGCAGATCGCGCTGTGGACGTACTGCCGCCGCCATGATTCGCAGGCGCGCGAAGCGCGTTCGCCACGTCGGACGCGCGGCGGGGCGCGAACCAGCGTCAAAGCCGTAGCGGCAGGGGCGGGTGCGTTGCGCTAGCTGCAATCATGCGCCATTAAGCCGCCGAACAGCCGCAGAATCGCGGCACAAAGGAGAGGCGCATGACCCCGCAGGAAATCGCAACCAAAGTTGGCCAGCACATCGGCACCAGTGAATGGGTGGAGATGAGCCAGGAGCGGATCAACCTGTTCGCCGACGCGACCGGTGACCATCAGTTCATTCATATTAACGAAGAAGCCGCCAAGATGACGCCGTTCGGCGGCACCATCGCGCATGGCTTTCTGACCTTGTCGATGATCCCCTACCTCAGCGCCAATTCGGACCTGCCCAAGGTCGAAGGCGTGAAAATGGGCGTCAACTACGGCGGCAACAAGACGCGCTTCATTGCCCCGGTCCGATCGGGCAAGCGTATCCGCGGCCACTGGAAGCTGGTTGAGCTGGTCGAGAAGCGTCCTGGCCAGTGGCAGCAGACCCACGAGATCACCATCGAGATCGAAGGCGAGGACAAGCCCGCCCTGATCACCGAATGGATCATGCAGTTCTTCGTTTAACCGTCATTCCGGCGGCAGCCGGGATCGCTGTCCGCCTGGTCGGACGTATCCGATAAAGATCCCGGCTCGCTCCGGGATTACGACCGTGAAGGAATACCCCATGTCCCGTGACGCAGTTATCGTCTCCACCGCCCGCACCCCGCTGACCAAGGCGGCCCGCGGCGCGTTCAACAACACCACCGGCGCAACGCTCGGCGCATGGTCGATCAAGGCCGCGGTTGAGCGCGCCGGGCTCGACGGAGCGGAGATCGACGACGTGCTGATGGGCTGCGCAGTCCAGCAGGGCTCGGCTGGCGGCAATGTCGCCCGGCTCGCGGCACTACGCGCCGGCTTGCCCGTGACCGTTCCCGCGATGACGATCGACCGGCAGTGCTCCAGCGGTCTGATGACGATCGCCACGGCGGCCAAGCAGGTGCTGGTCGACAACATGGATATCTGCGTGGCTGGCGGGCTGGAAAGCATTTCCAAGGTGGTCGGCAGCGGCAAGATGTTCGTCGAGCCAGATCGCGAGCTGCTGGAAATGCATCCGCATATCTACATGCCGATGATTGGCACTGCGGAAGTGGTGGCCAAGCGCTACAACATCAGCCGCGAGTATCAGGACGAATATTCGCTCCAGTCGCAGCAGCGCACTGCCGCGGCGCAGACGGCCGGCAAGTTCGATGAAGAAATCGTCGCCTGCACCGCCACCATGGCGGTGATGAACAAGGAAACCAAGGAAGTGACCTATCAGGAGGTCACCGCCACGAAGGACGACTGCAACCGGCCTGACACCACGCTGGAAGGCCTCGCCAGCCTCAAGCCGGTGATGGGCGAAGGCGGTGTAATCACTGCCGGCAATGCCAGCCAGCTTTCCGATGGCTCCTCTGCCTGCGTGGTGATGGAAGCCAAGGTTGCCGAAAAGCGCGGGCTTGAGCCGCTCGGCCGCTATGTCGGCATGGCAGTGGCGGGCACCGAGCCTGACGAAATGGGCATCGGCCCGGTTTTTGCGATCCCCAAGCTGCTTGAACGCACGGGCCTGAAGATGGACGATATCGGCCTGTGGGAACTGAACGAGGCTTTCGCGGTCCAGGTGCTGTACTGCCGCGATACGCTGGGCATCCCTGATGAATTGCTCAACGTCAACGGCGGCTCGATTTCGATCGGCCATCCCTTCGGCATGACCGGTGCGCGCTGCACCGGCCACGCTCTGATCGAAGGCAAGCGGCGCGGCGCGAAATATGCCGTCGTGACCATGTGCATCGGCGGCGGCCAGGGTGCAGCCGGCCTGTTCGAGATTTTCTGATGCGCCTGTCTGCGCCGCGGATCGAACCGGTCGACATGGACCGGCTTGATCCGGCGCAGCGTGAGGCACTCGGTCCGTTCGCCAGCCCTGACAACAAGGTTGGCGGCGGACGGGTGCTCAACATCTTCCGCACTCTCGCCCACGCCCCCAAAGCGCTCGTGGCTTTTCTCGCCTGGGGGAACTACGTGCTCTCGCGTCGCAACGCCCTGCCAGAGCGGGAGCGGGAACTGGTGATCCTGCGCACCGGCTGGAACTGCAAGTCGGGCTACGAATGGATGCAGCACCGCCGGATCGGCCTCGACTGCGGACTGACTGCCGAAGATGTCGAACGGGTCAAGCAGGGGCCGGATGCGCCGGGCTGGACACGGTTTGAAAGCGCGTTGCTGCTCGCGGTCGACGAACTGGTCGGCACGCATTTCGTCAGTGACTCCACCTGGTCTGCGTTGGCCGAACTGGGCGACAAGGGTCGGATGGACCTGGTCTTTACAGTTGGCCAGTACACCCAGGTATCGATGTTGCTGAACAGCTTCGGCGTACAACTGGAAGATGGCGAAACCTGCGACCCTGACCTGAAGGGCTGAGCGCCCGCGATTGCGCTTTACGTGTTGCTGGCCCATGTTTGCCCCCTGATGTGGAGGCTGGCAGGTGGGCATAATGGAAGTTATCGGGATCGCCGGCAGCGTCAGCCTGCTGGCTGGCTGGCGGCTCTACCTGTGCATTTTCGCCACGGGGCTGGCCATGCGCTATGATGTGCTGCCGCTTCCAGAGCATCTCGCCAGTCTGGGAGTGCTGGAAAACCCCTGGGTCATGGGCGTTGCCGCCCTTGCTGCACTGGCAGAGTTCTTCGCTGACAAAGTGATGTGGCTCGATTCGTTGTGGGACAGCGTCCACACCTTCATCCGCCCTGTTGGCGGGGCCCTGCTGGCGCTGGCGATTGTCGATCCGGGGGATCCCGCGACGCAGGTCATCGCCTTCCTGCTCGGCGGCAGCGCGACACTGGCGGCGCACGCGGGCAAGGCCGGTTCGCGCGCGGTGGTCAATGCCAGCCCGGAGCCGTTCTCGAACATTGCCGTCTCGACCACGGAAGATGTGGCGACGCTCGGCCTGCTCTATATCGCCTACGAATATCCCTATGCCGCAGGCGCCATGGCACTGGTGCTGCTGGCAATCACCATATGGCTGCTGCTGGTTGCCCGACGGGTGATCCGCCGCCTGTTCGGGCAGGACAAGGCGCCTCCGCTTCGGCCCTAGGCCGACCCGGCCGGAACGATCTCGCCCTTGCCGTGACGGGCGATGAACGCCTCGACCACCGGGGCGATCTGGTCGCGCCAGCGGCTGCCGTTGAAGATGCCGTAGTGCCCTGCCCCTTCGGCGAGGTGATACTGCTTCTTCGTTTTGGCAAGGTCGGTCGCGAGATCGAGAGCGGCCTTGGTCTGGCCAATCCCAGAGATATCATCCCGTTCACCCTCCACCGCCAGCAGAGCGGTATCGCGGATATCGGACGGTAGCACCAGTTCGCCGCGGTGGCGGAAGGTGCCGTTCGGGATGGCGTGGACCTGGAATACCTCTTCGACTGTCTGGAGGTAGAACTCGGCGGTCATGTCGCAAACGCTGCGGTATTCCTCGTAGAAGTCCTTGGTGGTCTGGGCGCTGTCCTGATCGCCTATGGTCAGGTGCTTGAACATTTCGTAGTGGCTCAGCATGTGGTTGCCCAGGTTCATGCTCATGAACCCCGCCAGCTGAAGGAAGCCCGGATAGACCTTCCGTCCGGCGCCGGGATAGGTCATCGGCACGGTGGCGATCACATTGTGCCGGAACCAGCTGAGCGGACGTTCCATCGCCAGGTCGTTGACCGTGGTCGGTGACTTGCGGGTGTCAATTGGCCCGCCCATCAGTGTCAGCGTGGCCGGACGGCAGGGGTCCTTGCGCGCATTCATCAGCGCGGCGGCGGCAAAGGCCGGGACCGAGGGCTGGCACACCGCAATCATGTGCGGGCGGCCGCCGTTGCGATCGAGCCCGATGAAATCGAGGAACTCGACCAGGTAGTCGATATAATCGTCGAGATCGAACCGGCCGTCGCTGACCGGGACCATGCGCGCATCGGCCCAGTCGGTGATGTAGACCTCGCACCGTTCGACCATGCGCTCCACTGTCCCGCGCAGCAGGGTGGCGTAGTGTCCGCTCATCGGGGCGACGATCAGCACCTTGGGGGCCTTTTCGGCCAGGCCTTCGCGGCGGAAGCGCAGCAGGTCACCGAACGGTTTGTGCAGCACTGTCGTTTCGCTCAGCGCATGACGCGTTCCGTCAACGGTCACGCTGTCGATCCCGAAAGAGGGCTTCCCGCGTGGGGCCGCAGCGTGGGCGAACACTTCGAGCGCCGATGCCGCCACCGGCCCGAGGCCCATGTATCCCATGGGCAGCCGGGGGTTGGACAGCAATCCAGCGGAAATCGTAGCCCAGTTGCTGGCGCTGGTCAGCCAGGCACGCTGGAGTTCATAAGCATGATAAAGCAATCGTATTCCCCTGCTTCAGCGCTTCTGGCGAGCGCCGCGACCCCTACCCTTGTGCAGTGCAAGGTAAGCCCTGCAACCGATTGTGCAATGCATCATTTTGTCGGGTGTAACGGTTTTGCTGCCTCGATGGCTGGCAGAGGTGGATTTCTCTGTCCGCGATAGCTAGCTGGAGCACATGGATGTGCAGACAACCGCCAAAGCCCCGCGCCGGGGCCTGTTCGCCCGCCGGGGTGCCGAAAAGCCGAACGACGACGGGGCCAGACCGGCGCGTACCCTTGGCCCCTTGCGGATGATCTTGCGTGAAGCGTCCCACTATCCCGGTCCGCTGGCTGCTGCTGCCGCCGCATTGCTGATCACGGCAGTGATCACTTCCCTTGCCCTGCCGACCGCGCTCAAGCTGATCATCGACCGCGGTTTTGCCGAGGGTGGTGATCCGGCCGACATTGGGCGCTGGTTCCGGTACCTGTTGATGCTGGTCGCCTTGCTTGGTGTGGGCACGGCAGTGCGGTTCTACTTCGTGAGCTGGCTTGGCGAACGGGTGGTGGCCGATATCCGGCGCAAGGTGCAGGATAACCTGCTGCGGCTTTCGCCCGCTTTCTTCGAGGAGAACAGCCCGAAGGAAATCTCAAGCCGGATGACCGCTGATACCGCAATCATCGAGCAGGTGGTCGGGACCACGCTGTCGGTTGCCCTTCGTAACGTGATCATGGCGGTGCTGGGCACGGCCTATCTGTTCTGGCTCGCACCGCAGCTCGCCGTGTGGCTGTTCGCGGCGATCCCGCTGGTGATCGTGCCGATCGCGGTGTTCGGTCGGCGCCTGCGCACCATCAGCCGGACCAGCCAGGACCGCGTGGCCGATGTCGGCGCCATCGTCACCGAGACACTCTCGGCGATGAAGATCGTCCAAGCCTTCAACCAGGAAAGCCGGGAGGGAGAGAGGTTCGGTGATGCAGTCGAGCGGACGTTCGAGACCGCGCGCCGCCGGGTGATGATCCGCGCGGTTATGACCGCATTGCTCATCACCCTGATTTTTGGCGCACTGACCGTGCTCTTGTGGCGCGGAGCGCTGCTGGTGGTCAGCGGCGCGATTACCGGGGGCACGATCTTTGCGTTCATTGTTGCGGCGGTGATCGTGGCTGGGGCGTTCGGCGCGCTGACCGAGGTGTTCGGTGACCTGCTGCGCGGGGCCGGTGCGGCCAGCCGCCTGGAGGAGCTGCTCAACGAAAAACCGGTCATTTCCGTACCCGCTCGGCCGGAAAGCTTGCCGCAGCCGCCGCGCGGCAGCCTGTCCTTCCGCAATGTCACGTTCCGTTATCCGACCCGGCCCGAACAGGCTGCACTCAAGGACTTCACGCTGGAGATCGAACCGGGCGAAACCGTGGCGCTGGTTGGTCCGTCAGGCGCAGGCAAGTCGACCGTGTTCCAAATGGCCGAGCGGTTCTATGATCCGCAGGCGGGGACGATTCGGCTCGATGGGGTTCCCTTGCCCAGCGCTGACCCCGCCGAGGTGCGCAAGCGGATCGCGCTGGTGCCGCAGGACGGCGTATTGTTCAGCGCCAACGCGCGCGACAACCTGCGCTACGGCCGGTGGGACGCCAGCGATGAGGAGATCTGGGAAGCCGCCCGGGCCGCCAACGCGGAAAGCTTTCTGCGCGAACTGCCGCAAGGGCTCGACACCTTCCTCGGCGAAAGCGGCACCCGCCTGTCGGGCGGGCAGCAGCAGCGCCTGGCGATTGCCCGTGCGCTGCTGCGCGATGCGCCAATCTTATTGCTGGACGAGGCGACCAGCGCGCTCGACGCCGAAAGCGAGCGGCTGGTGCAGGACGCACTTGAGCGGCTGATGCAGGGCCGCACCACGCTGGTGATCGCGCACCGGCTTGCCACGGTGCGCTCGGCAGACCGGATCGTGGTTATGGAAAATGGCCAGATCGTGGAACAGGGGACCCATGCCGATCTGTCGGCGCAGGGCGGGCTCTATGCCCGGCTGGCCTCGCTCCAGTTCACTGCCAGCGAAGCGGCCTGAAAGTTGCTGACCACGGGGTGTTTTTCGACCAACCCCAGAACCGGCCCGACCAGCGACACCGGTCATTGGACCAGCGCGCTAAGGCTGGGAATCTGGCAGGCGGTGTAGCGCCGTTTGCGACCCCTGAGACAGGATGCCTCGATGACCAGAACCCTGCTTGCCGTCAGCGCTAGCGCCTTTGCGCTGATCTTCTCCGTTCCGGCCCTTGCGCACGATAATGACCACGAACACGTTGCTGCTGCTTCGCCTGCAGAAACCGGCTCTGCCCTTCCGACGATGAGTTTCGGGGAGTGGGGTGTTGACCCTGCATATCTGTCTGGCACGATCCGGCCCGGCGACGACTTCTTCGGCTATGTCAATCAGACGTGGCTCGATGCGAACCCGCTGCCAGCGGAATTCAGCCGCTTCGGTGCCTTCACCCTGTTAGCGGAGAAATCGACTGCAGATGTGAAAGCACTGGTCGACGAATTGGTGGCGCGGGATGGGTCCCTCTCGGCCAGCGAGCAGCGGATTGTCGATGCCTACAAGGCCTTTATTGATACGAATGCAATCGAGGCTGCTGGGCTTGCCCCAGCCCGGCCCTATCTAGGTGCGATCTTCGCGGCACCGGATCTTGATGCACTGGTGCGGGTCTGGGCCACGCCCGGCATTCCTTCCCCGCTCGGTGCTTTCGTGACGGTCGACCAGAAGGCGCCCGATACGTATGTCACGTATGTCTCCAGCGGAGGGCTGGGGCTGCCGGACCGGGATTACTACAGCGACGAAAGCGAACGCGGTCAGACCATCCAGCAGAAATACCGCGAGTATCTGGCATTCCTGCTAGGCGAGGCGGGCTATGCCGACCCCGCAGCAGCTGCGCAGGCGGTCTACGCTTTCGAGGAGCGGATCGCGCGCGAGATTTCGTGGGACCGCACTGTCAGCCGCAACCGGGATCTGACCTATACCGCCGCCACGCCGCAGGAGTTTGCGGTAATGGCCGGCGATTTCCCGCTTGCGACGATGCTGGCGGCGACCGGGTTTGATCGCGCACCCAAGTTTGTCATTCCTCAGGTGCCGCCATCGCCGGAACGGGTGGCCGAACTTGGCCTGACGCCGGAGGTGGTCGCCAAGATTGGCAAGGGAACGCCGGGGATGTTCGGCCTTCTCACCGAAACGCCGCTTGCCACCCTGCAGGCGTGGACGGCGGTTCGCCTGCTGTCGGGCAATGCTGCGGTCTTGCCGGAGCGCTTCGACAAGGCCCAGTTCGCCCTTTACGGCACCTTGCTCACCGGTACACCGGAACAGCGCCCGCGCTGGAAGCGGGCGATCTCGGAAACCGAGAGCCATCTTGGCGAAGTGGTGGGCAAGGCCTATGTCGAGCGCCATTTCCCCAAGGAAAACAAGGTTGCGATGGATGAGCTGGTGCGCAACCTGCGCCAGGCCATGGCCGAATCGATCAGCGAGATCGACTGGATGGGTGAGACAACCAAGCGCGAGGCCATGGCCAAGCTGGAAAGCTTCGACCCGAAGATCGGTTATCGCGACAATCTGGAAACCTATGAAGGTCTTGCGATCACTCGTGATCCGCTTGCCAACCGCATGGCGGCGGCCAAGTGGGCCTTTGAGGACAATCGGGCCAAGCTCGGCCAGCCGATCGACCGGACCGAATGGGGGATGCTGCCGCAGACAGTTAACGCCTACTACAACGCCACCAAGAACGAGATCGTCTTCCCGGCCGGCATTCTGCAGCAGCCGTTCTTCGGTATTTCGGCCGATGCAGCGGTCAATTACGGCGCTATCGGCGGGGTGATTGGCCATGAAATGGGCCACGGATTTGACGACCAGGGCTCCAAGTCGGATGCCACCGGCGAACTGCGAAACTGGTGGACCGATGCTGACCGCGCCGAGTTCGACAAGCGTGGTGACAAGCTGGTGGCCCAGTACAATGCGTTCTGCCCGCTCGATGACGGCAAGACCTGCATCAACGGCCGCCTCGCGCTGGGTGAGAACATCGGCGATGTCGGCGGCCTGAGCCTGGCCTATCGCGCCTACAAGCTGTCGCTGGGCGGGCGTGAGGACAAGGTAATCGACGGGCTTACCGGCGACCAGCGCTTCTTCATCGCCTGGGCGCAGGTGTGGCGGGCGCAAAACCGTGAAGACGCCATGCGCCAGCGCATCCGCCTCGGGCCGCACAGTCTGGAGCAGTTCCGCGCCAACGGCCCCGTGCGCAACATGGATGCCTGGTATGCAGCGTTCAACGTCGGCCCAGACCACAAGCTCTACCTGCCCCCGGAAGAGCGCGTGAAGATCTGGTGACCCCTGGCTGGGGGCAAGTGAGCGGTTAGCGTTTGACTTGCCCCTGCTAATCGCCTTGAGCGGCGAGCCATGAACGAAACCGTTACTGCAATCCTGCTCGGCATCCTGGAAGGACTGACCGAATTCCTGCCCGTATCATCTACGGGGCACCTGATACTTGCGACTGAATTGTTTGGTTATGATGCGGCACAGTGGGCGCAGTTCAACATTGTCATCCAGCTGGGTGCGATTCTGGCGGTCGTGGTCAGCTATTTTCGCACTTTCTGGACAATGGGTACCGGTCTGCTGCGGTGGGAGCCTACCGCCGTCCGGTTCGTGCGCAACATCCTGATCGCCTTCATTCCGGCCGCCGTGATCGGACTGATGGTCAAGGATACGATTGACGTGATGCTCGGATCGCCAAATGTGGTCGCCTGGGCTCTGGTCATCGGAGGGATTGCCATGCTGGGGCTGGAGAAGACGATCCGCCCGTCCGAGGATTCCGGGGTTGCCGATATACCTTTGAAGAAGGTGATCGGCATCGGGTTTGTGCAGTGTCTGGCAATGGTTCCCGGCACCAGCCGTTCAGGCGCGACCATCCTCGGCGCATTGGCGATGGGCGTGGGCCGGAAGACAGCGGCCGAGTTCAGCTTTTTCCTGGCGGTCCCGACCATGCTCGGAGCCGCCACAGTCAAGATCCTTTCCGAACCCGAGAAGCTGTTGAGCGGCGGTGGTCTGATTGGCTGGGACGAGATTGCGATCGGATTTGTTGCCGCTTTTCTTGTGGCGCTGGCGGTTATCCGTGCGTTTGTCGCCTATGTCACCCGCTACGGTTTTGCACCTTTCGCCTGGTACCGGATAGTCATCGGTATTGCAGCGATTGTCTGGCTCACCTTGCGGTAGCTCAGGCACGACTTGCCGCAAGTAGGGGCCGTGAGGGGGAACCCCGGCCCGACCGCACCATTGAGCCGATTGTGGCGCATTTGTACGGGTCGGTCCCGACCTCGCGCCCCGTAAAAAAGGGGAAAGACGATGAAAAAGTTCATGATTGCTTCGGCTGCAGTTCTGGGTCTTGGCCTTGTTGCGTGCGACGGTCCGCGCGAAAATGCGGCGGAGGACGCAGGCGAGCAGATGGCTGAGGAAGTGAATGCACAGGCCGAGGCAATGGAAGACGCAGGCCAGATCACTGACGCCCAGGAAGACGCCATGTCCGAGGCCGCCAAAGACAAGGCGGATGCCATGGAAGACATGGCCGAAGCGGCTGACGAGGCTGTCGGCCAGTAAGTCTGGATGGTTACAGCGAGCGCGGCCCGGGAGCGATTCCGGGCCGCTTTCGTTTGTCGTCCCAGCCAGCGGTCAGACCGGCAGGGCGCCGCTCCCGCGGCCACCGCGCAGCAGGTATTCCTGCGTGCCGCGATGCAGCACGTCGTCGACATCGATCACCGCCGAATTGGCGTAAGTGAATGCCGGGGCAAGGCTGCGGTAGAGCCGGTCGAAATCGCGCTCGACCGTCTGCCGGTAGAGATCCTCGAAGCTCTCGATCACGAAGTAGGTCGGCTGAAGATCGCTGATCACATAGTCGGTCCGCATCACACGATCGACATTGAGCATGATCCGGTTCGGACTCTGCGCCTCGATCGCATAGACTGCTTCGGTCGGGCCGGACAGGATTCCGGCGCCATAGGCGCGCAGGTCCTTGCCATGCTCGAGGATCAGCCCGAACTCCACCGTGTACCAATAGAGCGCGCCGAGCGCCTTCAAGCGGTTGTAGCGCATCGCCTTCCACCCGGCGCGGCCATATTCCTGCATGTAGTCGGCATAGACCGGGTCGGCCAGCATCGGCACGTGCCCGAACACGTCGTGGAATACGTCAGGCTCCTGGATGTAATCAAATGTTTCTCGGGTGCGGATGAAGTTGCCCGCCGGGAACCGTCGGTTGGCAAGGTGCCAGAAGAACACGTGATCGGGGATCAGCATCGGCACCGGCACAACGCTCCACCCCGTGAGCGAGCCCAGCTCCTCCGACAGCTTGGCAAACTCCGGCACACCGCCCCTGCCCAGGTCCAGCCGGTCAAGGCCGGACAGAAACGCACTCGCCGCTCGTCCCGGCAGCACATCGACCTGACGCGCGAACAGGTCATCCCAGATCGCGTCGTCCTCGCTCGAATAGGCGGTTTGGGCCGGTTCCAGCCAGTCCTCACCCACATGCGCCGGGCGCTTGAGCGGCGCAGTGAAGACATCGGCCGGCATTTCCGGCAGGACAGTGAAATCGGATTCGGGGTTCGCGAGCGTAGCCATGGTTTCAGTTGCAACCATTAGCACTTTGCGGGCGCGCTGACAAACAGGAGGGCACCCATTGGAAAAGCTGAAAGGTAAGCAATACGCCGAATTGCTCGAGCCGCTGGAGGAAGAACTGGTGGCCATGGCGCGCTGGGCCAGGGCCACCGGCGCGCGCATCTGCGTACTGTTCGAAGGGCGCGATACGGCGGGCAAGGGGGGCGCGATCAAGGCGGTGGGCGAGCGGCTCAATCCGCGCCAGTGCCATGTGGTGGCGCTGCCCAAGCCAACCGAGCAGGAACGCGGCCAGTGGTACTTCCAGCGGTTCGTGCCGCATCTGCCCGGCGCGGGCGAGATCGTGCTGTTCGACCGCAGCTGGTACAACCGGGCCGGGGTCGAGAAGGTTATGGGTTTTGCCAGCGAGGCCGAAGTGGAGCGGTTCCTGGAAGCTGCGCCCGCGTTCGAGAAACAGTTGGTCGAAGACGGCATCCTGCTTTTCAAGTACTGGCTTACCGCTGACCAGGCGCAGCAGGAAGAGCGGCTGGCCGAACGGCTGGACGATCCGCTCAAACGCTGGAAGCTGTCCCCGATCGATCTCGCCGCGCGGCAAAGATATGCCGCCTACACCGAAGCGCGCGAGGCGATGCTGGCGGCGACCCATACCGCATGGGCGCCGTGGACGCTGGTCGATTTCAATGACCAGCGGCGCGGTCGGCTGACCCTGATCCGCGATTTGCTGGACCGTCTGCCCGATACCCAAGTCGAGCCGGAACCGCTGGATTTTCCGCCACTTGGACACGAACCGTTGAAGGAGCAGTTCGGAGTGATCCAGCCGATTGCCCCTTATCCGCTCAGTTGAGGATAGCGCTGGCTTTTAGTGTCTGGCGGCCGTCGCTGGCGAACGAGCCGAGTTCCAGCATTTCGCTGGTTTCGCGCAAGGCCAGGTGCAGCGGCTCGCCTGCGATGGCCGGGCTGACAGCTCGAAAATTGAAGGATTTTAACTGGTTGTCACTGTAGCCCTTCCCGGCCAGTTGCAGCAGCAAGGTGGCGATCAGGGGGCCGTGGACCACGAGCCCGCGATAACGCTCGACATCGCGGGCATAGGGCGCGTCGTAGTGGATGCGGTGGGTGTTGAAGGTCAGTGCGGAATAGCGGAACAGCAGAGCTTCGGAAGGCACGATCGTTTTCACCATGTCCCAGTTCGACATGTCGAATTCATCATCATCATTTGGTGCAGGCGGGCTGAGCGCTGCATCAGGCAGACTTGCGTCGCGATAGACCAGCGTCTGCTTCTCGCGCACTGCTTCGACATCGTCGGCAATGGTGACATGTTCAACCTCAACGAAGCCGAGCTTGCCGGTGGTGCCGTCCTTTTCCGTCACTGAGACAATCCGGCTGGTTCGTTCGATCTGCGCGCCCACCGTGATCGGGGCGAGAAAGGCAATGTCGCTCGCTGCCCACATCCGGCGCGGCAGGGGTATCGGGGGGAAGAAGCTTGCGGGGCTGTCGTCCCGCGCGGGATGGCCGTCGATGCCCAGAGCAGCGGTGGGGGCTTCAGGCGTGCAGAGGCAGAAGTGGATGCCCTGCGGCATAACGCCGTCAGACGGAGCAGCCCGGTCAAGCGCAGCCAGCCAGCGTCGGCACATTGCCGCGTCGACCCGATCGGTGCGGACCTCAGTGCGCCCGGTCCACGAATCCCAGGACCCCATCACGCGGCCCGTTCGAATACAGCGGCCATGCCCTGCCCACCGCCAATGCACATGGTCTCAAGACCGTAGCGCGCTCCGCGTCGGTGCATCTCGTGCGCCATGTCGGCGAGGATACGCCCACCGGTTGCCCCAATCGGGTGGCCGAGTGAAATGCCCGAGCCGTTGACGTTAAGGAGTTCGCGGCGGCTGTCGTTCTCCGACCAGCCCCAGCCCTTGAGCACCGCGAGCACCTGCGGCGCAAAAGCCTCGTTCAGTTCCACCAGATCGATCTGGCCCCAGTCCATGCCGGTGCGGGCAAACAGACGCTCAACCGCCGGGACCGGGCCGATGCCCATGCGGCTGGGATCGCACCCGGCGGCTGCCCAGCCGGTGAACCACAGCATCGGTTCGAGGCCCAGCTCCTCCAGCTTGTCTTCCGCCACCACCAGACAGGCGGCGGCGGCATCGTTCTGCTGGCTCGCATTGCCCGCGGTGACCACGCCGCCTTCAAGAGCGCGCAAGGCACCGAGGCTGTCCATGCTCGCATCGGGCCGAAAGCCCTCGTCGCGGGTGAACAGCACCGGCTCGCCCTTCCGCTGCGGCACGGCGACAGGGACCAGTTGCGCATCGAACCTGCCCGCATCCCAGGCGGCGGCGGCGTTCTGGTGGCTGCGCACGGCAAAGGCATCGCAGGCCTCGCGGCTGATATCGTAATCCTTCGCCAGGTTCTCTGCCGTTTCGATCATCCCGGAAATCACCCCGAACCGCTCGACCGGCTGGCTCATCACCCGGCCCCGCGTGAGCCGGTCATGCAGGGTGAGGTTGCCCGCCTTGATCCCCTGGCGCACGTCGGTGGTGTAGTGTTCGACGTTCGACATCGATTCGACCCCGCCTGCCACCACGCAATCAGCCACTCCCGTCTGGACCATCATCGCCGCGTTGGCCACGGCCTGAAGGCCCGATCCGCAGCGCCGGTCAACCTGGTAACCCGGCACTTCCAGCGGCAGCCCGGCAGCGAGCCAGGCCCAGTGGCCGATCGCCGGGGCTTCGCCATTGCCGTAACCCTGGCTGAATACGACATCGTCGACCCGTTCCGGGTCCACCCCGCTGCGCTCGATTAGCGCCTTCAGAATAACCGCGCCAAGCTGGCCGGCATTCATGCTCGCAAGCGAGCCCATGAACCGGCCCACCGGGGTGCGGAGGGGTGAGCAGATGGCAACGCGTCTGGGGGTCATGCTTCCGTATTCCTAACCGAGGTGGTGAAAAGTCAACGCGCTTGATCCGACAGCGCCACCGTGCCGGCATCGATCAGTTTCGCGATCGCGCCGGAGGACAGACCCAGCCGTTCGCTCAGCACTTCCTCGCTGTGCTGGCCAAGGTAAGGCGCAGGCTTCGGGTCGCCTGGTTCATGCCCGTGCCGCCTGGCGAAACTGCGGGTGGCGGGATAGGTGAAGCCGCTTGGGTTGGCGGGGGAAGGGCCGAACAGCGGGTTTTCGCCCACCAGCACAGGGTCGTTGGCCGCCTCGTGCATGGTGCGATAACGCTCGAAAGTGCAGCCCTGCGCTGCCATCCGCTGTGACAGCTCGGCCCAGTCGAGTGCGTCCGCCGCCTGTTGGAACAGCGCAAACAGCCGTGCCCGGTGGTCGAAGCGGGGCGTATCGCCATCGGCAAACCGCACACCCAGTTCAGCCTCCAGCGCCTCGATCTCTGCCGCGTTGCCGAAGGCAGCAATCAGCCCGTCCCACTGCTTGGGGGTGAGCGCGGCGACCATGAAGCGGACCCTGTCACGGCTACGGAAATCGCGCCCGAACGCGCCCCATATTGCGTTTCCGAGCCGCTGGCGGTCGCTGCCGCGATAGAGCATTTCTGCCATCGACCCGCTGTTGGCCATGGTCCCGATCGCGACATCGCCCAGCGGCAGGCGCAGCTCGCTGCCCTCGCCGGTGCGGGCACGGTGGTGGAGCGCGGCCATCAGCGCGAAGGCGCCGTAGGCCCCGGTGATGAAATCCCACGCCGGCAGCACCTGGTTGACCGGCGGTGCAGTTGCCGGGTCCCAGTCCTCCGGCCCGCACATCAGCGGATAACCGCTCGCGGCGTTGACGGTGAAGTCCATCGCCTGGCGCCCGTCGTGCCAGCCCATGACTCTCAAAGAGACCATGTCGGGCCGCCTTCTGGATAGGGCATCGTGGCTGAGGAAGCTGCGCTCGGGCAGGTTGGTGACCAGCTGGCCGGTGGCCCGGGCCAGTTCGACCACCAATTCGCGCCCTTCACCTGATTGCAGGTCGAGCGCGACCGATTTCTTGGCGCGGTTGAGGTTTTCCCAGCTTAGCGAGCGGCCTTCCGCCGTCAGCATGTAGCGCTGGTAGTCGAGCCCGCCCGCCTTGTGGTCAACCCGGATTACCTCAGCGCCCATCTGCGCGCAGTAGAGCCCGACAGTGGGCGAGGCGACGAAGCTGGAGACCTCGATCAGCGAAAGGTCCGGCAGGAGGTTATACATCGGATTGGAGACCTATCTTGATTGCCGCATCACACGGCCCGTAGGGCCGCAAGCGCGACTGCGCGCCCGCAGCGGAAGCGAAGCTGAACCGCCGAAGGCGGGACACCGGGCCTTCAGGCCCCATGAGCGAGAAATTCGCAGCCTGGATGGGCTGCGGAACATCAAGACTCCCTCCATTCGCGCAGCATATGCTTGGCGATCTGCAGCTGGAGGATCTGCGTTGTCCCTTCGTAGATGCGGTAGATCCGGGCATCGCGGAAGAACCGCTCGGCATCGTATTCAGCCAGATATCCCGCCCCGCCGTAGATCTGCACCACCCGGTCGACCACCCGGCCGCACATCTCGCTGGCAAACACCTTGAAGGCGGCAGCCTTGACCAGGATGTTCTCGCCCCGGTCGGCCCGCGCAGTAACATCGGCCATCATGCATTCGGCAGCGTAGATTTCTGTCTCGCTGTCAGCCAGCATCTGCTGGATCAACTGGAAATTGGCGATCGGCTCGCCAAAGGCCTTGCGTTCGTTGGCATAGCGCAGCGCGGAATCGAGTGCGCGCCGGGCATAGCCGGTGCTGGCCGCGCCCACCGAAATGCGGCCGTTGTCGAGGCTCTTCATCGCGAACACGAAGCCCTGGCCGGTTTCCCCGCCCAGCAGCGCTTCGCCGGGCACATGGACATCCTCCAGGATCACGTCGGAAATATGCGCGCCAGCCTGGCCCATCTTCTTGTCCGGGCTGCCGGTCGAGACGCCGGGCGTGTCCATCGGCACGATAAAGGCGGAAACATGGGCGTTCTTGGGCAGCGCCTCTTTTTCCGTGCGCGCCATGATCAGCGCGACATTGGCGTGCGGGGCATTGGTGATGTAGCGCTTGGTGCCGTTGAGGATCCAGCCGTTGCCGGATGGGTCGGGCCGGGCGAAAGTCTGCATCGCCGCGCTGTCGGAGCCGGAGCCAGGCTCGGTCAGGCCGAAGCAGGCAATCGCTCCGGCCGCGATGCGCGGCCACCATTCGGCCTTCTGTGCCTCGGTGCCGCCGTTCTTGATCGCGGAATTGAACATGCCGACGTTGATCGAGAAGATCGACCGGAAGGCAGGCGCGGCATAGCTCATGCTCCTGACCGTGCGTGCATATTGCGTAGTGTTGAGCCCCGCGCCGCCATATTCCTCCGGGACGGTCAGGCCGAACAGCCCCATGTCCTTCATTTCCTGCAGGATATCGTCCGGCACGCGGTCGTTCTCGATCGTGTCACGTTCGGCCGGGATCAACCGTTCGCGGACGTAGCGGTCAAGCTGGTCGATGAATTGTTCGAAGGTTTCGGCGTCCATTCCGTGCTGGCCTATGCCGTTCTGGCTCATGGCGATCGGGTTCCTCTCGTGATCGGCGTGTTATTGTGTGGGCGGCTCGGCCTTGCCCGATGCGTCCTCGTCTGGCGGGCGGTCGGACAGCGCATCGTCCGGCAGACGACGCTCCTCCAGCATCTCGGCGGCTTCATCCAGCGCCTTGGCTTCGTCCACTGTCACGCCGCCTGGACCTGGGTCATTACCCGCCGGCCCGCAGGCTGCCAGAGCAAGGACGGCCAGTATCGTTCCGAAACGCATCATGAGGTGACCATAGCGAACAGACTGCAAAGGAAAAGCGGGCGAATCGGATGTCCGATCCGCCCGCCTGCCGTTTTCAGCTGAAACCTGGCGTTACTCGGCTGCGTCCGCAGCGCTCGCGGCGGCTGCCGCTTCCACCGCCGCGGCCGCCGCGGCAGCGGCTTCTCCGGCCTGGTCAGCGGTCTGGTTGGCAGTATTGCCGGCGGGTTCCGGCGTGGCTGTAGCGGCCGGATCGGCGACTGGTTCTTCCGGCACTTCAGCCATGGCTTCATCAGCGGGCAGTTCAACCGTATCGGCTGTCGCTTCGGCCGAAGCATCGTCGGCACTACCGCACGCGGCGAGCGAAAGCGCAAAAACGGCAGCGGTAGCGGCCTGGGTAATCTTCTTCATCGGTATCTCCTGGGTGATCGAATGGGTGTTGCTGGCAAATTAGCGCCGGTCGCAGCATGCTACAAACGGGAAAACCGCCCGATGCACGGTTTTCGTCATCGGCCGCATGTGCCATCGCCCGCGCACCGATGGATCACCGCATTTCTCTCAACCATGCGCGCGAGCGCCTGCAGGCGCTGTTCGGCTTTCGCGATTTTCGCGGGCGTCAGGCCGAGGTGGTGGCACGCGTGCTGGCCGGCCAGTCGACTCTGGCGGTGATGCCGACCGGGGCGGGTAAGTCGCTCACCTACCAGCTGCCTGCTACCATTTTGCAAGGCACCTGCGTGGTCATCTCCCCGTTGATCGCCCTTATGCACGACCAGCTCCGTGCTGCGCGGGCGAACGGGATCCGGGCTGCCACGCTGACCAGCCAGGATGCCGACTGGCGCGACACAGTTGAGGCCTACCAGGCCGGGGTGCTCGACCTGCTCTACGTGGCACCCGAACGGGCCAGTCAGGCAAGCTTCCGCGACCTGCTGGGCACCGCCCCGCTGGCCCTGTTCGCCGTTGACGAAGCGCATTGCGTGTCCGAATGGGGGCACGATTTCCGCCCTGACTATCGCCAGCTTGGCCCACTGATGGACCTTTATCCCGGTGTTCCGCGGCTGGCCCTCACCGCCACGGCCGATGCCCGCACCCGGGCCGATATCCTTGCCCAGCTCGGCATCCCGGAAGATGGGATGATCGTGTCCGGGTTCGACCGGCCCAACATCCGCTATGCGCTGCGCCACCGGGACAACCCGGTGCGCCAGGTGGGGGCGCTGATGGCGGCGAATCCGGGGCCGGGGATCGTCTATGTGCCGACCCGGCGCAAGGCGGAGGATCTGGCGGACAAGCTCGCCGCTGCCACCGGCCGCCCGGTCCTTCCCTATCACGCGGGCCTGGCGCCTGAGGTGCGCGCCGCCAACCAGGCCGCCTTTGTTGCCAGCGAGGACATGGTAATGGTGGCGACCGTCGCCTTTGGCATGGGGATCGACAAGCCCGATGTGCGGTTCGTGGCCCATGCCGGTATCCCCAAGTCGATCGAGGCCTATTATCAGGAAACTGGCCGCGCCGGGCGAGATGGCGATCCGGCCGAAGCGCTGCTGCTGTGGGGTGCGGGCGATTTTGCCATGGCGCGCCAGCGGCTGGCGGAACTCCCGCTCGAGCGGCAGGCGGGCGAACGCGCCCGGCTCGACGCGCTGGCGGCGCTGGTCGAAACGCCGGGGTGCCGCCGGGCGGTGCTGCTGCGCCATTTCGGCGAGGACCCGCCCAAGGCTTGCGGCAATTGCGACAACTGCCTTGAAGCACCCGGCGTGACCGACGCGACCGAAACTGCGCGCAAGCTTCTGTCGGCGGTCTACCGGACCGGACAGAGCTTTGGCCTGGGCCACCTGCAGAAGGTGCTGACCGGGGGGGCGGATGACCGGATTGTCCAACGCGGCCATGACCGGTTGAGCGTGTACGGGATAGTAGGCACGGATGAGGCCCGTCTGCTGCAGCCGATCGCCCGGGCCTTGCAGGCGCGGGGCAGTCTGGTCGCCAACGAGCATGGCGGGCTGGCGTTGGCGGGCGATGCGCCAGCTATCCTGAAAGGTGAGATGAGGGTCGAGATCGTTGTCCCGCCCACTGACCGACGCAAGAGCAAGGGGGCATTGGGGCAGGAAGCCAACCCCGTGGGCGATCCGTTGTTCGACGCCTTGCGCGAACTCAGGCGCACGCTGGCCGCGCAAGGGGGCGTGCCGCCCTACGTGGTGTTCCACGATGCCACGCTGCGGGCGATGGCGACGCAGCGGCCGCAGACGCTGGCGCAATTGGGCGCCCTGCCAGGCGTCGGCACACGCAAGCTGGAGGCCTATGGGGCCGTCTTCCTTGAACTGGTGCGGCGGTTCTAGTTCGCCAGCCCTAGCGGGCCAGCAGCACCGGCATTTCGAGCTCTGCGAGCAGGCCGCCGGTCGCACTGCCAAGGACCAGCCGACGCAGGCTCGAATGGGCGAAGGCGCCCATGACGAGCAGGCTGGCACCCCCCGCTTGAGCTTCTTCCTGAAGCGCTGCCGCGATCGAGCGGCCACCAAGCTCGGCAAATGCGTGGCTGGCCGACACGCCCCGCCGCCCGGTAGCTTCGACCACCATGGCAGGCTCGATACCGCCGGGCAGATCTTTTTCCCCCGTCACAGTCAGGAAGCTTGCCGTTTCCACCGGTAACAGGGCCAGAGCATCGCCCAGCGCCCGCGCCGCGCTCGCCGAACTGTCCCACGCGACGGCAACACGCGCCGTTTCCGCCGCGCTTTCGGCTGACGGCGGCACCAGCAGGACCGGGCGGCCGCTCTGGAACAGCAGATGCTCGGCAAGGTCGCGCTCGCTCAACAGGCTGTTGTCATCAGTCCCGATCACCACCAGGTCGTGCAGGCGGGCATGGAGGCTGATCGCCTCATGCACGGTTACCGCATGGGAATGGGTGGTCATGACAGTGCAGTCCACCCCGGCCCCGCGGGCGGCCTCTGCAATGGCATCGGCAACGGCGGCCGGGTCGGCGGCAGGGCCCGGGGTGGTCACGTCAAGCGCGACGGCGAAGGCGGTCAGGTTGGCACCGCATGCTCTGGCGAGAGCCACCGCATAAGCGGGTGGCCCGGCCCAGATGGCGCCGCTTTCGGCGGGTACGAACAGGAAAATGGAACGCAGGGCCATAGGTTACGGTTCCTTATGTTTCGGACTGTGGTTCGACCGGCTCATCCCGGGTCTTCCACAGCGAATAGCCGATCCCCGCGCCGATCAGGCCCAGAGTTACCCCCAGGCTCACCAGCGGCGGGAACTTGGTGCCGCCCATTACGAAATCGGAGATGAAGATCTTCGACCCGATGAAAATCAGCACCACCGCCAGAGCGTACTTCAGATAGTGGAACCGGTGGATCATCGCCGCCAGCGCGAAATAGAGCGCCCGCAGCCCGAGGATCGCCATGATGTTGCTGGTGTAGACAATGAAGGTGTCAGTGGTGATCGCAAAGATGGCGGGCACCGAATCGACCGCGAATACCAGGTCGGCAATGTTGATCACCACCAGGGCCAGCAGCAAAGGGGTGGCTGCCAGCACCAGTTTTCCGGTCGCGGCATCCGGCACCCGAACCAGGAACCTGTGCCCGTGCAATTCCGGGGTTACCCGCATGTGGCGGGCAATCCACTTGATTGCCGCGTTGTTGGCGATGTCGGGATCGCTGTCTTCGGTGAACAGCATCTTGATCCCGGTCACGATCAGGAAGGCGGCGAACAGGTAGAGCACCCAGTAAGCCTGCTCGACCAGCGCAGCGCCCCCGGCGATCATCAACCCGCGCAGCACGATGACGGCGAGAATGCCCCACAACAAGGCGCGGTACTGGTATTTGCGCGGGATCGCGAAGTAGGTGAAGATCAGGCTGATCACGAACACGTTGTCAATCGACAGCGCCTTTTCGATGAAATAGCCGGTGTAGTACTTCAGCCCCAGATCGGCCCCGCGTTCCAGCCAGATCCACACCCCGAACACCATCGCAACCGCGATGTAGAACACGCTCAGGCGAAGCGATTCGGCGATCCCCAGTTCGCGGTCGTCCTTGTGCAGGACGCCGAGGTCGAACGCGGTCAGGGCCAGAACCAGGGTAATGAACACGCCCCAGAACCAGACGGGTGTGCCGAGCCAGTCGGCGAGCAGGAATTCGGGCAAGGTCAGCTCCCTGATACGCGGATATGCTGTCGTGTCGGACCGGATGCGCCGTGCCGGACAAGTTGGTCAGGGGGGGTAAGGACTGAAACGGCCCCCGCTCCGATCACGGCAACATCAGATGCGGTCCGACATCACGCTGCAACCGGACTAGGGCCGGCTGCCAGCGCCAGAGGGGCCCGGGCCGCAGGCGCGATTTGGACCCGTTCGCGGCCGCTTTCAAGGGGATTGACACCGATCTTATTTCTGACATTAATATGATATCATTTTTATTGGCAGGGGCAGGTGATGGTCAACGAACTGAAGGGCATGAATGTTAGCCGGGAACGGCCCGCCCGCGCTTACAATGGTTATGTCATGCTGCTGGCACTGGTTGCCTCGGCAGTGCTGGTTGGCTTGATCCTGGCTGGCGGTGCGCCGCCGGCGAGCGTCAGCCAGGGTGCAAAGCTGGCTTACGTTAGCCTGGTGGCTGCCCTTTCAGTGGCATTTCTTCTGATTTTATGCGGGTTTTTCATGATCCAGCCCAACCAGACGGCCGTGATAACCCTGTTCGGTGCCTACAGCGGAACCGAACGGACCGAAGGTCTGCGGTGGGTATGGCCATGGATGATGCGCAAGAAGATCAGTGCCCGCGCGCACAACGTCCATTCCGAACGGGTCAAGATCAATGACCTGCGCGGCAACCCGATCGAGATTGCCTGCAATGTGGTGTGGCGCGTGCGCGATACCGCGCAGGCCGCATTCGATGTCGACGACTACAAGGAATTTGTCGAGATCCAGATTGAGGCCGGCCTGCGCACGGTCGGCGCGCGCCATCCCTATGATGACATGAGCGACGAGGACGAGACCACGCTGCGCGGCAGCGCCGACGTGGTCAATCACGAACTGTGCGAGGAGCTCAACGAACGGTTGCAGGTTGCCGGGATCGTGGTTGACGAGGCCGGGCTTACACACCTTGCCTATGCGCCGGAAATTGCCGGGGCGATGCTGCGCCGCCAGCAGGCCGATGCGGTCATTGCGGCGCGCAAGAAAGTGGTGATCGGCGCCGTGGGGATGGTCGAGGACGCGCTCGCCAAGCTGAGCGAGGACGGCATTGTCGAGCTGGACGACGAACGCAGGGCGGCGATGGTTTCGAACCTGTTGATCGTGCTGTGCGGTGACCGGGAGGCGCAGCCGGTGGTCAATACGGGGACGCTCTACCAGTAAGCGCCGCGCCCGCCATGATGTCCAGCCCACCCACCAGAAAGGCCTTTGCCCTCCGGCTCGATCCGGCGGTCCATGCTGCAGTCGAGCGGCTGGCTGCGGCTGAACTGCGTAGCGCCAATGCCCAGATCGAGATGCTGCTGCGCGAGGCGCTGGAGCGGCGTGGGATCAAGTCCGACCATACCAGACCGACCCGCCGTGGCCGCCCCCCGAAAGGAGAATGAACAATGCTGCACAAGTTCTTTGAAGAGGGCCACTGGTTCGAACCCAAGAAGCTTGGCTACGGCGCGGGCTTGCCGATCGCATGGCAAGGCTGGGTCCTGCTGGCGGCCTACACTGGCGTGATTGCGGGCTTCTGCCTGCTATTGACCCGCGGCGGCGTGACCGGCTTTGTTCTTGGAGCGCTCGGCATTGTAGCGGCGACAATCGCGCTCGTGTTGATCGCCAGGGTGCGCACCCGGGGCGGATGGAAGTGGCGGGGGTGATGCCGGTCGGAATCAGGTACCGATCGGGCTTGCTCTTCGCCAGTGTATTGTCCATCTAAAGCACATGGACGAAACCCCCGCTGCACCGCTGCCTGTACCTTCCCTTGGCGACGACGAGACGCTGACCCCGCTTCACCCCGATCATGTCAAGGTGCTCAGGATCCAGGCGGCGCTGTTCACCGCACCGCTGATCATTGGCGGGCTGGTGCTGGAAACGGCGGGACTGCTCCCGCTCGGCGTGATCTTCGTGCCGGTGGTGCTGCTGGCGCTGTGGATTGTCATCCAGGTGCCGCTCAAGCGCTATCACGCGAAGGGCTATGTCATGGGCGAGGACCGGCTGCGGGTGGCGCGCGGGCTGTTGTTCCGCAGCGACAGCGTGGTCCCGTTCGGGCGGGTCCAGCACATCGATCTCGATCAGGGGCCGGTCGAGCGGTTGTATGACCTTGCGACGCTGACGGTCCATACCGCAGGCACGCACAATGCCTCGGTTCGCCTGCCGGGCCTTGCCAACGCGGATGCGGTGACCATGCGTGAGGCCATCCGCGCCCATATCCGGCGCGAGACGCTGTGAGCGAGGCTACGGTTATTCCTCTGGCCGAACCGCGCCGGACGGCACCGGTTGGCCTGCTGGTCAAGGCAGTCGCGGGCTTGCGCCAGTCGATTGCCGGGATCGCCGCGCTGGTGTTCCTCATGCGCGACCAGGGTTCGATCTTCTGGATCGCGCTGGGTGTGGTCCTGCTGGTGGCAGCGATCAACGTGATCGTGGCCGGCCTGCAGTGGCACCGGCTGACTTTCCATGTCGGAGACGAGGACATCCGTCTGGAAAGCGGCGTGGTGGCGCGCACGGCGCGCTCGGTGCCCTATGAACGGATCCAGGATATCAGCCTGGAGCAGGGGCCGCTGGCGCGGCTGTTGGGGCTGGTCGAAGTGCGGTTCGAGACCGGGGCAGGCGGGGCGGACGACCTTTCGCTGACCTACCTGACCGTGGCCGAGGGCGAGGAGCTGCGCGAACTGGTCCGCGCCCGGCGCGATCTGGCCCCGGTCGAACCGGGCGAGGACGCTGCTGCGCCGCCCGCCGCGGCACCGGTTCTGTTCGCGATGGGCCCGCGCCGGGTACTGACTTTCGGGCTGTTCGAATTCTCACTGGCGGTAATCGCGGTGCTGTTCGGGGTGACGCAGCAATTCGATTTCCTGCTGCCGTTCGACATCTGGGACTTCGATCGGTGGGAAGAACGGCTGGCCGGCCCTGGGGCGCAGCTCGCCGGGCTTGGCGCGGCGGTGCAGGTTATCGGCGGAATGATCGCTGCAGCGTCGATCCTGCTGCTCGGATTTGCAACCGGCGTGGTGCGGACCGCCTTGCGTGAATGGGGCTTCCTGCTGGAGCGGACCGACAAGGGCTTCCGCCGCAAGCGGGGCCTGCTCACCCGCACCGACGTGGTCATGCCGGTTCACCGGGTGCAGGCGATGACCATGGGCACACGCCTGCTGCGCCGCCTGTTCGGCTGGCATGGCCTGTCATTCGTCAGTCTGGCGCAGGACGCGGGATCGGCCAACCATGTGGTCGCTCCGTTCGGGAAGAAGGACGAGCTGTGGCCGGTGGCGCAGGCAGCCGGGTTCAGCCCGCCGCCCGAGGACGCGCACTGGCACCGGGCGAGCACGGCCTACCGGTTCGATGCCATGCTGCTGGCGGTCATGCTCCCGGTCATTGCGGCGGCAGTCGTGATCGGGCTGGGCCAGTTCCTGTGGGCGCTGCTGCCACTGACGATCGGCGCGATTCTGGTGACAGGCGAATGGATTGCCTGGCGCAAGACCGAACATCTGCTTGACGAACGGCAGGTGATCGCCCGGCGCGGCTGGCTGGCCCCCCGGCTGGACATTGCGCCCCGGGTCAAGCTGCAGTCGGTCGATTTCCGGCAGGGCCCGCTGGGCCGCTGGCACGGCTATGGTACCCTCCACCTTGGCCTTGCCGGCGGTGCGTTTGAAATCCCCGGCGTGCCGGTGGAGCGTGGACGCGCGGTGCGCGATGCCGTGCTCGCCAGCATTGCCGAGACCGATTTCAGCGCCCTCAATCGCGATTAGGCGCGCAGGTCCGCCCAATCGGGGTTGCGGCGGAATTTCGCCTCGACATAGGAACACTGCGGCACGATCCGGAACCCTTGCGTGCGCGCATCTGCGACCAGCGCTTCAACCATCGCGGCCGCGATGCCGCGGCCTTCGAGTTCCTGCGGCACCAGCGTATGGTCAGCCACCCGCACGGCTTCGCCACGCGCTTTCCAGGTCAGCCGCCCGACCTTGTCGGTCCCTGGTACAGCCGCGCGGTATTCACCGCGGGCGCCGCTGTCGTGGTGGGTGATGTCGAGCCCTTCAATGGCCAAGATGCGTCTCCTTCTTGCCAACAACGTGCGGGCCGCTAGGGGCGTTCCACCATGCAGTTCCTGTCCGACAACGCCGCCGCCGTCCACCCCCGTGTCTGGACCGCGATGCAGGCCGCCGATGCGCCAGACGCGCCCTATGACGGGGACGCGCTGAGCAAGGACCTCGACGCGCGATTTGCGGACCTGTTCGGGCGCGATTGCGCGGTGCTGTGGGTCGCCACCGGAACGGCCGCCAATTGCCTGGCACTCGCCGCCATGTGCTCGCCCCACGGCGGGGTGGTGTGCCACCGCGAAGCGCACATCGAGGTCGACGAGGGCGGCGCGCCGGGGTTCTATCTCCACGGGGCCAAGCTGATGCTGGCCGAGGGGTGCAGAGAATCGGGGGGCGCCAAGCTGACCCCTGATGCCATCCGCGCCGTGATCGACCCGATCCGCGATGACGTGCACCAGGTGCAGCCGAATGCAATCTCCGTGACGCAGGCAAGCGAGTATGGCCGCGTTTATCGGCCGGCCGAACTGGCGGCGATCGGTGCGCTGGCCGAAGAGCGGAAACTGGGCTTCCATGTCGATGGGGCGCGGTTCGCCAATGCGGTTGCCTTTCTGGGTTGCTCGCCAGCGCAAGCCGTCGGTCCGGCCCAGGCGCTCAGCTTCGGCTGCGTCAAGAACGGCGGGATGAGCGCCGAGGCGATCGTGTTCTTCGATCCCGCACTGGCCGATGTCGCCCGCTATCGCCGCAAGCGGGCCGGGCACCTGCAATCGAAGGGCCGGTACCTTGCCGCACAGCTGGTCGCGATGCTGGACGGCGACCTGTGGCTGGAGAATGCCCGCGCCGCCAATGCTGCTGCCGCTGAAATCGCCGCAGCCTGCGCGGACCGTTTGCTCCACCCGGTCGAAGCCAACGAGGTGTTCGTCCGGCTGAGTGCGGCAGAGCGCGAGGCGCTGCGCGCGCAGGGGTTCGGCTTTTATGACTGGGGCGGCGATGCCGCGCGGTTCGTAACTGCCTGGAACACGCGCGAGGACGACGCGAGCGCGCTGGCCCGGGCCATAACCAGCCTGTGACAAGCGCCCCGCCGCACGCCCTGCTGCGCCCGCGCATTGCGCTACCGTTCATCGTGGTGGCGCTGATCTGGGGCAGCACTTGGTATGTCATTACCGGGCAGATTGCTGAAGTCCCGGCCAGTTGGTCGATTGCTTACCGTTTTGCCATGGCCACCCCGGCGATGTTCGTGGTCGCGCTGGTCATGCGTCAGCCGCTCGAGCTTGGCCGGGCGGGGCACCTGCTGGCCGTGCTGATTGGCCTCACCCAGTTCTGCGGCAATTTCAATTTCGTCTACCGGGCTGAGCTGCACCTGACTTCAGGCATTGTCGCAGTGATGTTCGGGATGCTGATGGTGCCCAATGCCCTGCTCGGCCGCTGGTGGCTGGGGCAGCAGGTGACGCCGCGCTTTCTGCTCGGCAGCCTGGTTGCGATTGCCGGGATTGCCTTGCTGCTGGTGCACGAGGCGCAGACCGCGCGGCTCGACGGCAACGTGCTGCTCGGCGTGGTGCTCGCGGTGGGCGGGATCCTGTCGGCGTCGATTGCCAACGTGGTCCAGGCCAACCGGACCGGGCGCAGCCTGCCGATGGTCAGCCTGCTGGCCTGGTCGATGCTTTACGGAACGGCGTTCGACATTGCGCTGGCTTGGACGACTGCCGGCCCGCCGATCTTTCCCGCCTCTTCCGCCTTCTGGGCCGGGACAGCGTGGCTGGCGCTGGCCGGATCGGTGGTCACCTTCCCGCTCTACTACACTATCGTGCGAGAGATCGGGCCGGGCCGCGCGGCCTATAACGGCGTGCTGGTGATCGTGGTGGCGATGCTGATCTCGACCTTTGTCGAGGGCTATCAATGGTCGCTGTTGGCCGCAGCGGGGGCGGTGCTGGGCACGGGCGGCATGATCCTGGCCTTGCGCGCTCGTCAGGCCTGAAGCAGGCTCGCCAGCCCCTCGCGATAGGTGGGATAGCGCGGCTGCCAGCCGAGCACCCGCTTCGCCTTGCCATTCGCCACCCGGCGGTTCTCGGCATAGAATCCCAGAGCCATGGGGGAGAGGTTGGCTTCCTCCAGAGATTGCAGCGGTGGCGGCGCGTGGCCGAGCAGGCGGCAGGCGTGCTCGATCACCGCGTTCTGGCTGCACGGCAGATCGTCGGCCAGGTTATAGGTGCCCGGCGGCCCGCCGAGCCCGGCCAGCACCCCGGAAACGATATCATCGACATGAACCCGGCTGAATACCTGCCCCGGCAGTTCGATCCGCTGCGCCCGCCCCTGCCGGACCCGGTCCAGCGCGCTCCGGCCCGGGCCATAGATCCCGGGCAGGCGAAACACCCGCGCGCCCCCCGCCAGCCAGCGGGCGTCCGCATCGCTCCGGGCGGAGCGGCGCCCGGTGCCAATCTCAGCGCTTTCGTCGACCCAGGCCCCTTGCGCGTCGCCATAGACGCCGGTCGAGGACAGGTAGCCGAGCCATTCCTGCGTCAGGCAGTCCCCATAGCGGTCCAGCACCGGATCGCTGTCTCCCGTCGGCGGGACCGAAGACAGGACATGACTGGCCCGGCCCAGGGCGGCCCGAACCGCAGCCTCGTCGTCGAAGGCGATTCCGCCTGCCCGCCCGGTTGCCTCGACGGACCATCCGCGCGCCACCAGCGCGTCCCTCACGCGCGAAGCGGTGTAACCGAGACCGAAGATGAGCAGGTGCGGCAAGCCGTGGCATCCTTCCAAAAAAGTGATTAGGGACGCCGCCATGGATATTGCAACCCCTCCGCAGCCCGATGGCACCGCCATTCTCGCCGATGCCGCGCCGACCCCGCACGAACCGCCAGTGATCCGGCGCGAGGATTACCGCCCGTTCGGCTGGCTGGTGCCGGACGTTTCGCTCCGGTTCGACCTTGGTCTGGACCGCACCCGGGTGCACGCCGCGCTGACCGTGCAGCGCAATGCCCGGGCCGACCACAGCGACTCGATCCGGCTCAACGGCGACGGACTGGTGGCGCGCTCGGTCATGGTTGATGGTGAGCCCTGCACCGGCTGGAGCATGGACGGCGGCGACCTGGTGGTGCCGCTGCATGGCGACAGCCACCTGATCGAGGTCGAAACCGAGATCGATCCATCGGCCAACACCCAGCTGATGGGGCTTTATGCCTCAAGCGGCATGCTTTGCACCCAGTGCGAGGCCGAAGGGTTCCGCCGGATCACCTTCTTCCCTGACCGGCCCGATGTGCTGTCGGTCTACACCGTGCGGATGGCGGGGCCGAAGGCACAGTTCCCGGTGCTGCTGTGCAACGGCAACCAAGTGACGACCGGTGACAAGGATGACGGCACCCACTGGGCCGAATGGCACGATCCCTGGCCCAAGCCGAGCTACCTGTTCGCGCTGGTGGCGGGCGACCTGGTCGCCAACTCGCGCTGCTTCACCACGTGTGGCGGCCGCAATGTCACGCTCAACATCTGGGTCCGCGCCGAAGACCTGCCGCGCACCGATCATGCACTCGAATCTCTCGCCCGGTCGATGCGCTGGGACGAGGAGGTGTTCGGCCGTGAATACGATCTCGATCTCTACAACGTGGTCGCGGTGAGCGACTTCAACATGGGGGCGATGGAAAACAAGGGCCTCAACGTCTTCAACACCAAGTATGTGCTGGCGGATCGCGAAACCGCCAACGACGCCGATTATGATGCGATCGAAGGGGTGATCGCGCACGAATACTTCCACAACTGGTCGGGCAACCGCGTCACCTGCCGCGACTGGTTCCAGCTCTCCCTCAAGGAAGGCTTCACGGTGCTGCGTGACCAGCTGTTCAGTCAGGATATGCAGGGAGAGGCGGTCAAACGGATCGAGGACGTGCGGGTGCTGCGCCAGGTCCAGTTCCCCGAGGACAGCGGCCCGCTGGCCCACCCGATCCGGCCTGACAGCTTCCGCGAGATCTCCAACTTCTATACCGCCACGGTCTACAACAAGGGGGCTGAGGTGATCCGCATGATGCGGACAATGTGCGGGCCTGAAGCGTTCCGCCGGGGCACTGACCTGTATTTCAGCCGCCACGACGGCGAGGCCGCCACCTGCGAGGATTTTGTCCGCGCGATCGAGGAAGGCGCCGGGCTCGATCTGGCCCAGTTCCGCCTGTGGTATTCGCAGGCCGGGACACCGAAGGTCGAGGTCAAACTCACGCACGACGGCCAGACTGTCACCTTGCACCTGCGCCAGACCGTGCCGCCGACACCGGGCCAGCCTGACAAGAAGCCGATGCCGATCCCGCTGCGGCTTGCCCTGTTCGACCGCACCAGCGGCACGCACCGGGGCGAGGAACTGGTGGTGTTCGACCGGGCCGAGGCGAGTTACCACTTTGCCGGGTTTGACGCGCTCACGGTGCTGTCGATCAACCGCGGCTTTTCCGCACCGGTGGCGATCGAGCGCCACGTGCCAGACGAGGACCTGCTGTTCCTTGCCGCGCACGACGACGACCCGTTCGCCCGTTACGAGGCGATGCAGGAACTGCTGGTCGGCCATTTGACCGCCGCCAGCGGTGATGGTCTGGATGATGCCGCCCGGGCCAGCGGGCGCGCTGCTATCCGCACGGCTTTCGCGGCGGTGCTGGCAGATGATGCGCTTGACGATTCGATGCGGGGCGAACTGATTACCCTGCCGGGCCATGGCTATCTCGCCGAGCAGCAGCTCGTCGCCGATCCTGCGCGCATCCACGCCGAGCGTGAGGCGCTCAAGGCCTGGCTCGGGCGCGAGCTGGAGGCCGACCTTCTCGCCACCCACCGCCGTGCGGCGGCCGTGCCCTTCGCACTCGACCGTGCGGCCAAGGGCGCGCGCAAGATCCGCACCCAGACGCTGGTCTACCTCGCCGCGGGCAACCCGGCGCTGGCCTCGGACCTGGCGGGTGCGCAGTACGATGGCGCCACCAACATGACTGACCGGCAGGGCGCCTTGATGGTACTGGCCGGTCTGGAAACCCCGGCGCGCACCGCATGCCTGCTGGATTTCTACAACCGCTTTCGCGACAACAATCTGGTGATCGACAAATGGTTCAGCCTGCAGGCGCTTTCGCTCCACCCGCAGGTGCTGGAGCACGTCAAGGTGCTGGCCGGACATCCCGATTTCACCCTGCGCAACCCCAACCGGGTGCGGTCGCTCTACATGGCGTTCGCCGCCAACGCCCACGCCTTCCACGCGGCAAGTGGCGAGGGGTACCAGATGCTGGCCGACCTGATCATCGAACTCGACGCCATCAACGCCCAAACCGCGGCCCGGATGGTGCCCTCGCTCGGGCGCTGGCGGCGGACCGAACCGGGCCGGGCGGCGCTGATGAAGGGCGAGCTGGAGCGGATCCTGGCCACCGGCGGCCTGTCGCGCGATACCTTCGAACAAGTGAACCGCAGCCTTGGCTGAGGCGGTTCGTTCGGCTCTCCTCGAAGGCTTGCCGCACGGGTTCATGACCCGGCTGGGCGGCCATTCGACAGGTGTGACCGGCGGTTTGCAATGCGGGTTTGGGGCCGGTGACGATCCGGTGGCGGTTGCGGCCAATCGGCGCGAGGCGGTCGATGCCGTGCTGCCTGGCGCGCTGCTGCTGGCCTTGCACCAAGTCCATTCAGCGGATGTCGTGACGGTGGCTGACCTGTGGGACGACGACCACCGCCCAACCGCCGACGCCGTTGTCACGGGCCGCCCCGGGGTGGTGCTGGGCATTGTGACGGCCGATTGCGCCCCGGTGCTGCTTTCCGATCGGGAAGGGGGTGTCGTCGGCGCCGCGCACGCCGGGTGGCGCGGGGCCCATGGCGGGGTGATCGAGGCGACGATCGCAGCGATGGAGCGGCTTGGCGGTCGGCGTGAGCAGATGGCAGCAGCAATCGGCCCGACCATTGCCCAGCCCAGTTACGAGGTTAACGACGGTTTCCGGCAGCAGTTCGATTACCGTGACACCGAGCATTTTGCTCCCGGGCGCGACGGGCACTGGCAGTTCGATCTGCCCGGCTACATCGCAGCCCGTCTGCGGCGCGCGGGCGTGTGCCTGATCGACGACTGTCGCCTGGACACATATGCCGATCCAGTCCGGTTCTATTCCTTCCGCCGCGCAACCCATCGGGGGGAGCCCAGTTACGGGCGCCAGCTCAGCCTGATCGGGCTTGCGTGAAAGTGCACAGGCAGTGCCCAAAATGCGGTTGGCAAAAGGACCGCCCCTGTATAGAGGCTCGCCCAAACCGGCGATAAGGTGTGGCCTTTTCACGTCTGGGGGAGCCGGCCCGGAGCGGGCTCATTCAGGCGGTGACCGGTTGGAATATTGGAAAGCCCGCGCATCGGGCGGAATACAGGCTAGGCAAGGCAGGTCAAATGGCTGATTCGACTGGCACCGCAGCACCCGTAATGGCCGCCGACGGCGGTGACGGCGGCGTGCGTCGGCGTGACTTCATCAACATTGCGGCGGTCAGCACGGCCGGTGTCGGCGCGATCGGCGTGGTCATCCCGCTAGTCAGCCAGATGGCACCTTCGGCTAACGTGCTGGCTGAAAGCAGCACCGAGGTGGATGTCTCGGCCATCCAGCCGGGTCAGGCGATCAAGGCCGTGTTCCGCAAGCAACCGCTGTTCATCCGGCGCCTGACCCAACAGGAAGTCGAGGAGGCCAATGCCACCCCCCTGTCCGACCTGCGCGACGCTGAAAGCCTCGCCGACCGGACCAAGGAAGGGCATGGTGACCTGCTCGTTACCATGGGGGTGTGCACCCATCTGGGCTGCGTCCCGCTGGGCGCGGCCGAGGGTGAGAACAAGGGCGAATACAACGGCTATTTCTGCCCCTGCCATGGCTCGCATTACGACACGGCGGGCCGTATCCGCAAAGGCCCGGCCCCGACCAATCTGGTTGTGCCGGAATACGCATTCACTTCCGACACCGTGATCCGGGTCGGCTGAGGAGCGAGAGAGAGATCATGAGCTTTCCCTGGGCTAAGCAGTATGAACCCGCCACCGGTCTGACCCGGTGGCTTGACGAGCGCCTGCCGCTCCCCCGCTTCGTGTATAACGCAGTGGGGGCCGGTTATCCGGTGCCGCGCAACCTCAGCTACATGTGGAACTTCGGCGTACTCGCCGGTTTCTTCCTGGTGCTGCAGATCATCACCGGGGTGGTGCTGGCCATGCACTACGCCGCCGACGCGACTGTAGCCTTCGGCAAGGTCGAGCACATCATGCGCGACGTGAACTGGGGCTGGTTGATGCGCTATGCCCACGCCAACGGGGCAAGCTTCTTCTTCATCGTCGTCTACCTGCACATCTTCCGCGGCTTCTTCTACTCCTCTTACAAGGCCCCGCGCGAGATGATTTGGCTCCTCGGCGTCGTGATATTCCTGCTGATGATGGCCACTGCCTTCATGGGCTATGTGCTTCCCTGGGGCCAGATGAGCTTCTGGGGTGCGCAGGTCATCACCGGCCTGTTCGGCGCGATCCCGCTGGTGGGTGAGCCGCTGCAGGTCTGGCTGCTGGGCGGTTTCGCGCCCGATGATGCGGCACTCAACCGCTTCTTCAGCCTTCACTACCTGCTGCCGTTCGTAATTGCCGGGGTGGTGATCCTGCACATCTGGGCGCTGCATATTCCCGGTTCGTCGAACCCGGCCGGCGTGGAAGTGAAGCAGGAATCGGACACCGTGCCGTTCCACCCCTATTACACCGCAAAGGATGGCTTTGGCCTCGGTGTGGTGCTGATCTTCTTCTCGATCATGGTGTTCTTCCTGCCCAATACCTTGGGCCATCCGGACAACTACATCGAGGCAAATCCGCTGGCGACCCCGGCGCATATCGTCCCCGAATGGTATTTCTACCCGTTCTACGCGATCCTGCGCGCCTTCACGGTCGACTTCCTGCTGCCGGCCAAGCTGTGGGGCGTGCTGGCGATGTTTGCTGCGATCCTGGTGTGGTTCTTCCTGCCCTGGCTGGACAAGAGCCCAGTCCGCAGCGGCCACTACCGCCCGCTGTTCCGCAAGTTCTTCTGGTTCGGCCTGGTGCCGTGCATGGCGGTGCTGTTCATCTGTGGCGGCGCCCCGGCGGAAGAACCCTATGTCATGATCAGCCAGATCGCGACGGCCTACTACTTCCTGCACTTCCTGGTGATCCTGCCGATCGTTTCCTCGATCGAGCAGCCGGAACCCCTGCCGTTCTCCATTACCGAAGCCGTGCTGGGGTCAGACCCGAACGGCAGGTCGGCCGCGCCCGCAGTGGCCGCTGCCTGAGGACGAGAGAAAGAGACCTGACATGATCCGTCTTATCGCAATCCTCGTCGGCCTCGGCTTCACCGTGGTGGTGGGCTGGTCGTTCGGTGTCGGCGCGTGGACCGCGGCGACCGCCGGTCTCGGTGAAAAGGGTGCCGAATACACCTTCTACAAGAAGCCCCGGGAACCCAAGGAAGGTTTCTCTTTCGCCGGCCCGCTGGGCCGCTATGATGAAGCGCAGCTCCAGCGCGGGTATCAGGTTTACAAGGAAGTATGCGCTTCCTGCCACAGCCTGAAGTTCGTCCACTTCCGTGACCTTGCCGCGCTTGGGTACTCCGAAGGCCAGGTCAAGGCGCTGGCCGCCGAGTGGACTGTGCCGGGAATCGATCCAGACACCGGCGAAAGCATCAACCGACCCGGCATGCCGACCGACACGTTCCCGTCTCCTTACGAGAACAAGATCGCCGCGGCCGCAGCCAACAACAATGCGATTCCGCCGGATCTTTCGCTGATGGCCAAGGCCCGCCCCGATGGCAGCAATTACATCTACTCGCTGCTGACCGGCTATGGCGAGATACCGGCCGAGCTGAAGCAGCAGTTCCCGAAGTTTGAAACGGGCGTGGGTCTCCATTTCAACCAGTACTTCCCCAACCTCAACATCGCGATGGCGCAGCCGATTGTGGTGGACGGGCAAGTTACCTATGCCGAAGGCGCACCGGAAGCGACCGTCAGCCAGATGGCGCAGGACGTTGCGGCGTTCCTGACCTGGACTGCGGAACCGAAGCTGGAAGACCGCAAGCAGACCGGCTTCGCCGTGCTGATCTTCCTGCTGTTCGCCACAGTTCTGGCCTATCTGTCGAAACAGCAGGTCTGGTCGGCTCTCAAGCGCCGCAACGACGCCTGAACGCTTTTGCCTTGATGCAACTGGACACCCCTTGCGTCACCTGACGCGAGGGGTGTTTGTTTTGGAGCACCCAGCGATGACCCCGGATGAGCTCAAGACCCTGGTTCGCACGGTGCCTGATTTCCCCGAACCGGGCGTCCTTTTCCGCGACATCACCACCCTGATCGGTCACGGTGCCGGCCTTGCGGCAACGGTCGGGCATCTGGCCGAACGGGCCCGCCATGCCGGGGCGGAAGCGATCGCGGGAATGGAAGCGCGGGGGTTTATCTTCGGCGCGGCAGTCGCAGTGCGGCTTGGCCTCGGCTTCGTCCCGGTGCGAAAGCCGGGCAAGCTGCCGGTTCCGACGCTGGGCGTGGATTATGCCCTCGAATATGGCAGTGACCGCCTGGAGATTGATCCATCGGCCATCCTGCAAGGTCAGAGGATCGCGATCGTTGATGATCTGATCGCCACCGGCGGCACCGCGCTGGCAGCTGCAGAGCTGTTGCGTCAGGCCGGGGCACACGTTCAGGCGGCCCATTTCGTGATCGACCTGCCCGATCTGGGCGGCGCGGCCCGCCTTCGCGGCAGCGCCATTGCGGTCGATGCGCTGATGGCGTTCGACGGGCACTGAATACCGGATATTGACGAAGTGCTGCCATTGGTGGCAAGCGCCACCACGCTGGACGCGCGGGTATAGCTTAGTGGTAAAGCCCCAGCCTTCCAAGCTGGTTATGCGGGTTCGATTCCCGCTACCCGCTCCAGCCCTCCCTTCAAC
Organism: Sphingomonadaceae bacterium; assembly: GCA_046294735.1. Taxonomy (GTDB): domain Bacteria; phylum Pseudomonadota; class Alphaproteobacteria; order Sphingomonadales; family Sphingomonadaceae; genus 34-65-8. The sequence continues at coordinate 297,685 of JBKBKB010000003.1, forward strand.
TCCGCGAATCGCCTGCCGCGATCAGCGCCACGCAATTCATCGCGATGGTGGCGGCAGCGAGCGCGGTGACATCATTGTTGTCATAGGCTGGGGCGACCTCGACCACATCGGCGCTGCGGATGTTGAGCCCAGCGAGCGCGCGCAGGATGCGCAGGGCCTTGGCGGTGCCGATCCCGCCGGCGACCGGGGTGCCGGTCCCCGGCGCGAACGCCGGATCGAGGAAGTCGATGTCGAAGGTCAGGTAGGCCGGCCGGCCACCGACGACCTTGCGGACCGCTTCGGCAATGATCTCTGACGGCATCACATCGACATCGTCGGCTGTTAGCACGGTTAAGCCGAGCGTATCGGCATTGTTGGTGCGGATACCGAGCTGGATCGAATGCGCAGGATCGATGATCCCCTCTCGCACTGCGTGCCAGAACATGGTTCCGTGGTCGATCTCATGCTCGCGGCCCGGCCAGGTGTCGCTGTGGGCATCGAAATGGATCAGCGCCAGCGGCTCTCCAACGCTGGCGTGAAGCGAACGCAAAACGGGATAAGTGCAGAAATGGTCCCCGCCCAGCATCAGGCTCGCCACCCCGGCCTGGTGGATCGGGCTGAATGCGGCCTCGATTGCGCCAACCACGTCGCGCGGCGCGCCGTAGGGCACCACGATATCGCCGTGATCGACCACGGATAGCCGCTCGAACGGGTCAAATGGCCAGCCCCACACCGCGTCCCACGCGATCATCGCCGAGCCGGTGCGGACCGCCCGTGGGCCATACCGCGCGCCTGGCCTGCCGGTGGTGGCGAGGTCAAACGGGATGCCGACCACCACCACGTCCGCGCCGTCCACCGACTTGGTGAAGCGGCGGCGCATGAAGCTCAGCGCGCCGGAGAAAGTCGGCTCGATGATCGTGCCGTCGCGCCCGCCGGGGCGGGTGAAGGCGAGATCCACCGGCTGGGTATCGCTCGGATCGGTCATGGCGGTCAGCCGATGGCCAGGAGCTTGGGCATCGCTTCATCGAGCGATTTGCGGATGATCGCCACCATATCGTCGATCTGCGCGGTCGAGATGATCAACGGCGGGCACATGACGATGGAATCGCGGATACCGCGCACCATCAGCCCGTTGGCGATGCAGTGGTCACGTACAATTGGCCCGGCGGTGCCTTCCTTGCCTCCGAAGCGGGCACCAGTCGCCTTGTCGGCCACGATCTCGACCGCACCGAGCAGGCCGATGCTCCGCGCTTCGCCCACCAGCGGGTGATCGGCCAGAGTTGCGAGTGCCCGGGCGAGATGCGGACCGGTTTCATTGCGGGTCCGCTCGACCAGCCCCTCGCGCTCCAAGATCTCGATGTTGCGCAGGGCGACCGCCGAAGCGACCGGATGGCCGGAATAGGTGTAGCCGTGGACGAAATCGCCGCCGGTTTTCATCACCTTGATGATCTCTGCGCTGACCGCGACTGCGCTGATCGGCAGGTATCCGCTGGAAAGCCCCTTGGCCATCGCAATGATATCCGGCGAGACGCCCATGGTCTCGTGGCCCCACATGTTGCCGGTGCGGCCGAACCCGCAGATCACCTCGTCGCACACCAGCAGCACGCCGTACTTGCGGCAGATCGCCTCGACCTGCGGCCAGTAGTTGGGCGGCGGGATGATCACGCCGCCTGCCCCCTGCACCGGCTCGCCGATGAAGGCGGCGACGTTCTCCGGGCCGACCTCGAGGATCTTGTCCTCGATCGCCTGCGCACAGGCAGTCCCGAAGTCTTCCGGGCTCATGTCGCGCCCCTCGTTGTACCAGTAGGGCTGGCGCACGTGCTCGATCCCGGCCAGCGGAAGGACTCCGGCAGCAGGAAAGCCCTGCCCATGCATGGCCTTCATCCCGCCCATGCTGACCCCGGCGACGGTGCTGCCGTGGTAGGCATTGTGGCGGCTGATGAACACGGTGCGGCTGGTCTCGCCCTTGACCTGCCAGTAGTGCCGGACCAGCCGCAGGATGGTGTCATTGGCTTCCGAACCTGAGCTGTTGAAGAACACGTGTGGCAAGCGGTTCTGGGTCAGGCTGGCGATCTTGTCGGCCAACAGCACTGCGGGCGGGTTCGCGGTCTTGAAGAAGCTGTTGTAGTAAGGCAGCTCGAGCATCTGCTCGCGCGCGACTTCGGCCAGTTCGTCGCGGCCATAGCCGACATTGACGCACCACAAACCGGCCATCCCGTCGAGGATGCGGTTGCCGTCGCCATCGTGAATGTAACAACCCTCGGCATGGGTGACGATGCGGCTGCCGCCGAGGTCCTCGATCTCCTGCCAGTCGGCCTGTGCGGGCAGGTGGTGAGCGATGTCGAGGCGCTTGAGTTCGGCAATATCGTAGTTGCGGGGCATTTCGGTGACTCCTGAATTCCTTGATCCGTTCGCCTCGAGCCTGGTCGAGAGGCGGGCCTGATGGTTGGTGCGGGTGTCTCGACTGCGTTCGGCACGAACGGAGGAGGCTGCCCCAACGTGGCCTACTGTCAGGGCGAAAAGCCGATCCGCGCCTGGTAGCGGTTGTAGCGGGTCACGCAGCGGTTCATGCTTCGCCTCTTAGCGCTTTGCCGAGCAACGCGAAATAGGTCTGGCTGTCGGGATCGTTTTCCGTGCCCCATTCGGGGTGCCACTGCACCGCCAGCAGTGGGGCGCCATTGGGCCGGGCGCTGTAGGCCTCGACCAACCCGTCAGGCGCGACGGCTTCCACGCTGAGGCCTTCTGCCAGCCGGGCGATGCCCTGATAATGGACCGAGTTCACATCCAGCGCCGGCTTGCCATAGGCCGATGCCAGCATTCCCCCGTCCTGCAACGTGACCGGGTGTCGGTGATCGAACATGGCCTCGAACGACACATCGTCGGGCGCGTGGTGCCGGATCAGTTCGTCGCTGGCGCTGGCATCGCCGCGCAAGCTGCCGCCAAGCGCAACGTTGATTTCCTGGAAGCCGCGGCAGATGCCGAACACCGGCTTGGCCGCGTCAATCATCTGGCTGATCATGGCCAGCGCAATCTCGTCGCGCCCCTCGTCGAACGGGCCCTCTCCATGCGCCTCGCCATAGCGGTGCGGCGCGACATTGGAGGGGGTGCCGGTCAGGAGCACGCCGTCGAGCCGGGGTGCGACCTCGGCCGCGCTCATCAGGTCGGGCAACGAGGGGATCAGCAGCGCGGCGACGTCGGCATAGCGCATGGCAGCGCGGATATAGCGCTCCATCACTACCTGCGCGGGTTCGCTGCCGACCATGCGCTGGCAGCAGATCACGCCGAGGACGGGACGCGTAGCCATTGTCAGTGCTTGATCATCACGTGGCGGGCGACAGTGTAATGCTCGAGGCAATAGACCGACAGGTCCGAGCCATAACCCGACATCTTGACCCCGCCGTGGGGCATCTCGGTGACGTTCACAGAGTGCGTGTTGATCCAGGTAACCCCGTATTCGAGCTGCGCGGCGATCGCTGCCGCCTTGCCCACGTCCTGCGTCCACACCGAGCTGGCGAGCCCGTAGTTGCAGTCGTTGGCCCAGTCCAGCACCTGGGCATCATCCTCGAACCGGGTGACCGAGACGACCGGGCCGAACACTTCCTTCTGCACGATCTCGTCATGGTGACGCGCGCCCGCAATCAGGGTCGGGGTATAGTAGAACCCGGGCCGATCCGGCCGGGTGCCGCCGGTCACGATCTCGGCCGGGGTATCGGCCACCGCGCGGGCGACGAACCCGTCAACCCGGTCCCGCTGGCGCGCGGTGATGAGCGGCCCGAGCGTGGTTCCGGCGTCTTCCGGATTGCCCATGGCGATCCGGCCGATCGCGCCTTCGAGTTCGGCAATGAGCCGGTCATGCACTGCGGCATGGGCATAGACGCGGCAGGCGGCGGTGCAATCCTGCCCGGCGTTGTAGTAGCCACCCTCGGCGATGGCCTCGACTGCAGCCGGAATGTCTGCATCGGCCAGGACAATCACCGGGGCCTTCCCGCCAAGTTCGAAATGGGTGCGCTTGATGGTCGGCGCGACCGCTTCCATGATCTTGCGCCCGGTGGCGACATCACCGGTCAGCGAGACCATGCAGACATCGGGATGCGCGACCAGCCGCGCGCCGACATTGGGACCATTGCCGGTGACGACATTGACCACCCCCTCGGGCAGGAATTCGGCGCAGACCTCGGCCAGCTTCAAGGCGGTCAGCGGGGTATGCTCGCTGGGCTTGAGCACCACGGAATTGCCCGCCGCGATCACCGGGGCGATCTTCCAGCTCGCCATCATCAGCGGGTAGTTCCACGGGGCGATGCCGACGCACACGCCCAGCGGGTCGCGCCGCAGCATCGAGGTGAAGCCGGGGCGGTATTCCCCTGCCGGGACCCCGTGGACCGTGCGGGCCGCCCCGGCAAAGAAGCGGAACACGTCGACCGTGTTGCCGACATCGACCGCACGGGCAGTGCCGATCGGCTTGCCGCAGTTGCGCATCTCCAGATCGGCAAATTCGTCCGCCAGGGCCTCGATCCGGTCGGCGATCCGCAGCAACCGGAGCGAGCGCTCCTTGGGCGCCATGCGTGACCACACCCGGTAAGCACCTTTCGCGGCCGCCACGGCCGCGTCGACCTGATCGCGGCTGGCGCTGGCGAGGCTGGCCAGTTCCTCACCCGTCGCCGGATTGTAGACGACCTCTGGTGCTTCCTCGCCTGCCGCCCATTGGCCGGCAATGAACTGTCCGGGTTGATCGAGCATCCTGCTTTTCCTTGTCCTTCCCGGTCCCGGCTCTTGCCTAGGACAGCAACACGACCGGGCTGTCGGCACGCCAGTGCATCGACACCCGATCGTTCCATTCAAAGTCTTCTTGGTCGTGGCGCGACAGGTTGGGGCGGGACACCCGGATCGTTGCCCCGTCATCCAGTGCGATGTCGAACAGGGTGATATCACCGAGGTAGCTCATGCCGGTGATGCGCCCGCGGGCAAAGTTGTGCCCTTCGGGTGCGTCCTGAGCGGCTGACTGCACCGCCTTGCCCTGTCCCGGCACGTGGAGATAGATCTTCTCCGGCCGCAGCGCGATCCACACGTCTGCGCCGTGGGGCCCAGTGACGCCGTGATTGAGGTAGATCTTGCCCACGCCGGCGCAGTCGACCGCGGCCCGGTCCGGTTCATCCAGAGTCAGCTTGCCTTCGAACAGGTTCACCGAACCGACGAAATCGGCCACGAAGCGGTTGGCGGGATACTCGTAGAGGTCCGAGGGTGTCGCCAACTGCGCCACATCGCCCTTGTTGATCACCGCGATCCGGCAGGCCATCGACAAGGCCTCGTCCTGATCATGGGTCACGGTGACGAAGGTGATCCCGACCTGGTCCTGCAGATCGGCCAGTTCGAACTGCATCTGCGCCCGCAACTTGGCGTCGAGCGCGGACAGCGGTTCGTCGAGCAGCAGGACCTTGGGCCGCATCACCAGACTGCGCGCCAGGGCGACGCGCTGGCGCTGCCCGCCTGACATCTGATCCGGCTTGCGATCCTCGAACCCGCCCAGCTTGACCAGCTCCAGCGCCTCGCGCACGCGGTCTTCCCGTTCGGCGCGGCCAACCCCGGCGATCGTGAGGCCGTACGCGACATTGTCGGCCACCGACATGTGCGGGAACACGGCATAGCTCTGGAACACCATGTTGACCGGGCGCCGGTTCGGGGGAACGTGCGCCATGTCCTGCCCGTCGATCAGGATCTGCCCTTCGCTCGGCATCTCGAACCCAGCGATCATCCTGAGCAGGGTGGTCTTGCCGCAGCCGGAGGGGCCGAGCAGGACGAAAAACTCGCCCGCCAGGATGTCGAGGCTCACATTGTCGACTGCAACGACCTTGCCGAAGCGTTTGGAGACGTTGCGGATCTCGATGATCGGGCTCTTGTCGCTCATGAATGGTGGCTCACAGTAAGGTTGCGGGCGCCCTGAACCTTCAGCGCGATGGCGGTCAGGACGACGGTCAGCACGATCAGCAAAGTCGAGGCGGCGTTGACTTCCGGCGTGACCGAAAAACGGACCATGGAATAGACCTTGACCGGGAAGGTGATCGTATCCGGCCCGGCGGTGAAAAAGGTGATGACGAAATCATCCAGGCTAAGCGTGAAGGCGAGCAGCGCGCCCGCCACCAGCGCTGGGCGCATATGCGGCAGCAGCACGTCACGGAACGCCTGCCATTCGCTCGCGCCCAGATCCTTGGCCGCTTCTTCCTCTTCCTTGTTGAAGCTGGAAAGGCGCGCGCGCACCACCATGGTCACGAACGGGAAACAGAAGGTGATGTGGGCGATGGTGATCGCCGACAGGTTCAGCGGCCAGATCAGGTTGGTCGGCCAGTCGACCCAGGCAAAGAAGATCAGCATGGCGACGCCAAGGCAGATTTCGGGGACGATGATCGGCAGCGAAATAGTGCCGTCGACCACCCCCTTCAGGCGGAATTTGAACCGCCACAACATGACCGCTGTCATCGCCCCCAGCACGAGGCTGAACGCCGTGGCGAGTGCAGCGATGGTCAGCGAATTGATCAGCGCTTCCACCAGCGTGTCGTTGTTCAGCGCTTTCTCGTAATACTTGGTGGTGAATCCGCGCCACACGACGTTACGCCTGGAATCGTTGAAGCTGAAGATCATCAGCACCAGCAGTGGGGCGTAGAGGAACACCAGTACCGCGCCGACCCACAGACGCATCCACAGCGCACGGGTATATTCCAGTGGCGCGCGCGGAGTTCGGGTCAGGATGCCCATCAACGGGCCTCCCCGCTCTTGGGCCGACGCAGGCTCTGCAAAGCGATCAGGATGAACATGGCATAGATCAGCACGAAGCTGAGCGCCGCGCCGAACGGCCAGTCATTGGCGCGCTTGAACTGGCGCTCGATCACGTTGGCGATCATCTGGCTGTCGGTCCCGCCCATCAGGTCAGGCGTCAGGTAAGCGCCGAGCGCCGGGATCAGGGTGATCATCACGCCGGCGATCACGCCCGGCATGGCCAGCGGCAGGACCACTTTCATCAGCGTGCGCAGGTGCCCTGCGCCGAGGTCGAGGCTGGCCTCGATCAGGCTCTTGTCGAGCCGGTCGAGGGCAGAATAGAGCGGCAGGACCATGAAGGGCAGGTGGACGTAGACCAGCCCCAGCACCACCGCGAAATTGTTGTACAGCAGCTGGACCGGCTCCCACGTGGGCAGCGGCTGAAGACCGACCAGCACCTTCATCCAGCTCGCCCCGTCCCACAGCCAGCCCAGTGTCTTGTTGGCATAGCCCTGGGTGCCGAGCAGCATCATCAGCGCATACGTGCGGATCAGCAGGTTGGTCCAGAACGGCAGCATGATCGCCAGCAGGAGCCAGGGCCGCCATTTCTCGGATGCGAAAGTCAACGCCATGGCGACCGGGAAGCCAACAATCAGGCAGATCACCGTTACCAGTGCGGCAACTGCTAAGCTCTTGAGGAAGATCGAGACATAGAGCCACTCGGTTGCGCGCTTGTAGTTGTCGAGCGTGCCGGAAATCTCGATTTCGGCCAGGCCGACATTGCTGCCGAAACTGTAGAGCCAGACGAAACTCATCGGGACCAGGAAGAACAGCACCGTCCACAGCAACGGCGTGGCGGAAACCGCCCAGAATGCTCGCTTGTTGTCCTTCCAGTCCTGCTCAGCCACACGCGCCTCCGGCACCGGGTCGGCATCTGCCTGACAGTCTGCCGACCCGTATTACGGTTGTTGCTTCCTTTCCCGACAGGGAGCGATCAGGATGCGCGAACCCGGGTGAACGCCTCTTCATAGAGCGGCTGGAGCTCCGCGTTGAACTTGGCGTATTCGCACTTCGCGAGAACGTCCGCTGGCGGAAAGATCACCGGATTGGTCTTGTAATCGTCCGGCATCAGCGCCTTTGCGGCGGTGTTGGGCGTGGGGTAGAGGATCGTCTCGGTGATCTTCTTGCCCGCCTCGCCGTCAAGCAGGTAGTTGATGAAAGCGTGGGCGTTCTTCGGGTGCGGGGCATCCTTGGGGATGCACAGGTTGTCCGAATTGAGCTGGCTGCCTTCCTTGGGAATGACGAAGCCGATATCCGGATCCTCGACCATCGCCTGCGCGATGTCGCCGTTGTATTCCAGCACCAGATCGACATCGCCCTTGAGCAGCAGGTCCTGCCCGTCGTCCTCGTGGAACTTCTTGATGAAGGGCTTCTGCCTGACCATCATCGTTTCGATCGCCTTGATGTCGTCCGGCGTGATGTCGTTGACCGATTTGCCCATGTACTTGGCGTATAGGCGGAACATGTCGCCGGCTTCGCTCAGCACCGCGATGCGGCCCTTGTACTCGTCGGAATCGAACAGCACCTTCCAGCTGTCAGGCGGGGTCGGCACCTTCGACTTGCGGTAGCCGATGCCGAGCGTCAGCCAGGTGTAGGGCATGGAAAACTTCCGGCCCGGATCGTAATCGACGTCGATGAAGGTGGGATCGATGTTCTTCAGGTTGGGGATCTGGGCCTGATCGAGTTCCATCAGCATCCCGGCCTGGATCATCCGCTCGACGAAGTCGTTCGAGGGTACGATCACGTCATAGCCCGGATTGCCGGCACGGAACTTGGCGAACAGCACGTCGTTGCTGTCGAACAGGTCCATCTTGACCGAAATGCCGCTCGCTTCCTTGAAATCGTCGAGAGTGGTCTCGCCGATGTAGGTATCCCAGTTGTAGAAGTTGAGCTCGGCGGCCTCGCCGGTGGACGCGGTCCCCGCTTCCTTGGTGCAGGCACCCAGGCCGGTCACGGTGATGCCGATTGCGGCCACGCCCATGCCCTGCAGCAGCGTGCGGCGGCCCAGGCCCCGGCTCAACTGGTTTCCGGTCAGGTCGAACTTGCTCATGCGAATCCCCCAGTGCTGATTGCGCGGATACCAAAGGCTCCGGCGCAGCGGTTGCGTCGAGTCCTTCTCCCAAGCCTCAGAATGAAGCACTTCCCCCGCGTGTCAATCCAGCCTATATTTTGAGCCGGGGGCTATCGGAAAAACCGATGAACATCACGTTCCGCCAGATCCGCTATTTCATCGCCGTGGCCGAGGCGCGCTCGGTTTCGGCGGGCTCGACCGCAGTCGGGATTTCGCAGTCGGCGGTGACCGATGCGATCCGCACGCTCGAGCTCGAAACCGGGGTCAAGCTGTTCTACCGCCACCCCAAGGGGGTGACCCTGACCCGCGAAGGGCACAAGTTCCTGCGCCATGCCCGCTCGATCATCAACGCCGTGGCTGACCTTGCCGGCGGAGTGGGCGAGGAACAGGCAACCGTTACCGGATCGATCCGGATCGGGGTGACCCCGGTAGTGACCGGCTATTTCCTGTCCGACGTGCTCTCGCGCTTCCGCCGGATGTTCCCGCAGATCACGGTCAATATCGTCGAGGACAAGCGCGACTATATCGAACACCTGCTGGTTGGCGGCGAGATCGACCTTGCCGTGCTGATCGTCTCCAATCTCGTGCAGAAGGCGGCGATCGACTACGACGTGCTGCTGCGGTCAGACTGCCGCGCATGGATTGCCCCATGGCACCCGCTGTCCGAAGTCGATGTGCTGAGCCTAGCCGACCTGCAAGACGAGCCGGTCATCGCGCTCTCGCTCGACGAGATGGAGGGTCTGATCGAGGGCATCTGGTCGACCTTCGACCATCCGCCGCACATTGCCTATCGCACCAGCTCGATGGAGGGGGTGCGCAGCCTCGTCGGCACCGGGGCCGGGATCACGATCCTGCCGCAACTTGTCTATCGCCCGTGGAGCCTGGATGGCGACCGCATCATCGCCAAGCGCCCGCGCGAGGAACTGCCCACGGTCGATATCGGCGTCGCCTGGAGACGGCTCACCCGCCACAGCGAACCGGCGACGCTGTTTATGGAAACGGTGCAGGAGCAGAGAAGGTAGCGGGGCTGCAGCAGAGCCACGGATGAAGCTGTCAGTGTCCTCACGCGTTGTGCATATACCACGCGTAATCCAGTTCGGTTACTTCGCCGAAGAAGCGGGCCATTTCGACTTCCTTGACCGTGCAATAATGCGTCACGAACCGGTCGCCGAGGTAGTCGCGCATCCGCTCGGAGGTCTTGAATGCCTCGATCGCAGCGGCCCAGTGGTTGGGCAAGCGGTAGTCCTCCGGGGCCTGTTCATAGCCGTTGCCGACGATCGCCGGGCCGGGATCGACTGTGTTCGCCATGCCGTAATGCATTCCGGCCAGCACGGCGGCCATCGCGAGATAGGGATTGGCGTCGGCGCCGCAGATCCGGTGTTCGACATGGCGTGACGCGGGCGGTCCGGCCGGCACCCGCAGGCTGACCGTGCGGTTGTTGACTCCCCAGGTCGGGGCGACGGGTGCGTAGGAGTTAGCCTTAAACCGGCGGAAACTGTTGGCGTTGGGCGCGAAGATACCCATCGATTCCCCCAGCAGTTCCTTCATCCCGCCAATCGCATGGCGCAGGATCGGCGCGCCTGCCGGATCCTCGCTGGCGAAGGCATTGGCGCCGCTCTGGTCCGCCATCGACACGTGCAGATGCATGCCGCTGCCCGCCTGCGCGGCAAACGGCTTGGCCATGAAGCTGGCGATCATCCCGTGGCGTGCGGCCACGCCCTTGACCAGCCGCTTGTACATCAGCGCATCGTCGGTCGCGCGCAGCGCGTCTGCCTTGTGCCGCAGGGTCAGCTCGAACTGGCCCGGCGCATATTCGCTGATGGCGGATTCCAAGGGGATGCCCTGCACGTCGCATGCGGCATAGAGATCGTCGAAGAACGGCTTGAAGTCTTCCATTTCGCGCAAGGAGTAGACCTCGTTGAACTGCGGTTGTTCGCCGCTCTGGAGCCCGCGCGCGATCTTCGGCCTTCCCTTGCCTGCCTCCAGCAGGAAGAACTCCAGCTCCACCGCCACCACCGGGGTCAGGCCGTCAGCGACCAGACGGTCAACCACCCGCCCCAGCACATGGCGCGGGTCGAGATCGTTGGGGGTCCGGTCGAGCTCGTAGAAACTGGTGGTGAACTGCGCGGCGTGTTCGCCCAGCCAGGGCGCGCGGACCAGCGTGCCCGGCACCGGCAGGCACGACCGGTCGGCATCACCGTCGTCCCACACGAGGCCGGTTTCCTCGCAATCGAGCCCGGTGATGTCGACCACCAGCACTGATCCGGGCAGGAACCGCCCGTTTTCATATACCGCCAGGACCTCGTGCTGGCGCAGCCGCTTGCCGCGCGGCACGCCCGAGAGGTTGGTGAAGATCATGTCGATCGCGTCGATATCCGGATTGGCAGCGAAGAATGCCTTGGCCTCGTCGAGGCTGGCGACGTGACTGGAGCTGTGCGGGGTGTGGGTCTGGGTCATTTGGTCAGGTCTTCCAGGCATTGATCGAGGGTTGCTGCCAGCCGGCCGACTTGTGCGTCGGTCGTGCTGGGGCAGACCAGCATCATGTTGTGGAACGGCGCTATCAGCACGCCGCGGTTGGTCAGGTAAAGGTGAATCGCGTGTTCGAGCGCGCCGTGCATGGCGGCGCGCGCTTCGCTGCCGTTGCGCGGTGGAGCTTCGGCGCACAGCAATTCGACCCGCGCGCCGACGTGCAGCACCGGCCACGGCAGGCCGTGGCGGGCGATCACGGCCTGCAGTTCGGCCGCCAGCTTGTCCGCCAGGGGCAGCATGTGGGCATAGGCCTGCGGCGTCATCACCTCGGTCAGGCAGGCGCGCATCGCGGCGAGCGCCATGGCATTGGCCGACAGCGTGGTGCCGATGCCGGAATGCCCCTTTTCGCCATGCTCGCGCACAGCCTCCATCCGCGCGGCGACTTCGGCAGTGAAGCCGTAGACCGCGCACGGGATGCCGCCTGCGACCGGCTTGCCCAGAACGAACAGGTCCGGTTCCGGCCCGAACGCGCGGGTGTGCCCGCCGTGGCCGCTCGAGATGGTGTGAGTCTCGTCGAACACCAGCAGGGTGCCGTGGCGACGGGTCAGCTCCCGCACTGCCTCGAGATAACCGGGATCGGGCAGGACCATGCCGACATTGGTCATGGCCGGCTCCATCAGCAGGGCCGCAACATCGCCCGGGGCGAGCGCAGCTTCCAGTGCGGCCAGGTCGTTGAATTCGATCACCCGGGTGTGTTGGCGCACATCGTAAACCTGCCCGACCAGTGAGCGGCGCAGCTCGGGCGTGCCGTCCCGCAGGTCGACGAACACGTCGTCGACCGCGCCGTGGTAGCAACCGTTGTAGACCAGCAACGTGGTGCGTCCGGTGATCGCGCGGCACCAGCGGATCACTGCGCGGTTGGCCTCGCTCGCGGTCGAGGTCACTTGCCAGAACGGCAGCCCGAATCGCTCGGCCAGGGCATCGGCCACCGCCGGTGCGTCCTCGGTGCCGAGCATCATGGTCAGGCCCCGTTCCGCCTGCCGGGCAATCGCGCGGGCAACCGGGGGCGGGGAATGGCCGAACATCGCGCCGGTGTCCCCGAGGCAGAAATCATCGTAGCGGTGCCCGTCTACGTCCCACAGCTCGGACCCGGCGGCGCGCTCGGCATAGAGCGGGAAGGGTGTGCCCCAGTCGAGCATCCAATGGAACGGCACGCCGCCATGCCAGTGGCGCGCGGCAGCCTCGCCCAGTGCAGCCGAGCGCGGGTTGGTCGCCCGAAAGCGGTCCTGCTCCTCCTGGAGCATCCGGTCGATGGCGGTCTTGGCGATCACAGGCGGTCCTTCAGAGCATACCACAGCATTCCGGCCACATGCAGCGGATGGCGCAGCAGCTTGCCGCCCGGAAACCTCTGCCTGGGCAGTTCGGCCATCAGGTCGAACCGCTCGGCGGTGCCGCGCATGGCCTCGACAATCAGTTCGCCTGCCAGTGTGGTCAGCAGCACACCGTGGCCGGAATAGCCGTGGGCGTAGAACGTGTTCCCGATCCGCCCGAATTGCGGCAGCCGGTTGAGCGTCACCCCGACCATGCCGCCCCAGCCATAGTCGATCTGCACCCCGCGCAGTTGCGGGAAAATCTGCTCCATGAATGGTCGGACGAAGTCCGCAATGCTGGCGGGCGGGGCAGGGGTGTATTTCTCCCCGCCGCCGAACAGCAGGCGGTGGTCGGCGGTAAGGCGGTAGTAGTTCAGAACGAAGCGGCTCTCGGCAATCGAGGCATTGGAGGGGATCAGCGCGCGCGCCGTATCCTCACCCAACGGCACGGTCGCCACGTTATAGTTGGCGATCGGCATCATGGCGGAGCGGAAGGTTGGCTCAAGCTGGCCCACGTCGCTGTCACAGGCGAGCACGCCCATGCGGGCGCTGATCGTGCCGTGAGGCGTGGTGACACGCACCGGGGCACCGTGGTCCATTGCCGTGGCCGGGCTGTCCTCGAAGATCCGCACGCCCGCTGCCTGCGCGGCATCAGCCAACCCCAGCGCATAGTTGAGAGGGTGGAGGTGGCCCCCGGCCGGATCATGGAGCCCGCCGTGGTAGGCTTCGCTGGCAACATAGCTGGGCACATCGGCGCGTTCGACCACTTGCAAGCTGTCTGCCGCTCCAAGCCGTTCCAGCACCTCGCAATCGTGCTTGATCGTGTCGAGGTGCGCCGGCTTCCACGCAGCGTGAAAATGCCCGTCACGCAGGTCGCAGGCGATACCGTGGCGCGCAATCCGGGCGCGGACCCTGGCCCCCGCTTCCTGCCCCAGCGCGATCAGGGCGCGGGCGCGCTCCTCGCCGAATTCTGCCAGCAGGTCGGTCGCCGACCAGCGCATTCCCGGGATCATCTGCCCACCGTTGCGGCCCGACGCGCCCCAGCCGATCCGCTTCGCTTCCAGCAGCACGACTGAATAGCCCGCCTCGGCCGCGCTCAAAGCCGCCGACAGCCCGGTGAACCCGCCGCCGACCACGACCACATCGGCATCGACCGCGCCTTGCAGCGCCGGATGGCGCGGCGCCGGGTTTGCCGTCGCCGCGTAGTAACTGGGCGCATGCTCGCTCACTCAGGCCAGCTCAGACGCGCAGCAGCAGATGCTCGCGTTCCCACGAGCTGATCACCGACTGATAGGCGAACAGTTCGGTTTCCTTGATCGCGTAGAACACTTCGAAGAAGTCTTCGCCCAGGTGCTGGCGCACCGCCTTGCACTTGCTGAACCGGTCCAGTGCACCTTCCAGCGTGCGCGGCAGGGTGCGGGCGCGGTTGTAGGCGTTGCCGGTCATGCTCTTGGGCGGCTGCATCCGCTCGACCATGCCGACATAGCCGCAGATCAGCGAGGCGGCGATGGCGAGGTAGGGGTTGGAATCGGCGCCCGGCAGCCGGTTTTCGATCCGCCGGTTGCGGCCATCGGAAATCGGGATGCGCAATCCGCATGACCGGTTGTCGGTGCCCCACTGGACATTGATCGGCGCGGCATTGTCAGGCCGCATCCGGCGGAACGAATTGACGTTGGGCGCGAACATCGGAGTGATCTGCGGCAGCAAGCGCACCAGGCCCGCGATGTGGCTGCGGAACAGCGCGCTGTCGCGACCGTTCTGGGTCGAGAACACGTTGCGCCCCGTGTCCATGTCGAGGATCGACTGGTGAATATGCATCGCGCTGCCCGGCTGATCCTGCATCGGTTTGGCGAGAAAGGTGCCATAGACCCCGTGCTCCAGCGCCACCTGGCGCACGATCCGCTTGAACAGCAGCACCTGGTCGGCCAGTTCCAGTGCGTCGCCATGGACAAAGTTGACTTCCAGCTGCGCCGCGCCTGCCTCGTGGATCATCGTGTCGATGTTGAGTTCGGCCTTTTCGCAGAAGTCGTAGATGTGCTCGATAATGTCCTCGAACTCGTTCAGCGCCTCCAGCCCGAACGGCTGGCTGGCGGTTTCCGAGCGGCCCGAGCGTCCGGCCGGCGGCTGGAGCGGAAAGTCGGAATCGAGGTTCTTGGAGACGAGGTAGAATTCCACCTCCGGCGCGATCACCGGTTGCCACCCGCGCTTGGCGTAAAGCTCCAGCACCCGCTTCAAGATCATGCGCGGCGCAATCTCGACCGGTTCGCCGGTCCGGGTGAAGGCGTCGGCGATGACATAGGCGGTCGGGGTCTGGAACCCCGGGGCTTCGCGCAGGGTGCTGGGATCGGGCACCAGCATCATGTCCGGATCGTAAGGCAGGACGATATCGTCGACATCGTCCGGGTATTCGCCGGTCACGGTGACGGAAAACACGCTGACCGGGATGCGCAGCGAGCGGTCGGTCAGCGATTTCAGAAACTTGTTCGCGGGCAGCACCTTGCCCCGCTGGATCCCGTTCATATCGGGAACGATGCATTCGACCTCGCTGATGCCGCGCTCACTGATCCAGGCGGCGATGTCGGTACTCATAAAATCCCTTCCTGTGCGGTCCGGCGAGGCAAGGATGCGCCGCCAGACCGCATTCTGTCAAAACTTCGCGCTCAAAACGCGAACGTAAGCCTGCCGACCACTGTCGCATTTCCTAGCGGGCTGAATGCGCGGGCGGTATCGACATAGTCGACAGTCGCCGTCACCCCGCTGCCGAGGTCATAGCTCGCGCCGATCAGCCAGTCGCGCTTGTTGTCGCCGAACGCTCCGTCCTCGATCCCGAACGTTCCATGCAGAGACAACGGCGTTTCCCCGATCGGCATCTCGCCGGAGATGTAGAAATAGACGTTGTCCTGGTTGCCAATATTGTCCTGCGAGGGCGCATAGGCGGCCCCCACAGTGATCGTCCCCGGGCCGACCGCAATGCCGACCGAGGCAAGGAATTCGACATAGTTGGAGTCACTGTTGCCCGGATAGAGATAATAGACCGCCCCGACATCGAGGCTGACCCCCTCCAGATCGGCGGCATATCCGGCAAACAAATCAAGTTCGACGTCATCCGCACCGGTATTGAGCGCGACGTTGGAGGCCCAGACCCCGGCATAGAACCCGGATTCGTGCGAGACCGACACTTCGGCCGTGACCTGCGGATCTTTTGACGACAGGGAAATCCCGCGGAACCGGTAATCCGAATGGACCCCCACTTCGGCATCGATTTCCCACGCCCCGGCCGGCGCCTCCTCCGCCTCCTGGGCGAAAGCTCCGCTTGAGACAAACAGCAGCGGCAGGGCCGCCATGGCGATCAATGTGCGCATGATTCCTCAATCCTCCTGTCAGACGGGGATATATCGGATGTGTCCGGCCCGGTTCGGCGCCGCGCTGGCGCAGGGGCCACCATCCCCTTTCCCCTACCCCGTGCTATCTCCCGAAAGCGGGACGGCGACCAGCGCAATAAATCGGAGCTATTGCTATCGGATTTTCCGATACCCGGCTGTGCCGCAATCCTGCTGGACGATGCCCAAGGCTGATCCTAGCCATGGCGGCGCTTCCGAACATGGCAGGAACCACCGCGATGACAGAGCCGAACGACCTCAGCGCTTTCTGGTTGCCGTTCACCGACAACCGCGGGTTCAAGCAGAATCCGCGCATGTTCGTGGCGGCGCAAGGCATGCACTACACTGCCACTGCCGGGCATCAGGTGCTCGATGCCACCGGCGGGCTGTGGTGCGTCAACGCGGGCCATTCACGCCCGAAAATCGTTGAGGCGATCCGCAAGGCGGCGGGCGAGCTCGATTTCGCGCCGACGTTCCAGCTGGCCCACCCGCTGGCGTTCGAGGCGGCCTCGCGCCTTGCGATGATCATGCCGGATGGTCTGGACCGAATCTTCTTCTGCAATTCGGGTTCGGAAAGCGTCGACAGCGCGCTCAAGATCGCGCTCGCCTACCAGCGCGCGCGCGGGCAGGGCAGCCGGACCCGGCTGATCGGGCGCGAGCGCGGCTATCACGGGGTCGGCTTTGGCGGGATCTCGGTCGGCGGGATTGTCGGCAACCGGCGGCAGTTCGGGACCCTGCTGGCAGGTGTCGACCACATGCGCCACACGCACGACCTGGCCCGCAATGCCTTTTCCCGCGGACTGCCGCTGCATGGCGCGGAGCTGGCGGACGATCTGGAACGGATTGTCGCGCTCCACGGGGCGGACACGATTGCAGCCGTTATCGTCGAGCCGGTTGCCGGTTCCACCGGGGTGCTGATCCCGCCGCAGGGCTACTTGCAGCGGCTGCGCGAAATCTGCGACCGGCATGACATCCTGCTGATCTTCGACGAGGTGATCACCGCCTTTGGCCGCGTGGGCGGGGCAACGGCGGCGGAGCGGTTCGGGGTTATCCCGGACATCATCACCATGGCCAAGGGGTTGACCAATGCTGCCGTGCCGATGGGCGCGGTCGCGGTGCGGCGCGAGGTGCACGATTGCGTCGTGAACAATGCGCCGGCCGGGATCGAGCTGTTCCACGGCTACACCTACAGTGCCCATCCGCTGGCCGCGACCGCCGCCATCGCCACGCTCGACCTCTATCGCGAGGAGGGTCTGTTCCAGCGCGCGCTGGAACTGGAGGATTACTGGGCGAACGCGGTCCACTCGCTCAGGGGCACGCGCCACGTGATCGACTGCCGCAATGTCGGCCTAATCGGCGGGATCGAGCTGGAGCCGCGCCCGGGCGCGCCGACCAAGCGCGCGATGGAGGTGTTCCACCGCGCATTCGATTCCGGCCTGCTGATCCGGGTGACCGGCGACATCATCGCCCTGTCCCCGCCGCTGATCCTCGAAAAGGCGCACATCGACGAGATCTTCGGCAAGCTGGCCGGGCTGATTGCTGCAGTGGACTAGCGCCTATTCCGCCAACACCTGCTCGACCGGAACGTAGTCGTAGCCCAGATCGCGCGCCACCGCTTCGTAGGTGACCTGTCCTTCGTGGACGTTCAGGCCTGCCGCCAGATGGGGATTGGCCAGCAGCGCGGCCTTCCAGCCCATGTTGGCGATCCGCAGCGCGTGCGGCAGGGTGACGTTGTTGAGCGCGTAAGTGCTGGTCCGCGCGACAGCGCCGGGCATATTGGCGACGCAGTAGTGGACGATCCCGTCGACGACATAGGTCGGGTCGGCATGGGTGGTCGCATGACTGGTCTCGAAGCAGCCGCCCTGGTCGATCGCGACATCGACCAGGACTGCCCCGGGCTTCATGGTCGATAGCATCGCGCGGGTCACCAGCTTGGGTGCCGCAGCGCCCGGCACCAGCACCGCGCCGATCACCAGATCAGCCTCGGCAATGGAATCGGCGATATTGGCGCTGTTGGAAAAGCGCGTCTTGGCCCGGCTTTCGAAATACATTCCCAGCCGTTCGAGCTGTTCCGGATCGCGGTCGAGGATGGTCACGTCTGCACCCAGGCCGACAGCCATCTGCGCCGCATTCCAGCCGACCACGCCGCCGCCGATGACGACGACTTTGCCCGGCATGACGCCCGGTACCCCGCCGAGCAGCACCCCGCGCCCGCCGTGCGCCTTCTCCAGCGCGGTCGCCCCGGCCTGGATGCTCATCCGGCCCGCGACCTGGCTCATCGGCTTCAGGAGAGGCAGCGAGCCGCCAGCGCCCGTCACTGTCTCATAGGCGATCGCGGTCACGCCCGATTTGACCAGATCGGCGGTCTGCTCCGGATCGGGGGCTAGATGGAGGTAGGTGTAGAGCACCTGCCCCTGCCGCAGCATGGCGCGTTCGCCCGCCTGCGGTTCCTTGACCTTCACCACCATTTCGCATGTCGCGAAGATCTCTTCGGCAGTTGCGCGGATGCTGGCGCCAGCCGCCTCGTAAGCTGCATCTGCAACCCCGATACCCAGCCCGGCACCAGTCTCGACCCATACTTCGTGGCCGTTGATAGCCAGTTCGCGTACGCTTTCCGGGGTCAGGCCGACGCGGTATTCGTGGTTCTTGATTTCCTTGACGGTGCCGACGCGCATTGCAGTTCTCCCGCAGTTTGACTGTCCGGGATGATACCCGGTTCCAAGCGGTAAATCCTGCCAGAGTTGCGTGCCAATCGGTTCTCGTGCAGGAAAACATCCCGCAACACTGACCAATTGCAGGAATTCCGGTCATGGATAGGACTGATCACCGTATCCTGTCCCTGCTGCAGCAGGACTCGACCCGCTCGATCGCTGACCTGGCGATGGCGGTCGGGGTCTCGACCTCGGCCTGCCACCGCCGGATCAAGGCGCTGGAGCAGACTGGCGTGATCGCCGGCTATGCCGCCCGGCTCGATCCCCAAGCCTTGGGCCTCAAGCTGCAGGCCTATGTCGAGATTACGCTGACCAGCCAGAGTGAGGAGTCGATGGAGCGGTTCGAACAGGCAGCGGCGGGGTTTGACGATATTCTCGAATGCCGGCTGATGTCTGGTGCGGCGGATTATCTCTTGCGGGTGGCTGCGCATGATCTGGAGCATTTCGACCAGATCCACCGCGCCTGCCTGTCACGCCTGCCGGGTGTTTCCTCGATGCGGTCGAGTTTTGTCATCCGCACCACCAAGCGCTGGGCCGGTTATCCGGTCAGGGCCTGAACTGGCCGCAAAGGTGCCGGAAACGGCAAAGGCCGGACATGCCGGTCCGAAGACCACCATGCCCGACCCTTGCGACCCAAAGAGCGCGATGCACTCTTGGAACCGCGCCCTATAGGGCCGATGTATGAATATAGCCTGTCGAAGCCTGCAAGAATGTGACGGGTCAGGCGGTCGGCACGGCAAGCGGCATGTTGTCGATCAGCCGGGTGGTGCCGATCCGGGCGGCCACCAGCAGGCGAACCGGGCGCTGGCCCGCCGCGTCCACCGGTTTGAGCGAGATCGCATCGGCAAGGCCGGCATAGTCGATCTGGTGGAACCCGGCCTGTTCCAGCGTCTGCTTCAACTCGGCCAGGGCAAGTGCGGACACGTGGCCGGACTCGATCCGGGCGATGGCATGGCGCATCGCCTGGGGCAGGATGGCGGCGGCAGCACGCTGGTCCGGCGTGAGGTAACGATTGCGGCTGGACATGGCGAGGCCGTCCGCTTCGCGTACGATGCCCACGCCGAAAATGGCATCCGGTTGCGGCGCGCCCAGGTTTAGGTCGCGGGCCATTTGCCGGATCACTGCCAGCTGCTGCCAGTCCTTTTCCCCGAAGAAGGCAAAGTCCGGCAACACCTGGTTGAACAGTTTGCATACCACGGTGGCGACCCCGTCGAAGTGGCCCGGCCGGGCCTCGCCGCAAAAATGCATCGCGACGGCGCGCACGCTGATCGAACTGGCGAAGCCTTCGGGATACATCTCGCCGACCGGCGGCGCCCACAGCAGGTCCACCCCTTCGGCCTGGAGCAGGCGCTGATCCTCGTCCAGCACGCGCGGATAGGCGTCGAGATCCTCGGTCGGGCCGAACTGGGTCGGGTTGACGAAGATCGAGACCACGACCCGCTCGGCGCGCTTTTTCGCTTCCCGCACCAGCGTCAGGTGCCCTTCGTGCAGGGCGCCCATGGTCGGCACCAGCGCCAGTCGCGCGCCGCCCCGCCGCAGATCGGCGACGGCGGTTCTCAACATGTCGAGGCGGGAGACAGTTTGCACGGATTCGGCCCCTCGGATAGAACGCAGGCGGGGCGCTGTTGCACACCGGCTCCCCGCTATCAACCAGCAGGAAGGCTATTGCACTTGTCCACCACCCGCCCCCACCGGATTGTCTTCGCCAACGAGAAAGGCGGAACGGGCAAGTCAACCACGGCGGTCCATGTCGCCGTGGCGCTCGCCTATCGCGGGGCGCGGGTGGCGGCGATCGATCTGGACCCGCGCCAGCGCACCCTGCACCGCTACTTCGAGAACCGCGACGAGACCGCCCAGCGGCGCGGCATCGCATTGCCGACCGCCCGGTGCGAGGTGTTTCATGGCACCACCATAGAAGAACTGGACGCCCTGTTCGCCGAACTGGGTGATGATGCCGATTTCATCGTCGTCGATACGCCCGGGCGAGACGATCTGTTCGCCCGCCATGCGGCGGTAGAGGCAGATACGCTGGTCACCCCGCTCAATGACAGTTTCGTCGATTTCGACCTGATCGGCCAGGTCGATGCCGAGACTTTCAAGGTCCGCCGGCTCAGCTTCTACGCCGAGCTGATCTGGGAAACCCGGAAGAAGCGGGCGCTCGAACGGCGGCAGGAAATCGACTGGGTGGTGGTCCGCAACCGCACCGGCCATGTCGAGGCGCGCAACATGCTTCGGATCGAGAAAGCACTGACCGAGCTCAGCAAACGGGCCGGTTTCCGCGTGGCCAGCGGGCTGTCCGAACGCGTGATCTACCGCGAGCTGTTTCCCTCCGGCCTGACCTTGCTCGACAAGGGGCACCTGGGCGAACTGGGCACCAGCCACCTGGTCGCCCGGCAGGAGCTGCGCGGCCTGGTGCAGGGGCTGCACCTGCCCGAAGTCGCGAAGCGCGCGCCGGATCTGGAACTGGCCTGATGCGTCTTCTGATCCTGCTGGCCCTCGCCTCGCTGGTCTGCCGCTGGCTGCTGGGCAAATGGCCGTGGGACTATCTCAGGGGCACTTCAACCAGGCAGCAGGCGGTTGGCCGCGCGCGAACTTTGCTCGGCGTCGGGCCGGGTGCTAACCGGGATGAAATAATCGCGGCGCATAGGCGCCTCGTCGCCATGGTCCATCCGGACCGTGGCGGGACAAGCGAACAGGTGCATGAAGCCAATGCCGCGCGCGACCTCCTGCTGGGGGCGCTGACCGATCAAAGTTGAAAGTCCTGCCATGATCCACGCCTTCCACCCTACCGTGCTGCGGGAATACGATATTCGCGGGATTATCGGTGAAACCCTTGGTGCCGATGATGCGCGTGCGATCGGGCGCAGTTTCGCTACGCTGCTCCGCCGTGTCGGCGGCAGCAGAGTTGCCGTAGGGTATGACGGCCGGGTCAGTTCGCCGATGCTTGAGCACGCGCTGATCGAAGGTCTGACTGCGAGCGGGTGTGACGTGGTTCGGATCGGGCTCGGACCCACGCCGATGCTCTATTATGCGGAGGCGTCAGCCGAAGACGTGCATGGCGGCATCCAGATAACCGGCAGCCATAATCCCCCCAATTACAACGGCTTCAAGATGGTATTCCAGGGGCGTCCGTTCTTTGGTGCGGACATCCAGACCCTGGGGCGGATGGCAGCGGGCGGGGATTGGGACAGCGGCACCGGTCAGGTCGAGGATCGCGCCGTGCTGGACGCCTATGTCGAGCGCATGCTCGAGCCGCTCGCCGGGCTGGACCCCGCCGGTCTGGCCGGTCTGCGGATCGGCTGGGACGCCGGAAATGGCGCCGCCGGCCCTGCGCTCGAACTGCTCGCTGCGCGCCTGCCGGGCGAGCACCACCTGCTTTATACCGTCGTCGATGGCCATTTCCCCAATCATCATCCCGATCCCACGGTCGAGGCCAACCTCGCCGACCTGCGCGCGTTGGTCGCGGACAAGCGCCTCGATTTTGGTGTTGCTTTCGATGGAGACGGCGACCGGATCGGGGCGATTGACGGCGAGGGGCGGGTGATCTGGGGGGATCAGCTGCTGATGATCTACGCCGAGGAACTGCTCTCCCGGATGCCCGGCGCGACGGTGATTGCCGACGTCAAAGCCAGCCGTGCGCTGTTCGATCACGTCGCGGCGCATGGCGGCCGACCGGTGATGTGGAAGACCGGCCATTCGCTCATCAAGTCCAAAATGAAGGAAACAGGTGCACCATTGGCGGGCGAAATGAGCGGCCACGTGTTCTTTGCTGACAGTTACTATGGCTATGACGATGCGCTTTACGCCGGGGTCCGGCTGATTGCTGCTGCCGCGCGTCTCGGGCGTTCGGTCACCCAGCTGCGCGGAGCCATGCCGGCCATGCTGAACACGCCGGAACTGCGCTTCCAGGTCGACGAGACGCGCAAGTTCGCCGCGATCGATGAGGTCAAGGCACGGCTCGCGGCCTCCCCGGCCCAGGTCAACGATACCGACGGGGTGCGGGTGACCACGGCAGATGGCTGGTGGCTGCTCCGCGCTTCGAACACGCAGGACGTGCTGGTCGCGCGGGCGGAAAGCGACAGTGAGGCCGGCCTTGCGCGCCTGCTCGAACAGATCGATGAGCAACTTGCCGCAAGCGGGCTCGAACGGGGACCGCAAGCGGGACATTGAGAAGGAGGATGGAATGAACAAGAGGGTCGCACTTCTGGCTGCCGCGATGGCGCTGGCATTTGCACAACCGGTCGCGGCGCAGGAGCCGGCTCCGGATTTCTCCGCTCTGGCCGGGGCGATGGGCGAAATGTTCAAGGCCGAACCGCTCACTGTTGAGCAGGAGGCGCGCCTGCCCGATGCGGAGAAAGTGGTCGGCCAGCTGTTCCCGGCCGGCACCTATCGCAAGATGATGGACCAGATGATGGGGCCGATGCTGGACGGTATCTTCGGCTCAATGACGCAGATGCCGGTCGCTGAGCTGGCCCGGCTTGGCGGGGCGGATGAAGGCGCCGTGGCCGGCCTGGGCGATGCCAAGCTGGGCGAGATGATGGCAATCCTTGATCCTGCTTACGAAGAGCGCAACCGGATCATGGGGCAGGTCTCCGTCGATATGGTCGCCCGCCTGATGGACCGGATCGAACCCAGCTACCGTGCGGGACTCGCCCGTGCCTTGGCGACCCGCTTCACAGCTGGCGAACTGGGGGAACTGTACGGTTTCTTCTCGACCCCGGTCGGGGCGCGCTATGCCGGGGAATCGATGCTGATCTATGCCGATCCGCAGGTGATGTCGGCGATGAACGAAATGATGCCGGCCATATTCGAAATGATGCCCGGGATGATGGAGGAAATGCAGGCGAAGACGGCGCATCTGCCCCCCGCCCGTACTGCTGCCGATCTCAGCGACAGCGAACTGACCCGGCTCGCACGCCTGCTCGGGGTGCCCGTCAGCGAGCTCAAGGCCCGCGCGCAGCAGCCGAGCGAGGACATGGCTGAAGAGGCCTGGTAGTGCTGCCATCCTGGTGAATTGACGTTACGGTATCAATATGTTCTTCTCCTTCCACCCGCCATGGAGGCGCGGTGTTGAAGGGGAGGACACCATGAATAGTGGTTTCACGCTGGGGGACCTGCTCAGCTTCGAAAAGTTGATTGCACCCAAAGTGCTCAAGGTGTTGTATTGGCTGGGCCTGATCGGCATCACCTTGTTTGCGCTGGTATCCCTGTCGGGGGCGTTCGGGATGATGAGTTACAGTCCAGCGGCGGGGCTTGGCATGATTGTTGGCGTTATCGTGGGCTATCTGATCGGGATTCTGTTCTGGCGAATCATGATGGAACTCTACATGACCTTTTTTGGTGTCTACGATCGTCTCGGAGAAATCAGGGACCGGCTGGGCAAGGACTGAACCAGCAGGCCAGGCTCTGATCTGACCGCTCTAAACCGCTGGAAACCCCCGCTTGCAATGCTAAAGCTGGAGCAATTGCAAGCGGGGTTCTCTTCACGACATGCTGATCGGAATTGATCTCGGCACCACCAACAGTGCGGTTGCCGTATGGCGCAACGAGCGTTCTGAACTGGTGCCCAATGCACTGGGCGACCTGCTGACACCCTCGGCGGTGTCAATTGATCGCTCCGGCCAGGTCTGGAGCGGCGCTGCAGCGCTTGACCGCATGGCAACCCATCCGGAAGAAACCGTAACCAGTTTCAAGCGGATGATGGGCACCGAAGCAACGGTCAGGCTGGGAAAGCGCACGTTCCGGGCCGAGGAACTGTCTGCCGTCATTCTCAACTCATTGGTTGAGGATGTCGAGCAGGCGCTGGGGGAGCGGCCGACCGAGGCGGTTATCACTGTGCCGGCCTATTTCAACGAGAAGCAGCGGCGCGCCACCCGCCGGGCCGGCGAAATTGCCGGGCTCGAGGTGCGCCGCCTGATCAACGAGCCGACCGCGGCCGCGCTGGCTTATGGTTTGCAGGACCGCGGTGACCGCGAACCGTTCCTGGTGTTTGACCTTGGCGGCGGTACGTTCGACGTGTCGATCGTCGAAATGTTCGACGGCATCGTCGAGGTGCGCGCTTCGGCGGGTGACAACCGGCTCGGCGGGGACGATTTCAACCAGGTCATGGTCCAGCTGATGGAGCCTGCGCTGGGTGAGGGCGCTGCCGCCGCCCTTGCGGGCCTCTCGCCGGACCGGCGCAAGGCCATGCTCAGCCTTGCAGCCGAAAAAACCCGCCGCGCGCTGTCGGATCATGCGGAGGCGGAATTCGCGGTGACCATTGGCGATGAGCGGTTCGCTGCAACCGCTAGCGGGGAGGCGTTCGAGGAGGCAGCCCAGGGCCTGATCAAGCGGCTGCGCGATCCGGTGATCCGCAGCTTGCGCGATTCCGGCATCGACCTGAAAGGGCTGTCGGAAATCGTACTGGTCGGCGGGGCGACGCGGATGCCGGTAGTTCGCAAGGCGCTGACGCGGATGTTCGGGCGTTTCCCCAACCATTCTGTCCATCCCGATCATGCCGTGGCGCTGGGCGCGGCGGTCCAGGCCGGGCTGTTGGCCAAGGACGGTGGGCTGGACGAGATCCGCATCACCGACGTTGCGCCCTTTACGCTGGGCGTTGACACCTCCACCCATGACCGGTTCGGCAATTTCCAGACCGGCATTTTCGCGCCCATCATTGAACGCAACACCCCGGTGCCGGTCAGCCGGATGGAGTATTTTTCCACCATTCGGGACAACCAGCGCGAAGTCGAATTCAACGTCTACCAGGGCGAAGCGCGGGATGTGGCGCAGAACGTCAAACTCGGCACCACCCGAATTGCCGTTCCGCCCAAGCCGGCCGGGCAGGTGGGGATCGAAGTCCGCTTCACCTATGACACCAGCGGCCTGCTGGAAGTCGACGTGACCGTCCCCGAAAGCGGGTTGCACAAGAACCTGGTGATCGTGGACGAGGAAGACGGCCGGACGTCAAAGGATCTCGATGCCAGCCGCAAGGCGCTGCAGGCGCTGAAGGTCCACCCGCGAGACGAGGCTGAGAACGTGGCCGCCATGGCGCGCGCAGGGCGCTGCTACGAAAGCTTTACCGGCCCGGTGCGGGAGATGATCGGCGAATGGATCACCGATTTCCAGGGCGCGCTCAACCAGCAGGACAAGCGGATCATTGCCGAGGCGCGGGAACAATTACTCGCCGCGCTGGACCGGCTCGAGGAAAACCCGCCGCTGTGACCGCGCGACCGGAGGCTGGCTGATGGCGCGCAGGCATTGGCCGTGGGACGTGCTCGGGATCGACCGGACCGGGGACAAGGCCGCCATCCGCAGCGCCTATGCCGCGCGGCTGAAGGCCATGGATGTCGATCAGGACATCCAGGGTTTTTCCGCGCTGCGCTCCGCCCGCGATGCGGCGCTGCGGGAAGCC
The DNA here is from genome assembly GCA_046294735.1 of Sphingomonadaceae bacterium. Lineage (GTDB taxonomy): Bacteria > Pseudomonadota > Alphaproteobacteria > Sphingomonadales > Sphingomonadaceae > 34-65-8. Next base: position 323,865 of record JBKBKB010000003.1, read on the forward strand.
GCTTGTGTCGGGCAGGAGGAGGCTGACGCCGAGGCTGAGGACCCGTTGTTCGACGCGGGCCCGGACCTGATCGAAGAGATCTTTCCGGCCAGCAGCGACAGCGTAGCTGACCCGCCAGGCGTCTACCTTACACCGGATGGCCCGGAGAACATGTTCTCTGCCGACGGGGACGACGATTTCGCGTGGGACAATGAGAATGGCTACGGCACCGGCGCCTATGCCGATCCCGATAGTCGGATCGAGCATGGCGAGGGCCAGAAGCCGGAAGATGCGCCGGACGTGCAATTGTCGCGCCTGCTCTATCCGAATGGCGGCTACTCCGACGAGGCCTTCACGTATGAGGGCTATGCCGCGGCAGAGGTTTGTCTTCATGCTCTCGTAGCCGATGCTAAGGCGGGTGACCTGGGGCGGGAGCAGGCGGTCGATCACTGGCTGAGCGAAATTCTTGCGGAAACCTGGCCGCGCTCCGCCCCCCTGCTCGGGCAGGCAGCCGAAGCGTTCGACTGGCTTGCCGAGTCAGGCGAAATCGGCGAGCGGCCGTCACTCCAGTTCCTCAACCCGCGCCTGCGGGGCATGCGCTTCGTCACCAAGGTCGAGCAGCCGGGCCACCCGCTGTACAAGGCATGGGCAGAACTGAAACGGCCCGGCAAGCGCGGGTTCCTCGACCGGTTCCGGGTCCGCCGCGAGGAAGTCGAGACCCTGCTCGGCGGGATCCGCACTCGCTATCCCGAGGTGGAAAGCCACCTCGAAGCCGAGCGGGTTGCCTCGTGGGAGAAGCCTGCCCCCAGCTGGATCGTCTGGGTGATCCAGCGGGTCTTCATCTTTATTGTGGTGATCCAGGCGCTGGCACTGTGCGGGCGGGCGCTGGACGATGACAAGCTGCCGCCGGAGCAGGTGGACCGCGTGGTCGCCGAAGTATTCGGGCCGGGCCGGACCATGGCTGAAGTTCAGGCGCTTGATTCGAAATTGGCCGATCTGGTCTATGAGACCATCAAGCGGTCCAATGGCGACGGGCTGGATAATCTCGCACGGATCGAACAGGGCGTGGTGGTGCGGATGCGCGGCCTCGCGGCGTTTGCCCTGAACGATGCCCCGAAGGAAGATCTGCTCGCCATTCTGGCCGTGCGGCGGGATCTGCTGGAGGTGGCGCGCGAGGGAGGGACGTCGGCCTGTGCCGCCTATATGTCGACGGCTATCCTGCCGGATACGCTGATCGTGCGGGAAGATATTCGGGAGCGTGAACGGGCGCTGATGTGGCGGCTGGCGCAGGCCGGGAGGCTCGATTCCAACTGGACCACATCGGAAGCCAGGTCGCTGCCTCTGCCGCCCTGGGTGGGGCCGGGGGTGGCCGACCGGACCGGGCTGCCGCCGGACCGGATCAACGCTGTCCTCGGCGGCGAGGAAACGCAGGATCTGTGTGCGGTCCGGATCGCGCTGATCGATACCCTGCTTTCCCGCCCCAATGACGCGCCGATCGAGCTCTTGCGCTTCATGTAGCTTGCGGGTGGGTGCTGCGCAGCCCATGTCGGGCGGGATGACAGGCTCTGCCATGCCCCTTGAACTTGACGCCTGGTTTACCGGGCGCGGGTGGCGCGTGCGGCGGCACCAGGTGGAAATGCTCGGCGCGAGCGATGCCGGGCAGCACGCCCTGCTCGTCGCGGACACCGGGGCTGGCAAGACGCTGGCCGGGTTTCTGCCGACATTGGCCGCGTTCTGCCCTTCGCGGCTGGCAGGCAAGCCGCCGCCCGATGGCCTGCACACCCTCTATGTCTCGCCGCTGAAGGCGCTGGCGCATGATGTGCAGCGCAACCTGCTGACCCCGGTGAGCGAGCTTGGCCTGCCGGTCCGGATCGAGACCCGCAGCGGGGACACGCCCACCGATCGCAAGAAGCGGCAGCGGGTCAAACCGCCGCACGTGTTGCTGACCACGCCTGAGTCGCTCTCCCTGCTGCTCAGCTATCCCGAGAGTGCCGACCTGTTTGCGGGCCTCAAACGGGTGGTGATTGACGAGGTCCATGCTTTCGCCACCGGCAAGCGCGGTGACCTCCTGGCGCTGTGCCTCGCCCGGTTGCAGGCCCTCGCGCCGCAGCTCCAGCGCGCCGCCCTTTCTGCCACGCTGGCCGATCCCGAAAGCTTTCGCGCCTGGCTGGCCCCGTGGGGGGAGGTCGATACGGTAACGCTGGTTGAAGGCGAGCCGGGCGCACCGCCAGTGGTAGAGATCCTGCTGCCCGAAGAAGAACGGGTCCCATGGGGAGGGCACGCTGGGCGCTGGGCGATCCCGCAGCTCTACGAGGAGATCCGCCGCAACCGGACGACGCTGGTTTTCACCAACACCCGTTTCCTGGCCGAATTCGTCTTCCAGCTGCTGTGGGAGGCGAACGAGGACACGCTGCCGATCGGCATCCATCATGGGTCATTGAGCGTAGAGGCGCGGCGCAAGGTCGAAGGGGCGATGGCGCGGGGCGAACTGCGCGCGCTGGTTGCTACTGCCAGCCTCGACCTGGGGGTCGACTGGGGTGATATCGACTGCGTGGTGCAGATGGGCGCGCCCAAGGGTTCGAGCCGCCTGCTCCAGCGGATCGGGCGCGCCAACCACCGGCTCGACAGCCCCAGCCGGGCGATCCTGGTCCCCGGAAACAGGTTCGAATTTCTCGAATCGATGGCCGCGCGTGATGCGGTGGATGAGGGCCAGCGCGATGGCGACCCGTTCCGCCCCGGCGGGCTGGATGTCCTGGCGCAGCACGTGATGGCCTGCGCCTGCGCCGGGCCATTCGACGAGGCTGCGCTGCTGGCCGAGGTCCGCTCCAGCCTGACCTTTGCCTGGGTTGATCAGACGATCTGGGGCCGGGTGCTGGGGTTCGTCGCCAACGGCGGATACGCCTTGGAGGCCTATGACCGGTTCAAACGGATTGTGCGTGACCGGCATGGCATCTGGCGCCTGAGCCATCCCGACCATGCCGCCCGCCACCGGCTGAACGCGGGGATTATCGTTGATTCCGAAATGCTCACGGTCCGTTTCCGCAACGGTCGGCAATTGGGCAAGGTGGAGGAGCGCTTCGCGGCCTCGCTCTCGCCGGGCGATACGTTTTTCTTCGCGGGGATGAGTCTCGAGGTTGAGCTGGTGCGCGACATGGAGGTGATCGTGCGGGCAGCGAAGAAATCGGCCACCATCCCCTCGTATGGCGGGCAGCGGTTGGCGCTTTCGACGCACCTGGCCGGGCGAGTGCAGGAAATGCTGGCCGACCGTGCGGGCTGGGGCCGTTTCCCCGACGACGTGCGCGAATGGCTGGAAGTGCAGGACTGGCGCAGCCGCTTGCCTGCCCCTGGCGAACTGCTGGTGGAGAGCTTTCCCCATCGCAGCAAGCACTACAGCGCCTATTATACCTTCGAAGGGTGGAACGCGAACCAGAGCCTGGGGATGTTGATTACCCGCAGGATGGAGGAGCAGGGCCTGCTGCCGGGCGGGTTCGTGGCCAACGACTATTCGCTGGCAGTCTGGTCGCTCAAGCCGGTGGCTGACCCCTCTCCGCTGTTGTCGCCTGATATTCTGGCGCACGAGTTTGTTGAGTGGGTGACGGAATCGCACCTTTTGCGGCGAGCATTCCGGGAGGTGGCGGTCATTTCCGGCCTGGTCGAGCGGCAGCACCCCGGAAGGAAGAAATCGGGCAAACAGGTCACCTTCTCGACCGACCTGATCTATGATGTGCTGCGCAAGTACGAGCCGGACCACCTGCTGCTGGAAGCGGCCTGGGCCGACGCGCGCGAACGTTTGACGGACGTCGGGCGTTTGGCCGACTTGCTGGAGCGAGCGGCTGGTCAGCTGGTTCATGTGACGCTCGATCGGGTCAGCCCGCTGGCGGTGCCGATCATGACGATGATCGGGCGCGAGGCCGTCCCACAAGGGGCGGTGGACGAGGAACTGCTGCTGGAGGCTGAGGGGCTGGCGGCCGAAGCCATGCGGGTCGACGCGGTCGAACTGGATTAGTGGCTGGTCAGCCCGATATCGTGATCGGTCGTTACCGAAGCGGGCCGCGCGGCATTTGAGCCTTGCTCATCCGCAGGACTGATGCCGAACCGTCATCAAAAAAGGGGGCGGATCGCTCCGCCCCCTTGAACATGGTCTCGGTGAAAATACCGGTTATTCCTTGCCGAACACCCGATACTTCTCGTTGCCGACGAAGCCAAACTTGGTCACGCCCGACACCTTGATGATGTTGAGGACGCGCGCCGACAGATCGTAGCTGGCCTGAGCGTCAGGCTCAAACTGAAGCTCTGGTTCCGGATTGATCCCCTTGGTCGCATTAAGGTTGCGGACCAGTTCGCTCGAATCGATCGCGGTGCCGTTCCACAGGATTTGGTTATCCGGGGTCAGAACGATCTTGTTCTTGATCGGGTCGATCTGATCGATTGGCGGAGGGTTCGGATTGGGAACCGGCAGATCGATATCGACCGAGTGGGTCGCCACCGGGATGGTGATGATGAACATGATGAGGAGGACGAGCATGACGTCGATCAACGGCGTCGTGTTCATCTCCATCATCGGGCTGCCATCATCCTTGCCGCCTGACATTGCCATGGTGTGTTACTCCTGAATTGTCCGGACGGGTCAGCTGTTCGGATCGACCGGGGTCGAAATGAACCCGACTGTGGGATAGCCGGCGGCCTGCACATTGTAGATGGCACCGGCAACGCAGCGCCACGGGGCGTTGACGTCACCACGGATGTGAACCTGCGGGATGAGTTCGGGCTGCTCGCGGATGGCGTCCGGGCCACCGGCGCGCTGGACGATGTCGTCAAGCCGCTTGAACGCCTGATCGTAGAGCTCTTCCGAGGTCACCAGCGTGGTGTTGTTGATGTACACGCGGCACTCGCCGTCGCGGGTTGCACCGGTAAAGCCGGACCGTTGTACGCTCGCCGTCCGCCCTTCGGCGTCGGTTGTGGTGACGGTGATCAGCAGGTTCTCGACCTTGTTCTCCGATTCCGTCGACACCATGACCGGAACCTTGAGGTTCTCGACCTGCTGGATGGCGACCGGAATGGCGATCAGGAAGATGATCAGGAGCACCAGCATCACGTCGACCAGCGGCGTGGTGTTGATGTCCGACATCGGCGTTTCTGCGCCGCCGCCTCCCATCGAAATGGCCATGGACTATTCCTATCCTAAGACGTCTGTTCGTAAGGGGCGGGCCGGGCGAAGGTTCGTCCGGCCCGCGATAGCGTGGTCAATCAGGCCTTGGTCGCAGCTGGCTTGGCTGCGGCAGGCTTGGCAGGCGCGGCAACAACTGCCGGCTTGATTGTACCCTTGGAGTTGATGTTTGCCAGGATGTCGGTCGAAAAACCGGTCAACAGCTCGTTGATCCGCTTGTTGCGTGACTGCAGCCAGTTGTAGGCCAGCACCGCTGGCACTGCGACGAGCAGGCCGATCGCGGTCATGATCAGCGCTTCACCAACCGGACCTGCCACCTTGTCGATCGAGGCCGAGCCTTCGATGCCGATGTTGATAAGTGCGCGGTAGATCCCGATAACGGTTCCGAGCAGACCAACGAACGGAGCAGTCGCACCGACCGAAGCAAGGAACGGCAAGCCGCCAGCGAGCTTCGAGTTGATGGTGTCCTGCGAACGCTGGAGCGAGCCGACCATCCAGTCGTGTGCTTCCAGGCTGTCGGTCATCTTGCCGTGCGATTGCTCGGCGGCGAGGCCGTCGTCGACCAGCTGGCGCCATGCGCTGTTCTTTTCCAGCTTGTTGCGGCCGTCGCTCAGGGTCGGCGCCTTCCAGAAATTGGCGCGAACGTCCTTCCACTGGTTCATGATCTTCTGCTGTTCGAGCAGCTTGGTGATAAGGATGTAGAACGATCCCACCGACATGATGACCAGCACGCCAAGGATGGACCAGGCGATCAGGCCCCCCTGGTTCATCGCCTCCATGAAGCCGAACTGGTTTTTGGGGGCTTCGCCGGCCGCCGCAGTAAGAATTTCTGTAATCATTGCGAAAGTCCTCTCAAATGAGTCTGGGTAAGGAAGGCCCTGCCGCGAGGAAGGGCAATACTGATGAAACTTATCTCGGAATTTCCCAGCGAACTGCGCTGGACCAGCTGCCCGAAGTCGGATCGCCGTTGCCATCGGTAGCCGGCCGGAACCGGGCACGGCGCTGGATCAGGCTGCAGGTGGTCGAATCGAGGTCACTGTGGCCGCTCGATCCGGTGATCTGGCAGCTCGTAACACGCCCATCGGGGCCAACCGAAACGCTGAACCGGGTAACCCCTTCGCGCTCTTCGCGCAGGGCGCGCGATGGGTAGTCGTTGGGATTAGCCCAGCTTGACGGGTTACCCCGCGGTTCGGCGGCCTTGGGCTGCACACGCGGCGGCGGCGGCGGCGCAGGCGGCGGACCCGGAGGAGCTGGCGGCGGCACGATCAGCGCAGGCGGAGCCGGCGGCGGAATGGTCGGCTGCGTCTGGATCGTCGGCGGCGCCGTCGTGATGTTGATCGGTGGCGGCGGGGCCACGATCGGCGGCGGAGCGGTGTTCTCCTGCGGCGGCGGAGGCGGAATATCCTCCTCGGGCGGCGGCGGCTCTTCGATGTCAACGGTCGTCACGCGTTCAACCATCTTTTTGACCGCGCTGTAAGCGAGGCCAGTGATCAAAGCGTAGCCGACTGCCACATGGATCAGCGCCACAACGATGATTGCAACAACCTTGTTGCCGCTCATCTCCTGGTCAGCGTAAGCCATTCAGTTGCATCACTCCATCTTCAAGCGCCGGATCGAAATCCGGCTACATTTCCCTTCCGGCAGGGTTCCAAGGAACCTGCCAAAAGAAACCGTCAGCTGTCCACCCTGTTGAGTCATCACACACGAGGACCCGAAATCTGGCTGGGGCTTGCCTGCCCCATGCCAGCGAGCCTGGAAAGTTAATTTTGTGCTGTCCCCAAGCCTGGCCACGCTTTAGCTGTGATGCCCGGGACGCGCAAACGCTTTGTCGGTTGCAGTGCCGGTTCATTGGCAATTCACGCTCGAGGCACCATCTTGTCGCCATAGCCGGAGCGCCGGATAATAGTAGTATCGGTTATGAAGGCACGGAAAAGCAACATGAAAATACTGTTCCGAGTTCTGCTGCCGGCACTACCCATGGGTCTGGCCCTGATGCTGGCCGCCCCTCTTTCAGCGCAGGGGTCGGGCATTCCCCTTGCCCCGACTTTTGCCGATCTGGCAGACTTGGCGGCCCCGGCAGATGCGGTCATTCGGGTGGAGATTCGCAAGCAAGCGGAGGTCAAGCCGGAGCGCGCGCCGGGACTGCGGCCCGGTTATGTGCGGCTCTATGTCGAGGCCCGCACTGTCGCTTTGCTAAAGGGATCGCGCCCGGTCGGCGAATCGCTGCGCTATTTGGTCGATCTGCCGCTGGATGAGCGCGGACGCGCGCCGCGCCTCAAGAAGCGCCAAGTAATCCTGTTTACCCGGCCCGCGAACGGGCGTCCGGGCGAGATTGCCCTGACCGGGCCCGGTGCCCAGCTCGACTGGTCGCCTGATGTCGAACAGCGCCTTCGGCCAATCCTGTCGGCACTGGCACGGCCGGATGCGCCGCCGGCCATAACCGGGGTGCGCGAAGCGCTGTCGGTGCCGGGCAACCTGGTCGGCGAATCGGAAACGCAGTTCTTCCTCTCCACGACCAATGAGCTGGTATCGATCAGCGTGCTGCGCCGTCCGGGCATGGCCCCGGCCTGGGGCGTGGCGTGGGACGAGATTGTCGATCAGGCAGCCAGCCCGCCCACCCCCGAAACGCTGGAATGGTATCGGCTGGCCTGCTTCCTGCCGGCAACCCTGCCCCGTGCGGCCAACATCTCGGCTGATCCCTCCGCCCGCACGCGGGCCGAGACGGACTATCGCTTCGTCCAGGGCGAATTGGGGCCATGTCCGCGCAATCGCAGCTAGCGCCGCGCCAAGACAAACTGGTTCCCAATCAGCAATACCGCAGTCTAGGACGGCGGCGATGAAAGCTGATCCTGTTCCGGTGTCCAGCCATGGCTGAGCCGCTTCGCATTGCCCTCGCGGGGCTTGGCACAGTCGGTGCCGGGGTGATTCGCCTGATCGAGACCAATGCTGCACTGATCGCAGCCCGTGCCGGTCGTCCGCTTCAGGTGGTCGCAGTCAGTGCCCGCAGCCGAACCCGGCAACGCGGGGTTGACCTCGCGCCGTTCGCGTGGATGGACGATATGGCCGAGCTCGCCCGACGCGGCGATGTCGATGTCGTGGTCGAGCTGGTGGGTGGGGAAGACGGGCCGGCCCTCGCCCTGGCCCGCAGCGCCATCGCAGCGGGCAAGGGCGTGGTGACGGCGAACAAGGCGATGATTGCCCATCATGGCCTCGAACTGGCCAAGGCTGCCGAAGCGGCCGGTGTCGCGCTTAAGTTCGAAGCGGCGGTGGCGGGCGGGATTCCGGTTATCAAGGGCCTGCGCGAAGGAACCGCCGCCAATGCGATCGAGCGGATCTACGGCATTCTCAACGGCACCTCGAACTACATCCTGTCGACTATGGAGGCGACCGGTGCGGACTTTGGCGCCACGCTGGCAGATGCCCAGCGGCTCGGTTACGCTGAGGCTGATCCGACCTTCGATATCGAAGGGATCGATGCGGCGCACAAGCTGGCCATCCTCGCCTCGATCGCATTCGGCTCACGGCTCGATTTCGCGGGGGTCGAGTGCGAAGGCATCGCCCGCGTGCGCGCCGCCGATATCGCCCAGGCGGACCGGCTGGGTTATGTCATCCGCCTGGTCGGCATGGCTGACTGTGAACCCGGCGAAGATGGCGGCGTGAGGTTGCTGCAGCGGGTCAAGCCCTGTCTAGTGCCCAAGGGGCACCCGTTGGCGCATGTCACTGGGGCAACCAATGCTGTGGTGGCGGAAGGCAATTTCTCTGGCCGCCTGCTGTTCCAGGGCGCGGGAGCCGGCGGCGGCCCGACCGCCAGTGCCGTGGTGGCTGATCTGATCGACATTGCCCGGGGCGAGACCGGCGCGCCGTTCTCGGTCCCGGTGGCTGACCTGGTGGCGATGGGACCGGCCGAAGGCGGCAATCGGACCGGGCGGACCTACCTGCGGTTTACCGTGGCTGACCGCCCGGGTGTTCTGGCCGAGATGACGGCGGCCATGCGCGATGCCGGGGTATCGATCGAGAGCCTGATCCAGGAAGGTCGGCCGGACGAGGGCGGCGAGGTGCTGGTGGCGATGGTGGCGCACGAAGGGCCGGAGCGGAACGTCCGCCAGGCGCTTGACCTGCTGGCTGGATCGCCCAGTTTCACCGATGCTCCGCTGGCGATGCAGATCATCGTCTAGGGTTCTTGCGGAGGCCGGGCTTCGGATTCGGTCTCACCCCTAGTCAGACCCCCGCTCTCCCCCGTATCGTTTCCGACCGGCGGCAGGCCACGTGCAATCCGGTCGGCATCGCTGCCCGTCGGGGCTTCGGGAAGCTGGGAAAAATCGACATCGATCGCGGTTGGCGGTGGGCAGGTCAGCCCCTTGATGCAGCCGCTGGCGGTGGCCGGCCCGCGGAAAATGCCGGGGCCAGCGACATCCGGAGCCTGCGGATCGCCCTTGAACATCGTTTCGCGGGCATAATCATCCTGTGCCTGCTTGTTTGATCGGACGCGGAACTGGGACTGTTCCTGCTCCCGCGCGCAGACCACGATCTCACCCTCCGCCCCGGATCCGCAGGCCGGTTCGGGCGCTGCCGGGCCATAGGCCGCATTGGCCGAAGCAAGGGCATCGTCGGCCGTGGCCGCAGGTTGGGCTGCGGCTGCTCCGGGAATGCCGATGCAGACTGATACGACCAGCGCCACGTTCCACCGGACATTTCTCGACAACAGCGCGCTCCCCGTCTAATCGCCCTCACAAGCAGGCTAGAAGGGCTGAATTTGCCATGAACAAACCAATTAGATCGACCGTGCTGGAGCGTGTGCTGGTGCTGGAAATGGTCCGTGTGACCGAGGCGGCCGCGATTGCGGCCTCGCAGCTGATCGGGCGCGGCGATGAGAAGGCAGCCGATACTGCCGCTGTCGAAGCCATGCGCAAGGCGTTCGACACGCTTTATATGGATGGCACCGTGGTGATCGGCGAAGGCGAGCGTGATGAGGCACCGATGCTGTACATCGGTGAAAAAGTCGGCGGCGCGCCGGGCAAGGGGCCGAAGATCGACATCGCGCTCGATCCGCTGGAAGGCACCACCATCACGGCCAAGGCCGGACCGAACGCCATGGCCGTGCTGGCCGCTGCCGAGGAAGGCTGCCTGCTCAACGCGCCCGACACCTATATGGACAAGCTGGCGATCGGCCCGGGCTATCCCGAAGGCATCATCAGCCTCGAAAAGAGCGTTACCGAGAACGTCACGGCAGTGGCCGAGGCCAAGGGCGTCGAACCGAAAGACATTATCGTCTGCGTGCTCGACCGGCCGCGTCATGCCGCCATGATCGCCGAGCTGCGCAGTCTTGGCTGCGGCGTCGTGTTGATCGGCGACGGTGACGTGGCGGGCGTGATCGCCACTACCGATCCCGACACTACGATTGACCTCTACATGGGCCAGGGCGGCGCGCCGGAGGGCGTTCTGGCGGCAGCGGCGCTGCGCTGCGTCGGCGGGCAGTTCAACGGCCGACTGGTGTTCCGCAATGAGGATGAGAAAGCCCGCGCGCGGCGCCTCGGCATCACCGATTTCGACCGTATCTATAAACTGGAAGACCTCGCCCGTGGCGACTGCATCTTCGCGGCCACCGGGGTCACTTCCGGTTCGCTGCTTGACGGAGTCAAGCGCCTGCGCGGCGGCAAGATGACCACCGATAGCGTGGTCATGCGCGCCAGCAGCGGCACCGTGCGCTGGATCAGGGGCGAACACCGGATTGGCTAGGGTCCGGGCTTTGCGCTTGACACTTGCTTGACAAACTTGACGCCTAGAGCCTCCGGGGGCTGGGGGGTGTAGCGACAATCGGCATCCCCATTTGCCGACAACTGACGACAACCGCCCCTCGCGCGTTGCAATTCCATGACGCCGCGCTAGGCGGTGCACACGACGAGCCAACCGGGGATTCGCGCACCATGAAAATCATGTCCGGCAATTCGAACCTGCCGCTCGCGCGGGCGGTGGCCGCCTATCTCGAACTGCCACTGACCGACGTCAGCGTGCGCCGGTTTGCCGACGAGGAAGTCTTCGTCGAAATCCACGAGAATGTGCGCGGCGAGGACGTGTTCGTGATCCAGCCGACCAGCTATCCCGCCAACGACAACCTGATGGAGCTGCTGATCTGTGTCGATGCGCTGCGGCGCGCCTCGGCCAAGCGGATCACCGCGGTGGTGCCCTACTTCGGCTATGCCCGGCAGGACCGCAAGCCCGGCCCGCGCACGCCGATCTCGGCCAAGCTGGTCGCCAACCTGATTACCGAGGCGGGCGCTGACCGGGTGCTGGCGGTGGATCTCCACGCCGGGCAAATCCAGGGCTTTTTCGATATCCCGACTGACAACCTCTATGCCGCGCCGGTGATGGCAGCGGATATTCAGGCGCGGTATGGCGAGCGTGACCTGATGGTCGTCAGTCCGGATGTCGGCGGGGTGGTGCGTGCCCGCGCGCTGGCCAAGCGGCTCGACAACGCACCGCTCGCGATAGTCGACAAGCGCCGTGACCGGCCGGGCGAATCGGAAGTGATGAACATCATCGGCGAGGTGCATGGGCGGCACTGCATCCTGATCGACGATATCGTCGATTCCGGCGGCACTTTGTGCAATGCGGCCGAGGCCCTGCTTGACAAGGGCGCGGCCTCGGTCGCGGCCTATATCACCCACGGTGTGCTATCCGGCGGGGCAGTGGCGCGGGTCAACGGTTCCAAGCTGACCGAACTGGTCATCACCGATACCATCCGGCCGACCGATGCCGCGCAGGACAGCGACAAGATTCGCATCCTGACCGTGGCCCCGCTGATCGGCGAAGCGATCCGGCGGATTGCCGACGAAAGTTCGGTCAGTTCGCTGTTCGACTGAGGGCAGCCGCCGTCACTGCCACGGGCGGCGCGCGCCTTCCTCGATCCGATCGAGCGCTTCCAGCCTCCGGGCCTGACGCGCTTCCAGGCTGATAGTCATCAGCGGTTGGGGGGTACGGACGAATTGGACCGGAGTCATCCCGAACAGTTCGGTAAATTCGCGGTTGAGATGGGATTGGTCAAAATACCGCAGCGCCAGTTGCTCCGCTTCCGCCTGGTCAGCCACTCCGCACAAATGCGCTGCCATATCCAGCGCTCGCGCGCGGCGCAGGGTGCGCTTGGGCGACAGGCCGAAGTCCCGTTTGATCACCCTTTCCAGCCTGCGCAGGTCAACCCCCAGGGTGCGCGCGCAATCGGCAATGGCTACGTTCGGATCCTCGAACCCGAGCTGGTTGAAGGCGGTTGATATCGGGTCCGGTTCACGCTTGCCCGCCTGTTCGATCAGCAGTTCCATGCAGTCTTCCAGTGCGTCCATCCACTGTTCGACGCTGCCCGCGGGATCAAATTTTGCCATCAGCGCAGCTTCGTCCCAGCCCAGTTCGCCGTATCGCAGCACACAGTCATTCATGCTGGCCAGGTCAGGACCGCGCAGGGCGGCGACCGCGCCCGGCTGAAGGGCCAGCCCGACCGTCGCAAAGCTGCCCTTGATACTGACCGGCAGGCGCCGCGTATGTGCGCCGAACAGCAGTGCATCGCGGTTGAAAAACTGCGGTCCGCCGCGCAATTCGGCGTGCCAGTTTCCATCCAGCAGGATTCTGAGAACCGGTCCGTCTGCGAATATGCCGCAGGCGATCAATTGATCCTGTGGTGCAGTAACCCGCATGCCGTAAACATGGGCCACCCATGGGCGCAGACTTTCGCGCGGCTGGCGGTTAATCGACAGGGGATGGCCATCGCGGGTGCGCTCAAACTGCGCCCCCGTAGCGTGCGAGAGTTCATTTGACCGCTCGATCTTCATTGAAACCCTCCAAGGGATCGGCACGTTATCATTTGCATAGTCCGGTGCAACGACTTGACCCATGGCGGGTGCCGATGCAGGGCGCAGTGATGCCAAGCAGCAACGATATTGCTCTCGCCAACCGCCTTGCCGATGCCGCCGGCGGCGCCATTCGCCCTCTGTTTCGCGGAGAATGGAGCGAGGAGCAGAAGGCCGACCGTTCGTTCGTCACCGAAGCCGACCGTGCCGCCGAAGCGGCAATGCGCGCCATCCTCGAAGCGGAATGCCCGGCCGATGGCATCCAGGGCGAGGAATATGGCCTGCGCAACGAAAGCGCCGCGCGCCGGTGGGTACTTGATCCGATTGACGGCACCACCAGCTTCATCGCCGGGCGGCCAATCTTCGGCACCCTGATTGCCCTGATTGAGGACGGCTGGCCGGTGCTGGGCGTGATTGACCAGCCGATCCTGGGGGAACGGTGGGTCGGCATGGTCGGCCGGGGCACCACGCTGAATGGCAAGGCGGCCCGCACCGCGCCCCGGCGCGAACTGGGCGATGCGGTGCTGGCCACAACCTCGCCGCACCTGTTCACCGGCGATGAGGTCGACCACTTCATGGCCCTGGCCAAGGCGGTGGCAGAGCGCAAGATCATCTGGGGCGGCGATTGCTACAATTACGGTCTGCTTGCATCGGGCCACGTCGATATCGTGTGCGAGGCGGGGCTGAAACTGCATGACTTTGCCGCGCTGGTGCCGGTGGTTGAGGGAGCGGGCGGGACCATGTGTGACTGGAACGGCGAACCGCTCCATGCGCAGAGCACCGGTGAAGTGCTGGCGATCGGGGATCCGGCGCGGATGGAGGATGTGCTGGAGGCCATGCACGGCTGACAAAACCATGACTGCAAACCGACACGGTTAACCCAATCCCAATCCGTGCGCGGTACGTCCTCCCGTTCAAACTTTGCCCGGGAGCAAGCATGGCGACCAGTGCGCCGACCCAGACAGGACTGTCCGCGTCAAAGCCTGCCATGGTGGGCTGGGCGCGCTTGTTTGCATGGCTCCCGCTGTGGGTCATGCTGGCTGTCTCCGCGATCGAGCTGGCGCTGGCCAACCGCAAGTACAGCCTGTTCACTGGCGGTTTCGGCCAGTCACGCGCGGTCGACAGTGTGCCAGAACTGGCCTTGTTTCTGGTTGGCTATGGCGCGGTGCAGGCGCTATTGGCGCTTGCCGGCTGGGCGCTGGCCTGCCGCCTGGCCCACGGCAAGCCCGGCTGGGTTGCGATCTATCTGTTCGCGCTGATCAATGGCGTGCTGTTCTGCGGGCTGCTGGCGGCGCAGTACCAGCTCCATTCCTATTTCAGCGACGCGGTCGGCTTTACCCTGATCAAGCAGCTGGGCGGTGGCAGCCTGGTCGATGCGATCAAGTTCGGCCTGAGCGAGATCGGCGTGGCCGTGCTCGGCCTCGCGGGGGGAGTGCTGCTGGCGTGGGGTCTGAGGAAGATCCTTGGCCGCGTCCTGAGCCGAGCGGCCCCGTCGGCAAGGCCCGTTCCGCGCAAATTGACATGGAGCGTCGCCGCCCTGTTTGTGGTCGCAGCCTTCGCGATTCCCCGCACCGGCTCGGATGCGGCGTTTGGCCTCAACCGGACGCTTGGCTGGCAGGCCGCAACCGGTGTCCTGAACCTGGTCAGCGATGTCGACCGCGACGGCTACGGCGTGTTCGCGATCCAGTATGACCCCGCACCGTTCGATCCAACCCGGCACCCGCTCGCGCTCGACATCCCCGGCAACGGGATCGACGAGGACGGCTATGGCGGCGACCTTGAACTCGTGCCCCTGCCAGAGCCGCTGCCAGCCCAGACCTTTACCGGGCGGCGCCCGCATGTCGTGGTCGTGGTGCTGGAGTCGGTCCGATATGACGTGCTCGGCAAGCGGATCAACGGCAAGGTCGTGGCCCCGAACCTGGAGGCGCTGGCGGCACAGGGAAGCGCGGTCGTGCCCGCTTACAGCCATGTAGGCTTCACCACCGAATCGCTGAAGTCGGTCTTTTCCGGCCAGCTCGTCCCCCGGACCGGTGATCCGAGCCTGTTCACCGAGCTCAAGCAAAGCGGCTACAGGATCGGCGTCTATTCGGGCCAGCCGGAGGATTTCGGCGATATCTCCGCCACCGTATCGATGCGCAAATCAGCTGACGTCCACGTCGATGCCGAAACCCTGCGAGAGAAACGTGCCTTTGAATTTGCCGCCATGGGCTCGTTGCTGGTGGCGGAGGAGCACCTGATGGCGGCGTTCGACCGCACCCTGGGTGCAGGCACATGGGATGCGCCGCATTTCCTCTACTTCAATTTTCAGTCCGCCCATTTCCCTTACCACAACGACGCGGTGGGTATGAGGGTAGTGACGCAGCCGGTCCGCCGCAGCCAGATCAAGGCCGACAATGCTGCCGCCGTGCAGGCAACATACTGGAACGCGGTGGCCCATGCCGATGCCTGGCTGGGTGAGGTCATTGGCCGGCTCAAGGCCCGGGGCGTGTGGGACGATACGATCCTGATCGTCACCGGCGATCACGGCGAGGATCTGTTCGAGGAAGGGTTCCTCGGGCACGGACATGTGATCAACACCCGCCAGTACGGCACCGTGCTGGTCACCAACCGCCCGGGCATTCTGCCGGAAGGGCCGGTTTCGATGTCAGATTACCGCGCGATCCTGATAGCAGCGATGAGGGGCGAGGTGCCCCCTCAACCCCTTGCGCCCTTCTTGTACATTGGTGCCCTCGACAAGCCGACCGCGATCGGACTCGCCGGGTCGGGCAAGGCGCTCACCAGTCTGCGGCTCGACACCGGTGAAGCCTGTTTTGTGGAACAGGGGCGCTGCAGCCCCTATCAGGATACGTCAGGCCCGGATCGGGAGCGGGTCGACCGCGTGATCGCGCGCTGGGGAAGCGAGCGCTGGCGCGAACGGCAGCGGCCGCGCTGAACGGCGTGCTTGCATTTCGGGGCAAGTTCGCTAGAGCGCCCCGCTTCACTGACACGTGATTCATGCGCCTGCCTGGCTGTAAGGGCTGCCAGGGCCGGTTCGAACGTGTCTCTGACAGGAGATGAAAATGCCCAAGATGAAAACCAAGAGCGGCGTGAAAAAGCGCTTCAAGCTCACTGCCACGGGTAAGGTCAAGCATGGTGTCGCCGGCAAGCGCCACCGCCTGATCAGCCACAATGCGAAGTATATCCGCCAGAACCGCGGCACCTCCGTCCTGTCCGAATCGGACTGGAAAGCGGTGAAAAAGTGGGCCCCTTACGGGCTCGACTGAGCGCGCGAATTTAGGAGAAACGGACTATGCCTCGCATCAAACGCGGCGTCACCACACGCCAGAAGCACAAGCGGCTGCTCGACCAGGCCAAGGGCTATCGCGGTCGCCGCAAGAACACCATCCGCGTCGCCCGACAGGCGGTCGAAAAGGCCGGGCAGTATGCCTACCGAGACCGCAAGGTTAAGAAGCGCTCGTTCCGCGCCCTGTGGATCCAGCGGATCAACGCAGCGGTGCGCGCCGAAGGGCTGACCTATTCCCAGTTCATGCACGGCACCAAGCTGGCCGGGATCGAGCTGGACCGCAAGGTCATGGCCGACCTGGCGATGAACGAGGGTTCGGCCTTCAAGGCGATCATCGCCCAGGCCAGGGCGGCTTTGCCCGCCTGAGCCAGACCCAGATGAAAAAGGTAAGGGCGGT
The DNA here is from genome assembly GCA_046294735.1 of Sphingomonadaceae bacterium. Taxonomy (GTDB): domain Bacteria; phylum Pseudomonadota; class Alphaproteobacteria; order Sphingomonadales; family Sphingomonadaceae; genus 34-65-8. The sequence goes on from JBKBKB010000003.1 coordinate 340,526, forward strand.
TCCTTTGGAGCCGCCCTTTTCTTTTGCGCGCCATCGGCATAAGGCTCATCCCGGGTTGCACAAACACGACACGCCTAAGGAGGGCGGACATGGGTCGCCGGTGCGAAGTGACGGTGCGGTTCCACGAACCGCCCGCCGATTTGCGGGGGTATTTCACCACCTTTTACCGGGTCGAGTTCGATTGCCCGGACGGACCGGTCGAAGATGCCCTGCAACCCGAATGGGCTGGCCTGCGATTCTTCAATAACACTGGGACTGTCAGCAGTATCGCCGGTGGCGGTACCGTTGCCGGGGCTGATTTCATGGCCATGGGGCCAACCAGCCTGCCGGTCCGCTTCCAGCTGGCAACTTCGCGCATGTGGGGCGTTGGCCTGCTTCCGCAGGGCTGGGCCGCCTATATGGGCGTTCCGGCGCATGCCATGGCCAACCGTATCTTTGACGGGCGCAAAGAGCCCGCCTTCGGCCGCTTTGTATCTCTGGCTGACCGGCTGACTGCCGATCCCGCGCGAGAAGAACAGGAACTGGAGACAATAACCCGCTTCTTCCGCGAAGAAGCGCCGCGCGACACTGAAGAGGACGACCGGATCCTGGTGGTGCACCAGTTGCTGATCGATCCTGAATTGCCCGATGTTGCCGGGCTGGCCGAGCGAGCCGGGCTCCATCCACGCACGCTGGAGCGATTGTGCCGTAAGGCGTTCGGCTTTGCGCCAAAGAAACTGCTGCGGCGGCAGCGCTTCATGCGCAGCCTCGCGCAGTTCATGCTCGATCCGTCGATGAAATGGATCGGCGCGATCGATGCGCTCTATTTCGACCAAAGCCACTTCGTGCGCGACTGCAAGGAATTCCTCGGCATGTCGCCGAGCGAATACGCCGCGCTTGATCATCCGATCCTGTCCTCGGTCATGCGGGAACGGATGCGGGTGCGCGGGGCGGCGGTGCAGGCGCTTGACCGGCCAGGATAACGCACGACTATATTTTGCCTTGCGGCACGTTTCCGGCTAGCGGCCCGTGCCATGCAGGAACTCGAATCCCGGAATGAAGCGGCGCTGGCAGCGATCGCTGCCGCGCAGACGCCAGACGAGCTGGAAACCGTGCGCGTGGAAGCGCTGGGCAAGCAGGGCTGGATCACGCTCGCGCTCAAGACGCTGGGGGGGATGTCGCCAGACGAGCGGCAGGTTGCCGGGCCGCGCATCCAGGGCATTCGCGCGGCGGTGTCCGATGCCCTGGCGGCGCGCAAGCAGGTGCTGGAGGACGCCCTGCTTGAACAGCGGTTGGCCAGCGAGACGCTCGACCTGACGCTGCCGGCCCCCGCTGCTCCCAAAGGCAGCGTTCACCCGGTCAGCCAGGTGATGGACGAACTGGCGGAAATCTTCGCTGATCTCGGCTTTTCCGTCGCCACCGGCCCGGAGATCGAGGACGACTGGCACAACTTCACCGCGCTCAACATGGCCGAAACGCACCCGGCGCGGGCGATGCACGACACGTTCTATTTCCCGGATGTGGATAGCGAAGGCCGCCGGATGCTCCTGCGCACGCATACTTCACCGGTGCAGATCCGTTCGATGGCGGCGCAGGGCGCGCCGATCCGGATCATCGCGCCCGGCCGGGTCTACCGCTCTGACAGTGACGCGACCCACACCCCGATGTTCCACCAGGTCGAAGGGCTGGTGATCGACCGCGACATTCATCTGGGCCACCTGAAGTGGACGCTGGAGACCTTCCTCAAGGCTTTCTTCGAGCGCGAGGACATCGTCCTGCGCCTGCGGCCAAGCTACTTCCCGTTCACGGAGCCTTCGGTCGAAGTCGATGTTGGATGGCAGAATGTGGGGGGGCGCCGTGTTCTCGGCGGCGACGGCGATGCGCCGGGCCACGGGTGGATGGAACTGCTCGGCTCCGGCATGGTCAATCGCCGGGTGATCGAATCTGCGGGGCTCGCCCCGGACCAGTGGCAAGGCTTCGCGTTTGGCGTCGGCGTCGACCGCCTTGCCATGCTGAAGTACGGAATGGATGACCTGCGCGCCTTCTTCGACGGCGATAATCGCTGGCTGGCGCATTACGGCTTCTCGGCGTTCGACCAGCCGACGCTTTCCGCTGGGGTGGGGGCACGGGCATGAAGTTTTCGATCGAATGGCTGAAGGACTTCCTCGACACCGGGGCCTCGGTGACCGAGATCGCCGCTGCGCTCAACCGGATCGGGCACGAGGTCGAAGGGATCGAGGACCCCGCGGAACGGCTAGCGGGCTTCCGCGTGGCCCATGTGCTCACCGCCGCACCCCATCCCGATGCCGACAAGCTGCAGGTGCTGACCGTCGACACCGGGGAAGGGCAGCCGCTGCAGGTCGTCTGCGGTGCGCCCAATGCCCGTGCCGGGATGAAGGGTGTGCTCGGCCTGCCCGGAGCCATCGTGCCCGCGAACGGCATGGAGCTGCGCAAGAGCGCGATCCGCGGGGTCGAATCGAACGGCATGATGTGTTCGGTTCGCGAACTGGAACTGGGCGAAGACCACAACGGGATCATCGAACTGCCCGCCGATGCGCCGGTCGGCATGGCCTTTGCCGATTACCACGGCACCTCGCCGGTGATCGAGGTGGCGATTACGCCCAACCGGCCCGATTGCATGGGCGTGCTGGGTCTGGCCCGCGATCTGGCCGCGTCGGGAATCGGCACGCTGAAGCCGCTGGCTGTGCCCGCGATCGAGGGCGCTTTCACCTGCCCGGCGGACATCCGCACCGACGATCCCGAAGGCTGCCCGGCCTTCTACGGCCGGGTCATTCGCGGCGTGACCAATGGAACCAGTCCTGACTGGATGCAGCGGCGGCTCAAGGCTGCCGGGCAGCGGCCGATCTCGGCCTTGGTTGACGTGACCAATTACCTCATGCTGGCGTTTGGCCGCCCTGCCCACGTCTATGACCTGGCGAAGCTCTCGGGCGCGGTGGTCGCAAGGCGGGCACAGCCGGGCGAGCAGGTTCTGGCGCTGAACGAGAAGACCTATACCCTCGACCAGACCATGACCGTGATCGCCGACGACCGGCAGGTCCATGACATCGCCGGGATCATGGGCGGCGAGCATTCCGGGGTGAGCGAAGGCACGACCGATGTCCTGCTCGAAATTGCCTATTTCAACCCGGAAAGCATCGGCGTGACCGGGCGCAACCTGGGCCTGTCCTCCGACGCGCGCACCCGGTTCGAGCGCGGGGTCGATCCGGCGTTCCTCAATGACGGGCTGGCGATCCTGACCGATCTGATCCTGGGCCTGTGTGGGGGGCAGCCGAGTGCAATCGTGCGCGCAGGCGAGCCGCCACTGGCACCGAAAGTGGTGGCATTCGATCCCGCGCTGACCGCCAGCCTCGGCGGTGTGAGCGTGCCCGAGGCAGAACAGCGCCGTATCCTCGAAGCGCTCGGCTTCAGCGTGGACGAAGGGTGGCAGGTGACCTGCCCGCCGCGCCGCCATGATATCGAAGGCCCGGCCGATCTGGTCGAGGAAGTGGTCCGCATCCACGGCCTCGACAATGTGCAGAGCGTGGCCCTGCCGCGGGCCGACGGGGTCGCCCGCCCCACCGCCACCCCGCTGCAGCTGACTGAGCGCAAGCTGCGCCGGGCCGCTGCCGCGCGCGGGCTCAACGAGGCGGTCACCTGGTCCTTCCTGCCCGTCGCCGATGCCGAGCATTTCGCCGAAGGCGCGCCATTGTGGGTGCTGGAAAACCCGATCAGCGAGGATATGAAGGCGATGCGCCCCTCGCTGCTGCCGGGGCTCCTGTCGGCCGCCAAGCGCAATGCTGACCGGGGTGCGGACGGTTCGCGCCTGTTCGAAATCGGGCGGCGTTACTTCCGCGGCGCGAGCGGCGCGAGCGACGAGAAGCCGACCCTGGGCATAATCCTCGCCGGAGAGAAAACCCCGCGCGGCTGGGCGACCGGGAAAGCCGCCGCGTTCGATGCCTATGATGCCAAGGCCGAAGCGCTCGCGCTGCTCGAAGCGGCAGGCGCGCCGGTCGAGAGCCTGATGGTGATGGGCCCGGACAGCATCGGGCCGGGGGCGCAGTTCCATCCCGGTCAGTCAGCCACCCTGCGGCTCGGGCCGAAGAACGTGCTGGCCCGGTTTGGCGTTCTCCACCCGGCTACGCTCAAGGCGTTCGACATCGATGGCCCGGTGGCTGCGGCCGAGCTGTTTCTCGATGCCATTCCGGCGCGCAAGGGCGCAGGCTTTGCCCGGCCGCCCTATGCCCCGCCTGCCTTGCAGGCGATCACGCGAGACTTTGCCTTTCTGGTTCCGGCTGCTCTGCCAGCGGGCGACCTGCTGCGGGCGGTGCGCGGGGCAGACAAGGCAGCGATTGTCGCAGCGCGGGTGTTCGACCTGTTCACCGGGCAGGGCGTGCCCGACGGCCGGAAATCGGTCGCGCTGGAGGTCACGCTCCAGCCGGGCGACAAGACCTTCACCGACGCCGAGATCAAGGCGATTTCCGACAAGGTGGTGGTCTCGGCAGCCAAACTGGGCGCGGAGCTGCGCGGATGAAAACGGCACTGGTCACCGGCGCAACCTCTGGCATCGGCGAAGCGACCGTGCGCACACTGGTGGCGAGCGGCTGGCGCTGCGTGGCGACAGGGCGGCGCAAAGAACGGCTCGTCGCGCTGGTCGCCGAATTGGGTGCGGACAAGGTCCACCCGGCGGTGTTCGACGTGCGCGATACCGCCGCGCTCGATGCTGCGCTGGCGGCACTGCCCGGGGAATTCGCCGGGATCGACCTGCTGGTCAACAATGCAGGGCTGGCCCAGGGCCTGTCGCCCGCGCAGGACGCCAATCTCGATGACTGGCAGACCATGATCGACACCAATGTGACGGCCATGGTGATCCTCACCCGAAAGCTGCTGCCCGGCCTGATTGTGCGCAAGGGCGCGATCATTGCCATCGGATCGGTCGCGGGGAACTACATCTATCCCGGCGGCAACGTCTATGCCGGGTCCAAGGCGTTCGCGAACCACTTCACGCTCGCCCTGCGGGCCGATCTCCATGGCACAGGCGTGCGCGTTACCTCGATTGAACCCGGCATGGTCGAGACCGAGTTCACCCTGGTGCGGACCGGCAGCCAGAAAGCGTCCGACGATCTCTATGCCGGGGCCCACCCGATGACCGGTCAGGATATTGCCGACACAATCCGCTGGATCGCCGAACTGCCCCCGCACCTCAACATCAACCGGATCGAACTGATGCCGGTCAACCAGGACTTCGCCGGCTTCCGCGTCGCGCGTACGCAACCATGACCTCCAGCAATCGCCGTACTTTCGCGATCATTTCGCACCCTGACGCCGGTAAGACGACGCTGACCGAAAAGCTGCTGCTGCAAGGCGGCGCGATCCATCTTGCGGGCGAGGTCAAGGCGCGCGGCGCGGCGCGGCGGGCGCGCTCGGACTGGATGAAGATCGAGCAGCAGCGCGGGATCTCGGTCACCTCCTCGGTAATGACGTTCCAGAAAGACGGGATCGTCTTCAACCTGCTCGACACGCCGGGGCACGAGGACTTCAGCGAGGACACCTATCGCACGCTGACCGCGGTGGATTCCGCAGTCATGGTGATCGACGCGGCCAAGGGCATTGAGCCGCAGACCCGCAAGCTGTTCGAGGTGTGCCGCCTGCGTTCCGTCCCGATCATCACCTTCGTCAACAAGGTCGACCGCGAAGGCCGCGATCCGTTCGAGACGCTGGACGAGGTTGCTGACATGCTCGCGCTCGACGTCAGCCCGCAGATGTGGCCGATCGGCATGGGCGGTGAATTCGAAGGCCTGCTAGACTTTGCCACCGGCACTGTGGCGCGCCCGGAAGGCCCGAGCCGCGACTATCTCGGCACCCGCGATGCGGGCAACGATATCCCCGAACGCTTCGCCGACGAGATCGAGCTGGCGCGTGGCGGCTACCCGGAATTCGATCTCGAAGCTTTCCGCAACGGCGACCTCACCCCCGTCTATTTCGGTTCGGCGCTCAAGAATTTTGGCGTCGAGGAACTGATCGACGCGATTGCCCGCTTCGCCCCGCCGCCACGCCCGCAACCGGCCGGCGAGGTACTGATCGAGCCGAGCCATGACGAAGTGACCGGCTTCATCTTCAAGGTCCAGGCCAACATGGACCCCAACCACCGCGACCGGATCGCATTTATGCGGCTGGTTTCGGGCACCTTCAAGCGCGGGATGAAGCTCATTCCCTCCGGCCTCGGCAAGCCGATTGCGGTCCATTCGCCGATCCTGTTCTTCGCGCAGGACCGCGAACTGGCCGACACGGCTGAGGCTGGCGACATCATCGGCATCCCCAACCACGGCACGCTGCGGGTGGGCGATACGCTGAGCGAGAAGAACCACCTGCGCTTTACCGGCCTGCCCAACTTCGCGCCGGAAATCCTGCGCCGGGTGGTACTGAAGGACCCGACCAAGACCAAACAGCTGCGCAAGGCGCTCGACGACCTGAGCGAGGAGGGGGTTATCCAGGTGTTCTATCCCGAGATCGGCGCACAGTGGATCGTTGGGGTGGTCGGCCAGTTGCAGCTCGACGTGCTCGTCAGCCGGCTGGAGGCCGAATACAAGGTCGAGGCGATGCTGGAAGCCTCGCCCTTCGCCACCGCGCGCTGGCTCAAGGGCAGCGATGCGGCGCTCAAGGGGTTCACCGATCTCAACCGGCCGAACCTGGCGCGTGACCGCGACGGCGATGCGGTGTTCATGGCCAAGGCTGCGTGGGATGTGGGCTACCAGCAGGAAAAGAACCCTGACCTGGTGTTTTCGGCCACCAAGGAAAGGTAGTTGTTTCTCGCACCGCGCGAACCCCCTTCTTCTTGCCGCGCGCGCTACGCCCGCCTAGGCTTGCGCATATGGCCGAATTCTTCGACACGCTGACCGACGCGCATGTCGCTATGATCGGCAAGCAGCCGGTGTTCTTTGTCGCCACGGCCGCCGAAGGCGCGCGGATCAATCTCAGCCCCAAGGGATACGATGCGTTCCGTATATTGGCGCCTGACCGGGTCGCCTGGCTCGACCTTGGCGGCTCGGGTAACGAGACCAACGCGCACCTGCTGGCCGACGGGCGGATTACGCTGATGTTCTGCAATTTCCAGCAGCCCGCGCTGATTCTGCGGATCTATGGCCGGGGACGCCCGGTGCTGCCGCAGGATCCGGAGTGGGAGCAGTTCGCCGTGCACTTTACCCTGATACCCGGCACCCGGCAGATCTTCGATATTGCGGTGGAGAGCGTCCAGACCAGCTGCGGCTGGGGCGTGCCGTTGATGGCATTCGAAAGCGAGCGGCAGACACTGAAGAAGGCGCACGCCCAGGCCAACCCGGCGGAATGGGCGGCCAAGCACGCTTTGAGGATCGCCAGTATTGATGGCTTGCCGGCGCGACCGACGGACCGTTACTTCGCCGGTGCCAAGGCAGATCGGGGCGCGGGGCAGAGCTGACTTGCGGCTGAAGTTTGCCAGCTACAACATCCACAAGGCAGTGGGAACTGACCGGCGGCGCGATCCCGACCGGATCATCACCGTGCTGCGCGAGATCGACGCTGACGTGATCGCGCTGCAGGAGGCGGACCGCCGGATCGGCGACCGGGCCAGCGTGTTGGAACGCGCCGCGCTGGATGATACCCCGTGGAAGCCGGTCGAGGTGGCGCGCCGCCCGCGCAGTCTTGGCTGGCACGGCAATGCGATCCTGGTGCGACGGAACATCGGCGTGGTCGATGCCGAGCCGCTCGCCCTGCCGATGCTGGAGCCGCGCGGTGCGGCGCGGGCCGATCTCGATTGCGACGGTGTGCGCATTCGCGTGGTCGGGATGCACCTCGACCTGTCCGGATTGCGCCGCAGTGACCAGATCCGGGCAGTGCTCAGCCATGTCGGCGGGTGTGAGGCAGAGTGTCCGACGGTGCTGATGGGCGACTTCAACCAGTGGGGCGTGAATGGCGGAGCCATGCGCGCGTTCGGGCCCGACTGGCAGGTGCTCGATACCGGACGCAGCTTTCCCTCGCGCCAGCCGATCGCCCGGCTCGACCGGATTGTCGCCTCTTCCGAATGGGACTGTTTTGAGCGGCATGTCCATCATAGCGCCATGGCCGCGCAGGCGTCCGACCATCTGCCCGTCGTAGCCGAGCTCGATCTGCCCGAATCCTAAGCAATGCCTAAGTTATAGGCAGGTCTTTCGCAAGGTTTGATCTGCTGCTCCGCCCCTATCGTTTGATTTCAGGTGCTTGTGTAACTGGCACGGCTTTTGCTGCATGTGCGAAGCCGGTTCATCCTCCGGCGGCAAAGCAGGGGAGAACGATGAAGTTCATCATCGCGATCATCAAGCCATTCAAGCTCGACGAGGTGCGTGAAGCCCTTGGGTCGATCGGTATTGCCGGTATGACGGTGTCGGAAGTCAAGGGCTTCGGGCGGCAGAAGGGGCAGACCGAAATCTACCGCGGGGCCGAATATTCCACGAATATGCTGCCCAAGGTTAAACTGGAAATTGCTGCCAGCGACGACGTGGCCGAGCAGGTCGTGGAAACGATCACCAAGACGGCCAGCACCGACAGCATCGGCGACGGTAAGATCTTCGTGTTCGACCTCGCCTCCGCCACCCGCATCCGCACCGGTGAAACCGGTGATACCGCGCTCTGACGCGCGCGCCTGACATGAGGGACCAATCCATGATCCGTACACTTTCCAGGGCGACAGCGCAGGCGGCAGGGGCACTGGCCACCTCGCTGCTCGTTGCCGCACCCGCTTTCGCGCAGGATGCGGCCGAAGCCGCCGCCGCCGTTCCCAACCCTGGCAACAACGCCTGGATGATGACAGCCACCCTGCTCGTCCTGCTTATGATCCTGCCAGGACTTGCGCTGTTCTACGGCGGCCTGACCCGGCAGAAGAACATGCTTTCGACCATGACCCAGGTTGGCGCGACCGCCTGTCTCGCCATGCTGATCTGGGTGATGTGGGGCTACAGTCTCGCCTTTGGAGACACCACCTACGAAGGCACGCTGGGCCTGTTTATCAGCGGGGGCAGCTATTTCCTGATGGGCACCGATGCTTCCAGCACGGCGGCCACCTTCACCGATGAAGTCATCAGCAAGTATGTCTTCATCAGCTTCCAGATGACTTTCGCCGCGATCACCGCTGCGCTCATCCTGGGTGCGACGGCGGAGCGGATGAAGTTCAGTGCTGTGATGGCATTCGTGCCGATCTGGCTGACCATCGTCTACTTCCCGATCGCGCACATGGTCTGGGCTGGTGGCGGGCTGCTGTTCGAAGACGGCGCGCTCGACTTTGCCGGCGGTACGGTGGTCCACATCAACGCCGGTGTTTCCGGCCTGGTGCTGGCATACCTGCTCGGCAAGCGCCGCGGCTATCCCAATGAGCCGATGCCCCCGCACAGCATGACGATGACGTTGATCGGCGCTGGACTGCTGTGGGTGGGCTGGTTCGGGTTCAACGCTGGCTCGGCGCTGGAAGCCGATGGTTCGGCCGGCCTCGCGATGATCAACACTTTCGTTGCTACTGCCGCCGCTGCACTCACCTGGATGGTGATCGAACGCGCTGCCGGGCACAAAGGCTCTGCCCTGGGCTTTGCCTCGGGCATCATCGCCGGGCTCGTGGCAGTTACTCCGGCCGCCGGCAACTCCGGGCCGTTCGGGGCAATCTTGCTCGGCATCGTGTCGTCGATAGTGTGCTACTACTTCGTCGCCAAGGTGAAGGCCAAGTTCGGCTATGACGATGCGCTCGACGCCTTCGGCATCCACGGCATCGGCGGCATCGTCGGTGCCATTGGTACCGCAGTGGTCTACCAGCCGTTCCTCGGCGGCCCCGGTGATGGCTCGACCGCAATGGGGGCACAGCTCTGGACCCAGACTTTCGGCGTCCTCGTGACGATAGGCTGGGCTGGCATCGGCACCCTGATCGCTGCCTACATCGTCAAGCTGACCATCGGCCTGCGGGTGACCGAAGAAGCCGAAGTCGACGGGCTCGACATCTCCGAACACGGGGAGCGCGCCTACAACTGATTACCCAGGTTCGGCGGAATCGGGAGTTCCTCTCCCCTTCCGGTTCCGCCGCACGATGTTCCTCCTGCGAACACAGCCTACAAAGGGCCGGAGCCAGCCGCTCCGGCCCCTTTTTTATATGCGCGCCTGGCGCCGCAGGTGCATCCTCGCGGCTGTTCCTCCCGTTGGTCGGGCCGCTGCGGGCGGGCAGTCGCCCTTGCGGCTTGCTGGTCGCAAGCCGTTTCTTCACTGGAAGGGTAGGGTGGCGTCAGCCCTTTTTGATGAAATCAGCGCAGCGTTCGCCGATCATGATGCTGGGCGCGTTGGTGTTGCCGCTGACGATCTTGGGCATGACCGAGGCATCGGCGATCCACAGCCCGTCAAGCCCCCGCGCCTTCAGCCTGGGATCCACCACCGCCGCATCGTCACCGCCCATGCGGCAGGTGCCGACCGGGTGGTAGACCGTGTCCGCGCGGTTGCGGATCAGCTGGTCGAGTTCATCGTCATCACCGAGGTTGATCGGATGGCGATCACGCGGGCCGTAATCGGTCAGCGGCGGGGCATCGACGATCCGGTGCGACAGGCGCACCCCGGCGCGCAAGGTTGCCATATCGCGTTCGTCATCAAGGAAGTTGGGATCGATTCGCGGCGCATCGGTTGCCTCGGTGGAAGTGAGCCGCACCGTGCCCCGGCTTTCCGGGCGCAGCACACAGGCATGAAGCGAAAAACCGTGGCCCTTGACCTTCTCGCGCCCGTGATCTTCCAGCACGGCGGGAACGAAGTGCCACTGCACATCAGGTGCGGGGGCATCGGGCATGACCTTCCAGAACCCGCCCGCTTCGGCATAGGGCGTGGTCATGATCCCGGTCCGCTTGCGCCGGTGCTCGATGATCGCCTTGGCCATTCGCATGGTGCCCACCAAACTGTCACCGATCGGGACGGTCGATTCGGTTGCCCAGCCGGAAACGTAATCGATGTGATCCTGCAGGTCCGAGCCGACGGCCCGCTTGTCCAGCACCACCTCGATCCCGTGCTCCCGCAGGTGTTCACCCGGGCCGACGCCAGACAGCATCAGCACTTGCGGGCTGTTGAACGCCCCGGCGCTGAGGATCACCCCGCCGCTGGCGTTGACCACTTCGCGCTTGCTGCCGCGGCGAATGGCAACGCCGGTGACCCGGCCCTGTTCGATCACCAGTTTCTCGACCACGGTGCCGGTGCGGATATCGAGGTTGGCGCTGCCCCGCAGCGGCTCGACATAGGCGCGGGACGCGGACCAGCGCTCGCCCTGGCGCTGGGTCACCTGGTACAGGCCGAACCCCTCCTGCCGCTCGCCGTTGAAATCGGCATTGCGGGGCAACTGGAGCTGGCTGGCACTTTCGACGAACGCCTCGCTGGTCGGGTTGGCCCATTTCTGGTTTGAGACAAACAGCGGCCCGCCCGCCCCGTGAAAATTGTCGGCACCGCGCTCGTTCGCTTCGGCCTTGCGGAACCAGGGCAGGACATCGTCATAGGCCCAGCCGGTGCAGCCCATGGCGGCCCAATTGTCGTAATCCCACCGGTTGCCGCGGATGTAGACCATGGCGTTGATCGCCGATGACCCGCCCAGCCCTTTGCCGCGCGGCTGGTAACCGATTCTGCCGTTGAGGCCTTTCTGCGGCACCGTTTCGTAGCGGTAATTGGTGTTCTTGAGCAGGAAGGGCATGAAGCCCGGGGTCTTAACCAGCAGGTTGTCGTTGCTGCCGCCCGCCTCCAGCAGGCAGACGCGCCGGGTGCCGTCTTCTGCCAGCCGGCCAGCCACTGCGCTGCCGGCACTGCCACCGCCGATGACGATGTAATCGAACCTGTCCATGACCTCTCCTTGTGTGCAAACGGTTAGGTCGTCTGGCCCTCGCCCGCAATCGGGTTTTCATCTGCCACGGTTTGCGTGCCCTGCCGGCTGCGCCAACGCTCACGGATCATGTCGCTGGTGTCGCGGCTGCCGTCGTGGGTCCAGCCCGGCTCGCGCAGCAGGTAGGACAGCTTATGCCGCCAGGGCGCGCGCCAGATGTCCTGCACCATCCCGATCCACTCGTGAAACACCGCCCACAGCAGGTTGAAGCTGCCCAATTGGCGGACAATGCCGTAACGGATGCGTTCCTCGTCCGGCCGCTCCTCCTCGAAGGTGCCGAACATGCGGTCCCAGATTATGAATACGCCTGCATAGTTGCGGTCAAGATAGCGCGGGTTGGTGGCGTGGTGGACGCGGTGGTGGCTGGGTGTGTTCATAACCGCCTCGAACCAGCGCGGCATCTTGCCGATGGCCTCGGTGTGGATCCAGAACTGATAGATCAGGTTGAACCCGGCGCAGATCGCGATCATCGCCGGGTGAAAGCCGAGCAAGACCAGCGGCAGCGCGAAGGCAAACCCAAGAGTCAGCGAGCCGGTCCAGGACTGGCGCAGCGCGGTCGACAGGTTGTAGTGCTGGCTCGAATGGTGGTTGACGTGGCTGGCCCAGAACCAGCGGATCCGGTGCCCGGCGCGGTGGACCCAGTAGTATTTGAGATCATCGAGCACGAAGCAGGCAACCCACGCCCACCATGCCCAGCCAATCTCGAAGAGACGGAACTGCCACACCCACAGGAACAGGGCGAGAAAGGCCCCGCCGACCGCAACCCCGGCCACCGTGCTGCCGAGCCCGAAAGCGAGGCTGGTCAGCGTGTCGCGCGGTTCATAGGCCTCGGGCCTGCTCTTCCACGCCCAGACCATTTCCAGCAGCACCAGCAGGACGAAGCCGGGGACTGCATAATCAACGGGGGAGAAATCGGGCATCGTCTCAGGTCTCCAGTCGGCGCAGGCTGGCGGCCCATTCCGGCGCGCGCTGGCCAAGGTCAAAGGTCACGCTGCCGAACCGCGTGTCCCCCGTGGCAAGGGTCAGGTAGCCGCGATCGAGCCGGACGTGGTCATAGCTGTCGAGCAGGCGGGCGGCAAAGCGCGCGCCGTGCCGCCGGATCAGCAAGACGCGTCCACGCTCGTCCCGCAGCAAGGCGCCCATCCCGGCCCGGTCAATCGCGATCTCGGCCGGTTCGAACCCGTAGATCGCCTCTTCCGCCAGATCACGGGCATGGTCCTCGTCCCGGATGCGGGTATCCCCGCCCAGCCCAAGCCGCTTCGCCAGCCAGGCGAGCGCGAGGATCGCCAGCAGGGAGCCGCCGAACTGGAGCAGGAGCATGCCGTTCATGTGCACTCTACTGACACAAGTGTCAGTTGGTGATCAAGCGCCTTGTCGCGCTCCGGCGGCGAGCATGTCGACTGCCGCACGCACCGGGCTGATGTCGTATCCTGCCGCCCGCGCGGCGGCGGCAATCTCGTCGGGATCGCGGCCCAGCTTCGCCTGTGCCAGCGACCACAGCAAAGTGGAGCGAGTGCCAGACCGGCAATAGCCGAGCACGGGGCCATCGGTGCTCCGCAGCGCCTCGATCATGGCATTGACCTGCGGCTCGCCAAATCCGCCACCGCTTACCGGAATGGCGCAATAGGCGATCCCGGCTGCGCGGGCTGCTGCCTCGATTTCGGCTCCGGCGGGTTGGCCGTCCTCCTCGCCATCGGGGCGATTGTTGATGATCAGGGTGATTCCTTCGCCCGCTGCAGCGGCAACATCATCGGTCGAAATCTGCGGGCTGGCCGACATCGTCTTGCTCAGGCGGCGGAACTGGCTCATCGACTGCTCTCCTTGGCTGGCCGGACACCATAGCTCTGCAATGGCCCTGCACAAGACCGGGATCAAGGGCCGCGCAATGCGAAAATGCCACAGATTTAGCCGCGACAGCGGCAATCTCTCAAATTGTTCGCGCCGCCGCTGAATCTGCGCTATGGCGGATGCCTGTGGCATAGGGGGATGCGTCTCGCACTTCCCGGCAGCACGTCTGGCGCGACCGCCGTTCGCGTGTCCGACGTGGCAACGACGAGATCGGCGCGACGAAGGTATTTGCTAGGATATGGGTTACGATAAAGGGCGCCGCGGCCGAGGCCGGGACAAGCGCGACGGTTTCGGTGAAGACGGTTTCGATCCGTTCGGCGGCCCCTCGGGCGGCTTTGGCGGCGACAGCTACGGCGGCGGGCGGGACCGTTTCGGCGGCGGCGGCGGAGGAGGCGGCGGCAGCCGTTTTGGCGGCGGTGACCGCGGTCCTGGCGGCGGCGCTCCGCGCGGCCCGGGTGCCGGCGCCGGTGCCGGAGGTGGCGGCTTCAGCCGTATGCCTGCCCAGGTCGTTGGGACCGGCAAGGGAACGGTCAAGTTCTTCAACTCGCAAAAAGGTTTCGGTTTCATTGCCCAGGATGGCGGCGGGGAGGACGTGTTTGTCCACATCAGCGCGGTCGAACGTGCCGGCCTTGAAGGCCTGGCCGAAGGGCAGGAGCTGCAGTTCAACCTGGTTGATCGGGGCGGCAAGGTCTCGGCGCAGGACCTGCAGGTAGTAGGCGACGTGATCGCGGTCGAATCCAAGCCGGCAGCGCCCCAGCGCGAGCTGACCGGTGAGCGGGTCACCGGCACGGTCAAGTTCTTCAACGGCACCAAGGGCTTCGGTTTCCTGGTGCGCGACGATGGCCAGCCCGATGCGTTCGTGCATATCAGCGCGGTCGAGCGCTCCGGCCTCGCTGGCCTGAACGAAGGCGAGCGTTACGAATTCGACCTCGAGGTCGATCGACGAGGCAAGCACTCGGCGGTCAATCTGGTGCGCGCGTCCGATTGATTGCTTCTGTTCCGGCCCGGTCAATAACCGGTCCGGGCAGGACACCCAAACGCGGCAGGTGGCGGCTCGTCAGGGCCGCCATTTGTCGTTTCAAGACCAGAACACGAAACCAGCAGGAACACCGCTCATGTCGATCACGCCCCTCATGCCCGTCTATCCCCGTTGCGGGGTGCGCCCGGTCCGCGGCGAGCATTGCCACCTGATCGACGAGGACGGCACCCGCTATCTCGATTTCGCCAGCGGGATTGCGGTCAACCTGCTCGGCCATAGCCACGCCGGGCTGATCGGGGCGATCCAGCAGCAGGCCGCCACCCTGATGCACGTCTCCAACCTCTATGGCAGCCCGCAGGGCGAGGCGCTGGCCCAGCGGCTGGTCGACCTGACCTTTGCCGACACCGTGTTCTTCACCAACTCCGGCGCCGAAGCGGTGGAGTGCGCGATCAAGACCGCGCGGGCCTATCATCAGGCGGGCGGCAATCCGGACCGGTACGAGCTGATTACCTTCACCAATGCTTTCCACGGCCGGACGATGGCAACGATCAGCGCCTCCAACCAGGACAAGATGCACAAGGGTTTCCTTCCGCTGCTGGCCGGCTTCAAGTACGTTGAGTTCGACGACCTGGCCGGCGCCGAGGCAGCGATCGGTCCGAATACGGCAGGCTTTTTGGTCGAGCCGATCCAGGGCGAGGGCGGCATTCGCCCGGCATCCGACGCATTCATGCACGGCCTGCGCGCGCTGGCAGACAAGCATGACCTGATGCTGGTGCTGGACGAGGTCCAGTGCGGCGTTGCCCGCACCGGCAGGTTCTATGCGCACGAGCTGTACGGCGTTGAACCCGATATTCTCGCCACTGCCAAGGGCATCGGCGGCGGGTTCCCGCTCGGCGCGTGCCTGGCAACGGAAAAGGCCGCGCGCGGCATGGGGCTGGGCACCCACGGTTCCACTTACGGGGGCAATCCGCTGGCGATGGCGGCCGGGATGGCGGTTCTCGATGCGGTTGCCAACGACGAATTTCTCGCCGCAGTGACCGAAAAGGGCGAGCGGATCCGCACCCGCCTGGACCAGTTCATCGGCAACTATCCCGACCTGTTCGAACTGGTCCGCGGGCACGGCCTGATGCTGGGCCTGAAGATGAAGGTCGAAAGCCGCCCGTTCTATGTTCACTTGCGTGACAACCACCAGCTGCTGACTGTGGCTGCGGGCGACAACACGCTGCGCATCCTGCCGCCGCTGGTGATTGGCGATGCCGAGATCGACGAGTTCTTCGACAAGCTCTCTGCCGGGGCGGCGAGTTTCGAGGTCGCGGCGGGATGAGCGGCCTGCGGCATTTCCTCGACCTGGCCGACGCCGGGGTCGATGCGCTGGCGGCGATCCAGAACGATGCGGTGACGCGCAAGGCCGCCCGGGCCGGCTGGCCCAAGGGGCGTCCCGATGCCGACGCGCCGCTGGCCGGGCACGTGCTGGCGATGATCTTCGAGAAGAGCTCGACCCGCACTCGGGTCAGCTTCGATATCGCCATGCGCCAGCTGGGCGGGTCTGCCCTGATCCTCGATTCGGCCAGCAGCCAGCTGGGGCGCGGGGAAACCATCGCCGATACTGCGCGGGTCCTCAGCCGGATGGTCGATGCGATCATGATCCGTACCGACGACCACGCCAAGGCGGAAGAACTGGCGCGCTACGCCCACGTGCCGGTTATCAACGGCCTGACCGAACGCTCGCACCCGTGCCAGATCGTGGCCGATATCCAGACCGTGCTCGAGTGCGGCAAGCCCCTACCCGGGCTGGAGCTGGCGTGGTTCGGGGATGGGAACAATGTCCTGCACTCAATCATTGAGGCGGCCGGGCTGTTCCAGTTCAATGTGCGGGTGGCGACGCCCGCAGGGTTCGAGCCCGATTCGGCTTTCGTAATCGAGGCACGGGCCCGCGGTGCGCGGATTACCCTGACCCAGGATGCCGGACAGGCCGCTGCCGGGGCAGATGTGCTGGTCACCGACACCTGGATCTCGATGGGGCAGGCCCACGCCGAGGACAAGCTGGCGGCGATGCAGCCCTACCGGGTCGATGCGGCCCTGTTGGCGCGGGCGAAGCCGGATGCAATCTTCCTGCATTGCCTGCCCGCCCATGTCGGCGACGAAGTGAGCGAAGAGGTATTCGAAGGCCCGCAGTCGCGCGTGTTCGACGAGGCAGAGAACCGGATTCATGCGCAGAAGTCGATCCTGCTGTGGAGCCTTGGCCGGCTTTGAGCAGGCAGGGCACAACAAGGCAGGGCACAACAAGGCAGGGCACAGCAAGGCAGGGGTTTCACGGCGGTGCAGCAGAGCCCATATGGCCACGATGACCGGACAAACCGAAACCCGTTCCGACCAGGTTCTTTCGTTCGTGGTTCCCGCCCGCAGCGCACGCGGCCGGATCGTGCGGCTTGATGCCGTGCTCGACGAAATCCTCGCCGCGCATGACTATCCGCCGGCAATCGCACACCTGCTGGCCGAAGCCCTGGTGCTGGCGGCGCTGATCGGCAGTCTGATCAAGGACGACGAGGGGCAGATGACGATGCAGGCGCAGACCGAGGCAGGCGCGGTGCGCCTGCTGGTGGCCGACTACCGCGCCGGCGAGCTGCGCGGCTACGCCGATTTCGATACCGACCGCGTGGTGGAGCTGGGTGCAAACCCCTCGCTGTTCGCGCTGTTCGGGCGCGGCTATCTGGCGATTACCTTCGACCTTGCCGGGAACGGCGGGCGCTATCAGGGGGTGGTGCCGCTGGAAGGGGAATCACTGGCCGAAGCCTGCCAGAGCTATTTTGCCCAGTCGGAGCAAGTGCCGACCATGATCCGGATCGCGGTCAAACGGCAGCAGGGGCATTGCATTGCCGGGGGCTTGCTGGCGCAGCATCTGCCCGATGGCGAGGAGGGGCGTGAGCGTCTCCATGTCCGGTTCGACGATCCGGAATGGGAGCATATTGCCGTGCTGGCAGGCAGCATTCGGCACGAGGAGCTAATTGACCGGTCGCTGACGCTGGAAGAGATCGCCTGGCGCCTGTTCCATGAGGAAGACGAGGTGCGGATCGTGGTGGGGGGCACGCTGGGCAAGGGATGCCGTTGTTCCGTCGCCCATTTCGAATCGGTTATCCAGCGCTTCCCGGCCAAGGACCAGGCGGAAATGCGCAATCCGAATGGGCACATCATGGTCGATTGTGCGTTTTGTTCGAAAGTATTCCAGCTGTCCCTCTAAACCTGACCTTGTGAACGTTTTGTCGCTGGTAACGAACGGTTCATCGTATGTCATGAATAAGCGCGGGCAATTGCGGCAGGAATGCCTGCATCAACCAGAGGGCTCTCAATGGGAATTAGCAAACGGCAGACG
Organism: Sphingomonadaceae bacterium; assembly: GCA_046294735.1. GTDB lineage: Bacteria > Pseudomonadota > Alphaproteobacteria > Sphingomonadales > Sphingomonadaceae > 34-65-8. The sequence goes on from JBKBKB010000003.1 coordinate 358,592, forward strand.
GTGGCAGCCGCGACCGGGCTGGCGGCGGCAGCGCTGCTGGTCCTGCCGGCAAACGCCGAGGCACCGAACCTGGCCATGCTCGACCGGCTTGAGCGGGGCGAGTGGCTGATACGTTTCCGCGACAGCGGTGATCAGAGGCGGGTCTGCCTGCGTACAGGGCGCGAGATGATTCAGCTTCGGCATACCGGTGGCGAATGCAGCCGCTACATCGTTGAAGACGGTGCCGGGCAGGTGACTGTCCAGTATTCCTGCCCTGGTAACAACTATGGCCGGACCAGCATCCGCCGCGAATCGGCTTCGCTCGCGCAGATCGAAAGCCAGGGTATTGCAGACGGCAAGCCGTTTCAATTCACGGCCGAAGCACGCCGGGTCGGGGCCTGTCGCTGACATCTGATCGCGGGCGCCCACAACTCGTTGCCTGGACGCTGGCCCCGTCATGCTGACCCATTGCCGCAGCCTGCGAAAGCCAGTAGCCGGGCAGTCATGCAAGGTCGCAACTCAGAGGTTCAGCCTGGAGCGGTAGTTCTGCTTTCTGGCGGGCTCGATTCGATGGTTTCGGCCGGCCTCGCCCGCGAGCAGGGGTTCACGATTCAGGCGCTGACAATCGATTACAATCAGCGGCACCGGATCGAGATCGCCTCTGCCCGCAGAATCGCCGATCGCTTGCAGTGTCAGCGCCACGTCGTGCTGCCGTTGGACTTGCGGCAGTTCGGCGGCTCCGCGCTGACCGACGACATCGCGGTGCCTACCGGCGGGGTGGGTACTGACATCCCGATCACTTATGTGCCAGCCCGGAATATTGTGTTCCTCTCGCTCACCCTGGCATGGGCCGAGGCCCTGAGGATACGTGACATCTTCATCGGGGTGAATGCGCTCGACTATTCTGGCTATCCTGACTGCCGGCCGGAATTCATCGCCAGCTTCGTGGAAATGGCGCGTTTGGGCACCAAGGCAGGGGTTGATGGCGAACCGTTTCGCATCCACGCCCCGCTCCAGCACATGAGCAAGGCGGACATTGCGCGTGAGGCAGCGCGGCTCGGGCTTGATCCGGGAATGAGCTGGTCCTGCTATGCGCCAACTGCGGATGGGCGTGCATGCGGGCTATGCGATAGCTGCCGCTTGCGTCAGAAGGGTTTTGCAGAAGCGGGCCTGGTTGATCCGACCAGTTATGCCGTCACGATCTGAACAGGGAGAAGCAATGTGGCCGAACCGGGCGCCGTAGACACCGATACGAACAAGGCCAGCGGGTACAGCTGGTATGTTCTCGGCGTGCTGGTGGTGGTTTACATCCTCAACTTTGTCGACCGGCAGATCATCTCGATCTTGGCGGTGGATATCAAGCGCGACCTGGACCTAACTGACAGTGACATGGGTTTTTTGGGCGGCGCTGCATTCGCTGTTTTCTACGCGTTGTTCGGGATCCCGCTCGGGCGACTGGCGGACAACTGGAACCGGGTCAGGCTGCTCAGCATCGGGCTGGCGCTCTGGTCGACCATGACTGCGCTGTCCGGTTTTGCCCGCGATCAGCTGACCCTGACTCTGGCCCGGATGGGGGTGGGGATCGGGGAGGCCACTGCCAGTCCGACTGCCTATTCGCTGATCTCGGACTATTTCCCGAAGCGGCAGAGGGCGACAGCGATCGCGATCTATTCATCGGGGCTCTATATCGGCGGCGGGATTTCTCTGTTTATCGGGGCAGAGATTGTCCAGGGCTGGAACGCGGCCTATCCGGCGAGCGGCCCGCTCGGGCTGGTGGGCTGGCAGGCGGCATTCCTTGCAGTCGGGGTTCCGGGGATATTGGTGGCGCTGTGGGTATCGTCGCTGCGCGAGCCGGTGCGCGGGGCGATGGATGGCGTCGTCAGCCCGTCCTCCCCCACGCCGTTTACGGAGTTCTTTGCCGACCTCTCGACCATTGTTCCGCCCTTTACCTTGCTGGGCGCGTGGCGTCGTGGCCCGATCGCCTTCCTGATCAACCTGGCGGTGGCCGGGCTGCTCAGCCTGTTTGCATGGGTGATGATTGGCCTGACTGGCAACCTGCCCCAGTGGTCAGCCGTCGCTCTCGGTTACTATGCGGTGTTCTCGTGGGCCTGTGTACTGCGGGAGAAGGATCCGCCCACTTTCCGGCTTATCTGGGGTACGCCCGCGTTCGTCTGCACGACACTCGGGTACGGCTTGGTCGCACTAACAGCCTATGCCCTGGCGTTCTGGTCACCACCTTATGCGGAGCAGGTGCTGGGGCTCCCCAAATCCCAGCTGGCATTCGTCTTGGGTGGCTCTGGCGCACTGAGCGGTTTTGTCGGCGTGATTCTTGGCGGCCGGGTGGCCGATGCCCTGCGGGCTCGCAATCCAAGTGGCCGTATCCTGGTCATTCTGTTCGGCATCCTGGCACCTGCCGTGCCGATCTTAATCGGCTATTCAACGGACAATGTAGTGCTGTTCTACATGATGAATTTCGTCGCCGGGCTGTGCGGCGCGGCGGCGCTTGGTGCGGCCGCAGCGACCACACAGGATCTTGTTCTACCCCGGATGCGCGGGACAGCCACGGCGTCGTTCTTTCTCGGGACTACGCTGGTGGGTTTGTGCTTCGGACCTTATCTGGTCGGCCAGATCTCCGACCTTAGCGGCACAATAGTCGACGGGAAGCTGATTGGAGACCTGCGGACCGGGATCCTGTCCCTAGTCGGGGTGGTGCCGGTGGCGGTCCTGCTGCTGCTCTATGCCTACCGTGCGGTGCCTCAGGCGGAAGCTACCCTGCTCCAGCGTTCCGGCGAAAAGGCGAAGGTGGCCCGAGCCTAGCTCTGCTTGATCACTCCGCAGGCCGCACGCGCGCCGGCATTGCCGGTCGGATCGGTGCGGTAATCGTCCGCATCGGCATGAATGACGATGGCAGTTCCGTCTGCGTCAAATATCCAGTTTTCGATTTCGGCACGGGTGCCGGGCAGTTCAACGGTAAGAGTAGCGGTCTGACGCTGGTCGAAGACAAGGTTGGGCATGTCCCCCACATGGGCACCGCCCGCCGCATCCTTGCCGTGGGCCCGGCCGAGCGGGTTGAGATGACCTCCGGCTGACATGAAGTCAGGCTGGGTGCACTCACCCTTGGTATGGAGATGGAACCCCCGCTGTCCGGCGGGAAGCCCGGTTGCAGCGATTGCCAGAGTCACCCGATCACCGCTTGCCACAATCTGCGCGGTGCCGGCTGGCATGCCGTTCGACAGAACCAGATTGGCGGAACCGATCCGCTCGGTTGGCACCTCGGACAGCGTCGAACAGCCTGCAGCGCCGATGAGGATCAGACCCAGGGAGAGGGAGTGGCGAGTCGCGCGGGCGGGTTGCATGGACGGTTCCTTTTCCGGTGGCAGTTTAAACATAGAACAACCCCAACGAAAAAGGGGCCGGATTGCTCCGGCCCCTTATCGAATTTTCCGCTGTAGGAAAACTTACATGCCCGAGTTCGGACCGTAAGTGATTTCCACGCGGCGGTTCTGCAGTTCGCGAACGCCGTCGGCCGTCGGGACACGCGGCTGGGTTTCACCGAAGCCCTGGCTGCTGATCACACCACCTGGGATGCCGCGCCCGGTCAGATACTGCCGGACCGAGGCGTTGCGGCGCTCGGACAGGCCCTGATTGTAGCGGGCTGCACCCGAGCGGTCAGCGTGGCCGGCCAGCATGACCGACGCGGTGCCGCAGTTGCGGTAAGCCGACACGGCGTTGTCAAGAATGGTTGCCGCTTCCGGAGTGATGTCCGCGCGATCCCAGTCGAAGAACACGATGTACGGGCCCTTGTTGCAAGCTGCCACTGGCGGCGGCGGCGGCGGGGGAGGGGGCGGCGGCGGCGGCGGCGGCGGCGGGGGCGGCGGGGGCGGCGGGGGCGCAGTTTCACCACCGAAGTTGTAGGTCAGCGTCCCGAGGATTGAGTGCGACCGCATCCGTGTTTCGAGGTCGCGACCGATCGTGTCGACCAGATTGATCTTCTCGGCGCTGAAGTAACGGTAACGCAGGCCGACGTCCCAGTTGTCACTGATCGGCGCACGAATACCGGCCAAGGCCTGCCAGGCGAACCCGCTGTCCGAATCATCGAACGCGCCCGGCCCGGAAGCATCGATGGTTGCATCGATTGCGACGCGGGCAACACCGACACCACCGCCCACGAAGCCCTGAAGACCGTCATCGGGACCGAAGTCGAACAGGCCATTGATCATGAACGTCAGGGCATTGATTTCGCCCCGGGTATCGAACTGACCGCTGCGCGCCAAACCACCAGGGTTGCTGGTCGGGCTGGCCTGCACGCCGACCGAGTCGACACGGAGCGAGTCGAGATCAGCGGCACGATAGCTGGCTTCGGCTTCGAGGCGGAATGGGCCGAAGTCGTAACCGACGATACCGCCAAAGTCGTAGCCGGTGTCGGCGTCGATCTTGATGTTGTCGACACCAGAGCCATTGACCTCGAAAGCGGGGTCTTCGACCAGCATCGGGCCACCACCGAGTTCGATATACCATTGGCCATCACGGGCGAGAGCAGGCGAAGCAAGAGCCGTTGAGGCCAGTGCCAAGCCAATCACGAGGTTCCGCATTATGTAATTCCCCTTTTAGCGAAAAATGTAACCACCGAGCAGATGTTTTCTAACTTTTCCACCTATCGGAAGCAAGCGACCATTAGGCCGAAAGTGTTGCAAGAATGCCTCGAAATCCACCCCATGAGAATGGAAAACGGTTCAATTCTCGCTTCCCTTTGCCTCCAACGCCCCGAAAGTCAAACGGTTCCGTTTATGGAGCAAGCAAGATTCCAGCCTCGATCAGCGCGTTGACCAGATCGTTCAGGGCCGAGCGCGCTTCGGCATCGACAACTGTCCCACCCTGCGGCTGAGTGGGTGCGCCGGTTGTGTTCCAACCGTTGGTGAATATACGGAAAGCATTGAGGGAAATGTCCCATACCCGCAAACCGGCACTTGGAGCGCAGAAGAGCCAGCCCGATCCGGTCCACCCCGCCAGCGAATCGGTTTGCCCGGCCCAGGCCCCGACCGCGCCATCGTCGACCAGCCAGCTCTCACCTGCCTGTGGCGCGGCAGGTGGCTGCGAAGCTCGTCCGGCAATCCGCGCATGAACCAGCAGGTCCAGCCTGGTCAGGGCTTCATTAACGAAGAACTCCTTCTGCGCCTGACCGGCAAACAGCAGCGGCAAGCCGTGGCGTGGGGTGGCGTCGGGGAAGGAAAGGGGGTCTGGCATGGCAACTTCTCCAAGCAACAGTCATCGGGGATCAGGTGTGGGTGCGTAGCAGCACCGCGTCCGACAGTGCGTGGCTGCCGATCTGTCGCACCCAGACTGGCTGCCCGGACATGATGGAAGCGGTTTCGGCGGCCGACAATTCCAGATACGACACGGAAGTCTCCCAAGTCTGGGCGGGGCGGTCGACCGGGCCGGTTCCGACCAGGTAGCGTTCCGCCTGCTCGACCAGGGGCACATCCACCTCGTCGTTCCACGCCCAGGCGCCGCGCGCGCGGCGGGTCCAGCGTAGCAGCAGTCCGCCGTTCGACCGTGAGACTTGACGTGGATGAACCGGGTGGATCGGCTTTAGGCTGGTCCCAGCATTTTCCAGCGCCGCGACAGGCGGTTCAGTGTCTGCGAGCCCTGCAGCAAGGAAACTGGTTGCGGCGGCTGCCTCTGGACTGAGTTGCCCGACCGGCAGCAGGGCGTCGTTGAGCAAGGTCACTCCCGTCCCGGCCGGATGGCCCAGCTGCGCGGCGCGTTCGGTGCCGCCGCGCCCGCGCAGTAATCCGTCCAGCCGCCAACGACTGCCGGCGAGCGGGACAGCTTCGAGGAACTGGAGAACTTCGGTACCGATCAGCATGCGGTTGGCACCTGCCGCCAGCGCCCTGATCGATGCCGGAGCCAACGCCATGTCCGCTCCGATCAGATCGACTTCCAGGCTGGCGGTGTAATCAAGCATCTGGCTGGCCGAAGCTGCCAGAGGCGCGGCCAGTGTGCCGACGGTCGCGCGCAGGCGGCCGCTGGCACCGACCGAGACCAGCCCGCCCGGCAGGTCGGCGAGCAGTTCCGCGCCCGTCCACCCAGTGGTCGCAGAACTGGCTGCAAGGAACCGCCGGGGCCGGTCGGTCAGATCGGTGCCATCGAGCGGCAGTTCGAACGCCCGCAGCCAGCTCGGGGCAAGCGCCAGGTCAGGCGGCCCCGGGGCCTGCCCGGGATCGCTTGGCACCAGGTTCGGCACGCCCACGCGAATCCGCTCCAGGCCGAGTTCGATTCCGCCATCGCGCCATTCCCATTCTGTCACCAGCCAGGCGCCAGCGCGGTCAGGCAGCAGGACCGCGCGTCCCGGCGCAACGGCCGGATCGATTTCGGCAATGCGCCAGCGCAGGCTGGTGCTGCGACCGGTCGCGCGGACCCATGCAGCCCGCAGCAGCTGGCGCGCCACAGCGGCATCGAGCACGGCCGGAAAGTCGAGGCTTGCAGCACCCGCCCCAGCCCCGCCTTCCAGACGCTGGATGCCTGTCTGGAAATCTCGGGCCGGATCGTAATAACGCAGCGCTCCGATTGCACCGGTCGGCGCATTAGCACGCCGCGAAGCCCGGCCCGTGCGGTGACCGAAGTCCGTCTCTTCCGGCCCGGTCGTGCTGGCTGAAAGAGTTATGGCCGTTTCTGCCCGGTCTGGTGCGTCAAGCCTGAGCCCACCCCCGGCAATGTCTGCCACAGTCGGGAACAGCACGTCGAGCAAAGCGAGCGTGTCGCGCAGTGCGCCGGATTCCTGTTCGAAGCCGCGCAATCCGTCCAGTGTGCGATCGGTCTCAACCTGTCCGGCCAGAGGTTCGAGCACCGCTGCCAGCGAGAGCGGCGCGTCATCGGCGAAAACTTCGAATGACAGCGCCGGGATGCGGTTGCCGAAATCGGCCAGTTGCAGGTGTTCGAACACCACATAGGCGAGCCCGCGATGGGCCGGACAAGCCGGCCCGAGCGCAGCAGCCATCAGGGGGTCGGGCAACTGGTCGGCATGGCCGCAGTAAATGCGCATGGTCCCGCCAACCTTGAGGTCACCGGCCGCGCCCCGGATCAGCTGGCCGTCGGCCCAAACCCGTCCGATCCCACTGACGGGCCGACTTGAAAGCGCGACCGCGAACGAGCTGGAATAGCTGAAACTGGTGACTTTGGGTTTGCCCTTGCCGCCCCCGCTGGTGCTGCGGCTTTCGATCAGGTCGGTTGCCCAGATGATCGTGCCCGCGACCCGCGCCTGACCGAACACCCGGGCAATCGGCTGGCCATAGCTGGAGGTCGTGATCGCCAGGTCCTTGAGGCGCGGTCCTTCCCGGGTCGGGCTGCCGATGATTGCCGCGTCAAGCTGGCGACCTGCCAGCGCGCCGATTGCGCCGCCCAGCGGGCCGCCGAACAGCGTGCCGAGTGCGCCCAGAACCAATGTGGCCATGATGGTCAGTCTTTCCTGTCAATTCGCCAGTGACGCAGCACTGGTTCCTGCAATGGACCTGCGAGACAGGTCACGCGCCCCAACCCGGCATGGGCATGGACGAACCGGTTTGCGGATACCGCGATCAATAGGTGCTGCTGCAGCGGCCCGGGTTGAACCAGCAGGACGTCGCCTGGCTGCGGTTCGCCCCATGCCGGGGCAAGGCCAGATCTGGCCGCGCAGCCGAGATGGCCTGCAATGTCGCGGTTGCGGAGGCGGTAGCCGCGCGGCGCGCAGGCGGCAAATCCGGCCCCCTGCAGGGCGGCGACCGCCAACCCGATGCAGTCAAGCCCATGGGCGGGATCGCGACCGTGCAGCCGGAACCGGGTGCCGACTAGCGCGAGGGCGGCTGCGGCGATGCGGTCTCCGGGTCGATCTGCACTCCGACTGTCCGCAGTCATGATGTCCGGGGGTAGCGGGCGACCAGATCATTGCCCGGCAGAAACGGCTCGCCCTGGAAATTGGCAGCATTGCCGAACCTGCTTGCACACGTCGCCAGTACCCGGTCACACCCTTCGCGCAAGCGTGCCCGGGTGCCCGGTCGTGGTGCCGGTTCAAACAGGTGGTCAAGCATCAGCCCGGTTTCGCCCGCATCGACGATCCGCGCCTTCAGGCCTGCCGATTCTCCGTCAAGCCAGACCAGTTCGCCGTGTCGGAACAGCGCATGGTCGATCGCCGCGAAGCGGACGAGCTCACCCTCGCCGGGAGTCGGAGCGACCTCGGCGATCATGGTGAAGCGCGCTGCATTGAGGGTGCAGCCGGGACCGCAAAACTGCGCACGGCATAGCGGGCTGCTGCGCGGGACCGGATCGAGTTCCAGCAGCACCTTGGCGGATCGGAGTTCGGCCGCGAACTGCCCGTCAGAGGCGGACACACTACCCAGCAGGCCATGATAAAGCGCACGGTTCTCGCCGGTTTCCCAATCGATCAGTCCAATGGCCACCGACGCCCCATCGTAGCGACCGGCGCCGAGGTCGGCCTCGCTGATGCTGTCATGCGCCAAGGCACCCTCCACTTCGGCGCTGTCGTCGTCGAAACCGGCGCTCTTGCGGATCGCGCTGGGCACCATGCCCGGTGCAGCCCGGTGCAGCAGGCCGCCGAACCAGAGATCGCGGTCATGTGAGGTAAAGCCCAGCGCCACGCCATCGCGGCGGAAGACCTGCCAGTAGAGGGCAACGCATTCCAGTTCCCCGGCGAAAAAAACGTGGCTCATGTGGTCGCCTCACGCACTTCGATCAGCGGGACCGAGGGTGCTTCTCCGGCAGCGAAGGCGGCGCCGGAAATGTCCAGCCGGTCCTCGGCAAAGCGCACCGGCACGTCGAACAGGAAGCCTGCCCGAATCTCAGCGCCAACGGGGGGCGCATCGAGGAAGATGATCACCCCGCCAGGCTCCAGCGTCCAGCCCGAGGCCGGGTCGCCGCCGATGCTGACGCTGACTGTGTCGGGGCGGGGACGGGTGATCCGGCGCACCTGCGCGTCCGGCCCCTCACCATAACGTTTGACCAGCGGGAAGGTCGCGTTGAGTCCGTCTCCGGTCCCGATCAACTGGTCGGTGGCGGACGGCAGCCCGGTCATGCCACGCGAACTGAAATCGTAGGGGTCGGTCAGGCGGAATGCGCGCGCTGCCCCGCGCCGGGCGCGGAAGAATTGCAACAGCACCGCGAGTTCGGAGTCGGAACGAATGCCGGGCCCGACATCGTAGCTCATGCGCGCATCGCTCCAGAGCGTATTGCGCCGTTCGTGACCGGAGGCGGTCACGCTGACGGTGGTCGAGAATTCCGGGGTGGCAGAGGCATCGCGCCCTAGCGCGAGCGGGTAAAGCACGTCGTCGAAAGCTTGCATGGGGTCCTCGCTGAGTGGGGGCAGGCGGGTGTATCCGTCGCGAGCGATCTGAGGCAGCGCCCAGACAAACCGGCGGGTCACACCGCGTGCGGCGGCCTGGTCGAGCCCGGCATCGATTCGCCGCCAGTAGAGATCGGCGTCTTCCGGCAGCAGCACGAAGCCTGACAGGTAATCCTGTAACGTGATCGGGTAACCCAGCCGCTGGTCGACTTCCGCCAGCGCCTGCCTGCGGCTGGCCTCGGCTCCGCCAGTCAGCCAGTCGTAGTCTTCCAGCTGCAACCGGTCGAACGCAGGAAACGCCCATCCGGGCGGCAGGTTGGCGCGTTTGAGTTCCGGCATGGCCGGATCGAGGATGGTCGGGGCAAAGGCGAGCAGCAGCAATTCCGACGGCCCGCCCGCAGCAGTCCGCACCGCCTGGGTCAGCCCCGCAGTCGACTGGGCGAGCAGGACCCCGGCGGCATCGAGTACGGCGGTCTGTGCAGCGCCGAGCGGCTGGCGCATGTCGGTGATCACGGCCGGATTGCCGCCGAGCGCTGCCCTGGCCGCATCGTCGTAGATGCATGGCGCACCGGTGGCGGGCGTGACCCACCACCACGGCTCGCCGATCTGAAACCGGACCGGCAGACTTTCCTGTTTCATTGCCGTGACGAACTGCGCGGCGGCTTGGTGCAGCCAGGCCATCGCCGGAGCCGAGGCGGGCGATAGCAGCGCCGAGGGCGGAACCCAGCCGGTCCGCGCAGGCGAGCCGTCATGGGCGCGCTGCTGCCACGCGTCCGGACAGTTCTCGGCGAACAGTTCGTAGGAAAGCGATGTAATCGCGGTATAGCCATGAAGGCGGCACTGCTTGAAGAACTCGCGGTGCCAGCGCTGCGCCGGAGTGCACAGCACTGCCGGTTGCGCCACCAGCATCCGTCCGTCCGGCTCGCGTCGCAACCGGAAGAAATGGCTCATCCCGACATAATGCAGGATCTCGTCCCGGTACCCGAGCGCCTGAACATTGCGCAGCAGGCGGGCCGGAGTCTGGTTGTAGGCGTCGTCGTAAGCGGTGGCGATGCGTTCGCCGTGTGGGGGCAGGACCACATCGCCGGCCTCGATGACGGAATTGGTCCCTTCGCACACCATGTCGAGCAACTGCGCATAGCCGGTCACCCGTGCGGTGAGCGGATCCGTGCTGTCAGCGACGAAATCGGCCGGCACGATCGAGATGAACATCCGGTCGATGTCATGCGGCCAGACCGGCTCTCCCGGCAGCGCCCAGCCCGCCTGCAGGTCGGAAAAGCGCAGATCGATCGCTGCATCGGTCGGGGTGCCGGTGGCATAGTTCCACAGCCGCACGAACCAGGTACGCGGATTGCCCTGGGCATCGCGCCCCTCGATCGTGAGGGTCGGCCCGTTGGGCTGGTCGAGCGTGGCAATCCGTTCTGAGCGCCAGCGGAACCGCAGCACACAATGCGCGTAGTCCCGCACCGTGCGATAGGCGAGCAAGGGGTGGTCTAGCGTGTCTTCGCTATCCCAGATCAGACCGACCAGTTCGCCCTTGTGGTGGAACTCGCAATCGACCCGCAGCCGGTCCGGCCCGGTCGAGATGACCGAGGCCATGACCGGGCGCGGGAAATTGACCGTCCAGAAGCGCGGATCGAACCGCTGGATGAAATCGCTGTCCTGCCCGGAATGCTGTCTGGCGAGCCAGAAGGCCATCGTCGTGCTCCTTAGCTTGTAGCGAGCGCACGGCGTACCGCGCTGGCGACCTGGCGCGACGAGCGCCGCAGCGATGCAGGCGCGCTGGCCCCGCGCGGCTGGTTGAGCGTAATAGCCACCCGCACTTCACGTCCGCTGCTGGTGGAAACGGACGGTTCGACCCGTCCTGCACTGGTCGGCACGAACATTTCCGGCCCGCGCTCGCCGACAAGGTAGCCACGCCCCGGTGCGACCGGGCCGCCGGTCGCCCTGCCGGGCAGGCCGAACACCGCGCCCAGTAGCCCGCCAAGCAAGCCCCCGCCGCCCGAGCCCCCGCCGCCAAGCCCGCCAAGTATCGAATCGAGCCCCATGTGCAGCGCATGGGCGGCAATCTGGTCGAGCGCCTGAACCGCCATGCGGCGCAGGTCGTCGAAGCCAAGGCTGCCACGCCGGATGGCGGATAGCAGCCCGCGCTCGAGCACGCCGCCCGCTTGCGCGAACCCGTCCACCAGCGTCGCATCAAAACTGCCTCGCATCCGGGCAATGTCGGCTTCGAACCCGCTGGTACTGGCGCGGACGTCCACCAGCAGGCGGTCGATATCATGATCCATGGCGGTCACACTCCAGCAGGTGATCGAGTTCAGCGCGGGTCAGGGTGGCAGACGGCGCGGCGGGGTCAGCCAACGTCATGGCGAGGTCGGCCGGGGTGGCGGCCCAGAAGGTGTCAGGCGTCCAGCCCAGCACGCGGGCAGCGAGGGGCAGCAGGCGCGCAGCCTGGGCGCCAAACCGCTCGCTCATCCCCGGCCCTGCAGGATTGCCGCCAACAGTGTGCGTAAGGGAGCCGCGCATTCGGCAAGGCCTGCGTTCACCACTGCGTCGCCGACCTCTTCGCGGGCCAGCCCGCTGCGATCGGCGAGGCAGTGCCAAAACAGCGCAACCATTTCGCGCAAGGCCAGTTGACCCGCACCTGCGCGCTCGATCAATGCGAACAACGGCCCGAGTTCTTCCTCGGCGGCAACCAGTGCGGCGAAGCTGGGGCGCAGCCTGCGCGGCTCGCCAGCGATGGTCAGCATGGCCTCACCGCGCATGGCATTTGCGTTCGCGCCTTCGGCTGTTTGAGCGCCCGTCACGCTGGCACCACCGCGCCGGAGCTTTCCAGTTGGAGTGTGTAGTTGCGCTCACCGTTGAAATCCCCGGCATAATCGAGCCGCTGGACGAGGAAGCGCCCTCGCAGCCGTTCGCCGTCCTCAAATGAGAGCTCGTAGTCAGCAATGGTGCCAGCCAGGGCATGGGCGCGGATGGCCGCTTCGGCCGCGCTGCCGAGGAAGATGCCGCTGGCGGAAACCGAGACCGAGCGCGTTCCCGCGCCCGACAGGAGGTCGCGCCAGCCGCCCGATTCCTTGTGGGTGATGACCACGGTATCGCCGTTGATCGACATCTGCGTGGTGCGAAGCCCGGCGACGGTCTGGTAGGCTGGCGGCTCGCCCGGGCTTTGGGCGTCCTCGCCGATCTTGAGGAGGAAGGCGGAACCTTTCTGGACGGTCATAGGGGTTACTCCGGTTGAGGGCTGAGCAGGCGGAAACGGTATTCGAGCAGCACGGAACGCAGGTTCCGCTCCCGCCGTTCGGCGCGGGCGCGCAGGAACAGGATCGAGGCGATCTCGAAGTCCGGATGGAGGCGCGGCAGGGCCTCGATCCGGGCTCCGAGTGCGCGGACCAGCGCCCCGTCAGCGGCCGGATCGTCGCCTCGCGTGGTCAGTTCCACCGCGACGCGGACTTCGCGGCCCGGCCGGTCCTTGGTGCCCCAGTCAGCCGAGGCGCTGGCGGCAATCCCGAGCCAGGGCGGCGCGGCGCGCGGGGGCGCTTCTTCCTCGATCGCGTTCAGCATATCGAGCGGCGTGGGGGCGGCACGCAGCCAGCCGATCAGCGCAGCGCGCAGTTCGATTTCCATGGGCTAGTCCTTGGTGGTGAACAGCGGCCACAACAGCCGGGCCACGCGCCAGCGGCGTGGATCTTCGCGGAAGGCGAGCAGACGAGCTTCGGCATGGGCCTGCGTCAGCCGGGCAGCCTTGCGGGCCAGCGCCTTGGCGAAAGCGGGCGGCGACAATTCGGTGCGGGCCTCGATCATGCCAGCCGCATCGCACGCCAAGGTCGCCACAGCGCCGCGACGGCGGCGGGCAAGGCCGCGTCGGTTCCGCTGTCACGGCTGCGATAGAGGTGCGCGGCGAGCCGGAGTGCACCGTGGCGCAGCCCTTCGGGCAGGCCGATCCACTGGCTGGTGAGCCCAGCGAGATAGCGCACTTCGACCCGGCCTGCGGCACCTGGCCGGGTGACGCGGATCATGCCGATGCCGTTTGCAGCAATATCGAACTCGTAAGCGTCTCCCGCCAGCGGGAAAGCGGACCCTTCGGCGGGAAGGCCCAAAGCGTGGGTGATCGCGCTGACCGGGCGGGCCGAAAGGCGTTGCCACTCGGCCCTTACCGGCAGTACTTCGGAGCAGTTCTGGCTCAGTGGCATCGTGCCGGTGAATGCCTCGCAGGCCTCCAGCGCGCTGGCGATAAGGCGCGCCAGCAGCGCGTCTTCGGCAGGCGTGCGGATGCCAAGCCAGTCTTTCAGTTCGGCAAGTGCATTCGTGCCGGGATCGGCGGGCGCAATAATCGTGCGGCGCATTGGCTGCTCCGGTTGTAGAGGTGTGAAAAGGGCGCGCCCGCACCGGCAAGGGGGCAGCCGGTGCGGGCGCGCAGTGCTTCCCCGCAGGGAAGGAGCCGGGTAGGGTCTACGCTTCGACCCGCAGCAGCTTGATCGCGCTGGAATCGAGCACCTGCCCGCCCACGCGCCGGGTGGCGTAGAAGTGGACGAAGGGCTTGTTGGTGAAGGGATCGCGCAGGATTTGCGTCGCGCTGCGCTCTGCAATCAGGTAACCCGCGCGGAAGTTTCCGAAGGCGATCGGGGTCTCGCCGGCGGCAAGGTCGGGCATGTCCTCTGCTTCAATCACTGGGTAGCCGAGCAGGCGGTCGGGCTGACCCTCGACCAGGCCCGGCTGCCACAGGAACGCGCCGTCGGCGGTCTTGAGCTTGCGGACCATGGCGAGCGTGGCGGAGTTCATCACCCAGCTTGCCCCCTGTCGGTATCCGCCGCGCAGAGTGTGGACGATATCGAGCAGGGTATCCTCCGGCGCTGCGCTGAACCCGGTCGCATTGCCAGTGCCGATATACTGCACCGTGCCGAACGGGCGCGATCCGTCTGCGGTGGCTGCGAAAGGGGCGGAAAGGAACCCTTCCGGCTGGCCCACCCCGGTGCCATTGACGAACGCGGCCCCTTCGGCGCGGGCGAATTCGAGCGCGATTTCACTCGCCAGCCAGGATTCGAGGTCGAACCCGGCGTCGTCCAGCATGGCCTGGCTCGCTGCCGGATTGGCGTAGAGGTCGCCGCTCGGCGGGGCGATCTCGGCGAACTGGGGTGTGGCGGTCTCGGGGCGGGCGGCGGTCTCGCTGACCCAGCCCGAGGCGGTGCCGCCGGTCGTGACCAGCTTGCGGTAACCTGAGCTGCCGGTCTGCACTACCTGGGCGATCGCCCGGATCGGGCTTATCTCGGTCAGTTCGCGGGCGATCAGGGCGTCGATTTCTCTGGGCACGGCATAGCCGCCATCGGCGGGCACCGTGCCGCGAACCGACTTGATCTCGGCCGTTCTGCCGCGCCGCAGGTAGCCGTCGACAAAGCCCTTCACTTCCGGGCTGTCGGTGCTGCCACCAATCGCAGGGCGGTGGGCGGCGCGGGCAATCCGGTCGACCCGGGCCTTCACCTCGTCGACCTCGGTGCGCAGCGCGGTGACCTCGGCTTCGGTCTTGTCCTGCCGGGCGACAATGTCGAAGCTGGCTTCAACCGGGTCCATGACCGGCGCAGTAGGGGTAGCGGTATCCATGGGCATTTACCTTTCGTGGGGGAGGGGGGGATCGTGCGGGGCAGCCAAAGCGCGACTGCGCGCCGGCCGGTCAGGCCGAAGCCAAAGGGCGCGGACGCGCCCCGCCCGGCGTTTGAGGGTCGTGAACACAATGCACGCGCGCCGCGTGTTGCAGCGGGTGGGTGACGAGACTGACCTCGAACAGGTCGAGCGCCTCCAACACCCGCCCATGCGGCGTGTGGCGTGCGGAGCGGGCGCGGTAGCCGAAGCTGAGACCGCTAACCGTATAGGTTCGTAGCATCGCAGCGGCGAGGCTATCGGGGTTGTCAATCGAAGCGATTACCCGCAAGCCCCGGTGGTCCTCCCGCGCCTGCTCCACCCAGCCGATCCGTTGCTCGGGCCGGTGCTGCCAGCAGAGCGGGAGCGGCTCCGTTCGGGCGGCAAGTGTGGCAGCGAAGGCCCCGGGGCGGATCGTATCGCGCGCGCCGTCCGCCACATCGAACAGCGCGGCATATCCGGCGAGTCTCATTTCAGCAGCCCCGGCATCCCGAGCCGCACCGCGATCCCGACCAACAGCAGGGCGAGCGCCCCGCGCACCAGCCAGTCGACCGCCGCCTTCCACGCGCTGGCCTTGGCCTGACGCCAGGCGGAGAGCAGTTCGCGCAGTTCATCGATATCGTCCTGTGCACCTTCGTCGCCGAGGCCGAGCCGGGCGAGCGCGCGCGCCGCGCCGACTTCGCTCGATTCCTCCACGATGGCGCGCAGGGTGACGAGGTCGCTGCCTTCCGTATCCGCCTGTGCAATCAGGCGGGCGAGCATGTCTTCGCGGGTCATGGTGTGTCTCCTTCAGGGGCGAGGCCGAGCAGTTCGCGCTTCTCCGCGTTGCTCAGAAAATCGGCGGCACTCACCTGCGCCCACAACCGCTCGCGGTCTTCTGACAGGGCGGGAATGCGGTCGAAATCGACCGTGAGGCGCGCATCGGGGAACCACGCCGCCAGCCCCTCGACGAGGCCGGCGTAGATCTTCCCCGCCAGCGGCAGCAGGGTGAGCCGCCACAGCGCGCGGCTGGCCTCGCGGTAATTGGCGTAGGTGTTGTCTCCCGGCAGCCCGAGCAGCATCGGCGGCACGCCAAACGCCAGCGCAATGTCGCGCGCGGCGGCGGCCTTCAGCGTGGCGAAATCCATATCGGCAGGAGACAGGGCCACCTGCTGCCACTTGAGGCCGCCTTCGAGCAGCATCGGCCGCCCGGCATTGCCCTGCCCCTGGTAAGCGAGCGCGAGTTCGGCCTTCAGCCGCTCGAATTGCTCGCCCGTCAGCCCGGCGCCGTCGCCCGGGTCATAGCTCAGCGCGCCGGAAGGCCGCGCCGCGTTGGCAAGCAGGGCGCGGTTCCACTCGCTTGCCGCGTTGTGGATCGCTATGGCCTGCGCAGCGGCGGTTAGCTGGCCTGCGCCATAGTGGTCATCCGCCGGATGGAAACTGCGGATGTGGATCAGTTCGGGCCAGCCGGCTTCGTCCTCCAGCGGAATCTCCAGCGTCCGCCCGGCCAGGGCGTAGCGATAGGCGCAAGGCCACCCGTCCGGACCGGCTGTGACACTGACCCGCTCTGGCCGCAGGGCATAAAGCTCGACCGGCTGGCCCGCCCCGTCCTTGACCACCTGGATATAGGCATTGCCATGCAGCATCAGATGCGCCGCCACGGTCTCGACCAGCGACTGGCCCGCGCTGGTCGCGCCGATCAGGCTGGTAAGCATTGGGTCGGCGGGGAGCAGCGGCGCGCTACCTACGCCCTCCGCCACGATCCGCACGGCGCGCTGGGCGACGGGGTTGTCGCAGAACCCCTCGTGCACGCAGCGGGTATATTCGAACGGGCGCGGACCGGAAGGCGAATCCGCGTCGAACGCGAGCGCCCAAGGCGAGACAAATCCGCGCGCGATAGGCACGCGTGGCCCGCCCCCGCCCTTGAGGGCGGAGGTGATCGTGGTGAGGAAGGACATGGGTTTCTCCGAAAAATCCCTCGCCCCTTGCGGGACAGGGAGGAACCGTGGACAAAGTCCGGCGCTTGCGCTGGGGAAAGGGCTTCGATGCGCTTAGAACGTGAGCACTCTTGGCCCGGCCGTTCGCCCCAGCATCAACTCACTTAGTGCCCACACCAGCGCATCCGCCCGGTCCGGCGAGCGGCCCGGCCCCTCGTAACCGCCCCCGGCCATCAGACCGCATAGTTCGTCCTCCAACTTCGGGAACGTGCCTGCGTGCTTCACGCGGCCCGCTTCGTAGAGCGCGGCGACGGGTTCGGCGCGGGCGACTTTGCCCTTGCTCGCGTGGACCAGTTTCAGGGGCAGCGACAGGTCGGCAGCGCGCAGGACGCTGGCGACCATGGCCCCGCCCTGGTTCGCCTCGGCCACGACCCGGTCGGTCTGCCATTCCTGCGCGGCACGCGCCACCGCCCGGGCCCAGCGTTCGGGGCTGGCCTGCTCGACCGAGGCATCGGCGAGGACATGGGCGAGACCGTCCTCCCCTAGCGCCACGACCACGATCCCGCAGGCGTCACCGCTCGCCGAGGCAGGCGGATCGACACCGATCACGGTGCGGCACGTATCTGTCGGCCCTGAAGCGATGCGGCATGATTCCAGCAGCGCCCGGCTCCATAGCGCGCCTTCGATCTCCTCCAGCAGTTCGCCGTCAAGCTCCTGCCGCCCGAGCGCAGTGCCGCCATATTCGGCACGGACCCGATCGAGGAACGCGCGGGGCAGGTTGCGGGCATTGGCCTCGCTTTTCCCCCCGCTCACGACCACGCCGTCCCGCGCCAGCAGCCGCTTTACCAGCGGCACCGCGCGCGGGGTGGTGGTGGCGGTAATGCGGGGGTCGAGGCCGAGTCGGAGGCCCAGTTCGAGGTTGTCCCACGCGGCCATGGCGCGGCCGCCGCTATTGTCCCACTTGGCGACTTCGTCGCACCAGGCGTGGCTGTGCTGGGCTCCGCGCAGGCTGTCGGGCTCAGCGGCAGAATAAATACGTGCCTCGGCCCCGTTGTTCCAGCGCAGCAGGCCGCGCGAAGGCTCGAACCGGGGGCGCTGCGCGGGCGCGGCAATGGCGAGCAGACCGCTCGGCCCCTCCACCATTACCCGCCGCACTTCGCCCAGGCTGGCGCCGACCAGCGCGATCCGGGCGGCGCGATCGCGCCGGGCAATCTCGCGCACCCATTCGGCCCCGGCGCGGGTCTTGCCGAAGCCGCGCCCGGCCATCACCAGCCAGCAATGCCAGATGCCTGGCGGTGGCAGCTGGCCTGCGTGGGCCTGATAGTGCCAGTGCCGGGGTAGTGCGGTGCGCTGGCGTTCGTTCATGGCGGGAATGACCGTGGGCCACGGATCCTCCGCCTGATTGACGAGCCATTTGCGCCGTCTAACCGCGTTGGTTTCCTCCTGCGTGTTCGTCATCACCGGTCTCGTCCCGTCCGGCCAGGCTGCGCTGGCGCATTTCGTCGATCAGCGCATCGATTGAATCGAGCACTGCCTGTTCGTCTTCCTCACCCTGCGAGGCGCGCTCGCGGGCGACCGTGTCGCGGTGCGCGGCGAGCAGGCGCAGCGCGTTCGCCACGTCCATCTTGCGCGGCGGATCGGGGTCACGCAGGTAGCCGAGCACCTCCATCTCAAGGTGTTCGTATCCCTCCAGCAGGGCGGCGAGCCAGCGTTCGGCAAAGGCCCGGTCCTCGCGCCGCAGGGCATAGGCCTTGCCCGGCTGCACCCCGGCGCGGCTGGCTGCAGCGCTGACGTTGGAGGTTTCGGCCAGTGCGGCCAGAAACGGGGCCTGCCAGTCATCGCTGGCAGCCGCAGCTTTGCGCCGTACCGGCCGGCCGGAGCTGGCCACGGCTTCGTCCCACTGTCGGGCGAAGGTGGGGTGGGTCTTGCGGCGGGCATGGGGCGTGCTGCGGTCGATCTTGAGCCGTCTGGCGGCGGCGACCGGCCCCTCGCCATCGCGCAGACCGGCAAGGAAGGCTACCTCCCAATCCCTGCGGGCGTGCTTCTTTCGTGCCATGGTGCGATCCTGTGCCGATTGGTGGTGCAAGCGACAGGCCGGAACGCAAACCGGGCGGCGCTGCATGGTGCAGGGCCGCCCGGGTCGAATCGGTTTATCGCGATGTTCCGCTTCTCTAACCGGATAGCGTGACGATGTCAACAATAAAGTGCCATATAGGTTAATTTTGTTGGGGCAGGCGGCGGATTGCGCGGATTTCCGGCCTGTTATAGGAAGGGCCCCAGCCCAACCCCCGGAACCCTTCCCCTGCCATGATGAACCTGCTGCGCGGTCTCTACGACTGGACCATGGACAAGGCCGCCCACCCGCACGCGGTCGGGTGGCTCGCGCTGTTTTCGTTCATGGAAGCCAGTTTCTTCCCCATCCCGCCGCATCCCCTGCTGGGGCTGATGTGTCTGGCAGAGCCGAAGAAGGCGATTCGTTTTGCCGCCATCTGCACCGCCGCATCGGTCATGGGCGGACTGTTTGGCTATCTGATCGGCTATGGCCTCTATGACGTGATCGGGGCGCAGATCCTCAGCCTGCTCGGCCTGACCGAGCAATTCCCCAAGGCTGCCTGCTACCTGCGCGAATATGACTGGGAAGCGATCGTGATCGCCGGGGCGACCCCGCTGCCGTTCAAGCTGCTGACCATTACTGCCGGGTTCATCCACATGGACCTGCTCACCTTCACCTGGGCCAGCATTGCCGGCCGGGCGCTGATCTTCATGGTCGTCGGCACCCTGTTCCGCGTGTTTGGTGCCCCGATCAAGCGGGTGATCGACGAATACCTGGGCACCGTGACCACGCTGTTCGTGGTGCTGGTGGTCGGCGGCTTCATCGCGATCAGCCAATTCGGCGGCAGCGAAGACGGCGGCCCGGCGAACAAGTGCGACACTGCGACAATGGAATCGCTCGGCCTGCGGTGAACGGTGCCTAGATGATCCCGGTCGCCGTGCCCGCGCGTTCGAACATCGCAAGGATGGTCTCAACCTGATCGCTGGTGTGTTCGGCGCAGAGCGAGCAGCGCAGCAGGGTCATGCCTGCCGGGGTTGCCGGCGGACGGGCGAGGTTCACGTAGAGCCCTTCTTTCAGCAGCGCTTCCCACATCGCCGAGCCACGTTCGAGGTCGGGCATGACCACCGCGATGATCGCGCTCTGCGGTTCCTCGGTTCCGAGTTGGAAGCCCAGGCCGCGCAGGCCCGCATGGAGCGTGCGAGAGTTCTCCCACAGGTGCGCACGCTTGTTGCCGCCGTGCATCAGTTTGCGGATGGAGGTTGCGCTTGAGGCCATAACCGCCGGTGGCAGGGCGGCGGTGAATACATAGGGGCGGCAGACCAGCCGCATGATTTCGAACTTGGGATGGTTGGAAACGCAGAAACCGCCGACCGTGCCCACGCTCTTGGAGAAGGTCCCGATCACGAAGTCGACATCGTCGATGCACCCGGTCGCTTCGCACACCCCGCGGCCGTTCTCGCCGATGAAGCCCATCGAGTGGGCCTCGTCGACCAGCACCATTGCGCCATGGCTCTTGGCGACGGCGACCATCTCCTTGAGCGGGGCAACATCGCCCAGCATCGAATAGACGCCCTCCAACACCACCAGCTTGCCTGCGCCTGCTGGAATGCGGCCGAGCCGCTTGTCCATTGCACTGATATCGTTGTGCTTGAACGGCACGACCTCGGCCTTGCCCATCGCGCAGCCATCCCAGATGCTGGCATGGCTGTCGATGTCGAGCACGATGTAGTCGCCCTTGCCGGCGATCGTGGAAATGATCCCGAGATTGGCCTGGTACCCGGTCGAGAACACCATGGCATGGTCCATGGCGTAAAACTCCTTGAGCGCCTCCTCCACGTCCCGGTGATGGGCAAAGGTCCCGTTGAGCACCCGGCTCCCGGTGGTGCCCGCACCGAACTCGTCGTAAGCCTGCTTGCCCGCGGCGATCACGTCGTCGTCGAAGGTCATGCCCATGTAGTTGTAGGTGCCAAGCAGGATCGTCTCGCGCCCGTTGCAGATCGCCCTGGTGGGGGAGAGCACTTTCTCCATCACCAGACTGAAAGGATCCTCCCGACCGTCGGCCAGCAGCCCCTCGCGCATAGCGATGAGGTCGTCGAACTTGGAAAACAGGTCGCCACCGGTCACGGCCATGGTCTCGCTCATGGTGCTTCTTACTCGGCCTGGAGCTTGTGCACTGCATCGACCAGCAGGCCGTAGTTTTCGATTTCTGCCTGTTGGTTCATCGAGATGATGATATCAAATTCATCCTCGATCGCGGCCACGAAATCCATCACCGTCAAGCTGTCGAACTCCAGGTCGCCGGCAAAGGTGGTCGTCTCCGCAATCTCCACCCCCTTGTTGTTGAACGGCTCGATCAGCGAGCGAATACGGCTATCGACTTCGGCGCGGTCCATCAGGAAATTCCATTCTGTTGCGTGGCGGAACGATACCCGCCGTGCCATGGTTCGGTGAAAAGGGGTCTGCCGCGCCGCTTGTCAAGCCTGATGGCTGGTGGCAGTCAGCGAATTCCTATGCGAAGCGGGGGCAAGAGGTGGGGTTATGGCAGCAGACCAAGGACAGGGCGGCGCTGCGGCGGGCGCACCGCAACCGGTGGTCGGCAAGACCTATTCCGCCCATGCTATCCACCTGATGCGGACCGCCCAGCTCAACACGCTGACGCTGTCACAGATGGCGGACCAGAAAGCCTCGATCCTGATGGGGGCGACGTTCCTGGTCTTCTCGCTGTCGATCAGCCGCGCCTTGACTGGCACCATGCCGCTCTCGCTGGCGCTGCTGGCGCTGTTCTCGTTCGTGGCCTCGCTCTGTGCGGTGATCGCGGTCCTGCCTTCGGTTAGCGGCAGCAGGGGCAAGTCAGTGCGGCCCAACAAGCTGTTTTTCGGCCACTTCACCGCACTCGACGAAGACGAGTGGATGGCCAGTGTGCTGACCGAACTCGAAACCGACGAGACCGTGTTCCGGACTATGATGCACGATATTTACCAGAACGGTCAGGTGTTGCAGAAGCGCAAGTACCGGTTCCTGAGCTATGCCTACCAGATTTTCATCCTGGGCCTGGTGGTAACACTGATCGCATTTGTGCTGGAATGGCTGCAGGGTTGAGCGTCAGTCGAGCAACCGCTTCACTGCTGCCAGAAACGGTCCAATCGACACGGGCTTGGACAGGTAGTCTGCCGCCCCCGCCGCGCGGATCCGTTCCTCGTCGCCTTTCCCGGCATAGGCGGTTACGGCCAGAACCGGCACATCGAGCAGGGCCGCATCGCGCTTCAGCGCGGCAATCAGGTCAATGCCGGAAACATTGGGCAGCTGGATATCCATCAGCACCAGATCCGGGGCAAAGGCACGCGCGGCATTGAGCACCAGTTCGCCATCAGCCACCGGTTCCACTTCGAACCCGCCGGCCTTCAGCACGTCGCAGAACAGCTTGCGGTTGAGATCGTTGTCCTCGACCACCAGGATTCGCTTGGCCATTCTGCCATTTCCCCATTGCTCGAAGGTTCACAATCGCGCGGTCCGCTCTATGTAGCGTAGACCATGAAAACAATTCCCGATTCCAGCCAATCCCCCGGGCACCACTCAGGCGACCCGGAAACGCTGGCGCTCAGCGCGCTGGGATGGGTGCTGACCGACGAGGAGCGGGCCGGGCGTCTGCTGTCGCTGACCGGGCTCGATTCGGATAGCTTGCGTAACCACCTGACCGAGCGGACCACGCTTGCGGCGGTGCTCGAATTCCTCATCAACCACGAACCTGACCTGCTGCTCGCCGCTGACGCCCTTGGTCGCGCTCCGCAGGAACTCGTCGAAGCCCACCGGAGACTTGCTGCATGATCCGCCCCTCAGGCCGCCCGCTCGTGATCTCCGATTGTGACGAGGTGTTGCTCTACATGGTCGCCCCCTTTCGCGACTGGCTGGCCGAAAGCGAAGGGGTGACCTTCCGCATGGAAGGCAACAATTTCGCCACCGCGATGCGCTGGACCGAGAGCGGCGAACCGGTGGGAGAGCGCGATATCTGGCGCCTGCTGGGCGGTTTCTTCGACACCCAGATGCACCGCCAGTTACCCATCGACGGCGCGGTGGCCGGAATCAACGCGCTGGCCGAACATGCCGATGTGGTGATCCTGACCAACCTGACCGACGAGCGCCAGCAGCATCGCACCGCGCAGCTGGCCGAGCATGGCATCCACGCACGGGTTTTCACCAACCAAGGGCCGAAAGGGCCGGCGCTCAAGGCGATTGTCGACGAATATGCCCCGTCACGGGCGCTGTTCATCGACGACCTGCCCCAGCACCACCACTCGGTGGCCGAAACCGTCCCCCATGTCCGGCGGCTGCATCTGTGCGGGGAGCCGATGCTCGCTCCGCTAATCGACTGCGCCCACACCCAGGGCCACGCCCATGCCCGGATTGATTGCTGGCACAGCGCGCTTCCGTGGGCGCTGGGCCAGCTTCACGATGAATACGAAAAGGAACCTGCATGACCGCCCCCACTTCTGTCGCTGGCCGCCTGGCCGAACTTGGGATCGCCTTGCCCAAGGCCGCCGCTCCGATCGCAAGCTATGTGCCGATTGTTGTACATGGTGGGATGGCAACGGTCTCCGGCCAGCTGCCGTTCGTCGACGGACAGTTGGTAACCGGCCGGGTGGGCGAAGATGTGTCGGTTGAAGATGGTGCTGCGGCGGCACGGGCCTGTGGGCTGATGCTTCTGGCTCAGCTGGAAGCGGCCGACCTGCTCGAGCGGGTTGAGCGGGTCGTCAAGCTGGGGGCGTTCATCAGCTCGACCCCCGATTTCACCGATCAGCCCGTGGTCGCCAACGGGGCGTCTGACCTGATGTCGCAGGTGTTCGGCGAAGCCGGCAAGCACGCGCGCAGTGCGGTCGGGGTGCCGGTGCTCCCGCGCGGCGCAGCGGTGGAAGTGGATGCGGTTTTTGCCATTCGGGCTGATTGACCGCTGGCGCGCCCCGGCTCCGGCGCCGGATAAGGTCGCGTGGCTGGGCGATTGGGAATATGCCCATCGCGGGCTGCACGGACCGGGCGTAGCGGAAAATTCGCCGACGGCATTTGCATTGGCCAAGCAGGCCGGTGTCGGGATCGAATGCGATATTCAGCGCAGTGCCGATAACCGTGCCGTTGTGTTTCATGACTGGGCACTCGACCGGCTGACCGGGGAAGCAGGGCCGGTCGGCGCCCGCAAGGCGGCCGACCTGGCACAGCTGGCCCTGCTGGGCAGCGCCGACCGGATACCGGCCTTGGCGCAGGTGCTGGAGCAGATCGGGGGCAAGGTGCCGATCCTGATCGAGATCAAGTCGAAGCGCGAGCGCCGAGTCGGCCCTGCCTGCCTCGCGGTCCGGCGCGAACTGGACGGCTATACTGGGCCCCATGCGGTGATGAGCTTCGACCCGCGTGTGGGACGCTGGTTCGCCACCCATTCGCCGCGCACGATGCGCGGCTTGGTGGTGAGCGAGGAGGGCAAGCGCGGGTGGCGCGGAACGTGGGAACGCCATTCCAGCCTGTGGCATGCCCGGCCGCATTTCCTGGCTTATGATGTGCGCGATCTGCCCAGTGCCTTTGCCGCAGCCCAGCGCAGGCGGGGCCTGCCGGTCCTGACCTGGACCGTGCGAACGGCCGAGGCGCGCGTGGTTGCTGATGCCCATGCCGATGCCCCGATTGCCGAGAACGAGGGGTTCGCGTGACCGAGGACGCGCTGATCGCCCGGGTGGCCGGATCGATCGGCGCGCTTCCGGCCGAGCAGTGGGACGCTCTGGCTGGGAATGGCAATCCGTTCCTCAGCCATGCCTTCCTGACGGCGCTGGAAGATTCGGGCAGCGTGGGGCCTGGCACTGGCTGGCAGCCTGCCCCGATCGTGCTGGAGGATGGTTCCGGGCGCCTGCTCGCGGCGATGCCCAGCTACGCCAAGAGCCACAGCCAGGGCGAATATGTCTTCGATCACAGCTGGGCCGATGCCTGGCACCGGGCGGGCGGGCGCTATTACCCCAAGCTGCAGATTGCCGTTCCGTTTACCCCGGCCACAGGTCCGCGTTTGCTGCTGGCGGAGGAACGCTTCGCTGCCCCGCTGCTGGGTGCGGCAGAGCAGGTCTGCGCGGGCAACGGTTTTTCCACTGCCCACGCCACTTTCATCGAACCGGCCCAGTCGCAGTTGTTCGAGCAAGCCGGCTGGCTCATGCGGACTGACATCCAGTTCCACTGGCACAACCGCGGATTTGCGAGCTTCGACGATTTTCTTGGTTCGCTGTCCGCGCGCAAGCGCAAGGCGATCCGCAAGGAGCGCGAAGGCGCGCAAGGCGAGGTGGCCATCCGCCGCCTGACCGGTTCCGACATCCGGCCGGAGCATTGGGACGCATTCTGGCTGTTTTACCAGGATACCGGGGCACGCAAGTGGGGTACACCTTATCTGACGCGGGCCGCGTTCGACCTGGTAGGTGAGCGGCTGGCAAACCGGATCCTGCTGGTGCTCGCCTATGATGGCGCCGAGCCGGTGGCCGGGGCGCTCAACTTCATCGGGCAGGATGCGCTATATGGCCGATACTGGGGCGCGACCCGCGATGTACGCTTCCTGCATTTCGAGTTGTGTTACTATCAGGCGATCGAGGCAGCGATCGAACTTGGCCTCGCCCGGGTGGAGGCGGGTGCACAGGGCGGCCACAAGCTGGCCCGGGGTTATGAGCCGGTCGCGACCTGGTCAGCGCACTGGATTGCCGATCCCGGCTTTCGCGCCGCAGTGGCGGAGTTTCTTGAACAGGAACGTGCGGGCGTGGCGCAGGACCAGATCTGGCTGGGCGGGCGGACCCCGTTCCGGAAAGGCTGATCAAGCGGCGCGGCGGGATTCCTGCGCCAGCCACTGGCGCGCACGGCGCTGGGCTTCGGCGATTTCGCGGGCGGTCATTTCCTCTGATACATCGGCGCGGCACCAAGCGGCTTCTTCATGGCCGCCAAGAGCGGCAAGGTTGAACCACTTGTGTGCTTCGACCAGATCGCACGGTGCGCCATGGCTGCCGGTGGAGAAGGCTACGCCCAGATCGTAGTAGGCTTCCATGTCGCCTTGCGCGGCGGCAGCGAGGCAACTGGCCACCATCAGGTCGGCGGCGGTGGTATCGGCGGGCTCGGCAGCCCGTCCTCGGATCGGTGTCAGGTCCATTGTGTGCGTCCCCCGGTCATTTGAGCAGCCCCTGCTGCCACTGGGGAAGTGATCGCCCGATCATGGTCAACAAATGGTTAACGTCAGGCCAAGAAAGTTTTCCGGCAGGGATCATCCGCGCAACTGCTCGGTCGCTCGCACTTGCGCCTTGTGCGGATAAGGGCCTGCCCCTATAGGCGCGGCCAACGGGCGACCGGGCGCCACCGGAAACATTCGGGGCTGCAGGGCTTGAGAGCTTGTGCCACTGTCGAAAGTTTGAGAGGACCGATATGCCGAGTGCCGCCGCCGGGGACTTGGATGTTCTTGAAAAAGCGAAGAAATCTCTCTCTCCTGACTATGTGCCAGGAGACGATGAGGCATATATGAATCCGCGCCAGCTGGAATACTTTCGTGCGCTGCTGAGCGAATGGAAGAAATCGATCCACGAGGCTGCCGATATAACCCTGCAGTCGCTGCAGGACGGGCCGATCCGCGAGCCGGATCTCAATGACCGTGCGTCCAGCGAAACCGATTGGGGCATAGAATTGCGCACACGCGATCGGCAGCGAAAGCTGATTGCCAAGATCGATGCCGCGCTGCGGCGGATCGACGCCGGCGAATACGGCTATTGCGAGGTTACCGGCGAAGCGATCGGGCTGCGGCGGCTAATCGCTCGCCCGGTCGCCACCATGACGGTTGACGCCCAGGAAGCCCACGAGCGGCGCGAAAAGGTTTCCCGCGACGACTGAGCCTGCTTGCCGGTTCATAGCCGCCTGCGGCTTCGGACTTAAACCTTCGTTAGCCCTTGGCGTGTTACCGCACAGCAGCCCGTTTGATGGGGCCTGTCAGTAAGTCTACAGGGGAACCACGCCTTCATGTCTGCGCTCGACACTCGCAATATTTCGCGCGACAGCCTGTTCTTGATGGCAACTGTGCGCGCGGAAGGCAGCGAACAGGATCACAAGGTGAAAGTGCGCAATCTTTCCGCTGGCGGGATGATGGCGGAAGGTGACCTGCGCCTGTCGCGCGGCACCCGCTTGGCGATCGAATTGCGCAATATCGGCTGGATCAAGGGCACAGTCGCCTGGATTCAGGACAGCCGCTGCGGGATTGCCTTTTGCGAGGAAATCGATCCCAAGCTGGCCCGCGCCACTGTTAACAGCTCGGGCGATGTGTCGACTCCGCGGTTCGTTCGACCTGCCTCGCTGTTGCCGACCACCCCCGATGACCTGGCCCGCCTGCGCAAGATCTGACCGCCGCCAATTTTGTACCGCTGACGTCGCTTGCCGCACCTGCTAGGGCATGGGGCCATGCAGCGCCTGCTTGCCTGTTTCCTTCCCGCCCTTGCCCTTGGCCTGACCGGCTGCGGCACGGCTGACGACGCCTCGGTTGGGGTGGCGGTGATCGGCCCGGCCGATCCACTGACCGGAGAAGGGTTGCGGCTATCGTTGGCCGGACAACTGGTCCGCGCGGCAACCCGCGAAGGGCTGGTCGCGCTTGACCACCAGGGCGAAGTGGTCCCGGCCATAGCTGAGCGCTGGATCGTGACTGACGACGGGCTCAGCTACATTTTCCGCATCCGCAACTCGGACTGGCCGGACGGCGCCCCGATTACTGCTCCGGCGGTGCGCGACCAGTTGCGCCAAACGCTTGCCAGTCTTCGCGGCACGTCGCTCGGGCTCGATCTGGCCCCGATCGCCGAAGTGCGTGCGATGACCGGGCGGGTGGTCGAAATTCGCCTGTCGGCTCCGATGCCGGGCTTGCTGCAATTGCTGGCTCAGCCTGAGCTCGGCCTCGAGCGAGGGGGCAAAGGTGCCGGGCCGATGCAGTTTGAACGGGCAGAAGAAGGTGTTGCGCTGGACCCGGTGCCACCGTCGGCCCGCGGCTTTCCCCAGCCCGAAGAGTGGAAGAGCCAGTTCCGCACCGTGCTGATGCGGGTGGCCCCGGTCGAGCAGGCCGTTGCCGCATTCGAGAACGGATCGGTCAACCTCGTGCTCGGGGGGACGATTGTCGACCTGCCGCTGGCCGATACCGGCGCCTTGTCGCGCGGCACGATCCGGCTTGATGCTGCGCTCGGCCTGCTTGGATTCGAAGTGGCGAGGGCAGAAGGCTTCCTGGCCACGGCGGCCAATCGCGAAGCCGTGGCGATGGCGATCGACCGGAGCCAACTGATGCAGCCGTTCAACGTGGGCGGCTGGGTTGCGACCACCCGGATCGTCGCGCCCGGCCTGCCGGATGATGGCGGCGGCGTGCCGGAGCGCTGGGCAGACCTCGATATCGAGAAACGCCAATCCCTTGCACGCCAACGGGCCAGCGCCTGGGAACGAGCCAATGGCAAAAAGGTGGCTCTGACCGTTTTTCTGCCCGCCGGTCCCGGCTCCGACCGTTTGTTTGCCCAGGTCCAGCGCGGACTCGCGGCTGCGGGTATTTCTGCGCGCCGGGCCGAAAGGGAGGATGCGTCCGACCTGGTGCTGAAGGACCGGCTCGCCCGGTTTGCCGGTGCACGCTGGTTTCTCAATCAGTTCAACTGCCGCTCAACCGATGGCCCATGTTCGGAAGGGGCCGATGCACTGGTGCGCCAGTCGCTAGCGGTCGCCACCCCGGCTGAACAAGCCTCGCTTCTCGCTGAAGCCGAGCGGCTGATGCTGGCGGAGAACCTGTTCATTCCGCTCGGCGCACCGATCCGGTGGTCGCTGGTGCGGGGCGGGGTGCGGGGTTTTCAGGAGAACCGCTGGAGCGTGCATCCCTTGTTCGCGCTGTCACAACGCCCCATGTAAAACCCATGCCCGGCGTTCGGGCAGGAGGGTTGCACAATGATTCAGTCGCCCCGTGCGCAGGCCATGGGTTTCGAACTGCCCACCGGGAATGACCCGGTTTCGATCCGCAAGCGGATCGAGGCGATGGAATTTCTGCTGGAACGCAGCTTCGTAGTTCCAGGCACTGGCTATCGCTTTGGGCTTGATCAGGCGATCGGGCTGGTTCCGGTGCTGGGTGATATCGTGGCCGCAGCGATGGGCAGTTATCTTGTATGGGAAGCGCGCAACCTGGGCCTGCCCAAATGGAAGCTTTGGCGCATGATGGGCAATGTCGGGTTCGACGCCCTGCTTGGCATGGTGCCGGTGGTGGGCGATGCGGCGGACTTCCTGTTCCGTGCCAACACGCGGAACCTGAAAATCGTCAAGAAGCACCTCGAGAAGCACCATCCGCATATGCGCGTGATCGAGCAGTAGTTTCATCGGCAACGGCTTCGCGCTAGGGCGTGAACCATGGCTCAGGACGTAACCTACTCATCCTATCTTGATCTTGACAGGATTCTCTCCGCCCAGCACCCGGCCTCGGGCGCGCATGACGAGATGCTGTTCATCGTGGTTCACCAGGCAAGCGAGCTGTGGCTCAAGCTGTGCCTGCACGAACTGGTTGCCGCGCGGGACTGCATCGTTGCCGACACCCTGCGCCCGGCCTTCAAGATGCTCGCCCGCGTCGCACGCGCGCAAGGGCAGCTGATCCAGAGCTGGGACGTGCTCAGCACCATGACCCCGCACGACTATTCTACCATTCGCCCGCATCTGGGCGGATCGAGCGGGTTCCAGAGTGCGCAGTACCGGATGATGGAATTTGTCCTCGGCGGGCGTAAGCCGGACATGGTCCGTCTGCACGATGCTACGCCCGAGGTTGCCGCGATGTTGCGCGCCGAGCTGCGCCGGGGGAGCATCTATGCCGAAGCCATCCAGCTGCTCGCCCGGCGCGGCTTCGCAATTTCGGGCGACGTGCTGGCGCGCGAGGTCGGGGCAGCGTGGGCGCACAGTCCCGACGTCGAAGCGGCCTGGGCCGAAATCTACCGCGATCCGCCTGCGCACTGGGACCTGTATGAACTGGCCGAGAAGCTCGTCGACCTCGAATACCATTTTCAGCGCTGGCGCTTCGGACACCTCAAGACAGTGGAGCGGATCATCGGCTTCAAGACCGGGACCGGCGGCACCCCGGGCGTGCCTTATCTTGCGGGCGTGCTGAAACAGGCTTTCTTCCCCGAACTGCTCAGCGTGAGGACGGCGCTGTGAACCTGCTGGAAAGGGCGCGCGCGATCGACGCCGCCGATCCGCTGGCGGAATACCGCAACCGGTTCGTTCTGCCCGATGGGGTGATCTACCTCGATGGCAATTCGCTGGGCGCGCTGCCCAACGATACACCCGCGCGGCTAGAACAGGTTGTGCGCGGCGAGTGGGGGACAGACCTGATCCGCAGCTGGAACACCGCGGGCTGGATCGACCTGCCGCAGCGCGTGGGTGCCAAGATCGCGCCGCTGATCGGGGCTGAGCCGCACGAAGTCATCGCGTGCGATTCGACCAGTGTGAACCTGTTCAAACTGATCGCGGCTGCGCTGGCAATGAGTCCGGGGCGGAAGGCGATCCTGAGTGAGCCGGGCAATTTCCCGACTGACCTCTACATGATCGCTGGGCTGCAGGCGCAGGGGCTGGCCACTCGGCGGCTGGCGGAGCGCGAGCGGCTGGTCGAGGCGCTGGGCGATGACATCGCGCTGCTGCTGCTGACCCATGTCCATTACAAGACAGGCGCATTGCATGACATGGCGGCGCTGACCCGCGCTGCGCATGAAGCAGGCGCGCTTGTGCTGTGGGATCTGTCGCACTCGGGCGGGGCGCTGCCGGTCGATCTGAACGCTTGCGAGGCGGACTTCGCGGTCGGGTGCGGGTACAAGTACCTGAACGGCGGCCCCGGCGCTCCGGCCTATGCTTTCGTTGCCGAGCGGCACCACGGCGCGCTGGAACAGCCGCTGACCGGGTGGATGGGCCATGCAGCGCCGTTTGCCTTTACCGACGATTACGCGCCCGCGCCCGGTGTTGCGCGCCTGTTGTGCGGCACCCCGCCGATCCTCGGCCTCGCGGCGCTGGAGGTCGGAGTCGATTTGGTCGCGGAAATCGGGGTCGGGCCGCTCTACGCCAAATCGCAGGCGCTGAGCACCTTCCTGCTGGAGTGCTTGGGCGAGGCTAGCGTGATCTTGGAGCTGGTCTCACCGCCCAACCCGGCACAGCGCGGCAGCCAGCTGTCGTTCCGCCACCCCGAGGCGTACGCCCTGTGCCAGGCCCTGATCGCTCGCGGGATCATCGGTGACTTCCGCGCGCCCGATATCCTGCGGCTAGGCTTCGCGCCTGCTTATCTGCGCTTCGAGGACATGGCCCGCTCGGCGCAGGAACTGGCGGATATTCTGGCGACCGGGGCGTGGGACAGGCCCGAGTTCAGGCAGCGGGCGGCGGTCACTTAAGCTGCCTCACCCCTCCAGCTCGATGTCCCAGTAGAGCCAGTCCCGCCAGGTCTCGTGCAGATGGTTTGGCGGGAACAGTCGGCCCTGTTGCTGCAGTTGCCAGTGGGTCGGCCGGATCGGCTGCGAGGCAAGGTGCATCCCCGCCTGCCTGGGCGTGCGCCCGCCCTTCTTCATGTTGCAAGGGGCGCAGGCAGTGGCGATGTTTTCCCACGTTGTCCGCCCGCCGAGGCGGCGCGGGATCACGTGGTCGAAGGTGAGGTGGTGGGTGTCGCCGCAGTACTGGCAGGCGAACCGGTCACGCAGGAACAGGTTGAAGCGGGTGAAGGCCGGAAACTCGCTTGGTTTGACGTATTGTTTCAGGGCAATCACGCTCGGTATTTTCATGTCGAGCGAAGGGGAATGGACGTGCCGGTCGTAGGTCTCGATCACGTTGACCCGGTCCAGGAAGATCGCCTTGATCGCGGTCTGCCACGGCCACAGGCTCAAGGGGTAGTA
Source organism: Sphingomonadaceae bacterium (assembly GCA_046294735.1). GTDB lineage: Bacteria > Pseudomonadota > Alphaproteobacteria > Sphingomonadales > Sphingomonadaceae > 34-65-8. The sequence continues at coordinate 390,407 of JBKBKB010000003.1, forward strand.
GGAGAGCGGGGTATAGTCGGCATTGAGAACGAGTGAAGGGCACGACGCGAGGTTGCGCGCCGGATCATCCTGCGGACTTCGGACCTTGGCGGCCCGTTCGATCAGATCGGCCTTGAACACAAGCGCTTCTCCCTGATTGATGTCGAAGATGCATTTGCGCAGAAAGGCGTCAACCCTGTTACAGACAGGCTATCCACAGGGATGTCCACGCACGCGCCATGCCAACCACACCGATCGTCACCCGCTTTGCCCCCAGCCCGAACGGGCCGCTGCACCTCGGCCATGCCTTTTCGGCGGTGGTGGCGCACGATCTGGCGCGGGCAAATGGCGGGCGCTTTCTGCTGCGGATCGAGGATATCGACGGGCCGCGCAGCCGCCCCGAACTGGCCGACGAGTTCCGGCGCGATCTGGCATGGCTCGGGCTGGAGTGGGAGGAATTGCCGCCGCAGTCGGCCCGGCTGGACAGCTATCGCGCGGCAGCGGCGCGGCTTGAGGTCATGGACCTGCTTTACCCCTGCACCTGCAGCCGCAAGGGCATCGAGGAAGCCGGGGCAACGCCCGGTCCGGAGGGACTGGTCTATCCCGGCACCTGCAAGGGCCGCAGGGTCGATCCGTCGCAACCGGCGGCTTTGCGGCTCGATGTCGGGAGAGCATTGGCCCTGACCGGGCGGCTCGCATGGGAGGATACGCTCGCCGGGATGCAGCAGGCCGATCCGCTGGCGCTGGGCGATGTCGTGCTGGTGCGCAAGGATCTGCCTGCCAGTTACCATCTGGCCGCCACGCTGGACGATGCGGCCGATGGCATCACCCTGGTCAGCCGCGGGGCCGACCTGTTCGCGGCCACCCATATCCACCGCCTGCTTCAGGCCTTGCTCGATTTGCCGGTCCCGCGCTGGAGCCACCATCCGCTGCTGATGGACCAGACGGGGCGCAAACTCGCCAAGCGGCGCGGCTCGGGTGAAGGCGGGTTCGGGCTGGCCGAACGCCGCCTGCGGGGCGAGGATGGACCGGCGCTGGCGGCTTCGTTGCGGCAACGCAACTTTCCCGCTGGAATTTCGCTGGCGAGTACCTAGGTTAGCGCCATGAACACCTTCCTGGTCATTGTGCTCGTCGCCCTCATGGTGCTGGTCCTCGTCTCGCTGGTGCGGGGTATCGTGGCGTTCATGAAAAGTACCAAGATCGATCTCGAGACCGGGCAAGGTGAAACCGCAACCGACATGCAGCTGCTGCAGAACAAGATGATGTTCGCCCGGATCAAGTACCAGGCGCTGGCGATCGTGGTTGTGGCGGTCATCCTCGCCGCCTCGCGCTGAGGCTTCGGCCATGGTAAAGCTCAACAAGATCTACACCCGCACGGGCGATGATGGCACGACCGGCCTGGTCGACGGGTCCAGAACATCCAAGCACTCGCTGCGGATCGCGGCCATTGGTGAGGTAGACGAACTCAACAGCGCACTCGGACTTGCCGCAGCAGCCATCGCGCAGGGCAGCCTGTGTGATGCGCTGTTCCGGATCCAGAACGACCTGTTCGACCTAGGCGCCGATCTCGCGACCCCCCTTGGAAAAATCGGGGGCGAGGACTTCGCCCCGTCGGACATGGTGCTGCGGATCGTGCCGTCGCAGGTAACGTGGCTGGAACAGCAGATTGACGAACTCAACGAACGGCTGGAGCCGCTGACCAGCTTCATCCTGCCTGGCGGCAGCGTGGCGGCGGGCCAGACCCATCTTGCCCGTGCCATTGCAAGGCGGGCGGAGCGCGCCGTGACCGCGCTGGCTGGGGCCGAGCCGGTCAATCCAGCCGCGAGCGCTTACGTTAATCGTCTGTCGGATTACCTGTTCGTGCTTGCCCGCGTGCTCAACGACGACGGGCAGACGGATGTGAAGTGGCTTCCCGGCGCCAGCCGCTGATTGCTGTCTTGTTTGCCGCGATGCGAAAAGCGCACTAGCCAGACTGCTCCCCCGGGGCTAACAGCCGCACTTTGCTGCAGATGCGAAGGGGTTGTGCAATGCAGAAAGTTGCCGTGATCGGGGCCGGGCAGATGGGCTCCGGCATCGCCCAGACCGTGGCCCAGAACGGGATGCAGGTTCTGCTGACCGATATCGATCTGGCCGTAGCAGAGAAGGCCCGGACGGGTATCGACAAGGCGCTCGGCAAGCTGGTCGGGCGGGGCAAGATCGGGATCGAGGACGCCGAGGCGGCGCTCACGCGGATCACCGCAGTCGGAAACTACGAACCGATGGCCGAAGCTGACCTGATCATCGAAGCCGCGACCGAGCGCGAGAGCGTCAAGAAAACCATCTTCGAGGCCGCCGGCAAGGTCCTGTCGCAAGGCGCGGTCATGGCCAGCAACACCAGCTCGATCCCGATTACCCGGATGGCGAATTTCTCGCCCGATCCGGCCCGCTTCATCGGGCTGCATTTCTTCAATCCGGTGCCAGTCATGGGCTTGATCGAGGTCATTCCCGGCCTTGCCACATCGCAGGAAACCACCGATCGGGTGGTCGCCTTTGCTCAGCGGTTGGGCAAGGAAGTGGTGCTCAGCCAGGACGAGCCCGGATTCGTCGTCAACCGCATCCTGTTGCCGATGATCAACGAGGCGATCTTTGTGCTGGGCCAGTCTACCGCCAATATCGAGGATATCGACAAGGGCTGCCGTCTTGGCCTCAATCACCCGATGGGGCCGCTTCAACTGGCTGATTTTGTTGGCCTTGATACCTGTTTCGAGATCATCAAGGTGCTCTATGACACCACCGGTGACAGCAAGTATCGCCCGGCACCGCTGCTGGTGAAGTATGTCGAAGCCGGCTGGCTCGGCCGCAAGACGGGGCGCGGGTTTTACGATTATTCTAGCGAAGTGCCTGTTCCGACACGTTAATTTCAGTCGCCCGGGGTTGGATGGAGGTCAGCTGCTCAATCGAACCCGCTCGCCTCGTCCGGGGCCGGATCGAACCCCGTGCCCGGATCGACAGTGTCGAGTTCATCATCGGCATCCCAGTCGGCATCTTCGACATCGATCACGGTGTGGCTGCGGGTCGGTTTCGACAGCGCGGCTGCTTCCTGTTCGAATTCGGCCTTCTGGTCGTGCAACTGGGCAGTGGCCTGGTCAATCATGCCACCGCCTTCCTCGGTCCCGACCAGGCTGGCCGCGCTGGCGGCCGACAGCACGACAAATCCGAGCGCGATCCAGCGGTTGCGGAACAGGTGGCGGTACATGGCCCGGGAGCATAGCGCCGCCGGGTTAAGGATCGGTAGAAGCGCTTTCCTGCCTGAGCTGGTAGAGCACCTCCAGCGCCTCGCGCGGGCTGAGCGCATCGAGGTCGAGCGCATCGAGCCGGTCGCGCAAGGGGTCAGAGCGGGGTTCGGGTGCCTTGCTGGCGGCCGCGAACAGCGGCAGGTCACCCAGCCCGGCTGCCAGCCCGCCGGTTTCGGCGCGGCCTTTCTCCAGCTTTTCCAGCACGGTTCTGGCGCGGGCGACGACTTGCGCCGGAACCCCGGCCAGCCGCGCCACGGCGAGGCCGTAGCTGCGGTCCGCCGGGCCGTTCGCCAGTTCGTGGAGCAGCACCAGATCGCCTTTCCATTCGCGCGCGCGGACGTGGTGCAGCGACAGCGCCTCACAGGTCTCCGCCAGCCGCGCCAGTTCGTGATAGTGCGTGGCGAACAGGCACCGGCACCGGTTGGCCGAATGGACCGCTTCGGCCACCGCCCAGGCCAGCGCCAGGCCATCATAGGTCGAAGTGCCGCGGCCGACCTCGTCGAGAATGACGAAGCTGCGCTCGGTCGCCTGCGCCAGGATTGCGGCAGTTTCGACCATCTCCACCATGAAGGTCGAACGCCCGCGGGCGAGGTTGTCCGATGCGCCGACCCGGCTGAACAGGCGGTCGACCAGCCCGATCCGGGCCGACCCGGCGGGCACGTAGCACCCGGCCTGGGCCAGCAGCACGATCAGCGCATTCTGGCGCAGGAAGGTCGACTTGCCGCCCATGTTGGGCCCGCCGATCAGCCACAGGCGGTCATCGGCTGAGAGCATGCAATCGTTGGCCACGAACCGGTCGCCTAGCCTGGCCAGCGCCGCTTCGACCACCGGGTGCCGGCCCCCGGCGATCGCCAGGACGGGTTGCTCGACCATCTCCGGCCTGCACCAGTCGCCGTCGGCTGCGCGCTCCGCCTGACCGGCTGCGACATCGATCCGCGCCAGCGCCGCAGCGGTTGCGGCAATCGCCTCGCGCGCTGCGACCACCGCGCTGCACAGCTCCTCGAAGTGCGCCTCTTCGGCTGCCAGGGCATGGCCGCCCGCCTCGGCGATACGGCTCGCTTCCTCGTGCAGATGGAGCGAGTTGAACCGCACCGCGCTGGCCATGGTCTGCCGGTGGGTAAAGCCACTGTCTGCCGCCATCAGCGCATCGCCATGGCGGCTCGGCACTTCGATGAAATAGCCCAGCACCCCGTTGTGCCGGATCTTGAGCGCGGCAATCCCGGTCTCGGCCCGGTAACGCGATTCAAGCGCGGCAATCGCGCGGCGGGCATTGCCCGACACTTGGCGCAACTCGTCGAGCGCAGCGTCATACCCGGTTGCGATATAGCCGCCGTGCTGGCGCTCGGTTGGCGGGGTTGGCACCAGTGCGCGCTCAAGCCAGTCGACCATCGCGCCATGCCCGCCGAGAGCCGGGAGCAAGGCATCAAGCAAGGCTGGCCGGTCCGGCTGGCTGGCGAGGGCATCACGAATCCGGCGCGCCGCGCCCAGCCCGTCGCGCAGCTGGCCCAGATCGCGCGGCGATCCCCGTCCGGCGACGATCCGGCCCAGCGCCCGGCCGATATCGGGCAAGGCGCGCATGGCGCTGCGCAGATCGGCGCGCAGGATCGGATCGCCGTGGAAGAAGCCGACCAGTGCCAGCCGCGCCTCGATCGCCGCTCGGTCCGTCAGCGGGGCAGACAGGTCCTGCGCCAGTTGCCGCGCCCCGGCGGCGGTTACGCATCGGTCGACCGCTTCCAGCAGGCTGCCCGCCCGCCCGCCGCGCTGGCACTCGACAATTTCCAGACTGGTCCGGGTCGCCTCGTCCATTGCCAACAGGGCGGTATTATCGCGCATGACCGGGGGCAGCAGCAGGGGCATTGTGCCGCGCCCGACATGGTCGAGATAGGCGATCAGGCCGCCTGCCGCGGCCAGCATGGCGTGGGTAAAGGGGCCGAATCCGTCCAGCGTGGCGACCCCGTGCAGGCGCTTCAGCGCCGCCTCACCGTCGTGGCTGGCAAAGCTGCCGCGCGGGCGCTCGATGGCGGTATCGGGGGCGTGCTCCCACCCCTCCGGCGTGATCACTTCCGCCGGGCCGAGCCGGGCGAGCGCTGATCCCGCCTGGTCGGCAGCGCACTCTTCCAGCTCCATCCGCCCGGTCGAAATGTCGACCGCGGCCAGCCCGACCACACCGCGCACCTCGCACAGCGCGGCCAGCACATTGGCCCGGCGCGGTTCGAGCAGGGTTTCCTCGGTCAGCGTCCCGGCCGTCACGAACCGCACGATGTCGCGCCGCACCAGCGCCTTCGATCCGCCCCGCCGCTTCGCTTCCTCCGGCGTTTCGACCTGCTCGGCGATCGCCACCCGGCATCCGGCGCGGATCAGGCGGGCGAGATAGCCTTCCGCCGCGTGGACCGGCACCCCGCACATCGGCACCGCTTCGCCGCCATGCTCGCCTCGGCTGGTGAGCGCGATGTCGAGCACTCCTGCGGCGACCCGCGCATCGTCGAAGAACAGCTCGAAGAAATCGCCCATGCGGTAGAACAGCAGGCAGTCACCAGCCTCGCGCTTGAGCGCGTGGTACTGTTCCATCATCGGGGTGGGCCGGGCGGTCATGAGCTGTGCGACCTAAGCCGCACAGGCTCGATTCGGGAAGGGCGCACCTGTCGCCTTTCCCCTATCGCCGCGTGGATGGCTCGGCTAAGCCGGACGCGGATCGGGAATCGAGGGGGAAAGACACATGGCCGAAGAGAAGACGCCAAGTTTCACCGCGCGCGAGGCGCTGTTCTACCACGAGACCATCCGCCCGGGTAAGATCGAGATCATCGCTTCCAAGCCGATGGCGACCCAGCGCGACCTGAGCCTGGCCTATTCACCCGGTGTGGCCGTGCCAGTCGAAGCGATTGCAGCCGACCCGTCGCTGGCTGCGCGCTACACGGCCAAGTCGAACCTTGTCGCCGTCATTTCCAACGGCACCGCGATCCTTGGCCTGGGCAACCTCGGTGCGCTCGCATCCAAGCCGGTGATGGAAGGCAAGGCGGTGCTGTTCAAGCGCTTCGCTGACGTCGATTCGATCGACATCGAACTCGATACCGAGGATCCGGAAGCGTTCATCAACGCGGTCGCGTTGATGGAGCCGACTTTTGGCGGCATCAACCTTGAAGACATCAAAGCGCCGGAATGCTTCATCATCGAGGCCGCGCTGCGGGAACGGATGAACATTCCGGTCATGCACGATGACCAGCACGGCACCGCGATCATTTCCGCCGCCGGGCTGCTCAATGCCTGCCACATCACCGGACGCGACTTCAAGGACGTGAAGGTGGTGGTGAACGGCGCGGGTGCGGCCGCGATTGCCTGCACCGCGCTGATCAAAGCGATGGGGGTGCGGCATGACAATGTGATCATGTGCGATCGGTCCGGCCCCATCACCCGCGACCGGCCCGACCTTGACCAGTGGAAGAGCGCCCATGCGGTCGATACCGCAGCAACCACGCTGGAAGAAGCGCTGGTCGGGGCCGATATCTTCCTCGGCCTCAGCGCAGCGGGTGCCCTGAAGCCCGAATGGGTGGCCAGGATGGCTGACAAGCCGATCATCTTCGCGATGGCCAACCCGGTGCCGGAAATCATGCCCGATGAAGCCAAGGCGGTGCGGCCCGATGCCATCGTTGCCACCGGGCGCAGCGATTTCCCCAATCAGGTCAACAATGTCCTCGGTTTCCCGTTCATTTTCCGCGGCGCGCTCGACGTGCAGGCGACCACGATCAACGAGGAAATGAAGGTCGCCGCGGCGCGTGCGATTGCCGAGTTGGCCCGCGAGCGGGTGCCCGACGAAGTGGCCGCCGCCTATGGCAAGAACCACAAGTTCGGCACCGACTACATCATCCCGGCTCCGTTCGACCCGCGCCTGATCGAGGTTGTCTCGTCAGCGGTGGCCAAGGCGGCGATGGACAGCGGCGTGGCCAAGGCACCGATTGCCGATCTTGACGCCTATCGCCATTCACTTAAGTCACGCCTCAACCCGACCACTTCGGCGCTGACCAATGCCTATGAACTGGCGCGCTCCAATCCGGGCCGAGTGGTGTTTGCCGAGGCCGAAGAGGACGTGGTGCTGCGCGCCGCGATCCAGTACCGCGATTTCGGCTATGGCACCCCGATCCTGGTCGGGCGGACCAAGCGGGTGCTGGACAAGCTGCACATGCTGGGTGTGTCCGATCCCGGCACGTTCGAGATCCAGAACTCGGCCGACAGCCCCCATGTTCCGGCGATGGTCGAATATCTCTACAAGCGGCTCCAGCGCAAAGGCTATACCGAGCGCGACGTGCGCCGCATGGTCAACCAGGAACGCAACGTGTTCGCCGCGCTGTTGGTGGCATTGGGTCACGGCGATGCCATGATCAGCGGGCTGACCCGCACCTTCGCGCAGACCGCGCGCGAGGTGAACCGGGTGCTCGATTCCAAGCCGGGCGGGGTGCCGTTCGGTATCCACATGATGATCGGCAAGAACCACACCACCTTCCTTGCCGATACCACCATCAACGAACGGCCGACCGCCGAACAGCTGGCGCACATCGCCACCGAAACCGCGCAGGTCGCGCGCCGCATGGGGCATGAGCCGCGGGTCGCGTTCCTGTCCTACTCGACCTTCGGCAACCCGCCGGGCCAGTGGCTGGGCAATATTCGTGACGCGGTGGCGATCCTCGACGCGCAGAAGCCGGACTTCGAGTACGAGGGCGAAATGGCACCTGATGCCGCGCTCAATCCCAAGGTCATGGCGCTCTATCCGTTCAGCCGCCTGTCCGGGCCGGCCAACGTGCTGATCATGCCCGGCCTGCAGTCGGCCAACCTCTCGGCCAAGCTGCTGCGCGAACTGGCCGGCAACGCCACCATAGGACCGATGCTGATCGGGATGGAAAAGCCGGTTCAGATCGCGCCGATGACCGCCATCGCACCGGATATCCTGACGCTGGCCGTGCTGGCGGGCGCGGGGGTTGTGGGGTAACGACCGTCGGCGCGGGCCTTGCCTACTGGGCGATGGTTTTCGCGCTGGGGGCGAGCTGGCTTGCCCCGGGCTAGCTAGCCTGATCGCCTTTGCACTGTTGCCGTGGTGGCGGATGCCACGCAGCGCGGCAGGTGCAGACCCAAATCCCTGATCGGCCTTGGCATGAGCTATTGCATGTGTCATTCGTCTCGCGTGACGGGAGTTCGAGCCATGCTGACGAGAATTTCACGCCAGCCGCTGGCTTTGCTTGCAGCCCTGATGCTGGCTCCAGTGACCCCGCTCGCCGCGCAGGAATCGCCCGCGCCCGAGGTGGTGTTCACCGATGTCCGGGTGTTCGATGGCACCGCCGATGCGCTTTCAGCGCCGACCACCGTGGTCGTGCGGGGCAATATCATCGCCGCGATCGGACCGGAGGCCGCACCCACCTCGTCCGAGGCGACAGTGATCGACGGGACAGGGCAGACCCTGATGCCCGGTCTGATCGACAATCACGTGCACATGATGTTCAACAGCCTCTCGCCCGCCGCCATGGCCGCACCGGACATGAGCCTAGAGAAGGTCTTGCAGCTGTCCGCCGCACAGTCGCGCGCGATGCTGCTGCGCGGCTTCACCGCGGTGCGCGACGTTGGCGGACCTTCGTTCATGCTCAAGAAGCTGATCGACAACGGCACCGTAATGGGGCCGCGCATCTGGCCCTCGGGACCGATGATCTCGCAGACCTCGGGTCATGCCGATCTGCGCGGACCGGACGAACCATCGCGCCGCTTTTCGGGCAGGATGTCCAAGGCCGAGGAAGTCTGGGCCAGCGTGATCGCCGATGGCCGCGACGAAGTGCTCACCGCCGTGCGCGAAAACCTGCGCATGGGTGCGAGCCAGATCAAGATTGCGGCGGGTGGCGGCACCAGTTCGGAATATGATCCGCTCGATGTGACGCAATACACGCTCGACGAGATGAAGGCGGCGGTCGATGCGGCGGATGACTGGAACACCTACGTCACCGTCCATGCCTACCACCCCAAATCGGTGCGCCGCGCGATCGAGGCCGGGGTGAAGGTGATCGAGCACGGCAATCTGCTCGATGAAGACACGCTCAGGCTGATGGCCGAACGGGGAATCTGGCTGTCAGGGCAGATGCTGGTCGATTCGACCGAGGCGATGGATCCCAAGCGGCGCGAAAAGCGCAAGCCGGTGATCGAAGGGCAGCGGCAGGTCTGGCCGATGGCCAAGCGGCTCGGCGTAAAGCTCGCCTGGGGGACTGACTTCCTGTTTGAGCCTGATCTGAACGCCCAGCAGAATGCCTATATCCTGCGATTGAAACCCTACTTCACCCCCGGCGAGCTGCTGAAGCTGGTGACCTCGGGCAATGCCGAACTGCTCGCCCTGTCCGGCCCGCGCACACCCTATCCAGGGCGGCTCGGCGTGGTCGCGGAAGGGGCGCTTGCCGATCTCATTCTGGTGCGCGGTGATCCGCTGGCCGATATCGACCTGATCGGCGACCCGGCGTCTAACTTCACCGTGATCATGAAAGACGGGAAGCTGGTTAAGGGGCCGTAAGCGTCACCGCCGCCGGTATCGAAAGTACCACACCTCGTGGCCGTATACGGTGCGGGCCTTGTGTTCGTAGCGGGTTTCGCACCAGCCTGAGGGGCGGATTTCCCAGCTTTCCCGGCCCTTGACCTGCCACTCGAACAGGTCGGAGTGGCGCCGCATCACCATCAGCGCGTGGCGCAGGTAGACGGCATGGTCGGTGCCAAAGCGGAACTCCCCGCCCGGTTTCAGCTTCTGAGCGAACAGCTTCACCGGCCCGTCGTTCATCATCCGCCGCTTGGCGTGCTTGGCCTTGGGCCAGGGATCAGGGTGGAGCAGGTAGAGCATGGTCAGGCTGCCATCGGGAATGCGCGCCAGCACTTCCAGTGCGTCGCCCCAGTGCAGGCGAACATTGGCGAGCCGCCCGTCGCGCACATGGACCAGCGCCTGCGCCACCCCGTTAACGAACGGCTCCGCCCCGATGAAGCCGTGATCGGGCAGCAGGTCGGCGCGGTAGGCCAGGTGCTCGCCGCCGCCGAAGCCGATTTCAAAATGGAGCGGGCAGTCCTGCCCGAACAGGCGCTCCGCCGTCACCGGGCCATCATCCGGCACGGCGATCTGCGGCAGCAGCTTGTCGACCAGCTCCTGCTGCCCGGCACGCAGGGGCTTGCCCTGGCTGCGGCCGTACAGCCGGTTGAGCGTGGTCGGATCGCCTTCTTTGAACGCTGTCATGGCGCGCGCGCTTGGCAGTCCACAACCTAGCGGTCAACTTTCGATCGAGGTGCACCTAGCTCAGGTTTGATGATCGCGCTTTGAACACAAAGCTGCTTGATGTAAGCAAAACGCTAGCTTGCGATCATCAAAGTCAATTGTTTCGAACGAACGATCATCAAATCGGGAGGCGCATTCCATTGCCGGTAAACTACCACCAAGGGCAGTTCCCTCCCGCCGAGCTCGACTTGGCAACGCTTTTTCCCCTAGTTGGGCCAGCTAACGCGGCTATCGCGCGCTATGAGGGCGTCTTGGCTGGCATTCCAAATCGGAACATCCTGCTCTCACCTTTGACGAATCGGGAAGCGGTTCTTTCAAGCAAAATCGAAGGTACCCAAGTGACCTTGGGGGAGGTCCTCGAGTTTGAGGCGCAAGGAAATCTCTTTGACGAGAGCACAC
>JBKBKB010000040.1:0-604 GCA_046294735.1 Sphingomonadaceae bacterium
GGATCGAGGCGCGCGATGCTGCCGCCCATTCGGTCGGCTGGCTGCTGCCCTCAGTCGGCGTGCAGGCACTGCTCGCCCGCCTCGCTGACACCGACATGCAGGCGCAATTCGCCTATCAGGATCGCATCCGCGCCTTCCATGCCAGGCTGCGCAATTATTATTATGCCTATCTCTTCACCGACAAGCCGTTCGGGCAGGCGGATTTCGAAGGCGCCCCGCGCTTCGACGATATGTGAGAGACTGTGATGGCCGGGGATGAGGGCGAAATTGCTCGCTTCGCTTCATCCTCGGCGGCAACCATCGACTTGCCGAGGGCACATAGAAGCGCCGGTGCTGGTCTGTGGCTGCAACGGTCAACTACCGATGTTGGATATCTCCAGCCATGCTTCAACGCAAATCGTTGAAATCATGGTGGGCGCGACAGGGATTGAACCTGTGACCCCACCCGTGTGAAGGAAGTATGCACTTCCTTGCAGGCAATTGAATCAAAAGACATATTAGTCATTCCTCATCCGCCAGTGTACTCGAATTGTACGAATCACGGCTAGTGGAAAGTGTGATTCCGGTCAGTTTTTCGGCGTCTTTCAGGCCGCGATAGAAGGCG
>JBKBKB010000041.1:0-592 GCA_046294735.1 Sphingomonadaceae bacterium
CCGCGACCGCCCCCCGCCGAGCTGGAAGGCAACGCGTACCAGCTGCGCGCTCGCCATGCTGAAGCAGCGAGAGAGGCGAAGCAGCTGCGTGGGCGCATTGCTGTGCTGGAGGAGGCAGCGAGCGAGGCGGAGCAGCTGCTTGGGCGCATTGCTGAGCTGGAGGAGGCAGTGAGCGAGGCGGAGCAGCTGCGTGAGCGCAATGCCGAGCTGGAAGGCAAGGCGAAGCAGCTGCGCGCGCGCCATGCTGCAGCAGCGAGAGAGGCGAAGCAGCTGCGTGGGCGCAATGCCGAGCTGGAAGGCGAGGCGGAGCAGCTGCTTGGGCGCATTGCTGAGCTGGAGGAGCCAGCAAGCAAGGCGGAACAGCTGCGTGGGCGCAATGCCGAGCTAGAGGAGGCAGCGAGTGAGGCGGAGCAGCTGCGTGAGCGCATTGCTGCAGCAGTGAGCGAGGCGGAGCAGCTGCTTGAGCGCAATGCTTCCGCAGCGAGAGAGGCGAGACAGCTGCTTGGGCGCAATGCCGAGCTGAAAGGCGAGGCAGAGCAGCTGCGCGCGCGCCATGTTGCAGCAGCGAGTGAGGCGAAGCAGCTGCGCGAGC
>JBKBKB010000042.1:0-589 GCA_046294735.1 Sphingomonadaceae bacterium
CGTGCGCGCCACGACGCGGGCGCAGGGCGGGCTGCGGCGGCACCACCTTGCGCCACAGGGCAAGACGCCAAGTGCGGGAAGGCCCGGCAGGTGCAGACGCGCCCAGGTGAGGCAGCGGCGGCGATGGCGATGCTGGTGGGGGCGTCTGTGGCGGCGGCAGCAGCAGCTGCGCTCGTGCGGTTGGTGAGCAAACGAGTCGGCACGCGACCCCCTCTCGCCCCCTCCTCGCTCCCTCTCTCTCACCTGCGCGACGCTGCGCGCGAGCTTGACGCCGCCGCTCGGCGCGACTGGTGGTGCCCTGAGTAGCCGCGTGCGGTGCCGGTGCTGGCGCCGGCGCCGGCTCACGCGCCGCTGCCGCCTGCGCCGCCTCCGCCTCCCCATCGCTCCAACCGCCATCCGTGAACGCGTCAGCGTCCGTGACAAAGTCGCGCGGTGGCGAGCTCGCACGCGCGCGCAGCCGCAGGCTTCCGCGGCCGCGCGCGACCTCAGCTGCGGACGAGTCGCCAACCTCCCGCGACGCACGCGCCACATCATTGGCCACGTCCTCATCTGCAAGCCGCAGCTGGGCCAGCGCCCCCTCCGCGCCCTC
>JBKBKB010000043.1:0-237 GCA_046294735.1 Sphingomonadaceae bacterium
CAGCACGTTGTTTTCGTCCTGCGGCATCAGCACGATCAGATTGATGTAATCGGGGCTGACGACCAGCACGGCACCGGGAAACATCTGATAGGTATAGGTGATCGCCCCACGCAGTACCGCCCAGTCGCTCGACGACAATGCTTCGCGTTCAGCGGCGCGGCCGACGGCGGAGCGTTGATGCGTCCCCATCGTGTCGGCGGCGGCGATGCCGTCCTTGAAGAAGGGCGCGATCGTGCC
>JBKBKB010000043.1:247-587 GCA_046294735.1 Sphingomonadaceae bacterium
TTGCCGCGACCTTGTGCGTGCGTCTGCGGAATGCGTGCTGTCCGGCAAGGTCGAACGCGGCGAAATCGAGGCCCAGCGCTTCGGCTTCGCTGAAATGGGCGGCGTCGTCGAACGCGAACCAGATCAAGCCGCCTACCTCGCGCGTCGGCAGCTTGCGCAACCTGTAATCCCCCTTGTTGAGGCCCGGAAAAGCGTCGGCGCGCGGCAGGCCGACCAGCGCGCCGTCAAGGGCATAGGTCCAGGCGTGATAGGGGCAGACCAGCCGCCCGCCCTTCACCGGCTCGCATCCCTCGACCAACCGAGTGCCGCGATGGCGACACACGTTCAGGAAGACGTGCGC
>JBKBKB010000044.1:0-584 GCA_046294735.1 Sphingomonadaceae bacterium
GCTGCAGCTGCCACTGTGTGCTGGTGCCGTCTCACACACTGGGTGTTGCGCCCTCTCTAGATCTGCCCCATATTCGCCGCGCTGCCACCCGAGCAGCAGCTGAAGGCGTTTGCGGCCGCGCCGGGCGGCACGCGCAAGGTAGTGCTGGCCACCAACATCGCGGAGAGCAGCGTGACCATCAGCGGCGTGCGCTATGTCGTGGACCCCTGCCTATCCAAGGTGCGCGCCACGCGCCGTCCCCGCCGCTGCTGCTCATGCCGCCCCCGCCGCCCCCGCCGCCCCCGCCGCTGCTACCGCGCTCGCTGCCGCCGCTTCCGCCGCCTGCCACCGCCTGCCGCCGCCTGCCGCGCAGGTGCGCATCTTCAACCCGCGCACGGGCATGGAGAGTCTGCAGGTGGCGCCCATCTCCAAGCAGCAGGCGTGGCAGCGCGCCGGCCGTGCGGGGCGTGACGGACCGGGGCAGGTGCGCCGTAGCCGCGCTCGCTGCGTGCTCCGCCCTCACCGCGCGCTGCCGCTGCCCCGCAGTGCTTCCGCGTGCTGCCCGAGAGCGAGTTCCAGAAGCTACGCGACGCGGCCGTGCCCGA
>JBKBKB010000045.1:0-583 GCA_046294735.1 Sphingomonadaceae bacterium
GCGCAGCGAAGCGGATATCGCGGCGCTGCTCGATTTCTTCCGCGCGCGGGTCGGGCCGGCGCGGGGATTCCGGTTGCGCGATCCGTTCGATTTCGCGGCGTCAGAGGTGGTGATCGGCAGGGGCGACGGGGTGACGCGCGGCTTTGTGTTGGTGAAGCACTACGGCGAGGCGGGCGATGCTCCTGCGCGGCGTATCACGCGGCCGGTGCCGGGATCGGTGCGGGTGCTGCTCGACGGGGTGGAGACGCAGGGCTTCACGGTCGAGCCGGGCGGGGTGGTGATGCTGGACGAGGCGCCTGCGGCGGGGGTCACGGTGCGGGCGAGCTTCGCCTTCGACGTGCCGGTGCGCTTTGCCGACGACCGGCTGAGCGTGACGCGCGCGACGTTCCTGGCGGGGGCGGCGCCGGCCGTGCCGCTGATCGAGGTGCATGAGGCATGAGCGATAGGCTGACCACCTTTGCCATGCTGTGGACGCTGGAGCGGCGCGACGGCGTGACGATCGGGCTGACCGATCACGACCGCGACCTCGTCATAGAGGGGCGGCGCTATCACGCGGCACCCGGCATGATCCCGGCGGCGATCC
>JBKBKB010000046.1:0-567 GCA_046294735.1 Sphingomonadaceae bacterium
TATGCGGGCGAGATCGCCACCTATTGCGCGGCCTACAAGGCGCAGGACATGGCGGAAATCCTGCGACTTTCCGACCATGTGATCTTCAATTCGCCAGGGCAGCACGCCCGCTTTTCCGCCGAGATCGCGCAGGCACGGGCCGCAGGCGACGTGTTCGACTTTGGCCTGCGGATCAATCCGCTGCACGCCGAAGGCGAAGTGCCGCGCTATGATCCGTGCGCGCCGCATTCGCGCCTCGGTTTTCCGGTGGACCAGTTGCAGCCCGAACATCTCGATGGCGTTTCGGGCCTGCATTTTCACACCCTGTGCGAGCAGGACTTCGAACCGCTGAAACGCACGTGGGACGCACTTGAGCCAAGGATCGCGCCATACTTCGGACGGCTCAAGTGGCTGAACTTCGGCGGTGGTCATCACATTACCCGCGCCGATTACCAGCGCGACGATCTGGTTGCCTTCCTGCGCGAGGTAAAGGCACGCACGGGCTGCGAGATCTACCTTGAACCGGGTGAGGCGGTTGCGCTCGATGCCGGCATTCTCGTCGGCACGGTGCTGGATAGGCACTGGAAC
>JBKBKB010000047.1:0-563 GCA_046294735.1 Sphingomonadaceae bacterium
CCGCAGCGGATAACAAGACTGATGCATTGGGCAACAGCACAGCCAACAACTTAGGTGGTGGTGCAACCTATGACAGCACGACAGGTGCAGTGACAGCACCGACCTATACCGTGAATGGCACAGACGTGAACAACGTAGGTGCTGCGATCAGTGAATTAGACAAAGGTTGGAACTTAGCCAGCAATGGTGCCAATGCAGGTGCGATCAAAGCGGGAGATACGGTCGATATCGGCACAGCAGCAGGCGAAACGAACTTACAAGTTGCGAAGAGTGGCAACACCATTCAATACAGCCTAAGCCGTGACCTTGACCTAGATAGCGTGACCGCAGGTAACAGCAAATTAAACAACAGTGGCTTAACCATCACAGGTGGACCAAGCATCACCACAGCGGGCATTGATGCTGCGAACACCAACATCAGCAATGTTGCAGATGCGACCACAGCAGACCAAGCGGTGAACAAAGGCCAATTGGATGCAGCGACCGCCGCAGCGGATAACAAGACTGATGCATTGGGCAACAGCACAGCCAACAACTTAGGTGGTGGTGCAACCTATGACAGT
>JBKBKB010000048.1:0-561 GCA_046294735.1 Sphingomonadaceae bacterium
ATCGAAGCGAAAAATTCGCTTCGTTACCGGGTGCGACCGCTTGCTGTTCTGGTGACGCCGAAGAACAACTTCGACTCATGCTCTATATACTAGAATCCGGCGCGAAAGAAATCCATCTTGACTTAATCAAATCTTCACCAATCCCTTTTTCCTTATGCCATGTGATGGGCGGGTGATGCCGCCGTCGCGATAACATCATGCCGCCAGCGCGCGCATTCGCCCTGCCATTCGCGCAATTTTCGCTTCTCCCTCTTGCGTCCCGCGACATTTTGCATCATTGGGGCGGCCATGCGCGGCAACGCCCTCCTTCTTCTGCGACTTACACGCCCTTGGGCGTGACACTGGCTGCGCGCTAGTCGCGGCCACCCGCTCAAGGGTCCGATCGACATATTCGCAACCGACCAGCAGAAGACCAAGATCATGACCATGCTCCGCGACCCTTCGGTCAAATACAGCGCCTTTCCGCAAGTTCCCTTGGCGAACCGCGAATGGCCCACCCGCGTCACCACCGCCGCCCCCATCTGGCTGTCCACCGACATGCGCGACGGCAATCAGGCGCTG
>JBKBKB010000049.1:0-557 GCA_046294735.1 Sphingomonadaceae bacterium
AGGGAATCTCGATTGATTTCTTCTCCTCCAGGTACTGAGATGTTTCACTTCCCTGGGTTCGCCTCCTTAACCTATCTTTTCAGTTAAGGATGATGCGGTTTATCACCACACCAGGTTGCCCCATTCGGATTCCCACGGATCTCAGCTCGCTCGCAGCTCCCCGTGGATTTTCGCAGCCCGCTGCGTCCTTCCTCGCTCCCTGATGCCAAGGCATCCACCATACGCCCTTACTGCCTTGACCCTTACTTCCCTTCTGTTGTCAAAGAACATACCAGATCAAAAGGAGCGGGGAATTAATTTCAACTCCCCACAACTTCTGAACTATTTATAAAACTTAAGTAGGTCACCTATTTCTCCTTAGAAAGGAGGTGATCCAGCCGCAGGTTCCCCTACGGCTACCTTGTTACGACTTCACCCCAATTACCGGCCATACCTTAGATGGCTGCCTCCCCTTCGACAAGCTCAGGGGTTGGCTCACCAGCTTCGGGTACAACAGGCTTTCGTGGTGTGACGGGCGGTGTGTACAAGGCCCGGGAACGTATTCACCGCGGCATGGC
>JBKBKB010000004.1:0-314240 GCA_046294735.1 Sphingomonadaceae bacterium
CATCTTGGTGGGGGTGAGCAAATCGAAATCGAAGTTCTGTTCCGCGATGGTGGTGTTGGCGGCAAAGAAGCTCAGCGTCTCGGGCCGGATCTGGGCCGACACGTCGGGAAACTCGATCCGGCTGCGGCCCTGGGCAATCGCCAGCTGGCGCACGTCCTGCACCAGCGCCTGCCCGTTGTTGTAGATTGTGACCGCAACATCGCCCTGAGAAGTCTCGGGGTCACCCGGCGCCTGGGCCTGCGCCAATGCGGTCAGGGCCAGACCCGCACCCGCTATCACCAGTGCACCCGCCTTGCCGATCCTGATCATGCCACCCCTCCGATTTGGTCCGCGCCGCTCCGGCTTGGTTCGAGACAGTCAACCCAGCGCGATTTATCGCCGGTGAACGCAGCGCCGAAGCGGACCTGCCACTCAGGAGCGCTGCCCCGCCAGCAGGCTGGATACCTTGTCGCTAATCTGCTGAACGCTGAATGGTTTGGCAAGGAAATGCATGTTTTCCATGTCGATTTCGCTGCGCAGCTGCTCTTCGGCATAGCCGGACATGAACAGGATCGGCATGGCCGGGTGCAACTTGCGGATAGCCTTGACCATGGCCGGTCCATCCATTCCGGGCATAACCACGTCCGAAACGACCAGGTCGAACGCGCCGCCATTGGCAATCGCCGCCAGGCCTGCCTCGCCGTCGGAAGCTGTGGTCACCGTAAACCCGGCGCGGACCAGCGCCCGTTCGGCTACGGCGCGGACCATGTCCTCATCCTCGACCAGCAGGATTCGTCCACCGCCTGACCAGTCCGAAGCAGGCTGCTCGGCGGCAACGCGGGCGGGTGCCGGCATGGCGCCGCGATGGACAGGGAAATAGATTGTGAACCGTGCTCCTTCCAGCACGCCGCCCGGCCCGGTCACGTTGTCGGCGAAGATGAAACCGCCCGATTGCTTGACGATGCCATAGACGGTGGACAGGCCCAGTCCAGTGCCCCCCATCGATCCGCCCTTGCCCTGTTCCTTGGTGGTGAAGAACGGCTCGAAGATCTTGCCAAGCACTTCGGGCGGGATCCCGCCGCCATTGTCCTGCACCACCAGCACAGTGTAGTCATCGACCGGCAGGATATCGCTGGCGAGCTTGCGGATGTCCCCCGCGCTGACCCGCCGGGTCGACAGCGCCACCCGGCCCTTGCCTTCGCTCCGGCTCTGGATTGCATCGCGGGCATTGACCGCAAGGTTGACGATTACCTGCTCCAACTGCTGCGGGTCAGCCCGCACCGGGCCAAGGTCACGGTCATGGCGGACGCGGAACTCGATCCGCTCTCCCAGCAGGCGGCGCAGCAGCTGGCTCACTTCGCTTACCACATCAGGCAATTGCAGCACTTGCGGGCGCAGGGTCTGCTGGCGGCTGAAGGCAAGCAACTGCCGGGTCAGACTGGCCGCGCGGCTGCTGTTAGCGCGGATCTGCTGAATATCGTCATAGTCGCTGTCACCCGGCGTGTGGCGCAGGAGCATCAGGTCACAATAGCCCAGGATCGCGGTCAGTACATTGTTGAAGTCGTGGGCCACCCCGCCGGCCAGCTGGCCGACGGCCTGCATCTTGGTGGCCTGGGCAACCTGGCGCTTGAGCCGCGTCTCCTCGCTCGAGTCGACCAGGCTGAGCAGGACCGCCGCCTCGCCCAGCCCGCGCACGCCTGCCAGCCCGAGAGACACCGGATCATCCGGATTGCTGCGCAGACGCACCGCGACATCGCCGCTGGCAGCAGCACCCCGGCCATGGCGCCGGACTGCATCCGCCAGCGCGCTCTTGTCTTCGCGCACCACCAGGTCGGACGGATACTGTGGCAGTCCGTCATTTTCCGCCCCGGCAGCACGCAGGAACGGCGGGTTGGCAAACAGGAAGCGGCCATCCCGGTCGGTCATCGCCAGCCCCAGCGGCAAGGCGCCGATCAGCGCCTCGATCTGCGGAGTGGCGGCCTGCGTCCCGCCGTCCCAGCCGCCGATGCCCACGCCGCTGTCGACCAGCAGCATCAGCGATGGCGCCTCGTCGGCACCTGCGCCGCGCGGCTCGTCTGGTCGGTTAAGCGGGACTTGCAACAGCGTCTGGGGTGCGCCGCGGCGGCCTTCGCGGGCGAAGTAGATCCGGTCGCGGTCATCTGTCCGCAGTTGGGCGACAAATTGCTGGCCGGCCAGCGTCGCCGCGGAATCGCCGGTCGCACGCTCAGCGAAGCCGGGGGTGACGGCGCGGATCAGTCCATCAGGCAGGACCAGGGCCGCGTCGATCCCGGCACGGGACAGGATCGCGCCAAACAGGCCGGTCAGCCAGCCAGCCACCAGATCGGGCAGGTGGTCCTCGGCCAGCGTGGTCATGCGCCAGACCAGATGGTCTTCGCCTCTTCCGGCCCGGGCGGCCTCGGCCCTCCACACGGCGCTTCCGGTGGCGGCCACCAGACGCTCTGCCGTGCCGGCCCCGTCGCGCCAGGCCTTGCGCGCGGCGCGGGTCAGGGCTTCGAGGGAGGCGCGATCGAGCGGCAGATTGGGCGGCGCATGGCCGGACCCGAACCAGTCCATGTAGGTCTGGTTGGCGCAGACCAGCCGGTTGGCGCGGTCGGTGATCGCCATTGCCACGCCTTCCTGCTCAATCGCCTGAACTGTCACCGACCAGTCAGCCAGCCCTGCCTCCGCCGCCGACTGGTCCGGAACAAAGCGTGCGAGCAGCACCGCTATCACTGCCAGCACTGCGAGCGCCCCGGCATAAACCGCCGCCAACAGAGGATTGCCGCTCAGCCACCACAGCAACCCGGCGGTCACCACCAGGGCCGCGCCCACGATTGCCGCAGGCCCGGCCAGCGGACGTGCATCGCTGGCAGACAGGATCATTCGGCCCGCGCCTTCAGCCGTTCGTCCAGCGCCGCCGCCATCCTCCGCAGCCGGCGCGTGCGCTTGCGGGCAACGATGAAGCGCCACATGATCCCTGCCAGTACATACCCGAGCGCGGCGCTGACGATCGCGATCACGATGAACCCGAACGCCGTCACCCCGGCCAGCTGGAACGCCTCGAACACCCATGACCAGCGACCGCTGGCAAGCTCGTCCGAAGCGAAACCGACAGTGGCCGAGTCGACCTTGAGCACGAATGCGCCGACCCGGTTGGCCGCAACCAGCCAGAACGGCAGGGTGAGCGGGTTGGTGACAAAGGTCACCACGGCAGAAAGCGGCACGTTGGCACGGGCCGGAAGAGCGAGAAAAGCAGCGAGGAAGATCTGCCCCACCGGCACGATGAAAGCGGCAAACAGGCCCAGCGCCACCCCCCGCGGGACCGAGCGGCGGGTGAAGCGCCACAGTTCCGGGCTGAGGAACCGGTGAGCGATCGGCCGCAGGTACTTGTTGCGCGCCATTTCCTCGCGCGAGGGCATGTACCTGCGGATCTGGTCCATGGCCCAGGTCTTGGAGCGCGGCCCAGCCATTACCCGCGCTCGCGCATGATGCGAGCCTTGTCGCGCTGCCAGTCGCGATCCTTCAGGTAGTCACGCTTGTCCTGCGCCTGTCGTCCCTTGGCCAGCGCCAGCTCAACCTTGGCCCGGCCCCGCCCGTTAAAGTATATGCTGAGCGGGACCAGCGTCATCCCCTTGCGCTCCACCGCACCCATCAGCTTGGCGATCTCGCGCTCATGCAGCAGCAGCTTGCGCGGACGGCGCGGTTCGTGGTTGAAGCGGTTACCGTGGCTGAATTCGGGGATGTTGGCATTGATCAGCCACGCCTCGCCATTGCGGATCTCGGCATAGCTTTCGGCGATGCTCGCTTCGCCCGCGCGCAGCGCCTTGACCTCGGTCCCCTGCAGCATCAGCCCGGCCTCGAACTTGGCCTCGACAGCATAGTCGAACCGCGCGCGCCGGTTTTCGGCGACGGTCTTCTGCTTATCGAACGCTTCGGGTTTCGGGCGGGCCATGGTGGGGCGGCATGTAGTGGCTTGCCCTGCCCAAGGGAAGGCCGCGTGGACATTCCGCTTGCCAACCCGCCCCGCGCCATGGCCATATCGTCGCAAGGGCTACTGGGGGGGCCCCGACCATGGACCCGAGCGACACCGAACCACCACCCTTCATCATCGCCGGAGACGCGATCGCCCCGGGCGAAGTGCGCGACCTGGCGATCCCGGTCAGCCAGCAGGTCAGCGGCTTCCACGCCAACCTCGCCCTCAGAGTGATCCACGGCGCAAAGGCAGGCCCGGCGGTGTTCGTCAGCGGCGCGGTGCACGGGGACGAGATCGTCGGCACCGCAATCATCCAACGGCTCGCGGGCAAGCTCGACGCGCACCGGCTGGCCGGCACGGTGATCCTTGCGCCTGCGGTCAACATCTATGGCTTCCTGTCCCACAGCCGGTATCTGCCGGACCGGCGCGACCTCAACCGCAGCTTCCCCGGCAGCCGCAAGGGTTCGCTGGCGGGGCAGCTCGCGGCCTGTTTCCTCGAGCACGTGATCGCGCGCTGCATGCTCGGGATCGACATCCACACCGCCGCGATCCACCGCTACAACCTGCCCCAGATCCGCATCGCTTCGGGCGATCCGTATCTGGTCGAGCTGGCCATGGCGTTCGGCGCGCCGGTGATCATCGAGAGCCCGCTGCGCGATGGCTCGATGCGCGCGCTCGCCGCCAGCCGCGGCACGCCGATGCTGCTGATGGAGGCGGGCGAGGCGCTGCGGTTTGACCGCCTCTCGATCGACATCGGCACCAACGGCGTGTGCCGCGTGCTCGCCCATATCGGCATGATCGACGCCGACGACGGCCTCCTCACTGTCGGCATCCCGGCACGCGCCAACCGGTCGAGCTGGGTCCGCGCCCCGCGCGGCGGGGTGACGCACCGGGTGCGCAAATCGGGCGACGTGGTCCACAAGGGCGACCTGCTTGCTACGGTCGGCGGGCTGTTTGGCGAGGACGCGATGGAGATGGTCAGCCCGATTGCCGGGATCGTGATCGGCCATGCGACCCTGCCGGTAGTCAACCAGGGCGACGCGCTGTTCCATATCGCCGAGGTGGCCCACCTGGAACACGCAGGCGAGCGGATTGGATCGATCACCGAAGCGATCCTCGCCAGCGAACCCCCCGGCCCGCCCCAGCCGCTGATGGACGAGGACGAGGTGATCTGAGCCCGCGTCTTGGACTGGCCGAGTGCCGGCAGTCGCAAGCGCTGAGACATGGACCACATGTTACACAGTCCAGAAGCAAAAAATCCCGCCTCTGGTGGCACTGGCGTTGCGCCGGATCAGGGCAGAAAGTTCCGGCAAGGTTTGGCTGCTGGCGCATCGGGCCGGACAAGCCACAGTTTGCAGCTGTAGGAAAGGGTGACAGGCTTGCTGCCCGGCAGATCGGCCCCTAGGGCGGCGGCATGGCACAGCCCCCCATTCTCTCGCTCGAAGGCATGGCCCTGCAACAGGGCGGCAAGTGGCTGTTCGGCGATGCGGCAAGCGGCGTGCTGGACCTGCACATCGGCCCGCGTGACCGGCTGGCGCTGATCGGGCGTAACGGGGCTGGCAAAACCACGCTGTTCCGGCTTATCGACAACCGCATTGACGCCGACCGGGGCCAGCGCAAGATCAAGCCAGGTCTCAGGATCGTGCTGCTGGAACAGGATCCCGATTTCACCGGCTTTGACAGCCTGATGGATTTTGCCCTGGCAGGGGAAGACGCACCGGCTGCACACGAGGTTGAGGCGATTGCCGGCCAGCTGGGGATCGACATGGCAACCCCGGCCGCCGGAGCCAGCGGGGGGGAGCGGCGCCGCGCTGCCATTGCCCGCGCGCTGGCACAGGACCCTGACCTGCTGCTGATGGACGAGCCGACCAACCACCTCGATCTGGCCGCGATCGACTGGCTGGAAAGCTGGCTCGAACGGTTCAAGGGCGCGTTCGTGGTCATCAGCCATGACCGGACTTTCCTGAAGCGGCTGACCAGCGCCACCATCTGGCTCGACCGCGGCCAGCTGCGGCGCAAGGACATCGGCTTCGGCGGGTACGAGGCGTGGGAAGAGCAGGTCTACGCCGAGGAAGCACGCGCCGCCGAGAAGATGGACGCCAAGCTCAAGATCGAGGCGCACTGGCTGGAACGCGGGGTCACTGCCCGGCGCAAGCGCAACCAGGGGCGGCTGGAAAAGCTGTGGCAGATGCGCAGCGCGCGGGCGGCGATGATCGCGCCCAAAGGCACTGCCAAGCTCGGTCTAGCTACCGAGGAGGAGTTCAAGAGCAAGTCGGTGATCGTGGCCGAACGGGTCAACATGACCTATGGTGAGCGCCGCATCATCCGCGATTTCACCCTACGCATCCAGCGCGGGGACCGGATCGGCGTGGTCGGATCGAACGGCGCGGGCAAGACCACGCTGCTCAAGCTGCTAACCGGCGAGATCGCACCCGACAGCGGCACGATCGACATCTCCCCCAAGCTTACAGGCGTGATGATCGACCAGCAACGCAGCCTGATGGCAGCGGACAAGACCGTGCGCCAGGTGCTGGCCGAAGGGGGCGACTGGATCGACGTGCGCGGGGTGCGCAAGCATGTGCAGGGTTATCTCAAGGAGTTTCTGTTTGATCCCGCCGTGGTCGACATGAAGGTGGGCGTGATGAGCGGTGGCGAGCGCAGCCGGCTGCTGCTGGCGCGCGAATTTGCCCGCAAATCCAACCTGCTGGTGCTCGATGAGCCGACCAACGATCTCGACCTCGAAACACTCGACCTGCTGCAGGAGGTGATTGCCGACTACGAAGGCACCGTGCTGATCGTCAGCCACGACCGTGATTTCCTTGATCGCACGGTTACGGTTACGCTGGGCCTCGATGGCAGCGGGTTCGTCGATATCGTTGCAGGCGGCTACGAGGACTGGGTTGCCAAGCGGGCAGAGCGAAACAACGCGCCATCAAGGGCAAAGCCGGACAAGGCGGAAGCCGCTTCCGCGTCATCAACGCCGCCGCCGCCCAAATCGACCAAGCTCTCCTACAATGACCAGCGTGACTACGACCTGTTGCCCAAGCGGATCGAGGAATTGGACCTGGCTATCGCCCGCGGCGAGGCCTTGCTGGCAGACCCCGATCTCTACACCCGCGACCCGGCGCGGTTCGACGCCATTTCCAAAGGCATTGCCACCGCCCGCACGGAAAAGGACGCGGCCGAGGAACGCTGGCTGGCACTGGCGGAGCTGGTCGAGGGCTGAGGTGCCCTCACCCGATGCGATAGAAATCCGCCACTCGCTCCAGCGCGATCTTGAGCACCAGCTTGCCGCTGCGCGCGGGCCATTCCAGCGCGCGTTCGGCGTCGGGCAAGCTTTCGCAGGCGCAGACCACCCGCCACAGCACATCCTCCAGCCCCTTGCCCGCCGCCGCGATGGCGGCATCGAAGCGTTGACGCGCGGCGATCTGGCGTTCGGTCGGGGACAGTCCGCGCTCGCCGCCGGTGATCCGAACCGGATCCCACCGCATGGTCACATTCGGGCCCAACTGGGCTCGTTCGTAGTCGCCGCGCAGCTGTTCCCCCGCGGCGAACAGGCGGTCGCTCAGATGCCCCCGCGCATGAAGCCAGGCCAACGGGCTTTCCGCCAGGTTGACCGTGACTGTGCGCCGCTTGCCTCGGGCCCCGCCCCGGCGACGCGGGCCTTCCTCGGTGAGCTCGCATTCGACCAGCATACGCCCCAAGGCCAATCCCCTTTACTGATGATTCGACAGAAAGCGGGCTTGCATTGTTTGGGTTCGTGTAGGAAAGTGTTAAAACCAATTTGGTTATCAGGCTGCCAAGATGATCAACCGCATCCGTGACATTCGCCGCCAGAAGGGCATGACCCTGGCCGACCTTGCCGCTGCCTGTGATCCGCCGACAACGGCGCAGACCATCGGGCGGCTCGAAACAGGGATGCGCAACCTGTCGATTCGGTGGATGGACCGGATTGCCGCGGCGCTGGGGGTCGATCCGGAAACACTGGTGCGATCGGACCATGCGCCGCGGCCGCAGATCGTCGCTGCTCTCGGCAGCACGGGCGCGGAAGCGCTGGCAGCCCCGCGCGAAGCAATTCTGCCGACCGAACTCGATGCCGATGGCCCACTGCTGGCGCTGGCGGTGGAGGCTGCCAGCGGGCCCTATCAGGCCGGCGACCTGTTGTGGCTGCGCCAACTCGATCCAGCGGACTCCGCGCGCGCCATCAACCGCGATGTGCTGGTCCCCCGCAGCGGGGGCCGGTTCGCATTTGGGCGCCTGATCGATCGCCGGGGCAGCCTGGTCGGCATCCTTCCATCCGGGGCCGGACAGAAGCAGCAAGTGATCGATAATCCCCCCTGGATCGCCGTGGCCGAAATGCTGGTGCGCCCGCTGTGAAGCGCGTGCTGTCGATATCCACGCTCTATCCGAATGCTGCCGGCCCGCGCTTCGGCACCTTCGTTGCGCGGTCACTCGAAGCGCTTGCCAGCCGGGGCGACTGGCACGTGACCATGATCAACCCCATTGGCATTCCGCCGGTCGCGTTCGGCCGCTATCGCGCCCTGGCCAAGGCGGCGGTCAGCGGGACCGAACAGGGGGTGGAAGTCCATCGCCCGCGCTTCACCCTGATCCCGCGGCTTGGCGCGCGCATCAATCCAGGCCTGATCGCACGGGCCATCATGCCGCTGGCCGAACGGCTTCATCGCGAGCAGCCGTTCGATCTGGTGGATGCCCAGTTCTTCTATCCCGATGGCCCGGTCGCTGCCCACGTTGCCCGGCGGCTGGGACTGCCGTTCTCGATCAAGGCACGCGGGAGCGACATTACTTACTGGGGCGGGCGCGACTTTGCCGCCGAGCAGATGCTGGCAGCTGCCGACAGCGCCACCGGGTTGCTGTCTGTCTCGCAGGCGCTTGCTCGGGACATGGCGTTGCTGGGAATGGACCCGGGCAAGATTGCGATCCACTACACCGGGCTTGACCGTGACCGGTTCCGTCCGCTGGACCATGCCGGGCTGCGGAGCCGGATCAACCAGACGTTCGGGATCGCCTTGCCCGAGACAGAGCCGGTCCTTGCCAGTGTCGGCGCACTGGTCGAACGCAAGGGGCAGAATCTCGCCATCGGCGCGCTCGTGCAAATCCCCGGCGCGCACCTCGTGCTGGTCGGCAAGGGCGATGACGAAACCCATCTGCGCAGCCTGGCCGACGATCTTGGTCTGAGGGCGCGGGTCCATTTCCTCGGGTCGCTCGACCATGACGTCCTGCCGCTGGTGCTTTCGGCGTCCGATGCCATGGTCCTGCCGACCCGCACTGAAGGCCTGGCCAATGCCTGGGTCGAAGCGCTCGCGTGCGGCACGCCGCTGGTAACCTGCGATGTCGGCGGCGTGCGCGAGCTGGTCACCGGGCCAGAGGCAGGCGTGCTGGTGGAGCGGACCGTTCCGGCGATCGTGGCCGGAATCAACACTGTGCTGGCGCGCAAGACCCCGCGCACCACCGTAGCGCAAGCCGTCGCCCGATTCGACTGGAAGACCAACGCGGCCGATCTCGCCGCCTACTACCGGCGGCTGATTGCCCGCGTCAGCTGAGCTGGCGAGCGGCCTTTTCCTGCGCGTCGACCGCCGTTTCCTCCGGTACGAAGCTGTCTGAATCGACCCCCAACCAAATCAGCAGCGGCGCGGCCATGTAGACCGAGCTGTAAGTGCCGACCACCAGGCCGAGGAAAATCGCCGCGATCATGCTGAACAAGCTAGCCGGGCCGAACAGCAGCAGCGGCACCAGGGCCACACCGAGCGTCAGCGACGTCATCACCGTCCGCGCCAGCGTCTCGTTGACCGACAGGTCGAGCAGTTCGGGCAGCGGCATCTTGCGGTATTTCTTCAGGTTTTCGCGGATCCGGTCATAGACCACGATCGTATCGTTGAGCGAATAGCCAATGATGGCCAGGATCGCCGCGATGCTCTGCAGGCTGAACTCGAGCTGGAACAGGGCGTACATCCCCAGCGCCAGCGATACGTCGTGGAACAGCGCAAACAGCGCGCCGGCCCCAAACTGCCATTCGAACCGGACCCAGATGTAGAGTGCGACGGCGAGCATGGCCGCAATCAGGGCCAGCACGGCGTCGCGGCTGAACTCACCCGAAACCTTGCCCGAAACGTTGTCGTTACCGTCGAGCCGGAAATCCGGATGGCCGCGCTTCATTTCGTCGACAATGCGGTTGGCGATGGCCTGGGCGGCCTCCTTGTCCGCAGACGCCTCGTCAGGCAGCTGGACCCGGATCGAGACCTGGTTGGGCGCGCCGAACTGCTGCACCACTGGCGAGCCGTAACCGAGCCCGCCAACCCGCTCGCGGATTTCCGGAATCGGCGCTTCGCTGCTTTCGGTGAAGGTCGCCCGCAACTCCAGCCCGCCAGCGAAATCCACGCCCAGGTTCAGGCCCTTGCCCAGCACCAGGCCCCAGGCGCCAAGGATCAGCAGGCAACTGAGAATGTAGAACGGCACCCGCCAACGCAGGAAGCGGATGTTGGTGTTGTCGGGGACGAGCTTGAGAAGACGCATGGCCTGTGTCCCTTACAGATTGAGATCGTTGGGCCGCGCCTTGCGCAGCCAGTCGGCAACCCACATCCGGGTCAGCACGACAGCGGTAAACACGCTGGTGAACAACCCGATCACCAGAACCACGGCAAAGCCGCGCACCGGGCCCGAGCCGAACATGAACAGCAGCACCCCGGCGATGAAGTTTGTGACATTGGCATCGTAGATCGCGCGGCTCGCTTCCTTGTAGCCGGTCTCGACCGCCGCGATGACCCGGCGCCCGCGGTTCCGTTCTTCCCTGATGCGTTCGTTGATCAGCACGTTGGCATCGACCGCAGCACCGATGGTCAGCACGAACCCTGCGATACCAGGCAGGGTCAAGGTCGTTCCCATCAG
The DNA here is from genome assembly GCA_046294735.1 of Sphingomonadaceae bacterium. Taxonomy (GTDB): domain Bacteria; phylum Pseudomonadota; class Alphaproteobacteria; order Sphingomonadales; family Sphingomonadaceae; genus 34-65-8. Next base: position 10,856 of record JBKBKB010000004.1, read on the forward strand.
TGCCATCACGCCAAGGATCATCAAGACGTTGAACACCAGCGCCACAGTGGCGTAGACACCGAATCGGCCATAGCTGGCGATCATCAGCGCGATCACCGCGATCGAGCCGATCATCATCGCCAGCATCCCGCGCCGGATTGAATCTCGGCCCAGGTCCGGGCCGACCGTGCGCTCTTCGACCACCGCCAGATCGACCGGCAAGGCACCCGAACGCAGGGAAATCGCCAGCTGGTTGGCCGACTGCGTGGTGAAATTGCCCGAAATCTGCGCGCTGCCGCCCAGGATCGGTTCGTTGATGTTGGGTGCGGACAGGACTTTCTCGTCGAGAATGATCGCAAACGGCTTGTTCACATTTTCCTGCGTCAGCTTGGCAAAGCGCGCGCCGCCCTGTGAATCGAACTGGATGGTCACAACTGGCTCGTTGGTCCGCTGGTCGAAACTCTGCTGCGCGTTGATCAGGTTATCGCCCTTGATCCCGCCGAGACGGCGAACTGCGATCGCCTGTCCGGCAAAGTCGCTGTCCTCGGCATAGGGAAAAATCTGGCTGCCAGGAGGGGCAATGCCCTGCGCCACGTCAGCAGGCAGCGCGGTCTGATCGACCAGCTTGAATTCCAGTTTGGCCGTCTGCCCGAGCAGTTCCTTGAGCTGATCGGGATCCTGCAGGCCCGGCACCTGGACCACGATCCGGGTATCACCCTGGCGGATGATGGTCGGCTCACGGGTGCCGAGCGCATCGATCCGCTTGCGGACCACCTCGGTGGCGCTGTCCATTGCATCGGTCACGGCATTCTCCAGCCCGGCCGAAGTCGGCGTCAGGACAAAGCGGGTCTCGTCGACCACCTGCAAGTCCCATTCCCGAACCAGGCCAGTGCCGTTGACCATCGGCATCAGCAACTCGCGTGCCCGGTCAACGTCTGCCGCACTGTCGACCATGAAGCTGAGCCGCCCGTTGGCGGTGGAGACATCGCCAACACGAATGCGCGGTTCAGCGTTGCGCATCGCGTTGCGCATTGCCTCTTCCATGTTTTCGAGCCGCTGTTCGGCCACCTGGGTGGCATCCGCCTCCAGCAGGATGTGGCTCCCGCCGGCCAGGTCCAGCCCAAGATTGATCGTGCGTTCAGGCAGCAGATCGGGCCAGCGCATGTTCGTCATCGTGAACAGCGAAGGGATGGCAGCGGCAGCGAAGGCCAGCGTAATCCCCCACAGCCAGACCTTTTTCCAGGTCGGAAATTCCAGCATCGTTGCGGTGCTCCTGCGGCTCGCTGCGCTCAGTCGTTGGCCGGGGTGCCGCCCGGAGGCACGATATCACCGATGGTGTGCTTGACCACCTTGACCTTGACGCCCTGGGCAATCTCGACATCGGCATAGGTTTCGTCAACGCGGGTCACCTTGCCGACGATTCCGCCCGAGGTCACCACCTGATCGCCTTTCTTTAAGCCGCCAATCTTCTCGCGGTGGGCCTTCTGCTGCTTCATTTGCGGCCGGATGATCAGGAACCAGAAAATGGCAATCATGCCGACGATCGGAAGCCAGCCCAGCCAGGCGGGCGGAGCATCGGCGGCGGCGGCAGCAGCGAGAAAATCGAACATCGGTACGGACCTGTGCAAACAGTTGTGGCGACCAGGGCGGGACCGGGCCAGGCAGGCTTGCACCCGTCCATTCCCCGCTCCCTTGCGGCAAGTGGGCGCGCCTAGCAGCAATACAAGGGCATCGCAACGCAAGCCCGCACGGTGCTGTCGCAATCCGGCTTGCCAGTGCCGGACACGCCCCTTATAGGCGCGCCTCCACTGGAACGGGACGTAGCGCAGCCTGGTAGCGCATCACACTGGGGGTGTGGGGGTCGGAGGTTCGAATCCTCTCGTCCCGACCAGTGGTTTTCCCCCTGACATGCTCCATCCGGCATCTTGCCCCGGTCCGCGCCCGCGCCTAACCGGCAAGCGAGGAGTGCCCGCGATGCACGATACCACCGCCCTGCCCCCTGCTGCTCTGCCTGCCTTGCCGCGGATGCGAAGCTGGCTGTTCGCGCCCGGCGACAGCGAGCGCAAGATGGCCAAGGCGGCCGATGGCGAGGCGGACATTGTCCTCCTTGATCTGGAAGATTCGGTCCTGTCCGAAGCCAAGCCTGCCGCGCGTGAGGCAGTGGCGGCGTTCCTGGCCAGCCGATCTGACAGGGCGCGCCTGTGGGTGCGCATCAACCCCCTCTCCGGCGAAGAAGCGGCCGCAGATCTGGAAGCGGTGATGCCGCAGGCACCGGGCGGCCTGTTCCTGCCCAAGGCGGAAGGGCGCACAGACATCGCCACGCTCGATGCGATGCTTACCGCGCTGGAAAAACGCCATGGGCTCACGCCTGGCAGCACCCGCGTCGCTGCGCTGGTCACCGAAACGCCGCGCGCAATGTTCCTGTGCGGCGACTATGCCGGTGACTATCCCGGCTCTTCGCGGCTGGTGGCGATGAGCTGGGGTGCGGAAGATCTGTCCTCGGCGCTCGGCGCGCGGGTGCAGCATCGGCCCGATGGCAGCTATATGCCGACCTATGAACTGGCGCGCAGCCTGTGCCTCCTCGGCGCAGTTGCGGCCGGGGTGACGCCGGTGGAGACAGTCATGCCCGATTTCCGCGATCTGGACGGTCTGCAGGCCCGCGCGCTGATGGTCCGCAGCCAGGGCTACCGCGGGATGCTGGCGATCCACCCGGCGCAGGTGCCGGTGATCAACGCCGCGTTCACCCCCTCGGAACAGGAAGTAGCTCACGCCCGTGCAGTGGTGCGGGCCTTTGCGGACAATCCCGGCAAAGGGACAGTGGCGCTGGATGGGGCGATGGTCGACATACCGCACCTGAAGCTCGCCCGCGCTTTACTCGCGGACGCCGGACTGGCGGAATAAGCACTATTCCTTTTCCTACACGAACCAATATGGTTATCAATTTGTGCGACTCGCCTAGCTGGAGCGCACACCATGGCCCTGTTCGAATCGCTTATCGGACCCATCGCCTCGATCATCGACAAGGTGATCCCGGACAAGGAGGCGCGGGCCAAGGCCAAGCTTGAACTGCTGGCTCTTGAAGGGACGCAGGAACTCAAGCAGATCGAGGTCCGTCTGGCCGCGATCGTCGCGGAAGCCAATTCCGCCGATCCCTGGACCAGCCGTGCACGGCCCAGCTTCCTTTACGTGATGTACACGCTCCTGCTGTTCGCGATCCCGATGGGCGTGCTGGCCGCGTTCAACCCGGCGGTGGCAGCAGAGATCGCCACGGGGATGAATACCTATCTCAACGGTCTGCCGGAACCACTCTATGCGCTGTTCGGCACCGGCTACCTCGGCTACACTGCGGCTCGCCAGTGGGGCAAGGTCAAGGGCGTGGAGCGATAGAGCGATCTGAACTGCTCTTTCCGCCCCGCCTTCAGGGCGCTAACAGAACCTGAATGACCCACACCATTTATGTCCTCAACGGCCCCAATCTCAACCTGCTCGGCCTGCGCGAGCCGGACATCTACGGCACCACCTCGCTCGACGATATTGCGGGGATGCTGGAGGACCGGGCGCGTGAACTTGGCTACGCAATCGACATGCGCCAGTCGAACCACGAAGGGCACCTGATCGATTGGCTGCACGAAGCGCAGGCCGAAGGCGCGCAGGCGGTCTTGCTCAATGCGGGCGGCTACACGCACACCTCGGTCGCGCTACACGACGCAATCAAGGCGATCACGGTCCCGGTCATCGAGGTTCACTTGTCCAACCCCAAGGCGCGCGAGCCCTTCCGGCATCATTCCTATGTTGGTTTGGCGGCGGCGAAAACGGTCGAAGGGCACGGGGCGCGGAGCTACGTGATCGCGCTCGATGCGGTCGCTGAACTGTAACTTTCCCGCCCTGCCCCCTTGCCACTGCCGCGCCGCCCGCGCATAGGCGGCACGACAGAACAACGAGGGGCTCTCATGGCCGATACCAAGGGCGCGGCCGGACGTTCGTCCGGCATGAATGTCGACACCGCACTCGTGCGCGAGCTGGCGGAAATGCTGGGTGAGACCGGCCTGACCGAAATCGAGGTGGAAGACGGGGAACGCAAGATCCGCGTCTCGCGCGGAGGCGGGGTGGCGGCTCCGGTTGCCTATGCCGCGGCGGCCCCGTCCGCAGCGCCCGCTCCTGCCGCGACGGCTCCTGCTCCGGCTGTGCCTGCCCCAGCGGAGAACGCCAATGCGGTCAAATCACCGATGGTCGGTACGGTCTATCTCGCCGCCGAACCGGGCTCAGCGAATTTTGTCAGCGTCGGCCAGGCCGTCAAGCCGGGCGACACGCTGGTAATCGTCGAAGCGATGAAGGTCATGAACCCGATCGTCGCCGACCGCGCCGGGACGGTGCAGGCCATCCTGGTCGAAAATGCCCAGCCGGTCGAATACGGCCAGCCGCTGGTCGTGATCGCGTAAATCATGGGTATTTCGCGCATCCTGATCGCCAACCGCGGCGAGATCGCGCTGCGCATCCACCGCGCGGCGCACGAGATGGGGATCGAGACGGTCGCGGTGCACTCCACCGCCGACGCCGACGCCATGCACGTGCGGCTGGCCGACCACGCCGTGTGTATCGGCCCGCCGTCTGCGACGGATAGCTACCTCAATGTCGCGGCGATCATCTCGGCCGCAGAGATCGCCCATGCCGATGCGATCCACCCCGGCTACGGTTTCCTGAGCGAAAACGCCAAGTTTGCCGAGATCGTCGAAGCGCATGATATCAAGTGGATCGGCCCCAAGCCCGAGCACATTGTGACCATGGGCGACAAGGTCATGGCCAAGAAAACAGCCGGGGCGTTGGGGTTGCCGCTGGTTCCCGGCTCTGACGGCGCGGTGTCCGACCCTGAAGAAGCTAAGAAGATTGCCGCCAAGATCGGCTACCCCGTCATCATCAAGGCAGCCAGCGGCGGCGGCGGGCGGGGCATGAAAGTGTGCGAGAGCGCGGACACGCTCGAAACGCTGATGAGCCAGGCCGGGAGCGAGGCCAAGGCCGCTTTTGGCGACGCCACCGTCTATATCGAGAAGTACCTCGGCAACCCGCGCCACATCGAATTCCAGGTGTTCGGCGATGGCAACGGCAACGCAATCCACCTCGGCGAGCGGGACTGTTCGCTCCAGCGGCGCCACCAGAAAGTGCTGGAGGAAGCCCCCTCCCCCGTGCTGACCGCGGCAGAGCGTGACCGGATGGGCGAGATCTGCGCCGATGCCATGCGCAAGATGGGTTATCGCGGCGCCGGAACGATCGAATTCCTTTGGGAAGGTGGCGAGTTCTACTTCATCGAAATGAACACCCGCCTGCAGGTCGAGCATCCGGTGACCGAAGCAATCACCGGGGTGGACCTGGTGCGTGAACAGATCCGTGTCGCCGACGGCAAGCCGCTCTCGGTCACGCAGGACCAGATCGAGTTCAAGGGCCATGCAATCGAGTGCCGGATCAATGCCGAAGACCCGTGGACCTTCACCCCCAGCCCGGGAAAAGTGACCGCCTATCACGCGGCAGGCGGCATGCACGTGCGGGTCGATTCCGGGCTCTACGCCGGCTATTCCGTCCCGCCTTATTACGACAGCATGATCGCCAAACTGATCGTTTATGGCCGTAGCCGCGAGGGATGCATCATGCGCCTGCGCCGCGCGCTGGAGGAAATGGTGGTTGAAGGGGTCAAGACTTCGATTCCGCTCCACCAGGAACTGCTGCGCCAGCCCGACGTGCTGAGCGGAGACTATTCGATCAAATGGCTGGAGGACTGGCTGCGGGAGCGGGCGGGCTAGTTACCTGACTTCTCGAACGCTTCGATCCAGAAAAGCGCTGCTTTCCGCAGTGCCGCGGGCGTCTCTTTCGCCAACAGATCCTCTCTCAGCCGATTGAGTGCCGCCGGTGAACCGGCTGACAGCATCCTCGCCAGCATGGCACCCGCGATCAGATAACGGCGCCTTATTCCAGAGGAACCCCCGGTTCGTGCTTGCTGGTCCTGATCGTCAGGCTTGTCTTCACGCTCGCCACGTTCGGGGCCGGGGTCAGCTTGCTCGTCAAGAACTCCTGGAAACTTTGCAGGTCGCGGCTGACGATCTTGAGGATGAAATCGATCTCCCCATTGAGCATATGCACTTCGCGCACTTCCGGCAGGATCCTCATCGCGCCTTCGAATTCGCGCAGTGAAGCTTCTGCCTGGCTCTTCAGGCTGACCATGGCGAATACGGTGATAGCGAAGCCGAGTTTGGTCGCGTCAAGTTCGGCATGGTAGCCCTTGATCACGCCCTCTTCCTCCAGCGCGCGCACCCGGCGCAGGCATGGCGGGGCGGTCAACCCGACCCGCTGGGCCAGTTCGACGTTGGTAATTCGACCTTCATCCTGCAGTTCCGCCAGCAACCGCCGGTCGATCGAGTCAAGATTGGACAATGCGCGTACCCCTGCAAACTTTCGCCGGAACAGTATATTTGCTCCCGCGCCGGTAATGAATGCCACGCCAGGGGCGGCGTGGCGATAATAATATTGTTTCTGCCTGCAATTGTCCCGCTTTGCAACGCCTCGATGGCTGTGCATACCCAGCCGAGCCGATCTTGCTAGTAGCAGGCTGGGCGGGCACCCCGATCATTCCCAGCATTTCCCCGCTGCCTGCCGGAGATCCGATGCGTTTCGACGACCGCCTAGCCACCGTACTGCGCCACCGCGCAAACGGCGCGCGCGCGGCGCGGACGCAATTCCGGCAATTGCTCGATCTGCTCGATGCCCCGCGCGATTCGCGCGACAGCAGCCTGCTGGCGGCGGCCTGGCTGCGGCTTGGCGCGCTGGGCGAAGCCATTTCCGCCACTGACCGGGCGGCTATGCTGCGCGATCCGTCTGTCCGCATCCGCAATCCCGAGCTTGCCATCCATCTGGCCGAAGATGAGCCGGCAGTTGCCGCAGCAGCTCTGGCAAAAGCCGAGCTGAACCAAGATGATTGGGAGGCCCTGATACCTCGCCTCCCGGTCCGCGCACGCGGGTTTCTGCGCCTGCGCCGGGACTTGCCGGAGCACACGGCCGGCCTGCTAGACCGGCTGGGCATTCATGACCGCGGTCTGCCGCAACCCGAAGCAACTTTGGCCGATCCGGCACTTGGTGCATTGCGACGGCCTGATTCGGTCGCCCCCGTCCCCCACGAAGGGTCTCCCGAAGCACTGGCTAATGCACGGGCTGAGGGAACCGAATCTGACAGCGAAATCGGTGCGCTGGTGAAGCGGATCGAAGCATTCCGCCAGGCCCGCACGGCGCCAGCCACCACCGATGCCCCGCGCCTGCCGCTGGATGACCGGATGCTCGACAACGAGCGGGCTGCGGTCACGGCCTTTGCCTTCACTGCCGATATTGCCGGGCAGATCGACTGGGCCGATCAGGCAGTGGCGCCAGCCGTTGTTGGACTGCGCCTGGCGGATTGCACCGCGTCACGACCATTGGCGCTGGTGCTGCGTCAGCCATTGCGTCAGGTCGCGGTGCATCTTCAGGGCGCCCCGGCGATCGCGGGCGATTGGCTGATAAATGCCGCCCCGCGTTTTGCCGACGGCACCGGCACCTTTACCGGTTTTGTCGGCCGGTTCAGCCGATTGCCCCCAGAGGCCGAACACGAGGTGGACGCGCCGCCGTCGGAAGGAGACCGTTTGCGTCAGCTGCTCCACGAACTGCGCACCCCGGTCAACGCGATCCAGGGCTATGCCGAGGTGATCCAGCAACAGCTGTTCACCCCGGTTCCGCACGAATATCGGGCCCTGGCAGCGACAATCGCTGGCGATGCAGCGCGGATCATGGCCGGTTTTGACGAAGTCGACCGGCTGGCGCGGTTGGAAACGGGGGCATGGGACATCGAACCCGGTGCCTGCGATCTGAGCGTCGTGATCGACCGGCAGCTGGCACTTCTGCGGCAGGTGGTGGAGCCGCGCATGGCCTCGATCGAGGCAAGTCTGGCACAAGGTCCCTGCCCGATTGGCCTGACCCAGAGCGATGGCGAGGCGCTGGCCTGGCGGCTGCTGGCCTCGCTCGCCGGTGCGCTCGGGGCCGGGGAACGGCTGGTGCTGTCACTGTCCCGCACCTCGCGCGAGATTCTGTTGACCTGCGATCTTCCCGCATCGCTTGCTGGCGAGTCTGACGTGTTTGCCGCAACAGCACGGGCCGCGAGCGGTGCCTTGTCATCCGGGGCCTTCGGCGCCGGGTTCTCGCTCCGCCTCGTCCGGGCGGAAGCGCGCGCCATTGGCGGCTCGCTGGCGCGGGTCGACGATGCGCTGCTGCTGGCGCTTCCGCTCTTGACCGGCATTGAAGCGGTTTCTAGCGCATTTCCGGACACCGGAGGGGAAGCCGGGGTCGTCTGACCGTTGGCGGCCTTCGCTGCGGTCCAGTGACGGGAAAAGTCGAACAGTGCCAGTATCGTCCCTGCGCGATCGTCCGGTGCGCAATGTCCGCGCCCGCTTTGCCGATGGCTTTGGCCAGCGCGCCTTGCTGACTGTCGATACCGAGGAAGAATTCAACTGGCGCGGTGAGTTTTCAAAGACCGGGTACGGTCTCGATCACGTGACCCGGCTGGCCAAATTCCAGCAGTTCTGCGAAAATCTGGAGGTAGTACCGGTCTATCTGGTCGACTGGCCGATCGCGACGTCCGCAGAGGCGGTTGAGATCCTGGCCCCGGCTGCCGCAGCGGGCAAGGCCGAGATCGGTGTCCAGCTGCACCCCTGGGTCAATCCACCGCACGACGAAGAAGTGAGCACGCTCAATTCTTTTGCCGGCAATCTGCCCTATGAACTGGAACGCGCCAAGCTGCTGCGCCTGCGCGACCAGATCGCGGCGGCTTTCGGCGTCAGTCCAATGATCTATCGCGCCGGCCGCTATGGCACTGGCCCGCGCACGGCAGACATTCTGCGCGAGGCGGGAATCGCGATCGACACCTCGGTTCGCAGCAATTTCGATTACAGCGACCAGGGCGGCCCGGATTACACCTACCACCCGCTGGAGCCCTATTGGCTGGCCCCGGGCAACAACCTGCTCGAGCTGCCAGTCACCACGGTGTTCTGGGGCATTCTGCGCCAGCAAGGCAGGCTGCTGCACGGGCTTTCAGCGAAAGTGCCGAAGCTGCGCGGCGCCCTTGCCCGGCTCGGCCTGTTGGAAAAGATTGCGCTGACACCCGAAGGGGTGAAGCTGGATGAAGCGCTGCGCGGGCTCGACATTGCCATCGACGATCGGTTGCCGGTTATCGTGCTCTCGTTTCACAGCCCGTCGCTGGTTCCCGGTTATACGCCCTACGTAAACAGCGAAGCGGACCTCGACCGCCTCTACAACTGGCTGCGCGGAGTCTATGGCTACTTGCGCCAACGCGGAGTCGCGCCGACCAGCGTGACCGAGATCATGCAGGCCGTGGAACGCTTGCCCTGAACCGCCAGTCCCGCTAGGGGCCGCAAGCCTCTCTGCATCGGGAGGGCCTGTAGCTCAGTTGGTTAGAGCTGGCCGCTCATAACGGCTAGGTCGCGGGTTCGAGTCCTGCCGGGCCCACCGGATGCACCAGGCAAGTCGAATGGCCTGAATTCGCCACAAGGCGGCAGGCCAGAAAGAGCATTGGCCTCAAGCAGCCGCAAGGCGGTAGGCCAGAAAGAGCATTGGCCTCAAGCAGCCGCAAGGCGGTAGGCCAGATTAGAGTGTCGGGGAGTGGCGCAGTCCGGTAGCGCGCCTGCTTTGGGAGCAGGATGTCGCAGGTTCGAATCCTGTCTCCCCGACCACTCTTTCCAGCTATCTGCCCAATCACTGGTTTGGCTTGATTGGCCCCGGCTCGTTCGCAAGAATCCCCACTACCTGAGTCCAGACCGCCACATTCTGCCTCAACTGGACTGGGTCAACCTTGTCGAGCGTGTCGTTGGCGGTGTGGTGCAGATCAAAGTAACGGGTCCCGTCCTGCTGCAGGTCGATGATCGCCGTTTTCTGGTCACGGGCGATATTGATGTCGGCCCCGCCAGTGGCAACGATGGCTGAATCGGCCACGCCAAAACGGGCGATGGCCTTGGCCAGCCGGTCATGCAGCGGCCGGTTGCTGTCGCGGAAGTTGCTTTCAAAGCGCCAGATCCGGTCTGCCCCGAAATCGCTTTCCAGACCCACTCCGATGGGTTCGTCAATATGCGCCGCCGAGTAGGCCTTGCTGCCCCATAGCCCGGTCTCCTCTGCGCCTGCCATGAGAACGCGGATCGTGCGCAGCGGCTGGCCGGTCAGGCTGACGTGCTTGGCCGCAGCGGCCACGATGCCGCACCCGGCACCATCGTCGATCGCCCCTGTCCCGTTCCACCAGCTGTCGATATGGCAGGCGACCAGCACCGGCGGCAGCGAGGGATCGCGCCCGACGATCTCGCCCACCACATTGCCGCTCATTGTCATGCCCAGACTGCGCGGGGTCAGGGTCAGCTTCATCATGATCGGACGGCCATCGGCACGGGCGAACATCCGTTCCAGATTGCGCGCGTCGGGCAGTGACAGCGCCCCGGCCGGCGTCGGTGCGACGCCAGCCGGAAAATCGGTCCCGCCGGTGTGCGGCGTGCGGTCGGTATCGGTCCCGATCGACTTGATCACAGTCGCCACCGCCCCCTTGCTGGCGGCGATTCCCGCGCCAACCCAGCGGGCCGGACCGGCAAAGCCGTACTGGCTGCCATCCTGAGTCTGGGTCATCGAATGGCTGATATAGGCGATCTTGCCCTTCAGGCTCCCGGCTGGGGCTGCACGCAGGTCATCCACGGTCCGGAACAGCACCACCTCGGCAGTGATTCCGCCCGGTCCGGTCGAAGCGGTATCGCCTAAGGCCAGCACCTCCAGCGGCTGCGGGAACGGGCTGACGATCTCCGCCCTGGCCTCGCCCGGAACCCAGGTTTCCATCGGGAACGGCTCGTCCGCGACATTGGCAAAGCCATTTCGGGTGAGCCACCGCATGGCCCACTCCCGCCCGCGCTTTTCGGCCTCGGTCCCCGCCTGACGCGGGCCGACTTCGGTGGTGATTCCCTCGACGAAGTCCCACGCCAGCGCGTCGGATTTCAGCGCCATGTCGGCCTGCTGTTCCAGCGTCATGGGCATGGGAGTGGTGGCCATTGCCGGAATGGCAAGCGAAAGCGCGGCAAGCGCGATGAGCGATGTCTTCATGCAGCAGACTGCTATCGCTGCTCCATCCCCAAGTCCAGCTTGCCCCCGCGTCGTCCACCGCCTATCTGCGCGCCAACCCTGCAACCGCTGAAATACCCAAAGGACCCGCCCGATGGCCGCGCAATATGCTTATGTCATGAAGAACATGACAAAGACTTTCCCCGGTGCCCAGAAGCCGGTGCTGAGCAATATCAACCTGCAGTTCTATCAGGGCGCCAAGATCGGCATCGTTGGTCCAAATGGCGCAGGCAAATCGACTCTGATCAAGATCATGGCCGGAATCGATACCGATTTCACCGGTGAAGCCTGGCCGGGAGAGAACATCACCGTCGGCTATCTGGAGCAGGAGCCCGAACTCGATCCGACCAAGACCGTGCTTGAAAACGTGCGCGAAGGGGCCAGGGAAACTGCCGACCTTGTTGCCCGGTTCAATGAAATCAGCGCGCTGATGTGCGAACCGGATGCCGATTTCGATGCGCTCGGCGCAGAAATGGGCGAGTTGCAGGACAAGATCGACGCGGTTGACGGGTGGACGCTCGACAACCAGCTTGAAGTGGCCATGGAAGCCCTGCGCTGCCCGCCGGGCGACATGGGTGTGACCAGCCTGTCAGGCGGGGAAAAGCGCCGCGTGGCGCTCACCCGCCTGCTGATCCAGAAGCCTTCGATCCTGCTGCTGGACGAGCCGACCAACCACCTCGACGCGGAAAGCGTCCAGTGGCTGGAAAACCACCTGAAGGAATATGCCGGCGCGGTGCTGATGATCACCCACGACCGCTATTTCCTCGACAACGTGGTTGGCTGGATCCTCGAACTCGACCGGGGCAGCTACTACCCCTACGAAGGCAACTATTCGACCTATCTGGAAAAAAAGGCCAAGCGGCTGGAGCAGGAAAGCCGCGAAGAAAGCGGCAAGCAGAAGGCGCTGCAGCGCGAACTGGAATGGATCCGGCAGACCCCGGCCGCCCGCCAGACCAAATCGAAGGCCCGTATCCGCAAGTTCGAAGACCTGCAGGACGCGCAGAACGACCGTCGCCCGGGCAAGGCCCAGATCGTCATCCAGGTGCCGGAGCGGCTCGGCGGAAAGGTGATCGAGGCCAAGAACATCACCAAGGCTTACGGCGACAAGCTGCTGTTCGAAAACCTCAGCTTCATGCTGCCCCCGGGCGGGATCGTGGGTGTGATCGGGCCAAACGGCGCGGGCAAGTCGACCCTGTTCAAGATCCTGACCGGCAAGGAAACGCCCGACAGCGGGACAGTCGAAATCGGCTCGACCGTTCACCTGGGCTACGTCGACCAGAGCCGCGATCACCTCGACCCCAAGAAGAACGTGTGGGAGGAAATCTCCGACGGGCTCGACTACATGAAGGTCAACGGCCACGACATGAGCACGCGCGCTTATGTGGGCGCGTTCAACTTCAAGGGCGCGGACCAGCAGAAGAACGTCGGCAAGCTCTCGGGTGGTGAACGCAACCGCGTGCACATGGCCAAGATGCTGAAAGAAGGCGGCAACGTGCTGCTGCTCGACGAGCCGACCAATGATCTCGACGTCGAAACTCTCGCCGCGCTGGAAGACGCGATCGAGAACTTCGCCGGCTGCGCGGTGGTGATCAGCCACGACCGCTTCTTCCTTGACCGGCTGGCAACGCACATCCTGGCGTTCGAGGGCAACAGCCACGTCGAATGGTTCGAAGGCAATTTCGAAGCGTATGAGGAAGACAAGCGTCGCCGCCTCGGCGATGCGGCGGACCGGCCGACCCGGCTGGCCTACAAGAAGCTGACGCGGTGAGATGAATGGCAGCCCCGTAGCGCACACGGCGTCACGGGGCCTCTCGGTTAACATCTTCCGCGGTAACCAGGCACACCCTGATCCGGCACCCACAGCCCCTCGGGCGGGGCGCCGGTCTGCCAGAACACGTCAATCGGGATGCCGCCGCGCGGGTACCAGTAGCCGCCGATCCGCAGCCAGCGCGGCTGCATTTCACGAGCCAGCCGCTGGCCGATGCCGACCGTCACGTCTTCATGGAAGCCATTATGGTTGCGGAAACTGCCCAGAAACAGCTTGAGGCTCTTCGATTCGACGATCGTTTCGCCCGGGGCATAGTCGATCACCAGGTGGGCGAAATCGGGTGCGCCGGTAACGGGACAAAGCGAAGTGAATTCCGGCACGGCAAAGCGCACCAGATAGAGCGCACCAACCCGCGGATTGGGGACATAGTCGAGCACTGCCTCTGCAGGGGAGGCGGGCAAGGCCGTCTGCTGGCCGAGGAAACGGGGGGCGGTTTGTGCGGGGTCTGATGTGTCGCTCATGCCGCGCATGTGGCGTCAACCGGCGCTCGGCACAAGTCATCGCTGGCACGCAGCCGTTTCAGACCCTATTCAGCCGCACCCCATGACTGCACCGCCGGACCCGATGACTCGCACTTCCAACCTCGCTGCCGCTCTGCTTGCTCTGGCCGCCGTTCCGGCTGCGGCAGCGCCTGCGGTGCGCGATTTCGAGTTGCCGCCGGGACCAGCCCCGGCACCCACCGCCACCCCGCAAGTGCAAGGCCCGGTCGATCCCGACGCGCCGGTGGCGACACGCCCGCGCGTCGTATCGCCGCCAGCCGGCAGGTCAACTCTGCCTCCTGTTCCTGCCGAAACGGCATCCCCGCAGGCAGCAGTGCGAGGCGAACCGTCTGACCAGCAGCCAGCGCAGACGGCACGGCAAAGCACGCAACCGCCCGCCGAGGAACCGCGCACGGATATGGCCGCGCCGGCCGCGGCTTCCCCGGACGCCGCCCCACCGCAAACTGCCGTCGGACCCGCAATCGAGGACCGCCCGGCAGGCCCGGTGCCGGACACGCTCCCTCGTACACCGAGCGCTTCGCCAACCGACCCTGACCACGCTGTCTTGCCATGGGGTTGGCTGACAGCGGCGCTGGTTTCGCTGACCGGACTGGCCGGCGCGCTGGTGTGGTGGCGGCGCCGGACATCCGCTCCAGCAAGCGTGCCGCAGATCGAACTGCCACTGGTCACCCCGGCGGACGAGAAGCTGCCCCCATCGCTGCCCGTGCCAGCGGCAATAGCCCCGCAGCCAGCCCCGCGACCAGCGCAGCACGCCGCCCTGAGGATCGAAGCGACGCCCAGCCACCTGACCCGCAGCCTGATGGCTGCGACCTTCTCGTGCCGGATATCCCTGATCAACCAGGGCTCGGCGCCGCTGGACGATGTCGTCATCGCGATCGATCTCACCACAGCACATGGCAGCGTGCCAAGCAGCGAACAGTTGGCAGACCTGACGTGTGCCTTGCCCGAGGTCGGCCGGATCGCTGCTATCGCGCCGGGCAAGTCGGTCGAGTTCGCCCACGAAGTGCGTCTGCCCACTGCTGCAATCCGGATCATGCAACAAGGCTCCGCCCAGCTTTACGTGCCCCTCCTGCGCGTCCGGGCTCAGGCCGAGGGAGATACCCCAGTCGCCCGTACATTCATTGTCGGTACCCTGCCGGAAGGAGGCGCGAAGAAGTTGCAGCCCTTCCGGCTCGACGAAATGCCGCAGACCTATCGTGCGATCGGATTGGCCGCGCTCGATTGAACCCTCGACAGGCGGGGCACGGGAGCGCTACCCCACTGGCATGGACCAGCTCGTAACAACTGAATGGCTCGCCGCCCGCCTCAGCCCGCCTGAGGGCCAGCCTGTCGTGGTCGTGCTGGACGCCTCTGCTCATCTTCCCTCTGCCGGCCGTGATGCACGGGCCGAGTTTGCGTCCGGGCACATTCCCGGCGCTCGCTTTTTCGATCTTGCTTCGCTCGTCGATCAAACGTCGCGGGTGCCAGCTGCCTTGCCCCGCGCCGAGCAGTTCGAAGCGCGGCTGCGGGAATGCGGCGTCAATCCGGGCGACCATGTCGTTCTGTATGATGACAGCATGCTGCGCAGTTCCGCCCGTGCCTGGTTCATCGCCCGGATGTTCGGGCTGGCCCCGGTCTCGGTGCTCGATGGCGGGATGGAGAAGTGGCGCACTGAGGGACGTCCGCTTAAGACCGGTCCGGCTGCGGTTGCCGCAGGCAACGCCACGCTCGCGCGCGACGACCGGTCGCTGGTGCGCACCAAGAGCAACATGCTCGCCATATGCGAATCCCACGCAGAGCAGGTGGTTGATGCCCGCGACGCAGGCCGCTTTACCGGCGAGACCGAGGATGCCATCCATGGCCTCCCCGGCGGACATATCCCCGGTGCCCGGCACCTGTTCTTCCGCTCACTGCTGGCAGAGGACGGCACGTTCCTGCCCGCTGATCAGTTGCGCGAACGCTTTGCTGCCGCCGGGATCGACCTTGACCGCCCGCTGGTTGCCAGTTGCGGCAGCGGGATGACCGCCTCGGTCGTGCTGTTTGCCGCCGCGCTGGCCGGGAAACACGATGCCGCCCTTTACGATGGCAGCTGGAGCGAGTGGGGCGCGGACCCGGCCACGCCGAAGGAAACCGGGGCGGCGCGCTGACATGGCGAAAGGTCAGTCTGACACCCGTCCGCATACCAGGCTCGTCACCGCCGGGCGCCGCCCGGAATGGACCGGGCCCGTGGTCAATCCGCCTGTCTGGCGGGCCAGCACCCACCTCTATCCCGATATGGCGGCGAAAGAGGATGGCGGTAAGCACAACGAGGACGGCCGGTTTTTCTACGGCCGCCGCGGCGCACCGACCCAGTGGGCGCTGGCCGATGCGCTGACCGAACTGGAACCCGGCGCGGCGGGGACTGTGCTCTATCCCAGCGGGGTGGCTGCGATCGCCGGCGCACTGCTGGCGGTGCTTGAGCCTGGCGACGTGCTGCTGGTGACCGACAACGCCTACGAACCGAGCCGGACCATGGCCACCGGCCTGCTGGCCCGGATGGGAATCGAGACCCGGTTTTTCGATCCGCTCGATCTCGATGCCTTTCCGGGGAAGTTGTGCAACCGCACCCGGGCCGTCCTGCTGGAAAGCCCCGGCAGCCTGACCATGGAAGTGTGCGACGTGCCTGCCCTGGCCGCCGTGGCCCGGGAAAAAGGCGCGGTCAGCCTGCTCGACAACACCTGGGCCAGCGCGCTTGGCTTCGCCGCGCTGAGCCACGGCTGCGACATCGCAATCATGAGCCTGACCAAGCACGTCGGCGGCCATTCGGACCTGATGATGGGCTCGGCCAGCGCCGGGAAACGCTGGTATGCCCGGCTGCGCCAGACCGCGCAGGCGCTGGGCCACGTGGTCTCGCCCGACGATGCCGCGCTCGCCGCGCGCGGCCTGCGCACCATGGGCGTGCGGCTGGAACGGAGCACGGCGAGCGCCCTTCAGATCGCCCACTGGCTTTCTGGTCGGTCCGAAGTCGCGCAAGTGCTTTGCCCAATGCTGCCGGATAGTCCTGGGCACGACCTGTGGCGACGCGATTTTAGTGGTGGCTGCGGCCTGTTCAGCTTTATCCTCAGGGGCCGTGACGCGGCGGCGCGGGCGCGCTTCATCGATGCGCTGGGCTTGTTCGGGATCGGCTACAGCTGGGGCGGGTTCGAAAGCCTGGTGGTGCCATTCGATCCGGCACCGATCCGCAGCGAAACCATCTGGCCCCCCGCGCATTGGCGCGATGAAGACCGCCTCGGTGTGCGCCTGTCGGTGGGACTGGAAGACCCGGCTGACCTGATCGCCGATCTGGACCGGGCATTTTCCGTGATGGAGCAAGAATGACCGCATCTGCCGCAACCACCGCACCTGCGCCGCCTGCCGAGCCTGCTGAAACCACTGCGCCTGTGACAACGAACCCACCTGAACCACTGGAAAGCCAGGTCGTCACCCCGACCGCGGATGGCCTCAAGGAAGCGGTGGCCGAGCGCAGCGAAGCGGTGGGCGGTGTGGTCGAAACCCTTGATGCCTGGGCGTTAAGTATCGGCGATATGCGGGTCTCGCTGTGGGATGCTATCGTCCTGCTCATGGTGATCGGCACCATCATCGCGGCGGCCTGGTTCATCAGCAAACTGACCCGTGCCGGACTGCACCGAATGTCCGGACTGGACCCGTCGCAGAAAGTGCTCGCTGACAAGATGGTGACGCTGGCCGTGTGGGCGCTGGCAATCCTGATCGGGATTGACGTGCTCGGCATAGACCTCACGGCGCTGGCAGTGTTTTCCGGTGCATTCGGTCTTGCCATCGGGTTTGGTTTGCAGAAGACGTTCGGCAACTTGATCGCCGGGATTATCCTCCTGCTCGATAAATCGATCAAGCCCGGCGACGTGATCGCGGTGTCGGACCAGGCGGGCAATTCCACTTTTGGGGAAATCCGCAAAATCGGCATACGGGCCGTCTCGATCACGACGCGGGACCAGAAAGAATACCTGATCCCGAACGAGAACCTGATGATCAATCAGGTGGAGAACTGGTCCTATTCCAGCAAGAACGTGCGGATGCAGGTGCCGGTCGGCATTGGCTACAACTGCGATATCAAGCTGGCCGAAAAGCTGATGCTGGAAGCTGCCAAAGCGAGCAAACGCGTGCTGGCATCGCCTCCGCCGACCGTGTGGCTGGACCAGTACGGAGAAAACTCGGTCGATTTCGTGATCCACTGCTGGATTACTGACCCGGAGGCGGGGATCGGCAATATCCGGTCAGAGGTGCTCAAACGGTTGTGGGACCTGTTCCATGAACACGGGATCGAAATCCCCTTCCCCCAGCGCGACATCAACTTGCGCAGCAACGCCCAGTTCGAACAACTGATCGCCGCCATCGCTCAGCGGCTCGACACACCAGTTGAGAAGCGGCCCGACAGCAAACAAAGCTGAGCTACCACCCTGGGCAGTTCGCCTTTCAAAATCTGCCCTTCCACGGCTGACATCCATTCTCACTGGCGAGTGGCGGGCCATGCCGCCAATTCGGCGCCATGCAAAACACCTACCTAAATCCGGGCCCGTATCCAGGCACGGTCTATCTTGTCGGCGCCGGTCCGGGCGATCCCGAACTGCTAACCCTGCGCGCGGCCCGCCTGATCGGCGCGGCCCTCCTGATCGTCCATGACGGGCTGGTCGATCCGGCCATCCTGGCCATGGCGCGCCCCGATGCACGGCTGGTCTCGGTCGCCAAGCAGCGCGCGCGCCACACCATGGCACAGGACGATATCAACGCGCTGCTGGTGCGCGAGGCGCTGCGCGGGCACGATGTCGTGCGGCTCAAAGGCGGCGATCCCCTGATCTTCGGACGCGGCGGCGAGGAAGCCGAAGCCTGCCACGCGGCCGGTGTCCCGGTCGAGATAGTGCCCGGCGTGAGCGCCGCCAACGGCGCGGCCGCTGCAGCGCAGATAGCCCTGACCCACCGCGATGCCGCCAGCGTGGTCAGCTTCGTGGCCGGCCAGTGCAAGGGCCTGTCCGATCAGGACTGGTCCGGTCTCGCCGGCAAGGGGCGGACGCTGGTGATCTACATGGGCGTGTCGACCGCCGCTCAAATCGCCGAGAAGCTCATGGCCGATGGCCTTGCGCCCGATATGCCGGTGGCAGTGATCGAGAATGCCGCCCGTCCGCAGATGCGGGTGCTGCGCGGACTTCTCGCCGGCCTTCCCGATCTGGTCGAACGGGAACGGGTCACAAGCCCCGCCCTGATCGTGATCGGTGAAGTGACCGCCCGCGGCAACCTCGCCGTTGCCCGAATTGCCGAGGAAGCGCTGCCATGAAAATCCTGACCGGAAACGACCTCAAGACCGGCGCGGTCACCTGGTGGAACGGCCATGACTGGTCGCTCCACGTCGATGATGCCGTCGATGTTGGCGACCGGGCCGACGAGATTGCCCGCCGCGAGGAAGCCGCCCGCCGGGTCAACGCCTGCTACGCGATCGACGCCACCCGCGATGATCGCGGGGTGCGCCCGGCCCATATCAAGGACCGCGTGCGCGCGCTTGGCCCGACCGTCCGCCCCGACCTGACCCTCAAACCGGCCGAGCCCGACATCGGCAACTGGGTGATCTGACATGTACCGCTATGACCATTATGACCAGGCCATGGTCGATGCGCGCGTCGCCGAGTTCCGCGACCAGACCCGCCGCCGCCTAGAAGGCAAAATCTCGGAAGACCAGTTCAAGCCGCTGCGGCTGAAGAACGGGCTCTACTTGCAACTACACGCCTACATGCTCCGTGTCGCCATTCCCTATGGCACGCTCAGCAGCGCGCAAATGCACGCACTGGCAGACATCGCAGACAAGTATGATAGGGGCTACGGGCACTTCACGACCCGGCAGAACATCCAGTACAACTGGATCAAGCTGGAAGAGGCCCCTGATTTGCTTGCCGATCTTGCCAAGGTCGAAATGCACGCGATCCAGACCAGCGGGAATTGCATCCGCAACATCAGCTCCGACCATTTCGCTGGTGCCGCGGCCGACGAGCTAGTCGATCCAAGGCCTTACGCCGAACTGCTCAGACAATGGTCAAGCTTCCATCCGGAATTCAGCTTCCTGCCGCGCAAGTTCAAGATCGCGGTGATTGCCTCGAAAACTGACCGCGCGGCAATGAAGCTGCACGATATCGGCGTCGAAATCGTCATCGACCAATCCGGCGAACTCGGCGCCGCATTCTACGTTGGCGGGGGCATGGGCCGCACCCCGATGGTCGCACCATGTATCCGCGCGTTCGTGCCGCTCGACCAGTTCGTAACCTATGCCGAGGCCTGCCTGCGCGTTTACAACCGCTACGGTCGGCGCGACAACAAGTACAAGGCGCGGATCAAGATCCTGGTCCATGAGCTGGGGGCGGAAGAATATGCCCGCCAGGTGGAGGAAGAGTTCGCCCACCTGCTGGAACAGGGCATAGAGCCGCCGACCGCCGAACTGGAGCGGATCAAGACCTTTTTCGCGGACCCGGCCTTCCACGATGCATCGGGTGACCGGCTTGACCGGAGCGACCCCGATTTCGCGCTCTGGGCCGATCGCAACACCCATCCCCACAAGGTTCCGGGCTACGTTTCCGCTGTCATCAGCCTCAAGCCGGTCGGCGGCATCCCCGGCGATGCCACCGCCCGCCAGATGCACGTGATGGCGGAGCTGGCGAAGTCTTACTCGTTCGACGAGCTGCGCGTCATGCACACGCAGAACATCGTCCTGCCCCATGTCCGCAAGGCCCGGCTCTATACCCTGTGGCAGACGCTCGAAGCCGAAGGTCTGGGCAGCCCCAACCTCGACACGATCGAGGATATCATTGCCTGCCCCGGACTCGACTATTGCAGCCTTGCCAATGCCCGTTCGATCCCGGTGGCGCAGAAGATCTCGGCCCGCTTCGCCGAGACCGGCAAGACCGCTGCGCTGGGCGAACTGAAGCTGAAGATTTCTGGCTGCATCAACGCCTGCGGGCACCACCACGCGGGCCACATCGGCATCCTGGGCGTCGACAAGAAGGGGGTGGAGAATTACCAGCTCCTGCTTGGCGGCAGCGAGGCGGCCGATACCTCGCTGGGCAAGATTACCGGTCCTGGTTTCGACGAGGATGGCGTAGTCGGCGCGGTCGAAACCGTGACCGACGTTTACCTGCGCCAACGCACCGAGGGCGAGCGCTTCCTCGATACCTACCGCCGCATCGGCATGGAGCCGTTCAAGGAGGCGCTTTATGGCTGAAGTACTTGGCGTGAGCCCTGACGAAGTGCAATTCCGTTTCCGCAGCGACGAGCCGGTCGATCATGCGGCGGTGACGGTCGATTCCTTCCTCGACCAGTCAAACGCCACTGCGGTGCGGATCGAACCAGGCGACGATGCCCGCGCTCTCCTGCCCCACCTTGGCCGGATCGCGCTGGTGGAGGTCAACTTCCCGGTGTTCGGTGACGGGCGCGGATATTCCTCCGCCCGTGTCCTGCGCGAGGCGGGTTATGCCGGTGAACTGCGCGCGGTCGGCGACGTGCTGGTTGACCAGATCGATTTCCTGCGCCGCTGCGGGTTTGATGCCTTTGCCCCGGACCAGCCGATCGATAAAGACGACGCTCGGGCAGCATTCGAACGCTGGCCGGAGGTCTACCAGCAGGCCGCCGATGGCCGGGTACCGATCTGGCATTTGCGCCACGGCGCGGGCCATGGCTGAGGCCGATCCCGTCCGCCTGCGCGACCGGATCGACACCGGCCCGCGCTTTACCGAGCATGACGCGATCCGCCTGAACCGGATGTTTCGCGGCAGCAGCACGGTGGAAATGCTCGAAGCGGTGATTCGAGACGATCTCGCCGGGGACATCGCACTGGTATCGAGTTTCGGCGCCGAAAGCGCCGTACTGCTGCACCTGGTCGCTCAGGTCGATCCGGGCGTCCCGGTGCTGTTTCTCGAAACCGGCAAGCACTTTCCCGAGACCCTCGCCTACCGCAACCAGCTGATAGAGACCATCGGCCTCAGGAACCTGGTCACCCTGCGCCCCTGCCTGGGGGAACTGGAAGCCCGAGACGAGACCGGCCTGCGCTGGTCCTACGACCCCGATGGCTGCTGCGAGATCCGCAAGGTCAAGCCGCTGGCGCGCGCTCTGGCGAGCTACGACGCCACATTGACCGGCCGCAAGGCGTTCCAGGCAGCTACCCGGGCACAGCTGCCCCGGTTCGAGATCGATAGCAGTGACGTGCACGGTCGGCTCAAGATCAACCCCCTGATCGACTGGGCTGCGGAAGACCTGGCCGCTTACGTCGCCGAACACGATCTGCCGCCGCACCCGCTGGTGGCGCAAGGTTACCCCTCGATTGGCTGTTCGCCCTGCACCAGCCAGGTTGCCCCGGGCGAAGACCCGCGCTCCGGCCGGTGGAAGGGCTGGGACAAGACTGAATGCGGCATCCACACCGATGGATCGGTGCGCGAACTGCCGCCCGGATACGAGCCCTTTCTCTAGACCTTCCAGGGACACCGGAGAGCATCGCCTGCCGGTGTCCCTGCCCTATCACTGTGCTGCAACAGATCACGCCTCGATGCGCTCTACCGTTCCGGTCTTTCCTTTCGGGTCGGTCGATGTCCACACGCCGTCGGCGCTCACGGTTTCGCTGTGGCAGACTTCCGTAGCGCCCTCCGCATCTTCGGTCGTGCAGTATTCGTTGGGCGATTTTTGGACCCATTTGCCGGTTTCGATCTCCCCGTCCGCAGAGGTCGAGGTGTAGGTTCCGTCAGGCCGAACTTCCTCTGTCCACACGGCTCCGTCTGCCCGAGTGACCTTGAACATGCCGGTGGATGGGCCGCCGTCGGCAGCCAAGGTAGCGACCGGCGCGGCTTCAGCGGCTCCCTCGACTGCTTCCGGCTCAGACGGAGCTTCCTGGGAACAGGCAGTAACCGCCGCAAGCGCGGCGACGAATGCGATCTTTTTCATGAGTTTTCCTTTCAACGTGACGCAAAAGGGCGGCCGTTCCCGCCAGTGCGACTCGCGATCCCGCGCGCACTAGGCGCTTGCAGACTGGGATTGTAAAGCGCCGCGTCAGAGCCAGCCCTATTCGCGGTTCCGGCGCTCTGCCACCTGGTTGCGGTCCTGCGTGCTAGAGCAAGTCTTCGAAGAACAGGCTCACCAGGCCCGCCTGGCTGGTCACTCCGGCCTTGGCATAGACTTGGCTCAACTGTGCCCGCACTGTTCCCGGCGCGGCTCCGCGCAGCCGGGCGATCTCGCGGCTGTCGCACCCCTTGAGTGCAAACAGGGCGACATCACGCTCGGCTGAAGTCAGGCCCCAGTCGTCGAACCGGTGAATAACGTGTTCCGCAAGCGCGCCCGAGGCGATGGCCAGCGCCTCATCCCGGCGCTGCGCCTCGGCCAGCAGGGTTCGCATGTGCCACGCCCCCAGCACCACCCCGGCGACCAGCGCGAAGGCAATCAGCGCCTCGATGGCGACGTGGCCGGACACACCGTCCTGCGCCACGTCACCCACCGCGTCGGCAAGGAAAAACACCGCTGCCAGCGCCTGGATCGCCACCACCAATGCCACGATCACGGCCGGGCCGCCTTGCCTTGGTGCCGATGTGCGCTGGGTCTGGGCCATGTTTGCCTCCGTCAGGTCTGCCGCGTGCCACCCGGAATCATTGCGCGGACGATTTCGCTACCCGAACGCCGGGTCTCGAAGATCACCCCGATAAGGTGAAGCGCAATCAGGATATAGAGCAGGTTGACGGCGATTTCGTGGATTTCCTCGAACACCTCTTCGCCGCCTTCACCCGATTCCCGGCCCGCGCCGGCGGCCTCGCCTTCATCTTCACGCTCATCTTCATCAGCGCGCGCTGGCGGTGCAATCAGATCGACCAGGCTGGCCGACGACAGCGCCATGCCTTCGCCATACTCACCCGCCTCGCCCCGCACCGACGCGGGATTGGCCGGCGGCGGACCCGCCATCGCGATGCCGGTGCACACGATCACCAGCAGTGTTGCCCAGATCGCATAGGCCATCAATGCGCCGAGCGGGTTGTGCGAACGGTGACGCACGACCTCACCCCGGCGGATTTCGCCCAGATGCGCCAGGGCCTTGGCCGGGCTTGGCGGAAAAGCAGAGAAGCGGGCTTCGGATGGACCGATCACGCCCCAGAGGAAGCGCACGGCCAGCAGGGCGGCAAGCCCATAACCGACCCAAATATGCCAGCCTGAACCTTCTTCGGTCAGGATGGCATTGGCAAGCACGGCCAGCAATACGCCCCAGTGCGTCAGCTTGACGATCGGGTCCCAGCGGCGTTGCAGTTGCATTCGATGTTTCATGGCAGGTTACTCCTTGAACGGAGACTGCCAAGTGGACGAGGTTAGCATATCCGCCAGCCACAGGCGCTTAGACGGAAGAAAGCAAGCAGGTGCTTAGAGCGTATTCGAGCCGGGGGGATCACTTGGCGACTTGGAAAACGCTGCAAAACAATTGGCTAGAGCCACCCCTGCTCGCGGTACCAGCGTGCCGTGCCCTTCAGGCCCGGGCGGGTCGGGACGCGCGGGGTCCAGACCCCGGTCGGCACCTGCCGCGCAGGGCTGCACACCCAGTCGGGGTGGACCATGTAGCTGACCCGGTCAGCCGTCAGCTTGGCCTTGTCGCGCCGGAACACGCGGTCGAGCCGCGAGAGACGGCCGAGCATTGCGGCGGAAAGGTGCGGCACCCACGGGCGGCTGCCGACTGCCCAGCCGATCGTGCGCGCCAGTTCACGGTGGCTCCATCCGCCCACGCGTCCGTCATCCGGCTCGAACACCATTCCGGTCACGCCTTCCCCGCCCGGGATCAGGGCGACCAGCAGTTCGGCCAGGTCGTGGACATGGATCAGCGAGGTCCGCCCCGGCGGCGGCATCGGCACCACGCCCCGGCGCGCCATGCGGAACAGCTCGAACATGTCCTTGTCACGCGGGCCATAGACTGCCGGGGGGCGCACCGTGGTCCAGTCCATCCCGCTGGCCGCAACAATGGTCTCCGCCTTCGCCTTGGACGCGCCATAGGCCGAAAGGTCGGGCTCACGCGCGGCCAGCGAGGACACGAACACGAACCGTGGCACCCCGGCCGCGCGCGCCGCCTCGACCAGCGCCAGCGTGCCCGCCGCATTGGCGCGGTCCAGCTCGGCCGGATCGTGCGAGGTGGTCAGCCCGGCGATGTGGATCACCACTTCCGCCCCGGCCACCAACTGCGCCAGTGCCCCCGGATCGTCGAGGCTTCCCGGCACCCAGTCGGCAAACGGTCGCGCCTCCTTCGGCACCCGGCGCGCGAGCGCGCGGGCCAAAGCCTTCTTGCGCGCCAGAACGTCAAGCACTGCCTGCCCGACAAAGCCCGTCCCGCCGGTCAGCGCGATTACCGGCCCCGGCGTCACAGCAACACCATGTGATCGCGGTGGACCAGGCAGCTGCGCGGCGCATAGCCCAGCAGGTCAGCCTGTTCGCTGTCACGCTTGCCCGCAATCGCCATGCACTCGGCCGAATCATACTCGCTCAGCCCCTGGGCCAGGGCCTTGCCCCGAAGGTCGCAGATTCTGATCAGATCGCCACGCCGGAAGCTGCCTGAAATACCGACAACCCCCGCGGCCAGCAGGCTGGCACCGCGCATCAGCGCCTCGGCGCAGCCGGCATCGACCCGCACCGTGCCCGCCGCAGCCATGCGCCCACCGAGCCAGGCCTTGCGGGGACGGTCGCTGCGCTGGGGCCGGAACAGGGTGCCGCGTGCGCTGGTCAGCGCGGTGGCAAGCGGCGCATCCTGTGTGCCGTTGATGATCGCCAGTGCAATCCCAGCGCGTTCGGCAATCTGCGCGGCCTGCAGTTTGGACGCCATCCCGCCCGAACCAAGCCCGGACGAGGACGCGCTGCTGGCCATGGCGAGGATTTCGGCCGTGATCCCGTCCACGATCGGCACCAGCGCCGCCCCTGCCTCGCGCGGGTCGCGGTCATACAGGCCGTCGACGTCGGACAGCAGCACCACGGCATCCACTTGCGCCGCCTGCGCCACGCGCGCGGCGAGCCGGTCATTGTCGCCAAACCGGATTTCCTCAGTCGCGACGCTATCGTTTTCGTTGATCACCGGCACCGCGCCCGCTTCGAGCAGGCGTGCGAGCGTGGCCGCGACGTTGAGATAGCGCCGCCGGTCTTCCAGGTCGGACAGGGTCAGCAGCAATTGTGCTGCGGGAATGCCATGACCGGCAAGGCAATCGGTCCACAGCCCCGCGAGGGCGATCTGGCCGACTGCTGCCGCGGCCTGGGCATCGGCCAGGCTCCGACGGCCACGTTCGGGCAGGTCAAGCCGCGCCGCGCCCAGCGCAATCGCGCCTGAGCTGACCACGATTACTTCGGTTCCGCCTGTTCGTAGCGCTGCGATGTCCTGCGCCAGCGAGGCCAGCCAGGTGCGCCGGGCCTTGCCCTGCCTATCGACCAGCAGCGACGAGCCCACCTTGAGCACGAGGCGCCGGCAGATGGCCGGATCGGACAGTTGGGAAAGTACAGTCAAAGGCATCGCGCGGCGCTTATCGCCTGGGCGCGGCTCCGGCTAGCCCCCTCAGATGGGTGACCAGTCGCCGCCGTCTTCCGGCACGTCCTCGCGCTCGGCTCCCTTGGTCTCAGTGGCGGTGCGATCAGGCAGATAAGCGAGCACCGCATCGAGCAGAGCGTCGATCCCGGCACCAGTCGCACCGGAAATGGCGAACACCCGGTCAGCCCCGGCCGCAAGCAGTTCGTCGGTGAACCCGTCGCCCAGTTCACGGTCCGCCAGGTCGAGCTTGTTGAGCGCGACCAGGCGCGGCTTGTCGGCCAACCCTGCGCCATAGGCCTCCAGCTCGCCTTCGACGATCTGCATCGCCTCGACTGGGTCCACGCCGGAGATGTCGATCAGGTGGATCAGCACCCGGCACCGCTCGATGTGGCCAAGGAACCGGTCGCCGATCCCCGCCCCCTCCGCCGCGCCCTCGATCAGGCCGGGGATGTCGGCCAGCACGAACTCACGGCCCCGGTGGCGCACCACGCCCAGCTTGGGCACCAGCGTGGTAAAGGCATAGTCACCGACCTTGGCCTTGGCGTTGGAGACCTGGTTGATGAAGGTGCTCTTGCCAGCATTGGGCAGGCCGAGCAGGCCGACATCGGCCAGCAGCTTCAGCCGCAGCCACACCCACAGCTCCTGCCCCGCCTCGCCCGGCTGGTGCTGGCGCGGGGCGCGGTTGGTGCTGGTCTTGTAGCTGGCGTTGCCGCGTCCGCCCATCCCGCCTTCGAGCATGACGAGGCGCTGGCCGACCTCGGTGAAGTCCGCCAGCACCTCGTCCTTGTCTTCGGACAGGATCTGCGTGCCGACCGGCACCCGGATCACCAGATCGGGCGCGCCGGCACCAGTCCGATCCTTGCCCATGCCGTGGTTGCCGCGCTGCGCCTTGAAATGCTGGGCGTAGCGGAAGTCGATCAATGTGTTGAGACCGGCGACCGCTTCGAACACGATATCGCCGCCTTTGCCCCCGTTGCCGCCGTCCGGCCCGCCATACTCGACATACATCTCGCGCCGGAACGAGACAGCGCCCGGCCCGCCTGCGCCGGATTTGAGATAGATTTTGGCCTGGTCCAAGAAATGCATGCGTCGGTGTCTAACGGGTCTAGGGGCGAATGTCGCCTATGGTTCTCGACTGTGCTCGGCACCAGCCATGTGTGCGTATCGGGCCAGTGCCTGGCCATTTGCCTCAGTCCGAGCCGAAAATGGCGGCATTCAAGAACCGGCGCGCAGCGACCATTCAGGTCGTGAGCACCGGAAGCGCAGAAGGTCGTCATTTGCAGGCCGGAATGGGGCAAATGGGAAGGTACTGGTGGAGCCGAGGGGGATCGAACCCCTGACCTCGTCATTGCGAACGACGCGCTCTCCCATCTGAGCTACGGCCCCGTCCCAGTGCTGACACCGCCCGGGAACGCCCCGTTCGGCGAGCGAGCGCCTTAACGAATGTGCCGCGCACTGGAAAGAGGATATTCGCCTGACCCTGAGTGGAACGCCGCCTCAGCCACCCGGAGCGTTGGCATCGGGCACCGGCTGAACCACCGGGGTAGCCGTCTGTCCGGAATCGACTGGCACCACCGGCACGGCCAGCCCGGTAACCGGATCAAGGACGGTCGTCGCCCCGTCAACGGATTGGATGGCAGTCAACGCAGGATCGCCGCCCCCGGCCCCGGTCATTCCGCCCATGCGTGCTTGCTGGACCGCGACATAACCTGGCTGCGATGCGCCATAGCGAGAGCCATAACGCATATCCCAATCCGCCGATGCCCGTTGGTAGTCCTCATAGGCGCGGAAGAAATTGTCGAACGGCTGCAGCATGAACGGGAAATAGACCTGCGCGAACTGGCCGTAGTCGGACTTGGGGTTGGCCAGCGAGGCATTGGCCATGGCCAGCGCTGCGGCGCAGAACTCGCCCCGTGCCGGCGGCAGGGCGAAATAGTTGTAGACCATGGTCATGCGCTTGTCGCGTTCGCGATTTGCTGCCTGGGTGCTGCCATGCTGGCGGCGATAGGCCTGGTCGATCCGGCTGTTGATCGAAGTCAGGACGCGAGACTGATCTTTCAGGAAAGCGCGGTAACCGTCAAGGATCGGCTGATGCTCCGCGTCCTGGCAATTGAGCGCGGCCACGTTCCACGCGGCGCGCAGATTCCATGCCTTTTCATCGTCGGTCAGCCCGTAGTTGACCGTGAGGCGCGCGCCATCGGGCGCAAACGGCGGGATTTCCATCACATAAGGTGCACCGTTGGGCGGCACCGGCCGGAACGGCACGATCTCCGCCTGTACCGGCGGCGGCGGCGGCGGCGGCGGAGGCGGTGGCGGCGTCTGGCAGCCAGCCAGAGCGGCCAGGCCAGCCGCCACGGCCAAAATCTTCACACCTGCGCGGTTGGTCCGCTCCATCAAGCTCTTGCTCCCGTTGATTGCCATGATCCGGCGCATGGTTGCGCCATGCACGTTGCATCCAGCCTTAGCGCGCTATCCCGGCAAAGAAAATGCCCGGGGCACCATTGGCACCCCGGGCACGACGAAGCGAATCCTGGTTGCGACTATTCGCGGCTGCCGAACAGACGCAGGATGAACAGGAACATGTTGATGAAGTCGAGGTAGAGGCTCAGCGCGCCCATGATCACAGCCTTGCCGGCGAACTCCGTGCCCTTGAGAACGGAATATTCTTCCTTCAGCCGCTGCGTGTCATAGGCAGTCAGACCGGCGAAGATCAGCACACCCAGTACGCTGACCGCGAGGCCCATGGCGCCGGACTTGAAGACAAACGCATTGAGCAGGCTGGCCACGATCAGGCCGACCACACCCATGACCAGGAAGCTGCCCCAGCCACTGAGGTTCTTCTTGGTGGTGTAACCCCACAGGCTGAGACCGGCAAACGCCGCCGCAGCCGAGAAGAACGCCACCGCAATAGAACCCTGTGTGTAGACCAGGAACAGGGTGGAAAGCGACAGCCCCATGAGGGTGGCAAAGCCCCAGAACATGATCTGAAGCGTGGCCTTGCTGAACTTGTTGGCACCGAAGCTCATCGCAAAGACAATGGCGAGCGGCGACAGCGCCACCAGCCACATCATGGGACCGCTGGCGAAAGTATAGGCCAATCCCGAATTGGCGGTGAGCATTGCGACGATCGCAGTCAGCAGCACGCCGGAGGTCATGTAATTGTAGATCGACAGCATGTGCCGCCGCAGGCCCTCATCAAACGTGGTCCGCGCGTCGAGGCCGCCAAGGCTGCCGGGCGTCGCACCGAATCCCGTCTGGTTCGGGCGGGGTTCGTTCCATTGAGCCATTTCGATCAAAACTCCTTTGTTACGCTCCCCCGAAACGGGTAAGCGTTGCAGAGGGAATATCAGGCTTCACCGGGGAAATTTCAAGCAAAACCGGACATGATCGGTTGACGCGAATTAACCGTTTTCCCTTGCGGCGCGCGCCATTTCCTCACCCCGGTCACGTGCCGCGCGCAGCGTATCGCGCATGAGGCCCTTCAGCGCATCGTCTGTATCAAGCACGTCATAGCCACGCTGGGTCATCCCGCCGGGGCTGGCAACCCGGCGGGCCAGCTCGGCCGGATCATGCTCCGATGCCGCTGCAAGTGCCCCTGCCCCCTCCACCATGGCGAGCGCCAGCCGGTTGGCCTGATCGCGGTCAAGCCCAAGCTGCGCGGCACCTTCGGCCAGTGCATCGATGAACCGGAACACGAAGCCGGGGCCGGATCCGGCCAGCGCAGTCACCAGTTCGAACTTGCTTTCATCCTCCAGCCATTCCGCGCTGCCCAGCGCCGCCGCCAGCGCGCCGGCCTGCACGCGCCGCTCCTCGCTCAGTCCCTCGCCGACCAGCGCATTGGGCGACTTGCGCAGGGCAACCGCCAGATTGGGCATCAGACGCACGATCCCGCCCGCGCGCGGGAAGCGGCGGCGCAGGCTGGACAGTTCCACCCCAGCCAGGATCGACACCAGCATGGTCTGCGGCCCAAGCAGTGGCTCCAACTGCGGCACGACCGCATCGAGCATTTGCGGCTTTATCCCCAGCACCACCGCATCAAACGGCCCTGACGGCAGCTGAACTGTAAGATCAACCCCTTGCGGCACGACCTTTGGACGGGGATTGAACACGGTAAAGCCACCGGGCTCCATTCCGGACGCCAGCCAGCCTTGCAGCATGGCACCGGCCATGGTGCCGTATCCAAACAGCAGGATCGGGTGGTCAGCCATCATGCCTCCTCGCCGCGGAAGCGTTAGGCCTCGCCTGCCGCATCGACAAGCGCTGCATCAAGCGCATCGCGCGGGCTCTTGTCCCCCCACAGCACGAACTGGAAAGCCGGATAGAACCGGTCGCATTCATCGACTGCGGTCTCGACCAGCGCCTGGGCCTGGTCAATACCCAGCAAGCCGTCACTGCCCAGCATCACCCCGTGGCGGTAAAGCAGCACCTTGCCGTTCGACCAGATGTCGAAATGGCCCAGCCACAGCTGTTCATTGACCAGAGCCACCAGTTCGTTGGCATCGCGCCGCTTGGCATCCGATACGCGGATGTCGGGCAGGCACAGCAGTTGCAACACCCGGTCCTCCTCGCGCCAGATCCCGCGCAGCTGGTACTTGGCCCAGCTACCCTGGATCTCACCCGAAATCTCGTCCTCGCTGACCGCTTCGAACGGCCAGCCGCGGGCATCGAACAGTGCTGCCAGCATGTCCAGCGGCGCAGCATCGTGGCCAGCCGATTCGCTCTCGTTGGCCACTCTCATACGGGGGAAGTGCTGGTGTTGTGCATCGGATGACTGGATACAGCGCAGGCCCGGTGATGCGCCAACCCGCAGGCCTGCGCCGCTGGGGACAACCTTAATGGCCTGTTCAAACCCTGTGCAAAACCGGCTCGGCCCAACGCCGCGTCTGCTCAGTGCTCAGCGCAGTCGCTCGACCACCTGGCCCGCATCGCTGGTGAAGGTAAATCCGTCCAGCCCGGCTTTCTTCAAGGCCGCGAGCGCGGCAGTGGCCGCACGTGGGCTGTCATATGGCCCGGCCAGAAGGCGGTTGGCCTGCCCCCAAGGGGTCACATGCGGTTCCATCTTCCCGAGGACATCCGGCGCCTTGCCCGCAAACCGGCGCCAGTCGAACCGCAGTGCGGACTTGTCCCGTCCGGTGGCAAGCTGGACCCAGTGCCGACTGGGATGGGCCGGGGGCGGCGGCGGCTTGGCTGCGGGCGGTTCGGGCTTCTTTTCAACCTCTCGCGGAGGCGTGATCCGGGTGATATCAACCGCTTCGGGCGAACGCGGTACCGTTGTCGAAGGCCGGGCCGCCAGATCAGCAAAGGCGTCGGCGACGCGGGCGGCAGCGGGCGCCGCGGCAGGAACCGGCTCCGGCAACAGGGACGCTGGCTGAGGCGCTGGCTGAGGCGCGGGCTGAGGCGTGGGCTGAGGCGTGGGCTGGGCTGTTACGGGTGCCACACTTGCAGGCGGACTGGCCGCCGGGGTCACCGGGGCAACCCGCGCCAGATCAAATCCCGGCTGCGGTAAGGTGGCAGGCGTGGCGGCGGCTGGTTCGCGCACGGCGGCGGTCTCAACCGGTGCCACCACCGGCTCAGCCGCAGGGTTTGTTGACGTCTGAGGCTGGGGCCGAGCCTGGGCGGCAACAACGGCTGGCTGGGGCTGCGGTTCTGGTGGCGCTGTTTGCGCGACAACGCGCGGAGCCGGTTCTGGTGGCAGTTCCGGGGTTCGGGCTGCGGCAGTGACCGGAGGAGATTCTACGATCGGTTCGGCTGTGCGACTGGCACCGCGCCCTGGCCGTCGGCGCTGCGCGGCGGACTCTGCGCGCGACGGTGCCGCCGACGCCTGGGGGCCAAGCGGCGCACCGCTGGGTGCAAGCGCCACGTCTGCCGACCGCGCAGCACCGGCGGCGCTGCGATAGGCGGCGATGCGGGGATCGTCGCGCCCGATCTGGGCCGCGCGCGGAAAATTGCCGAGATTGGCCGCGGCAGCCTGCTGCGCCGGGGTCAGGCGGCGCATGTAGGCAAGATAAGGTGCAATCCGCGCCGCCAAGTCAGCTGGCATCACCGCCTCGGTGATGGCGATGGCCTCCTTTTCCTCACCCAAGATCGCCAGCGCAAAGGCGCGGGTGCGATAGGCGGCGAAATCCTGCTTTTCCAACAGGGGGTAGAGCGTGCGTTCGAACCCGTCACGATTGCCCTGGATCGCCTGGCTCAACGCCAGGCGGCGGCGCACCTCGTCTCCGTTCGCCCCGTTCAGCGCGCGTGCATATTCCTGCTGCGCAGCGGCGTTGTCGCCGACCAGATCATAGGCCAGCCCGCGGTCTGCCGCCATAGTGGCAGGCGGCGACCCGGCCTGCTCTGCGGCGCGAAACATGTCGATTGCGTCAACGGGCCGGTCAGACCGCAAATAGGCCTGGGCCAACCCCAGCTTGGCCCGAGCATTGGCTGGCTGGACTTCCTGAGCCCGGATGAAAAACCCGGCCGCTGCCTCTATATCGTCAAGCCGGAGCGAGGCGAAGCCTGCATCCAGCAAGGCTTCGACATCGCGGGCATCACGGGAAATGCGGCGCAGGGCGGAATTGAGTTCACCCACCGCCGGAGAGGGCAGCGGTTGAACCACCGCGCGCGAACCGGCGGACTGAGCCGCCGCCGGAACAATGGCGGGACCGACAGCGAAAGCAGCCAGCACCGTTAACGTTAAGACATTCCGGTTCATCGCGCCCCGCTTAGCCGGAAGCAGGCCTGACAGGCAATCGGCCAGCCCTGCTTTCCAGTGTTGCCGCGCTGCACTGTTGCGGGTCTGCGCTGAACCGGGGCCGAACAGAGGCCCGGCACCCGCTTACTGGTTGTTCTGGCGCCCCAGGAAACGCGGGATATTGAGCGAGCCGCCATTCCCGTCATCATCCTCACCTTCCTCGTCAGCCGATGAAGATGAGCCGCGCGAAAGGTTCGCCATACGCTCGAACAGGGTGCTACCCCCGCCGCCCTTGCCATCACCGCCGCCCGCAATCAGCCCGCGCCGCCGCCCCCCGGCAGGAGCCTGGACCGGCTCGTCTTGCTGTGCCAGACGATCGGCATCGAGCAGGAGTTCGTCCTGCTGTGCCGGTCGAGCAGGCACATCCTCGGCATCACCCGGCGCTTCGCCTTCCCCGGTCAAATCGAGTGGTTGCTTGCGGTTTGGGGCATCATCGGCGTCACCCCAGTCATCTTCTGCGTCGCTTGGCGATTGGCCCGGTTCGTCGCCCCAGGCACCTTCGGCATTGCTTTGCTGTGCCGGGCCTTCCTGTGCCGGATCCTCATCAGCTCCGGCCCGGCGCAGCCCGGCCAACGGATCGACGATACCGTCCACATCGTCCGTGTCTTCTTCGTCATACTCGTCGCCGTATTCACCGAAGCCAGCAAGCGACATCGGTTCCTCGGCGGGCAGTGCGGAGGCACCATCCTCGTTCAAAGCCCCTGCCTCGGCGTCTTCCATGGCGTCGAATTCGTCGTCCTCTGGCAGTTCGAGTACCGGGCGCTTGGGCGGACGGTTGCCGCCCAGCCGCAGGCCGTGGGTATCGCCGTCGGCATCGCGCATGCCGGAACCCGGTTCAATCCCGGTGGCAACCACCGACACGCGGATCTTGCCCTGCAGGTCGGGGTTGAAGGCCGACCCCCAGATGATGTTGGCATCCTCGTCAACCAGTTCGCGAATGTGGTTGGCGGCCTCGTCCACTTCGAGCAGCTTCATGTCCTCGCCGCCGATGATCGAGATGATCACGCCCTTGGCCCCGGCCATGCTGACGCCGTCGAGCAGCGGGTTGGCGATCGCACGTTCTGCCGCTTCGAGCGCGCGGTTGGGGCCTTCGCCCTCGCCGGTCCCCATCATTGCCTTGCCCATTTCCTCCATCACCGACTTCACGTCAGCGAAATCGAGGTTAATCAGGCCGGGCATGACCATCAGGTCGGTGATCGAACGCACCCCTTGCTGCAGGACCTCGTCCGCCAGCATGAAGGCTTCCTTGAAGGTTGTCTCCGCCTTGGCGACCAGGAACAGATTCTGGTTGGGAATGACGATCAGGGTATCGACGTGGCGCTGGAGTTCTTCGATCCCGGCATCGGCAGCGCGCATCCGGCGCGTGCCTTCGAACAGGAACGGCTTGGTCACCACGCCCACGGTCAGCACGCCCATCCGGCGGGCCGCCTCGGCAATCACTGGTGCAGCGCCCGTGCCAGTGCCGCCGCCCATCCCGGCGGCGATAAATACCATGTTGACGCCCTGAAGAATGTTCTGAATTGCCTCGACCGTTTCTTCAGCCGCTGCCTTGCCCACTTCCGGCCGCGCCCCGGCACCCAGGCCGCCAGTAATTTCCGGTCCGAGCTGGATGCGGGTTTCAGCCGGCGAGGTATTGAGCGCCTGCGCATCCGTGTTAGCCACGACGAACTCCACCCCTTCGATCTGGGCGGCGATCATGTTGGCGATGGCGTTTCCGCCTGCGCCGCCGACACCTATAACGGTAATGCGGGGGCGCAATTCGTCTGAATACGCTGGGCCGATACTGATGCTCATGGGTATTCCCTCCACAGGATTGCCTGCGACAACCGGTATTTGGCGTAACTGTGACACATTCCGAATCGGGCGGGCATAGCGCGACCGGCCTTTTCCACAGTAGCAACCACATGTTGTCCACAACTCATCAGAAATACTCCCGCATCGCCCGCGCCACCCGGCCGATCAGGCCCTTGCGGGCGAAGCGTGATGTTTCCTGATAACGCGAGCCCACCGAACGGATGTCGATCGGATCCTCGGCTGCGTAGAGGCACAGACCGGCCAAGGTTGCAAATCCGGGCGTGGCGTGTGCTTCTGGCAATCCGCGCAGCGCGGGCGGCTTGCCGATCCGGACCGGGCGGCCCAGCGCGGTCTGGGCGTATTCGGCCATCCCGGCCAGTTCGGCTCCGCCTCCGGTCAGCACCACCTGACCGCCGCGAGCGCCGGAAAACCCCATGTCCTTGAGCGCCTTGCCAATCTCGTTGGTCAGGCGGGCAAGCTGTTCGGTGACCACCGAGATCAACTCGGCGCGGGCGATCTGGCCCACCCCATCACCCGAGTGCCCGGAAGGCGCAGCACCGTTTTCGCCCGGCCCCAGCAGCGGGATCATTTCGCGGTGGTCGGTCCGGCTGGCAATCGCCGATCCTGAAACGCACTTCAGACGTTCCGCCTGGAACCGCCGAATGCCGAAAGCAGACGCCACCGCGTCGGTAATATCGCCTGATCCCATCGCGATCGGCTGGAGGCCCAGCAGCATCCCGCCCGCATAAACCGATACATTGGTCACTTCGCCGCCAATCTCGACCAGCGCAGTGCCGAGCTCGCGTTCTTCCGGCGAGAGGCAGGCGAACCCGCCCGCAATCGGCGCGGCCACCACGGCCTCGACCGTTAGGTGCGCGCTCTCGACCGCTTCGATCAGGTTCCTGATCGGTGCCCCATCCGCCAGCATGACGTGGATATCGACCCCCAACCTTTCGGCATGAAGCCCTTTCGGGTTGGCCACCCCATGGGCGCTATCGAGCGTGTAATGCGCAGGCTGGGCGTGCAGGACCATCCGGCCATCGGGCTGGATACTGTCCCGCGCCAGCAGCAGCAGTTGCTCGACGTCCTCTTCCTCGATCCGGCGGCCGCCGATATCGACCTCGACCCGCGCCACCTGGCTTGCCAGCCCGGCCCCCGCGCACCCGACCCAGACGCTCGACACACGGGTTCCGGAGGCCTTCTCGGCCCGCTCCAGCGCATCACGGATGGCGTAGGTCGCAGCTGCCATGTCGGTCACATAGCCGCGCCGGATACCCTGGCTGGCGCGGTGGCCAGTGCCCAGCACAATCATCTCGCCGGTCTCGGAAATGCCCAGGATCATGGCCGAGATGCGGAATGATCCTGCGTTGATTGCGGCAAACACCTTGGAGATACGCGGCAGGGCCATCAGTTCGTTTCCTTCGCCTGCACCTGTTCCGCGGCCCGGCCGGGAACCCGCATGATCACCCGGTCAGGCACGCGCATGTCAAACCGCGCGACTTTGCCTCCGATCAGGCGGTTCTGGCCGTCGAGCCGCGCAAACGCCACCAGTGCCCCGGCGGATTCATCGTCCCCTTGTGGCAGGGCAATGATCTGCCCGGTCTTGAAGGTCAGGTTCCAGCGCCGGTTTCCGACCCATTCGGCACTTTCGATCTGCGGACGCAAGGCGGGTGCACTGTCGATCAGCTTGTCCAGCGCCGCGATCTGCATGGCCGCGCCCGGCCCCTGGACCAGCAGCATGCCCTTGGCGTTGGCGGCTGAGATCGGTTCCAGTTCAACCCCGTCGTCATCGATCAGCACCAGCCGGTCCGGCTTCTTCAGTACGGCATGGGGCACGCGCTCGACCACGTCGACCACCAGGGTATCGGGCAGCTGGCGTGACACGCGCGCGTCCTTGACCCATGACAGCGCCAGCAGTTCCTTGCGCACTTGATCCAGGTCGACGAACGGCATCGGCTGGTCCCGCTGGGCCAGGGCCTTCTCGTAGACCTTGAGTTGGTTCATCCGTTCGACCCCGGTCACGCGGACCCGGCGGACCTCAAACCCGGCGTCGGCAGCGACCACGCCCAACTGATGCTGGGCGAGCGCTGGCAGCCCGGCAATGCTGGCCACAAACCAGGCGAGCGTAGCCGCCAGCGCCAGGACGATCGCCAGAAAAGCGCGCTCGAGCTGCTCCTGGGTAAACGGCAGCACGGCCAGCACCGAGCCGAACATCGACCCCGTGCGGGCCTGCGCCCGCCGTGCCGCCTGCCGCCGCCCGTTGGCCGCCGCAACCCGCCGCGCGGCCGGCGCCTTGCGCGTGACCTTAGCCATGTTTGCCCCCATTCTTCTGGTGCACCCGAAGTGCTTCTGCCACGATCGCCTCGACCAGGTCCTCGTAGCTCATCCCGCAATACCGTGCCTGTTCCGGCACCAGGCTGAGCGGGGTCATGCCCGGCTGGGTGTTGGTCTCCAGCACGAACAACCCGTCCTCACCTTGCTCGTCATCCCAGCGGAAATCGGTGCGGCTGCACCCCTTGCACCCCAGCACCCGGTGCGCGCGCACGGCATAGTCCATGCACAATGCGGCAATGTTTTCAGGAATATCGGCCGGGCAGACATGATCGGTCATGCCGTCGGTGTATTTGGCGTCGAAATCATAGAAGCCGGACTTTGGCACCAGTTCGGTCACGGTCAGCGCGCGCGGGCCGTCCGGGCCGTCAATCACCGCCACGGTCATCTCGCGCCCGGGGATGTAGGGTTCGGCAAGAAGGCTCTCGAATTCCTGCCACGGCCCCTTGGCCTCGCGCGCGATCGGGTTGCCGTAATTGCCATCGGCGGTAACGATCGCCACCCCGACCGAGGAGCCTTCGTTGACCGGTTTGAGCACATAGGGGCGCGGCAGCGGGTCACGCTCGAACAGTTCCGCACTGCGCACGATCCGTCCGCCCGGCATGGGCACACCGTGCGGCACCAGCGCCTGCTTGGTCAGTTCCTTGTCGATCGCGATGACCGAGGTGGCGAGGCCGGAATGCGTATAGGGCACGCCCATCAGGTCGAGCATACCCTGGACCGTGCCGTCTTCGCCCGGAACGCCGTGGAGCGCGTTGAACACCACGTCAGGGGCAGCCTCGGCGATACGGGCAGCGACCTGACGGTCCATGTCGATCCGGGTGACGCGATGCCCACGCGCCTCCAGCGCCTTGGCGACACCTTCGCCGCTCATCAGCGAAACCGGGCGTTCGTTGGCCCAGCCGCCCATCAGCACGGCGACGTGATATGTCCGGTCGAGGCTCATGCCCGCCCTACTCGCTGGATTTCCCATTCAAGGCTCACGCCCGACTTCTCCTTGACCCGGCGGCGCACTTCCTCTCCCAGCGCTTCGATCTCGCCGCTGGTCGCTTCGCCGGTGTTGATGAGGAAATTGGTGTGTTTCTCGCTCACCTGCGCCCCGCCCAGCCTGAGCCCGCGACAGCCGGCCTCGTCAACCAGTTGCCAAGCCTTGCGGCCTTGTGGATTCTTGAAGGTCGAACCGCCGGTCTTGCTGCGCAGCGGTTGGCTTTCCTCTCGGCTCGCGGCGATGCGGTCCATTTCCGCCTGGATGGCTTCGGGTTTGCCGGTGTGCCCGCGAAACCGCGCGGCGACCACGATCGCGCCTTCGGGCAATTCGCTGTGGCGATAGGTGTAGCCCAGCGCCTTGACCGGCAGAGTCTTCACCTCGCCCGAGCGCAGCACCACATCGCAGTCGATCAGGATGTCCTTGACCTCACCGCCATAAGCGCCGCCGTTCATCCGCACGAACCCGCCGACCGTGCCGGGGATCGACCGCAGGAACTCAAGGCCCGCAATGCCATGGTCGCGCGCAGTGGAGGAAACCAGGATCCCGCTTGCCCCGCCGCCGCAATCGAGCGTCTGCTCGCCCAGCCAGCTGACCTTTGCAAACGCCTTGCCCAGCCGCACCACCACACCGGGCACTCCGCCATCGCGCACGATCAGGTTGGAGCCAAGGCCGAGCGCCATGACCGGCATCGCCGAATCGAGCTCGCGCAGAAACGCGGTCAGGTCGTCAAGGTCGGCCGGTTCGAACAACCATTCGGCTGCGCCGCCGCTCTTGAACCAGACCAGTTTGGCCAGCGGCGCGTTGGCGGTGAGCTTGCCCCGCACCCGTGGAAGCGTGTCGGCCATCATCCGGCCTTCCTCGTGGCAATGGCGTCGGCGAGACCAGCAGCCCAGCGGGTGATGTCGCCTGCGCCGAGACAGACCACCAGGTCGCCCGGGCCGACTTCACCCGCCAGCACATCGGCCAGCGCATCCATGTCCGCAACCGTCGCTGCCGAGCGGTGCCCGCGTGCTTTTAGTCCGGCAACCAGCGCCTCTGCATCGACGCCTTCGATCGGCTCTTCCCCTGCGGTATAGACCGGGGTGACATAGACCGTGTCGGCATCGTTGAAGCAGGTCTGGAACTCGTCCATCAGGTCACGCAAACGGGTGAACCGGTGCGGCTGGGCGACAGCGAACACGCGCCCGCCGCCATTGCCGGTCACGCTTTCACGCGCAGCGGCCAGCACAGCGCGGATTTCGACCGGGTGGTGCGCGTAGTCGTCGATCACCGTCGCGCCGGCGACCTCGCCCATGCGGGTGAACCGCCGCCGGACTCCGCCAAAGCTGGCAAAGCCCCTGCGGATCACCTCGTCCGGACAGCCCATCTCGATCGCCACCGCAATCGCCGCCAGCGCATTCTGGACGTTATGGCGGCCGGGCATGGGGAGCTGAACGCCCTCGATCCGCCGGTCTTCCTGGCCGCGCTGTCGCACCACCACGTCGAACTGGTTACCACCACCAACCGGGCGAACATTAACCCCGCAGATATCGGCCTGGAGCGAGAACCCGTAGGTCACCACCCGGCGGTCCCGCACCTGGCCGACCAGATTCTGCACTTCAGGATGATCGATGCACAGGATCGCCGCGCCGTAGAACGGCACATTGTGGATGAATTCGACAAAGGCCCGCCGCACCCCGTCGAAATCGCCGTAGTGGTCGAGATGCTCGGGATCGATATTGGTGACCACCGCAATGGTGCCGTCGAGCCGGAGGAAGCTGCCATCGCTTTCGTCGGCCTCGACCACCATCCAGTCACTGTCACCCAGCCGCGCGTTGGAGCCATACTGTTCGATAATGCCGCCGTTAATCACGGTCGGATCGATCTCGCCAGCATCCAGCAGGGCGGCAATCATGCTGGTGGTTGTGGTCTTGCCATGGGTTCCGGCAATCGCC
This sequence comes from Sphingomonadaceae bacterium, assembly GCA_046294735.1. GTDB lineage: Bacteria > Pseudomonadota > Alphaproteobacteria > Sphingomonadales > Sphingomonadaceae > 34-65-8. Next base: position 50,644 of record JBKBKB010000004.1, read on the forward strand.
ACGGTGCTCTTGAGCCGCATCAGCTCGGCCAGCATTTCCGCGCGGCGCACCACCGGGATGCGCGCTTCGAGCGCGGCGGCAACTTCAGGATTGGTGCGGCGAACGGCAGTGGAGGTGACCACTACCGCCACCCCGTCAACGTTGTCCGCCGCGTGGCCGACCATGACCCGGATGCCGCGCGCCCGCAGGCGCTGCACGCTCGGCCCTTCAGCAATGTCGGACCCCTGCACCGTGTAGCCGAGGTTGTGCATTACTTCGGCAATGCCGGACATGCCGATCCCGCCGATGCCGACGAAATGGATCGTGCCGATATCGGTGGAAACGCCTTTCACCGTGCATCGTCCTTGGCGAGTGCCTCTTTCGAGGAGGACGGGCGTGCCTCACTGCCCATCCGGATCACGTCCATCAGCACATCGCCGCCAAAGCTTTCGAGCAGGTCGGCCAGATCCTCCACCGCACGCGGGCGGCCGCAATTCCACGCAGCGTGGGCAGCCGTTGCGAGCGTTTCGGGCCGCTGGGCGAGCACCTGGATCTGTTTGGCCAATTCCTTGCCGGTAAAGTTCGTCTGCCGGATCATCCGCGCCCCGCCTGCCTTGGTCAGTTCGCGGGTGTTGGCGGCCTGGTGGTCGTCAGTCGCGATCGGAAGCGGGACCAGTATCGCCGGACGGCCCACGGCGGTCAGTTCGGCAATGGTCGAGGCGCCCGCGCGGCCGATGAACAGGTGCGCATCGGAAAGGCGCGCCGCCATATCCTCGAAATAGGTGCCGAGTTCCGCGGGAATATCGTGGCTGCGATAGCGTTCGCGAACCCGGTCGATATCTTCCGGGCGGCACTGCTGCGTCACCTGAAGCCGTTGCCGCAAGGCGGGCGGGAGCATGGCCAGACCATCGGGCACGACTTCGGACAGGACACCCGCCCCCTGGCTTCCGCCGGTCACCAGCACCTTCAGAAGGCTGTCGTCGGTGAAGGCCGGAAACTCCTCCTCCCGCAGTGCCAGCACTTCGGCGCGCACAGGATTGCCGACCAGATGGACCTTGTCGCGGTGCTTCGGCTTCAGCCGAGCCACATCGGGATAAGCGGTCGCAATTGCGTTGACCCGCCCCGCCAACAACCGGTTAACCCGGCCAAGCACGGCGTTCTGCTCATGGATCAGGCTGGGGATCCGGGCCGAGGTCGAGGCCAGCAGCGCAGGCAGCGCCGGATAGCCGCCAAAGCCGATCACGGCGCTGGGGGCAAAGCTTTCGAACAGGCGCAGCGCCATGCGGCGCCCCTCCAGCACGGCGCCAATCCCCCTGGGCCAGTGGAGCGGGTTCTTGCCGAACCGCCCCGCAGGCAGGACGTGCGCGGGCAGGAAATCGGGCTTGCCCGGGATCTGCGCCCCGCGCTCATCAGTGATAAGGGCGACATGGTGCCCGCGCCGCTCCAGCTCGGTCGCCAGCGCAAAGGCGGGAATGAGGTGGCCGCCGGTTCCACCGGCGGCGAGCACGTAATGGCGATTGGCCCTGGGCAAGCTGGTCATGACCCGGCCCCTTCGCGCTTCGGCAGCGTTTCTGCAAGCAGCGCCCGCAATCCCCGGCTCTTGCGCGAGAGGAACGGGTTGCGGCGGGTGATGGCCAGCAGCAAGCCTACGGTCAGGCAGATGGCGATGGTCGACGAACCACCATAGGACACCAGCGGCAGGGTCATCCCCTTGGACGGGAACAGCTGCAGGTTGACCAGGATGTTAATGAACGCCTGCCCACCAACTTGCGTGGCCAGCCCGGTCGCGGCGAGCACGATGAACAGGTTGTCCTCGCTGGTGACGCGCACCAGCACCCTGACGATCAGGGCGAGGTAGAGCACCACCACGAGCATGCAGATCAGCAGGCCGAATTCCTCCCCGATGACCGAGAAGATGTAATCGGTGTGCGCTTCCGGCAGCTTGAGCTTGCGGATACCAAGCCACATGCCCGTGCCGCTCCAGCCACCGGCCAGCAGGGTTCGTTCAGCCAGATCGACCTGATCGAAAGCGGTTCCTCCGCCGAAAAAGGCGTCGATCCGGTTGCGGGCATTGTCATAGAGGAAATAGGCCAGCGTGATCACCCCAAGCCCACCGGCAATCACCACCCCGATGCGGGGCAGCGACAGGCCTGCCAGCATGATCATCACGAACCAGACCCCGGCAAAAAGAACTGCATCGCCCAGGTTCGGCTGCGCCATGAGCAAGAGGCCGACTACTGCCATGGCACCACTGGCAATGGCGATGACCGGCATGGATGGATCGCGCAGCCGCCACGTCAGCACCCAGGCCAGCGCGATCGCGAAAGCCGGCTTGAGGAACTCGCTCGGCTGGAACCGCATGCCGAGGTTGATCCACCGCCGCGCTCCGTTCACTTCGACGCCGATCAGGGGAACCAGCACCAGCAGCACCAGCATGCCCCCGGCCAGCATAATCCCCAGCCTGCGGGCATTGTCGACCGACAGGGTCGATGCCCCCAGCATGACCGCCAGACCCGCCACCTGCCACTTGATGTGCTGCCAGTAGAAATAGAGATCGGGCAGGCTGACATCAGCCGTCGACAGGCGCCGCGCGCTCGCAACCGAAGCCGTCGCCACTGCAGCAGTGCCGATCAGCATCAGCAGCAGCACCAGGCCCAGCAGCACGCGGTCAATCTCGCGCCACCACACCCGCAGCTCGTCCAAGCGCGAGCGACGAAACCGCTCACTGCTGGTTGCCCGCTGGCCGCCCTGCGGAATGTAGGGCTGGGTCGCGCTCATGCCTGCTCTCCCCCCTCGCCAGTCAGCGCTTCAACGATGGTGCGGAACTGCGCTCCGCGAGTCTCGAAATCACGGAACTGATCAAAGCTGGCGCAGGCGGGCGAAAGCAGCACCACTTCGCCCGGCCGGGCAGCGGCGACGGCCTGACGGGTCGCTTCCTGGAGCAGTTCACTGCGCACCACATGCAGGTGCGGTTCGAGCAAATCGGCAAAGCGCGGCCCGGCCTCGCCGATAGTATAGGCCGCCGCGACATTGGCGAGGTGCTGGGCGCAGGCGCCGAGACCGTCTTCCTTGGGCAGGCCGCCAACGATCCAGTGGATGCGCGGCGCCCCGCCGTTGATCGCCGGGACGGGCATGAACGCCGCCAGTGCCGGAGCGGCGCTGTCGGTGTTGGTCGCCTTGCTGTCATTGACGAACAAGACGCCGTTGTGGGTGGCGACGCGCTCCATGCGGTGCGGGAGGCCGGTGAAAGTGCAGAGGGCGCGGTCGACGATCTCTTTCGCAATTTGGAGTTGCGATGCGACGCACATTGCCGCTTCCGCATTCTGGGAGTTGTGCGGACCTTGAAGGCTGGGCCAATCGTCTTGCCCCGGCAAAGGATACTCACTGTCGCAGCCCCAAAGGTCTTCAGATGACCGTTCGAACTTGAACTGCGTCAGCTCAAAAACCTGGTCACCTACGATTGCCGGCCTTCCTGCCGACTGCATCTCGAACAGACGCATTTTGGAGGCCGCATAGGCGTCAAAGCCTTCATACCTATCCAGATGGTCCGGCGTGATGTTCAACAATACCGCAACATCGCAATCGAGGCTCCGGGTGAGGTCGATCTGATAGCTCGACAGCTCCAGCACGTAGACCCCGCCTTCCAGGAGCGGGTCCTGTCCGAGGATCGGCAGGCCGATATTGCCGCCCATCGTGGTCGGCACGCCAGCGGTCTTGAGGATATGGTGGACCAGCGCCGTGGTCGTACTCTTGCCGTTGGTCCCGGTGATACCGACCACCTTGTGCGGCGGCAGTTCGGCGCGGGCCTGCGCGAACAGCTCGATATCGCCGATTACCGGCACCCCGAATTGCGCCGCTCGCCCGACAATCGGATGGGTGTTGAGCGGCACGCCGGGGCTGACCACGATCCCGGCACAGCCGCTCAGATCTGCTTCCATCGGGTCAGCCAGGGTGGCGCGACCTTCCAGCCTGGAGCGGGCGACATCCTGCCGGTCCCATGCGATCACCTCGGCTCCGCTCGCCAGCAGGCTTTCCGCCGCCGCCAGACCCGACCGGGCGAGGCCAAGGACGGCAAACCGTTTGCCGGACCAGGCGGAGCAGGTGATCATCGCAGCTTCAGTGTCGCCAGGCCGATCATCGCCAGCACGATGGCAATGATCCAGAACCGGATCACGACCTTGCTTTCGCTCCAGCCGAGCTGCTCGAAGTGGTGGTGGATCGGGGCCATGCGGAACACCCGCCTGCCAGTGCGCTTGAACCAGAACACCTGGATGATGACCGACAGCGCCTCGGCCACGAACAACCCGCCGACGATGGCGAGCACGATCTCGTGATGGCTGGCCACCGCAATTGCGCCCAGCGCACCGCCCAGCGCCAGGCTGCCGGTATCGCCCATGAACACCGCCGCCGGGGGCGCGTTGAACCACAGGAAAGCGAGGCCCGCCCCCATTATCGCGGCGCAGAAGATCGCCAGCTCGCCCGCACCGCGCACGTAGGGAATGCCAAGATAGTCCGAATAGTCGACCCGCCCGACAAGGTAGGCGATGATCGCAAAGGTTCCCGCCGCAATGATCACCGGCATGATCGCGAGGCCATCGAGCCCGTCGGTCAAGTTGACCGCATTGCCCGCACCCACGATCACGACTGCAGCAAACACATAGTAGAACCAGCCCAGCTCGATCCCGAAGTCGTTGAGAAAGGGCACGTAGAGGAAGGTATTGATCTCGCTCACGATGATCCATGAGGCGATCCCGGCGACAATGAATTCGAGCATCAGGCGGACTTTGCCCGAAACCCCCTTGTGGCTAGCCTTGGACACCTTGTCGTAATCGTCCATGAACCCGATCAGGCCGAACCCGGCGGTCACCGCCAGACAGGCCCAGACGAACGGGTTGCGCAAGTCCATCCACAGCGCCATCGCCAGCATCAGCGAGACGAGGATCATCAGCCCACCCATGGTCGGAGTGCCGCGCTTGGCGAGGTGGGTCTGCGGCCCGTCCTCGCGGATCGGCTGGCCCTTGCCCTGGCGAACGCGGAGCATGTCAATGAACCGCGGCCCGATCACAAGGCCGATCAGCAACGCTGTCATCAGCGTCGCCCCGGCACGGAAGGTCTGGTAGCGGACGAGGTTGAGCGCGCCCTCAAAGTTCAGCCATTCGGCAATCAGATAGAGCATCAGCCGTCCCGGCTTGAAAAGTGGTTCACCAGCCTGCCCAGGCCGACCGAATTCGATCCCTTGACCAGAACCGCGTCACCGGCAGCGAGCCCGAACTCCTCCAGCGCCGCGATAGCCTCGGCAGGATTATCGCAATGGGCGAAGGTCAGGCCTGTCGCAAGCGCCCCTGCATCGCCTTTCCCCAGTGCCCGCGCCAGCGCACGCATTTCCTCACCCACCAGCACCGCATGGTCAACCCGCGCCTCGGCCAGAGGCTCGGCCAGTTGGGCGTGGAAGCCATCGGCGAAATCGCCCAGTTCCTTCATGCTGCCCAGCACCGCGATGCGCCGGGTAGCAGGGGTCTGGCCCAACTGACGCAGGGTCGCCCGCATCGAGGCGGGGTTGGCATTGTAGCTTTCGTCAATCAGCAGCGCCTTGCCGCCGGGCACCCGGAGCTGGTGGCGCGCGCCGCGCCCTTTCAGCCCGCCCATCTCCGCCAGTGCCAGCCCGGCCGCGCCCAGGTCGCCCCCGGCAGCCCGCACCGCGGCCATTACCCCGAGTGCATTGGCAACCCAGTGCTCGCCCGGTTCGGCAACCGAGAAGCACAACCGGGCGTCACCCAGATCGGCGGTAACCAGCGACCCGCCGTTGGCAGCCGGAATGGCATCGAGCAAACGGACATCGGCATCGGCCGAACGCCCAAACGTGACAATCGGGTGGCCGCGCCGCCCGGCTGCGGCGCGAAGCTGCGGGCACCACGGGCTGTCGGCCGGGATCACCGCCGTGCCGCCCGGCATCAGGCTTTCGAAGATTTCCGCCTTGGCATCGGCAATCGCCTCCATGCTGCCCAGGTTCTCGATATGGGCGGGCGCGATGGTGGTGATCAGCGCCACGTGGGGCCGGACATGGGCCGTCAGCGCGCGGATTTCACCGGCGTGGTTCATGCCCAACTCGAACACGCCGAACTTGCTGCGCGCTGGCATCCGCGCAAGGCTGAGCGGAACGCCGACATGGTTGTTGTAGCTGCGGACCGAGCGGTGCGCTGCGCCACGGCTACCCCGGTCTAGCGCGGCGAAGATCGCTTCCTTGACCCCGGTTTTGCCGACCGAGCCGGTAACGCCGACACGGATCGCCGCGGCACGGTCGCGTGCGGCATGGGCAAGCGCATGGAGCGCGTCCGTCGTATCCGCCACCAGCACGTGCGGAAAATCGACCGGGCGATCGACCAGCAGCGCGCGGGCACCCATCGCGATCGCCTTGTCAATGAAGCGGTGGCCGTCGGTCGTCTCACCCTTCAGTGCGACAAAAAGATCGCCGCCGCGTACATCGCGCGAGTCCATCTCGACGCCGGACACCTGGAAATCGGCCGAGGCCTGCCCGCCGGTCGCGGCGGCGATTTCGACGCTCGTCCAGAGCGCGGTTGCCAGCCGGTCGCGTGGCACGATTGGCCATTGGCGCAGAGCGGGATGCAGGCTCACGCGGCGCCTCCAGCACATTCACGCGCCACCTCGACATCGTCGAACGGCAAGATCCGCATGCTTTCTCCTGCTCCGATAATCTGGCCGGTTTCGTGGCCCTTGCCTGCAATCAGCACGATGTCGTCGCGGCCAGCCTCGGCAATGGCCGCGGCAATCGCCGCGCGGCGGTCTGCAACTTCCCGCGCGCTCACGCCAGCACCGGCCAGCACAGCGCTGCGGATAAGGGCCGGGTCTTCCCCGCGCGGGTTGTCATCGGTCACGATCACGAGATCAGATCCGCGCGCGGCCGCCGCCCCCATCGGCCCGCGCTTGCCCTGGTCGCGGTCACCACCGGCGCCGAACACCGTAACCAGGCGGCCGGCAACATGCGGGCGCAGGGCGGCAATCGCCGCCTCCAGCGCATCGGGTGTATGGGCGTAGTCGACATAGACCGGCGCGCCGCTGGCGCTGATCGCGGCCCGTTCCAGCCGCCCGCGCACCGGCTGCAGCCGTCCAACCCCGTCAAAAGTCATTGCAGCAGAGCCGCCCGTTGCGAGGACGAGGCCCGCCGCGACCAGCGCATTGGCGACCTGATAGGCCCCGATCAGGGGCAGCCGCAAGGAACGCTCCTGACCATCGTGCACCAGGGTCAGGTCCTGCCCCAGCTGGGTCGGGGTACGGGCGAGCAGGCGGATGAAGTCCCCCTGCTCGCCCACCGTGAGCACCCGCAGGCCGCGTGCCTGTGCGTGCCCGATGGCCCGGCCGGCCCACTCGCTATTGTCGGCCCAGACCACCACGCTTGCCCCGTCCGACACCACTTCGTCGAACAGGCGCATCTTGGCCGCGAAATAGTCTTCCATCGTCGCGTGGTAATCGAGATGGTCGCGGCTGAGGTTGGTAAAGGCGGCGGCGGCAACCGGCAGCCCTTCGTTGCGATACTGGTCGAGGCCGTGGCTCGACGCCTCGTAGGCGACATGGGTCACCCCTTCGCGCGCGAGGCCGGCCATATTGCCGAGGAAGGTCACGATGTCCGGCGTGGTCAGCCCGGTCGCCACGCTCTCATCGGGGGTGGTCACTCCCAGCGTGCCGATGCTGGCGGCCCGCTCCCCCGCCATGCGCCAAAGCTGGCGGGTCATCTCCACGGTCGAGGTCTTGCCATTGGTTCCGGTCACCGCGACCACGGTCTCCGGCACCGGGCGGAAGAACCGGGCAGCGATCCGGGCAAAGGCTCGTCGCGGCTCCGGATCGGCAATATGAAGTGCACCCGTCACACGCGCTTCAGGGCGGGCAACCACAGCAATAGCGCCCGCCTCGACTGCGGCGGCGATGAAGTCTTCGCCGTTGAACCGAGCACCCGGGAAAGCGCCGAACACCGTGCCCGGCGCGACCTTGCGATGGTCGATCGCAAAGCCGGTTACGTCGCCGTCACCGGTCTCCGGGCGGCCCGCAGCCTGAAGAAGGCGCGCCAGCTTCATTCGGACAAGCCCGGCAGCAGGGGGCGCAAGTCGCTGATGTCAACGTCGCGGGTGTCATCGGGCATCACCCCCAGCATCGGCCCGATCCGCGGCACCAGCTTGCCCACGATTGGCGCGGCATTCCATGCTGCCGTTCGCTGGAACGAGCTGGCGGTTGTGCCCTGCGGCTCATCAAGCATGGTCACGATCACATAGCGCGGCTTGTCCATCGGGAATGCGGCAGCGAAAGTCGAAACCAGCAAGCGTTTGGAATAGCGCCCGCCCACGGCCTTTTCGGCGCTGCCGGTCTTGCCGCCAACCCGGTAACCAGGTGCATCGGCACTGCGTCCGGTGCCGTTTGTCGAAATCAAGCGGAGCAGCTGCCGCATCCGGTAGCTGGTCGAAGCCTTGAATACCCGCCGCCCCTTCGGCACTTCATGCGCTTCCAGCTTGTGCAGGGTGGACGGCCGCCACACCCCGCCATTGACCAGCGCGGCATAGGCACTGGCCAGATGCAGCGGCGTGACCGAGATGCCATGGCCATAGCTGACTGTAATGTTGCGCAGGCGCGGCCAGTTGTCCCCCGGCCAGATCGGCGCGCCGCGGGCGGGCACCTCGATATATGGCCGCTCGTGCATGCCAAGGTCCATCAGCGTGCGCCGCATTCGTTCCGCACCCAACTCGTCAGCGATCTGCCCAGTCACGATGTTGGACGAATACATCAGCGATTGCGGCACATTGAGCGAGGCGCCGAGCGGATGGCCATCGCGGATCTTGAACCCGCCGATTTCCAGCGGACGGCTGGCCTGATAGCGGCGACCGAAGTCGCGCACCGTGCCCGCGTCGATGGCAGCGGCGACGGTGATTGGCTTGAAGGTCGATCCGAGCTCGTAGACTTCGCTGGATACCCGGCTGAACATCTGCTTGGCGCCAGCTGAATCGATCTTGTTGGGGTCGAAATCGGGCAGCGATGCCAGAGCAAGGATCTCGCCGGTATCGACATCCAGCACAATCCCGCCAGCACCGGCGGCATTGGTGGCCAGCATCCCGCGCCGCAATTCGTCTTCCAGCGCACCCTGCACCCGCATGTCGATCGACAGGGCAACCGGCTGGGCACGCAGCACCGGATCGGTCAGCTGCTCGTTCAGGACCTGTTCCATCCCGACCCGGCCATCGCCCTCGGCATCGACGTAGCCGAGCACGTGTGCCGCGAGCGATCCTTGCGGATAATGGCGCTCGGTTTCCCGGGGCAGTTCCAGCGCCAGTTCGCCCAGTTCCTGCACCCGGTTGGCTTCTTCCGGCAAGACCCGGCGCCGCAGGTAGCCCGGGCGGCCCGAAGCCAGCCTGCGGGCGACATCCACTTCATCAATGTCAGGAAAGACCAGCTTGAGTTCGGCTGCAACCTGTTGCGGCGTGCGCACCAGCGGGTTGTCAGGTTCGCCCAGCGCCTGCGGATTGAACCACAGGGCATAAGCCGGGAATGCCCGCGCCAGCGGGACACCGTTTCGGTCAGTAATCTCACCTCGGGGCGGAAGCAGCGCTTCTTCGAGCGAGGTGATCCGAGTGGCCCGGTCGCTCAGGCCGAAATAGCTGATCCGCACAAGTGCACCGACGGCCACCAGCACGAACAGGCCTGCCACCAGCAGAACCCGCAGCTGGGCGGTCAGCAGCTGATAGCGCCGCACCCGCGCCACATCGGTGCGGGCCGGATGGATGACCGTGCGGGCAGCGAGCGCCGTCATTCGGCCACCTCCGCCATGACATCGCCCAGCGGCTGCGGGCGAGACAGCCGCTCGGCCAGCGGCTGGGCCGCCGATTTCGGTTCGCGGCGGGGCGAAACGGGCTCAGCCTGCCTGGCAGGCGCCGCCGGTTCCCCGGTCAGCGGGGAGACCATGGCGAGAATGCCCTCCGGCTCCTGCGGCGCAGCCTGGGCGAAGCGCACCGGATCTGGCGCGTCGTCTGCCCGCGCCATGCCCAGCGCCGCCAGTTGCCGCTCGCTTTCCAGATATTGCCCGGCAGACGGCGCGACATAACCATATTCGACCCGGTTCCAGTCGGCCAGCTGCTGCTGGTTGGAGCGGGCCTGGAATTCGATCTCGAGAATCCGCTTCTCCGTCTCTAGGGCGATGATCTGGCGCTCGGCCAGACGGATCTGGCTCTTGATCGTATTGACCTTGAAGGTGAGCCCCATCAGCAGGACCGCGCAAGCCAGCAGCACCACAATCCAGCCGATCTGGCGGCGGCGACTTTCGGTGACCCACATCAGGCGGCCTCCCTCGCTGGCACGGCCGTGCGCCGCGCGTATCGCAGGGTAGCCGACCGGGCGCGCGGGTTGCGTGCCAGCTCTGCCTCCGACGGGCGGATCGCCTTTGAAACAGCGGTGAATACCGGCTCCGGCCCGCCCGTATCGGGCAGGTAACGCGAGGTCGCCCGCCGCTGCGACGCTTCGCGCAGAAAATGCTTCACGATCCGGTCTTCGAGGCTGTGGAAGCTGACCACCGCCAGCACCCCGCCCTCGCGCAGCAAGGCCTCGGCGGCGGCAAGACCCGCCTCGAGCTCGCCCAGTTCGTCGTTCACATGAATGCGGACTGCTTGAAACGTGCGGGTGGCAGGGTCCTTCTTGTCATGCGGCTTGTGGCCCAATGCCCGGCGCACAACCCGGGCAAGGTCGCCAGTGGTCGCCAGCGGGCGGGCAGCAATAATGGCGCGGGCGACCCGGCGCGACTGGCGCTCCTCGCCATAGCGATAAAGCACGTCGGCAATTACGGATTCATCGGCCATGTTGAGGAAATCCGCCGCGCTTTCGCCGTCCTGGCTCATCCGCATGTCGAGCGGACCGTCATGGCTGAAGGCAAAGCCGCGCTCGCCTTGGTCAAGTTGCATCGAGGATACGCCGATATCCATGACCACGGCATCGACGCGGGGCACGCCGATCCGGTTCATTTCGGCGCACATCCGCGAGAACCGGTGCGGGTGGAGTGACAGGCGCCCGCCCCAGTGCGCTTCCTCGGATGCGCCTGCCTCGATCGCATCGGGATCGCGATCGAACGCATAGACCCGCGCCCCGGCCGCAAGCAGCGCGCGCGAATAGCCGCCCGCCCCATAGGTCGCATCGACAATCACTTTGCCATCCTGTGGTGCCAGCGCGGCGACGACTTCGTCCAGCAGAACCGGGATATGCGGGGCACCGGTCACTTCGCTGCCCCCTTTGCCGCAGCCTTTGCCCGCGCCTCGCGCTCCAGCCGGTGGCAGCGAGGACGCATGAAAGCGGGGCCGCGATCGTACAGCGTTTCGGGCGTGAACACGACAATGTGGTCCCCGACAGAGTGCCAGTAGAGTGCATCGTCAATGGCGAAGGTCTCGACCAGGTCAGGCGGCATGATGAAGCGGCCGCTATCATCGAACGCCACCTTGTCGAAGGCGTTGAGCTGGGCCTGCCAGGTCAGCCGGTCAAAGGGCTTGTTCGCTGCCGCCGCATCCTGCCGCGCCTGTTCGATCAGGGCGCCGAAATCACGTTTGCGCGACAGCCCGAAAGCGGACACACACTCCCATTCGGGATGGATATCGAGACAGATCGTCTTGGCCGCGCTCGAGTTCTTGAGATCGGTGCGGAAATCGACCGGAATCGCGAACCGGCCCTTCTCGTCCTTCAACGAGAAGCCGTAGCCGCTGAAACCTTCGAATTCTTCGCCCGACACCTTCGCCCCGTCCCCTCGTCGCAAGGTTGCGCTGCAGGCATGACCTCCCCGCTGTCACCCGCGCACGAACGCGAGCAACGCGAACCGCACGGGCGGCACGCAACAGCAAACAACCTGCCTGATGGAGGGTGGTATTAACCCTGCTTTATTGGGGATGGAAGGGGTAAAATGGGGATGAGCGGGGATATCACGGATTTTCCGTGTTAATCATACCCCTTCATCCTCGTTCACCGACCGGCTTGTCGGCCCGCCACCGGGCCCGGGAACAGCTTTTCCCGCCCTCGCCCGTGCTGTCCCCGCCGCAGCGCGAACGAGCGAGTCGATCAGCCGGACCAGGGCGGCCTGTCGCTGCGCCAGCGCATCATCGTCCGTGTCCTCGAACAGCGCGGCATCAGCGATCAGTGTGACCGCGCCCCGCCCGATCAGGCACCGGGCCACCACCCCGCCAGCTTCGATCTGGCAATCGGCCGCGGCGGGCGCACCTTCGCCGGATCTGTCGCGGGTCCGCCACCGGCCTGACACATTGATCGGCAGGTCGCCAGCCACCCGGTCCACCACCACAATTTCCCCCACTGCCTGATCTTCGGCGAATTCAAGGATCAGCCCCCAGCGGGCAAGGATCGGTGACAGCAGCACCGTATCCTGCGGCCGCCGGCGGTCGCCCAGCGCAAAACGGCTCTCCGCCGTCAGGGCCGGATCGGCAAAGACCAGCGCCTGACCGCCCGACCTGATCCAGTTGTCCAACGCCACGTTCTCGGCCGGTGACAGCGGGCGCGGCTGGGCCAGCAGCAAGGCATGAACCCGGTCCAACCCCCCATCTTCCGCCAGAGTATCAAGCGGCACCAGCCGATGGCCCCGCTTCTCGATCGCGCGGCGGGGCCACGGCATTTCCCCATCCGGCGCAAGCATCTCGGCCAGGTCGGCGGTCTCGGCCCAGTACACCGGCAAGGTCGTAAACAGCCCGATCGATGCGGCGGGCACGTCACTGCCGGTCGCGGGTTCCTTCCCGCAGGATACCAGCACGGCAAGAAAAGCAAGCAGCAGGCCGGACGATTTACGGGGTAGCCGCACCATTGCCCTGTTCCGGCATGATCGCCGGTTCCTGCGGCGGCGCTGCCCCTTCCTGAACTGGCAGATCGGGCACCACCCCGGCTTCGGCCAGGGGATCGTTTTTCTTGGCCGCAGGCTGCTCCGCCACTGTTGCGGGCAATGTTCCGTCGCTTGTGCCAGACTGCGACTGTTGCGCGCCCTGCATGATCACGCTGGCGAGCGCGATCAGCAGGACCATGGTTGCCAGTCCTGCCAGGCCAATCTGCAACCGTTGAACGGCCTCGGCCCGCTTCATGCTGGGCGTGGCGGGGATATCCGCCGCGCTCAGCGCGTCGTCAGTGGGCATGAGGTCGCCTTGGCTCGCCATCAGGCCTGCATGGGTAGCCGAACGTCGGCGCCAGTCAATCGGCCTTGAGCCAGTCGAACACCGGCAGCCCCTTGGATGCTAGCCAGCCGGGGTTGTAAAGCGTTGAAAGATAGCGGAAGCCGGTGTCGCACAGGATCGTGGCAACCCGGGCACCCTTGCCCAGTTCCCGCCCCAGCGCCACCGCCCCGGCCACGTTGATTCCGGAACTTAGGCCCAGACACAGCCCTTCCTCCCGCAGCAGGCGGGCGACCCACATCAGCCCTTCCTCGTCGGAAATGCGGAACTGGGTATCGATCGGCGCGCCTTCGAGATTGGCGGTGATGCGGCCCTGCCCGATCCCCTCGGCAACCGAGGTTCCCTCTGCCTTGAGCTCGCCGGTAGCGTAGTAACTGTAAAGAGCCGCGCCGTGCGGGTCAGTCAGCGCGATGGTAACTTTCTCGCTGCGCTCCTTGAGCCCCAGCCCGACCCCGGCGATGGTCCCGCCGGTGCCGGCCGCGCAGGTGAACCCGTCGATCCGCCCTTCGAGCTGCTGCCACAGCTCCGCTGCCGTGCCCTCGATGTGCGCCCGGCGGTTGGCGATATTGTCGAACTGATTGGCCCAGACCGCTCCCGGCATTTCTTCCGCCAAGCGGCGCGAGGTGTGGACGAAATGCCCGGGGTTGGCGAACTTGGTCGGCGGCACAGTGACCAGTTCCGCCCCCAGCGCCCGTAAGGTCGCCATCTTCTCCTGGCTCTGGTTATCCGGCATGACGATGATCGTCTTGTAGCCGCGCGCGTTGGCAACCAGCGCCAGCCCGATGCCGGTGTTGCCCGCCGTGCCTTCGACTATCGTCCCGCCCGGCTCCAACTCGCCCCGCGCCTCGGCATCGCGGATGATGCCGAGCGCGGCCCGGTCCTTGACGCTGGCGCCCGGGTTGGCAAACTCGCACTTGCCCCAGATCTCGCAGCCCGCCGCCTCGCTCGGCCCCTTCAGCAGGACGAGCGGTGTATTGCCGATGAGATCGAGGGTGTCGGTTGCGATTGGGCCTGAGATCATGCCCAGCGAACTAGGCGTTCAGGGCGACCGCCGCAACGAAGATCAATCTTCAGGGGCGATAGTGACCCTCAGGCCATCAAGCTCAGCTGTGAAGGCCACCTGGCACGACAGGCGCGACGTGGCATCGCGGTGATCGCTGCTGTCGAGCAGGTCGTTTTCGTCCTCGCTCATGGCCGGAAGCTGGCCGACGAAGGCCGGATCAACGTGGATATGGCAGGTGGCGCAGGAACAGCACCCGCCGCACAGGGCCAGCAGTTCGTCGAACCCATTGTCGCGGATCGCTTCCATGACCGTAAGACCGTCAGCGACCTCGATGGTCGATTCCTCGCCTGCGCGGTTGACGACGATCAGCTTGGGCATGATGAGCGGTTCCCTTGTTGGTGGTGGCCCCGGCGGGAGCCAACTGGCGGCAGGCAGCTAGGCAAAGCGATGCCGATTTGCAAGCGGTGAGCGAGCCACTGCAAAAATGGAGAGCGGGATGGGACTGTCACGGGAAGCCTTGCACGCCGGGATCGACGCCGCCGCCGCCATCGAGCCAGCCCTCGCCCGCGCAGTCGCTGCGGTAGGTTATCCCGAACCGCGCATCCGCCCGACCGGTTACCAGACACTGCTGCGCACCATTGTTGGCCAGCAGGTGAGCGTTGCGGCAGCTGCCTCAGTCTGGCGCAAGCTGGAGGCGGAACTGGGCGAGGCAATGCATCCCGGTGACTTGCTGGCGCGTGATTTCGACGCCCTGCGGGCCTGCGGCCTGTCCCGCCAGAAACAGAGCTATGCCCGCTCGCTGTGCGAGCTGGTCATGTCGGGCGAACTCGACTTGGGCAGCCTCCCCGCCGATGACGAACTCGCCATTGCCGAATTGACCCGGATCAAGGGGATCGGGCGCTGGTCGGCGGAAATCTACCTGCTGTTTGCCGAGGGCCGTACGGACATCTGGCCGGCCGGTGATCTGGCGGTTCAGGCGGGGCTGCATCGCATTCTCGACCTGCCTGCGCGGCCCAGCGAAAAGGAAACCCGCGCGCTGGCGGAAAGCTGGCGTCCGCACCGGGGGGCAGTCGCAATTCTGACCTGGCATGCCTACAACAATCCCGCGCTATAGGCGGTTGGTCGATTAGCCATGCAAAGCCACGCAGGATGGACTATCGAGCGCCAATCCAACCGCGATGGAGTACGCCATGAAGACCCTCGCCACCCTTCTGCTTGCCGCAACCGCATTGACGATGCCAGCTGCCGCAAGCGCCGACAACCATGCCCACAAGGGACATTCGATGACCGAAGCGAATACCACCGCACCCCTGATCGAACGCCAGAAACTGTTCGGCAACCCGACCAAGGCGGGCGGGCAGATCAGCCCCGACGGCAAGTGGCTGAGCTGGCGCGCCCCGCACAACGGGGTGATGAACGTCTGGATCGCCCCGGTCTCCAACCCCGCTGCGGCCAAGGTCATGACCAGCGCCACCGACCGGCCGATCCAGCAATACTTCTGGTCACCCGACAGCCAGAGCCTGATGTATATCCAGGACAAGGGTGGAGACGAGAACTTCCTGCTCTATGGCATTGATCTTGCCACCGGGGCGGAGCGCACGATGACCCCGTTCGAGAACACCCGGGTCATGCTGGTGGGCTCGTCCAGCACGATCAAGGACAAGCTGCTGGTTGGCCTGAACAACCGCGATCCGCGGTTCCATGACGTGCACATGCTCGACCTCAAGACCGGCGAACTGACGCTGGTGATGGAAAACAACGCCTACGCCGGGTTCATGGCCGATAACAACCTCGATCTGCGCATGGCAGTCCGCCCCAATGCAGCCGGGGGGATGGACATGTTCCTGATCACCGACGGCAAGATTGCCGATACCCCGAGCGAAACGACCGGCCTGGAAGATTCGCTGACCACCAGTGCCGCTGGTTTCACCACCGATGGCAAGACAATGTATTGGATCGACAGCCGCGGTCGCAACACCGCCGCGCTGATCGCGCAGGATGTGGCCACGGGTGAAAAGCGGATCATCGCGGAAAACGACAAGGCCGACATTGGCGGTGCGCTCAGCAACCCCAAGACCGGCGAGATCGAAGCCTACAGCTTCACCTACCTGCGGACCGAATGGACTGCGATTGATCCGGACGTGAAAGCGTCACTCGACTGGCTGGGTAGCCAGCTCGAAGGCGATTTCGGCGTTCAGTCGCAGACCGAGGACAACAGCAAGTGGGTGGTCTGGAACGACCCGGTCACCGCGCCGACCAAGGCCTATATCTACGACCGCAGGGCCAAGACCCTGACCGAGTTCTACACCAGCCGTCCGGAACTGGTCGGGGCTCCGCTGCAGCCGATGCATCCGGTCGAAATCACCTCGCGCGACGGGCTGACCCTGCCGAGCTACCTGACCCTGCCGCCGGGCAGCGATGCCAATGGCGACGGGGTGGCGGAAAAGCCGGTGCCGCTGGTGCTGATGGTGCACGGCGGCCCGTGGGCGCGTGATGGCTATGGCTACAACCCCTACCACCAGTGGCTCGCCAACCGCGGCTACGCGGTGCTGGCGGTCAACTTCCGCGGCTCCACCGGGTTCGGCAAGGAGTTCATCAATGCGGGCAATCTCGAATGGGGCCGCAAGATGCATGACGACCTGATCGACGCGGTAAACTGGGCAATCGAGAAAGGCGTTACCTCGGCTGACAAGGTGGCGATCATGGGCGGCAGCTATGGCGGGTACGCCACCCTTGCCGGCCTGACCTTCACCCCGGAGACCTTTGCCTGCGGGGTGGATATCGTCGGGCCTTCGAACCTGGAAACCCTGCTGGAAACGATCCCGCCCTACTGGGCGCCGATCGTGGCCCAGTTCCATGAGCGGATGGGCAACCCCAACACGCCTGAAGGGCTGGCGCTGCTGAAGGAGCGCAGCCCGCTCTACTTTGCCGACCAGATCAAGAAGCCGTTGCTGATCGGCCAGGGCGCCAACGATCCGCGGGTCAAGCAGTCCGAAAGCGATCAGATCGTGGAAGCAATGAAGAAGGCCGGGATTCCTGTCACTTACGTCCTGTTCCCGGACGAAGGGCACGGGTTCGCCAAGCCCAGCAACAACATCGCCTTCAACGCGGTAACCGAAGCCTTTCTCGGCACTTGCTTGGGCGGCCGGATCGAGCCGATCGGCGACACGGTGAAGAGCTCGACCGCGCAGATCGTCGAAGGCAAGGATTATGTCGAAGGGCTGGCCGACGCGTTCGGTGGCTGACACCGCGCGCAATTGACGTTTGGGTAAACCGGTTGGCAAAATGGACCGCGCGCGAGTAAGCACTCTCGCGCGGTTTCATTTTGGGGGACAGGACGTGGCGACCAGAAAAGCGATCTTCATCTCCGGCGGCGGGTCGGGCATCGGGCGGGCGATAGCGCTGAAGTTCGGCGGTCAGGGCTGGTTCGTGGGCCTCGGTGATATCGACAGCGAGGGGATGAAGCAGACCGCTGCGCTGATCGGCAACGGCTTCACCTACAGCCACAAGTTCGATGTCCGCGACCGCGCAGCCTGGGATGTGGCGCTGGAAGCGTTCTCGACCGCAGCGGGCGGGCGGATCGACGTGCTGGCCAACAACGCCGGCATCCCGCTGGGCGGCTCACTGTCGGAAAACACCACCGATGAAATCGACCGCTGCATCGACATCAACCTCAAAGGCGTGTTCTGGGGCGCGCAGGCGGTGTTGCCGCACCTCAAGAAGACCGCCCCCGGCAGCGCGCTGATCAACACCGCCAGCGCGGCGGGGATTTACGGCACCGGCGGCGCGTCGGTCTATTCGGCAACCAAGTTCGGGGTGCGCGGCATGACCGAGAGCCTTGACGCCGAATGGTCCGAATTCGGGATCAAAGTTGCTTCGATCTGCCCCAGTTTCATCGAAACGCCGCTGCTTGACCATACCCCCAACCAGGGCAGCAACGAATCGATCCGCGAACGGGTCAAGGCAGCGGGGCTAGAACTGACCAGCGCGGACGACGTGGCGCAAGCGGTGTGGGACGCCGTGCACGGCGACAAGCTTCACTGGATCGTCGGCAAGACCGCGCGCCAGATCGCCTTCGGAGCGCGCTGGATGCCCGGCCGGGTCCGTAATCGTTCGCGCGGGATGGCGCGGCCGCTGGGGCGCTAACGCATCCGGGCGCGGGCAGCTTTGCCTTCATCCGACAGATAGGGTTCGATTTCCGGCCAGGGCACGGTGGCGGTTTCCTCACACGCGGTCAGCACGTGGGGAAAATCGGGGGTGAGGTTGAAGCCATCCGCGCTGAGGCCGAACCGCCAGAAATCCTGTTCCCGTGCGGCATCACGGCATTCGGCATCGCTGTCCTCAGGCCAGTGCTTCAGTGCCAGTTCGCGCAGTTCTTGTGACACGGGTGTGAGGTCATACTCGCTTTCGCCCCAGGCTGCTGCGCCCAGCCAGGATGCCAGCTTGACCTCTTCCCCTGAGGATCGATCGTAGACAGTCTGGAACGACCAGAAATTTGGGTGCGCGCCGCCGCAGAAGGCACCGACTGCGGTCTCGACCGCAAGGAACGAATCATCGACAAAGGCGGGGGCAATGCTTTGTTCCCACGACCCGTCAATGCCCAGCGAACCAAGCGAACCGGCCACGCACTGGACGAACTCATCCTCGACCACGCCACGCGGCAAAGCCGCTGCGAGCGCTTGCACAATCGGGGCATCACCAGGCCGAGAAGGAGCAAAGGTAAACCCCGTAATGGCGATATCGGAAAAATGGGCCGGCGGCTTGTAGGCGAGGCGGGTGAAGGCAAAGCCCGCCACTCCATCCTCGGTTCGATCGAAAGCGGCGGGCACCACGCGCCGAGCCATGAAGGCAGCAGAACTGCACGGAAGATCGTGATCTGCGCCGCCATCGAGCACGCCCTTGAGCGAAATCGGCAAGCGCCGACGGCCATCGCGCCAGGTGCCGGTGACTTCGTCGCTGCCAAGACCCTGCAACGTCCAGCGCGGCCCGGATTGGGCACCCCAGCTCTCACCCTCTCGGGCCTCGATCCAGCGCGAAGAGTCACCCGATCCGCTCAATCGAATTGGTTTCAGCTGGCTATGGTAGTAATAGGCCCCGATTGCGCTGCCATCCCCCCAGGACTGAAGGCAGACCGTCACTGGATAGCGCCCGATAGTGCCTTCATAGACCCCGGCCCAGGCCGCATCTTCAGTTGCCTGCGCCGCGGTGGGGACCAGCAGCGCCGCCATCACAAGCAGGCGCGCAATCATACGAGCTTGCCGATCGCCTTGGCCAGGCGCGTGTCGCGATGGGTCAAACCGCCCGCCCCGTGGTCGGCATCATGGGTGGTCAGTTCGATGGTTACGCGATTGTAGACGTTCGACCATTCTGGATGGTGATCCTGCTTGTCCGCCAGCAGGGCAACCCGGGTCATGAACCCGAACGCCTCGTTGAAATCGGCAAACTCGAACGTGCGGGCAATGGCTGCCCCGTCCCGCGCCAGAGACCAGCCGGGCAGCGCCGCCAGCCAGGTTGCCAGATCTTCCTCACCGAGCTTTTCGACTGACATGAACTGCCCTTTCTTGTGACGCACCCGCCTTTCGCCTATCTCTCCAGCCCATGCAAGGCCCCATGCAAGCATCGCTCGCTGCGACAGAACTGGCTTGTCGCCGGGGCGACCGGCTGCTGTTTCGCGGGCTGTCGCTGTCCCTGAAGCCGCGCGAAGTTATCCATGTCACCGGTGCCAACGGGATCGGCAAGTCCAGCCTGCTGCGCATTCTGGGCGGATTGCTGCGCCCCTTCGCCGGCGAGGTCGCCCGTCACGGCGCGGTCGGCCTGGTGGACGAGCGGCCCGCGCTCGATCCCGACCTCCCGCTCGGGCGGGCGCTCGGGTTCTGGCGCACGCTAGATGCGGCACCAGACACGAACCTTCCCTGGCAACTCGAAGACCTGCTCGACGTGCCAGTCCGCTACCTTTCCACCGGGCAGAAGAAGCGCGCCGCGCTCGCCCGGCTCAGTGCCCAGGCCGCGCCGATCTGGTTGCTCGACGAACCGCTCAACGGCCTCGACCACAAGGGCGTGAGCATGGTCGGCGCGATGGTGGAAAGCCATTGCCGGGCGGACGGGATCTGCGTTCTTGCCTCGCACCAGCCATTCCCGCTTGACGGAATGCGGGTGCTCGATCTGGCGGAGTTTACCGCGTGATCCGGCTGATCGCCGCTCTGCTGTGGCGCGACTTGCTGGGCCTGCTATCTGGCGGTGGGCGTGGCGGCGCGGGGTTGCCGCTGCTGTTCTTCATCGCGGTCGCCATGCTGTTCCCGTTCGCGGTCGGGCCGGACCCCAAGTTGCTCGCCCGGACCGGCGGCGGGGTGGTGTGGATTGCTGCGCTGCTGGCGGCCATCCTGCCGCTCGACCGGCTGGTCGCGCCCGACCTTGACCTCGGCACTTTCGACCAACTGGCGCTACGCGGGGTGTCCGAAGAACTGGCCATGGCGGTGCGCCTGCTCGCCCACTGGCTCAGCTTCGGCCCGCTCCTGCTGCTCGCCACCTTCCCCGCCTCGGCCCTGCTCGGGCTGGAGAACGAGACCACCCGCCTGCTCCTGCTCGGCCTGCTGGCGGGCACGCCGGGCCTCGCCGCAATCGGGATCATCATTGCCGCGCTGACCGCCACCTTGCGCGGGGGGGCGGCACTGTCCGGCCTGCTGCTGGTGCCGCTGGCGGTGCCAATCCTGATCTTCGGCGCAGGCAGCCTGGCGCGGAGCGATACGACCGGCATTGCGCTGGCGGGCGCCATCAGTCTCGGCCTGGTCGCGATGGCGCCGTTCGCCGCTGGCGCCGCGATCCGCTCCGCGCGTGAGCATTGACGGGCTTGCGTAGTGCCCGCGGTTGAGGCACCTTTCGTGTCGGGGCGTCGCGAAGAGAGAGGATACGACCATGGCCACGAAGGCTCAGGTCGCGCCCGTTGCTGTCGCGCGCGACCTAACCGTTAGCGATCTGCGCGCCGCGCTTGCGGCAGGCTGGCGCGATTTTCTCGCTGCACCACTGTTCGGACTGTTCTTTGCCGGGATTTACGTCGGCGGCGGTCTGTTCCTGACTTACGCCCTGTTCGCGTGGGGCGAGGCAACCTGGCTGATCCCCGCCGCCGCCGGTTTTCCGCTGGTTGCCCCGTTCATTGCAGTCGGTCTGTATGAGGTCAGTCGGCGGCGCGAAGCTGGCCTGCCGCTTCGATGGGGCGCAGTGCTTGGTGCGCTAAGAGGACGCGGCGACGAGCAGATCCTTAGCATGGGGGTGATCGTGTTCGTCGCCTTTGGTTTCTGGCTGATGGTGGCGCATGGCATCTTCGCCATTTTCCTCGCTGAAAGCGGGATCGGTTCGGAGTCGCTGGAAGTATTCCGTACCGGGGCGGGCCTGGCCATGCTGGCCGTCGGCAGCGTGGTTGGCGGTCTGATGGCGCTCGCCTTCTATGCGATCACGGTGATGAGCCTGCCGATGCTGGTGGACCGCGAGGTTGATTTCCTGACCGCGATCATTGTCAGCCTCGCCACCATCCGTTCCAACACCCCGGTCATGCTGGCCTGGGCAATGGTGATCGCGGCAGCGCTGTTCGTGGCGATGCTGCCGCTGTTTCTTGGCTTGCTGGTGGTCCTGCCGGTGCTGGGCCATGCCACTTGGCACCTCTACCGGCGGGTGGTGGGCGTCACTCAGTAAGACGTCCTCAGTAAGGCGGCTTGTCGAGTCCTTTTGGGCTTTTCGTGAATATCTCGATCCCGTTTTCCGTGATGCCGAGCGAATGCTCGAACTGGGCCGAGAGCGACTTGTCCCGCGTCACCGCCGTCCACCCGTCGCCCAGCACCTTGGCCCACGGCTTGCCCAGATTGATCATCGGCTCGATGGTGAAGAACATGCCTGGCTTCAGCAGCGGCCCTGTGCCCGCCTGCGCCGCGTGGATCACTTCGGGGGCATCATGGAACAGGCGACCGAGGCCATGGCCGCAGAATTCGCGCACCACGCCATAGCGGAACTGGCTGGCGTGGGCCTCGATCGCCGCGCCGATGTCACCCAGCCGCGCGCCGGGTTTGCCTGCGGCCTCGATCCCCAGCATCAGGCATTCATAGGTGACGTCGACCAGCTTGCGCGCCTTGAGCGAAGGCTCCCCGGCGAAATACATCCGGCTGGTGTCGCCGTGCCAGCCGTCGAGCAGCGGAGTCACGTCGATGTTGACGATGTCGCCGTCCTTCAGCGCCTTTTCGGCGGGAATCCCGTGGCAGATCACATGGTTGATCGAGGTGCAGCAGCTATGCGTGTAGCCGCGATAGCCCAGGGTCGCCGGCACGGCTCCGGCATCGAGCATCATGCCGCGCACCTTGTCGTCGATATTCTGCGTGGTCACGCCCGGCGCGACGAACCCAGTCAGTTCGTCAAGAATGTCTGACGCCAGCCGCCCGGCCTTGCGCATCCCCTCAAACCCATCTGGCCCATGGAGCTTGATCGTACCGTCGCGGTAGACGGTCTGGTCGCTGTCGATCACCTGATATTCGGTCATGCCGCGCGATGTAGCGTGGACCGAGCCGAATTGCGAGGGTTCAGCGCTTCGCAGAAAAGGCAGCGCGGTATGGCGGTTTGACGGCCGCAAGGATCGCGGCATTGACCGGAAGGTCAACCTCGTAATCACCTTCGGCGTAGGCACCCGCGACATAGGGCCCGTAGTAGAACCCGAGCCGGTCGAAAGCCTTGCGGCTCGACGATCCCACGAACAGGATGACCGACTCCATATCGGGGCAATCTTCCGACCATTCGCTGCTGCCTTCTGGCACCTGCGCACCGCGGCGCTTGGCACGCTGGGCATTGAGCATACGACAGCGCGCCGACGCGGTCGCTTTCTCCAGCGCAGCAAGGTCAAACATGTCCTTCGGATCGAACGACTTGCCAGCTTCCCGATCCCATATCATTGCGCTCCGGCCATAATTGCCGTGGGCCCCGCCGGTGTAGGCCGCCATGTTGGACGAAAGGCTGAGAAACCGTTGCAAGTCCGCAACCACCTTCCATTCGACCGATAGGCTGTTGTTGCGGCAGGATACAGCGTCCGCCGGACAGTCAGCCAACGCGCTGAGCCAGTCCTGCTTTTGGCTGGCAAGATCTTCGGCGATCCTGGCCTTGAACTGGCGCACCAGCCCGGGCTCGCGGCTGACTTCCCCTGGCCAGCTGTAGGAATACTCGCGCGCGCCGCCATCCTTCTGATCGTTGTCGGTCAAGGCGAAGGGCCTGGCTTCGGATGCGTCGGGCGCCGGTGCGCCCTGCTGCGCCGGCGCTGCGGCCTGCGCCACTCCGGTCTTCTCGCGATACGCGTCTGCATCGCTGCAGGCCGCACTCGACAGCGCAAGGGAAATCAGGAACAGGGTCTTGTGCATCACATCATCCATTGCCGCGCTTTTCCGGAGACCTGCCTGTTATGGCCGACAAGACACCGCTTATCCAGCCTGACCGGGGCCAGGACGCGATAACCATCCATCTGGTCAACAAGGACGGCTTTACCGACTGGTCAAAGTCGCTCTCAACCGGGCAACGTGCGGCACTCGCAGCGCAAAAATTCGATGGCAGCGCCTTTCAAGTCGGGATCGTGCCCGATGGCGATGAATGGTTCGCGGTCGGCGGCGTGGCCAACCCGGCGAACCTGTCAAGCTGGTGCCTTGCCAGACTCGCCGAGGCGCTGCCCGAAGGCACCTATCGCTTGGCCAGTGGCGATCCAGGCCGGGCGATGCATGGCTGGTTGACGGCGCAGCATCGGTTTACCCGCTACAAGGAAGCAAAGGATGCGGCCGGCCCGCGGGTGCTGCTGACCGCCGAGGTCAAGGCGATTGATGCGGCGCTGGCCGAAGCAAGCGCAGTCACGCTGGTCGCTGATCTGGTCAACACCCCGGCAGAGGACATGGGCCCGGCGGCACTGGAGGACACCGCCGAGGCCATCGCCAGGCGCCACAGTGCATCGGTCAAGGTCGTCAAAGGCGACACGCTGGAGAAAGAATACCCGATGATTCATGCGGTCGGCCGTGCGGCTAGCCGCCACCATGCACCGCGTCTAATCCGGTTCGAATGGGGCAAGGACAGCGACCCGCTGGTGGCGATTGTCGGCAAGGGAGTGTGCTTCGATTCCGGCGGGCTCGACATCAAGCCGGCTTCGGGCATGCTGCTGATGAAGAAGGACATGGGCGGCGCGGCGCATGCCCTTGCACTCGCTGACCTCGTGATGGGGGCTCGGCTGCCGGTCCGGCTGCATGTGCTGGTTCCGGCGGTGGAGAATGCGATTGCCGGGAATGCCTTCCGCCCTGGCGACGTTCTGCGTAGCCGTCAGGGACTGACGGTTGAAATCGGCAACACCGACGCCGAGGGGCGGCTGGTGCTGGGCGATGCGCTGACGCGGGCAAGCGAGGACAATCCGGACCTGATCATCGATTTCGCCACCCTGACCGGCGCGGCGCGCGTTGCGCTGGGGCCGGATCTGCCCGCACTGATGACCCGGCGTGACGAAACCGCCGAGGCCTTGCTGGCATCAGGCCTGGCCGCCGATGACCCGTGCTGGCGGATGCCTCTGCACGACGCCTACCGCGAATGGCTGGCATCAGACATCGCCGATACCAACAACACCCACTCCACCGGCTTTGCCGGGGCCAGCGTGGCGGGCCTGTTTCTCGACCGGTTCGTCGGCGAAGGGATCGACTGGGCCCACTTCGATACCTTCGCGTGGCGTCCTGCGGCGAAACCCGGACGCCCAAAGGGCGGGGCGGCACTGGGCCTGCGGGCAGCCTTCCATATGCTCAAGGGCCGCTATGGTAACGCCTGAAACTTGCCGTTTGGCGCGAACGCGGATAAGCGCGCGCCACCACTGTGTCATCGGGGCAACGGGTTTAGCGTGAACGAGAAGCCGGACTATCATGTGCCAGACGGGCAGCTCTCGCTGTCAGGCCCGGTGGTGCGTCCGGACGGAACCGGCCTGCCGATCCGGGGCGACCTGGCCCATATCGCGCTGGCTGAACGCTATCTGGTATCGAGCTACGCCATTCCACTGCAGCGGATCGTTGGCCGCACCGAAACCTTGCGTGCCGCTCCTCATGCTGACGCTGAGACAGTGACGGACTTGGTGCGGGGCACCCGGTTCGAAGTGCTGGACCTGGGCGGAAGCTGGGTCTGGGGCTGCCTCGGCCCGGACGGGCCGAGCGGCTACCTGCCGCTCGAAGCACTGGACCGATAACTCCGCCATGGCCGCGACGGTCTTCATTGATGGCGCTGCCGGTACAACCGGGCTGGAAATCCGCGAGCGTCTGGCCGGACGCAATGAATTCGAACTGATCGTGCTCGACGGTGCCCAGCGCAAGAGCGAGGCGGCCCGCCGCGATGCGCTCCACGCCGCCGATTTCGCAATCCTGTGCTTGCCCGACGAGGCGGCGAAGGAATCCATGAAACTGGCCGAAGGCTCAGACACCCGCGTCATCGACGCCTCCAGCGCGCACCGCGTGGCCGAGGGGTGGAGCTATGGCTTTCCCGAGCTGATCGGGCAGAATGTGATCGCCAATGCGCGGTTTGTCAGCAATCCGGGGTGCTATCCCACCGGCTTTCTCGCGCTGGTCGCGCCGCTTGTCCGCGCCGGTCTGTTGCCCGCCGACTGGCCCTACACCGTGAACGCAGTGAGCGGCTATTCGGGCGGAGGTAATGCCCTTATTGAGCGATTTGAGCGCGATACCGACATCGCCTTTCGTGCTTACGGACTTGCACTTGGCCACAAGCATCTGGCCGAAATGCAGCGGCATGCCGCGCTGGCTCACCCGCCCGTGTTCGCCCCGGCCGTGGTTCCTGCCCATCGCGGCATGGTGGTGGAGGTCCCGCTGCCACTGAAGGTGATCGGCGCACCTCACCCGGACGAACTGCGCGCTTGCCTCGCGGCGTTCTACGCCAGCAGCAAGGTGGTACGGGTCGGACAGAAATCGCCGGAAGAGATCCTGCTGCACCGGCAAGAGATTTCGCACGATGATCTGACTCTTCGCGTCTTCGGTAGCGCCGATGGCACCCAGGCCCGGATGGTGGCGGTGCTCGACAACCTCGGCAAGGGTGCGTCAGGCGCGGCGATCCAGAACCTCAACATCATGTGCGGCCTGCCCGAAACTACGGGATTGCGCCTGCCTGCCTAAGAAATAGGCAATTGTTGGACTCGCTTTAGGCACGGCTTGCTGGCCCGGGCGGCTGTTACGGTTCATTTGCGTCTGCCACACGCATAGGGTCCCACTTGGCACGATTCTTGATACTTTTTACTGTGACCATCAGAGCCGACCGTGCCGGGCCCTGCCCGCCCGCGTCGGCCATATGCGCAGGGACACCGGACCGAGATGAAAAAGATCGAAGCGATCATCAAGCCGTTCAAGCTCGACGAAGTGAAGGAAGCGCTGCATGAAATCGGTGTTTCCGGCATTACTGTGACCGAAGCCAAGGGCTTCGGTCGGCAGAAGGGCCACACCGAGCTTTATCGCGGCGCCGAATATGTGGTCGACTTCCTGCCCAAAGTTAAGCTCGAAGTGGTGGTTGGCGATGCCCTGGCCGAACGCGTGGTCGAAGCCATTGCCGCCGCTGCCCAGACCGGCCGGATCGGAGATGGCAAGATCTTCGTGGTGCCGGTGGAAAGCGCACTGCGCATCCGTACCGGCGAGAAGGACGACGACGCGATCTGATCGCCGCCGCAAGCACCCCCTCAACCGTTCCCAACCCCGGCCGCGATCAGGCCGGGAATCACAAGGAAGAAACCGAATGAGCAAGGCAAAGGACATCGTCAAGCAGATCAAGGAGCAGGAGATCGAATGGGTCGACCTGCGGTTCACCGACCCCAAGGGCAAGTGGCAGCACCTGACCATGGTGGCTGGCCTGCTGGGCGAGGACGAGCTCGAAGATGGCCTGATGTTCGATGGCTCCTCGATCGCCGGGTGGAAGGTGATCAACGAGAGCGACATGATCCTGAAGCCTGACCTGGACCGCGCGGTGGTCGATCCGTTCAGCGCCACCCCGATGCTGGTGCTGTTCTGCGACATCGTCGAGCCGTCGACGGGCGATCTTTACGCCCGCGACCCGCGTTCGACCGCCAAGCGCGCCGAAGCATACCTCAAGACTACCGGTATTGGCGACACAGTCTATGTCGGCCCTGAAGCTGAGTTCTTCATGTTCGACGATGTGCGCTTCGAGGACGGCTACGCTGGTTCGGGCTTCGCGATCGACGACATCGAACTGCCGACCAACACCGGCAAGGAATACGAGAGCGGCAACCTTGCCCACCGTCCGCGCGCGAAGGGCGGCTATTTCCCCGTCGCACCGGTTGACAGCGCGGTCGACATCCGCGCCGAAATGGTTTCGACCATGATCGAGATGGGTCTGAACTGCGACAAGCACCACCATGAGGTGGCTGCGGCGCAGCACGAACTCGGCTTGACCTTCGACACGCTGGTCAAGACTGCCGACAACATGCAGATCTACAAGTATGTCGTGCATCAGGTGGCCCATGCCTACGGCAAGACTGCAACTTTCATGCCCAAGCCGATCAAGGCGGACAACGGCAGCGGAATGCACACCCACATGTCGATCTGGAAGGACGGCAAGCCGACCTTCGCCGGCAATGGCTATGCCGGCCTTTCGGAAACCTGCCTCTATTACATCGGCGGGGTGATCAGGCACGCCAAGGCGCTCAATGCCTTCACCAACCCGACCACCAACAGCTACAAGCGGCTGGTGCCGGGCTTCGAAGCCCCGGTGCTGCTGGCCTATTCGGCTCGCAACCGTTCGGCTTCGTGCCGTATCCCCTATGGCACTGGCGACAAAGCCAAGCGGGTCGAGTTCCGCTTCCCTGACGCGATGGCCAACCCCTACCTCGCCTATGCCGCGCTGCTGATGGCCGGGCTCGACGGGATCGTGAACAAGATCCATCCGGGCGAGGCGATGGACAAGAACCTCTACGACCTGCCCCCGGCGGAACTGGCCGAAGTGCCGACCGTTTGCGGCAGCTTGCGCGAGGCTCTCGAAGCACTGGCGGCCGACCACGACTTCCTGCTTAAGGGAGACGTGTTCTCCAAGGACCAGATCGAAGCCTATATCGAGCTGAAGTGGGACGAAGTGTCCCGTTGGGAAACCACCCCCAGCCCGGTCGAATTCGACATGTACTACAGCAGCTGACCGGCGCTCAGGACTGGAAATCGGGAAACCCCGGCGGCACATCACCGCCGGGGTTTTTCTCGGCCGGATGAATTGTGACCGCAGCTGTCATTTGCACGTCAGACGTTCGGCCGACATAGTGCGCCCGGCAAGGGAGGCGAGAGTGCGACTGAGGCGGCTGACACTGGCATGGGCAACAGGTCTGGCGCTCATCCTGGGAGCGACGGCATCGCTGGCGCAGGACACCACCCTCCCCCCGGGATCGGACGACGTCGCCACGTTGATTGCCGAGGGACAGCTGGCTGAGGCGCTTGCCCGGGCAGAAACCTTTCTCGCAAGCGCCCAGTCAGCCCATGGCCGCGACAGCCGGGAAGCGGCAGAGGCACGCCTGCCGCTGGCCTATGCCCTGTTCGCCTCTGGCCAGCTCGACCGTGCCGTCACCGCGATGAGTGAACGCGCGGCGATCCACACCCGACTTTCGGGCGCGAACAGCGATCTTGCCGTCCGGGCCGAATCGGACCTGACTTCCGTGATGATCGATGCCGCCCGGCGCCACGGCGATGCGGGCAACTGGGCCGCATCAGAACCCCTGTGGGAACGCGTGGTTACCAATTATGCCCGGTTCCGGGGCGAAGGCGATCGCGACGGGCTGAACTTTCGCCGCCAGCTGGCCACCAGCATCAAGAACCAGGGCCGCCCCGCGGACGCGGAACCGGTCATGCGCCGAACGCTCGAACTGGCCGACAATCAGCTCGGCCCCGACGACCTGGTTACCCTGGACATCATCAATGATCTGGGCCGGGTGGTCGAAGCCCAGGGCCGCCATTCCGAGGCGGAGCGGCTTTATCGCGAAGCGCGCAGCAAGGGTGAGGCGCGGTTCGGACCGGATCATCCGGGTGTCCTGGTTTATGGCCAGAACCTCGGCGCGTCGCTGCTCTATCAGGGGCGTCTGGCTGATGCAGAGCCCATTGCGCGCGATGTGCTGGAACGGCGCAAACGCGTGCTTGGACCCGATGATCCGCACACGCTCTACAGCATGAGCGATTTGGCCAGCATCCTGACTTTTGGTGAGGATCCTGCTCGTGCCGGACCGATCTGGACCGAACTGCTCGAACGCGCCGAGCGGACCCTGGGCAAGGATCACCCGCAGATTGCGGAAATGCGGACCAGTTATGCGGTCTATCTCGACCGTGCGGGCACCAGTCCGCTGGCGGCGCTGGCCGAGGCGCGCGAGGCCGCTGCCGCAGTCCGCGCGCGCCGCAGCGCGGTGGGGCTGGACCCGCGCGGCCAGCGCAGTCTGGCCAACTTTACCGAGATCGATGCATTCTATTTCAAGCTGTTGCTGCACACCCTGCGCCAGGCAGGGGATGCCCAGACAGACTTGCCGCTGCCCCGCCGCGTTGCCCTGTTCAATGAAGCCTTTGTCTCGATCCAGGAAGCGATGGAAAACCCCGCCAACATGGCCGTGATCCGCCGCACGGCCGAGCGGGCCGCAGCCCAGCGAGGGCCGGAACTGGCTCGGCTCGCCAGCGAACGGCAGACCCTGTCAGATCAGTGGGTGAGCTCCGCCAACGACCGGCGCGAGGCGCTGGCGAGTCAGGCAAGCGGCATCCGTCTGGCCGAACTGGAGCAGGCTCAACGCGCGATCGAGGCACGGATTGCGCAGATCGATGAGCGGTTCGCAGCCGAGTTTCCCGATTTCTTCGCCCTGCTGCGCCCTGCCGCTGTTACCGCGGATGAAATGCGCGTCATGCTGAAGCAAACCCCAGATGAAGCGGTGGTCATGGTCCTGCCAACAGCGTTCGGAACCCATGTCATCGCCTTGTCCGGTACGCGAATGGACTGGCAGGTCTCGGACCTGGCGGAGCCAGTCATCAACCTTGCGGTCAAGCGCCTGCGATGGGATTTGGGCGCATCGGTCGACGTGTCGCCGAAAGAGGAAGAGGAATGGCTGGCGGAAGGTGAAGGGGCCTATCCATTCGACCGGGCGATGGCATTCGGCCTCTATCGCCAGCTGATCGAACCGGTCGAACATGTCCTGGCGGGCAAGCGCCATGTCTATGTGGTGGCAGGGGGGAGCCTGTCGAGCCTGCCCTTCGGCGTGCTGGTGACGGAACAACCGCAGGGACAGGACGGCGATCCGGCCAATCTGCGGGCAACGCGGTGGCTGGCCGACAAGTATGCTCTGGTGCAGTTGCCATCGCTCCAATCGCTTGGCTTCCTGCGCCGCTTCGGGAGCAGCGATGCCGAAACCAGCGGCTTCATCGGGTTCGGCGACCCGGTGCTGGACGGGCGCGCAGTCCAGCGCGGCGGGGGCAAGGCGGTGCGGGGAACGCGCGGCGGGGCGATCCCGGTTGCAGCCGGCTATCGCGATCAGGCCCGTGGCGGAGCGCCCACAGTCGACCTGGCCGCGCTCAGGGCGCTGGCCCGGCTGCCTGGGACGGCAGAGGAGCTGGAGAAGATCCGCCGGGTGCTCAATGCCCCCGCCAGCGCAGTTATGATGGGTGCGCAGGCCACCGAGCGCGCGGTCAAACGGTCCGACCTTAGCAAGGCCAGTGTCATTGCATTTGCCACGCATGGCCTCCTGGCGGGTGAGATTGATGGCGCGAGCGAACCCGGACTGGTGTTCACGCCCCCGGCACAGGCTTCCGCCGAGGATGACGGCCTGCTGTCCATGTCGGAAATCGCGGCGCTGCGGATGAATGCAGACTGGGTGATCCTGTCGGCCTGCAACACCGCAGCTGGTGACGGCAGCCAGGGTGCCAGCGGCCTGTCTGGCCTGGCGCGGGCGTTCTTCCTGGCGGGCGCGAAAAGCCTGCTTGCCTCGCACTGGCCGGTACGTGACGACGTGGCGGCACAGCTGACCGTGCGAGCGATTGCCATCGGCTCGCAAAACCGCACATTGTCCCGGGCCGAGGCGCTCCAGCGGGCGATGCAGGAGATCCGCAATAACCCTTCGCGCGACAGTGACAGCGACACCTGGGCCCACCCCAATGCCTGGGCTCCGTTTACCCTGATCGGGGATGCAAGCGGACGCTAGCGCACCGCGCGCGGATGCCTTAATGCCGCGCCTGCAATGACAACTGGCGCTGACCCACGATGACAACTGCCTTGCTTATCCTTGGCGGTCTGATGCTTTTGGCGGGGGGTGGCGAACTGATCGTTCGCGGCGCAGTCGGCCTGTCGCAATTGCTGCGGATTTCACCTCTTTTGGCCGGCCTGACCATTGTCGGGTTCGGCACTTCGGCCCCCGAACTGGCGACCGGTATTCAGGCAGCCTTGACCGGCGCACCAGGTATCGCGGTGGGTAATGTCATCGGCTCAAATGTGGCGAACATCCTGCTGATTCTGGGTATATCGGCGCTGGTCATGCCGTTGGCCGTCAATCCGGCTGCATTCAAGCGCGATTCGCTTGCTCTGACCGGCTCGGCCCTGCTCTGTGCCGGCGCCATCCTTACCGGACGGATTGAATGGCTGATGGGTGCGGTGCTGGTTCTGGCACTGACCGGCTATATCTGGTGGGCCTACCACTCCGAAGCCCGCGCGGACGATGACGAGGCCCATCGCCATATAGAGGAAACCTCGGAAACCACGCCAAGGACAAACAATGGCTGGATTCTCGGGCTGATGGTCGTCGCAGGACTGGCTGGGGCAATTTTTGGTGCGCGGCTGCTGGTGCAGGGCGCAGTCATTCTGGCCAGTGCGGCGGGCGTGTCCGAAAGCGTGATCGGCCTTACCGTCGTCGCCATTGGCACATCACTGCCGGAGCTGATCGCCTGCCTGATCGCGGTGTGGAAGCGCCACCCGGATGTCGCTCTGGGCAATGTGGTCGGCTCCAATATCTACAATGTCCTCGGCATCCTTGGCCTGACTGCAATCGTCCATCCGATTGACGTGCCCGCCGAGATCATCCGGTTCGACGTGCCGATCCTGCTGGCGGTAACCGCCTTGTTGCTGGTGCAGCTGCGCAGCGGATGGAAGATATCCCGCATGGAAGGCGCACTGCTAGTCGCACTCTACGCCGGATATACGGTGTTCCTGATCCTGCGCTGAAATAGCGCTATCTCTGCTTGAGCATCCCGCGCTGCCCGGCTGCCCAGAACGCAGCCAACAACACCAACGTCCAGAAATGGGTCAGTATGTCGAGCATTGACGGTCCCGAAGCAAAGCCGAGGTGGCGGTCATTCGCTGGGCTCCCACTGGTCGATGAACAGGTCCGGCACAGTAACGCCAA
This sequence comes from Sphingomonadaceae bacterium, assembly GCA_046294735.1. Lineage (GTDB taxonomy): Bacteria > Pseudomonadota > Alphaproteobacteria > Sphingomonadales > Sphingomonadaceae > 34-65-8. The sequence goes on from JBKBKB010000004.1 coordinate 83,213, forward strand.
ACAGCTTGGCCATCCGCAATGCCAGCGGCAGGGAAGGATCATACTTGTCGGTTTCGACCGCATTGATGGTCTGCCGCGAAACGCCGAGCCGGCGCGCCAGCTCACCCTGGCTCCAGCCCTGTGCCTCGCGGTAGTCCTTGACGTGGTTCTGCACCGGATCGCTCCGTCACCTGACAAGAACTCTTTACTGTAAAGAGCTCTTGTCAGTCAAGGAGTCTTTACAATAAATCGTTCCGCTGGAGAAAATCGTTTTCCTACAGCACACAATTCTGCTTCCTGTCCCAGCCTCGCCGTAGACCACGAGGCTGCCGATGAACCACCGCTCCACTTTGCCCCGCCCGACCCGCATCGGCTCCGCCGGGGTCGATCTGATCAAGCGCTTTGAAGGGTGCGCCAGGCTGCGCGCGGACGGTCGGTTCGCTGCCTACCCTGACCCGGGCACCGGCAGCGTGCCGTGGACCATCGGCTGGGGCGCCACCGGCCCAGGTATCGGACCGGGCACGATCTGGACGCAGCAGGAATGCGATGAACGCCTGGCCGAGGATCTTGCCCGCTATGCTGCGGAAGTGGCGATCGCGCTTGGAGAGGCCGACACCACACAAAACCAGTTCGATGCTCTGGTCAGCTTTCATTACAACACGGGTGCGATTGCCTGGGCCACCCTCACCCGTCGGCACAAGGCGGGGGACCATGCCGCTGCAGAACGTGAATTCGCCCGCTGGGTTCGGGCTGGCGGCCGGGTCCTGACCGGGCTGGTTCGCCGCCGAGCCGCCGAGGCACGACTCTACGCCATGCCCGATCAGTAATCCCGGCTGACGCGGGCCGAGACACTCTCGCGCCCGATGGTAGAAATCGAGCCGAGCAGCGATAGCCAGCTGGTCACTCGGTATTCGACTTCTGTCGCAGTGTAGCCGCGCCCGTCGGTGATGATTTCGATATAGGCCCGCCCTCCGATATTCTCGCCCAGCGCCACACCGGTCCCTCGCCCGGTCGCAGGATCAGCGCTGACGATGCGTAGTCGGTCCAGCCCGATCGCGGTTCGCAGGCTGTTGATCGGATCGAGCCCTCCGCCGCCCCGCAGACTGGCGACTGCCGCGCCCAGCTGCAGCGCATCGGTGGCGGACAGTTCGTTGATCGAGCCGCCGAACAGGAGCCGCGCAAGGATTTCCTCTTCGGGCAAGGCAGGAGTGGAGGAAAAGGTAATCTCCGGCTGCTGCGCCCGGCCAGCGACTTTCACCTGAACCTCTGTGCCATCGCGCTGCGATTCGGCAAGGATATCGAGCCGGGGGTCGATCGACACGGTTTCATCAAAGGCAATCCGTCCGCGGGTCAATTCAAACCGGCTCCCGGCAAAAGTGTAGTCACCCCGAACCAGCTGCGCCTGACCGCCAATCCGAGGGTCGCTGGTGGTACCCCGCAAGCGGATGTCGGCGCTCCACTCGCTCGCCAGACCCAGGCCATCAACCGCGATCCCCCGGGGTGCCCGGGCATCGATCAGATAGCGCCACTGACTGCGAGCGGCACGACGCGGCGCAACATCGGAGGGCAGGTTAACTTCGCGCGTGCGGATTTGCGGCAATTCCTGCACTGCCGCAGCCTGCCCCAGCTTCCAGCTTGCCCGGTCCACGCTGACCCGTCCGGCAATAGTGCCGGTCACTCCATCCGAGACAATCCGCAACGGGCCGGTAACCGTTGCGGCCAGCCCTGCGGCATCAACCAGGCGCGCATTGCTGGCCGCGATCCGGATATCCAATCCGGGGCCGCGCGTGCCCAGGTTGGTCAAGTCTACCGACCCGCTGCCACTGATCCGCCCGTTGCCGTTGGTAGTGCCGCTGAACCGAGTTAAACGCAGGCGCGAACCTGAAAACGTGCCGCGAACACTCGCGTTGCTGACATCGGTTCCGCTCAGACCGCTTCGAATGCGCAAACTATCACTCGATAGCGATCCGCGCACTTGTGGCTCTGCCAGCGTTCCTGAGAGGTTGGCAGCAAGAGCGACTGGCCCAGTCAGATCGAAGGCATCGATCGCTGCCAGCCGCCACAACGCATCGGCTGGCCCGGAATAGCGTGCCTGTGCGGAGAGTGCGCCGCGCTGCAACCGCTGCGCCAGACCGCCATCGCCGGGCAGCCCGGTAATCCGCGCCTGCAACCGGCCGCGCCGCTCACCCCCTTCGGAAATGGTCGCGCGTGCTTCCAGACGGTTGGCAGAAAGTTGCGCGACCAGAGCGAGGTCCGATGGTCGAGCGGTGAGGACCAGGCCCGAGCGCGTCAAACCGGTGACCTTGACCCGCGCCGAACCGGTCGGGGCGGCAGTAGCGCCCCAGCGGAAATCGACCAGCCCGGACATAGTGCCGCCCAGCCCGAGATCCGGCGAGACAATGTCAAGCACGGTCAACGGCACTCGTGCCAAGTGCAGGTCCAGGCTGGTGCCGGAATCGCCAAACCGACCTTCGGCCAACATGACGCCCCGGCCATAATTGATCTGCGCGCGCTGCAGTTGCCAGCCGCCATCACCAGTCCGGGCCAGCGCCGCGCGTTGGGGCATCCGGATCGCCCGTCCGGCATATTCGCCTCGCGCGGCCACTGCGATCCGCTGCGGTGCGATCGCGGCATTGAGTTGCAGGTCGAACCCGCTGCCCCGCCGACCAGACATGGCGGCAGTCACCTCTCCGGTTCCGTTGACCAGTCTGGCCTGCCCCGCCACCCGGCCAAGGAACAAAGTACCCAGCATCACGCCCTCTGCATAGGCGCTTCCGTTCAAGGTCGTCTGCCCTTGGGCGAGGAGACCATTCCCTTCAATCTGCGCCCTGCGCACGGAAATCCCGGTGTCTCCGCCGAAAACCGCATTGCGCAAGGCCAGATTGACAGCGATCGCCTGTCCGGCACCGCGCTGTGTCAGGCCGATCGTACCGTTGACCCCACCACCGGCCAGCGCAAGTCGCCCGCTTGGGCCGCTTTCTCCGAACACAAGTTCACCGGTCACATCGGTCCGCCATACCCGCAATTGGCGGACGGCCAGCCGCGCGGGCTCGTTGGCCGGCATTAGCAACAGACCATTCCCATTGAAGGGACCAAGCATCGATTCACCCACTGTCTCGATCGCCAGCCCGTCGCCCTCCGGCGCGATGACCAGCCGGACGTCGCGCAGGCCCGCCGCAGGGAGCGGATCGGCCAGTACCAGCACGGCGCGCGGCCCGTTGCCGTCGAGCGTGGCTTCGACAGTGAACGGGCCGTAATCGGCCTGGCGTCCCCGTCCCGTCAGAATCGTGCGCCCACTTTCGACCCGTCCGTCCAGCACTGCGTTCAGGCGGACCGAGCCAATCGCAAGGCGTGAAAAGCTGACCGGGCGGGCAGCGCCAAGCGAGAGGCCGCCCCTGAAGGCAATGTTCGGCCCGGCCAGATTGGCAACCGTCGCGTTGCTGACCGGAGTGACACGTCCGTCAAGTTCGGCATCAAGTGTCCATGGCAACCCCGATGCCAGACGGAAGACAATGCGGGCCCCGGTGTTGACTGTGCCCAGTCCATCGACAGGCAGATTGTTGAGCGTGACCGGCCCTGCCAGGCCAATGGCCCCGCTGTCAATTTGCCCGCGCAAGGCCAGGCGCGCCTGCGCACCGGGAAAGGTCACTGCCAGGTCGTCCGACCGCAACGCACTGCCCTCGATCACCAGCGTCGCCTTGATTGTGCCGTTGCGCAGGCGCGGATCGGCCATGGCATTGCCTGTCTCCACGGCTGTCAGTGCCGCATCGACCGGGATTGTCCAGCGTTCCCCGTCGAAGCGCGCCACACCGCGCTGGATCAACGGACCCAGGGTAGTGGACCCGACAGCGAGCCGGTCGGCAGTGAGAGTGTGCTCGATTGCCAGATCGCGGAAACGGCCGTCCAGCACACCGACCAGCTTGGCATTGTCCAGCCGCACCTCCGGCCCGAACAGCGTCGGCTGGCGCAAGGTGATGGCCACAGCAAGGTTGCGGAAGGCGTTGCCCGCCAGGTCAACCGCCCCTGAGCCGGTGGCATCGAGGGCCTGCGTTCGCATCGAAAAACGCCCATCAAGAACGCTTTGCTCCAGCGTGCCGGTCGCCACCAGCGCCACCGTCTCGCCAGCGATGTCACCCGGTAACCCGACGAGCAGGTCCTGCGGATAGGCTTCTCCCGCAATCCGGTACTGTCCGGCACGATTAATGATTCGGAACGCGGCGAGCGTCTCGTCATCGCGCCTGGCGACCAGCGAACCCCTCCATTCGCTCCAGCTGCCCTTGCCGTGAATCCGGGCGCTATAGCCCGCATCGGCACCGATCAGCCCAGCCACCACCCCGCCACGCGGGGCGCGGTAATCGAGATCGAGATCGAACCGGTCACGATCAGGCTCGGCATCGAGTAGCAAGGCCAGCCTGTCACGCGCACCCAGCTGTCCGCCCAGTTCGACCAGCGCCCGACCGGACCGGATATCGACTTTGGCCTCCAGATCGACCCGGTGTGCAGCCTGGTCGATCACGCCGGGGGCGATGGTCAGTCGCTCGATAACAAAGCGCCCGATATGGATGTCGAAATCAGGCAGGATCGGCGCATCCGGATCGCCGGGGAGCAATTCCGGCGTTCTGGTCAAAGTGCCCCCGCTAGCGATCAGCGTTCGCACATCAAGCCCGCGCCACAGCCACGATAGCGGGCGCCAATCCAATTCGGCCTCGGGCACCGTAAGGAACGCGCCCTTGGGGTCAGATAGGACCACATCGCGCAAAGTTGCAGTACCATACAGACTGCCGTCAATTCGGCCGATTTCGATCCGCAGGCCGGATGCAGGCGCCATAGCGGCAATCCGGTCAGCCACGAACCGCTTGCCTATCGGGCTGTTGAGCAGGATCAGGCCGCCAAGCACCAGCGCCACCAGTGCAGCCACGCCGCGCCATACCCAGCGGCGGCGGCGCTTGCGGATGGTAGTCACCCCCTCGCCCGGCTCCGCCCCGTCAACCTGCTCGTCCTGAGCCATCAGAACGCCTGCCCCAGCGAAACATAGACTGCAAAGGCGCTGTCTCGCGGATTGGGGTTAAGCGGCACGCCCACATCTATGCGGATGGGTCCGAAGTCGGTCTTGTATCGCAGCCCGATCCCTGCCCCGAACTTGATCTCCTCGAAATCCGGCACGCTGGCGGTGGAGACCGAGGCCGCATCAAAAAACGGCACGACCTGAACAGCCCCGTCGAACAGGCCAGTGTCGATCCTCGCCTCAACCGAGGCCTCCACCAGCGAGCGGCCGCCCACTGGCTCGTCGAAAATGGTCTTGGGTCCGACCGCCTGGAATTCGTACCCGCGGACCGAACTGCCGCCACCTGCATATAGACGGCGGGACGGGGCAATCTGCTCCAGCGCTGCCCCGGCTACAGTCGCCGCCCTCACCCGCCCGGCAAGGACCACCCGATTTCCCGCCGGCAGGTAGTAGCTCGCATCCCCTTGCGCCCTCAGGTAGACCGAATCTTCCTGCAAGGTGCGGGAAAATTCCGGGGCGAGGAACCCGCTGACCCGAAAACCGGTGCGCGGATCGAGGAGCGAGTCGGTTCCGTCAATCGTGGCCCGGCCAAACAGCGACGCAATGCGATAGGTCTGACGTGGGCGCGGACGCTGCCCGATCACCTGGTTACGCTCACCCGTCGCCAGCACCTCAGCCCCCAGCGCCCAGCTCAGAGGCTTCTGGAACAGCAGGGTCGAAAGCCGCTCATAGCTGACCCGAGCCGCAGCTGTCCGGGCGTTGAAGGCGACGTTATCCACTGTCGACGCGTAAGCATCAGCACTCAGCACCTTGTCACGCCCGCCGAAATTGTTGCGCCGGAAAGTCGCCCCGATCAGCTGCTCCTGCGTGCCCAGAATACCGCGCACGCGCAAGGCCCCTTCGGGCGGGAACAGGTTACGATGCTCCCAGCTTGCTTCGAGCCGGAACCCTTCCTCCGAGCCATAACCGATTGCGCCTGCAATCGTGCGCAGGCGAGCCGGTTCCATGGTGACATCCAGAGCTACAATGCCGGGCTCATCGCCAGTCGGAGGGACCACCTCCCGCGGCGTCACATTCACCGTGGAAACGAGGCCAGTCGCCGCAATTGCCCGGCGCAGATCGAACTCGAGGCTGCGCTGGTAGGTATCTCCCGGGTCGAACCGGGCGATGGTCGCCAAATGACGGCTGGACAGGAACTGTGGCCGGTTGCTGGTCACTTCCCCGAACAGGTACTTGCCGCCCGGCGTAACCGGCATGGCCAGATCACCCTCACTGCGATCATGGTCGATCAGCAATTCGGGTTCAGCGATGACCGCGAATGGATAGCCGCTCTCACCAAGCGCCAGATCGAGAGACTGGCGTTCCTCGACGATCCGGAAGGTGGAAAGGGAATCGCCCGGCACCAGCCCGAAAGCGGCACGAAGTGCCAGCCCGTCCGGCGCGGCTTCAAGGGCACCCAATTCTATCTCGCCGAAGCGGTAGCGAACACCAGGGATCACGTCGAACCGCACTTGTGCCTGTCGCGCAACAGGTGCGGTTCGGCCTTCTACGGAAATGGATCGGATCACTTGCCCGTCATAGTACCCGAAGGCCCGAAGCAGCTCACCCAGAAGCGCCTCGTCTGCACGGGCGCGAGCGGCGATCTGTGCGATATTATCGGTGTTGGACGACAGCCCGTCGACAGCGGAAAGTTGCTTGAACCGGGCCAGGAATTCTTCGCGGACGGCAAACTGCGCGGCATCCTCCGGCAAGGCGAGAACCAGTGCAGAGTCGACTTCGACCAACTCTGCGCGGGCCATTACCGGTTGTGCAGGCAAATCTACATCGGCAAAGTCGATAGCGTCGTCTGGTTCCAGTTCTACCAGTTCCGGCAAGTCGACATTTTCCGGCCAGTCCACCGCAAAATCGGCTGCGTCATCCATCGGAGATGCCGGATCCAGTTCCCCTTCGGCTTCGGCGGTATCCTGATCCGTCGCCCAACTTTCCGGGTTTGCAACCGCTGAATCAGGAATCAGATCTTCCAGACGAGGTTCAGCCCGGTTGACCTGTGCGGAAAGCGGTGCGGCGAGCAGCGCCAGCACTGCGGCCAAGGCGCGGCTAGTCAACCAATCGGTACTGGCCTTGCGCACCATCCTTTGCCGCGCCACTCTGCCTTCGCGGGCGGGCAGCATGCCGCGCAACAGCGCGAGCAACCAGTGCATCCTGTTCTTCTCGAACGAGGCGACGCCAGCCATCACGTCCCAGCAGCTCCATCGGACGATAGCGGATCTTGTACTGCATCCGGTCCGAGCCATCGACCCAATAGCCGAGGTAGACAAAGGACTGCCCCCCGCTGGCAGCGCGACGGATGTGTTCGAGGATGATGTAACTGCCAAGTCCCGTGCGCACCTCGTGGTCCGGATCATAAAAACTATAAACCATCGAAAGTCCATCTGACTGCCGATCCGTCAGACACGCACCGACCAGCCGACCGGGACGAATGCCGTCCGATGGCTCCCGATATTCAATCATAAGGCTCGAGACCGGCGTATGTTCCACCATGTCGGCGAAATCCATCTCGTCCATCGCTGTCATCCCGCCGCCGGGATGGCGGGCGCCAAGATAACGCTGGAGGAGATCGAATTGCTCCTCGGTCGCCCATGGGCGACATTCAGTGGCAATCAGATCACTGTTGCGGCGCAAATTCCGCAACTGGGTCTTGGACGGTTCGAACCGATCCGCGCATACCCGCACCGACACGCACGCCTGACAATCGATGCAACTGGGGCGATAAGCAACTGTCTGGCTGCGGCGGAAGCCGATCCGGCTGAGCGCCTCGTTCAGATGTTCCGCGTGTGGGCCCTTGAGCTCGGTGAACACCTTGCGCTCTGTCTTGCCGTCCAGATAGGGACACGGCGCCGGGCTCGTCACAAAGAAGCGGGGAAAACGCACCGGTGCCGTCACGGTCGTAGCTACTCCTTCGCAAATGCGAAAACAGGAATCGGTCAATGACCGCGCAAGGCACCTCTATGCCCGCCACAAGCCGCCGGTAAAAGGTCTTTAACCAACCCGGGGCACTGCAAATGGTTACTTTGCACAGTTGGGACAGCACAACCGGCAGGGATTAACAGGCGCTCAGGCAATCTCGACCGGGCTGACCGTATAGCCCTTGGCCCGGAGTGCCGCGATCAGGGCATCGAGTTGTTCGGCATCACGCGCTTCACATTCGATATCGGTAATCAGCCCCTTGGCCGGCAGGGTCGTGAAGATGCGCTGGTGGTATATTTCGATGATGTTGACTTGATGCTCGTTGAACTCACGCATCACCTTGAACAGCGCGCCGGGGCGATCCTGCAAGGTAATGCGCAAACGGGCCAGCCGCCCCGAACGCGCCAGATCGCGCAGCAGGACATTGGCGAGAAGCCGCGGATCAATGTTCCCGCCGCACAGCACCAGACCGATCTTGCGGCCGCAGAACCGCTCCGGATGCGCGAGCACCGCAGCGAGGCCGGCGGCACCCGCCCCTTCGACCACGGTCTTTTCGATCTGCAGCAGCAGGCTGACTGCCTTTTCCAGCTTGTCTTCGCCCACCAGCAAGATCTCATCGACCCGTTCGGCGATGATCTGGGCGGTAAATTCCCCCGGAGCCTTGACCGCGATCCCTTCAGCCAATGTGTCGCCACCGCAGACGCAGTCTTCGCCCCGGATCCGGGCATACATTGACGGGAACAGCGCTGCCTGGACGCCGACCACGTCCATTCCCGGTCGCAACGCCCGGGCAACCGTCGCCATCCCTGAAAGCAGCCCGCCGCCGCCGATCGGCGTGACGATGCAGTCGAGATCGGGCGCATCCTCGAACATCTCCAGCGCCACTGTGCCCTGGCCTGCCGCGACGTGCGGGTGGTCAAACGGATGCACGAAGGTGAGCCCCAGTTCGGTTTCCAGCTTGCGGGCATGGGCATAAGCCTCATCAAAGGTCTCGCCTTCCAGCACGACCTTTCCGCCAACGCTTTCCGTCTGCATGATCTTCACCGCCGGAGTCGTGCGCGGCATAACGATCGTGACGGGTACACCAAGCCGGGTTCCGTGGTAGCTCAAACCCTGGGCGTGGTTGCCAGCCGACGCCGCAATCACGCCGCGGGCGCGAACACTGCCCGGCATCAGCAGCAGGGCGTTGAGCGCGCCGCGCTCCTTGTAGGCCGCAGTGAACTGAAGGTTTTCGAACTTCAGCCAGATCTCTGCCCCGGTAATCTGGGACAACGTCTTGCTGTGAAGAGTCGGCGTACGCACCACAGAATCGCTGATTCTCGCCGCGGCAGCGCGGATGTCATCGAGAGTCAGCAGGTCACCGCTGGTGGCGGGATCGGAGGAAATGGCAGGGCTCATGGTCATCGCGCCAGCGCCGTAGGGGAAAAGGAGCCGGGGCGAAACCTGCGATGACCTGAAATACGGCAAAGAAATTGCTTTGTGCCGGATAATCGGCAAGTCGGGCCGGACCGGTTGCGCTCCCGACTGCAAGGATTGCCTGATGAAGCTGCCATTTGTTTTTGCTCTGCCACTTGCTGCTTGCGCCTTTGGTCAGGCCGACCCCGCGCGAGCTGATACCCTGGTCGACAATGTCCAGGGTATTGCGCTGGACGAACAGGGCAAGGTACGCCGGTTTGCAGCCTTGTGGATCGATGACGACGGGCGCATCAAGCAGTTGCTGGAACGCAGTGACAAGCGCCCGCAGACCGATTTCCGGGTCGACGGCAAGGGTGCCTACCTGATTCCCGGTCTGATTGACGCGCACCTCCACGTGATGGGGATCGGTTTCGGCGCACTAACTCTTGACCTGTCGGACACCACTTCTCTCGGCGAAGCACAGCAACGTATTGCCGATTACGCTGCAGCAAATCCTGGCCGCCGCTGGATTATCGGACGCGGCTGGAATCAGGAAAAATGGGGCCTCGGCCGCTTTCCTACCGCTGCCGACCTCGATGCAGCCGTGGCCGACCGGCCGGTCTGGCTGGAGCGGGTGGATGGCCACGCCGGATGGGCCAACACCCTTGCAATGGAACTCGCCGGGGTCTCCGCTGCCAGCAAGGATCCGGCCGGGGGACGGATCGAGCGGATCGGCGCCACCCGGGCCCCGGCTGGTGTGTTTGTCGATGCTGCCAGTGAATTGGTCCAACGGGTGGTCCCCACGCCGCGACCGGACGACCGCGATGTTGCCCTTTCGATGGCGCAGGACATTCTGCTTGCAAGCGGTATTACTGCCGCGGCCGACATGGGCACCAGCATCGAGGACTGGCAAAGTTTCCGCCGCGCAGGCGATGCAGGGTGGCTCAAGGTCAGGATCATGGCATACGCTGGCGGCCCCGACGCGATGGAATTGATCGGCGGCCCAGGTCCATCACCGTGGCTGTATCAGGACCGGCTGCGGCTGAACGGGGTCAAGCTCTATCTTGATGGTGCGCTCGGCTCGCGCGGCGCATGGCTGAAGCGCCCTTATGCCGACGACCCGGGCAATCGCGGCCTGCCGCTCGCCACCTCGGCGCAGCTTCGCAACATGATGAGCCGCGCAGCGCTGGACCGGTTCCAGATCGCGGTCCATGCAATCGGCGATGCCGCCAATGCCGAGATTCTGGCAGCCATCGACGAACTTGCCCCGACCTACACCGGGGAACGGCGCTGGCGCGTCGAGCATGCGCAGATCGTCGACCCTGCAGACATTGCCGCGTTCGGAAAGCATGGGATAATCGCCTCGATGCAGCCGGTCCATCAGACCTCCGACCGGCTGATGGCCGAAGCCCGGCTCGATCCGCCCCGACTTGATGGAGCATATGCCTGGAACAGCATCGCCCAGACCGGAGCAGTGCTGGCGTTCGGGTCGGATGCCCCGGTCGAATCGCCCGATCCTTTTGCCGGTTTGGCGACTGCCTTCACCCGGCAGGACACAGCCGGCCAGCCATTTGGCGGCTGGTTTCCGAATGAACGGGTGACCCGCGAAGCCGCATTGTGGGGCTTCACCTACGGCGCCGCTTTTGCCGGATTTGCAGAAGAGCGTTTCGGCCGTTTGTCACCCGGCCTGTGGGCGGATTTCGTGCTGGTAGACCGAGACCCGCTGATCGCGACTCCGCAGGAACTTCGGGATACTACGGTGCTGGAGACCTGGGTCGGAGGGCAGCAGCTCTTTGTTCGCGGACGTGAGTCGCGCTGACAGTAACGGTTCGGCGCGTGAATCCATCGCCTTATCGGGATTTGCGCAAACCCAGCTTGTTTTAACCGAAATGCAACTGAACCATGCCAACCGCAGATTGTCCGGTTTTGACCGTTAGTATCCGGTAAATATGCTTTCGTCCGGGAACCTGAGTGCAGGCAGTACGTTGAGTGCGAGTTAAGGAATGTCGTTTTTGTGCAATTCGATACCGCAGTGCACAATTTTGTTGGACAGGATGGTCGGGTGTGTTACTTCCAAGTCACAACTGACACAATTTGAGACGTTTTCGGGGTTGCACCCCCACCGTTCCGGGCCTAGTAGGCCCACGTGTTTTGAACAAGAAGAGCTCTGAGGAGACCAGACCATGAAGATGCGCAACATTCTCGCCGCTACCGCTGCGATTTCGATGGCCGCCACCCCGGCCCTTGCCAACGCTGCTCCGGCTATCGAGCGCGTCTCGGCTCCAATCATTGGTGAAAGCGACTTCGGTGGCGAAGCTGATGGTTCGGCGATCATTCTTGCCATTCTGGCTGCTGCGGCGATTATCGCTGGTATCGTGATCGCTGCTGGCAGCGGCAACGACGACGAGCCGATCAGCGGCTGATCGTTCGGGAAACCGAAATTCAAAACGGGGCCTGCGAGCCCCGTTTTTTTGCGCGCAATCCGCGCGAACCACGGACCCAGCACGGCGCCACACGGGCAGGTCTGGACCTAGTTTGATGCAGTCCGGTTAACCGTGCCGGGTCTTTCGGCAACTCAGCCGTCGTTTGCTGGATCAGGCTCCGCAGGCCGACCAATCGCCCGCCTTTCGCCCAGCCACATCAGCGCGAGGGACCCTTCGAACAGCAACAGCAGCGGGATCGCCAGAATGATTTGCGATCCCGGGTCAGGCGGGGTCACGATCGCGGCCAGGACAGCTACCCCTACGATCACATAGCGCCGGGCACCAACCAGTTGCTGCCGTGTCACGATTCCGGCCCGGTTGAGCAGGAGCAGCAGCACCGGAAGCAGAAAACTGATTCCGAAGGCGAGGATGAACTGCATGACCAGGCCGAGGTAATTCCCCGTTCCGGGCAGCGCCTCGATCTTCAGCCCGCCGACGGTGCCCTCGAACCCGAGGAACCAGCGAAACGCAGTCGGCATGACCACATAATAGGCCAGCGCCGCCCCACCGGTGAACATGACCGGCGTCGCAAACAGGAACGGCAGGAAGGCTTTCTTTTCCCGTGCATAGAGCCCCGGGGCAACAAATGCCCACAGCTGGTTGGCAATGATCGGGAAGCTGATGAAAAAGGCCGCAAACAAGGCAACCTTCAGTTCTACAAAGAACGCCTCATACAGCTGTGTGTAGATCAGTCTGCCCTGCCCCTCGGGAAAGGCGGCAGTCAGCGGGCGGACCAGGAACCCAAAGATCTCGTCCGCGAAATAGAGACATCCCGCGAAGGCCACTGCCAGCGCCAGGATGCACCGCACCAGGCGGCTACGCAGTTCGATCAGATGATCGAGCAGCGGTGCTTCGCTTTGGTCAATGTCCTTGATCTCGAATGCCATTGTGCCGGATCAACCTTGCCCCGGCTTGTCTGGAGCAGGTGCCTCCGGCGGGGGCACCGCTGCCTCGGCCGATGCGGGTGGCGGCGCGGCGCCATCATCCGGCACCATCTCAGCCGCCGGATGCTGGGCCATGATGGCCGCATTGCGTTCGCGCCAGGTCTTCTCCATCTCCTCCATTTCCGCTTCGCGGATCATGGCATCAACCCCGGTCCGGAAATGGGCAGACATGCGGCGAATTTTCCCGATCCATCGGCCGGCAGTGCGTAGCGCCAACGGCATGTCTTTCGGACCGATAGCGATGACCGCCACGATCACGATAACCAGCAATTCGGTTGCGCCGATGTCAAACATGGGCCTGATCCGGCAATGCGAGGTCAGCTTTTCGCGTCGGTCTTGTCCTGCTGCTGCGCCTCGGCAGCGCCCGGTGCGGGCGATTCGATCCGCGGAGCAGGCTTTTCGTCCGGCTCGTTCATGCCCTGCTTGAAGCTTTTGATGCCCTTGCCGAAATCACCCATCATTTCCGATATCCGGCCGCGCCCGAACAGGACGAGGATAACGAGAGCGATGATGATCAACTGGACCGGACCGAGCGACATGTTGGTGACCTTTGCACGAGGTGTGTTCGGGTCAATATAGGCGGTGGCAGGCATCAGCGCCAGCGGCGAAGTCATTCCTCTTCATCGCGTGTGATCTGCCGGTCCTCGACCAGGGCGCCGTATGCGTCATCAACCGGATCGAGCAACCCGGCGGCCCGCAAGTCGTCGATCCCCGGAAGGTCGCGCCGCGAGGAAAGCCCGAAATGCTGGAGGAATTCTGGCGTGGTGGCGTAGATGACCGGCCGGCCCGGAACTTCCCGACGTCCAGCCACCCGTACCCAGCCGGCCTCCATCAGCACATCGAGCGTGCCGCCGGAGGTCTGCACGCCGCGAATTGATTCGATCTCCGCCCGGCTGACCGGCTCGTGATAGGCCACGATCGCCAACACTTCGGTTGCAGCACGGCTGAGACGCCGAACCTGTTCGCGCTCGCGGCGGAGCAGGTGGGCGCAATCAGGGGAGGTCTGGAAATGCCATCGATCGCCTCGTTCGACCAGTTGCACACCCCGCTCTGCATAGTGCGCGACAAGGATTGCGAGCGCACTCCGCACATGGGCCGCATCCGCATCGCCAAGATGCGCCGCAATGGCCGCCACGGTGAGCGGCTCGTCCGAGGCGAACAGCATGGCCTCAACCGCCCGTTCCAGTTCCCCCGGTCGCCCGCTCATCCGGGTACTCGGCGCAGCCGCAATGGTCCGAACACATCGTCCTGCCCCAGTTCCGCCTTGCCCAGCCGGGCCAGTTCCAGCGCCGCAACGAAGCTGGAGGCCAGCGCAGAGCGCCGCAGCCGCGGCTCAGCATAGGGGGGCAGGAATTCTTCGAGCCACATCCAGTCGAGGGTTACACCGAGCATCGCGGATACCCGGTCGAGCGCACTCTCCAGCGTCATCACGGGCCGGTTGCGGACCATGTGGATTGCCGGGGCCGTGCGCGCCTTGACCTGCCCATAGGCCTGGACCAGGGTAAACCAGTCGCAAGTCCACTTCAGCTTTCGGTTGGTCCGCAAGCCTTCCGGTACGCCGCGCACGAAGACGTCCCGGCCAACCCGGTCCCGCGCCATGAGTCGGGCCGCGGCATCCCGCATCGCACCGAGCCGCTGCAGCCGCAATTGCAAGCGCAGCGCCAGTTCTTCCGGACTGGGATCCTCCTGTTCCTCCCTGGGCAGCAGCAGCGCTGATTTCAGGTATGCCAGCCACGCCGCCATCACCAGGTAATCGGCTGCGAGTTCCAATCGCAGTGCCTCGGCCCGCTCGATATAGCCGAGGTACTGGTCAACCAGTGCAAGGATGGAAATCTGGCGCAGATCGACCTTCTGCCGCCGTGCCAGGTCAAGCAGCAGATCCAGTGGACCTTCCCACCCGTCCAGTTCGAGGTACAGCGCTCCGTCGCCGGTGGGGGCTGATGCGGGCGTCACCCATTCGTCACCCAACGCTGCGGCGCTATCCTGCAACAGCAGGTCTTCCCCGGTCACGCTGCCTGCTCCGCCAACGCGAGCAACGTGTCGCGCTTGTCCAGCAGGGCAAGTTGCTCGGCCCGGTCATCGGCGCCATCGCCCGCCACCGCCGTTGTTGCCAGCGCCCTCGCCAGCCGGTCTGACGCAGACGAAGACATCGCAGGCAGGACATTGGCAATCCCCTGCATGTCATCAAGCCTGGCCCAGCAGTTCAGCACAACATCGCAGCCAGCGGCAATTGCCCGTTCGGCGCGTTCGGGGATGGTGCCATCGAGCGCCTGCATGTCGATATCGTCGGTCAGGAGCAAGCCATCGAAGCCTATCCGTTCGCGAATGACGCTATGGATGACATAGGGCGACTGGGTGGCCGGACGATCTGCATCCCAGGCGGTGAAGCGGATATGCGCACTCATCCCGATTGGCGCGGACGCTAGCGCACGAAATGGCGCGATGTCAGTCTCGAGCTCAGCATCGCTGGCTTCGACGACCGGCAATTCCTTGTGGCTGTCAGCAGTGGCCCGGCCATGGCCGGGCATATGCTTGAGGCAGCCGGCAATTCCTGCGGATGCCAGCCCATCAAGCACTGCGCGGCCGAGCGCGGCGACCTGCATTGGGTTCGAACCAAGCGCCCGGTCACCAATCACCTGATCGGTTTGCGGGCGTCGCACATCGAACGGCGCGTGATAATTGACCGTAATCCCGGCGCGGCGCAGTTCCTGCCCCATGGCCCGGGCATTGACGCGCACGGCCTCGATCGCTGAGGCCGGAGCCAGTTGGTAGAGCCGGTCAAACGCTTCACCAGCGGGATAGCGCGCCCATTCAGGGGGCTTCATCCGCGTCACCCGACCGCCTTCCTGATCGATCGAGATCAGCAGCCGTTCACGCCCGTGGATAGCGCGCAGGCTGTCAGTGAGTGCGCGCAGTTGGTCCTGTGTTTCGCAATTGCGCGCGAACAGGATGTAGCCGACCGGATCGGCCTCACGAAAAAAGGCGCGCTCCTCAGGCGTAAGCGAGGTTCCGGCAATCCCGAAGATGGCAGGCGTCATGCCGTCAGGTTCGCAGGAACCGTCGCGGGCCGCAAGCGATGCGGACCGTCACCATGTGCAAAAAGCAGCAGTTTCCCGCTCAGTTCTTGACCTGACAGGGAATACCCTGGCTCTTCAATCGTCCGCACAGCGCACTCGCCGCAGCCGCATCACCCGCGACTGCCTGCAGCCGGAAGACCTTGCCCGAGTCGATCTGCCCCTCCATGATCCGATAGCGCACGCCTTGCAGAGCATCGGTCTGGCGGTTCAGCTGGCTCCAGCCGCGTTCGGCACTATCGCGAGAAGAATAGGCGCCGACCTGGACCCCCACCCCACCACCTGCAGACTCGTCCGCAGCGCGCGATCCCGCCGCATTGATGCTCGGTCGCGGAGCTTGCGTAGCGCCCTCGGTGCTGCCCTGCCCCGCAGAATTGCCCTGCGCGGCTGTGCCGTCATTGGTCGCTAGCCTACCTTCGCGGGTCTCGCCTTCGCCGACCGCTGGAGCGACATCACCAGTGCCTTCGAAAGTCTTGCCACCGGGGTCCTCCGGTCGCTCCTTGAGCGGTCCGGGAGGCGCGGAGATAGTGCTGCCGTCGGCCACCAGTTCCGGATCGGGCCGGTTGCTCCAGTACCACAGGCCATAGAGGATCGCGCCGATAGCAGCGAGCCCGACGACAAAAGTCAGGAGCAGCCGCCCAAGGCCGGAGCCCTCATCCTCGTCCTCATAATCGTCAGACTCAAGCCACGGAAGCGGCTCATCGTCATTGGCGAGCGAGAGTTCCTCGGCGGCGGCGTCGCCTTCGTCCCACTCTGCCTCATCAAAAGGCTCGCCGTCGCGTTCGCGTCCGTTGTCCCCCAGAGCGACCATCACTACATCTCCTCGACCGCCTCGACCCCAAGCAGGGCCAGACCATTACGGATAACTTGCCCGATCTGCACTGCGAGGAAAAGCCTCGCAGCGGTCAGTTGCGGCTTCTGTGCCACGATGAACCGGTTTTCCGGCGTGTCATTGCCCATGTTCCAAAAGGAATGGAATGCCGCTGCAAGATCATAAAGATAGAACGCCACCCGATGCGGCTCGCGGGCCTGAGCGGCAGCTTCCACCAGCCGCGGGAACTGGGCCGCCTGCCGAACCAGCGCGCGATCGGCCTCCCCAAGCAGATCGAGGTGGGCCGGATCCGGCGCAAAGCCTTCGGCCGCGCCCTTGCGCAAGGTCGAACTGATCCGCGCGTGGGCGTACTGGACGTAAAACACCGGATTGTCCTTCGACGCCTCGACCACCTTGTCGAAGTCGAAATCCATCTGCGCTTCAGGTTTGCGGGTCAGCATGGTGAAGCGGACCACGTCCTTGCCGACCATCTCGACCACGTCAGCCAGCGTGACGAAATTGCCGGCCCGCTTGCTCATCTTGAACGGCTGGCCGCCCTTGAGCAACTGGACCATCTGCACCAGCTTGACCTCGAACGGCTTCGGGCCAGTCGAATTCGGTCCCTCACCTGCGGTAAGCGCAGCCACCGCCGCCCTGATCCGCTTGACGGTACCGGCATGGTCTGCGCCCCATATGTCGACCAGTTCGTCTGCAGTCTGTGCCTTCTGGAAGTGGTAGGCGAGATCGGCTCCGAAATAGGTCCAGCTGCCATCGCTCTTGCGGATTGGCCGGTCCTGGTCGTCGCCAAAGCGCGTGGACCGAAACAGCGGAAGCTCGACCGGCTCCCAGTCCTCTGGTGTCTTGCCCTTGGGGGCTTCCAGCTCCCCGTCATAAACTAGGTCATGCGCGCGCAGCCACTGCTCGGCCTCTTCAGGCTTGCCTGCGGCCTGCAGCTCCGCTTCGGACGAGAACAGGTCGTGTTCGATGCCGAGTTTGGCCAGGTCGTCCTTGATCATCGCCAGCATGGCATCGACCGCCCGGGCGCGGAATTGTGCGAGCCATTCGGATTCGGGCGCAGCGACGTAACGGTCCCCGAACTCCTGCGCCAATGCTTGCCCGACCGGCACCAGATAGTCGCCCGGATAGAGGCCTTCCGGAATCTCGCCGACTGCTTCCCCCAGGGCCTCGCGATAGCGCAAGTGGGCCGAGCGGGCGAGAACATCGACCTGACCACCGGCATCGTTGACGTAGTATTCGCGGATTACCCTATGCCCCGCAAACTCGAGCAGGCTGGCCAGCGCGTCGCCGACCACCGCACCGCGGCAGTGGCCCATGTGCATCGGCCCGGTCGGATTGGCCGAAACGTATTCGACATTGACCGTCCGCCCGGTGCCCATCGTGGAGCGGCCATAATTTGCACCGAGCGCGGCGATTGCCTGCAGTTCACGGGTCCAGACGGCGTCTGCCAACCGCAGGTTGATGAAACCCGGACCGGCGATCTCGGCGCTGACAATGTCCTCGTCCCGCGCCAGATGGGCCGCAAGCTGTTCAGCCAGCGCCCGCGGGTTCACCCCGGACGGCTTGGCGAGTACCATGGCTGCGTTGGTCGACAGGTCTCCATGGGAGGCATCACGCGGCGGCTCGACCGCGACCGCGTGGCGCGGCGTTCCCGCCGGTATGACGCCTTCGCCTTCCAGGGCATCGAGCGCGGCGGAGACTTTGGCCGCGAAGGCGGCGTGCAAGGTTTTCAGTTCGGACATGCCCGCGCGGTTAGCCGACCTGCGAAAAAGCGCAAGATGCGGCCCACCTGTCCGCCCGGCCCCGATCAGCGCGTGGCGTTGTAGGCGAGCTGCTGCTCGGTGAGCTGGAACCCGACCAACAGTTCGAAGGTCGCCCGGTTCAGCGCGGCGCGGACCTGCGGGTCTGCCAGCGGATCGAGCGCGGCATCGGGGTCGCCCGACCGGCGCTTGCGGGTAATCTGTTCGCGAATGTCAGCCGGGAGCGTGGCCTCGTTGCGGTCGACAAAAGCGCCCGCCTTGGCGCTGGCACGGGCGCGTTCCTGTCCGTCGGCAAAATCAACCGCGACCGTGCCGATCCGCTTGGTCTGCACTGCCGCGCCGCCGCGCAGGACGGTGGCGAAATAGGGCAGTTCGATCCGCCGCGGACCGCGCGTGTCGGTGCGGCGGACCAGGACATCGAAACTGGCCTCGGAATAGACCCGGGCGCCCGAATCGTTACAGCTGCTGCGGACATTGGTGATGGCCGCAACGGCATCGATGTTGGCAGCTGTGCGATCGCCCGCGGTGCGGAACAGAGTTACGTCGCCGGTGTAATCCGGAACGCCGACTGCCGGGCACACGCTGCGGATCGCGGTAATGCCGACGCCCTGGTCAATGACCAGTTCGCCATCGCGCGCGCAGCCTGCCAGAACGACGGCACAGGCGGAGGCCCAAAGCAGCTTGCGGCTCAATGTCATGCGGAATGGTCCCTCAAATTCATCGTTTGCTCGCCCTAGCGGCCCATGCAGCAAAGCGCTAGAGGCGGGTTTATGAACGCCCCCTTGCCTTCCCCCGCAAACAGCGACACCCGCTTGCCGCTCACCGTCCTCGTTGCCGCCCCGCGCGGATTTTGCGCCGGAGTGGACCGTGCGATCGAAATCGTCGAACGCTCGCTCGAACGCTATGGCGCACCGGTCTATGTCCGGCACGAGATTGTCCACAACCGCTTCGTGGTTGACGGATTGAAGGCCAAGGGTGCGATCTTCGTCGAGGAACTAGACGAGGTGCCGGATGGCGCCCCGGTCGTATTCAGCGCGCACGGCGTGCCCAAATCCGTGCCCACCGAAGCGCAGCGGCGCGGTCTTTCCTATCTCGATGCCACGTGCCCGCTGGTCAGCAAGGTCCACCGCCAGGCTGAGCGGCACATCGAAAAGGGCCTGCACATCATCTTTGTCGGCCACGAAGGACACCCCGAGGTGATCGGCACCATGGGTCAGGTTCCGGATGGGTGGATGACCCTTGTCGAAACGGTGGCCGATGTCACACACCTCAACTTCCCTGATGATGCCCCGCTGTCCTTCCTGACCCAGACCACCTTGTCGGTCGATGACACTGCGGACATTGTTGCTGCCTTGCGGGTCAAGTATCCGCATATCGTCGGGCCCAAGGCAGAAGACATCTGCTATGCCACCTCCAACCGGCAGGCGGCCGTCAAGGCGATTGCGCCTGACAGCGACCTGGTGCTGGTGATCGGCGCCCCGAATTCGTCCAACTCGCTGCGGTTGGTCGAAGTGTCCGAGCGCTGCGGAACCCCGGCCCGGCTGATCCAGCGGGCCAGCGAAATCGACCCGGCGTGGCTCGAAGGGGTCAGCAAACTGGGCCTGACAGCGGGCGCGTCAGCCCCGGAGACCCTGGTGCGCGAAGTGGTCAACCTGCTCGCCACCTGGCGCGACGTCGAGGAGCATACCCTGGTTACGACCGAAGAGAAGATGGTGTTCAAACTGCCGCGCCAGCTCACCGAGTAACCTGCCCGTGGCTGTCTATACCCACCTCGGGGCAGAAGACCTGGCAGACCTGATCGCGGCATACGATGTCGGCGAACTGCTCTCGGCCAAGGGCATCGCCGAAGGGGTCTCCAATTCGAACTGGATGCTGGAGACCACGGCCGGCCGGTTCATCCTGACCATGTACGAGCGCCGGATCGACCTTGCCGACCTGCCGTTCTTTCTCGGCCTGCTGGACCATCTCGCGGCGAAAGGCTGCCCGGTTCCCCGCACCATTCATGACCGCGAGGGAGCGGCCTTCCGGATGCTGGACGGCAAGGCGGTGGCGCTGATCGAGTTCCTGCCGGGGGTTTCGGTTGACCGGCCCACTGCCGGGCAGGCGCGCAGCGTCGGGGCCGTCCTCGCCCGGATGCACCTGGCCGCGACCGACATGGCGGGCTGGCGCGGCAATGCGCTTGGACCGGATACGTCGGCACAGGTCCTGGCAGGATGCGGCGCCGAAGCGCTGGCAGGGATCGATCCTGATCTGCCGCGGGCCATCGGCCTTGGGGCAGAGGTGGCGGCACGCTGGCCAGCCGGACTGCCCCGCTCGATAATCCATTCCGATCTTTTTCCCGACAATGTGCTGATGCTTGGCAACGAAGTTTCGGGCCTGATCGACTTCTATTTCGCCTGCACCGACATGATGGCATACGACCTGGCCGTGACCCATGCTGCCTGGAGTTTCGCGAGCGGCGGGGCCCGGCATCGCGAGGACGTGGGACGGGCGTTGCTGGAAGGCTATGAAAGCATTCGCCCGCTGGAGTCTGCCGAACGCGATGCGCTGCCTCTACTGGTTCAGGGGGCCTGCCTGCGGTTCGTGTCCAGCCGCGCACAGGACTGGCTCGACACTCCGCACGAAGCCCTGGTAACGCGCAAGGATCCTATGGATTTCCTGCGCCGACTCGATTTCTACCGGAATGCTGGCGCGGCCCCGTTCGCGGGACCTGTCCAGACCGCTGCCGGATGAAGAAGGTCGACTTGTTCACCGACGGTGCGTGCAAGGGCAACCCCGGCCCCGGCGGCTGGGCCGCATTGCTGCGGATGGGGCGTCACGAGAAGGAACTGGTCGGCGGCGAAGTGCTCACCACCAACAACCGGATGGAGATGAGCGCAGTGATCAAAGGATTGAGCGCCCTGATCGAGCCGTGCGCAGTAACTGTCCACACCGACAGCCGCTATGTCATCGACGGCATGACCAAGTGGATCGACGGTTGGAAGAAGCGCGGCTGGGTCAATGCCAGCAAACAGCCGGTCAAGAATGCGGACCTGTGGCATGAGCTGATCGAAGCCGCCAACCGGCACTCGATCAGATGGGAATGGGTCAAGGGCCATTCAGGCCACCCGGAAAACGATCGGGTCGATCAGCTCGCCAGCGACGAAGCCGACCGGCAGGCGCAGAGCCGGGGCAACCAGGCAACCGTCTCCGCGCCATAGTGGCCAGTTCAGCTGTTGTCTTCGACTGGAGCCCCGGGGCCATTTTTCTTGATTGAATCGATGGCATTCTGGGCCGATGCCTTGCTTGAATAGCCTTCGGTCGAGAACATGATCTCTGAATTGTACTTGAAGCGCACGCGGAACTCACCCGCCTTGTCCTTGTAGATCTCGAACTTGTGAGCCATTTCAGATACCTCCCGTTACAGTGATAGGTTCGTGCACACTAGCTGATGGCAACCGGATTACCAGCCCCGATCAGGCGCCCAAGCGAGCCGGATCGTAAAGCGCTGGGTCAAGCGATGCGGTCATGGCGTCGGAGGGCTGGCCGAGCAGAAGCTGCCGGGCCAGACGCGCGGCCGCCGGTGAGGTCTGGATGCCATAGCCACCTTGGCCGGCAAACCAGAACAAGCCTTCGACCTGCGGATCGAACCCATAGACCGGGCATCGGTCGGGCGCAAAGCTGCGCAGCCCGGCCCACTTGTGTTCGACCGCCTCCACCTTCCAGTCGACCACCTGCTGGAAGCGATCGATGGCCTCGGCCACGGCCAGCTCTTCCGGCGCGGCATCGCACGGCGGCGAGGGTTCCTCGTCATGCGGGCTGAGCCACAACCGGCCGCTCTCGGGCTTGAAATAGAACGACCCGCCAATGTCCAGCACCAGTGGCATATCGGCCGGTGGTGCCGGATCGACCCGCAGTTGCACCACGGTTCGGCGCAGCGGCTGAATCCCCAGCGGCCTGGCGCCCGCCAGTGCAGCAATCGGGTCTGCCCAGGCCCCGGCTGCATTGACCAGCGTGCGGGCCGCAAAATGTTCCTGCCGTTCGGTTGTCAGATGCCACACGCCAGACCTGCGCGAGAGTTCCGCTACCCGCGCCCGGACAACCAGCTGCGCGCCGTCCCGCGCCAGCGCTTTAAGGTAATGTGCGTGAAGCGCTGCCACATCGATGTCCGCACAGGCCGGTTCCCACACCGCCTCGCTCCATTCCGGCCGCACACCAGGCAGCATCCGGGCCAATTTCTCACCCGCAATTCGCTCAATCGTCACCCCGGTCGGGCCGAATGTCTCCATGAAGGTATCGAGTGCAGCGCGCTGATTGCGCCGCCCGATATAGAGCGCACCGCGCTTGGTCAGGAAACCGCCGTCGCGCAAGTAAGGGCCGGATGCCAGGGTCAGCGGCACAATCTCCGGCCCGCCATAGCATTCCTCCCAGAACGCCGCCGACCGCCCGGTCGAATGAAAGCCCGGACGGTCTTCCGCCTCCAGCACCAGCACCCGTCCGTGGGGCGCCAGTTCAGCCGCCAGGCTGGCCCCGGCAATCCCGGCACCGATGACTGCGAAATCGTAGGTCGTCATCACATACTATCCGCTGGCTGAAGCCGTCCGGTCGAGGAACTCGCCGATCGCGGACATTGCCCGATCCCGCACCGGATCGACTTCACGCAGTATCTCGTGCCGCGATTCGGCCCCGAATCGGACCAGTTCGCCATGGGGCAGACGCCTGGCGGCGCGCGCGATCGCCTTCATTTCGACCAGCCGGTCATTCTCTGCTCCAAGCAGCAGAACCGGTGTCTGCACCTGTTCCAGCACGCCGGCCCGGTTGAGCCCCCGCATCGAGGCATAGGCTCGCTCGACCCAACCCCAGCTTCCCGGTCCCATGACCAGCTCCGGCCGGGCCGCGCGCCACCACAGTTCATCGGCATAGCGGACGGGATCATGGCTCAGCAGGGTTATGC
Source organism: Sphingomonadaceae bacterium (assembly GCA_046294735.1). GTDB lineage: Bacteria > Pseudomonadota > Alphaproteobacteria > Sphingomonadales > Sphingomonadaceae > 34-65-8. The sequence continues at coordinate 106,582 of JBKBKB010000004.1, forward strand.
GGGAGGCCGGAACCTGCCCGGGTTTCTCGCTCCATTTCCACGCCGGGCGGGCGGGATCGCCCAGTCCTTTCATCAGACGAGCCGCGCCATGCATGACCGGCAAAGGCAGAATGGTGCCGAAAAAGCCCAGCATCGGTGCCGACAGAATTGCCGCAGCCGGATCGGCCCGCCCCTCTGCCAATGCGCGCAGCACCAGATGGCCGCCCATGGAATGACCTGCCAGAACATGCGGCCCGGGCCGCGTCGCCGTCCATTGCTGCCACAACAGGGCAAGGTCTTCGACCCAGGTCGCGAAATCGTCGACATGGCCAGTGACCGGGTCATTGCCGAGCCGGCCGGATCCAGCCTGCCCGCGCCAGTCCGAGGCCGTGACGGCCCACCCCGCCCGGTGCCACTGTTCCAGTGTTTCGAGATACTTTTCGTAAGCATCGCCCCTCCCCGGCAGGAACAGGATCGAACCGCGCGGCACATCGGGGACCAGCCAGTCGATCCGGCGCACGGACCAGCCATCGGCCGCCTGCCAGCGGCTCTCGGCGGCGTGCGCAGGGATGGCGCGGCGGTCAATCGGGGTATGGTTCATCGGGAATTTGCCTGCTTGCCTAACGCTGGCCTCAACGGGTTGGTTACTTTTTGGTAAGCCATCGCCTGTAGCACCAGCCTCCACAGGGGACCTTTGGGGGCATCATGCTGGACGGCTATCTCCACTACGGACTGCTCTGCGGCTTGGCAATCGCACTGGTTGTTGCCGCAGTGACCGACATCAGGCGGCGCCAGATCGACAACTGGCTGAACGGCGCGATCGTGCTGGGCGCACCGCTGTTCTGGTGGTCATCCGGCTATGCCCTGTGGCCCGACGTGGCGATGCAGTTCGGCGTGGCGCTGGCGGCTTTCGCAGTGCTGGCCGGCCTGTTCGCGCTGCGGATGATGGGGGGCGGCGATGTCAAGCTGCTCACCGCGCTGGCACTGTGGATCGAGCCGACCTGGTTTCTGCGGCTGCTGGTGGTCATGGCACTGGTGGGCGGTGCGCTCACTCTGGTGCTGGCCGCGCGCCACATGATGAAGCGGCGGCGCGATAAGCTCGCCGTACCTTACGGTGTCGCAATTTCAGCGGCCGGGCTGTGGGTGCTCGGCACGCACTACCTGCCGCTGGCCGGAGCAGGCCTCTCGACGGGGTGAACCCGATTTTAACCAGTCACGGATTAACGACACAAACCAACACCGCCCGCACCATCGCCGGGCCGAACAGGGGGCTTGAATAGCCATGGACAGGAAGAAGCTGGTTCTGCTGCTGGGGGCACTGATCATCGCGATCGGTACGGCGCTTATAGCGCGCAGCATGTTCGCCGGGGCCGCCGCGCCCCAGGCCGAAGCCGTTCCGCAAAAGCCGGTTGGCCCGAAAGTGCTGGTCTCGAACCGCGCCCTGCCAGTCGGCACGATCATCACCGCCGATGCGGTCGGCTTCCAGCAGTGGCCGGAAGACCTGGTGCAGGATGCCTATTTCATCGACGGCGAAGCCGATGTCAGCAAGCTCATCGGAACAGTTGTGCGCTTCCCGATTACTGCAGGCGAGCCGGTGACCCAGGGATCGCTGGTGGCGCCGGGCGACCGCGGATTCCTCGCCGCAGCGCTTGGCCCGGGCATGCGTGCCGTGACGGTTCCGGTGTCGGCCAAGACCGGGGTTGCCGGGTTCGTTTTCCCGGGTGACCGGGTCGACCTGGTGCTGACCCAGACCGTCAAGGGCGAAGGCGGCGGCGACGGCCTCAAGGCGGCCGAAACGATCTTGCGCAACCTGCGCGTTCTCGCCACCGACCAGTCGACCGAGAGCACCACCGACGAAGCCGGCCGCACCATTGTCCGCGCTTTCCGCACGGTCACCCTCGAAGTGACGCCAAAGATCGCGGAAAAGGTTTCGGTCGCGCAGACCATCGGCACGCTCAGCCTGTCGCTGCGCTCGATCTCCGACAACCAGAGCGAACTTGAGCGTGCGATTGCCTCGGGCGACGTCAAGATCCCCGACAACGCCACACCAGAACAGGAAGAGAAGCTGCTTCGCGCCGCAATGGCCCGCCCGATTGACAAGGGTGGCAGCTTTGTCACCGGTGGCGACGTCTCGCGGTTCCAGCGCACGACCCTGCCCCCGCAACGCCCGGTTGGCGGCGCGGCTCCGGCCATGGAAGGTGGCGCATCGGGTGCGCCCGCCGCCCAGCCGGTTGTTCCCAAGGGCCCGACAGTGCGCGTCACCCGCGGCAAGATCACCACCGAAGAAGCCATCGGCAAGACCGGCAGCGGGCGCTGAGGGGGATATGATGAGCAAACACACCGAGAGCTTCCGCACCGACACGGCCCCCAGCGGCCAAGCGAAGGGCAAGAGCATGAAACACCGCCTCACCACCACTGCACTGCTGGCAGGGCTCGCCCTGGCACCGCTCGCCTTTGGCAGCGCCAGCGATGCCCAGGCTCAAGCGGTCGTCAAGCCGTCCCAGACTGTCGTTCTGTCGATCGGTCGCGGCGAGCTGATCAGCGTACCCGGCAACATGGCCGATGTCTTCATCGCCAACGACCAGATTGCCGATGTGCAGGTCAAGTCCGCCCGACAGCTTTATGTCTTCGGCAAAGCCGGCGGCGAGACAACGGTCTATGCCAGCAACGCGGCGGGTGACATCGTCTGGTCAGCCAATGTTCGGGTGGGCAACAATATCGGCAGCGTCGACCAGATGCTGGCCCTCGCCATGCCCGAAGCGAAGATTTCGGTTGCCACGATGGGCAGCAACACGGTGCTGCTGACCGGCACGATCGCAGCGCCGGAAGACGCTGCCGAGGCAGAGCGGCTGGTGCAGGCGTTCGTCGGAGACGATACCAACGTGATCAGCCGCCTGAAGATGGCCACGCCGCTGCAGGTCAACCTGCAGGTGCGGTTCGCCGAAGTCAGCCGCTCGCTGGTGCGTGAAATTGGCAGCAACCTGACCACGATTGACGGCAGCAGCGGGTTCCAGTTCGGGCTCGGCCAGGGCCGGAACGGATTTGCCTCAACCTTCCGCCCCAACAGCGCGACGGGCGTCGGCAATCAGGTCCGCGTGCTGGTGCCCGATCCGAACAACCCGGGCCAGTTCCTCGAAGTGCCGGGCACATCGCTCAATCCGGGCGGCATCGGCTCGACCCTGGGCTATGCCACCAAGTTCCTCGGCCTCGACCTGCTTGGCGCGCTGGACCTGGGTGAACGCAACGGCCTGGTGACGACCCTGTCGCAGCCAAACCTGACTGCCTTGTCCGGCGAGACCGCCGAGTTCCTGGCCGGGGGCGAATTCCCGATCCCGATCAGCCAGGGCCTGGGTACCACCGCCATTGAGTATCGCAAGTTTGGGGTCTCCCTGGCATATACGCCGACGGTCCTGTCGAACGGCCGCATATCGATCCGGGTGCGTCCGGAAGTGTCGGAACTGTCCTCGCAAGGGGCCGTGACCTTGAACGGGTTCCAGATCCCGGCACTGACGATCCGTCGCGCGGAGACCACGGTCGAACTCGGCTCGGGCCAGAGCTTCATGATCGCCGGTCTGATGAGCAGCAATGCCCAGAACACGATCGATAAGGCGCCAGGTGCAGGCGACGTGCCGATCATCGGCAATCTGTTCCGCTCGCGCTCCTTCCGCAAGGGTGAAACCGAACTGGTAATCGTGGTGACGCCATACCTTGTCCAGCCGGTCAACGATGGCGACATCAGACTGCCGACTGACGGGTTCAGCGCAGCAAGCGAGCTGGAAAGCCTGCTTGGATTCCGGGATAACTCGGGGAAGAGCGGGGCTGAACGGCCCAAGCCGACTGCGCAGGATCGGGATGGCACACCGCCGGCCGTTTCGCGGATCGATCCGGCCGCCGTGCTGCCGGCCACGCAGGGCAGCCAGCCCAAGCGCAGCGCCGACAAGAAATCGAAGAAGACCGGCAACGAGGGCCAGGCAGTCGCCGCCGCCCCCGGCTTCAGCCTCTAACGAGAAAGGTGATCACGATGCCCAAGGCAATCAATCGCAAACTGGCAACCGCAATCGCCGTCTCGCTCGGGCTGTCGCTCTCGGCCTGCGGTGGGATGCCCACCAACAGGAGCCTCAATTCCACCAAGCAGCCGGTGGTTGAGCGAACCAACTACACGCTCGATCTGCGGGCCGGTGCGGGCGGACTGTCCGTTCCCGAGCAGCAGCGCCTCGCTGGATGGTTCGAGGCGATGGACCTGCGCTACGGTGACCGGATCGCAATCGACGATCCGTCGATGAGCGGCGCAACCCGCGATGCCATCGCTCAGCTGGCAGCCCGCCACGGGATCCTGATTAGCGAAGGCGCACCGGTAACCCCCGGCTATGTGACGCCGGGGACCGCCCGCGTGGTCCTGACCCGTTCGACCGCATACGTGCCCGGATGCCCGGACTGGTCGGCCAAGTCGGACATGAACTACAACAATGCCACGTCGCCCGGTTACGGCTGCGCCGTTAACAGCAACCTCGCGGCCATGGTCGCCAATCCGGAAGACCTGATCCGCGGCCAGAAGGGCACCGGCGAAACCGTGGTGGCCACCTCCAACAAGGCCATCGGCACCTATCGCGAGCAGAAGCCGACCGGTGAAGGCGGCCTCAAGCAGACGTCTTCGGGCGAATAAGGGGAAAGTCGATGAACGCACCTTGGAAACCGAACGGGAACCGCGATCCCTTTGCCGCCTTCATCTGCGACGAGGCCGCGCTGGACGTGCTGCGTCCGGTCGTGATCGAAATGGGCTGGGCCCCGGAAAAGTGCGCCAAAGGCGGGCTGCGCAACGCCGTGCAGTCGCTGTCGGTCGCGGCCAGTCCGAACATCCTGATGGTCGACCTTTCGGAAAGCGGCGATCCGCTTAGCGACATCAATGCGCTGGCAGAAGTCTGCGAACCTGGCACGGTGGTGATTGCCATCGGCCAGGTCAACGACGTGCGTCTCTATCGCGATCTGCTCGGCTCGGGCATACACGATTACCTGCTCAAGCCGCTATCGGCCGGGCAATTGCGTGATGCTCTGACCCAGGCGCAGACGGTGTTCCTGGCGCCGCGCACTGCTGACGGTGCCACAACCCGGCGGCACATCACCTCGGCAGTAATCGGCACCCGCGGCGGGGTCGGCGCGTCCACCCTCGCGACCTCGCTCGCGTGGGCGTTCAGCAGCGACCACAAGCTGCCAACAGCGCTGCTCGACCTCGACGTCCATTTCGGCACCGGCGCGCTGGCGCTGGACCTGGAACCGGGTCGCGGACTGACCGATGCGATCGACAATCCCAGCCGTATCGACGGCCTGTTCATCGAACGCGCCATGATCCGCGCCAACGAGAATTTGGCCATCCTGTCGGCTGAGGCTCCGATCAATTCGCCGCTGATGACCGACGGTTCGGCCTTCGTCCAACTGGAGGAAGAGTTCCGCCAAGCGTTCGAGATGACCGTGATCGATCTGCCGCGCAACATGCTGGTCAACTTCCCCCATCTGTTCGCGGACGTGAACGTGGTCGTGCTGACCGCCGAGATGACACTGGCTTCGGCCCGGGATACGATCCGTATTCTCTCGTGGCTCAAGGCCAATGCTGCCCATGCCCAGCCGCTGATCGTCGTCAACAAGGCCCAGAGCGGGACCGGCGAAATCAGCAAGGCCGACTTTGAGGCATCGATCGAGCGCGCGATCGACTTCACGATCCCCTACGATTTCAAGGCCGCAGCGAATGCAGCCAAGCTGGGGCAGACCTTCGTCGAGGCCAACCGCGCATCGAAGGCCAGCACCGTGATGCGTCAGGTTGCCGAACGCATCATGGGTGTGAGCGAGGAAGAGGGCGAAGCCGCCGCACCGGCGGCCAAGAAATCGCTTCTCGGCAGCTTCGATCTGAAATCGCTGCTGGCGAAGAAGGACAAGAAGACCGCGCTCAGCCAGGCAGCTGAGTGAGAACGGGCCGGGCAATGCACTTTGGCGTGACGCCCTGCCGGATGACTGGAATGATTAGGAAAGGCGGGAACAGGGCATGAGCATTTTCCAGCTCCTGCTGTTTGCAGGCGGTCTGATGGCGTTGCTCGCCGTCGGCTATGCACTGGTGAGCGGCCCTTCCCCGGCGAAGGAAAGTCAGCGCCGGCTCAGCCAGGTGCGCTATCGCCATTCGGAGAGCACCGACGCCAAGGTCGAATCGCAGCTCAAGAAGGCCATCGCCGCCCGCAAGCCGAAGATGCACATCAAGGCCGGTTCGGAATCCCGGATCGCCGCCCTGGCAACGCGGCTTGACCGGACCGGCAAGAAATGGACCGTGTCGCAATACCTCTACACGTCGCTCGGCATTGCCCTCGGCATTGCGGTGATCGTGTTCCTGCGTTCAGGCGCCCCGCTGCTGTCGCTCGGCGTCGGTCTGGTGGTGGGTGGGGGGCTGCCGCACATGGCGGTCAACTTCTTCATCAACAAGCGGACCAACGACTTCAACGCCAAGTTCCCGGATGCGATCGAACTGCTGGTGCGCGGCCTGCGGTCTGGCCTGCCGGTTACCGAGACGCTGGCCGTCGTCGCCCAGGAAGTACCGGGACCGGTGGGGCTGGAGTTCAAGGGCGTGGTCGAACGCATCAAAATCGGCCGGACCATGGAGGAATCGCTCCAGGAAACGGCTGACCGTCTGAACATCCCGGAATTCAACTTCTTCTGCATCACGCTGGCCATCCAGCGGGAAACCGGTGGCAACCTGGCGGAAACGCTGTCGAACCTTGCCGACGTCCTGCGCAAACGCTCACAGATGAAGCTGAAGATCAAGGCGATGAGTTCAGAGTCCAAGGCTTCGGCCTATATCGTCGGTTCGCTGCCGTTCATCGTCTTCGGCATGATCTGGTGGATCAACCCCGACTACGTAGGTGGGTTCTTTACCGACGACCGCCTGATCATCGCCGGTCTCGGCGGCATGGTGTGGATGAGCATCGGGGCCTTTATCATGGCCAAGATGGTCAATTTCGAAATCTGAGCAGGGACCGCGCGCAATGTTGAACCAGCCATCCGGCCCTACTCTCCTCGGCTTCGACGTCGTGCTGGTTGGCACGATCATGGCCGGCGTTGCCGCCCTGGCGGTGATGATGGCGATCTACGCCGCCGTGACGGTGCGCGATCCCATGGCCAAGCGCGTCAAAGCGCTGACCGACCGGCGCGAGGAACTGAAGCAAGGGATCGTCAAAAGCACCTCCAAGAAGCGCCAAAGCCTTGTCCGCAAGTCGGAAGGCACGGAGAAGGTGAAGGACCGGCTGGAGAGCATGAAAGTGCTCCAGCAAAGCCAGGTCAAGGACATCCAACAGAAGCTGGCCCACGCCGGATACCGCAACAAGGAACTGGCGGTATTCGTGATCGCCGCCCGGATTGTGGCGCCGATTGCGCTCGGTCTGATCGGGTTCATGGTAATCTACGTGATCAACTATTTCCCTGACTGGAGCGGCATGAAGCGGGTCGGGGGCATGGCTGCCATGCTGCTGGCCGGCTACAAGGGCCCGGAAATCTTCCTCAAGAACAAGTCGGGCAAGCGGGTCGATGCAATCCGCAAGGGCCTGCCCGATGCGCTTGACCTGCTGGTCATCTGCGCCGAGGCCGGTCTCACCGTCGACGCCGCGTTCAATCGGGTGGCCAAGGAACTGGGCCGGGCCTATCCCGAACTGGGCGACGAATTTGCCCTGACCGCAATCGAACTCTCGTTCCTCAACGAACGCAAGATGGCGTTCGACAACCTCGCCTACCGCGTTGACCTGGATGCGGTGAAGGGTGTCGTCACCACCATGATCCAGACGGAACGTTACGGTACGCCGCTTGCATCAGCCCTGCGGGTGCTGTCGGCAGAGTTCCGCAACGAGCGCATGATGCGGGCGGAAGAGAAGGCCGCGCGCCTGCCCGCGATCATGACCGTGCCGTTGATCCTGTTCATCCTGCCGGTGCTGTTCGTCGTCATTCTCGGCCCGGCGGCCTGCTCGATTGCCGACGCCTTCTCCGATGGTGGTCCGGCCAAGGGCGGCAGCAGCGCCTGACGCCACCAGTGGCGCCGCTGGCAACCCGATAGCCCCGCCTTTCGTTCAGCGAGAGGCGGGGCTGTCTCTTCCGGCTTCGTCCCGGACCAGCGCCAGCAATCGTGAGAAGGTCGCGCGGTCAGCCGGGTCCAGCCCGCCGAACAGTTCCCGCTCCATCTCCAGGGCCAGTGGCATGATCCGGCCATGCATGGCCTGTCCGCCACTGGTCAGCGCGAGATGGTGCGAGCGGCCATCCTGCGCATTGGGCTCGCGCACGAGCAGGCCGCGCGCCTCCAGCGCCTTGCACGCACGGTTGACCGCGACCTTGTCCATCACCGTGGCCTCGGTCAGTTCGCGCTGGGTCAGGGCCCCGCGATCGCCCAGCACGGCCATCACCCGCCATTCAGGGATCTTGAGCCCGAATCGGGCGCGGTAGACCTCGGCAATGCGGTTGCTGACCGCGTTCGAGGCGATCGACAACTGATAGGGCAGGAAGTCGGCCAGCCGCAGGGCTGCCTCGCGTGAATCGGCCATGGGATTGTTACTACGGCAACCGGTTGCGCTGGCAAGAGCCCTGCCCGTCTCTAGGCGTAGCCTGGCTCGTCCCACCACGGGTAGAAATCGGGCATCTCGCCGCTGACCGTGTCGGGATAGGCAGGCGCACGCTTCTCCAGGAAGCTGGCGATGCCCTCCTTCGCATCGGCACTGCGGCTGAGGCGGTAGATCGCGCGGCTGTCGATCCGGTGTGCCATCATCGGGTGCTCGGTCGCGGCCAGTCGCCACAGCATGGCGCGGGTCAGGCTGACCGACACAGCCGAGGTGTTGTCGGCAATCTCGCGGGCGATCTCGCGGGCGGCATCCATCAGTTCGGCCTGCGGGTGAACCGACCGCACCAACCCCCGGTCAAGCGCCTCCTGTGCATCGAAGATGCGGCCCGTCATGCACCATTCGAGCGCGGTTTGAAGGCCTACGGCGCGCGGCAGGAACCAGCTTGAGCACGCCTCCGGCACGATCCCGCGCCGGGCGAACACGAACCCGAACCGGGCATTGTCGCTGGCCAACCGGATGTCGAACGGCAGTTGCATGGTCGCGCCCACGCCCACGGCCACTCCGTTGCAGGCCCCGATCAGCGGCTTCTGCGAATTGAACAACCGCAGGGTCAACCGCCCGCCACCATCACGCACCCGCTCGTCGGACAGGTCGCTGACCGGATTGGGGTCGGAGAACACGTGCCCGCCCCCTTCCGGGGTCAGGTCCGCCCCGGCGCAGAACGCCCGCTCCCCATGCCCGGTCACGATCACTGCCCGCACGCTGTCATCAGCATCGGTGTCGTCCAATGCGGCGCAGATCTCGTTCATCATCGTGCCGGTGAAGGCGTTCATCTTCTCCGGCCGGTAGAGCGTCAGGGTGGCGATACCGTCAGCCTTGTCGAGCCTGATCTGGGTGTAGTCGGTCATCGAAGCTCCTCTCGCGTGGTCGCTCTCTGCGGAGACATGGACCACATGTTACACAGTCCTGGGACAAAAAAATCCGCCGCGCCCGATCCGCAAACTGGTGTTGCGGAAAGGAAGCGGCGGATCGTCATTCGCCCATCCTAACCAGTCTTAGACCGAGTAGGAAAATCCATTCCATCGCTTAACGCGGGGCCATCCGAATGGCCCCGTCGAGGCGCACGTCTTCGCCATTGAAGTAGCCGTTCTCGATCATTGCCAGCGCCAGCTTGGCGTATTCGGTCGGCTCGCCCAGACGCTTGGGGAACGGCACCGAGGCAGCCAGCGCATCGCGCACGTTCTGCGGTGCGCCCTGCAGCAGCGGGGTGTCGAAGATGCCCGGCAGGATGGTGTTGATGCGGATCGCTTCGCTGGCAAGGTCACGCGCAATCGGCAAGGTCATGCCAACCACGCCGGCCTTCGACGCCGAATAAGCAACCTGGCCCATCTGGCCGTCTTCGGCCGCAACCGAGGCGGTATTGACGATCGCGCCGCGATCACCGTCTTCCTGCGGGTCGAGCGTCATCATCCCCGCAGCCGACATAGCGATGCAGCGGAACGTGCCGACCAGGTTGATCTGGATCAGCCAGTCAAACGCGGCCGGGGGATAGAATGCGATCGAACCATCATCCTTCTTGCGGCTGGCGGTCTTCATCGCCGCGCCGGTGCCGGCGCAGTTGACCAGGATGCGCTCTTGCCCGTGGGCTTCGCGCGCCTTGGCGAAACCGGCGGCAACGCTGTCGTCGCTGGTCACGTTGACTTCGCAGAACACGCCGCCGATTTCCTCGGCCACGGCCTTGCCCTTTTCTTCCTGCAGGTCGAAAATCGCGACCTTCACGCCCTTGGCGGCCAGCGCGCGGGCAGTGGCAGCGCCAAGGCCGGACGCACCGCCGGTGACGACCGCGGCAACAGTGTTATCGAGCTTCATCGGATAGTCCTTTCAGGATGAGGGATCAGAGCGCTTCGACGATGGTGACATTGGCGACGCCGCCGCCTTCGCACATCGTCTGCAAGCCATACTTCTTGCCGCGCGCGCGCAGCGCGTGAACCAGGGTTGCCATCAGTTTGGTGCCGCTGGCGCCGAGCGGATGCCCCAGTGCAATCGCGCCGCCGTTGACGTTGAGCCGGTCAGGATCAGCCCCGGTGTGCTTGAGCCAGGCCAGCGGCACCGATGCGAACGCCTCGTTTACTTCGAACAGGTCGATCTGGTCGATCGTCATCCCTGCCCGTTGCAGCGCCCGATCGGTCGCAAACAGCGGCTCTTCCAGCATGATGACCGGATCACCAGCGGTGACAGTGAGGTTGTGGATCCGTGCCAGCGGGGTCAGGCCGTGCGCCTTGAGCGCGGCTTCGGACACCACCAGCACCGCGCTGGAGCCATCGCAGATCTGGCTTGAACTTGCGGCGGTCAGGGTGCCTTCGGGGTTGAGCAGCTTGACGCCGGAAATGCTTTCCAGCGTGGCATCGAACCGGATGCCTTCATCCACCTTGTGCATCTGCACGCCTTCGGGCGTTTCCACTTCGACCGGCACGATCTCACCATCGAATGCACCTGCCTTGGTGGCGGCAATCGCCTTTTCGTGGCTGCCAAGCGCGAACCGGTCGAGATCGTCCTTGGTCAACCCGTGCTTCTTGACAATCATCTCGGCGCCCATGAACTGGGACCACTGGATGCCGGGAAACTTTTCCTCCAGGCCGGGCGACTTGTAGTGGCCCAGCCCTTCCTTCATGTGGAACATGGCGTTGGTGCCCATCGGCACCCGGCTCATGCTTTCCACGCCGGATGCAATCACTACGTCCTGCACCCCGCTCATCACCGCCTGAGCAGCGAACTGGATCGCCTGTTGGCTCGATCCGCACTGGCGGTCGATGGTCACGGCCGGGGTCGACTGGGGGAGCAGCTTACTGGCGAGGACGGCATTGCGCCCGACCTGCATCGCCTGTTCACCTGCCTGGGTGACGCAGCCCATGATCACGTCGTCGACCGCCTTGGGATCGATGCCCGACCGCGCGACGATCGCATCGAGCGACCGGGCCGCCAGATCGACCGGGTGGACCCCGGCCAGCCTGCCACCACGGCGACCGCCAGCGGTCCGCACTGCTTCCACGATATAGGCTGCCGCCATCCTGCATTCTCCCACGGGTTTCGATTTGCCACCCGCCTAAGGTGACCTTACGTTTGCGTCAACTGCCATTGTTGGGGTGGATTGATCGGCAAGCGAAGAGCGGGGCCCTAGTCAGCCTGTGACCTGACCGCCACAGTTTCAGGTCGTTCCCAGACGATCACTGACTTCCTCTTTGCATTTTTAAGTCACTTTGGGGCACAGAGCACCATCCGGGAAAGCGTTTGACACGCACATGCCGGACCTGCCTGGGGCGGCAATCGCCCAGGTGGCTTTAGGGTCTATCGAAGGGACTGAATTCATGAAGAACCAACTCAAGCTGGCTGCGGCGCCGATGGTGCTCGGCATAGCTCTGGCTGCGCAGCCCGCATTCGCCCAGAGCGAAGGGCAAGGCGCCACGGCTGAAAACACAGTCATCACGGTAACCGGCTCGCGCATCGTGCAGCCGAACCTTGATTCGTCGTCGCCACTGGCAGTCACGACTGCTGAGGAAATCGGTGAATCCGGCTATACTCGTCTTGAAGACGTGCTGGTCACTTTGCCGCAGATCGAAGCGGCGCAGAACGCTTTCATCTCGAACGGTGCCACCGGCACGGCAACGCTCGATCTGCGCGGCCTTGGCTCGGTCCGTACGCTGGTGCTGGTCAATGGCCGCCGTATGCAGCCGGGTTCGGTCAACGCAGTCGCGGCTGACATCAACCAGATCCCCGGCGCTCTGGTCCGCCGGATCGATGTGACCACGGGCGGTGCTTCGTCAGTCTATGGTGCTGACGCTGTGGCCGGCGTTGTGAACTTCATCATGGATACCGAATTTGAAGGCTTCCAGCTCGATGGCGGTATTTCGTACTACATGCATGACAATGGCGACACGTTCGTCACTGACCGGGCACTGGCCCGCGGCTTCACCGTGCCAACCGACACCGCTTTCGACGGTCGCCAAATCAATGCTGACCTCGCCTTGGGTGGCAAGTTTGGTGAAGGTGGTCATGCGGTTGTCTATGCCGGCTATCGCAAGATCAATGCCGTGTTCCAGGGCGACCGCGACCATTCGGTTTGCGCCCTCAACGCTGCGGGCACGGCTTGCGGCGGTTCGGGCACCACGCCGGTTCCGAACTTCTTCATCTCGCCGATTGTCAATGGTGCGGCCGATTTCGATCAGGAACTGTTCCTGACGCTGGGCTCGAACAATGCGTTCATTCCCTCGGTGGGCAACGTCTACAACTTCGCTCCGATCAACTACTTCCAGCGTCCGGACGAGCGCTTCACCCTTGGTGGCTTCGTGAACTACGAAGTGTCCAGCGCGTTCAATCCGTACGCCGAAGTGATGTACATGAACAACCGTTCGGTTGCTCAGATCGCGGAATCGGGCACGTTCTTCGTTGAAGAATACGCAATTCCGTGCAGCTCGCCGCTGTTCACTGCCGCACAGAGCGCTCAGCTTTGCGGCGGTCTGTTCAACCTTGATCCGGCAACGGACTCGGTGGCGGTCTATGTCGGCAAGCGTAACGTTGAAGGTGGCGGTCGCCAGAACATCATCCAGCACGATTCGTTCCGGATCGTGACCGGTGCGCGCGGTCAGATCAGCCCCAACTGGAACTACGATGCCTATGTGCAGTACGGCCAGTCGTCGCTGTCGGACAGCTATCTGAACGACTTCCTGCTGCCGGCCGTGGGCGATGCCCTGAACGTCACCCGCGATGGGAGCGGCAATATCGTCTGCGCCAATCCGCAGAGTGCAACGTGTCAGCCCTATCTGGTGTTCCAGAACGGTGCGATTACCCCCGAAGCAGCGGCCAGCCTTGGCGGCACTGCTACCCGCACGGGTGTGACTAAGCAGTTCCTCACCTCGGCATACGTGACCGGCGACACCGGCTTCGGCATTGCTCAAGACAACATCGCGATGGTGTTCGGGGTTGAGTACCGCAAGGAAATCTACCGGGCGGTATCGGACTTCCTGTACGAGAACGGCCTCCTCCTCGGTCAGGGCGGGGCGACCCCTTCGGTCGAAGGCAAGTTCGACGTGGCGGAATTCTTCACCGAAGCCAACGTTCCGCTGGTTCAGGGCGCCTCGTTCGCCCAGGATCTCCGCCTCGAACTCGGCTACCGTTTCTCGCACTACAATGTGACCGGCGGCAGCAGCACCGATACGCACACCTTCAAGGCCCAGATCAATTGGGAAGTGAACGACATGTTCCGTCTGCGCGGCGGTTACAACCGCGCAGTCCGTGCACCGAATGCGCCGGAACTGTTCCAGCCGACCAGCCTGGGCCTGTGGGCGGGTAACGATCCCTGCGCCGGCGCCACCCCTGAACTGACTGCAGCCCAGTGCGCCCTCACCGGCGTGTCGGCCGCGCAGTATGGCAACGTGACTGCAAGCCCGGCTTCGCAGTACAACGCCCAGTTCTCCGGCAACCTGAACCTGCGTCCGGAAAAAGCCGACACCTACACGGCTGGTATCGTGGTCACGCCGACCAACAGCACCAGCTTCTCGGTCGACTATTACCGGATCAAGATGTCGAACGTGATCGGCATCTATCCGCAGGAACAGCTGATCCGCGATTGCGGCCTGTCCGGTGATGCCGATCTGTGCAGCCGTATCGTCCGCTCGCCTTCGGGTGACTTGTGGCGCGGCACCGCCGGGTTCGTGGTTTCGGCCAACGACAACCTGGCAGGCCGGGACTTCCAGGGGATCGACGTTGCCGCATCGGCGCGCTTCCCGCTGGGCAACGGTTCGCTCAACCTGGGCCTGACGGGCAGCTATCTGCTCAAGAAGGAATACCAGGACGCGCCGACGACCACCCCGTATGACTGCGAGGGCGTGTTCAGCACGATCTGCTACGTGTCACCGAACTGGCGTCACACCTTCCGTGTGTCGTGGAAGGCACCGGAAGTGTTCACCATCACGGGCAAGTGGCGCTTCATGAGCTCGGTTGATGGCCCCGCCGCCAACGGTGCGACCAGTATTTCGGACTATAGCTGGTTCGATCTGGCTGCCACTGCCGATGTCACCGAGAACTTCTCGTTGACGCTGGCTGCCAACAACCTGTTCGACAAGAACCCGCCGCTGGTTGGTGGTTCGTTCTCGAGCAACGGCAACACCTATGCCGGGATGTACGACACGCTGGGTCGTTACGTTTCGATCCAGGGTTCGATGCGCTTCTGATCGATCCGATCATACTCAACAAGAAAGGGCGGTGGGAAACCACCGCCCTTTTTTGCTTGTGCGCCCCCTGATTCGTTCCCGGATCACAGCCGGACGCCAGCAATTCTGTCAGGCCCAGTCCCGCCCAGGGGCAACGTCGAATGCCAGCACCAGTCGCTCACCATCAGCAAAAGGCCGCGTTCCGTGAAACAGGAAAGACGGGAACAGCGCCAGGCGGCCAGGCGCTGGTTCGATCAAGGCCACAGGTTCACACACAACGCCCAGCGACCGGGGGGGGCATCCGAACTCCAGCCATCCGTCATGGCGCACACGCGCGGCCGGATCGGCCATTGCTTCCGGTAATGAGATATAGCAGGCCGAACTGACCAACCCCTGGTTGTGAAAATGCGGTGTATGATAACCGGCGCCCGACAACCGGATACTCCAGCTGCCGGCAAACCGGCGCGGCATACGAGCCATCGCCGCCAGCGGATGCGCCTCATCGAGCGCCCCGAGGGCCGCGCAGTAGCGCGCGACCAAATCTTCAAGTTCCTGCCGCAACTCGGGGATCGGAGCTTCCGATCGGGCCAATAACACACCGTCGGTTTGCGTCCCGCCGCGCGGGCTTTGTTCCGGTGGATGCGATTTCAGCTGGGCGTGAAGCAAGCGCAGAACGGCGGCAAGTTCACTGCTGTAACCTTCGAAGCCCGGCAAGGCATCGTGATGCACCACTGCCCCGTCCCGCATCAACCATGACCACCGTTTGTCGTTCAGCAGGCGCCACCCCAGCTCCACATGAGCCCAGGCCTCCATAAGGTTCGACGAACGTGCAACTGACAGGGCCTTTTGCGTGGCTGCATCGAACCGTTCGGCCCGGAAGAGATGTCGGACCGGAGCCATCTGCACGTCCGGGGGTGCACTTTCCAGCGCGGCCTCAAGCGCGTGATAAGACCGATCAGCCTGCGCAATTGCGCCGGTTTCAGACAGCAGTTCCGCCCGCAGGATCCGCATCGCCAGCGGCTCCGCTTCATCCGGCTTGCCCATTCGCTCCAGCGCGGACGCTGCGCCATGCAGGCGCCACAGGTAATTCAGATGCAAAGCGGCCACCGACCAGTCACCCGCCCGCTCGCAGGAATATCCAGCCACCCAGCGTTCTGCCTCGGCCGCACTGACCACCTGCTGGGTCATCGACAACCGGGCGCGGGCCATCTCCGTATGCTGCGGCCATCGACCAACCGCTCCATCCAGCACGTCCAGCGCCGCCACCGGCTGGCCGGACTGGAACAAGGCGGCCGCGAGTCCGCGCAACAGATCTGGATCATCGGGCTGTTCGCTGCACAGCTGCCTGAAGAGAGCAACATCAGGTTGTCCAAGGTCAAGCAGAAGGCGCGCTTCCAGATGGCGCGCGGCGATGGATTGCGGCCGCAGGCCAATCGCCCGGCGGACGGCTGCAAGCGCATCCTGATGTCGGCCGCTGTCCTGCAGAAACAAGGCATGGTAGTGATGCAACTCGCCTGACGAGGGCTGACGAGCCAGTGCTTCCTCAAACCCGGCATCGACCGCTGCATCACCCCGAAACTGACGCAGCGCGGCAAACCTGGCCTGGATGATCTGCTGATTGTTCGGGGCCAGCTTTATGGCGGCATCATAGGCTGCGAGGCAGGCCGCTCCGTCGCCCGATTCTCTCAACAGACGCGCAAAGTTCGCCAGCAAAACCGGATCGCCCGGTGCAGGCTGAAGCGCGATTGCACGCTCGAAAGCCGCTTTCGCCTCCGCCGGGCGGCGTTCAGCCGCAAGACACAGCGCCCGCAAATGCCATAATGATACATGGGTGCCGACCAGACGCTCGATCTGGTCAAGCAATTCCAGCGCGTTGGCGCGGTTGCCGGTTTGATAATCCTGTTGGGCCTGGGCAAAAAGGCGGTTTGGATCAGGGGCAGCCGAACCATTCACCCCGACGATTGCCCTGTTCTGTCACCCTTCATTGCCCGGCTGCGGCCCGCCAGCGGCTCCACGCTTCTGACGCATGACTGCGGCATTTTCCTGCCTGTCATCCTCCCATTCGGCCAAGGTCTTGCACAGGCGCTTCTTGGAAACGCGGCTGCCGGTTTCCGTGAACACCCGGCAGACGAGTTCGCCCTTGTCCTGAGCGTTGATCGGCAGATCTCTTCGCCCATTTGTTTCCACCTCGATTTGGCCCGCAACAGGTGTTCCGACCGGTGCGGTCAGCAGTATTGCAGCAAAAGCGATCATCGGCTGGCTCCCCGCCATTGGTTCCATTGCCTCGGGGCATATGGCGTGACCTGCTACCGGTCAATCTCCTAACGTGTGCGCTTCACCCCCTGAAAGCCCCGCACACCTTCGATCCGAAGGCGAAAACCACCCAGCATGGAGGGGGTGATCCGTACCTGCTGACCTGCACGCAGCCGCTGTAACAAGGTGCCGTTCGAGGTCGTCTCCCACACTTGTCCGTTGTCCAGCGCGATGACGGCCGATTGCAACACTGGATTGTATTGAACCGAACCGATTGTGGCAGACAGTTCCGCCAGAGCATCATCATCAGACGCCGACCTGCCGAATTCCGCAGCGCGCGCCTGCGTCTGGCGCGCTTCCGCCTTCTCATCCACCCCGAACAGGGTGGCCATCTGGCGATCATAGCATTCCAGACGGTCCTTGGAGCGCGCAATCTCCCGGCACGGCAGAAGCAGCTCCGCAGACGGCGATTGCGCCATTGCCCAAGTCGGGACTGTGCATGACAGCAGCGCCAACAGCCCTGCATATGCGCCAGGCGACCAAGACTTTCGCATCATATCAGGCTCCTTTCCGGTTACCGTCTAATGCGCGCAGCGCGCAGCGTCCGTCAATCCATGCATCGCGCATCCCTGCGCGGGGGCCAAGTCAAAACCGTTGCCCTGCCGCAACAGTATTGCTTACGTGAGACATTGACCGTCTCTTTTCATTTGCAGCCCCGCTTAACCTGTCGCATTCCTGAACGCAGCCTTGGCGGGTGTATTACGCCTGCTTGCGCTCGTTTCGAATCGTTCTGTCAGCAGATGCTGGCGATCCGTAAGGGGACTGGACTCAGATGAAGAGCTACACTGTATCGCGCGGCAAAGCGCGTTTCTACGCTGGCGCAGCGGCGCTCGGGCTAGCTGCCCTCGCCACTCCGGCTTACGCACAGAGTGCCGGCGGTGCCGACGAAGAAGAGACCGCCGCACCGGCTGGCTCGCCGATCGTCGTTACCGGCTCGCGTATTGCGCGTCCGACTCTCTCGTCGCCGGTTCCGCTGACCACTGTCACTGCCGAAGAACTGACCCAGCAGGGCGATATCTCGCTTGGTGACGCGCTGAACGATCTTCCGTCGCTCCGCACCACCTTCAGCCAGGGCAACTCGACCCGCTTCATCGGCACCGCCGGCCTCAACCTGCTCGACCTTCGCGGTCTGGGCACGGAACGCACCCTGGTGCTGGTCAACGGCAAGCGCCACATTACCGCTTCGCCGGGCCAATATCTGGTTGACGTCAACACCATCCCGGTCGACCTGCTCGAGCGCGTCGACATCGTCACTGGCGGCAACTCGGCCATTTACGGTTCGGACGCCGTTGCCGGGGTTGTCAACTTCATCCTCAAGCGCGATTTCGAAGGCTTCGCTGCCCGCGGCCAGGCCGGCATCTCGTCGCGCGGCGATCGCGCCAGCCGGTTCATCTCCGGCACCTACGGCAAGAACTTTGCCGATGGCCGCGGCAACATCGCGATCGCGGCTGAATATGCCAAGACCGATCCGCTGTATTTCCGTGACCGCGACAGCCTGACCGGCGCGTTCAGTGGCCGCTGCCAGTTCAACCTGGTGGAAAACCCCGCTGGCGAACCCTTCGGCACCGATGGCATTTTCGACAACGGCCCGCTGTGCGGCGTGCGTAACGGCGCGATTTCCGATGGCGGCACCCTGGGCGGCCTGGGTAGCGGCCGGTTCCTGCGTTTCGGTTCGGACGGCAATGTGTTCATTGACGAACCCGACCAGTTCATCGGCACCTTTACCGGCAACGTGATCGGTGGCACGGGTTCGACCCTGCGCAATACCGGTCAGCTGGCCGCTGGTCTGACGCGCGTTTCGGTCAACTTGCTGACGCACTTCGACGTGAGCGACGCGTTCCGTCCCTTCATCGAAGCCAAGTATGTCCACATCGACGCGATCCAGGAAGGCCAGCCGAGCTTCTGGCAGGGCAGTATCCCGAACTTCTTCGGTGGCGGGTCCAACCTGCGCTGCGACAACCCCTTCCTGACCGATCAGGCGTTCAATGTCATGTCGAGCCGGGGCATCTGTAACGCGACGCGCGATGCGCGCCCATTTGCCATGTCGCGTTTCAACATCGACTTCGGTGGCCGCGGCGAACTGCACGATCGTGATACCTACCGCATTGTCGGTGGGATCGAGGGCACGTTCAACGAAGACTGGAACTACGAGCTCTCGGTCAACTACGGGCGTCTCGAAACCAAGCTGCGGTCGCTCAACAACCTCAAGCTGTTCGACCTTAACGGCAACCCTGACGGTTTCCTGCTGGCGCTTGACGCAACCCGCAACGCTCAGGGCCAGATCGTTTGCCGGGTGAACGCTGTCACCGTGACCCGGCCGGACTGTGTGCCGATCAACGTGTTCGGTAATGGTGCCCCAAGCGCGGAAGCACTCGCGTTCATCAACACCACTGGCCGCCGTGAACAGAAGGCCGAGCAGTTTGTTGCACTCGCTTCGGTTGCCGGGGACCTGTCGCAGCTGTTCGAACTGCCCGGCGGCCCGATCGGTTTCGCTTTGGGTGGTGAATATCGTGAAGAAAAGGCGTCCAGCGCGTTTGACGAACTGACCGCCAGCGGGGGCACCTTCCTCAACGCGATCCAGCCGTTCACGCCGCCGAAGCTGACGGTGAAGGAAGCGTTCGGCGAAGTGAACATCCCGCTGCTGGCCGATATGCCGCTGGCGAAGGAACTGAGCTTCGGTGCCGCTGCCCGCGTGTCGGATTACAACACCGCTACCGGAACAGTCTGGGCCTACAACGTTCAGGGCATCTACGCGCCGATCAACGACATCCGGTTCCGTGCGGCATACGCGACTTCGGTCCGTGCGCCGACCCAGAGCGACCTGTTCTCGCCGCTCAGCCAGAACTTCGCGTTCATTGCTGACCCGTGCGACGCACAGAATATCGGCAACAACCCGAACCGGCAGGCCAACTGCACCGCCGCAGGCGTACCGCTGGCTGCAACGCCCGCTCTGTCTGCGATTTGTGCCAATTCGCCGTTCCCGGTCGCCCCGGGCGCTCCGTTCGTCAACTGTAACGCGCGCGCTTTCTCGACCGGTTTCGAATCGGGTGGCAACCCCACCCTGGTCGAAGAGCGCGGCAAGAGCCTGACGCTGGGTGTGGTGATCGAGCCGAGCTTCATTCCGGGGCTCAACTTCACGGTCGATTACTACAACATCAAGGTCGAAAGCCTGATCGCCACGCTGGCCGCCCAGACGATCATCAACAACTGCTATGACAACCCGAACGGGATCAACAACCCGTTCTGCGCCACCGTCAACCGCGATCCGGCCACTGGTCTGTTCGTGGAACCGGCAGTGATCGCAGGGGGCGTCAACTTCGCAGCCCAGAAGACTGAAGGGATCGATTTCGACGTTCAGTACACGAAGTCCTTCGACAACGGCCATCGTCTCCGGTTCCGTGGTATCGCCACCTTCCTGATGACGCTGGACGACTTCACCAACCCGGCCGATCCCGAATTGCCGAACCGTCGCCGCAGCGAGCTGGGCGATCCGAAGTGGGCCGCCTCGGCCAACTTCAACTACGATTTCGGTCCGTTCGATGTCACCTGGGCAATGCGGTACCTCGGGCCGATGACCAAGTCTGCTTACGAAAACCAGAACCGCTACATTGGCCGTTGCCCGGGCTCAGGCGTGGTCGGTTTCAGCGGGGGCACCTGTACCCCGGGTGAGTTGACCATTCTCGACCCGGCGAACAATGACCAGTTCGAGAAGCCTTACTTCAAGGCGCAGACCTACCACAACGTCCGCGTGAACTGGGACATCGACGACGGGAAGTACAACTTCTACGTTGGCGTCGACAACGTGTTCGACAACAAGCCGCCGTTCGGCCAGCTGGGAACCGCCGGTGGCGATCCCTACGACACGTTCGGTCGCTACTTCTACGCCGGCTTCCAGGTCCGGATGTAACAGACCAGCGGGATACCGTGTCGCACTGGCGGCACGACCCCCAAGAAAAAGGGCCCCGGGAAACCGGGGCCCTTTTGCATTTGCCAGCCCGCAAGAATGCGCGGGGGCGGGCGTTTAGCCGACCTGAATGTCGAGCGCCCCGTCACCCTCGTCGATCCGCACCGTGCTGCCGTCCGGCACTTCGCCCGACAGCAGCTTCTCTGCCAACGGATCCTGCAAGTAGCGCTGAACCGCGCGCTTGAGCGGCCGCGCGCCGTAAACCGGGTCGTAGCCCACCCGCCCGAGCCAGCGCAGCGCCGCTTCGGTCAGGTCGAGGGTAATCTTGCGGTCCTTGAGCAGTTTCTGCACCCGCCCGACCTGGATTTCCACGATCGGGGCCATGTGCTCCATGCCCAGTCGGTGGAACAGGATGATCTCGTCCAGCCGGTTGAGGAACTCGGGCCGGAAATGCCCGCGCACCACGTCCATCACCTGCGGTTCGACTTCGGCCACGTCGTGGCCATCTTCCAACGATGCGAGGAACTGGCTGCCCAGATTGCTCGTCAGGATGATCAGGGTGTTGGAGAAGTCCACCACCCGGCCCTGCCCGTCGGTCAGCCGCCCGTCATCAAGCACCTGCAGCAGCACGTTGAACACGTCACTGTGCGCCTTCTCGACCTCGTCGAACAACACAACCTGGTAGGGCCGCCGCCGCACCGCCTCGGTCAGCACGCCGCCTTCCTCGTATCCGACATAGCCCGGAGGGGCGCCGATCAGGCGCGCGACCGAGTGTTTCTCCATGAACTCGCTCATGTCGATCCGTACCATTGCGGTGTCGTCATCGAACAGGAACCCGGCCAGCGCCTTGGTCAACTCGGTCTTGCCGACACCGGTGGGACCAAGGAACAGGAAGCTGCCGAGCGGGCGGCCCGGGTCCTGCAAGCCTGCCCGCGCCCGGCGCACGGCTTTGCTGACAGCGGTGATTGCCTGTGACTGGCCGATCACCCGCTTGCCGAGGATGTCCTCCATCGCCAGCAGCTTGTCGCGCTCTCCGGCCAGCATCTTGTCAATCGGGATGCCGGTCCAGCGGCTGACCACGCCGGCGATATCGTCCTCGGTCACCTCCTCCTTGAGCAGGGCGTTTTCGGTCTGCCCCTGCGCTTCGGCAAGCTGCTTTTCCAGTTCGGGAATTCGGCCGTAGGACAGCTCCCCCGCCTTGGCGAGGTCGCCCTCACGCTGGGCCTGCTCCAGTTCGATCCGGGCTGTATCGAGCTGCTCCTTGATCCGGCTTTCAGCATGGATCTTGTCGCGCTCGTTCTGCCAGCGGGTGGTCAGCTCGCTCGATTGCTGTTCCAGTTCGGACAGGTCCTTGCGGAGTACCTCCAGCCGGTCCTTGCTGGCTTGGTCGGTTTCCTTCTGGAGCGCCTGCTCCTCGATCTTGAGCTGGATGATGCGCCGGTCGAGGTTCTCGATCTCCTCCGGCTTGCTTTCCACTTCCATGCGGATGCGGCTGGCGGCCTCGTCCATCAAGTCGATTGCCTTGTCCGGCAGGAAACGGTTCTGGATGTAGCGGTTGCTGAGCTGCGCGGCGGCAACGATCGCGCCGTCAGTGATCCGCACCCCATGGTGCAGCTCGTACTTGTCCTTGATCCCGCGCAGGATGCTGATCGTATCCTCAACCGTCGGCTCGTCGATATAGACCGGCTGGAACCGCCGCTGCAAAGCCGGGTCCTTCTCGACATATTTCTGATATTCGTCGAGCGTGGTCGCGCCAATGCAATGGAGTTCACCCCGGCTGAGCGCAGGCTTCAAGAGGTTGGAGGCATCCATGCTGCCCTCGCTCGCCCCCGCCCCGATCAGGGTGTGCATTTCGTCGATGAACAGGATGATCTGGCCCTCGGCGCCCTTGACCTCATCCAGCACGGCCTTCAGCCGCTCCTCGAACTCGCCACGATACTTCGCGCCCGCGATCAGCGAGCCCATGTCTAGGCTCATCAGGGTGCGGCCCTTCAGGCTGTCGGGCACGTCGCCATTGGCGATGCGCAGCGCCAGCCCTTCGGCAATCGCGGTTTTCCCGGTGCCGGGTTCGCCGATAAGCGCGGGGTTGTTCTTGGTCCGGCGGGCAAGGATTTGCACCGTGCGGCGGATTTCCTCGTCGCGCCCGATCACCGGATCGAGCTTGCCGTCGCGCGCCGCCTGGGTCAGGTCGCGGGCGAATTTCTTCATTGCGTCATAGGCGTTTTCGGCCCCGGCGCTGTCCGCGGTCCGGCCCTTGCGCAGGGCTTCGATCGCGGCGTTCAGGGCCTGAGGATTGACACCGCCTGCGGCGAGCGCCTGCCCGGCTTGCGTGGTGGATGCCAGCGCCAGGGCGACCAGCATCCGCTCGACCGTGACGTAGCTGTCGCCCGCCTTCTGTGCGACCTGCTCGGCCTGATCGAGCACGCGCACCGAATCGTTGTCGAGACCGGGGGTAGCCTGGGCACCGCTGCCCGACACGGCCGGGACCTTGGCCAGCGCCTCGTCGGTCGCCAGCACGGCGCGCGCCGGGTCGCCCCCGGCGCGTTGAATCAGACCGGCAGCCATGCCCTGATCATCCTCCAGCAGCGCCTTGAGCAGATGCGCAGGCGTAATGCGCTGGTGGTTCATGCGGATGGCCACAGTCTGCGCGCTCTGCAGGAAGCCCTTGGCGCGATCGGTGAACTTTTCGAGATTCATGGCAGGTCCCTCACGTGTTGCCCCCGATATATAGTGTTGCCATTATGCCACACAAGATGGTGTGCACGGAATTATCAGGTGTATTAGTCGAATATAGGAGCGGGCAACCTGCTGACCAGTGGCGCGCCGCGAAAATTACGCCGCGCGGCCTGCACTTCCCGTTGCCATGTTCCCGCGCTAGAACGCCGGGCAAGGAGAGCATGGCGGATGAGGAAATGGGTTGCGCGCGGCGGATTCGCGCTGCTGGGGGTGGTGTTGCTGGCCGTGGTCGCCCTGGCCAGCTGGGAACCGTTCTTTGCCGAACCGGGCAGTGCCCCTGCGAGTGAGCGGACCTATTCCGCCGAGATCATCCGCAGCGAATTCGGCGTCCCGCATATCTACGGCAAGACCGATGCCGACGTGGCTTACGGCGTGGCGATAGCCCAGTCGGAAGACGATTTCTTCACCCTGCAGGACGTGCTTGCCATGGCCCGCGGGCGCTATGGCGCCATCGCGGGAGAGGAAGGCGCGGCGGTCGATTTCGTCTATCACCTGCTCGATGCCCGCGGAACGGCGCGGCGCCACTACGGCAACCTGCCGGCTGACACGCGCGCCCTGTTCGAGGCTTACGCCACCGGCCTCAACCAGTATGCCAGCGAACATCCTGGCGAGATCAAGCTGGCGCGGCTGTTTCCCGTGACCGGCGAGGATGTCGCCGCCGGTTTTGCACTGCGCCAGCCATTCTTCTTCGGACTCAACGGGGTGATCGAACCGCTGGTCAAGGGTGAACCGCTACGGCCCGAGTTTGGCCCGCCGATCCCGCAGGGCGGGAGCCAGGCCGAGCCTGCCAGCACCCCCGTGCAAGCAGCGCGCGCCCTCCCCCTGCACATGGGCGAAGACGGTGCAATGGCCGGATCCAACGCCTTCGCCATCGCCCCGGAGAAATCCGGCGACGGGGTGACGCGGCTCGTTTCCAACAGCCACCAGCCCCTGCGCGGCGGAGTTGCCTGGTACGAGCTGGTGGTGGAGAGCGAGGAAGGCTGGCATTTCGCCGGGGCCAACTTCCCCGGCAGCCCCTTCCCCTTTCTCGGCCACAACCGCGATTTGGGCTGGACCAACACGGTCAACCGACCCGACCTGGTCGATGTCTACCAGTTGACGCTCGATCAGAGCGGGACCCGCTACCGGCTCGACGGCGAATGGCGAGACCTCGAAACGCGCACCGTGACCCTGCCGGTCAAGGTCGGGCCGCTGGTCCTGCCGATCCGCCGCGCCGTCCATCGCAGCGTCCACGGGCCGGTCATCATCAACGATCGCGGCGCGTTCGCCATTCGTTACGGGGGCATGGATTCGGTCGCTCAGCTCGATGCCTATTACCGGCTCAACAAGGCCAGGGACTTGGCGGAGTGGCGCTCGATCCTGGCCCGGATGTCCATCCCCAGCACCAATTTCATCTATGCCGACAAGGCGGGCAATATCGCCCTGTTCTATAACGCCGCCATTCCTGACCGGCCGCAGGGGCCAGACTGGCGCAGCGTGTTGCCGGGCGACCGGACCGATCTGATCTGGCAAGACACGGTCGATTTCGACCGGATCCCGCAGCTGGTCAATCCGGCCAGCGGCTGGATCTTCAACGCCAACAACACACCCTTCTCCGCCGCCGGGCCGGGCAGCGACCTATCGCCGGGCGATTTCGCGCCAGAACTGGGGATCGAGACCAAGACCACCAACCGCGCCCGCCGCGCGGCGAGGCTGATGGCTGAGACCCCGGTGATCGACCGCACCAATCTGGAGCGGATCAAGTATGATACCGGTTACGAACGCACCGGCTATGTCGCGCAGATGCTCGACGAGGTCGCCGCACTCGATCTCAAGGGCGAGCCTGGCCTGGCCAAGGCGCAGGCCCTGTTGGCGACCTGGGACATGACTGCCGACAGCAAGGGGGCAGCCGATGCCCTGGCGCTGCTGATGATCAAGGACTTCATGTCCGCCGAATACCAGAACAAGCCCTGGCCCGATGCGCGCGAAAAGCTCATCGCGGCGAGCAAGCATCTGACCAACCATTTCGGACGGCTCGATCCGCCGATGTCAGACCTGTTGCGGCTCAGGCAGGGGAGCGTGGACCTGCCGCTGGACGGCGGTTCGGACACGCTGCGCGCCTCCACCACATGGGACGTGCACGATGACGGCCGACTTGCCCTGCGCCATGGCGACAGCTTCCTGATGTTCGTCGAATGGGCGCCGGGCGCGCAGGTCCGCTCCCAATCGATCCAGCCTTATGGCGCCGCCATCACCCGGCCGGGCAGCCCCCATTTTGCCGACCAGACGCCGCTGTTCGTGCGGCACGAGCTCAAGCCGGTGCATTTCTGGCGCGCTGATGCGCTGGCAAATGGCATTCGTCGAAAAACCGTCACCAACCGGTAATCGCAGCCTAACGTTGCGCGCATAAACAACTTCGGGGACTCATCCAGATGCGTTTGAAATTCGCTTCCGCCAGCCTGATCGCGATCGCTCTTTCGGCCAGCACGCTCGTGGCCTTTCCCGCCCATGCCAGCACCGAGCAGTCGGCTGCGATGGCCAGGCCTGCCACGGTGGCCGAGCTGATCGAGAAGGTCACGATCCCCTACGAGCAGTTTCAGCTCGACAACGGCCTCACCGTGTTTGTCCACACCGATCGCAAGGCGCCCGTGGTGGCGATCTCGATGTGGTACAATGTCGGCTCCAAGCATGAGCCCAAGGGCAAGACCGGCTTCGCCCACCTGTTCGAACATCTGATGTTCAACGGCAGTGAAAACGCCCCCGGCGATTTCTTCGAACCGCTGCAGCAGATCGGCGCAACCGACTACAACGGCACCACATGGTTCGACCGGACGAATTATTTCCAGACCGTGCCGACCGGTGCGCTCGATGCCGGATTGATGCTGGAAAGCGACCGGATGGGCTACCTGCTCGGTGCAGTGACCCAGGAAAAGCTCGATAACCAGATCGGCGTGGTCCAGAACGAAAAGCGTCAGGGCGATAACCAGCCCTATGGCCTGGTCGAATACGAACAGCTGGAAAACCTCTATCCTTCGGGGCACCCCTACCACCACTCGACCATCGGCTCGATGGCAGACCTGTCCTCGGCTACGCTGGAAGACGTGAAGCAGTGGTTCCGCGACAACTACGGCCCCAACAACGCCGTGCTGGTACTGGCGGGTGATATTGACGCAGCGACCGCCCGCGCCAAGGTAACCAAGTGGTTCGGCGCAATCCCGCGCGGCCCGGCCACCCCGACCGTCGTGGCGCCGGTGCCTGACCTGCCGGCGCCGAAGGCCAAAACGATCTATGACCGGATTGCCACCCCGCGCATCTATCGCATGTGGGCGGTACCGGGCCTCGACAACCCCGATTACCTGCCGCTGTCCATGGGGGCGACCGTCCTCGGCGGCCTAGCCAGCTCGCGGCTCGACGATGCGCTGGTGCGTGAGCAACAGCTGGCGGTGCGCGTTTCCGCCAATGCGGAAATCTTCGCCCAGGCGGGTCAATTCGTGATCTATGCCGATGCCGCGCCGGGCGTTGACCAGGCCACTCTGGCCGCAGCGCTCGACGCAGAGATTGCCAAGTTCATCGCCGAAGGCCCGACCGCAGATGAAATCCAGCGCGCCGCCACGGTCTTTGCCTCATCACAGATTCGCGGCCTGGAACGGGTTGGCGGGTTCGGCGGCAAGGCCCCGACCCTGGCTGAAGGCTGGCTGTATCAGGGCGATGCCGGGGCCTATCGCAAGACGCTCGAACAGGCGGCAGCGCTGGACGCAGGCGATGTCCGCGATGCCACGGCGAAGTGGCTATCCCGGCCGGTGTTCAAGCTGACGGTGGAGCCGGGTGATCGGACCGAAGGCGGAGAGAACCGGGGCGGTTTCCGCACTGGCGGCGGTGTCGGCGAGGCCACGTCCGGCCCGGCCTTCTTTGCCAACCCGATGCTGCTACAGGGAACGCCCGGTGCAGTTGTAGTAGCCGAGGCGGATCGGTCGCGCATTCCCCCGGTCGGCGAACTGCAACCGCTCGACTTCCCGACCATCGAACGCGCCACCCTGTCCAACGGCGTGCAGGTGTTCTTTGCCCGGCGTGATGCCGTGCCGACCGTCTCGGTGCGGCTCAATTTCGATGCCGGTTATGCCGCCGATCCGGCTGGCAAGCTGGGGGCCACGTCCTTGCTTCTCAGGCTGATGGACGAGGGCACCCGATCGCTCGACGCGCAGGCTCTGGCCATCGCCAAGGAACGGCTCGGCATCAATCTGGGCGCCTTCGCCAATGCCGATACGACTGCCTTCACCCTCGACACCCCGGCCGCGAACCTAGGGCCCGCACTGGCGCTGATGGCAGACTACGTGCGCCAGCCCGGATTCGATCCGCGCGCCATGGAACGGGTCCGGGCCCAGCAGCTGACCCGCATCCGCAACGAGATGAACAATCCGGGCCAGATCGGCCAGCGGGCCCTTGCCGCCGCCCTGTTCGGCGATCAGCATCCTTATGGAATGCCCCCGTCGGGCACGGGTGAACCGGCTGCGGTTGAAGCCATGACCGTGCAGGACCTGCGCGATTTCCACCAGATGTGGCTGCGACCGGACCTGGCACGGATCTTCGTTGTTGGTGACACGACACTGGCGGAAGTGACCCGCAAGCTGGAAGCTGCCCTGGGCCAGTGGCAGCCACCGGCTGTTGCTGCGCCAGACAAGGACTATGATGCGCCGATCCCTGCCCCCCAGCCACGGATCATTCTGATCGACCGGCCCAACTCGCCGCAATCGATCATCCTGGCCGGACGGGTCCTGCCGCACAAAGGCAGCGATGACCTGCTGGCGCTGGAAGCTGCCAACGAGGTGTTCGGCGGTAGCTTTCTGAGCCGGATCAACATGAATCTGCGCGAGACCAAGGGCTGGTCCTACGGTGTGCGCAGCCTGGTTCCGCAGCCGATCGATCGGGTCAGTTTCCAGATATTCGCCCCGGTTCAAGCCGACCGGACGGGCGATTCGATTGTCGAACTGCGCAAGGATCTGGCGGCCTATACCTCCACCAGCGGAATCACTGCCGACGAACTGACCCGCATGGTCAACGGTAATGTGCGCGAACTGCCCGGGCGCTTTGAGACCAGCGGCAGTGTGCTGGGCGGGATGGTCAACATCGTGACCTATGACCGCCCTGATGACTACTACGAGGCACTGGCTGGCAAATATACCGCGCTCAGCGCTGCCGAGATCGATGCCGCCGCCCGGCGCGACTTCAAGGGCGACGATCTGGTCTATGTCGTCGTCGGTGATGCCGCGGTCGTGCGCGGACAGCTTGACGCACTGGGTATGACCGTAGAGGAACGCAAGGCAGCGGCCGAATAAGTCGGCTGGCCTATTACACGAGGAGAAGACAATGTCGGTTGCAGGAACTTATGAATGCGTGACCAAAAGCCCCATGGGCGACCAGAAGAGCACCTTCACCGTTGTCGATAACGGTGACGGCACTTTCAGCGGCAAGAATGCCGGCGCCATGGGCAGCATGGATGTCGAAGACGGTAAGATCGACGGCAACACGCTGACCTGGAAAATGAACATGACGGTGCCCATGCCGATGACCCTTGAAGGCACGGCGACGATCGAAGGCGACGCCCTGACCGGTTCAGTCAACGCGGGCGCGTTCGGCTCGATGCCGATGAGCGGCACCCGCACCGCCTGAACCCCGGCGGATCGCAGACACCAAAAGGGCGCCGGAATCGCTTCCGGCGCCCTTTTCATATTGGTTCATTGGCCTGCTAATCGTGCGGCCGGATCGCCGGGGGGCGCACCAAAAGTCGTGGCAGAGGGAATCAAATCCCCCGGCTGATCACTTCCTTCATGATTTCGTTGGTGCCGCCGAAGATCCGCGTCACGCGGGCATCGCGCCACAGGCGGGCGATGGCGTATTCGTTCATGTAGCCCGCCCCGCCGTGGAGCTGGAGCGCGACATCGACTGCCTTCCACTGCAGCTCGGTGTGCCACAGCTTGGCCGCGCTCGCTTCTTCGGTAGTCAGCTCGCCCTTCAAGTGGCGCAGCAGTGCCCAATCCAGGTGCGCCCAGCCGACCTGCAGGTCAGCGGCAAGATCGGCCAGAGTGAACTTGGTGTTCTGAAACTCGAACACCGTGCGCCCGAAAGCCTTGCGGTCCTTGGTGAACTTGACTGCCTCGTCGAACGCGCGCTGGGCTGCGGCCTGCCCGCCGACCGCGATGCCGAGCCGTTCCTGCGGCAGTTCCTCCATCAGGTGGATGAACCCGCGCCCGACCCCGCCGAGCACGTTTTCGCGTGGCACGCGCACATCTTCGAAGAACAGTTCGCTGGTGTCGGCAGCGTGCTGGCCGATTTTGTCAAGGTTGCGGCCCTTGACGAAGCCGGGTGTGCCGTCCTCGACCAACAGCAGTGTGGTGCCCTTGGCCCCTGCCGCCGGGTCGGTCTTGGCGACCACGATCACCACGTCAGCATTCTGGCCGTTGGTGATGTAGGTCTTGGAGCCGTTGATCACGTAGTCGCCGCCATCCTCGCGCGCGGTGGTGCGGATACCCTGCAGGTCGCTGCCGGCACCCGGCTCGGTCATGGCAATGGCGGTGATGATGTCGCCGCTGACCATACCGGGCAGATATTTCGCGCGCTGTTCCTCGGTGCCGAGCCGCTCGAAGTAATTGGCGGTTATGTCGCTTTGCAGGGTGAACCCGGCGGCGCTGCCGAGGTAGGCCATTTCCTCGCCCACCACCGCGCAATAGCCGAAGTCGAGCCCAAGGCCGCCGTTCTCTTCCTTGACCGTGGGGCACAGCAGGCCTGCCTCGCCCACCGCCTTCCACACCTCACGCGGGACAATGCCGTTCTTCTCGTGCTCGTCGAGGAACGGTTCGAGATGCTGGGCGAACACCTTGCGCACAGTGTCGCGGAACATGTTGTGTTCCTCGGTGTAGGCGAAGCGGCGGGAGAGATCGAGCATGGGCATAGGCTCCTGTCAGGCTATCGTACCGGCATCGCGCAGAGCGGTGCGGTCATCATCGGAAAGGCCGAGCGCGGCGAGGATCGCGTCGGTGTCATTACCGGGCATCGGCGCTGGTGCGGGCACGGCGGTCTGGGTAACCGAATAGCGCGGGGCGGGCGCGGGCTGAAGATCGCCCGCCACCTCGACGAAAGTGCCGCGCGCGACATTGTGCGGATGCGCGGCGGCCTCGCTCATGGTCAGCACCGGGGCGTAGCACACATCGGTATGCTCCATCAGCGTGTCCCACTCGGCGCGGGTCTTCGATTTGAACAGCGCGGTGAGCTTGTCCTTGAGCGCGCCCCATTGACGGCGGTCGTGCTGGGCGTCGAACGCAGGATCATCAGCCAGCCCGGCGAGACGGCGCAGCTCGGCGTAGAATTGCGGCTCGATGCTGCCGATCGAGACGAACTTGCCGTCCGCTGTTTCGTAGGTGTCGTAGAAGTGTGCCCCAGTATCGAGCAGGTTGACCCCCAACTCCTCCGACCACACGCCGACATTTTTCATCCCGTGCATCATGCTCATCAACACCGCGGTGCCGTCGGTCATGGCGCAATCGATCACCTGCCCCTCACCGCCGCGCGCGACATTGAGCAGGGCGTTCACCATCCCGAACGCGAGCATCATCCCGCCGCCGCCGAAATCACCGACCATGTTGATCGGCGGGGTCGGCTTGCCGCCCGCCCGGCCGAAATGCGCCAGCGCGCCTGCCAGCGCGATGTAGTTGATGTCATGCCCGGCATAGGGGGCATAGGGGCCAGTCTGGCCCCAGCCGGTCATCCGGCCATAGACCAGCTTCGGATTATCCTTGAGCAGTTCCTCCGGGCCCAGGCCGAGCCGCTCCATCACGCCGGGGCGGAAGCCCTCGATCACCCCATCGGCACTGGCGGCCAGCTTGCGCGCCAGCGCCACGCCTTCGGCGGTCTTGAGATTGATCGCGATCGACTTGCGTCCGCGCGCCAGCACGTCCTTCTGCGTGACCGGCTGCGAGCCGCCGCGCACGCCGCTGGCCCGGTCGATCCGGATCACTTCCGCGCCGTGATCGGCCAGCATCATCCCGCAGAACGGGCCGGGGCCAATCCCGGCGAACTCGACGATACGGATGCCGTCTAGAGGGCCGGCCATCAGCTTACTTGCCCGTCCAGTTGGGCTTGCGCTTCTCCGCAAAGGCAGCGGCGCCTTCGCGCGCATCGGCGCTCATGAACACCTGCGGCAACAGGGCAGCCTGCTTCTCCCACATCTCGTCCTGCGTCCAGCCGCCGGATTCGATCACGATCTGCTTCGACACGCGCACAGCGGTCGGGCCGTTGGCGGTGATCGCGTTCGCCAGCTCGATCGCCGCATCGAGCGCCGGGCCATCGGTCACCCGGTTGACCAGACCGAGAGCATAAGCGCGCGCGGTGTCGATGAAGTCACCGGTCAGCGCCAGCTCCATCGCGATCTTGGGCGGGATCATCCGGGGCAGCTTCATCAGGCCACCGGCAGCGGCGGCGAGGCCGCGCTTGGTTTCGGGAATGCCGAACTTCGCATCCTTGTGCGCGACAATCAGGTCGCAGCTGATCATCAGCTCCATGCCGCCAGCCAGCGCATAACCTTCCACCGCGGCGATCAGCGGCTTGACCGGGCCTTTCTCGGTAATGCCGCCGAACCCGCGCCCTTCGATGCTGGGCCGCTCGCCGCGCAGAAAGCCCTTAAGGTCCATGCCGGAACAGAACGTGCCGCCCGCGCCGGTCAGGATCCCGACCCGCAGCGAGTCGTCCGAATCGAGCCGGTCGACGGCCGCCGCAATGCCTTCGGCCGCAGCCTTGTTCATCGCGTTCTTGGCCTCGGGCCGGTTGATGGTGATGATCAGGACACCGTCCCGCACTTCGGTCAGCAGCTCTTCCGACATTGCCTCACTCCCATTTTTGATTGCAACTGAGTTCTTGCCGTGTTGCTGGCCAAGGTTTACGGACACGTCAACTGCAATTTCGACAGGCGAGAGGAATGGGACATGGCTGAGGCTTACATCATCGACGCAGTGCGGACCCCGCGCGGGATCGGCAAGCAGGGCAAGGGCGCGCTGGCAGCGCAGCACCCGCAGCACCTCGCAGCCACCGTGCTCAAGGCGATCAAGGACCGCAACAACCTCGACACCAAGACCGTCGATGACGTGATCTGGTCGGTCTCCACCCAGGACGGCTTGCAGGCCGGTGACATGGGGCGGATGGCCTCGCTCGATGCCGGGTATGATGTGACCAGCAGCGGGATGACGCTGGACCGGTTCTGCGGCGGCGGGATCACCTCGGTCAACCTGGCTGCGGCACAGGTGATGAGCGGGATGGCCGATTGCGTGGTTGCAGGCGGCACCGAAATGATGAGCCTGACAGCGCAGATGGCCAAGGAAAAGATGCAGGCCGGGCTAAAGCCGCCGATGATGGGCAGCTACAACGAGCGGCTGCAAAAGGTCCATCCGCAGAGCCACCAGGGCATCTGCGGCGACGCCATCGCCAGCATGGAAGGCTTCACCCGCCAGGACCTCGACGAAGTCGGCTACCGCAGCCAGCAGCGCGCGGCCGAAGCGATCGCCGCTGGCCGCTTCGCCAAATCGCTGGTTCCGGTGGTGGATGACGAGGGCAACGTGATTCTCGACCACGATGAATACCCGCGCCCCGAAACCACCATGGAAGGCCTTGCCCAGCTCGAACCGGCCTTCACCAAAATCGCCAACGTGCCGATTGATGCGGCGGGCACGACCTTCCGCAAGCTGATCAACCAGAAGTACCCGGACCTCGAAATCCAGCACTTCCATCACGCCGGCAACAGCTCTGGCGTGGTCGATGGTGCCGCTGCCGTGCTGGTTGCCAGCGCCGACTATGCCCGCAAGCATGGGCTCAAGCCGCGCGCGCGGATCGTCGCCACCGCCAACATGGGTGATGACCCGACGCTGATGCTCAACGCCCCGGTCCCGGCGGCGAAAAAGGTGCTGGAGAAGGCCGGGCTGACCACCGACGACATCGACCTTTACGAGATCAACGAAGCCTTCGCGGTGGTCGCCGCCAAGTTCGTGCGCGATCTCGAACTCGACTGGGACAAGGTCAACGTCAATGGCGGCTCGATTGCACTGGGCCACCCGATTGGGGCCACTGGCTCCATGCTGATCGGCACCGTTATCGACGAACTGGAACGGCGCGGCGGGCGCTACGGCCTGGTCACCATGTGTGCCGCAGGCGGCATGGCCCCGGCGATCGTGGTCGAGCGGATCGACGACTTCGTCGACTGAACCTGAGGCTCAGCCGGTCTGCGATGCCAGCGCGTCGCGGACCGGCCCGGCCCATTCCGGGCGGCAGATCAGCAGGTCCGGCATGTAGGTATCGCGCTGGTTATAGACCAGTGCGCTGCCGTCCATCCGGCTGGTATGGAGACCGTGCGCCCGGGCCACGGCGACCGGGGCGCAGCTGTCCCATTCGTACTGGCCGCCGGAATGGAGATAAATCTCCGCCTGCCCCAGCACTACCGCCATGGCCTTGGCCCCAGCGCTGCCCATTGGCACCAGTTCGGCCCCGAGCGTTTTGGCCACTGCCACCGCCTCTGCCGCAGGGCGAGTCCGGCTGACGACCATGCGCGGACGCGACGGCGCCGGCGGCAACGCCTGCGGCTGGTCACTGCGCAGCACCACCCCGCCATCGAGCCCCGGCAAGGCGACCGCGCCAATCGTCGCCACCCCGTCCACGGCCAGCCCGACATGAACCGCCCAGTCGCTGCGTTCCTCGCCATATTCGCGGGTGCCGTCGACCGGATCGACAATCCATACGCGGCCCTTGGCCAGCCGTTCGGGGTTGTCCTTTTCCTCCTCGCTCAGCAGGCCGTCGTCGGGCCGCTGGGCGCGCAGGGCGTGGCACAGGAACTGGTTGGCGGTTTCATCCCCCGCCTTGCCCAGCGCCTTGCCTGTGAACACACCGCTGGCGCGGACTTCCAGCAGCAGGCGCCCAGCCACGTGCGCGAGATGCGCGGCGAGTTCTGCGTCGGTCATGCTCATCGCAGTGGCAGGATCCGCGACACGATGTAGTCCGCCGCCTCGTCCACCGTCATCCCCACCGTGTTGACCCGGATTTCCGCGTTCTCCGGCGCTTCGTAGGGGCTGTCAATCCCGGTGAAGTTCTTGAGTTCGCCGCTCCGCGCCTTCTTGTAGAGGCCTTTCACGTCACGCGCCTCGGCCACTTCTAGCGGGGTATCGACGAATATCTCGACGAACTCGCCCTCGGCCATCATCGCCCGGACCAGATCGCGCTCGGCCCGGAACGGGCTGATGAAAGCGGTCAGCACGATCAGACCGGCATCGGTCATCAACCGTGCCACTTCGCCGACCCGGCGGATGTTCTCGATCCGGTCGGCCTCGGTAAAGCCCAGGTCCTTGTTCAGCCCGTGGCGCACATTGTCGCCATCGAGCAGGAAGGTGTGGCGGTTCATGTGCACCAGCCGCTGCTCCACCGCGTTGGCGATGGTCGACTTGCCCGAGCCGGAAAGTCCGGTGAACCACAGCACCAGGGGCTTCTGGTTCTTGAGCGCGGCGTGCTGTTCGCGGGTGGTGCTGACCGCCTGCCAGTGGACGTTGTCTGCCCGGCGCAGGCTGAAGTGGAGCATCCCGGCCGCGACCGTGGCATTGGTCAGCTTGTCGATCAGGATGAACCCGCCGAGCGAGCGGCTCTTGTCATAAGGCTCGAACACGATCGGCTTCTCGGTGTGGATTTCGGCCACCCCGATCGCGTTGAGTTCGAGCGTCTTGGCAGCGAGGTGTTCAAGCGTATTGACGTTGATCTCGTACTTCGGCTCCTGCACCGTGGCGGTCACCGTCTGGGTGGCCAGCTTGAGCCAATAGCCCCGGCCCGGCTTCATTGCCTCGTCGCTGAGCCAGACCAGCGTCGCCTCGAACTGGTCGGAGGCCTGCGGGGGATCCTCGGCCGATGCGATCACGTCGCCGCGGGAGCAATCGACCTCGTCGACCAGGGTCACGGTGACCGACTGGCCAGCCACGCCCTGCGCCAGATCGCCGCCGAACGTCACCACCGACTTGACCGTGCTAGTCTTGCCGGAGGGCACGATCCGCACCGCATCGCCCGGCTTTACCGTGCCGCTGGCAATCAGGCCGGAGAAGCCGCGGAAATCCAGGTTGGGCCGGTTGACCCATTGCACCGGCATCCGGAAGCCGCGCTCCTGCGCCGCTTCATTGACCAGCGGCACGGTCTCTAGATGCTCGATCAGGCTGGGGCCGGAATACCACGGCGTGTTGGCCGAGGGCGCGCCGTCCGCTTTGGGGGTGATATTGTCACCCTTGAACCCGGAAATCGGCAGCGCGGTGAAGCTTTCGATCCCGATGCTTTGCGCGAAGGCGGCATAGTCCGCACAGATCGCATCGAACACCGCTTGATCGTAATCGACCAGGTCCATCTTGTTGACCGCCAGCACCAGATTGCGGATGCCGAGTTGGTGACACAGGAAGCTGTGGCGCCGGGTCTGCACCAGCACGCCTTTTCGTGCATCGATCAGGATCACCGCCACGTCAGCGGTCGAAGCGCCGGTCACCATGTTGCGGGTGTACTGCTCGTGGCCCGGACAATCGGCGACGATGAACTTGCGTTTTTCGGTCGCGAAGAAGCGATAGGCGACATCGATGGTGATGCCCTGCTCACGCTCGGCAGCGAGCCCGTCGACCAGCAGGGCGAAGTCGATTTCCTGGCCCTGGGTACCAACCCGCTTGCTGTCATTTTCCAGCGCGGCGAGTTGATCCTCGAAGATCATCTTCGAATCGTACAGCAACCGCCCGATCAGCGTGCTCTTGCCGTCATCAACGCTGCCGCAGGTGATGAAGCGCAGCAGGTCCTTGTTCTGGTGCTGATCGAGATAGGCCTCGATATCATCGGCAATCAGGGCATCGGTTTCATAGGCGGGGCGATCGGCCATCAAAAATACCCCTCCTGCTTCTTTTTCTCCATCCCGGCACCG
Organism: Sphingomonadaceae bacterium; assembly: GCA_046294735.1. Taxonomy (GTDB): domain Bacteria; phylum Pseudomonadota; class Alphaproteobacteria; order Sphingomonadales; family Sphingomonadaceae; genus 34-65-8. Next base: position 143,236 of record JBKBKB010000004.1, read on the forward strand.
CCTTCGTCCTTGTCGATCACCCGGCCCTGCCGCTCGCTAGTGGTGGTGAGCAGCATTTCCTGCACCACTTCGGCCAGCGTTGTCGCCTCGCTTTCGACCGCGCCGGTCAGCGGCCAGCAACCCAGTGTGCGAAAGCGGACGGACCGCTCGACGATCGGCGGCAGCGTGCCCATGACCCGCTCCAGCCGCTCGGCATCGTCAACCATGAACAGCCCGCCTTCGTATTCAAAGGTCGGGCGCGGGGCGGAGAAATAGAGGGGTACGATCTCGATCTGCTCGGCCATGATGTATTGCCAGATGTCGAGCTCGGTCCAGTTGGACAGAGGGAACACGCGGATGCTCTCACCTTTGGCTTTCTTCGCGTTGTAGACATTCCACAACTCGGGCCGCTGGTTCTTCGGATCCCAACCGTGGCTGGCGGTGCGGAACGAGAAGATCCGCTCCTTCGCCCGGCTCTTTTCCTCGTCGCGGCGCGCGCCGCCGAACGCAGCATCGAAGCCGTAATGGTCGAGCGCCTGCTTGAGACCCTGGGTCTTCCACATGTCGGTGTGAAGCGGGCCGTGGTCGAACGGATTGATCCCGCGTTCCTTGGCTTCCTCGTTCTGCCATACGAGCAGGGTCATGCCTGCATCGTCAGCCGCCTTCTGCCTCAGGGCATACATGTCGCGGAACTTCCATGAGGTGTCGACATGGAGAAGCGGGAACGGCGGCGGCGAGGGATAGAACGCCTTCTTCGCCAGGTGCAGCATCACCGCACTGTCCTTACCGATCGAATAGAGCATGACCGGGTTCTGCGCTTCGGCAACGACTTCGCGCATGATGTGGATGCTCTCGGCCTCGAGACGGTCGAGATGGGTGAGTTTCATAACGGGCTCTTTATTGCTCCAGGCGGCTGCGGGGCGTTCGGAGGACTGGTCGCAGCGTGTCAGGGCATCCCCTTACGGCGCGGTCCGGCCCGGGGCAATCCGGCTTGAGGCCGATTTTTGCTTTCCCATCAGGTGCGGGACCTTGGGGTATCGGAAGCTGGGGCTGCCACGGTCGGCCCGCGATCACAATCGTCACGGGTTTGCCATCGCACGCCGCCCGATTATGAGGCTGTGACAGACTTGGGAGAACGAGTGATGAGCGCCAGCCCCGAACGCATTCCGGTGATCGTCGGCGTAGGACAGATCAACGACCGGCCGGACAGGCCGGAGCAGGGGCTCGATTCTGGCGAACTGATGATCGCCGCGCTCAGGGCCGCCGATGCCGATGCTGGCGGCGGCTGGCTGGCAGATATCAATTCGCTGGCACTGGTGAGCCAGCTGTCCTGGCCCCAGCTCAACCCGCTGACGGAAGTGGTCGCCCGCGGCATTGGCGCGGCGCCTGCCCATCTGTTCCAGACCGCCCTGCCCAATGGCGACAGCCCCATCCTGTTGCTCAACGAAGCGGCCAACCGGATCGGTGCGGGCGAGGCAACCGTCTGCGCCGTGAGCGGGGGCGAAGCGCTGCGCACCGCCGCCCATCTCGCCCGCGCCCGCGCCGCGGCCGCCGGTTCGGATCGCAAGCCCAATGCCCTGCGCGATGCCGCACACCGGCGCACGGTCGGCTATCGCCAGTCCTATGGCCTGACCGTACCGGTCGATGTCTACCCGCTTTACGAGAATGCCGGGCGCGCTGCCTATGGCCAGTCGCTGGCTCAGGGACAGGCGGAAAGCGGGGCAATCTGGGAACGCTTTGCGCAAGTTGCCGCAGCCAATCCCTCGGCTTGGATCCGCACTGAAACCAGCGCGCACGATATCGTCACTGCCAACGCCGACAACCGCCCGATCGCCTTCCCTTACACCAAGCTGCAGGTCGCCAATTCCAGCGTCAACCAGGGGGCGGCGTTCCTTGTCACCAGCCTGGCCGAGGCGCGCCGCCGTGGCGTGCCGGACAGCAAGCTTGCCTATGTCGGCGCCGGTGCGGCAGCGCACGAGAGCGACGATTTCCTCGAACGCGACCGGTTCGATGCGTCGGCCAGCATGGCCGTGTCGCTCACCCGGGCGCTGGAACTGAACGGCGTGGCGGTCGAGGATATTGACCATGCCGAGCTTTACAGCTGCTTCCCCTGCGTGCCCAAGATGGCGCGGCGGGTGATCGGCTGGCCGCTTGATCGGCCGGCCACCGTGTTCGGCGGGCTGACTTTCGGCGGCGGGCCAATCGGCAACTACATGAGCCACGCGGTCGCCTGCATGGTCGGCAAGCTGCGAGCCGAGCCCCGAGACAGGCAGCGCACTGGCCTGCTGTTTGCCAATGGCGGCTATGCCACCCACAACCACACCATCGTGCTGACCAGCCAGCCCAATCCCGAGATCACTTTCCCGCAAGCCTTCGATTATCAGGCGGAAGCTGACGCGGCCCGCGGGCCTGTGCCGGAGCTGGACAAGGGCTATCTTGGCCCGGCCACGATCGAAACCTACACTGTCCATTACGGGCGGCAGGGCGAACCGAGACTGGGCACGGTGGTGGCCCGGACGCCCGCAGGCAAGCGCACCCTGGCCGCCGTGCTGCCGGAAGACGCGGCGATGATCGCATTCCTCACCGATGGCCGCGCCGAACCGGTTGGCACCGCGGGCGAGGTCGTGGCGGGCGCTGGCGACTTGCGCGAATGGCGCCGGTCCTGAACCTGCAACCATCCCCTATAATAACCAGTTTCATCATGCTATCGAATGGCCCACAAACCTGCGCGAGAATCGCGCGCTATTCCCGGGAGAGAACCAGATGACTGACTACCGCAACCTGATCGACGGTGAGATGATCGACAACGGCCAGTGGCTCGATGTCGTCAATCCTGCCAACGAGGAAGTTATCGGCCGCGTGCCGGCCTGCGGAGCGGACGAGCTTGACCGCGCCGTCGCCGCCGCCCGCCGCGCGTTCAAGACCTGGTCGAAGACCCCGATCGAAGAACGCCGCGCGGCGATCCAGAAGATGTCCGCGATCATCAAGGAAAACGCTGACGAACTGCACCGTCTGCTGACCGCCGAACAGGGCAAGCCGCACCAACAGGCGATGGGCGAAATCATCGGCGCCTCGATGATGGCCGGGGCGCAGGCGACCCTGAACCTCGACGAAGTGGTGAACGAGGACAGCGAACAGCGCCTCAGCCGCACCCGCCGCGTGCCGGTGGGCGTGGTCGGCGGAATCGTGCCGTGGAACTTCCCGGTGATGATGGCGATGCAGAAGATCGCGCCCGCCATGCTGGCCGGCTGCACCATCGTTTTGAAGCCCTCGCCCTTCACCCCGCTCACCACCCTGCGCCTGGCCGAGCTGATCAAGGACGCGGCGCCCGCGGGCGTGGTCAACGTGATCACCGGCGAAGACAGCCTCGGCCCGCTGATCACCAGCCATCCCGATATCGACAAGATCACCTTCACCGGCTCCACCGCCACCGGCAAGAAGATCATGGAAGGGGCAAGCAAGGACCTCAAGCGGATCACGCTCGAACTGGGCGGCAACGACGCCTCGATCGTGCTGCCCGATGCCGACGTGGAGAAGGTGGCTGAGCAGCTGTTCTGGTCAAGCTTCACCAACGCCGGCCAGATCTGCGTTGCCGCCAAGCGGATCTACATCCACGAAGACATCTATGACGATCTCAGCAAGGCGATTGCCGAATATGCCAAGGGCGTGAAAGTCGGCGACGGCGCGCAGCAGGGCACGGCTGTCGGCCCGATCCAGAACAAGAAGCAGTTCGACCGCGTGTGCGAGTTGATCCAGGATGCCAAGGACAACGGCTATAACTTCCTGGTCGGCGGCGAAGTCGATCCCTCGGGCTCGGGCTACTATGTGCCGATCACCATCCTCGACAATCCGCCGGAAGACGCGCGGATTGTCGCCGAGGAACAGTTCGGCCCGGTCATGCCGCTGATGAAGTTCAGCACGGATGAGGAAGTGATCGAGCGTGCCAACAATTCCGAATATGGCCTCGCCGGCGCGGTCTGGACCAAGGACGTCGAGCGCGGAGTAAAGATCGCCGAACAGCTCGAAACCGGCACCGTGTGGATCAACGAGTTCCTCCACCTGTCGCCGTTCGCGCCGTTTGGCGGACACAAGCAGTCCGGCTTTGGCGCTGAATACGGGGTCGAAGGGCTGAAGGAATTCACCTATTCCCAAGTCATCACCGTGAAGAAGAACGCCGCGGTCTGATAATGCAAAGGGGGCGCAGCCTGACCAGAAACAGGCAGCGCCCCCTTGATTTCCACTCTCGTCCCAGCGCATGAGCAGGCATGACCGGTCTCCACACCACGCTCGCCCGCAGGGGCCTGATGTTCATCCTTTCCTCGCCCTCGGGTGCGGGCAAGACCACCATCAGCCGGATGCTGCTGGAGGCGGACAGCGAAATCAGGCTCTCGGTGTCCTGCACCACCCGCCCGATCCGCCCGGGCGAGCAGGACGGGGTCCACTACCACTTCGTCAGCGATGCCGACTTCGACCGGATGGTGGAGGAAGACGACTTCTACGAGTGGGCGCACGTGTTCGGGCATCGCTACGGCACGCCCAAGGCTCGCATCCGTGCCGCGCTGAAGGAAGGGCACGACTTCCTGTTCGACATTGACTGGCAGGGCACCCAGCAGCTTTATCAGAAGGACCAGCAGGACGTGGTCCGGGTGTTCCTGCTCCCGCCCAGCATCGACGAACTGCGCCGCCGACTCGAAGGCCGCGCGCAGGACAGTCAGGACGTCATCAACGCCCGCATGGAGCGCGCCCGCGCCGAGATCAGCCACTGGGACGCCTATGACTACGTGGTGATCAACGACAATGTCCAGGCGTGCTACGGCAAGGTGCAGCAGATCCTGTCCGCCGAACGCATGAAACGCCAACGGCAGACCGGGCTGATCCCGTTCGTGCGCGAACTGATGGGCTAGGCGGCTCAGCCTGCTGCGAAGCTGCCCCGGGTGCGGTTGGCGAAGGCGACCAGGGTCAGCATCACTGGCACTTCCACCAGCACGCCCACCACTGTCGCCAGCGCTGCCCCGCTGCCCAGCCCGAACAGGCCGATCGCAACCGCCACCGCCAGTTCGAAAAAGTTGGAGGTGCCGATCAAGGCGCAAGGTGCGGCGACCGCATGTGGCACCTTCCACACCTTGGCCCAGCCATAGGCGATGAAGAAGATGCCGTAGCTCTGGACGATGATCGGCACCGCGATCAGCGCAATCAGCAGCGGGCGTTCGACAATGGTCTCCGCCTGGAAGCCAAACAGCAGCAGCACGGTCAGCAGCAGGCCGATCACCGAGAGGGGTTTCATGCCGGCGGTAAAGGCGGTCACTGCCTCCACATTGCCATTGTTGCTGGCAAGCAGGCGGCTGCGCACGAAGGCTCCGGCCAGCAGCGGCACGACGACATAGAGCGCGACCGAGAGCAGCAGCGTCTCCCACGGCACGGCAATGTCCGTCACCCCGAGCAGCAGCGCAACGATCGGCGCAAAGGCGACGATCATGATCAGGTCGTTCGCCGCCACCTGCACCAGGGTGTAGGCGGGGTCGCCCCGGGTCATCTGCGACCAGACGAACACCATCGCGGTGCAAGGTGCCGCGCCGAGCAGGATCAGCCCGGCGATGTACTGCTGGGCATCGGCAGGCTCGATCAGGTCGGCGAACACCACCTCGAAGAACAGCACGCCCAGCGCCGCCATGGTGAACGGCTTGATCAGCCAGTTGACCACCAGTGTGATCACCAGCCCCCGCGGCTTGTCGCCCACCCGCCGGACCGCGCCGAAATCGACCGCGACCATCATCGGGAAGATCATCGCCCAGATCAGCACCGCGACCACCAGGTTGACTGAGGCATATTCCAGCGCGGCAAGCGCGCCGAACAGGCCCGGCAACAGATTACCCAGCGCCAGCCCGGCGAGAATCGCCGCCCCGACCCAGACCGACAGCCATTTTTCGAACAGGCCGAGCCCGGCAGCGCGGGCCTCTGCGGCAGCCGTGGAACTGGTCATTGTGCGTCCGCCTCCCGCCCGATCGCTTGCAGCCTGTCGCGCAGCGCGAGTTCTTCGAGACTGGCGAGCGGCAGCGCGAGCATCAGGTCGATCCGGCGTTTCATCATGCGGAAGGCATCGAGGAAAGCGGCGGCCTTTTCCGCTTCGCTCCCTTCCACCGCCGCGGGATCGGGAATGCCCCAGTGCGCCGAGGTTGGCCGCCCCGGCCAGACCGGGCAGGTTTCGGCCGCAGCGCTGTCACAGACAGTGAAGATCAGGTCGAATTCCGGACCGTCAGCGAATTCGTGCCAGCTTTTGGAGCGATACCCAGCCACCGGATAGCCGAGCGTCTTCAGGGTGTGGATTGCCCACGGATTGACCGCGCCAGTGGGATTGCTCCCGGCGCTGAAGGCGCGAAACCGGCCCGCGCCGTCATGGTTCAGGATGGCCTCGCCGAGGATGGAGCGGGCCGAGTTCCCGGTGCACAGGAACAACGCGTTGAGTAGTCTTTCGGACATGGCAGGCCTCAGCAGCAGGTGGCAGGGGTGGACGCTACCTGCGGCGCGCAGCACGCACCGTTGGCTGCGTTGGCGGATGCAAGCTGAGCGAGATCCGGGCTGCCGCCGTAGGTGGTGCTACCCCCTTCAGTCAGGAAAGCTTCCCACACCACGCCGTCGGGATCGGCGATCCAGCTCTTTTCCGACTTGGCATAGCAGCAGGTGGTCGCGCCCTCTTCCAGCACTGGCGCGTCGGCGGCATTGAGGCGGGCGTAGACTTCGGCCAGCTCGGCCTGGTCTTCGACCTGCAGGCCGACATGCTCGATACCCTTGGCCGCATCGGCGCGCATCGAGATGGCAAAGTTGATGCGCGGATCCTCCAGCATCCACTTGGCATAGTCGGGCTTCACCACTGCAGGCTGGGCGCCGAACAGGTTCGCATAGAAGGCAATCGAACGGTCAAGGTCGGTCACGCCGACGTGGACATGGAAGCGTTTCATCAGGCAGTCTCCCGTTTCGGATGGTCTTGCGGTTCCTGTTCGCCGCCGCATGGCACGCCGCCGCAGCAGTTTTCCGTCAGGTAACCCATCAGGCGGTTCATGGCGGCATAGTCCGCCGAATAGATGATCGAGCGGCTCTCGCGCCGCTGGGTAACCAGCCCGGCATTGGCGAGCTGGGCGAGGTGGAAGCTCATCGAGGAAGGGGGCACATCGAGCTTTTCGGCAAGTGCCCCGGCTGCCAGCCCGCCGTCGCCCGCCTGGACCAGCAGGCGGAACACCGCCAACCGGTGCTCCTGCGCCAGCGCACCGAGCGCCTTGATGACAGTGGCTGGCTCCATTGAATTATTCCCATGATTCGATAAATATCAAAATATGGGAATGGCTGCGCGCGGTCAAGTGGGTTTGGCGGGTATGGCCAGCGGTTGGCCCGCATCCGCCGCGCCGCACAGAAAAGCCCCGCGTGGCGGGGCTTTTCGTATTGCCGATGATGCAAATGGATGCGCGGCTGCGCGTCAGCCCTTGCCGCCGGGATCGGCAAAGTGGCTCGGCAGGTGGGCGTTGACCACGCCGCCATCGACCGTCAGCGTATCCCCGACAACATAGTCTCCGGCTCGGCTGCACAGATAGATCGCGGCGGCAGCCATGTCCTCGGCGGTGCCGATCCGCTTGGCGGGAATGCCGGCAGCGCTGGCATCGGGGGCATTCTTGGCCGCCTTGTTCATCTCGCTCGGGAAGGCTCCCGGCGCGATCGATGTCACGATGATGTTGTCCGAAATCAGCCGCGCCGCCATCCGGCGGGTCAGCTGGATCACCGCTGCCTTGCTGGCCTGATAGGCGTAGGTTTCCCACGGGTTGATCCGCTGCCCGTCAATCGACGAGACGTGGATCACTTTGGCCGGGCGATCGGCAGTGGCTGCCGCCGCCAGCAACGGGTGCAGCTTCTGGGTCAGGAAAAACGGCGTCTTGACGTTGAGGTCCATCGTCCGGTGCCAGCCCGCCTCGCTGAACTCGAGGAACGGCTGGCCCCAGGCGGCACCCGCATTGTTGATCAGAATGTCGAGCTTGCTTTCACGCCTGGCAAGCTCGTCCGCCAGATGCTGCATCCCGTCCATCTGGCTGAGGTCGGCGGGGATGCCGATCACCTTGTCGGCGCCGAAATGGGCGATGGTCTCTTCCATCTGCTCGACCTTGCGGGCGGAGATGTAGACCCGGGCGCAGCCGGCGGCGAGCAGACCTTCGACGAACATCCGGCCGATACCCCGGCTGCCGCCGGTCACCAGCGCCACGCGCCCGTCGAGGTTGAACAGGGAATGCAGGTCCATCATCAATATCCGCTCAGCTTGGCCACGCGGTCGGCGTGGTAATAGAGATCACCGAGGAACTCCTGCAGCGCACGATCGCGCTTCATGTAGAGGCCCACGTCGTATTCGTCGGTCATGCCGATGCCGCCATGCATCTGCACCCCTTCCTTGACCGCCAGGCTGGCGGCCTTGGCCACCTTGGCCTTGGCGACCGAGGTCATCAGGTCAGCCCGTTCGCTGCCGCCATCCAGCAACTGGGCCGCCTTGATGGTTACCGCACGGGCGATCTCGACTTCGGAATAGAGGTGTGCGGCGCGGTGCTGCAGCGCCTGGAACTCTCCGATCAGCTTGCCGAACTGCTTGCGCTGCTTGAGGTAATCGACCGTCAGGTCCATCGCCCCAGCTGCTACGCCCACACCCTCCGCCGCGGCGCCGATGCGCCCGGCCATCAGGACGGCACCGAGCACTTCGCGCCCGCCATCGACTTCGCCGATCACGGCGTCGCCGTCCAGCTCGACGCTGTCGAACGTCGTGTGCGTCGCCATCGAGCTGTCAACCAGCCGCACGGCATCGTGGCTCATGCCAGCCGCATCCTTGGGCACGGCGAACAAGGTGATGCCGTCCACATCGTCATCGCTGCCGGAGGTGCGCGCGGCAACCACCAGCATGTCGGCGCTGGACCCGTGAACCACGAAGTCCTTCTGACCCGAGAGGCGGAAGCCGTTGCCCGATTTCTCGGCGCGGGTCCTGATCCGCTCAGGACGGTGCTTCGCCCCTTCATCAATCGCCACCGCAAACACGCTGTCGCCCGACAGCAGGCCAGGAAGATAACGCCCCTTGAGGTCGGCTGAGCCGTGCCTGAGCGCGGCCACCGCCAGAACCGAACTGGTCAGGAACGGTGACGGGGTCAGATTGCGCCCGATCTGCTCAAGCACGATCCCGGCCTCGACATGGCCCATGCCCATGCCGCCGTCTTCCTCGCCAACCAGGATGCCGGTGAAGCCCATTTCCGCCATCTGCTTCCACAGGGCGTGGCCGAACCCGTCCTTGCATTCACGGTCGCGCCAGTGGCGCAGCTGTTTCCCGATGCTGCCTTCCTCGGCCATGAACTGGCTGGCGGTTTCGGCCAGCATCGCCTGATCTTCGGTGTGGTAAAGTGCCATGGTTCAGGCTCCCGGCAGATCGAGAATGCGTTTGGAAATGACGTTGAGCATGACTTCACTGGTGCCGCCCTCGATCGAGTTGGCCTTGGTCCGCAGCCAGTCGCGCGCCGGCTTGCCGCCGCGGGTCTCCTCGCTGTCCCATTCGAGGCTGCGCGAACCGCCTGCGCTCATCATCAGTTCGTGACGACGCTTGTTGAGCTCCGTCCCGACATACTTCATCATGTTCGGCTGCGCCGGATGTGCCTTGCCGACCTTGATCTCGTCCAGGAACTTCTCGCCCATTGCGGTATAGGCCAGGGCATCGACATCGAACAGCGCCAGCTCTGCCCGCAGCAGCGGATCAAGCTCACCCGCATGGCGCAGCATCGCCGCGCCGATTGCCGCCGTCCGGTCCCCACCGCCCGCGCCCGAGATCATCTCGCGTTCGTGGCCGAGCAGATACTTGGCCACATCCCAGCCGCGATTGATCTCGCCGACGAAGCCGGGAACGTCCTCGCCATAGGACTTGGGCACCGCGACATTGTCGAAGAATGTCTCGCAGAACGGGCTGTTACCGCTGATCAGCTTGATCGGCTTGGTGGTGACACCGGGCGTTGTCATGTCGAACAGCATGAAGGTGATACCCTGATACTTGTTCGCCTTGTCGGTGCGGACAAGGCAGAAAATCCAGTCCGCCTTGTCGGCATAGCTGGTCCAGATCTTCTGCCCGTTCACGACCCAGTGATCGCCGTGGTCCTCGCCAAAGGTTTGCATCGAGACGAGGTCAGATCCGCTGCCGGGTTCCGAATATCCCTGGCACCAGCGGATTTCACCGCGCGCGATCTCATTGAGGAAGCGCTGCTTCTGGCCTTCGGTTCCGAAATGGAGCAGCGCCGGGCCGAGCATCCAGATGCCGAAGCTCGACAGCGGCGGGCGCGCGCCGATTCGGTTCATTTCCTCGCGCAGGATCTTGGCCTCGGCGGCATTGAGACCCGCCCCGCCATAGTCCTTGGGCCAGGCCGGAACCGTATAGCCCTTGGCGACGCAGGCCTCAAACCAGGCCTTTTGCGCATCGCTCTGGAACGTGGCATTGCGGCCACCCCAGAACACGTCTTCCTCACCCCGGGCGGGCTGACGCATTTCTGGCGGGCAATTGGCCTCCAGCCAGATGCGCGTTTCGGCGCGGAAGGTTTCCAGATCGGACATGGTCGCAGCTCCTCTCGCAAACATGCGGCGCGGGTTTTCCCCGCCGCTTGACGCTTACGTAAGGCGATTTCACCGAGTCCTGCAAGCACGTTCGGATCGAAGGCCGATGCCGTAGCGTCAGGCCAAGTTACGTTGACGTAAGCTGGAACGCGCCTAAGCTGGGGCAAAACAACATGGGAGAGGCCGGGAATGCGATTCTCTGGCAAGACGGTGGTGATTACCGGTGCTGCATCAGGCATCGGCAAGGCGGCGGCAGAGCTGTTCGCCTGCGAGGGCGCGGTGGTCTACGCAGCCGACATCGATGTCGCCGCAGGTGAGGCACTGGCAGCTGCTTCGGACGGAGCAGTCCGGTTCCAGCCCTGCGACGTCACCAGCACCGAGGCCATTCGCACGCTGATGGACCGGGCCGGGAGCGAGACCGGCGGGATCGACGTGGTGTTCAACAACGCCGGCGCAGGCGGGGCGCGGGCCAAGATCCACGAGGTCGAACCGACCGACTGGGACCGGACAATGGACCTGCTGCTGCGCTCGGTCGCATTCGGGATCCGCTATGCCGTGCCGCACATGCAGGGCCGCCCCGGCGCATCGATCGTCAACGTGTCGAGCGTGGCAGCGGTCGGCCCCGGCTATTCACCCACGACCTACGCCGTGGCCAAGGCGGGCGTTCTTCACCTGACCAAGATGGCGGCGGCCGATCTCGCCCAGTTCGGCATACGGGTGAACGCGATCCAGCCCGGCTTCATCAACACCAACATCTTCACCTCCTCGCTCGAAATCCCGGATGAGCAGAAGGTCATGGCCAAGGGCGTGATCGCCCAGATGAGCAGCAACGCCCAGCCGGTAAAGCGCGGCGGCCAGCCCCGCGATATTGCCGAGGCCTGCGCCTTCCTGGCCAGCGATGCGGGCGGTTTCATCACCGGGGCCAGCCTGCTGGTGGACGGGGGCATCACTCTCGGCCCGCGTTACAGCTGGGACCCGGAAGAACCCGCGATCTTCGGCGCGCTTGAAGCACTGGAAGAGCAGGCCAGGGCCAGCGCTGGTAAATGACCCCTCCACCACGCCCACTGCCGATGCGGATCAAGCTGTTCAACGGCTCTGGTTCGGTTGCATTCGGGATCAAGGATAACGGATTTTCGGTATTCCTGCTGACCTATTACAATCAGGTCCTGGGGATGGAGGCGTGGCTGGTCAGCCTCGCCCTGGTGATCGCGCTGGTCGTCGATGCCTTTGTCGACCCGTTCCTTGGCAACCTGTCGGACCGGACCTACACCCGTTGGGGCAGGCGTCTGCCATGGCTCTACGCCGCTCCAATTCCGCTGGCCTTCGCGTGGTATTTCATGTGGGCACCACCGTTCGACGGGCCTCCCGATTTCTGGTCGCTGCTGCTGATCGCAGTGACGGTGCGGCTGCTCTTGTCGGCTTGTGAAGTGCCCTCGATCGCGCTCGTGCCGGAACTGACCCGCGATTACGAGGAGCGCACCACGTTGTTCCGCTATCGCTTCCTGTTCGGCTGGACCGGCGGACTGATCGTGCTGTTCCTGGCCTATCAGGTATTCCTGCGCGACGACCTGCTGGGCCGCGAGGGATACGAAGCCTACGGCCTGTTCGGAGCAATTACCATCGCTGTCTTCGTGCTGATTTCAGCGCTCGGCCAGCACAGTTTCATCGCCCGATATCCCAAGGACAAGCCTCCGCCCTTTTCCCTGCGCCATGCGTTCTCCGAAATCATCGAGGCGTTTTCCGAACGCCCATTTCTGATCTTCGCCGCCGGGGCGCTGGCCGCCTATATCAGCCAGGGCATGACCTTCGCCCTGTCGAATTACCTCTACTATTTCGTTTGGGAATTGTCGGAAGGGCAGATTGCGCTCTATCCGCTGGTCCTGTTCTTAAGTGTGGTGGGGGTTTTCGTGTCGCTCAGCCCGCTGCATCGCCGGTTCGGCAAGGCCCGCACCGGCGCGGTCGCAACGCTGGTGTCGATGACCTTCTGGCTTATCCCGTTCGGCTTCTACTACATCGGCACATGGCCGGAGCTGGGCAGCACGGCCAGCGCAGCCGCTTTGTTCGGCTTTATTTTCGTCAGCAACGCAGCGGGTGTGGCCGCGGTGATCTCCGCCACCTCGATGGTGGCTGAGATTGTCGAGGCGTTCGAGGCCAAGACCGGGCGACGGGCCGAGGGGAGCTTCTATGCCGGTAACTGGCTGGTGCAGAAAAGCGCAACCGGGGTCGGGATCCTGCTTGCCGGGGGGATGCTGTCGATTTCGGCCTTCCCGATCGGTTCGGCACCCGGATCAATCAACCGCGACGTATTGCTGGCGCTGGTCGCCATGTATTGCAGCATGGTCATGGTGCTGGGTCTGTTTTCCGCCTTCTGGCTGAACCGGTTTCCGATCAGCCGCGCCGATCACGAGAACCGGCTGGCGGCGATGGCGGCATCGGCTTCGGCACCCTAGCCCTGGACAAATGAGAGCTTGGCGCATGGGGGCACCTCTGCCACCGTTGACCGGCAAGATTCGAACGAAACACACTATTGACGATGATGATTGAGAGGAACGACTGATGGATTTCGAACCCACCGAACGGCAGGTCTACTGGCGCAACCGCGTGCGCGATTTCATCGAGGCGAACGTGCGCCCGGCGGTTGCCACCTACAAGCAGCAGGACGCCGAGGGCGATCGCTGGAAGGTGATCCAGGTGGTCGAGGACCTCAAGGCTAAGGCCAAGGCGCAGGGTATCTGGAACCTGTTCATGCCGCCGCGCAACGACAGCCACCACCATGTCGATGACACCTTTGAATTCGAGGGGCCGGGCCTGACCAACCTCGAATACGCGCTCTGCGCTGAGGAAATGGGCAGGATTGGCTTTGCCAGCGAAGTGTTCAATTGCTCCGCGCCCGATACCGGCAATATGGAGGTGTTCCACCGCTACGGCACCCGTGAACAGAAGGAGCAATGGCTCGCCCCGATCATGAACGGCGAAATCCGTTCCGCCTTCCTGATGACCGAGCCCTTCACTGCCTCCTCCGATGCCACCAACATCGAAACCCGGATCGAACGCGACGGTGACGAATACGTCATCAACGGGCGCAAATGGTGGTCATCCGGGCTTGGCGATCCGCGGTGCAAGGTGGCGATCGTGATGGGCAAGACCGATTTCGGCGCCCAGCGCCACGCCCAGCAATCGATGGTCTTGATGCCGATCGACGCACCGGGCGTGAACATTCTGCGCCACCTGCCGGTGTTTGGTTATGACGATGCTCCCCATGGCCACATGGAAGTGGAACTGAAGGACGTGCGCGTGCCCGTCACCAACATGCTGCTGGGCGAAGGGCGCGGGTTCGAGATCGCCCAGGGGCGCCTCGGGCCGGGCCGTATCCACCACTGCATGCGCACCATCGGGGTCGCCGAAGAAGCGCTGGAGAAGATGTGCCGCCGCCTGCAAGAACGTGAGGCGTTCGGCAAGCCGGTCTACAAGCATTCGGTGTGGGAAGAGCGCGTTGCCCGCGCCCGCATCGACATCGAGATGACCCGCCTGCTGTGCCTCAAGGCGGCCGACATGATGGACAAGGTCGGCAACAAGGCTGCCAAGCAGGAAATCGCCATGATCAAGGTGCAGGCCCCCAACATGGCACTGCGGATCATCGACGATGCGATCCAGGCGCACGGCGGCGGCGGGGTGAGCGAAGATTACGGTCTTGCCTCAGCCTATGCCCACCAGCGCACCCTGCGCCTTGCTGACGGGCCGGACGAAGTCCACGCCCGCTCGATCGCGCACATCGAGTTCGCCCGTCATGCCCCCAACCCGGGCCCGAGTGCCAATGCCCTGCGCGACGGCAAGGGGCCGATGACGGCGCAACCGTCGTTCAGCTCGGGCGACATGGGCGTAGCACGGTAAAGCAAGGACAAGATAAATGGCAAAGGCAGCAATTCTCGAACAGCCCGGACAAGGCCTGATAATGGGCGACGTCGAGCTGGCTGACCCCGGCCCGCACGAAGTCCTGATCGACACCAAGGCCTGCGGCCTGTGCCATTCGGACCTGCACTTCATCGAAGGCAGCTACCCCCACCCGCTTCCGGCCATTCCCGGCCACGAAGCGGCCGGGGTCGTCCGTGCGGTCGGCAGCGAAGTGAAGACGGTCAAGCCGGGAGACCATGTCGTCTCCTGCCTCAGCGCCTTCTGCGGCCACTGCGAGTTCTGCGTCACTGGGCGGATGGCGCTGTGCCTGGGCGGTGACACCCGCCGCAGCGGCGATGCGGCTCCGCGCATCCGGCGGGCCGATGGCTCGCCGGTAATGCAGATGCTCAACCTGTCAGCCTTCTGCGAGCAGATGCTGATTCACGAGCACGCCTGTGTGAGCATCGACAAGGACATGCCGCTCGACCGCGCCGCCATTCTCGGCTGCGCGGTGACGACCGGGGCGGGCACGATTTTCAACGCCTGCTCGGTGGTGCCGGGGGAAAGCGTAGCGGTGATCGGCTGCGGCGGGGTCGGCCTGGCTGCGATCAATGCGGCCAAGATTGCCGGAGCCGGTCAGGTCATTGCCGTTGATCCGGTGCCGGAAAAGCGCGAGCTGGCGATGGTGCTGGGCGCAACCCATGCGGTCGATGCCATGGCGCCTGACGCCGCGCAGCAGATCATGGCGATCTCGCGGGGCGGCGTGCACCATGCGATTGAAGCGGTCGGGCGGCAGGCGTCGGCCGACCTCTCGGTCGCCTGCCTGCGGCGCGGCGGCACGGCGACGATCCTGGGCATGATGCCCTTGAACTGCAAGGTTGGCCTGGCTGCGATGGACCTGCTCTCGGGCAAGAAGCTGCAAGGCGCGATCATGGGGATGAACCATTTCCCGGTCGACCTGCCGCGCCTGGTGGACTTCTACCTGCGCGGGCTGCTCGACCTCGACACGATCATCGCCGAGCGGATCCCGCTTGAGCAGATCAACGAGGGGTTCGAGAAGATGAAGAGCGGCCACTCGGCGCGCAGTGTGGTGGTATTCGACTGATGAGCGAGACGGCGATAGATTTCGACAAGGAAATGGTCGGCACAGTCGAGGTGTCGGAAAACGACCGGCTCGACCTTGCCGCCCTTACTGCCTGGTGCGAAGCCCATGTGACAGGCTTCGCAGGGCCAATTTCCTATTCAAAGTTCAAGGGCGGCCAATCGAATCCGACCTATCGGATCGATACCCCGGGCAGATCTTACGTGCTGCGGCGCCAGCCGTTCGGCAAGCTGCTGCCCAGCGCGCACGCCGTCGACCGCGAATATTCGGCGATGCACGCGCTCGGCCCGACCGGGTTCCCGGTGCCGAAAACTTACGGCCTGTGCGAGGACCCTGAGGTGCTCGGGTCCAAGTTCTTCATCATGGGTCTGGCTGATGGCCGGTCGCTGTGGAACGGCGCGCTGCCGCAAAGCAGCCCGCAGGAACGGCGCGAAATCTACCATGCCATGATCGACACCATGGCCGACCTCCATCTCAAGGACCCGGTTGCCATCGGCCTCGGCGAATTCGGCAAGCCGACCGATTACTGCGCCCGCCAGATCAGCCGCTGGACCAAGCAGTACAAGCTCAGTGAAACCGAACACATGCCGAAGATGGAACGGCTGATCGAATGGTTGCCGCAGACCGTTCCGCCGCAGCATGGTTCCAGCGTGGTCCACGGCGACTACCGGCTGGACAACATGATCTTCGAGACAGACGCTAACCGGGTGCTCGCTGTGCTTGACTGGGAACTGTCCACCCTGGGCGATCCGATTGCAGATTTCAGCTATCTGATGCTCAACTGGCATAGCCCGGCCGATGGCCGTGCCGGATTGCAGGGCCTCGATCTCGATGCGCTGGGCATTCCCACGGTGGAACAGGCGGTGGAGCGTTACGTCACGCGCACCGGCTATCCGGTGCCGCCGATGGACTGGTATTTTGCCTACAACCTGTTCCGCCTGGCCGGCATCATCCAGGGCATCAAGAAGCGGGTGATAGACGGAACGGCATCCTCTGCCCATGCCCGCTCCATGTCGGACAGGGTCGCCCCGCTGGTCGACCGTGCATACGACTTTGCACTTGCGGCGGGGATGGACGGATAGCGCAGCCCGCCCTAACAGCGCAGGCGAAACGCCAGCCGGGAGTGCCACATGACCGCCGATCTCCAGTCCGCCATTGAAGCCGCATGGGAACGGCGCACCGAAGTCACCCCGGCCAGCACTGAAGTGCGCGAACCTGTCGAGGCTGCGCTTGAACTGCTCGATGCTGGGCGCGCGCGGGTGGCGGAACCTGACAGCGCCGGCGGATGGCGGGTCAACCAGTGGCTCAAGCAAGCTGTGCTCCTGAGCTTCCGCCTCAATGACAACGTGCTGGTCGATGGCGGCGCGGCGGGTGCCCCGGCGTTTGACAAGGTGCCAAGCAAGTTTGCCGGGTGGGGCGAGAACCGCTTCCGCGACGCCGGTTTCCGCGTCGTGCCCGGCGCGGTGGCGCGGCGCGGCGCATTCATCGGCAAGGGCGTGGTGCTGATGCCGAGCTTCATCAACATCGGCGCCTATGTTGATGAGGGCACCATGGTCGATACCTGGGCCACCGTCGGCAGCTGCGCGCAGATTGGCAAGAACGTACATATCTCGGGCGGCGCAGGCATTGGCGGCGTGCTTGAGCCGCTTCAGGCCGGTCCGGTGATCATCGGCGACGGTGCGTTCATCGGCGCGCGAGCCGAAGTGGCCGAAGGGGTCGAAGTCGGCGAAGGCGCAGTGCTTTCCATGGGCGTCTACCTTGGCTCATCAACCAAGATCATCGACCGCGCAACCGGCGAAATCCACCGCGGCAAGGTGCCGCCTTATGCCGTGGTCGTGCCCGGCGCCCTGCCGGATCCCAAGGGTGGGCCCAGCCTCTATTGCGCGGTAATCGTCAAGACGGTCGACGCCCAGACGCGCTCAAAGACCGCCATCAACGAGCTGCTGCGGGACTGATCTGCGGAACCTTCGCCGTCTGACCCCGTTCAATTGCTGTACCCACGTATTGAACAGGACACCGACCATGCACCGCGAAGGACAGGAAACGCATCTTGACGCAGAAGAAGCCCGGGCGGGAGAAACCACCGGCGTGATGCGCTACGTGCTCGGCATCAGTCTGGCACTGGCGGTCATCGCGCTCAGCATCGTGTGGATCATCCCCGCGCTCAGCTGACCGGCGATTCAATCGGTGGCATGGCGCGCTGGCTGGCGGCATAGGCTTCCGCCTGGCGCATCACGCGCAGGGCATTGCGGAGTGAGATCTTCTCCAGGTCTGACTGCGAATAGCCACGCCGGGCCAGTTCGGCAAACAGGGCCGGGTATCCCGCCACGTCCTCCATCCCGACCGGCCCTGTCGGCATCCCGTCATAATCGCCGCCAATGCCGATATGATCAATCCCGGCGACTTTACGGACATGATCGACATGGTCTGCCATGTCGGAAACGGTGGCGAGCGGCATCGGATTGCCCTGGTCCCACAGCTTCAGCCGCGCCTCGACCTCCTTAGGCTGCCCGGACCAGAGCGCCTCCAGCCGGGCCTTTTCCGCCTGCCGGTTGCCAAACCATTGCCGTGCCGGTTCGCTCAGAAACCCCGGCAACCCGACTACCATCACCACGCCGCCGTTCTGCGGCAGGCGCGCCAGAACGCTGTCGGGCACATTGCGCGCATGGCCATTGATCGCCCGCGCACCGGAATGACTGAAAATCACCGGTGCCCGGGCCACATCGAGCACGTCGTGCATGGTTTCCTCGCTGACATGGCTCAGGTCCACCAGCATGCCGATGCGGTTCATTTCACGGATCACATTGCGCCCGTGATCGGTCAGCCCGCCATGTTTGGGTACGTCCGTAGCACTATCGACCCACGACAGCGTTTTCGAGTGCGTCAGGGTCATGTAGCGCACGCCCAGGTCGTACATCTGCCGCAGCACACCCAGGCTGCCACCGATCGAATGGCCCCCCTCGATCCCCAGGAGCGAGGCGATCCGGCCGGCCTTGATGGACGCCTCGACGTCCCTTGCGGTCAACGCGAACTGGAGATCATCGGGATAGCGCGCGATCAGCCGACGGGTGACATCGATCTGTTCCAGCGTTGCCTGCACCGCTTCCGGTTCGGACAGACCGGCACTGACATAAACGGACCAGAACTGGGCCCCGACCTTGCCCTTCCGCAGCCGGGTAAGGTCTGTGTGCATGGTGCGGCCTTCGGGATGTTCTGCACCAGTGTCGGTCGTGTCGACGAAATCAAAATCGCCGATGACGTTGCCAAACCGTCCGCGTAGCTGGATCGGCACGTCGTTGTGTCCATCAAACACCGGCGCAGCCCTCAGCGCGGCCTCCGCCACCTGCTCGGGCGTACGGGCAGAGGCAGGCGGAGCGACCAGCGCGAACGAGGCAATGGCGGCAAGGGCAAGCGATTTCATGGCGCAGAACTCCGCAAGGTAGACTAGGTTGCGGACCGTTCTAACGCATCGCGGGGGGGAGGAAAGGGCCATGGCAGGCCGCAGGCAGCAATGGATGTCTACAGTGCTGCGCCCAAGCATACGCTGGGTGCTGGCGCTGTTCTACGCCTTTGCCGGCATAATGCACCTTGCGCGGCCAGAGCCGTTCCTGACCATCATGCCAGGCGGAGTGCCATGGCCGGAAGCGGTCGTGTTCTGGACCGGTATTGCGGAACTGCTCGGCGCTGTGGGTCTGGTTCAGCCCTGGTCAGCCAGACTGCGACGCTGGGCCGGAATCGGCCTTGCCCTTTATGCCCTGTGCGTCTGGCCCGCCAACATCCACCACTTCACACTCGATATGGCGAAGGACGGCGGCGGCCTGGGGCTTGGCTATCATGTGCCGCGGATGATCGCACAGCCTGTGCTCATATGGCTGGCGTTGTGGGTCGGCGGAGCAACCAACTGGCCACTCCGCCGCGCCCCTTGAAAATCAGCTGAGGTGCTTGGAAACCGCAGCAGTCATCTTGAACATCGAGATC
Organism: Sphingomonadaceae bacterium; assembly: GCA_046294735.1. Classification (GTDB taxonomy): domain Bacteria; phylum Pseudomonadota; class Alphaproteobacteria; order Sphingomonadales; family Sphingomonadaceae; genus 34-65-8. The sequence continues at coordinate 162,791 of JBKBKB010000004.1, forward strand.
TGGTCCTTGCCGATCACCGCACCGAGCTTGGCATCGGGATTGATCTGACGCTTGTCCTTGGTGTCCTGCAGGCCATTGGCCTTGATGTATTCCCACACCTTAGAGGTGACCTGAGCGCGGGTCATCGGGCCCTTGCCGACGACCGCCTCGAGGTCGCCTGTGAGCGTTACCGGCTTCTGCAGTGCGTTATTTCCAGCCATTTCTGGTTCCTTTCCTGGTTAGGCTATTCAACGTCATCGTCATTATCCCAGTCCTCGTCCCCTTCCTCACGGGCATATGTTGCCGTGAGCAGGGCCGCTGCGAGCACATGACCCTGCATGGCCGAGACGAGATCCTCGCGACTTGCCCCCGGCATCAAGGTGAGCGGCAAGTCCAGTGCGAAGAGCTGGAATACGTATGTATGGGGCGGGTCATCGTGCGGTGGTTCGGGCAGGAGCCACTCCGAATTGCGCTTGGCGTTTTTGCCGACGCGCGGCGGAACCTCGCCTTCGAGCAGCTTGCCGCGCTGGCCCGCCAGGCCCCAGACCAACCAATGGCAGATTGCCCTGCCATCACGCCCGTCCGGGTCTTCGACGATCAGGGCCAGTTCCTGCGTGCCCGCCGGGGGGGACGACCATTCTAGCGGCGGAGCAACCGCGTCTTCCTCGTCGGCGGTGAAACTCGGGTCCAGTGGCTCGCCATTGGCAAAGGCCGGGCTGGTCAGTGAAAACCCGCTTTTAGCAATCGTGCCTGCTGCAGCCAGCTGCCCGGCGGCAAGGGCGCCGTGACCGGAGGCAAGGCCCGGCAGCGCAGCAACAAGCCACTCAGGAGCAGAATCAGCCAAAGGTATCCTCTCACCAAAAACAGGACGAGAACCTAGGGGCTTGGCTCGCCACCTGCGAGGGGGACACCGCAGTCAGGCACAGGTTTTCCACCGCTGCGAAACAAAATTGCGTCCTTGAAGGCGGTATTTTCGCTGAGGGTGGAAGAAATTTGCCCTCGCCCGCCTTGTCGAAGCCGGTCAAAGGCGGCATCGTGCGCACAGCAGAGCCGTGACCTGCGGGAAAGCGGCCGGGTCGTAACAGCTAACGGAGCACCATGCCCATGGGTGTCGCACGCCATTCCATTGCCGTTGCCATGTCACTTGTCCTGGTCGCCTGTGGCGGCGGGGGCGGCAGCGCACCACCGCCATCCGGTGGGGGCGGCGGCGGCGGCACAACCCCGCCGCCCACGGCCACCTGCTCGCTTTCCGCACGGCAGGATTTCGCCAAGGCGGTGATCGACGAATGGTATCTGTTCCCGGAACTGGTTGCGCCCAACGTCAACAAGGCCAACTTCAACAACATCGATGACTATATCGATGCGTTGGTCGCCCCTGCCCGGGCGCAGTCGCGGGATCGGTTCTTCACTTTCATGACCTCGATTGCCGAAGAAAACGCGCTGATCAATTCGGGTGCCAGTGCCGGGTTCGGGATCCGGCTGGCTTACGACACGTCTGCCAACCGTGTATTCGTGCTGGAAGCATTCGAAACCGGCCCCGCATTCCCTCAAGGGTTCGACCGCGGCACCGAACTGCTTGCGGTCGGCCCCAATGCCAGCAGCCTGACCACAATTTCCAGCCTAATGGCAGCAGGTGGGCCAAATGCCGTCATCGACGCACTTGGCCCCTCGACGGCCGGCCTCCAGCGGGTGTTCCGGATTCGCAATGTCGCCGGCGCGGAAACCCAGGTGACCGTGACCAAGGCCGATTTCTCGCTCGACCCGATGTCGGATCGCTATGGATCGCGGATCATCGACGATAACGGCAAGAAGGTCGGCTATATCAATCTGCGGACCTTCGTGGTCAGTTCCGCCGAGCAGGACCTGCGGACAGCCTTCAATGAATTCCGCCAGCAAGGCGTGACCGAGCTGATTATCGACTACCGCTACAACGGCGGCGGACTGGTGCGGATTGCCGAACTGATGGGTGACCTGATGGCGGCCGACCGCGTTGGCCAGGTGTTCAGCCGCACCACGCTGCGCGCCAGCAAGGCGAGCCAGAACGAAACCGACCTGATCGGCGCGCAGGGGCAGGCCATTGCCGCGACCAAGATCGCCTTCATTGGCACCCGCAGCAGTGCCTCGGCCAGCGAACTGGTTGCCAATGCTTTCATTCCCTATCTCGGCAACAACACTGCGCTGGTAGGCACCAACACCTTCGGCAAGCCGGTGGGTCAGTTCGCGTTCGACCGGGCCGAATGCGATGACCGGTTTCGGGTCGTCGCCTTCCGGACCGAGAATGCCAGCGGCCAGGGGGACTATTACACCGGCCTGGCGAGTGTTTTCCCCAACACCTGCCGCGCAGCGGATGACATCTTCACACCGCTGGGTGACCCGCGCGAGGCCTCGATCGCACAAGCGCTGGCATTCCTGCGCAGCGGCGCTGCGGCCTGCAACCCGATTACGGCCAATGGCGAAAACGCAGTAGCCTCGGCCGAGCGCCAGCGCGGCGTCAGTGGCGGGCACGAGCCGCTCATGCCGCATCGCCCGACCCCGGCCCAGCGCGAAGTGCCCGGCTTCTTCTGAGGGCGCTTATCTGCTGGCGAAGGCCAGCAGCACGGTCCAGGCCCAGGCTAGGGCGAGTGCGGCAATGGTCGCCCACCGCCAGCCTTGTCCGGCCTGGGCCATACCGCGTGCCCAGGTCCAGCGGCCGATCAGCCAACTCGACAAGGCTGCGGCGCCGGCAGTCAGGATCGCTGGTTGCGAAGCGAGCGCGATGTAAAGCGCGACCAGCACGAAAACTTGCACAAACCACGCCGCCGCGAACCAGACAATCGGAACCGGGCGATAGCTCGCTTCGGGCAGCCACGTCCCGGCGGCATCGGTGGTGATGCCGAACGCCGCGCGGGCGCGATGCTCGTCAATGGCGTCGGCCAGAGTCGGCGGCTCGGTCTGGTGCGGGTCGTCCCGGTCATTCATGCGCGCGGGCTATCACGTTGCAGCCTGGACCATCAACCGGCAACTTGACGGACAAGCGGCTGGTGGGTCATCATGTGCCCATGCCCCGCGCCTACACCACCTTTGCCGAATTCTGGCCATTCTACCTGCGCGAGCACTCGCGGCCCGCGACGCGGGCGCTGCACTATTTCGGCACGACGCTGGTCGTCGCGGTGGCGCTCTATGCCATCGCGACAGCCAGCTGGATTTGGCTGGCCGCGCTGCCACTTGCGGGATATTTCTTTGCGTGGATCGCGCATTTCGGGGTCGAGAAGAATCGCCCGGCGACTTTCACTTATCCGCTATGGTCGCTGGCGGCGGATTTCCGCATGTGGTGGCTGTGGCTGACCGGCCGGATCGGCCCCGAACTGGAGCAAGCCGGCGTAGCGCCGTAGGCGGGGTTTTCTGCCATCGCGGGAATATCCTCGCATTCAGGCATCCACGCCATGCGGCTCTTGGTCCAGAACTGGATCCGCGGCTTGAGCCAGGTGGTGTCATCCAGCGTTCCCGCCTTGACGAACCACAGCTGCGGCGCGCTTTCGGCGTCGGTGAACAGCGACGAGCCGCACCTGGGGCAAAACTTGCGCCAGACCTTGCGGCCGCTTTCGCCACTGTCCTCGTAAGTGGTGGTCTCGCCGGTGATCGTGATGCCATCGCGCGGCAAGCCGATGATGACCGACAGGACGCTGCCCGCCTGGCGCTGGCAGTTCTTGCAGTGGCAGATGGCCTGCATCACAGGTTCGGCGGTAAATTCGTAGCGCACCGCCCCGCACAGGCAGCCACCGGTCTGACTCATGGCCCATCTCCTCCCGATATCCCGCGCCACCATAACTGCCGCGGCATCAGGCACAAACTAGCGCAAACGGCTGGTCACGGGTTTTCAGGTCCGGTGAATGGGCGGCTGGTTGTCCAGGCGCAGCCGGACCGCTTGTCCTCGCCAATTTCCAGCGTGACCGTGAAAGGGTATTCCCTGTCGCTCATCCCATCGGAACAGGTCCCCGCCGTCACCACCATGTCGAACGTCTGGTCTTCCAGCTTGCCGGACAGGCCGAGGCCGCTGTTGCCGGCAAAGCGGGTCACGACAATCGTGGCACCATCCGGATTTTCCGGCGTGGTATAGGTCAGCTGGTCGCCCGTTGCGCTGCCGCCCCAGAACGGCTCGGTACCGGTAAACCGGATGGTTTCGCTGTCAGCGATTTCAGCAAAAGCCTCAGTCGTACGCTCGCTTTCTGCGGGCGACTGACAGGCGGTGGTGACCATTGCCAGCGAGGCAATGGTCAGGAAGGTGTGTTTGATCATGCCCCCTTATCGGACAGCGATGGCCAATGTGGCAAGCCCCAACACCAGACTCAGCGGCCAGCGCAGCGCCATCCACCAGCGCGGCGTCAATCCCATCGCCTTGAGCCGCAGATCGATTATCGGGCTGGCCAGCAGCGCGAAGGCCAGCGCCGCCAGTGCGGGTTGTGGCTGTTCTGGCCGGGCGATCCACCAAAAGCCCGCGCCGAAAGCCAGCAGACTGGGTATGACTGCCGCCACCCAAACCCAGCCAAGCACCCCGCGCCCTTCTGCGGCGGGAGCGGCGGCCGCAATACCCCACCACATGCCGCCCAGGAACGACAGGATCAGCCCGGCATAGAGCCCGCCCGCGAGCCGCGCATTACCGGCCCATTCGCCGTCGCCGCTCCAGACATAGGCGAGGCAGGCGAGCTGCGGCAGTATGCCAGCGAGGCCAAGCCAGCGCGGGGTGCCGGGAACCCCGCGCATCACGCCGCTTCCCGGTGCTGGATGAAGGCAGCAGTCTGGGCCAGCGCCTGCCTGCCTTCGGGTATGGGCAGCAGCATCCAGACGTGGAACATGTCGACATATTCGTGATATTCGTGCGGTGCGCCGAGGGCGCGCAGCTTTCCCGCCAGACGCCGCCCGTCAACGATCAGGATATCGCTGGTGCCCGAAAAGATGGCCATCGGCGGCAGGCCGGACAGGTCGCCGAACAGCGGGCTGACCCCGGGATGGTCGGGCGGCAGGTCGCCCGCATACATCCGCCCGCAGGCATCGAGCCCGCTGATCGCCAGCATCCGGTCCTTCGGTTCGACCGCACGCTGGGCCGGATCGCTTGCCGTCGCATCGACCCATGGTGACCACAGCACGAGCTTGCCGGGCAGCGGGCCGCCATGGAACTTCAGCCTTTGCGCCAGCGCCAGGCTCATGCCCCCGCCCGCGCTGTCGCCCATGATCGTGATCCGTTCGGCGCCGTGGGCGGTCGCCAGTTCGAGGTAGAGCGATTGCATCGCCGCCAGCACTTCGCTCGCCTTGTGCTCGGGCGCGAGTGGATAGACCGGCACGGTCGCACTGGCCCCGAGCATGGCACACAGGCGCAGCACGGTATCCCAGTGCACGGCGGCAATATCCATCACGTAGCCGCCGCCATGGAGATAAAGCAGATGGGGCGCGTCCGTCGCCGTCGCAGACTTTGGAGTGATGGTCACCACCGGATAGCCGCGTTCGGTGTGCTCAGCGATATCGAAATCGCGGTGCCACTTGGCCTTTGGGCGCAGGGGCTTCTGTCGGCGCAGCTTGGCAATGCGCTCGGCAAGCCGCTCCGGCTGGCCAAAGAAACGCTTGATGCCGAGCAACGGCAGGGCAAGGTTGATGAGGCGGGCTGACAGGCTGGGCATCGAGGCTCCTTCCGGCGATTGCCAGCAGGCTCTAGCCGGATTTGCCCTGATCGCAATCCCGCCGCGCCCGGTGGCAGGCGAAGGGACAGCGTGTGTCAGATCTCGGCGGCGAGGCGGGCCTCTTCGGCGCGCAGGGCAGCCTTTTCGCGTTCAGTCTTGACGCGCTGCTCTGTCACAGCGCGGGCCTGGTCGGCCAGAGTGCTCCAGGTGGCGGCAGAACGCAGGGCGCGGTCGCGCACATTGTCGAGGGTGGCAGCGTCAGCGGCAGCGATCGCTTCGCGGACCCGTTCGGCATAGAATTCGTAAGTCTGGCTCATGCGGTCGCGCTCCCTCGCTGGCCTCCGTGACAGAGGCGAAATGCCCCGCGCACCCGCCCGGCCCAGAGGGCGAGGCTAGTGCGCGGGGCGACTTGTGCCGATCAGGCAGCCGAGAGGTTGACGGCGCTTTCCTTGCCGTTGCGGCCCTGCTCGACTTCATAGTTGAGGCGCTGGTCCTTATCGAGCGAGTGCATGCCTGCTGCCTGAACGGCAGAGATGTGCACGAAGCTGTCGGCCGAACCATCGTCGGGCTGAATGAAGCCATAGCCCTTGTCGGAGTTGAAGAATTTTACGGTGCCAGTCTTGGCCATGATGTTTCCTTTCAAGAAACGAGCGGTTGCCCCGCCGCGGAACTGCAACGGGGTCGTGCGTCAAATCGTCCAGTGAAAGGAAGTCGTCGTCTGGTTAACGCCGGGGCTGCACGCAGCAAGCGGCGACAAGTCAAATCTCGAAGTCCGTCGCATTTTTCGACGTCAGCAGAGATCATGTAACACAACTTGGGCCAATCACCTAATCATTGCTGGAGAGCGCCTTCAGGCAGGTCCGGCAAAACGGCTCGAAAGGCCGGATCTCGGCGATGCCTTGCCGGGGGAACTGCCCCCGACAAGGCGCCGATGCCGATCAGCCCTGCGGCTGCGAGCTCAGCTTGACGGCGCGGTGCTTGCCGCCTTCGCCAGCCTGTGTCTCATAGCCGTAGCGCTGGTCAGCCTTGGGCTCTTCCGCCTGCTGCTGAAGATCGGCCTTCTTGAAGTGCAGCGCTTCGCCGCCCTTTTCGGGCGTGATGGTCCCGCTGCCCTTGTCGGCGTCGTAAGATGTGATCTTGCCAAAATTGGTCATGGGGTCGTCTCCTTGTCGTGAGCGCAGGCGGCCGGGATCGGCCGCGTATTGCGCGGGCCAAGAGCCGGTAGGGATGGAGGTCAGGCCTGCAAATTGGGCCAAAAAAACCGTCGATCACGACTGGTAGCCTGCAGGATATGGGCGATGGAAACCGGCATACAACCCCGGCCTCCGGCACCTGTCACACCGATGCACCGCTTCATCGCAAGGGCCCATTTTCCGATGCCGGAGCTTTATGGAACAATCGCTTGGATCATGCATTGAGAGGGGATGATCTTCCGCAAATCGATCGTTCTGGCCGGGGCTGCCGCTGCCTTTACGCTCGCCCTCGCCGGCTGCGTCGGGGCACCCGGCCCTGTTGGCAATGCAGCGGTCCCGCAGCCGACCAAGACCGTCGCCCTGCCCGCATATCTTGGCACGTGGTATGAATATGCCCGATACGAGGCCCCGTTTCAGAAAGGCTGCGAAGGGGTCACGGCACGCTATGCCCTGCGCGAGAACGGGCGGATTGACGTTGTAAACTCCTGCTATCGTGACAGCCTGGACGGGAAATTCGACCAGTCAACCGGCAAGGCCAAACTTGTCGATGGTTACGGCGGGGCCAAGCTCAAGGTCAGTTTCTTCGGACCCTTCTACGGCGATTACTGGGTGCTGGACCGGGGCGAGCCCGAAGCAGACGGGTTGTACCCCTGGTCGATCGTCGGCGAGCCAAGCGGCCGCTACTTGTGGCTGCTGACCCGCGAGCCGGTACCCGACCCGGCCCTGCGCAGCTTGCTCGAACGGCGCGTGCGCGAGCTTGGCTATGACTGGAGCATGGTGCGGATGACCCGCCAGCACCCACCCGGGCGCTGACGCTGCCACGCGATTAGGCAAGCGGCCTGCGTTGCGCGATCGTAGCAGCTCTGTGTGCAGGTCAGGGTCACCGCGCCATGGCCGGTGAGGAAGAACACTAGCTGGATGACCAGGTCAGCGGCGAATGGCTGCCGGTGATGCGGTGACGCAGGTCTAGGTTCTCACCCTGTAGGAGACGGGGCAGGCGCTGAAACGGGGACCGTCATACCCTCTATCCGGCTGACCGGTGATGCGACGGAAATCGACTGCAAGTATCCCGGCATCAAGGGGCAGCTCCTGCGGGCCGAGTTCGTCCACAAACGGTAACGCCGTGGCTCTTCAGTGTTATTCGTTCGACATAACTCCGGCAAAGGTCCAGGTCCACAGTCCGGGCATTCCGCTCGCAAGGAGCTGCGTGATGGCCAAGGGGCAGAAGAAGTCAAACCGCGAAGTGCGCAAGCCCAAGGCGGAAAAGCCGCCCAAGGGCAATGCTTCGCAGCCCAGCCTCAAGCCCGGCGGGATCAAGGGGCTGGAACATATGACCCGCAGCTGACCGGCCGCTACCCCCGCTAACCTTACCCCATCCTACCGCTTGTCGACGCTGCTAGCCCGTTCATCGAGGCGGCTAAGCGGATGCGGGTCATCGGACCTAGCGCCCTTGCATTGCGTGGCCGGGTGTATCAGATTGTCAATACACCGCTTCGCCGAGAGAGGATAACCCAATGCCTGCAATCCGCCCTGCTCTGTTCGCCTCTGCGGCAGCCCTTGCGCTTGGCGCGCTACCAGCCGCGCCCGCAGCGGCACAACAGACCGTCTCCGCCGGAGCCGGCGCAACTGCAACAGCGCCGCAAGGCGAGCACGACAAGCTCCACGCCCTGTTCGCCGACGCCGATGCGCGCGAACTGGCGCTCAACCCGCTTGGCCGCCTGTTCCGCGGCGATGACCGGAATGCCGACCGGCTGGGCGATTTTCTGACCGATTCCCAGTGGATCGCCGCCCGCACCGATACGCAGCTCAACCTTGCGCTGCTGGCCCATGTTGACAGGGCCAGGCTGAATGAGACCGACCAGCTGGCTTATGATGTGTTCAAGTACAACCAGGAAACCGCGCTGGCCGGGCAGACCGACGACATCCGCGCGCTGACCGAGGTCCGTCCGGTCAACCACTTCAGCGGTTTCCACACGTTCTATCCCAGTTTTGCCAGCGGTGACAGCGCGGCCCCGTTCCGGACGCTCGCCCACTACGAGGACAACCTCAAGCGGCACGATGACTACATCGTGATCACCGATCGGGCGATTGCCCGCTCGCGCGAGGGCATGTCGAGCGGCGTGCTGGAAACGAAGCTGACCATCGACCGGGTAATCAAGCAGCTCGATACCCAGCTGGCCATCCCGATGGCGGACTCAATGTTCATGAAACCGGTTACGAAGTTTCCGGAGAGCTTTTCGGCCAATGACAAGGCACGCCTGACCAAGGCCTACGAAGCCAAGACCGCCGAGCTTTACGCCGCACATACCCGCCTGCGCGATTTCATGCGGGACGAATACCTGCCGGTCGCGCGTGACAGCGTCGGCCTCAGCCAGATGAAAGGCGGCGACAAGCTCTATGCGATGATGATCGAGCAGACCACCACGCTTCCGCTTACCGCCGATTACCTCCACGATCTGGGCCTCAGCGAGGTCGCGCGGGTCAAAACCGAGATGGAGAAGATCCGCACCGAAGTCGGGTTTGAGGGCACGCTGACCGAGCTGTTCGATTATGCCCGCAATGATCCGAAGTTCCATCCCAAGAGCCGCGAAGCGCTGACCCAGAGCTATTACGATATCGGCAAGCAGGTCGATGCCAAGATCGGCGAATATTTCTCGGTGCTGCCCAAGACCCCGCTGGAGATCAAACCCTACGACGAATCGATCGAGCAGTTCTCGGCCGGCGGATCGTACCAGCAGGGTGCGCCGGATGGCTCGCGCCCCGGCACGTTCTACTTCAACGCCTATGACCTGCCGAGCCGCCTGACGACCGGCAATGTCACACTCTATCTCCACGAAGGCGCGCCGGGGCACCACTTCCAGATCAGCCTGGCGCAGGAAAACGAGGCCCTGCCCAATTTTATGCGCTTCGGCGGCAACACTGCCTATGTCGAAGGCTGGGCGCTCTATGCCGAAACGCTCGGCTATGAAATGGGCTTCTTCAAGGACCCGTGGAACCGGTACGGCACCCTGCAGGATGAACAGCTGCGCGCCATGCGGCTGGTGGTCGACACCGGCCTCCACGCCAAGGGCTGGAGCCGCGAGCAGGCGATCAAGTTCATGCTGGAAAACTCAGGGATGACCGAGACCGAGGTCGTGGCCGAAGTCGAACGCTACATCGCGATCCCGAGCCAGGCGCTGGCTTACAAGGTCGGCGCGCTCAAGATCCAGGAACTGCGCCAGAAGGCGTCCAATGCCCTGGGCTCGAAGTTCGACCTGCGTGAATTCCATAACCAGGTGCTGAGCACTGGCGCCCTGCCGCTGCCCGTGCTGGAAGCCAAGATTGAGCGCTGGATCGCGGCCAGCAAGTAGGAACCCGCCTTCCGCATTTTGATTTCGATCAATGTCCTCTGTCCGTGGTAGTGGAATTGCCAAACCATGGGCAGAGGAGTGCGGCAATGAACGCCATGAAGGAAGTGAGTGCGGACCGTCAGGCGGTCCATGTCGATGTGCTGATCGTGGGCGCTGGCATTTCCGGGATCGGTTCGGCCTATCACCTGCAGGACCAGTGCCCGTGGGCCAGCTATGCCATCCTTGAGATGAAAGACACCTTCGGGGGCACTTGGGAGACGCACAAGTATCCCGGCGTCCGGTCGGATTCCGACCTCTATACCTTCGGCTACAGGTTCAAACCGTGGATCGGCCCGCCGATTGCCAGCGCGGACGAAATCCTCAAGTACATGGGCGAGGTGATCGAGGAAAACGGGATCGGCGAGCATATCCGTTATGGCCACAAGATCACCCGCTGTGCCTTCAGCCGCGACACCAACCTGTGGACGGTCGAGGCCACCCGCATGGCGGACAAGGCGGCGCTGACTTTCACCTGCCGCTTCCTGTGGATGTGCCAGGGCTACTATGACCATCAGACCCCCTACATTCCCCCGGAATGGCTCAGCCGCGGTCTGGGTGACTACAAGGGGGATTTTGTCCACGCCCAGCAATGGGATCCGGAATATGACTATTCCGGCAAGCGGGTGCTGGTGATCGGCTCTGGCGCAACGGCTGCCACGGTTGTGCCGGCCTTTGCCGAGAAGGCCGCCCACGTCACCATGCTCCAGCGGTCCCCGACCTATTTCTATTGCAGCGAGAACAAGAACGAACTGGCCGATCGCCTGCGCGAAATCGGGATCGACGAGCCGACCGTTCACCGGGTGGTGCGTGCCCAGATCATGCATGACCAGGACGTAACCACCCGCCGCTGCATCGAGGAGCCGGACGTGGTGGTGGAGGAACTGCGAGAGCTGGTCCGCACCTTTACCGGCCAGCCGGACTTCGCATTCGAGCCACACTTCGCGCCCAAATATCGCCCGTGGCAGCAACGACTTGCCTTCTGCCCGGAAGGGGACGTGTTCCGTGCCGCAGTGGCGGGCAAGCTGACGGTGGTGACCGACACGATCGACCGCTTCACTCAAACCGGCGTCCTCACGGCATCGGGCGAGCATATCGAGGCCGACCTGATTGTTGCCGCAACCGGCTTCCACCTTTCGGTGATGGGCAATATCCCGTTCGTGGTCGATGGCGCACAGATCGACTGGCACGATACCGTTACCTATCGCGGGATGATGTTCACCGGCGTGCCGAACATGGCCTGGGTGATGGGCTATTTCCGCGCCAGCTGGACCTTGCGGGTCGACATGCTGGGCGATTTCGTCTGCAGTCTGCTCAACCACATGCGATCCAATGGCGCGGCGCGGGTCGAAGTGGCCTTGCGGCCCGAGGACGCGGGGATGGAACTTCATCCGTGGATCGAGGCCGACAACTTCAACCCCGGTTACCTGATGCGCGGGCTGGAGAAGCTGCCCCGGCGCGGGGACAAACCCGAGTGGCGGCACAATCAGGATTACTGGCGCGAGAAGGACGAGATCCCGCACATCGACCTCGATGGGGCGGAATTCGTCTATGCGCAAGGTGCCTTCTCCGCCACCGAAGCGGCGCGCGAAGCCGCAGAGTAAAACCAGGGGGGAATGCCTGCAATGCCGGACATGATCGACGCGACCACCTGGTCGGCGCTGTTTCTCGGGCTGTTCTCGGTCGCTGCCGCGCTCGGCGCGCTGCGCAAGCCGGGGGTGTGGAAGACTATGGTCGAGGAAATCGAGCGCTCCCCTGCGCTCCAACTGCTGAGCGGATTGCTGGAACTGGCGCTGGGGATTGCTATCTATCTCGCCAACCCGTGGATTCCGGCTGACTTGCTGACCTGCGTGATGAAAACCATCGGCGCGGTGATGGTGTTCGAGGCGCTGGCGGTGATCGCCTTCTCCGACCTCTACTTCCATTTCTGGCTGCGCAATCTTGCCCATATGATGCGCGGCTGGGTGATCGTGACGCTGCTGCTGGGACTGGCCCTGACGGTGGCTGCGCTGCTGCGGGTCTAGACAGGTAGCCGCGTTCCGGTCCATCACGCCGGGGATGACGGGAACAAGCATTTGGTGGGGTGGCGAACGGCCGCCGCTCGAACCCATGACCCTGCTGGGTGAAAACGCCATGCCGGGGCTGCTGGGGATCGAATTCGTGGGCTGCGGCGATGACTGGATCAGCGCCCGGATGCCGGTCGATGCGCGCACCCACCAGCCGTTCGGGCGGCTCCACGGCGGGGCCTCGGTCGCGCTGGCAGAAACGGTCGGCTCGGTTGCGGCGAGCTATTGCGTGGACCGCAGCCAATTCGTCGCGGTGGGGATGGAAATCAACGCCAACCACATCCGCCCGGCCTATTCCGGCTGGGTCACGGCGACCGCCAGCCCGGAATCGCTGGGGCGGACGACCCAGGTCTGGACGATCCGGATCCGCGACGAGGCCGAGCGGCTGGTGTGCATTTCGCGCCTCACGATCGCGGTCATCCCGCTGGAGCGCAAGTAGTCGGCATGTCGAATTCGACCTCGACACCGCTGGCCGACGATGTCGAACTGGCCGAGCGCCTGCGCGCAGCCGTGCGGCAGGACCCGCGCAACCCGGCTGCCCATCGCCGGCTGGGGCAAGTGCTGCGCCGCCTCGGGATGGACGAACAGGCGGGCGAGGCCGAAATGGCCGCGATCCGCGCAACCGCCTTCGATCCCGCAATGGTCACCATCGCGCAGGCGCTGCTGGCCAATGACCTTCCGGCGGCGGAGCAGGGCCTGCGCGCGCGACTGAGCCAGCAGCCGCTCGATGTCGCGGCGATCCGGATGATGGCGGAACTGGCCGGGCGGATCGGCCGGTTCCCCGATGCCGAGAACCTGCTACGCCGGGCGCTGGAGCTTGCCCCCGGTTTCACCGCCGCGCGCGGCAATCTCGCCACCGTGCTCTACAAGCAGAAGCGCTTTGCCGAAGCGGCCGAAGTGCTCGACCAGGTGCTGGCGGCCGATCCAGCCAACCCTGCCAATCAAAACCTCAAGGCCGCCGCGCTCAGCCATACCGGGGACTATCACGAGGCGCTGGCGCTCTATGCCGAGCTGCTCGAAAGTTTCCCCCAACACGCCAAGCTATGGATGAGCCGGGCGCATATCCTCAAGACGGTTGGCCAGCAGGACGAAGCGGTCGCCGCCTACCGCCGCGCGCTGGCGATCGAGCCCGGCCTGGGGGAAGTGTGGTGGAGCCTTGCCAACCTCAAGACCGTGCGGTTCGACGATGCCGATGTCGCCGCGATGGAACGCGCGCTGGAGGATCCGGCACTTGGCCACGAGGACCGCTTCCACCTCCATTTCGCGCTCGGCAAGGCGCTGGAGGAGCGGCGCGAGGCAGAAGCCTCGTTCCGGCACTATGCAAGGGCCAACGCGCTTCGGAGCGAGGAGCTGGCCTATGACCCGGCGGACACCACCGCGCTGGTCGATGCAACCATTGCCGGGTTCACGGCAGACTTCGTCGCCAGCCTCGCCGGGCATGGCTGCCCTGCCCCCGATCCCGTCTTTATCCTCGGCCTGCCGCGGTCAGGCTCCACCCTGATCGAGCAGATCCTTGCCAGCCACAGCCTGATCGAAGGCACGATGGAGCTGCCCGACATTCCCGCCATGGCCATGCGCGAGGCGGACAATGCCGGGGCGAAATGGCGGCACTGGCCCGACGCCCTGCGCGCGATGAACCCCGCGCGGTTGGCCGAACTGGGCGCGGAGTTTCTCGATCGGACACAGGTCCAGCGCAAGACCGGCAAACCGTTCTATATCGACAAGCTGCCCAATAACTGGGCCTATGCCGGGTTCATTGCGGCAATCCTGCCGAATGCGAAGATCATTGACGCGCGGCGCCACCCGTTCGACTGCTGCTTTTCCAACTTCAAGCAGCACTTCGCCCGCGGGCAGGGTTTCTCCTACAGCCTCGACCATCTCGGGCGCTACTATTCTGATTACGTGCGGGCGATGGATCATTACGATGCCGTTATGCCAGGCCGTGTGCTGCGGGTGGTGCACGAGGAACTGCTCGACGATCCGGAAGGCCAGGTGCGCCGTCTGCTGAGCTATCTCGAGGTGGATTTCGAGCCGGACTGCCTCGAGTTCCATCGCAACACACGCGCCGTGCGGACCGCCTCGAGCGAACAGGTCCGCCGCCCGATCAACCGCGACGGGGTCGGTCAGTGGCAGCCCTACGCACCGTGGCTCGGCCCGCTGTTCAGCGCCCTGGGTGATCTGCCGGACAGTTACCGGCAGCAGGCCTGAGCCTGCCCCCCTGTGGCCGAAAAGCTATAGCGGAACGATGACGATGGATGGCGAAGCGCAACAGGCTTGTCATTATCACTTAATTGTGGCGCTTTCCGGTGGGGATTTTTTCAAGGGGGACATCGCGTGAACAACAGGTTTGGTGCAGGCCGCCGCAAGCTCGCCGCAGTGCTGCTGACCGGGACCGCAATCAGCGGGGTTACACCGGCCATCGCGCAGAACGCTGGTGTGTCGGAAGACCGCAATGTGATTATCGTGACTGCGGCCAAGCGCGAGCAGAACCTTCAGGACGTACCGGCTGCGATTCAGGCACTTGGCACCGAGGCGCTCGACCAGTTGCAGGTCAACGAGTTGCAGGACGTGATCAAGTTCCTGCCTTCGGTCACCATCCAATCGGTCGCACCGGGCTTTGCCCAGGTCTATTTCCGCGGCGTCGCCTCGGGCGAGAACGCCAACCACTCGACCTCGTTGCCAACTGTCGGGACTTATCTCGACGAAATGCCGATCACTACGATTCAGGGCGCGCTGGACATTCATGCCTATGACCTGGCCCGGGTGGAAGCGCTCGCCGGCCCGCAAGGCACGCTGTACGGGGCCAGCTCGATGGCCGGGACGATCAAGCTGGTGACCAACCAGCCCGATTACGGCGACACCTATGGTGCAGTCGACCTGACCCTGAACAGCGTCAAGAGCGGTGACCTGGGCTATACCGGCGAAGCGTTCGTCAACCTGCCGCTGGGCGAAGGCGCTGCCATGCGTCTGGTCGGCTGGTACCGCCGCGATGGGGGTTACATCGACAACATCGCCGGCAGCCGGACCTATCCGACCTCGGGCATTACCGACAACAATGCCGGTCTGGTCGAGGAAGACTATAACGACGTCGATACCTACGGCGCGCGCCTGGCGCTGGGGATCGACCTCAACGACAACTGGACGATCAAGCCGACCCTGATGGGCCAGGTGCAGAAAGCTGACGGCAGCTTCGCGCAGGAGCGCAGCAGCGCGGTCAGCCGGAATCTGCAGACTGTCCAGTACAACCCCGAAGGCAGCGAAGACAAATGGTTGCAGGCGGCCATGACCATCGAGGGCAAGATCGGCAGCTGGGACCTGGTTGTCACCGGCGGTCACCTGCGCCGCAAGACCACGGTTGAATCGGACTATTCCGACTACGCCTATTTCTATGACGCGCTCTATGGCTACGGTGCTTATTTCTACGACAACGCCGGCACCCTGGTTAGTCCGAACCAGTATATTCAGGGGGTTGACCGCTATCGCAAGTCGTTCGGCGAGCTGCGCGTATCTTCGCCGCAGGATGCGCCGCTGCGGTTCATCGGCGGGGTGTTCGCCCAGCGCCAGAGCCACAACATCGAACAGAACTACATCGTCGACGACATTGCCGATTCGATCACCGTGCCCGGAACTGCAAGCAATATCTGGCTGACCAAGCAGCAACGGACCGACCGCGACTATGCCGCGTTCGGCGAACTGAGCTTCGATGTGACCGACAAGCTGACCCTGCTCGCCGGGGCGCGCCTGTACAAGTACAAGAACTCGCTGGTCGGGTTCTTCGGCTACAGCGCCGGTTTCTCCAGCCGCACCGGGGTCGCGGCGTGTTTCGGGCCGGCCCAGATCGACGGCACCCCCTGCACCAACGTGGATAAGACCACCTCCGACACTGATTCGATCTTCAAGCTCAACGCGACCTACAAGATCAACGAGGACGCGCTGGTCTATGCCACCTGGTCCCAGGGGTTCCGCCCGGGCGGGGTCAACCGGCGCGGCACATTGCCCCCCTATGGCCCGGACAAGCTCGACAACTACGAACTGGGGTGGAAGACGACCTTCGGGCCGGTGCGCTTCAACGGTGCACTCTACCAGCTTGACTGGAGCAACATCCAGCTCTCGTTCCTGGGCGAAAACGGCCTGTCCGAAGTTCGTAACGCCGGGATCGCGCGGATCCGCGGGCTGGAAATGGACCTCGGCTACCGTGCAGGCGGCTTCTCGCTCAACATGGGCGGCAGCTACAACGACGCCAAGATCCGGCGCGATTTCTGCCGGATCGCCAATCCGCAGTTCGATTGCACGCTCGATCCCGGTGATGGGCGCACCAATGCCCTGCTCGCGCCATCGGGTTCGCGCCTGCCGGTTACCGCCAAGTTCAAGGGCAATGCCGTCGCCCGCTACGAATTCCCGCTCGGCGGCTGGAATGCCCACGTGCAGGGGGCGGTCAACCATATCGGTAGCCGCCGCAGCGACCTGCGCCCGTTCGAGAACGCGATCAAGGGCGCGCTCGATGCCTACACCACGGCTGATTTCAGCTTCGGGGTGAAGAACGACGGGTATCGGGTCGAACTGTTTGCCACCAATCTGTTCAACAGCAACGGGGTGATCAACACCGGGGTCCAGTGCCTTGAAACAACCTGCGGTGACCCTGACGGCCTGAGCGCGACCGGGCCGGTGTTCTACGAAGCCGTGATCCGCCCGCGCATCATCGGGCTTAAGGTAGGCATGGACTTCTAGCCAGGTGGCTACAGCGCCCAGCACGAAGACAAGTGCAACGGGAAGGCCGGGCCGCAAGCTCGGCCTTTTCGCTACTCTGGCGCTGGTCATGGGCAACATGATCGGCACCGGGGTGTTCCTGCTGCCCGCGCAGCTGGCCCCGTTCGGGTGGAACGCGGTGCTCGGCTGGGTGGTGACCATTGGCGGCGCGCTGTGCCTTGCCCATGTGCTCGCCAGCCTGGCGGCGGCCCGGCCCCATGCGGTGGGGGTGGCGGCATTGGTCCAGTGCGAGCTCGGTCCGCTTGCCGGTTTCCTGATCGGGTTTTCGTTCTGGGTCTCGGTCTGGACCGGAGTGTGCAGCATCGCGGTCGGCGGGGTGAGCTACCTTTCCGCCCTGGTGCCGGTGCTGGGGAACTATCCGGAGGTCGCGACCCTGTCGCTGATCTGGCTGGTCACTGCGATCAACCTCGCCGGGGTGCGCGCGGCGGGCGGCTTCCAGGTCGTCACGCTGCTGCTCAAGCTGGTTCCGCTGGTGGTGGTATTTGCGCTGATCGTCATGCAACTGGCTGCGCGCGGGGGCGAAGCTCTGGCACCGCTGCCGGTCGAGGGTTTCTCGCTGCCGCTGGTCAACGCCGCGGCAGCCCTGGCGCTGTGGGCGATGGTCGGGTTCGAAGCGGCCTGTGCCGCGGGTGACAAGATCGACAATCCCGGCGTGACCATTCCGCGCGCGACCATGATCGGCGCGGCGCTGGTCGGGCTGTTCTACCTGCTGGTCTGCTCCGGCGTGGCGCTGATGCTTCCCGCAGACGAGGTTGCTGCGTCAAACGCCCCGTTCGAGCTGTTCGTGGCGACGTTCTGGTCCCCCGGTCCGGCGGCGTTCGTGGCCCTGTTCGCGGCAATCAGCGCAATTGGTGCGCTCAACGGCTGGGTGCTGGTCCAGGGCGAAACCCCGCGTGACATGGCGCGCGGCGGGCTGCTGCCACGCTGGCTGGCGGCAGCGACGCCGGCAGGCACACCGCGCCGCGCGCTGCTGGTGTCGAGCCTGCTCGCCAGTGCGCTCATCATCGCCAATGGCGGGCGCGGGATGGGCGGACTGTTTGCCTTCATGGCGCTGCTGTCAACCTGCGCCACTCTGTGGCTCTACCTCGCCTGCGCGGCGGCGGCGGCGCGGGCGCGGGTTGCCCTGCCGACCGTGATCCTGGGCAGCGTCTATGCCGTGTGGGCGCTGTGGGGAGCCGGGGTGGAAGCAGTCGGCTACAGTGTGGTGCTGATGCTGGCAGGCCTGCCGCTGTGGTGGTGGGCGCGGCGCGAGCAGCGGCTGCTACTAGAGCAAGCTGTCTAGCCACTGCTCCGCCAACGCCTCGGCCTCCTCGGCCGAGAACGGGGCATTGCCGAGCGAGAGCTCCAGCCACAGCCCGTCGATCAATGCGGTCAGCGCGATGGCGGGCAGGCGGGCGTCGGGCAGGTCAGGGCGGTAGGCGCGGATCAGCTCCTCCAGCCCGCTGCGGAACGCCCCGTACACTTCGCTCCGCACCCCGGCGACCACGGCATCGCTGCGGGTCAGGCTCCAGAACGCGACATAGCTGGCGAGCAGGTCGGGCGTGGCGATCGGCGGGCGGAAGTTGGCGATGAGGTAGGCGAGCAGGCGGGCGCGCGGCTTCGTTCCAGCGGCCGCCACCGCTTCTGCCAGCGCCGCGTCGATCCGGGCGCCGGTCCAGCGGTAGGTTTCCGCGATCGCTTCCGAAATCCCGCCGAAATAGTGCCGCAGCAAGCCGGGCGAGACCCCCGCTTCGGTGCAGATCGCGCGTACCGAAACACCCGCCGCGCCCTTGTCTGCCAGCACGCGGGCGCAAGCCTCGATCAGGCTAAGGCGCCGCTCGTCCGGATCGGCGCGGGAAAAGGCTGGTTGTGTGGTCATCGCGCGCTTGTTATACGAACGTATAGCAAGGATTCCCGCCATGGCAACGCAACCTGCGAACGATCTGACCTCCGATCCGCTCGACGGGTGGAGCCTGCCCGCCTGGACTTATCGCGACGCCGATTTCTTCGAGGCAGAGAAAGAACGCGTGTTCCGCCCAAGCTGGCAGGTGGTCTGCCATGAAAGCGACGTGCCCGCCGAAGGCGACTGGCACTCGCTCGACTATCTGGGCGAAAGCGTGATCGTGGTGCGCGGCAAGGACAGGGTCTTGCGCGCCTTCACCAATGTGTGCCGCCACCGCGGATCGCGGCTGGTCGATGGCTCCAGCGGGTGCGCGAAGAAGCTGGTCTGCCCCTATCATGCCTGGACCTATGACCTCGACGGGCGGCTGACCGGTGTGCCCGACAGCGCCAGCTATCCCACGCTCAACCGCAGCAAGGCGGGGCTGGTGCCGGTTGACCTCGAAATCTGGCGCGGTTTCGCATTCGTGCGGCTAGCCGACGATGGCGGGCCGAATGTGGCGCAGATGATGGCGCCCTATGAAGCGATGGTCGAACCGTACCGCTTCGAAGACCTGCGCGCGCTCGGCCGCGTCACGCTGCGCCCGCGCAGCATCAACTGGAAGAACATCGGCGACAACTATTCCGACGGCCTGCATATCCCCGTCGCCCATCCCGGCCTCACACGACTGTTCGGCAAGAGTTACGGCGTAGAGGCGGAGCCCTTCGTGGACCGCATGTGGGGCGAAATGGTGGAGCGGCCGTCGGATAACTGGTCAGAACGGCTCTACCAGAACCTGCTCCCGCCGGTGCCGCACCTGCCGGAAGACCGCCAGCGGTTCTGGCTCTATTTCAAGCTCTGGCCCAATGTCGCGTTCGACATCTACCCCGATCAGATCGACTTCATGCAGTGGCTGCCCGTCAGCCCGACCGAGAGCCTGATCCGCGAGATCAGTTACGTGCTGCCCGATGACCGCCGGGAAATGCGCGCCGCGCGTTACCTCAACTGGCGGATCAACCGGCAGGTCAATGCCGAGGACACGGTGCTGATCACCCGGGTGCAGGAAGGGATGCAGAGCCAGAGCTTCTCGATGGGCCCGCTCAGCGACAAGGAAGTGTGCCTGAAGCACTTCTGCAGGCGGATGCGCGAATTGATCCCCGAGGCACGGCTGGAACAGGCGCCCACGCCAGGCTGGAGCAAGCAATGAAGTACGATGCGGTAATCATCGGGGCAGGCCACAACGGGTTGGTCTGCGCTTTCTACCTCGCACAGGCCGGCCTCAAGGTCCGTATCGTCGAGCGGCGCGGTGTCGTCGGCGGGGCAGCGGTGACCGAGGAGTTCCACCCCGGTTTCCGCAACTCGGTGGCCAGCTACACCGTCAGCCTGCTCCAGCCCAAGGTGATCCGCGACATGCGGCTGCACGACCATGGCTACCGCGTGATCGAGCGGCCGATCTCCAATTTCCTGCCGCAGGAAGACGGGGGGTACCTCAAGCTCGGCGGCGGACTGGAGCGCACCCAGGAGCAATTTCGCAAGTTCTCGGCCCGCGATGCCGAAGTGCTGCCGGCCTATTACGACGCGCTGGAGGGGGTGGCCGAAGTGCTGCGCAGCCTCGCACTGCAATCGCCGCCCAACGTGGGCGAGGGGCTACGCACGCTGCTGGCAGGCGCGTCGCAGGGCTGGGGCATGGCGAAGCTCAGCCTCGAGGCCAAGCGCGACGTGCTCGATCTGTTCACCAAGTCGGCCACCAGCTTCCTCGGCCAGTGGTTCGAAAGCGAGGCGGTCAAGGCCGCGTTCGGGTTCGATGCAGTGGTCGGCAACTATGCCAGCCCCGATACGCCGGGCAGCGCCTACGTGCTGCTCCATCACGTGTTCGGTGAAGTCAACGGCAAGAAAGGTACCTGGGGCCACTCGATCGGCGGGATGGGCACGATTACCCAGATCATGGCCGACGTCTGCCGCCAGTGCGGGGTCGAGATCAGCCTGGAGGCACCAGTGGCCGAAGTGCTGGTCGACGGAAATCGCGCGGTCGGCGTGAAGCTGGAAAGCGGCGAAGAGATTGCCGCGACCCGCGTAATCGCCAATGTCGGGCCCAAGCTGCTTTACGGCAAGATGCTTGGGCAGGAGCATCAGCCGGACGATTTCCGCCGCCGGATGCGTGGATACAAGGCGGGCGGCGGTACTTTCCGCATGAACGTGGCGCTGAGCGAGCTGCCGAAGTTCACTTGCCTGCCGGAACCGGGCGAGCACCACCAGAGCGGCATCATCCTCGCCCCGACGCTGGCCTACATGGACCGAGCATTTATCGACGCGAAACAGTATGGCTGGTCGAAGGCGCCGATCGTCGAAATGCTGATCCCGTCGACCGTTGACGATAGCCTCGCGCCGGAAGGGCAGCATGTTGCGAGCCTGTTCTGCCAGCAGTTTGCGCCCGAATTGCCTGATGGCCGCAGCTGGGACGACGAGCAGGATGCCGCCGCCGATACGATCATCGACACGGTCGAGGCCCACGCGCCCGGCTTTCGCGCCTCGATCCTCGGGCGGCAGGTGCTCAGCCCCAAGGGGCTTTACGACAAGTTCGGTCTGGTAGGGGGCGACATCATGCACGGCCACATGAGCCTCGACCAGCTGTGGAGCGCGCGGCCCGTACTCGGCCACGGCGCTTATCGCGGGCCGATCAAGGGGCTCTACATGTGCGGTGCAGGCACCCACCCTGGCGGCGGCGTGACCGGCGCGCCGGGCCACAACTGCGCGCGCGAAGTGATCGCGGACCGGGGCGGGTTCGGGCGGTTTGTGGCGGTGTAGCGGGTTAGCGCACAACCACCCCGCCCTTGATCACCCCCGCTACGCTTTCCAGCACCCGCACGTCCTCCATCGGGTTGCTCTTGACCGCTATCAGATCAGCATAGGCACCGGCCCGCAGCGTGCCCAATTCCCCTTCCTTGCCCAGCACCTTGGCCGCCTCCACCGTGGCCGAGCGCACCGCCTGCAGCGGCGTCATCCCGTTGGCGACCATATAGGCGAACTGGCGCGCGTTGAGGCCGTGGGGGAACACGCCCGCATCCGAGCCGAACGCCAGCGGCACGCCCAGCTCGACCGCGCGGCGGAAGCGGTCACGCTGCTCTTGCGTGGTTTCGCGGTTCTTGCGCAGGTATTCTTCCGGCCAGCCTTCGGCCGTACCGATCTGGTCGATGTAATCGCCGTTGTAGACATCCATCACCAGCCACACCCCCACATCGCGCGCCATCAGCAGAGCTTCCTCGTCGATCAGGCTGGCGTGTTCGATGCTGCGCGCACCGGCGCGGATCGCGGCCTTGATCCCCGCCGCGCCGTGGGCATGGGCGGTGGCGTAGGTGCCGCGCTGCGCGGCCACGGCAATCGCGGTGCGCATCTCCGCTTCGGTCAGTTCCGGCTGGCCCGGTTCGGTGCCGATAGCGAGGACCGCGCCGGTCGCCATCAGCTTGAGGAAATCGACCCCGCCATCGAGCATCAGCGCGGCTTTCTCGGCAGCCTGCGCCTCGCCGCGCAGCACGCCGAGGCGCATGTCGGCGGGCAGCTCCTCATTCGGCACCACGCCGTTGAGTTCGCCCCCGCCCCCCGGATGGGTCAGGTATGCGCCTGCCACGAACATGCGCGGCCCCGGCACATGGCCCGCGGCGATACCATCGCGCAGGGCAACGTCGGTCAGCCCGCGATAGGTGCCGACATCGCGCACCGTGGTGAACCCGGCCTCCAGCGTGACCCGGGCATTGTGCGCCCCGATCAGGGCCGTGGCGGCGGGCGACGTCTTGATCGGCGCAGCCAAGTCGGCGCTCTGCCCGGTGTCGGCGAGGTGGGTGTGCAGGTCGATCAGGCCGGGCAGCACCGTGAAGGCCGACCAGTTGACCCGCTCCGCGCCTTCCGGCGCCACACCGCACGGTTCGACCCGCGCAATTCGCTCGCCCTCGATTGCCAGGCACTGCCCGGTGCGCAGTTCGCCGCTCTCAACGTCGAGCAGCGCGCCCGCCTCGACATAGAGCCCGCTGGCCTGCGCCGGGGCGGCAACCAGAGCGAGCGCGAAAGCAGCCCGCCGGATCATTTCGACGCGAGCTCGCGCAGCAGCACGTCATAGTACTTGAGGCTCTTGCCGATATTGCCGATCGGCACGCGTTCGTTGAGGCCGTGTGAATAGTCGTCGCTGTCGCGGGTGAAAGTGCCGCTGGCGCCATAGCTCGGCACACCCAGGGCGCGGTACCACATCGAGTCAGTCGCGCCTGAGGACTGCGAGGCGATGATCGGAACTTCACCGAACGCGGTGTGCACCGCCCTGGTCGCGGCATCGACGAATGCCTTGTCATAGGGCGAGGCCGGCGCCTCGACGACGTATTCGGGATTGATCTCCTCGATCTTCACTGCCGGCTCGTCAGCGACTGCCTTCAGCTCAGCGATGATCGAGGCTTTCGAATGGCCGGGGAAAATCCGGCAATTGACGTAGCCGGTGGCCCGCTGGGGCAAGGCGTTGAGCGCGTGGCCGCCCTCCACCATGGTCGGCACGCAGGTGGTGCCGATCCTGCCGATCATCGCCGGGTTGCCGCGCAGCACGGCAATCGCCGCCCTGTCCGCCGGGTTGGCGGCGAAGGCGCGCATCGCGGCGGCCAGCAGCGGGTCGCTTTCGAATTGAGCCGCCTTGGTGAAATAGTCGCGGGTGATGTCGTTCACTTCCGGTTTGAAGTGATGCGCGCCGATGCGCATGAGCGCGCCTGACAGCTGCGCGATGGCGTTCACATCGCGCGGGGCGGAGCTGTGACCGCCGGGGTTGGTCACTTCCAGCTTGAAATCGCCGTAGGTCTTTTCCGCGCCTTGCCAGCTCCAGTAGGCCGGCTGGCCGGTCGCCTCGTCGAGCGTGCCGGAGGCGCCGTCGACATTGAGCACCAGATGTGCGTGCTTGACCCGCTCCGCGATCACTTTGGAGGTGAGCATGGTGGTTTCTTCGTCACCCGAATAGGCGATCACGATGCTCCGCTTCGGGCGGAAACCCGCCTTGCGCAGCTCGATCACCGCGACCATCGCCTGCACTGCGTCGAACTTGGTGTCGCTCGCCCCGCGCCCGTAGAGCAGGTCGTTCTCGATCACCGGGGTAAAGGGATCGCGCTCCCAGTCGGCAGGGTCAGCCTCAACCACGTCCATGTGAGCGGAGATCACGATCGGGCCAAGCGCGGGATCGCTGCCGCGCCAGGTTGCGATCAGGTAGGCGGTATCATCGAACGGGATCACTTCGACCTCGCTGGCCGCCCAGCCGCCATCGCGCAGAGCCTGGGCGTACAGCGCG
This sequence comes from Sphingomonadaceae bacterium, assembly GCA_046294735.1. Classification (GTDB taxonomy): domain Bacteria; phylum Pseudomonadota; class Alphaproteobacteria; order Sphingomonadales; family Sphingomonadaceae; genus 34-65-8. Next base: position 186,999 of record JBKBKB010000004.1, read on the forward strand.
GCCACCTTGCCAGTCTCGTTACCGGGACCGCGGACCGAACGCAGGGCAATGCTCGCCTTGGTCAGTTCCAGCACCCTGGTTTCGGCAGAGGCGGGGCCATCCTCGCGGGCCATCGCAGGGGTCGTCGCGGCGGCCAGCGCCGCCGCCATCATCAGGGTTCGCAAGAGCATGTCGGTTCCTCCGCGCCCAAGGTTGCATTGCGGCGACAAGAGGTAAAGCGGTATTGCCTCACACTGCCGTGCTGAACCGGGCCTGCGAGGCGGCGCGGTAGGGATCGAACAGCGCCGCGATGGTGCGGGCATAGGGCAACCCGTCCGCCTGGATCGTCAGCCATTCGCCCTCAAGCGAGGCCAGGCCGCGCACGGTGAACGGGCACAGGCGGCCCGCAACTTCGGCCAGCAGCGCCGGGCCGATCCGGGCATGGCCGGAGCAGAGCAGTTGCTCGATCACCCGCGCCCGCTCCTGGTCGGCCGCCGAGCGGACGATCCCGCGCTCCGGCGCGAGGCAATCCTGCGACAGCAGCATCCGATAGCGGCCGCTGTTCTTCTCGTTCTGCACCAGCAGGTGCGGAAAGCTGCTGATCGAGGAACTGCCAAGGCCGATCAGCACCTTGGCATCATCGTCGGTAAAGCCCTGAAAATTGCGGTAGACCATGCCCGCCATGGCGGCATGGGCCAGCGGGTCGCCCCCGGCGCGGGCGAAGTGGTCAAAACCCACCGGCACGTACCCGTGGGTGCAGAAATATTCATAGCCGAGCGCCGCCATCGCGAACCGATCAGCCACATCGGGCATGTTGCGCGCATCCACCGCCTTCTGCCGGGGCACGACATGGGGCACGTGGGCATAGCCGAACAGGGCGACCCGGTCCGCGCCCAGCACCCTGGTGCGCTGCAGGCTGTCGCGCAGGTCGTCTGCGCTCTGGCCCGGCAGCCCGTACATGAGATCGAAGTTGAGCGAGGTGACCCCGGCGGCGCGAAGCCAGTCGACCGTGCGCACGATGACTTCTTCTGGCTGGACCCTGCCGATCGCCTGCTGGCAGTGCGCGGCGAAAGTCTGCACCCCCAGGCTGGCGCGGGTGATCCCCACCTCGCGCACGGCACCGGCAAATTCAGCCGTCATGGTGCGCGGATCAAGTTCGGTCGACAGCACCGGAGACGCTAGGTGGAAATGCCGGTCAAGCGTGCTGAACAGCCGCAGGAATTCCCCCGGCGACAAGGCGTTGGGGCTGCCCCCGCCGAAGCTGATCCGCCGGACCGGTGTGCCGTGCGGCAAGGTGGCTGCGACCAGGGCGATTTCCCGCTCCAGCGCGTCAAGGTAGGACTCGAGCCGCTGCCGCCGCGCCGCCACCCCGGTGTTGCAGCCGCAGTAATAGCAGATAGTGTCGCAGAACGGGATGTGCAGGTAGAGCGAGATGTCACCCGTCACGTCCTCCAGCGCGGTGCGATAAGCATCCGCCGGGATCGGGCCGAACTCGGCCGCCGTCGGGTAGCTGGTGTAACGGGGGACCGGGGTCGCGAGCAGATCGGGGTGATAGGGCCACATACGCATCTGCCTTGCAGCACCGGCCCGCCCGGTCATTGCGCCAGATCAAATCTCTTGCGGCATCCGCCGGCATGGCAGGCCTTGAACGGGCACCCTTCGGGCAGTTCTGGCTCGCTCCCACCCACCGGAAGCTCGATCGTGCCGCCGCTGCACAGGCGTGCGACCAGCGCCTGCTTTTCGCCCTGCGGCAGGGGGCCGATGGCAAGCGGGACCAGCGCCAGCAGGGCGAGCGGAGCAAGGCTCATCGCTTGTCCCCCTTCCCGGCTTCGTCCCCGTCCTCATCCTCGTCGATCAGGATGCGGTTGGCGGCCCCGTCCAGATCGTCGAACTGGCCAGAGCGCATGGCCCAGAAGAATGCCGCCAGCCCGCCAAGACCAAGCAGCAGGGCAATCGGGATCAGGAAAGCTAGGCTGGTCACCGGTCGCTCCGTGCCAGCCGCAGGGAATTGGCGACCACAACCAGCGAACTGGTCGACATCGCAATCGCGGCGATCAGGGGTGTGACATAGCCCGCCAGCGCCAGCGGCACGGCCAGCACATTGTAACCGATCGCCAAGGCGAAGTTCTGCTTCACGATCTGCATGGTCCAGCGCGAGATTGTCAGCGCCGCCAGCACCGGAGCAAGCCGGGTGCCAAGGAACACGGCGTCGGCGGCCTGCTGGCTCGCGTCGCTGGCACTCCCGGGCGCAATCGAGGCATGGGCAGCAGCGAGCGCCGGGCCATCGTTGAGCCCGTCGCCGACCATCAGCGGCTGGTGTCCGAGCGCCTTGAGGCGTTCCAGTTCAGCCAGCTTGCCTTCCGGCTTCATCCCGCAGCGGCCGAACAGGCCGAGCGTGGTGGCGGCTTCGCGCACGGCCTCTGACCGGTCGCCCGACATCATCGAGACGGGGATGCCCTGCTGCTTGAGGCTGGCGACCACCTGCGCGGCATCTTCGCGCAACTGGTCGCGGAACGGGATCAGCACTGTCCGGTCACCTACCCGCAGCTGGCTGGCAACGCTCGTCCCGGCCTGTTCCGGCTTCTCCAGCGCCACGGCCAGGCCGCCCATCATCCCGGCGAGGCCTTGCCCGGCGGTTTCGCGCACGTCCTTGACCGGTGCGGCAGTCACGGCCGCGTCGCGCAGGGCCTTGGCCAAACCCACGCTGAGCGGATGGCGGCTGCGCTCCGCCAATGCCAGCGCGACCGACTTCTGCCCCGCATCAAGCGCCGACAAATCCGGAACCGGCTCGCCCAGGGTCAGCGTGCCGGTCTTGTCGAACAGCACCATGTCGACCTGCGCCAGCCGTTCCAGCGCGCTGCCGTCTTTCACCAGCACACCCTGCTTCAGCAGCGCGCTGGCGGCGGTCACTTGCGCGGCCGGGACTGCGAGGCCGAGCGCGCAGGGGCAGGTGATGATCAGCACGGCAATGGCGATCACCAGCGACTGATACCAGCCCGCACCCGCAATCATCCACCCGGCAAACGCGGCAATAGCGAGCGTGTGCACGGCCGGTGCATAGAGCCGCGAGGCGCGGTCGGCGATCCGGACATAGCGGCTGCGGGACTGGCCGGCCTCGTCCATCAGGCGGGCGATCTCGGCAATCACGGTGTCGCTGGCGGTGGCGGTAATGCGCACGGTCAGCGGCGCGGTCAGGTTCATGCTGCCGGCGTGGACAATCTGCCCGGGACCGACCAGTTCGGGCTCGCTCTCCCCGGTCAGCATGGCGTTGTCGATTGCGCCATGGCCTTCGATTACCTCGCCATCAGCGGCCAGTGCCTCCCCGGCGGCGACGATCATCACCATCCCGGCAAAGAGCTGCTCGGTCGCCACGCGCCGGGTGCTGCCGTCGGCCTGGACCACGCTGGCGCTGCGACCCATTCGGCCCAGCAGTGCGCCGATCCCGGCCCGGGTGCGGCTGCGCATCATCGCGTCGAGCGCGCGGCCGCACAGCAGGAAGAACAGGAGCATGGTTGCGCCGTCGAAATAGGCGTGCTGGCCGCCGGTCACCGTCTCATAGAGGCTGAGCCCGGTCGCCAGCAGCACGCCGATGGAGATCGGCACGTCCATGTTCGTCCGCCGGTGGCTGAGCGCCATCAGTGCAGAAGAGAAGAACGGCCGCCCGGCATAGGCGATCACCGGAATGGCAATCAGTGCCGAAAGCCAGTGAAACAGGTCTTTCGTAACTCCGCCCGCGCCCGACCAGACGCTGACCGAGAGCAGCATCACGTTCATCATGCCGAACCCGGCCACCGCGGTGGCCCGCAGCAGCATCCGGGTTTCCCGGTCGTCCTGCGCCAGGGGATTGTCGGACGCGAGCTGCGCTTCGAAGCCGAGCTTTTCAAGCGCGCCGATCAGGGCGAACGGATCGACAGAGGCGCGGTGGCGCACGGCCACCCGCTTGGCGGAGAAGTTCACTCGTGCCGCTTCCACGCCCGGGACTGCGCCGAGCCCGCGCTCGACCTTGCCGATGCACCCGGCGCAGCGCATCCCGGGCACGGTAAAGCGGCTGTCGACCAGTGCCTCGGTCCCGGCCGGGGCAGCCATGTCAGCTAGGGCGTTCACTGGACTTCGGTTTCGAACCGCACGGCCTGGCCGTTCGCGGTCACGATCATCCGCACCGTCCAGCGGCCGGGGGCCACGGGCTCAGTGGAGACAAAGCGGCCACTGCCATCGGCTTCAAGCACAACCGCCAGTTCCTCGCGCACACCAATCGGACGGCGCAATTCCGCGCGCACTTCGGCCCCGGCGGGGATGGCTGGCGCATCCAGCAGGAGCGCGCCGTCAGCGGTGCGGCTGACCGGCCCGTTCCAGCCGAGCTTGCCCTGCTCGCGCGCCTGTTCCAGCCAGCCATTGTATTTCTGGCTGGCGACATAGGAGTTCTCTACCACCACCCCGCTGAACCCGCTGGTGGCGTAACCCGCCATGGTGAAGTTGACCGCCATGACGATGCCGAAGCCGATCACCATGATCAGAGCGAAATGCTTTCCGGTAAATTCGCGGGTCATCATGATTCTCCGGGGGTTGAGAAGCTGGTTTCGACGGTGTCGCTTTCGCGCTGTTCGTCGAGCGAGGTGAGCGTGAACGCAAAGTCTCCGCCGGTGGCGCCGGAAGGAACGATCACATAGGCGCGCACGGTGCGGATGGCGTCGGCCGGAACATTGACCACCAGTTTCCCGGCGGCCTGCTCGCGGGCGATCGTGTCGGTCCACATCACCGCGCCGGGCAGGCCGGCGATCGCGATCTCCATATCACGCGGGCGGCTTTCCATGTTGCGCAGGCGCAGGGTGTAGGAATTGCGGACCGAGCCATCGCCCATCAGCATGTAGGGCGGGTTGCGGTCAGCCGCGACGGTCAGGTCGGTGTGGGTCCGCGCGCCGAGCGCGAACAGCAAGGCGAAGCCGATCCCGGCCCAGACCCCGGTGTAGACCAGGGTGCGCGGACGCAGCAGAGTCTTCCATACGGGCCGGGGCGCATGGCCGGCAGCTTCTGCCTCGCAGTCTTCCTGGGTGGCATAGTCGATCAGCCCGCGCGGGCGGCCGATGTCCGCCATCACCTTGTCGCAGGCGTCGATGCACAGGCCGCAGGTGATGCAGGCGATGTCCGGCCCGCCCCGGATGTCGTAGCCGGTCGGACAGACTTGTACGCATTGCATGCAGTCGATGCAGTCGCCAATCTGGCCGGGATTCCTCTCTGCTTTCTTGACGCTGCCGCGCGGTTCGCCGCGCCAGTCCTTATAGGTGACGATCAGCGATTTCTCGTCCAGCATGGCGGTCTGGATGCGCGGCCAGGGGCACATGTAGATGCACACCTGTTCGCGCATGAACCCGCCGAGCACGAAGGTGGTCGCGGTCAGGATCCCCACGGTGGCATAGGCGACCGGGGCCGCCTCCAGCGTCAGAAAATCGCGCAGCAGGGTTGGTGCGTCGGCGAAATAGAGGATCCACGCCCCCCCGGTCAGCAGGCTGATGACGAGGTAGATCGACCACTTGAACAGCCGCCGGGCGATCTTGGCCGCCCCCCAGGGCGCGTTGTCCAGCCGGACACGGGCGTTGCGGTCGCCGTCGACCAGCCGGTCGATGTGCTGGAACACGTCGGTCCACACCGTCTGAGGGCAGGCATAGCCGCACCACGCCCGCCCCACCGCGCTGGTGACCAGGAACAGACCCACCCCGGCCATGATCAGCAATCCGGCCACGAAATAAAACTCGTGCGGCCAGATCTCGATGCCGAACATATAGAACCGGCGGTTGGCCAGATCGACCAGGACCGCCTGGTCCGGCGCATAAGGCCCCCGATCCCAGCGCAGCCACGGCGTGACATAGTAGATGCCGAGCGTGACCAGCATGACCAGCCACTTGAACCGCCGGAACGGCCCGTCGATCCGCTTGTTGTGGACCGTGCGGCTGGATTCGTAAAGTGCGGGGGCGGGGGCGTTCATCAGGTTAATCCTCGGCTGCAGCCGCCGCAGGAGTCGTTGACGGGACAGCTTCCATCACCGGACTTGCCTCGCCGCCGCCCAGCGAGTGGACATAGACCGCCAGCATCCGGATGGTCGGCGCATCGAGCTTGTCCGCCCAGCGCGGCATCACCCCCATGCGCGGCCGCAGGATCTGGTTGGCCACTTCGGTCCGGCTGCTGCCGTAGAGCCAGATCGCGTTCGACAGAGTGGGCGCGCCTTGCACCCGGTCGCCCTCGCCCGCCGGGCCATGGCATACCGCGCAATTGGTGGTGTAGATTTCAGCTCCGGCGGCATTGGCCGGGCCCTTGCCGCTGAGCGAGAGCACATGATCGACCACCGCGTTGAGCTGGTTCTGATCGAACACGCCGTCGAAAGCGGGCATGGCGCTCTGGCGGGTGGCCGGATCATCATGCTGGCGGATACCGTGGGTCAGGGTGTATTCGATGGCCTTCAGATCGCCGCCCCACAGCCATTCATCATCGGCCAGATTGGGGAAGCCGCCGGGCAGCCCGCCGCCGCCCGCGCCGTGGCACTGGGCGCAGTGAATCTTGAACGCGGCTGCACCGCCGGCCATAGCCTGCTGCAGCAGCTCCGGCTGGCCGACCAGCTTTTCGATGTCGGTTGCCGCGATCTGCTCCCGCAGGCCCGAGCGGGCCATTTCGGCAGCCGACAACTCTTTAGCCAGCTGCCCCCGGCTGGTCCACCCGAGCATCCCTTCGGTGCCCTTGTTGATCAGCGGCCAGGCCGGATAGGCAATCACGTAAGCGATCGCCCAGAAGATCGTCAGATAAAACGTCCACAGCCACCAGCGCGGCAGCGGGGTGTTCAGTTCCTCAATCCCGTCCCACTCGTGGCCGACAGTCTCGGTGCCGGTCGGCTGGTCGATCCGCTTATTCGCCATCGTCGGAATCCTTGAAAATCAGGTTGGCAGCAGCCCGGTTGCGGGCTTTCGATCCGGGCCGGAACGGCCAGGCGCACAGGGTCACGAACATCGCCATCATCACCAGCAACCCCCAGCTGTCGGCGAAATGGCGCAGGGTTTCGTACAGGCTCATCGACCCTTCTCCTGCGCCAGCTCCTGCTGAGCCGCGGCGCTGTTCACATCGACCAGCGTGCCGAGCATCTGGAGGTAGGCGACCAGCGCGTCCATTTCCGTGATCCGGGTTGGATCGCCATCGAAATCGCGCACCTGCGCCTTGGGATAGCGGGCCTGAAGATCAGCGGCGTTGCCGAACTGGTCGGCCTGCAGCTTGAGATCGTCGCTCGCCTTGTCGATCATCTCGTCGCTGTACGGCACGCCTACCCGCTGCAGTGCTTTCAGGTTGGCCGAGGGATTCTTCAGCTTGAGGTCGGTTTCCGCCAGGAAGCTGTAGCTGGGCATGATGCTGGTGGGCACCACGCTGCGCGGGTCCTTCAGGTGCTGCACGTGCCAGCTGTCGGAATAGCGGTTGCCGACGCGGGCAAGGTCAGGCCCGGTCCGTTTTGATCCCCACTGGAACGGGTGGTCATACATCGATTCCGCGGCCAGGCTGTAGTGGCCGTAGCGTTCCACCTCGTCGCGGAACGGACGAATCATCTGGCTGTGGCACAGATAGCACCCTTCACGGACGTAGATGTCGCGTCCGGCCTGCTCCAGCGGCGTGTAGGGGCGGACCCCTTCCACCTTCTCGATCGTGTTGTCGATCCAGAACAGCGGGGCAATCTCCACGATCCCGCCAATGGCGACGGTCACGAACACACCCACCGACAGCAGGGTGATGTTCTTCTCCAGTTTCTTGTGACGTTCGGTCATGCTCATGGAATTGGCCCCTTACTCGGCGGGAACTGCGGTGATCGGGCGGTCGGCCGCCTCGTCATAGGCGGCGTCGCTCATCGGCGCTTCTTCGCGCAGCCGACCGGCAATGGTCATCCACACGTTGTAGACCATCACGGCAGCACCGGTGAGGTAGAGCAGCCCGCCGAAAGCGCGCAGCAGATACATCGGCCCCAGCGCATCGACCGTGTCGATGAAGCTGTTGACCAGGTAGCCGGTGGACGGATCATACTCGCGCCACATCAGGCCCTGGGTCACGCCGGCGACCCACATGCTGGCAGCGTAGAACACGATCCCGACAGTCGCGAGCCAGAAGTGCCAGTTGATCATCCGCAGCGAATACATCCGCTCCCGCTGCCACAGCCGCGGTACCAGGAAGTAGAGACAGGCGAAGGTTATCATGCCGTTCCATCCCAGCGCGCCGGAATGGACGTGGCCGATGGTCCAGTCGGTGTAGTGGCTCAGGCTGTTGACTGCCTTGATGCTCATCATCGGGCCTTCGAAGGTGCTCATGCCGTAGAAGGCCAGCGCCAGCACCATCATGCGGATGATCGGATCGGTGCGAACCTTGTCCCAGGCGCCGTTCAGCGTCATCAGGCCGTTGATCATCCCGCCCCAGCTGGGCATCCACAGCATGATCGAGAACACCATGCCCAGGGTCTGCGCCCAGTCGGGCAGTGCGGTGTAATGCAGGTGGTGCGGGCCGGCCCAGATGTAGAGGAAGATCAGCGACCAGAAGTGGATGATCGACAGGCGGTAGGAATAGACCGGCCGTTCCGCCTGCTTGGGCACGAAGTAGTACATCATCGCCAGAAAACCAGCGGTGAGGAAGAAACCGACCGCGTTGTGGCCGTACCACCACTGGGTCAGCGCATCCTGCACGCCCGCGAACAGGCTGTAGCTCTTGGAGCCGACCAGGCTGACCGGCATCGCCAGGTTATTGACGATGTGCAGCATCGCAATCGTCACGATGAAGGCGAGATAGAACCAGTTGGCAACATAGATATGCGGCTCGTTGCGCTTGATCAGCGTGCCCACGAACACCGCGAAATAGGCGACCCAGACGATCGTCAGCCACAGGTCGACGTACCATTCAGGCTCGGCATATTCCTTCGACTGGGTGATCCCCAGCAGATAGCCGGTCGCCGCCAGAACAATGAAAAGCTGGTAGCCCCAGAACACAAACCGGGCCAGCGAGGGGAAGGCCAGCTGTGCGCGGCAGGTGCGCTGGACAACGTAGAAGCTGGTCGCGATCAGCGCATTGCCGCCGAAGGCGAAGATCACCGCCGAGGTGTGCAGCGGGCGCAGGCGACCGAAGTTCAGCCACGGCTCCAGGTTCAGCTGCGGAAACACCAGCTGCAGCGCGATGATCACGCCGACGAGGAAGCCCGCCATGCCCCAGAACAGCGTGGCAATCACGCCCCAGCGGATCACCTCGTCGTCATAGCGCGACGGTGTATCCGGCATCCGGAACAGGCTTTGCGCGCGGGCCAGCGGGTCAAAGCTGCCCGCAGTCGCCCAGATGAGGATGAAAGCCACGATTGCGACAATCGTCGCATGCGCGGCAAAACCGGCGTCCTGTGCAGTGGCAATCGCAACGACTGCCAGCAGCAGGACCCCGAACCACAAGCCAATCCGGCCCAGTACTGATTCCATGGGATTCGTCCCTCCGTTTGCCGGATTCCTAGTCGCCCCCGGCGCTGCGCACTTTGACCTGAGTCAAATCTGTTCGATTATGCGGTGAGCTGAAAATGGGCTGCCCGCGCCTCCAGCGCGGATGGCTGGAGCAGGCGCACGCCGGATCGGCCCGAGGTTTCGATCAGGCCAAGATCGCGCAACCGGCCCAGCTGGCGGCTGACGGTTTCAATCGTCAGCCCCAGCGCGTCGGCTATGTCGCGGCGCGACATCGGCAGCTCCATCCGGAAGCCCTTGCCATCCGGCTGCCCGATCCGTTCCGCCATGGCCATGAAGAAGCTGGCCAGCCGTTCCTCCGCGCTCTTGCGCCCCAGGCCAACCGCTTTGTCGCGCGAGTGGTGCAGCGCAACCAGCACCCGGTCGAGCACCTGTCGCAGCACCGGCGGGGACTTCTCGGCGCAATCAATGAACTGGCGGGTCGGAAAGGTCAGCAGCTGGCTGTCAACCAGCGCCCGCAGGGAATAGCTGTGCTGGGCGCTGGCCGGGACCGAGATCAGGTCGCCCGCGAAATGGAATGCGACGATCTGCTCGCGCCCGTGCGAGGCAGTGGCCACCAGCTTGGTCGCCCCGCGCGAGACATAGACCATCTGGTCGACCGCCGGATCGATGTAGGCCCGGCTCCCGCGTTTGGGGCTGATCAGATGGCCGATTGTCATCAGTTCCGAGACAATGTCTTCCGGCGTTCCGGAAGGCAGGAACGACTGCGCGAACGGTCCGAAGACCGCACGCGGGTGGCGGTCCACCAGAGCGGGAATACCGTGCATCATGATGCCGCATATGGACGGAGCAAAGCGACCGGTCTTTGACCTGCGTCAATGTCGTGCCGATTCGGCAGGCCTAGGTGCACCTCGCTTCGCAAATGCCTCGGCCGCACGGTGCGGCCACTGCGGAGCGGAGGAAGACCAATGAAATTCGCGCTGCTGGCTGGCTCTGCCGCTCTTGCCGCTGCCTTCGCCCTGGGCAGCACGCCCGCACTCGCCCAGGACGAGGACCAGGGGCCGCTCCAGGTCAAGGTTCTTGCCACCGCCGTCCTGCCCGATGGCAAGATCAAACGGGTCAACACCGATATCGTCGGCCTGCCCGCCGCAACCCAGACCGAAGCCAACAACAACGTCGTGCCGACGGTGGCAATCGAGTATTTCTTCTCGAACAATTTCTCGGTCGAGACGATCTGCTGCATGACCCAGCACGATGTCGATGCTGTCGCCGGGCTGCCAGCCGGGGCCGAACTGGTCTCTGACGCCAAGGTCATTCCGGCCACCTTCACCGCCAAGTTCCATTTCGATCTCGGCGGGATCAAGCCCTATGTCGGGGCCGGTCCGACCTATTTCATCTGGATCAACGAAAAGCCAGGTGCCGCGACCATTCCGCTGGGCGTGACCCGCTTCAAGATGTCCAACGAACTGGGCATCGCACTGCAGGCCGGGGCCGACATTCCGATCAATGACAAGGGCATGGCGATCAGCCTCGATGCGAAAAAATACTTCGTCGACACCACCGCACGCTGGTTCGCCGGGAACACGCTGGCGATCGAGACGGTTCACAAGGTTGACCCGTGGGTGCTCTCGGTCGGCCTCGCGCTGCGCTTCTGACAGGTTCGCACGGGCGACGAACGACCGCCCGGCAACCCCCGGAGCGCTTCGCAAGGCCTTCCGGGTCGCACAAGTCCGCCGCCTCCGCACCACCTCCCGGTGCGGGGGCGGTGGCATTTCCGGGCAGGCGCGGCTATCGCCGACCTGCAAGGCGGCAGCAAAGGGAGTGACCATGCCCGGTATCTGGTTTGACGAGCTAAGCGTGGGGCAGATGTTCGACCACCCCATTCGCCGCACGGTGACGGAAACCGACAACTTGCTGTTCTCCACCCTGACCCATAACCCGGCGCAGCTGCACCTCGATGCCGAATACATGAAGGGGAGCGATTACGGCCGGGTGCTGGTCAATTCCACCTTCACCCTGGGCCTGATGGTCGGCGTTTCGGTCGGTGACACCACGCTCGGAACGGCCATCGCCAACCTCGGCTGGGACGAAGTGCGCTTTCCCGCTCCGGTGTTCATCGGTGATACCCTGCGGATCGAAACCGAAGTGATCGATCTGCGGCCAAGCAAATCACGCCCCAATGCCGGGATCGTCACCTTCGCCCACCGGGCCTACAACCAGCACGGAACGCTGGTCGCAAGTTGCAAGCGCAGCGGCCTGCAGCACAAACGGCCGGCGGCGGGCTGAGGCGCTGCGCCGGAGCCGAGAAACGAACGGCCGCTCACGGAAAACCGGCCCCCACGGGCGGGCTGGGAATTGGGCGTTTTTTCGGAAAAGCTGGCTGGAAAGCGGCGTGACATTTTCGCGCCGAGAGAGAAATCTGGCTTGTGCTTCGCCTAATACACCGGCCTGCCAAGTAATAAATCAACCCGATTACTTCACCTGCCTTGCAACTGTCATTCAAGCCATGCATCCCGTTGAAATCGGGTGTAGGGGGCGTGGGCATGGTGGGCGTGGGCATGGTGGGCGTGTGCGGGATTCGCTGGGGTGGGCTGCTGCTTGCGGGGACAGCGGGTAGCATAGCCAGCCTGGCCAGCGCACAGGATGCTCCGGCCCCTCCCGCCGCCACGGCGGAACAGATCGCCGGCCTGCTGAGGGAACTGGAGGCCACCCGCAGCGCGGCGATCAAGGCGCAGGCCGACGCTGCCAAGGCACAGGCCGATGCAGCAAAGGCTGCCGAGGATCTGGCCAGGCTGGAGCGGGACATCGCGAAACTCACGGGCAAGCCAGTGACAGGGCTAGCTGCTGCAGCGGCATCGCCGGTCGCCGCGCCGCTTATGGCTCGGACCGATGATGGCGCGGCTGTCGGCAAAGGCGGCGTCCACCTGATTGATCAATATGCCATGCCGACCAATCCGAACGACCGCGGCGGCTATCAGGGCCTGATGGCCTATATCGTCAATCCCACCCCTGTGAAATGTCCAGATGCTGGCCCAAAGCAATGCGGAAATACAAAAGGTGATGAGAAGAAAGGCAAACCAGCGATCGAAGGTGCCGAACCGCTCCTAACCAAATTCATTGGCAAGACCGAAGAAGGAAACAAGCTGCGTCTGGATCAGCAGGCTGCTGGTCCCGACGTCAAGATCGCGGCAGCAAAGGAATCGACGCAGGCCACACTCCGCTTCGATATTCCGCTAAATCGGCGCCGCATGATCAGGCCGCCTTGCGGACCAAACGATCCTCCGGCGGAAAAAACTGCGGGCGATTGCAAGCAGCAGTTCAACGGCACCAGCCGCCCGGTTTCACGTTCGCTAACCGTGGCCCTGGGCGCCACCATTCCCACAGGTCAAAGCAGCGGTGTCATTGCGGCGAACGGTGATCTGAGCAGCAGCGCGATCAGCTTTGAAATTGGCATTGGCCAGCAGTTATTCGCGCGGCGCCAGCTCCTCGGGACCATTGCGCCCGGTGATCGCAAGAAACAGGGCCAGACAGTCGAGGAAAGTGCGCGCCAAATGGTCGCGGCGCTGGCGAAAAAGTGCGCTGCGGCAAAACAGGCTTTCACCGCACCTACAGGGCTCGGCAATGGAATCTTCCTGCCTCCCGATGGTGCCCCGCCGGAATGTTCGGGTGAAGGTCTGCTGAGGTGGGCCTTCCATCCGGATACGCCGGGTTATCGGGAAAACGTGGCCGCCTATAACAATGCAATATGGAATCCGGCCGAAAGCGAGCTTCCGCGCCATGGCTTTGGCGGACGATTGCGGGTCAGTCGCGCTGAGTTTCCGTATCTGACCACGGCGAATTTCGTCCCCGGCATCTTCGACCTGCAAGACCCCCGGCTGCTGACAACGATCGACCCCAAGAAACTGCTAGCGCGATCGAACGGGCAAACAGGGGATTACGATCGTTTCGACATTTCTGTCAGCGGATATGCTTTTCTTCACCGGCCCAAGTCAGGGATTATGGACGGCTTCACACTGATCGCTTCGGCAGGGCTGGTCCGCGACTGGGACTATCCGATCAATCCCGTCACCAGGAAGGTCCTGACTCGCGATTTCTGCACCCGCGACCCAGTGTCGCAGGCAGTTGCGGATGTGGCGGCGCTCAAGTGCCAGTCGTTCAAACTGGAGCCGGCGGTTGTTCGGTGGGGCATGGAGACCAGTATCGAAGGCCGAATTGCATTCAGCTTCGGGGATGACCGGTGGATTCCGAGCATCGGTTTTGCACCAAAGTTCGCGCACAACACCACATCGGACCGGTTCACCGCAGCGTTTCCGCTGTTCATCGGCGTTTCCGACAAGAATGTCCTCAACGGCGGAATTCAGTTCGCCCACGCCTCGGGCGGGGAGGAGGACAGTGAGAACATCTGGTCGATATTCCTGTCGACGCCGCTTAATCTGGCCGGCAACCGGTAAGTCTGTGATCGGCAGATTTGATCAATCCACCACCCTTGCCCGCACAATGACCCAGTCCACTTTCTCCAGTGTGGTGGCGTCTTCCAGCGAGTTGCCTCGGGCCGGTCGTGCCGCCCGGTTGCCCTTCGCAGGCGAGACGTTATGAACGGGGTCATCCCCCGCTCACGAGAGGAATTGCATCCGATGATCCGCATCTCGCTGACCGCCGCAACCCTGCTGGCCAGTGTCTCCCTTGCCGCCACCGCCTCCGCCCGCCCGATGACGCCGGAAGACATCGCCCGGCTCGAAGCGGTCGGCTCGGTCGCTGTCTCGCCCGACGGCACCCGTATCGCCTACACCAGCGCGAAGCTGCCCGACATTACTGCGGGCGAGGACAATGGCACCACCCGGTCCGCGCTCAAGCTGGCCTGGTCAGCCGATAACGCGCGCGAGTTCCTGCCGCACGACGTCAACCCCGGCAGCATCAAGTTCTCGCCCGATGGCCGGATGGTCAGCTTCCTCTGGGCCAAGGGCGACGAGAAGCGCAGTGTCTGGGCCATCCCAGTCGATGGCGGCGCGCAGCGCAAGCTGGCAGAAATCAAGGACACTGCCGTGCGCCAGTACGCCTGGAGCCCGGACGGTGCGACGATCTACCTCCTGACCGGGGCCGAAGCCGACAAGGCCCGCGAAAAGCAGGCCAAGGCCGGTTTCAATGCGGTGGTCTATGAGGAAGAAGAGACCATGAACCGCCTGTTCGCGGCGAAGGTGGGCGACGAACCCGATGCCGCACCGCGCGCGATCCCGCTAACCGGCTTTGTCAGCGAAGTGCAGATCCTGCCCGACGGCAAGAGCGCCGTCGTCAAGTCTGCCCCCAGCCCGCGGGTCGATGACAGCTACACCTCGATGCGGGTCAACATGATCGATCTGGCGACCGGCGCGGTGAAAGCGGTGGTCGCAACGCCGGGCAAGCTGGGCGATGTGGAAATCTCGCCCGATGGCCGCCAGCTCTCGCTGATTGCCGGGATCGACCAGCATGACCCGGCCGATACCACGCTCCATCTGGCCGATGTCGCTACCGGCGCGTTTCGCGCGCTCAACCCGGATGCGGCCGAAGCGACGGTCGATGCTGCATGGCTGGCCGACGGGCGGCTGGCGGCGGTGATCCACGTCGGCGCGCGCAGCCTGCTCAGGGTCTACAAGCCTGATGGCACGGTCGACCACGAGCACGAAGGCGGCGAACTGATTCTGACCGGAGTGGAGACCGCCGGCGGCAAGATCGCGGTGCGTGCCAACAGCCCGAAGCACCCGACAGAACTGTTCGTGTGGGAAAATGGCGGATTCCAGCGCTGGACCCGGCACAACCCGTGGCTGAGCGAAATCACTTTCGGGCGGCAGTCGGCAGTGACCTACACCGCGCGGGACGGGCAGCAGGTCGAAGGCGTGCTGATCGAGCCGGTGGGGCCCGTGCCCAGGGGCGGGGCACCGCTGATCATGAACGTCCACGGCGGGCCGGAAGCGCATGAAAGCAACGGCTGGCAGACCGCCTACAGCAAGCCCGGCCAGGTCGCGGCGGGCAAGGGTTATGCCGTGTTCCTGCCCAACTATCGCGGCTCGACCGGTTATGGCGTGGCCTTCGCCAAGCAGCACCAGGGCGACTATGCCGGCAAGGAATTCGACGATATCGTCGATGCCAAGCGGCACTTCGTTGCCCAGGGGCTGGCGGATCCGAACCGGGTCGGCATCACCGGCGGTTCCTATGGCGGCTTCGCCAGCGCCTGGGGCGCGACTTTCTACAGTGAGGAATATGCCGCCAGCGTGATGTTCGTCGGCATTTCCAACAATGTCAGCAAGTTCGGCACCACCGACATTCCCAACGAAATGTACTTGGTGCACGAACGCAAGTGGCCGTGGGAGGAATGGGATCACCTGATGGAACGCAGCCCGATCACCCATGTCGGCAAGGCTGAAACCCCGATCCTGATCATGCACGGGGAACAGGACACCCGGGTCGATCCAAGCCAGAGCTACGAACTCTACCGCCATATCAAGACCCGCAAGCCGCAAACCCCGGTGCGGCTGGTGCTCTATCCGGGTGAAGGCCACGGTAGCCAGAAAGCCGCGGCCCGCTACGACTACAACTTGCGGATGATGGAGTGGTTCGACACGTACCTGAAGACCGGCAACCGCAAGGCAGCCCTTCCCGCGCCGCGCCCTGCGCTGCCGGAAGGGACCACCGGCGCCGAGGCGACGAAGGCCAACTGACTCTGGGTGTGCAGGGGGCGGCTCCTCACCCCGCCCCCTGCCACACCCGGATGCTTTCCAGCGGCCAGACCAGCATGATCACGTTAAGCGTCAGGTTGTCCCGCACCACTAGCGCGGTGACGATCTCCGCCGCAATGGCCAGCGCCACCGTCACCTTCACCGGCAGGCGCATGGCCAGCCAGAAGCCCAGGCTCATCCAGCCGATGTCGGCCATGGAATTGATCACGCTGTCACCCGAATACCCCCAGTTGACCGTGACCGCGCGGTAGCGGTCGATCACGAACGGGGTATTCTCGACAATCTCCCACGCTGCTTCGATGAACACCGCCAGCGGGAAGCCCCAGCGTGCGGCACCTTTCCCGCCCAGTCGCCATTTGCAGAACAGCAGCCAGGCGAGGCCATAGAACACCATGCCGTGGATGATGTGACTGGGGGTGTACCAGTCCGACAGGTGCTGGCTGTTGCCGGACGAGTTGATGTTGCCATACCACAGCTCGACCGTGCCGCAGGTGCAGATCGGCGGGCGGCCCATCGCCAGCAGCACACCGAGCGTGACGAGCACCATAAGGAGGACGGCAATCCATGCCGGGCGATGGGGGCTGAGCGGGGCAGACATGGCTGGTCTTGTTGCCTTTTGCCCGCTCCGGCGCAAGTGCTGGCGCTGGCAGTGCACTTGCCTCAACCCATTGCCCGAGCGGCGCGGCTCGCCTAGGGCGATGCTCGCATGAGCGGGCGCGCCACCATATCGGGAACGGACACCAGAACGGAAATCGCCATTGTCGGCGGCGGGCTGGCAGGCGGGCTGATCGCGCTGGCCTTGCGGCAGGCCCGTCCAGACGTGGCGGTCCATCTGTACGAGGCCGGGCCGGTGCTGGGCGGCAACCACCGCTGGAGCTGGTTCGAGAGCGATCTCGACGCTGCCGGGAACGCCCTGCTAGCCCCTTTCCGCAAGATCGCGTGGCAGGGTTACGAGGTGCGGTTTCCCGCCTACCAACGCAAGCTCAAAGCCAAATACAACTCGCTCTCCAGCGCCGATTTCGAACCGGCCCTCCGGCGCGAACTGGGGCAGGACACGATCCGCACCGGAACGCCGGTCGCCGCGCTCGATGCGAACGGGATTACTCTGGCCAACGGCACCCGCGTTTCCGCCCGCGCGGTGATCGACTGCCGCGACATGGCAACCGGCAGCACGCTGCGCGGCGGCTGGCAGGTCTTCATGGGGCGCCATTTCCGCACTCCGGGGCCGCACGGTCTCGCCCATCCGATCGTGATGGATGCCCATGTCGAGCAGCACGGTGCCTACAGGTTTGTCTATGTCCTGCCGCTCGGGGCAGACGAACTGTTTGTCGAGGATACCTATTACGCCGACAGCCCGGAGCTGGACCGCAGCGCCCTGTCGGGCCGGATCGACCGCTATTGCCAGGCCCAGGGCTGGGACGGCACGATCCTGCACGGCGAGGCAGGCGTCCTGCCGGTCATCACCGGGGGCGACTTTGCCGCCTGGCAGCGCGCTCAGGCGATTGACGGGGTGGCGCGGGCCGGGGCCGGTGGCGGCTTCGTCCACCCGCTGACCAGCTACACCCTGCCGTTCGCGGTGGAGACGGCGCTGGCCATCGCGGCCGATGCCGACCTGCCGGGCGACCAGCTCGCCGCTTTGCTGGCTGACCGTGCGCGGCGCCACTGGGCCGATACCGGGTTTTACCGCGCCCTTGGCCGGATGCTGTTCGATGCTGCGGAGCCGGACCAGCGCTACCGCGTATTCCAACGCTTCTACCGCCTGCGCCAGCCTTTGATCGAACGGTTCTACGCCGCACGTTCCACCACAGCGGACAAGGCGCGCATCCTTTGTGGCAAACCACCCGTATCCATTCTGCGGGCGCTGTCGGCATTGGCCGGCCAGAGCGCTCCGCTTAGAGAAAGACAACGACCATGACCGTCCGATCTGCTGACCCCGTGACCACTCTCGGCATTTCCCCGGACCTGAAAACCACCGGCAAGCGCGCCTGCGTGATCGGCTCTGGATTCGGCGGCATGGCGCTCGCCTTGCGACTGCAATCGGCCGGAATCCAGACCACCGTGGTCGAGGGGCGCGACAAGCCGGGCGGGCGGGCCTATTTCTGGGAACGGGATGGCTTCGTGTTCGATGGCGGGCCGACAGTGGTGACCGATCCGGATTGCCTGCGCGAACTTTGGGCGCTGTCAGGCCATGACATGGCGGCCGACGTGGAACTGATGCCGGTCATGCCGTTCTACCGGCTCAACTGGCCCGATGGCACCAACTTCGACTATTCCAATGACGAAGCCCAGCTCCACAGCGAAATCGCCAAGCTCAACCCGGCGGATGTCGCGGGCTACCAGCGGTTCCTCGAATATGCCGCCGGGGTTTACGAGGAAGGGTACGTCAAGCTTGGCCATGTCCCGTTTCTCGATTTCAAGTCGATGCTGAAGGCTGCCCCGGCGCTGGCCAAGAAGCAGGCCTGGCGCAGCGTCTATTCGATGGTCTCCAGCTTCGTGCAAAGCGAGAAGCTGCGCGAGGCGCTGAGCTTCCACACGCTACTGGTCGGCGGCAACCCGATGAAAACCAGCAGCATCTACGCCCTGATCCACAAACTGGAAAAGGATGGTGGCGTCTGGTGGACGCGGGGCGGCACCAACCGCTTGATCGCCGGCATGATCCGCCATTTCGAGCGGCTCGGCGGAACCATGCGAGTGGGCGACCCGGTCACACAGGTTCACACCATCGGCAACCGCGCCACCGAGGTCGAGGCGGCGAGCGGCTGGCGCGAAAAGTTCGACGCAGTCGCCAGCAACGCCGACATCATGCATTCCTATCGCGACCTTTTGGGCGGCACCAAGCGGGGCAAGGACCAGGCGAAATCGCTTGGGCGCAAAAGCTTCAGCCCCGGGCTGTTCGTGGTCCATTTCGGGCTCGAAGGCACCTGGCCGGGCATCCCGCATCACATGATCCTGTTCGGCCCGCGCTACAAAGGCCTGCTGGACGACATCTACACTCACGGCGTGCTGCCGCAGGATTTCAGCATCTACCTGCACCACCCGACCGTGACTGATCCGAGCATGGCCCCTCCGGGCAAGAGCACTTTTTACGCGCTGGTCCCGGTGGCGCACATGGGCAAGCTGGCGGTCGACTGGGACGAAGTCGGCCCGATGCTGGAAAAGCGCATTCTTGACGAAGTCGGGCGGCGGCTGATCCCCGATATCCATGATCGAATCGTGACCAAGTTCAGCTACGCCCCGAAAGACTTCGCGCATGACCTCAACGCTCACCTCGGCAGCGCTTTCAGCCTGGAGCCGGTGCTGTGGCAAAGCGCATACTTTCGCGGTCACAATCGCGATGACGTGATTGGCAACTTCTACCTTGTCGGCGCCGGCACCCACCCGGGCGCAGGCATCCCCGGCGTAGTCGGCAGCGCAAAGGCGACTGCCGGGTTGATGCTGGAGGATCTGGCGCGGTGAACCGCATCGCAGTCTATTGCGGCTCGGCCACGCCCGCTGATCCGCGCTATATGACCCTTGCCCGCGACGTCGGCCGTACGCTGGCAGAGCGGGGCATTGGCGTCGTCTATGGTGGCGGCAGGCTGGGGCTGATGGGCGCGGTGGCCGCTGGCGCGCTGGAGGCGGGCGGCGAGGTGATCGGGGTTATTCCCGAAGCGCTGGCAGGGTCCGAAGTTGCCAACACCGATTGCTCCGAACTTCACGTGGTCGCCGGAATGCACGAACGCAAACGCGCGTTTACCGACCTGAGCGATGGTTTCATTACCATCCCCGGCGGCGTCGGCACGATGGACGAACTGTGGGAAGCGATCAGCTGGGCACAACTTGGCTATCACTCCGATCCGGTCGGGTTGCTCAACGCATTCGGTTTTTACGACCACCTGATTGCCTTCAAGCAGCACATGGTCGAAGTTGGCTTTGTCCGGCCCGCGCATCAGAACATCCTGATCGCGCGGGAAACCCTGCCCGACCTGCTCGACGCGATGGCGGCATACGTTCCGCACACTCCGATTTTCCGGATGAAGGCGGACGATTTGTGAGCAGTCGCCGGGCCGAACTGGTCGAGCTGTCGCGCCGCTCGATCAAGCGCGGGTCCAAGAGCTTTTCCGCCGCCAGCCGCCTGTTCGACCGGCAGACCCGCGAGCGGGTGTGGCTGCTCTACGCCTGGTGCCGCCGGTGCGATGACATTGCCGATGCGCAGGAACTGGGCGGCGCGCTGGGCGATCAGTCGGGTGCTGCCGAACGCCTCGCGCGTATCCGCGCGCTCACCGCCAAGGCGTTCGCAGGCGAGGCGACCGGCGACCCGGCGTTCGACGCACTGGGAGTGGTGGCAAAGGAATGCGGCATTTCGCCTGCCATGGCGGAGGACGTGATTGCCGGGTTCGCGCTCGATGCCGACGACTGGCGGCCGCGCTCGACACGCGATCTGATGCGCTACTGCTATCACGTGGCGGGCGCGGTCGGCGCGATGATGGCGCTGGTGATGGGCGTTTCCCCGCATGACGAAGACACGCTGGACCGCGCCTGCGACCTCGGGTTCGCGTTCCAGCTCGCCAACATCGCCCGCGACGTGGTGGAGGATGACGCGGCGGCGCGGTGCTACATTCCGATCGAATGGCTGGTGGAGGAAGACATCGAACCCGGCCAGCACACCAAGCCGCACCACCGGCAGGAACTGGCCGACATGGCTACAAGACTGGTCAGCTTGATGGAAACGCATGAGGCCGCCGCCCGCATTGGTGCGGCTCGCCTGCCCTTCCGCAGCCGCTGGGCGGTGCTCAGCGCAGCGCGGATTTACGGCGAAATCGGGCGCGAGGTGCGGCAGCGCGGCACTGCGGCATGGGATCATCGCGTGTCCACCACCAAGGCGGCCAAGATCCGCCATGCCGCGGCTGCTTTTGTCGAGGCTGCGGTGAACAAGCCGCAAGTGCTGGCCAAAATGCCGCGCTGGACGCGGCGGGATTTCACGGCACAACTCGACAGGGGCGAACACGGGGGTTAACCCGTTGGCATGATCACCAAACTCCTGATCGCCAACCGCGGCGAAATTGCCTGCCGCATCATCCGCACTGCGCGCGAAATGGGCGTGGCGACGGTCGCGGTCTATTCCGATGCCGATGCCAAGGCGCTGCATGTGCGCCAAGCGGACGAGGCGGTGCATATCGGCCCCTCGCCCGCTGCTGAAAGCTATCTGGTAGGGGCAAAGATCATCGCCGCCGCCAAACAGACCGGCGCGGATGGGATCCATCCGGGTTACGGGTTCCTCAGCGAGAATGCCGATTTCGCGCAGGCAGTTCTGGACGCAGGGCTGATCTGGGTCGGCCCCAAGCCTGCCAGCATCCGCGCGATGGGGCTGAAGGACGCGGCCAAGCAGCTGATGCGCTCCGTCGGGGTACCGGTGACGCCGGGGTATGACGGGTCGGACCAGTCGGTCGAGCGGCTCACCGCCGAGGCCGAGGCCATCGGCTACCCCGTGCTCATCAAGGCGGTCGCGGGCGGCGGCGGCAAGGGGATGCGCAAGGTCGATGCTCCCGCCGACTTCGCTGCGTCACTGGAGAGCTGCCGCCGCGAGGCCAAGGCCAGCTTCGGCAACACGCAAGTGCTGCTGGAAAAGTGGATCACCTCGCCCCGCCATATCGAGGTGCAGGTGTTCGGCGACAGCCACGGCAACGTCGTCCACCTGTTTGAGCGCGACTGCTCGCTCCAGCGCCGCCACCAGAAGGTGATCGAGGAAGCCCCCGCCCCCGGCATGGACGCGGCCACCCGCGAAGCGATCTGCGCCGCCGCCGTGCGCGCGGCCAAGGCAGTCGATTATGAGGGCGCAGGCACGATCGAATTCATCGCCGATGCCTCCGAAGGCCTGCGCGCCGACCGCATCTTCTTCATGGAAATGAACACGCGCCTTCAGGTGGAACACCCCGTGACCGAGGAAATCACCGGGGTCGATCTGGTCGAATGGCAGCTGCGCGTGGCAAGCGGCGAGCCCCTGCCCCTCGCCCAAGAGGAGCTGTCGATCAACGGCCACGCCATTGAAGCGCGGCTCTATGCGGAGGACCCTGCGAAGGGGTTTTTGCCGAGCACGGGGCGGCTGGACTACCTCTACATGGCAACGGGCGACCGCATCGAAACTGGTGTCGAAGAGCGCGACACCATCAGCCCATTCTATGACCCCATGATCGCCAAGCTCGTCTGTTGGGGCGCGGATCGTGACGATGCGCTCGACAGCCTGATCGACGCTTGTGAGGCCGTGGAAGTCGAGCCTGTGAAGACCAACGCATGGTTCCTCGCGCGCCTGTGTGACGAGCCGCTCGTCCGGCAGGGCGCGATGACAACCGGCTTCATCGGCGACAACCTCGAGCGACTTATCGCCGCGCCGAAGGCCTATGACGCGCTGCTTCAATACGCCGCCGATGACTTCGCCACTGAGCTCCTACCGGGCGGCATGAACAATCCGCTTTATCAGCTCCACCAGCTGCGGTTCGGTTTCCGGCTGAACGGACCTGAGCGCCGAACCGTGCGGCTGGAGGCCGACGGCGAACTGGTTGAAGTGGCTGTTGGCGAACACGCATTGGCATTCGACACCAAGCGGGTGAGCGTAATTGACGGGCAAGCCCGGATCTATTTCGATAAGGGCTATGCTCATCGGATCAGGCTCGAACGTCCAGAGGGCACCGGCCAAGCCTCCGCCGCCGATGGCGCGATCATTGCGCCGATGCCGGGCAAGGTCATCGCGGTCGATATCAGCGAAGGCCAGGCCGTCACTGCCGGGCAGCGGCTGTTGGTGCTTGAGGCGATGAAGATGGAACACGCCCTCACCGCGCCCTTCGACGGGGTGATCGAGGGGCTGACGGTCAGCGCAGGCGCGCAGGTGCAGGTCGAGGCGGTGCTCTGCCGGGTGGTGCCTGCTCGCAAAGAATAGACTTGCCCACCCCCGGCCCCTGCCCCCAGCGGCGCAGGGGCAGGTGTGGGCCTTTGGGGGAGAGGGAATGACCTGGGCCAAAGAACTCGAAGAACTGCGCCAGCGCGAAACCCTCGCGGAAGCGATGGGCGGCGCGGACAAGGTGGCGCGCCAGCATGGGCGGGGCAAGATGGACGCCCGCGCACGGCTCGCGGCATTGTGCGACGAAGGCTCCTTCCGCGAGATCGGCAAGATCGCTGGCACAGCCCGCTATGACGCCAATGGCGACCTCGCCAGCCTTACCCCCGCCCCTTTTCTATTTGGCAAGGCGCTGATCAATGGCCGCCCGGTGGTCGCCACCGCCGACGACTTCACCATTCGGGGCGGCGCGGCGGATGCCGGAATCAGCCGCAAGATGGTGCAGGCGGAGAAGATGGCGCATGAGCTCAAGCTCCCCATCATCCGCATGATCGACGGCACCGGCGGCGGCGGCAGCGTCAAGACATTGGAACAGATCGGCGCGACCTATATCCCCGCCGTGCCCGGCTGGGGCGATGTGGTGACGAACCTCGACACCGTGCCGGTGGTGGCGCTGGCGCTTGGGCCCACGGCGGGCCTTGGCGCCGCGCGCACGGTCGCCAGCCACTATTCGATCATGGTGAAAGGCCTCTCGCAAATCTTCGCCGCTGGCCCTGCGGTAGTGGATGGCCTTGGCGAGGCCTACAAGGGCGGCGCGGCCAATCACGAGGAAGCCAAGGAAGCGCTTGGCGGCTCCGCGATCCACACCCGCAACGGCGTGGTCGATGACGAGGTCGCCAGCGAGGCCGAAGCCTTTGCCCGCGCGCGGCATTTCCTCAGCTTTATGCCCGAATATGTCGGCCAGCCCGCCCGCCGCTCGCTGTGCACCGATCCGGTGCATCGCAAGGAGGAGGCGCTGTTGAGCCTCGTCCCGCGCGATCCCAAGCAGGTCTATTCGATGCGCCGCTGCATGGAGATGCTGTTCGACCACGGCACCGTGTTCGAGATCGGCAGGCAATGGGGCCGCGCCGCAATCACCGCCTTCGCGCGGCTCGATGGCTGGCCGGTGTTCGTGATCGCCAGCGACCCCAGCTACCTCGGCGGATCATGGGAAGCCAAGACCTCGGAAAAGGTCGAACGCTTCGTGCGCCTTGCCAATCAGTTCCGCCTGCCCATCGTGCATCTGGTGGACAACCCCGGCTTCATGATCGGGCGCGAGGCGGAGATGGCGGGGACGATCCGCTACGGCGTCAACGCGATGAACGCGATCTACCGCGCCACCGTCCCGCTCGCCAGCATCGTCATGCGCCGCGCCTATGGCATTGCCGGCAGCGCGATGAGCAATGCGGAAGCGTATCAGTACCGCTATTGCTGGCCGAGCGGTGACTGGGGCAGCCTGCCCATCGCGGGCGGGCTGGAGGTCGCCTACAAGACCGAACTCGAAGCCGCTGACGATCCAGCAGCGTTGCTGGAAGAAATCCGCGAACGCCTCGGCAAAGTCACCTCGCCGTTCCGCAGCGCGGAAAGATTCAATGTCGAGGACATCATCGACCCGCGCGACACGCGGCCACTGCTGTGTGAGTTTGCGGGGCTGGCTTGGCGGCGGTTGGAGGCAGAAACCCTGACCTCGCAATCACGGTTATGAAAAGTCAGTTACGCAGGATATCGTTCATGATCATGTACTTGTGCGCCTCGCCCGGGCGGCGGAACAGCTTGCCCCGCTCGCTATAGAGCACCAGCACCAGCGCGGACACTGCGCACAGGGTCATCGCTACGCCAAGCGGGAAGGCGCTGCCATCATAGGCTTGCCCGATTAGCGCACCGAGCACTGCCCCGCTCACCATCCGCACGCTCGTCTGCGCTGATGAGGCGGCCCCCGCAATGTGCTGGAACGGCTGCATCGCAATCGAGCTGAAATTGGCCCCGACGAAGCCGAGCATGGTCATGCTCAGTGCCAGCAGTGGCACGAATTCCCACAGGGTCTGCCCGCCGCGACCGGCGGAAATCATCTGCAGCACCGCCACCACCAGAAATACCAGCAGCGCCGTGTGGCTGACGCGGCGCGCGCCAAACCGCTCGACTATCCGCGAATTGGTGAAGCTGGCGATGACCATGCCGAACACCGACGATCCGAAGATCAGCGCGAAGTAGTCGCCCGCGCCAAAGGTCTCCTCGATCAGCTGCTGGCTGGAATTGAGGAACCCGAACAGCGAGCCGAACACCAGTGCGCTGCCAATGACGTAGCCGATCGCCACCCGGTTCGAGAGCGCCTTGCCCATGTTTTGCAGGATCGTGCGGGCATCGAGATCCTGCACGTTTTCTGCGGTGAGCGATTCGGGAAGCCGCCACCACACCCACAGCATCACCAGCGTACCGGCCACTGCCATCGCCCCGAAGATCGCCCGCCAGTCCGCCACCAGCAGGATCAGCTGGCCGACTGCTGGTGCAAAGATCGGCACGGCGAGAAAGATCATGATGATCAGGCTCATCATGCTGGCCATGCGGTCCCCGCCAACCTTGTCACGCACGATGGCAGTCGGCACCACGGAAAGACCGGCACAGGCAATGCCCTGCACCAGCCGCAGCACCAGCAGGGTAGTGAAGTCTGTCACTAGCGCGCAGGCGAGCGACAGCACGATATAAGACACCAGCCCCACGAACAGCACCGGGCGGCGGCCGAACCGATCGGCAAAGGCGCCGGGGAAGAACGCGCCGATGCCGGAGCCGAGGAAATAGGCGCTGATCACGAACTGCCGGTCGTTGCCGACCGCGCCCAGTTCACCGCCTATTACGCCCAGCGCGGGCAGCATGGAATCGATTCCGAACGCCTGCAGGCTCATCAGCAGCGCCATCAGCACAATCAGCTCGTGCTGGCTGATGTCCCGCTCCGGGCGGGCGGCGGGCTGGGGCGCGGGGGTCGTCATCGGGCCGTCCTTGCGCGCCGGGGCCGTTCTTGGCCACCCCATTTTTGCCCATTCTTTCGCACTGCACAACAAAAGGACCGGCCCGGCCGCCCGATCCTCGATGGTTCCCGCCCGCCCTGCGCCACGCTATAGTCGCGCGTGTGAGCAAAACCCGGCCTGACGACACCGATGAAGCGCAGGGTCTGCGCAAGATCATCCATGTCGACATGGATGCGTACTTCGCCAGCGTGGAGCAGCGCGACCATCCTGAATTGCGCGGGCTGCCGGTTGCGGTCGGCGGCTCGGGCGCACGCGGGGTGGTGGCAGCGGCGAGCTACGAAGCGCGCAAGTTCGGCGTGCGTTCAGCGATGCCGAGTGCCACCGCGCGGCGGCTGTGCCCGGACCTGATCTTCGTGCGCCACCGGTTCGATGTTTACAAGGAGGTCAGCCGTCAGATCCGCAGCGTGTTCCGCCACCATACCGACCTGGTCGAGCCCCTCAGTCTCGACGAGGCCTATCTCGACGTCACCAACGACAAGCTCGGCATTGGCAGCGCCACCCGCATTGCCGAGCTGATCCGGCAGGAAATCCGCGCCAAGACCCGGCTGACCGCCAGCGCCGGGGTGAGCTACAACAAGTTCCTCGCCAAAATCGCCAGCGACCAGAACAAGCCTGACGGGCTGTGCGTGATCCGCCCGGGCCAGGGTGCCCGGTTCGTAGCGGGGCTGCCGGTCCGGCGGTTCCATGGGGTCGGCCCGAAAGGCGCGGAAAAGATGCAGCGGCTGGGAATCGCCACTGGCGCGGACCTGGCAGCGAAGGACCTGCCCTTCCTGCGCGAACATTTCGGCAGCATGGCGGACTATCTTTATCGCGCCGCGCGCGGGATCGACCTGCGCCCCGTCCGCGCCAACCGCGTGCGCAAGTCGGTCGGCGGGGAGCGCACCTTCGCGCACGACATTTCGACAGGCGCCGCGCTGCGCGAGACGCTGGAGACGATCATCGAAATCGTGTGGGACAGCATCGAAAAGAGCGGCGCCAAGGGGCGCACCGTCACGCTCAAGATGAAGTACACCGATTTCCGCAATGTAACCCGCGCCCATTCACTGGATCATGCCGTGCCAGACCGGCTGGCTTTTGCCGCCATCGCCCGGCAACTGCTGGACGAGCTACTCCCCCTGCCGCTGCCGATCCGGCTGATGGGGCTGACCCTGTCGAACCTCGAGGGTGACCACGCCGCGGATCCACCACCCGACACCGCCCAGCTATCGCTGCTGTGACGCCTGCCACAGTTCCAGCCGCCGCCGGGTCGATGCGGTCAGCGGCTGGGGCAGCGCGTGGGCCGGAAAAAAGCGCGCCTCGATCACCTCGCGCCCGTCGGGGCGGGGCGGACCTGTGACCAGTGCTGCAAACAGGTGAACGCGGTGGCGGGCACCGTGGATCCGGTCTTCCAGCACCCCCAGCAGAGCCAGCGAACCGGCCTCGCACCCGGTCTCTTCACGCAGTTCGCGCCGGGCGGCCTGTTCCGGCGTTTCGCGCCTGCCCACGCCGCCGGTCGGGAATGACCACGCCCCCTTGCCATAGCTGAGCCGGATCAGCAGAACCCGCCCGTCGGCGTCACTCGGCACGACCGCACAGGCCTCCAGCTTCGGCTTGCGCAACCTCCACCACCGCTTGCGCACCGCATGGGCCAGCCGCAGTCCGGACCGGTGCAGGGGTGCAGGGATCAGGTGAAGCACGTGACCGGCTGGCCCTTACGCGCCGCCAGCAGGCGGGCAACCGGCAGGTCGCTTGCGCCCGCCACTGCCGCATCGAATACGGCGCGCTTGTCACCGCCGCGAATGACGAACAGCAGCGCGTCGCAATCAAGCAAAGCGGGCACGGTCAGCGTGATCCGGTCAAACGGGGCGTGCGGCGGCAGAGGATCGGGCGTCAGCCGACGGATGGAGCAAAGGTCAGCCGGATCGGGATCGGTATTGGGGAACAGCGAGGCAATATGGCCGTCTTCCCCCATCCCGAGCCAGGTCAGCGCAAAATGCGGCGGCACGGCATCCTCGGTCAAGGCGACCACCCTGGTCCCGACCGGTTCGAGCAGGGCGCGCAGCTTGCCGGTGTTGGAGGCCTCGTGGGCCTCTGGCACGATCCGGTCATCGTTGGGCCAGACCTCCAGCCGGGCAAAGTCCAGGTCACGAAGCACCAGTTCGGCCAGGATCGGGAACGGGGTCGACCCGCCGGGGACCGAAATGGCAACCGGCCCGGTGCCGACTGACATTGCCGCGCGCAGACAGTTCTCCAGCCAGTCGGCAATGGCGCCGTCGGCTGCTCCTTCGTTGATCGTGACGGTGTTCTTCATCCAGCAAGGCTGCCCGAAGCGGCGCAGGAGCGCAACGGGCGCAGCCGGGAAATAGGTATTCAGCCGCGTGGCAAGCCTTACAGGAGACCGCGTGCGCCCAGTGCCATGACAACGGCCGCCAGGGCGCACAGGCCCGCCAGCACCAGCCGGAGCGGCCGCAGCAGCGCAGGATCAGACAGGTCTTCGGGCGCCAGCAAGGTCGCCACCAGCACGGCCGCGCCGCCCAGCCATCCGCCAAGCGCACTCAAGGGAGGGCTCCCGGTTGCCGCCGCCAGCGCGAACACGCCGAACCGGGCCGCATCGCCCAGTTGCCGTGCCAGCAGGACGATAAATAACGCGCCAAGCGAATGGGTCGGCTCGCGCGGGACGGTATCCTTGCGGGTCCAGGCCAGTTCGAACGCCGCTGCGCCCAGCGCAAAGGCGACCAGCATTGATTTCGCCGCAGGCGGCAGCATCCCCGCCACCAGCGATCCGCCATAGGCCATCAACCCGCTGGACAGGGCAGTGACCACCAGCACCACCGGGATCAGCCCGGCTGCGCCTCCGCGCACGATGGCCAGCCGCCCGGCCAGCACCTGATCGCGCGCGCCGAGCGAAAACAGCGCGGCAGCCACCAGGGCAAGGAAGAATGCAGGCATCGGCGGCGCGTGTCAGGCCTGAATCAGGCGCGCCACGGCCCGGTAACCGCCAGCGTCGTGGCCGGGCTGAAGGCGTTGACGAACAGCGTCTTTCCATCAGGCGAAAAGCAGGCCCCGGCCGGCTCGGTCTGGATCCGCAGCCGCGCTAGCGGATAGGCTCGGCCCCCCGGGTCAATCCCGCGCAGATAGTTGTTGACCGTGTCGCTGTACTGGTCCTCACACACCACCAGATGGCCATTGGGCGCAATCACCAGATTGTCGCCATAGTTGAACTGGTCGGTGCTTTCCGATTCGAAAAACAGCTCCAGCTGATCGGCTCCGCTGCCCCGCCCCGGCACCAGCCGGAAAATCTGGCCGAGCTTGGCCGCGCCGCCGTTGGTGCAACAGAAATACAGCTCGCCCTCGCCCATCCATATGCCTTCGCCGCGCGCGAACGGGACGGCTCCGGCGGCGTTCCCGCGGGTGCGCAGGTCGTCCTTCGGCGCTTCGACATCGTCGAGGTCGATCCAGCGCACGGCCAGCTTCACGCCGCGCGCCAGGTCAAGCCCGCTCCAGTTGCGGGTATCCTTCACGCCCCCTTCCAGCACCAGCGCCTGCAAGGTCCCACCTTCGGCCAGCTTGCCCGGGACCTTGGGGATGAAGCGATAGAGCAGCCCATCTTCGCGGTCTTCGGTCTGGTAGACAATGCCGGTCACCGGATCGACGCAGGCGGCTTCGTGATTGAAGCGCCCCATGGCCTTCAGCGGCACGGGATCAACCAGCCCGGTGGCGCTGGCCGGAACCTCGAACACATAGCCGTGGTGGGTCGAGCGGGTGAGCAGGCTGGATGGCTCCTCGCAGGTCAGCCAGCTGCCCCACGGCGTCATCCCGCCCGCACAGTTACGAACGGTGCCGGCAAGCGAACGAAACTGACGCTCGACTTTCAGAGTCGCCGCGT
The DNA here is from genome assembly GCA_046294735.1 of Sphingomonadaceae bacterium. Classification (GTDB taxonomy): domain Bacteria; phylum Pseudomonadota; class Alphaproteobacteria; order Sphingomonadales; family Sphingomonadaceae; genus 34-65-8. Next base: position 216,872 of record JBKBKB010000004.1, read on the forward strand.
CGAGCACCAGAGTGGTGGTCCCGCCGGGCATGAACGAACCGTCCGGCATTGTGCCGTAACCGCTGGTCAGTGTGGTGCCCGCGCCCTGGCCCGGGCGCAGTTCGTGGTTACGGACCAGTGCCAGCTTGCCCTTGCCGAGGTCAAAGCAGCCCATCCCGTCGGCCGCGTCGGGCACGGTGCCGCCATCATCCATGGCATCGCCCAGGCGCGATATCACCCGGTAGGAAAACCCCTGCGGCAGGTCGAGCAGGCCGGCGGGATCGGGCACAAGCGCGCCGTATCCCTCCGCTGCCGGTCCGCTGGCCGCCATCCGGGTCGAACACCCGTTCGCGACCAGCGCGGCAAAGGCGCTGCCGGTGGCGGTCAGGAAACGGCGGCGCGTGGGCGCGATCAGGGTGTTTGCGGTGGCGACCATGGTGCAAGAGCCTCTTCTATCGAACGCATGCGGGAATGGGGTCACCCGACGGGCGCGTCAATCCTTTGTCCCGGCCGTGCACGGCAGCCCGTCCGGCCCCAGCCGGTCCGGCGGCATCGGCGCATCGACCGGTTGCGGTGGTCCAGAGCAGCGCCGCACGGTGGGGAGATCATCGGGCAGGTCCTCCAGCAGAGTGCGTCCGTCGGTCCGTTTGACGAGGTCGAACCCGTCATAGAGCACCCCGGTGTTGAGATAGGCACGCAGGGCCAGACGGTCCGGGCTGACATCCAGAATCTGGAACAGGCTGGTGTCTTCCGCCACCCGATCCGGCTGGGCCGCAGACCGATCGTTCAAGCCATACATTTTCGCGCCTGCGACCGAGACCATGTAGACCGGCCCCTGCGGGGCGCCGCTGGCCCGTGCTTCGCGCGCAAACGCGCTGCCTTCCTCGGCGGTCCAGCGGCCATAGCAGTGGTCATGCCCCTGCAGCACCAGATCGACGCCGTATTTCTCGAACAGGGGCTTCCATGCCTGCTTCAGGAAGCGGGTGTCTTTGGGCCGGGCGCAGGTGAACACCGGCTGGTGGAACAGAACGATGGTCCAGTTCGCGGTGCTTTCGGCAAGCCGCGCCTCAAGCCATTCGGTCTGTCCTTGCAGACCGCCCAGCTCGATCGCCGAAGTGCCATCGAGCACGATCACCCGCACACCCTGATAATCGGTGACATAAGTCGTCTTGGGCGCCACGGCAGCACCGTTTTCGGGCAGGGCAAACATCACCGGCCAGTGCGGCGCCAGTTTCCGGCTCTCGCTACCGTCGGGCAGGATCAGGTCGACATATTCGTGGTTCCCGACGGCCGGAACCTGCGGGATGCTGGCAATGGCCCAGCCCCCGGTGGCAGTCCATTCGCCCCATTCATCGTCATGCACCAGATCATCCCGGCTGGCGACCAGATCGCCGGCATGGAGCATGATCCGCGGATTGCCCGCCTGCAGCAGCGCCCTGCGCCAGCCGAGCGAACCGATATCGAGGATGCTGTTCTGGGTATCGCCCATATAGATCATGGTGAACGGGCGCGGTTCCAGGCTGGCGGTGCGGAACTGGTGCCATTCGGAAAAGCCCGCCGCCCCGCGCACGCGGTAGGCATAGGCGGTATCCGGTTTGAGACCGGTGAAACGGACCTTATGGTAGCGCGCCGCGCCGTTTTCGCTGATGGTATCGGTGCCGGTGCCGCGCACCTGGGCGGCGCGCAGGCCAAACCCCGGCGCGGGAACCAGCTCTGCCAATTCGGCCAACGTGTCCTGCTGCGTGATGTCGGTCCGCCAGGATACCGCCATGGCGGTGGATGCATCCGCCCCCGGGGTCAGGACGATCCGGTCCGGCAGGGTGCGGGCAGAATAAGGCGTGCCGGGCGCGGCAGGCGCGGCTTCTCCGCGCAGGTCGATCGGTTCTGCAGCCCCGGCAACCGAAAAAAAGCACAGGCCGACAAAACCCAGCGAGCGACATAGTCTGGCGATCAACATGGTATATCCATAACACTAAGAGGACGCGAGTTGGCGGATAGCAACAGCCGTATTGACATCGTAGATAATCAAAAGCTGGATTGCCATGACATTTTTATGTCATTTCCATGAATCATGTTGCTTTTTTATGACGCTGCAAGGCGCATTTTTGTCAAGAAAGAGTAATGGAAGGAACCTAGGGAGCCTCTGACAGCAATCAGGGGATTCTCATGTCGACCGTCATTTCCGTTCGTTCGCGCGCCGTGCGCAAGGCGATACTACTGACCGCCGCGGCCGCGCTGGCTCTGCCCACCGCTGCCTTCGCGCAGAACACCGTTACCGGGCGGGTGGTCGATGATGCGGGAGCACCATTGCCAGGGGCCGAAGTGGTTGTGCGCGAAACCGGGCAGCGGATAGTCACCGACCGCCAGGGCCGGTTCGTCATCCCTTCGCTGCCTGAAGGCAGCGCCACGCTTGAGGCGACCTATATTGGCCTGTCAGGTGCCAGCGAAACGGTCTCTGTCAGTGCAGGCGGCGGTAATGATGTGGTCATTACCCTTGCCTCGGCCAGTGCCGGCGGGCAGATCGTGGTGCGCGGCACCATCCTGGACGCTACTGCACGCGCCCTGAACCAGCAGCGCACGGCCGACGGCACCACCAACGTAGTTTCCTCTGACGCAATCGGGCGTTTCCCCGACACCAATATTGCCGAAGCGCTGCAGCGCGTGCCTGGCTTCGGGGTGGAACGCGATCAGGGTGAAGGCAACTTCATCTCCATCCGCGGTGCCCCGGCGGAATTCACCGCGATTACGGTTGACGGGATCAACCTGCCCTCGACCAGCCCAAATACGCGCGCAGTCGATCTCGGCTCGATCCCTTCCGATGTTGTCTCCTCGCTCGAAGTGTCGAAGACGCTCCTCCCCAGCCAGGAAGCGGACTCGATTGCCGGATCGGTCAACCTCACCACCCGTTCTCCGTTTGACAAGCCGCGCCTGCGGGTTTCGGCCAATGGCGGGGTCAGCCACAACCAGTTCGGTGACACCAACGATTACCGTGTCGGCGGCACGATCAGCAACGTTTTCGGCCCGCTCGGCGTGCTGGTTTCGGGCAGCCTGGCGCAGACCGACCGCCAGGTCGATAACTTCGAATCGGTCTGGGAAGACATTGGCGGCGGCCTGCTTGGCGTGCCGGAACAGGCATACAAGGATTACGACACCCGCCGGGAACGGCTGGCGTTTACCGGCGCGCTTGAACTGCGGCCCGATAACGTCAACAAGTTCTTCGTCCGCGGCACCTGGTCGCGCCGCACCGACGATGAATTCCGCAACCAGCTGGCCGTGATCTATGCCGATGGTGCGCTTCAGCCGGGTGCCAGCGAAGGACGCGCGACCTGGAACAACAGCCGGATCGAGAAAGAATTCCGTCACCGCATCCTGCGCGACAAGTCGTTCGTGATCAGCGCAGGCGGCGAGCACGATCTGGATTCGCTCAGCCTCGATTATTCGGCATCCTACACAAAGGCGGAACAGGACTATCCGATCCGCGCCCAGCTGCGCTTCCGCTCGGCCCTGCGGCCCAACCTCACGCAGGATTTCGTCACCAACCCCGATCTGCCGGCAATCTCGCTGTTCAACACCAATGAACATCTTGATGCCAGCCGCTATGCCTTCCGCGAAGTCACCTTTCGCGAACAGGATACCGTGCAGGATGAGTGGGCCTTCGGCGCAAACCTGAAGATCCCGGCCACCATGTTCGGCAATCCGGGCACGGTGCAGTTCGGCGCCCGCGCCCGGTTCCGCGATGTCACCACGGATAACAACCAATGGCGCGATCGCCGCGCGCTGGCGGCCCCCACTGTGCCGATGGCGCAGCTGTTGTCCGATGTCACCTCGCAGAACTTCAGCTACGTTCTGGGCCAGAAGTTCAATTCGCGGGCGGTGCGGGATTATTTCGCCGCCATCCCGCCCGTGGCCCAGACCGATGGCACGCTGCGTATTTCCAACTCGATCGTGTCCGATTTCGAGGCACGCGAGAATGTCTATGCCGGTTACGGCATGGCCCGGATCGAGTTTCCCCGCGCCAACCTGATCCTGGGCGCACGGGTGGAGCATACCGATTTCAGCGGCAGTGCCCCGGTGTTCAATTCGGTCACCAACACCTTCGCCATTCAACAGGTCGACCGCAAGTATACCGACTTTTTCCCCAACCTGACGCTGCGGTATGAACTGGCGGACGATGTGATCGCCCGCTTTGCCGCCACCCGCGCGGTGGCCCGGCCCAATTACCGCGATGTCGTGCCCCGGATTGTCGAGAACAGTGACGGTTCGCCCCGCACGATCGACGTGGATCGCGGCAACCCGAACCTGAAGCAGACTCTGTCGAACAATCTCGATGCCGGGATTGAATACTACTTTAAGCCGCTGGGCCTGCTGTCAGCCAATGTATTCTACAAGGATCTGGAAGACTACGAGTTCACGCTGACCACGCCGGGCACGTTCCTTGGCCTTCCGGCGCGGATCACTGAAAAGCAGAACGCCCGCAGCGGCCGGGTGCTGGGCTTTGAAGTTGCGGCGCAGGCACAGTTTACTTTCCTGCCCGGGTTCCTGTCCGGCTTTGGCGTGTTCGCCAACGCGGCCTATGCCGACGCGAAAATCCGCCTGCCTGCGACCATCCCCGGGCGGCCGGACAAGGTGCGCCTGCCCAACCAGTCGCGCTGGACCATGAACGCGGCGTTGTTCTACGAAATTGAGGATTTCAACGCCCGGCTCGCCTATACCAAGCGGACCGATTACATTGACGAGTTCGACACCGATGCCCGGCTCGATCTGTTCTGGGAAGGGCGCGAACAGCTCGACTTCACGGCCAGCTTTGACGTGACCAAGAACATTAACCTGTTCTTCGAAGGCAAGAACCTGACCAACACCCCCGGCGTGCGCTATGCCGGAGAGCGGACGCGGGTAACCGAGTTCGAGAAATTTGGACGGCTCTACTTCTTCGGGGCACGGGTCAACTTCTGATCACGCGCTACGCCGCTCAGGCGGCCGCATGACATCGCAGGGCCGGGCACGCCAGACGGGGCATGTCCGGCCCTTTCGTTTGCCTGCGCGCACCCACTCTAACGTGCTTGCGCCGGGCCGCCGGCCGCCTACACTCGGGCCATACCAACAGGGAGAGACCAGCCATGAAGATCGGACCAGACCTTGCCGCCGTCGTCACCGGAGGAGCATCAGGGCTCGGCCAGGCGACCGCGCGGGCGCTCGCCGCCGCCGGGTGCAAGGTCGCCATATTCGACATCAACGACGAGGCCGGCAAAGCCACGGCAACCGAAATCGGCGGCAGCTTCCACCATGTCGACATCATGAGCGAGGAATCGGTCGAGGCCGGCTTCACCGCCGCCCGCGCCGCCCACGGCCAGGAACGGCTCACCGTCCACTGCGCCATGGCCAGCCGCCGGGGCAAGACGATCGGGTGGGACAAGGAAAGCGGCGGCTACAAGCGCCTGTCGACCGAGGATTACGCCTTCGGGGCAGAGGGGGTGCTGGTCGCCAGCTACCGCATAGCCTCGATCTCCGCGCTGGGGATGGCGAACAGCGATCCGGTGACCGAAGACGGCGAGCGCGGGGCGATTGTCCTCACCGCCAGCGTCGCCGCGCAGGACGGGCAAATCGGGCAGGTCATCTACGGCAGCTGCAAGGCGGGCGTGAACGGCCTGGTGCTCCCCATGGCGCGCGACCTGATGGACCTCGGCATTCGGGTCAATTCGATCATGCCGGGGATCTTCGCCACCCCGCTGATGCTGGGGATGAAGGACCGCAACCCGCCGATGTGGGAACAATTGAACGCCAGCGTGCCCTTCCCCAAGCGGCTCGGCCACCCGGAGGAGTTCGCCAGTCTGGTACTGGAGATCGCCCGCAACGGCTATATCAACGGGCACCAGTTCCGGCTCGATGGGGCGATCAGAATGCCGCCCAAATGAGCAGGACCATCGCAGCCGACTGACTGCGCAAGCGCGACCGCGCGCCGGCCGGTAGGCCGCCTCTCGGAGGCGTGAGCGAAGCGAACTAGCCGTGAGAGAAAAAAGATGACCACTTCCACCAACGCCTACCCTGCCCGTGCCTATGGCGCGACTGCACCTGACAGCGGGGTCGCCCCGATGGCAATCACCCGCCGGGGCCTGCGGCACGACGACGTGTTGATCGACATCAGCCATTGCGGCATCTGCCATTCAGACCTGCACGCGGCCCGCAACGATTGGGGCCGCACCAGCTATCCAATCGTGCCCGGGCACGAGATCGTCGGCACGGTCGCGGCGGTCGGCGAAGGGGTGACCCGCCACCAGGTCGGCGACCGGGTGGCAATCGGGTGCATGGTCGATTCGTGCATGGAGTGCGTGCACTGTGACGCGGACCTCGAACAATATTGCCGGAACGGAATGACCGGGACCTACAACAGCACCGACCGGCGCGACGGCACGCCGACCTACGGCGGCTATTCCGACCGGATCGTTTGCCGGGAAGAGTTTGTCCTCAAAGTGCCCGAAGGTCTGCCGTTGGCGGAAGCCGCACCGCTGCTGTGCGCCGGGATCACCACCTATTCCCCGCTGCGGACGTGGAAAGTCGGCCCCGGCAGCAAGGTGGCGGTGGCGGGCCTTGGCGGGCTCGGCCACATGGGGGTCAAGCTGGCCGCCGCGATGGGCGCGGAAGTGACCGTGCTCAGCCGCAGCGAAGGCAAGCGCGCGGACGCGGAAAAGCTCGGCGCGCACGCCTTCCTCAACTCCAGCGACCGCGCCGCGATGAAGGCCAAGACCGGCTATTTCGACCTGGTGCTCAACACCATACCGGTGCGGCATGACGTGACCCCCTATCTCCACCTGCTGCGGATCGACGGCGTGCAGGTGCTGGTCGGCGTGATCGACATGCTGCCGGAAATGCATTCAGGCCTGCTGCTGGGGCGCAAGGTGCTGACCGGCAGCGGCATTGGCGGGCTCGCCGAAACGCAGGAAATGCTCGATTTCTGCGCGCAGCACGGCGTGCTGCCCGAGATCGAGACAATCCCGATCGAGGCGGTGAACCACGCCTACGAACGGATGGAAGCAAGCGACGTGAAGTACCGCTTCGTGATCGACATGGCGAGTTTGGCAGACTAGCGGCGGCGCGATTGTGCTGCTTGACCAGATGCTTGTCCCGTCATAAAGATGACAGCGAACGGGCTTTGGAGTTCGTACTTGCACACATCGCTGATCGGCGCGCTTGTGGCGCTCTTGCTAACCGGCGATGCATCAAGCATTGCGGAGCAAGGCCCGGTGTCTCCGGAACAGGCCGATCCACCCGCGATCTGCGAACTGCACGTGTGGCCGACCGATGCAGTCCGCTCGACCTACAGCGGCTGGTTCCGCGGCGGGATCGTCGATGGCGCAGTGCAGGGGCGGGACGGATACAAGAAACTGCCCGACAGCATCCTTTCGCCTGAAGCACAGGTCCGCACACTTGGCGAGGTTGACCTGCCTGCGCTGATGCAGCTGCCGGGCTACACAGTCGTCATGCACGACGAGCGCCTGCCCAGCCGGGTAATCCGGGCCACGCCCGGCCGCCTCGTGCCCGGCACCCCGGCCTGTTATGCCGAATTGGTGACCGACGATGTGTTCTTCCAACAGGACATTGTCGACGGCCGTTTTCTCAAGGCGATCTTCCGCTTTCGCCAATTCGACGGCAGCGACGCGCCGAGCCGCGCGTTCGGCACTTATGTTCAATACCGAGTGACGCAGTTCCCGCCGCAGGAGCCGGAACAGCTTGACGCCGCACTGGAGGAGTTCCGACTGGCCTATGGCCAGGCTGTGCGCGAGTTCGGGGAGGCCCTCAACCGCCCTGCAAAGAAGAAGAAACGCAAGTAATCCGCACAACCGGCGCCGACAGTGCGCTGCTGAAGGGAAATACCGATGAAGTTCACCATGTTTGCCACCGCCAGCCTTGCACTGGCGCTTTCTGCCCCTGTCGTGGCTCAGGATGCCGACGCCAGCGCCGAAGCCAGTGTCGCCGCAGCGATTGCCGCCGACTACACCCCCAGCACCAAGGGCCTCGCGCCCGAAGTGGCCGCAGACGGATGCGAATTGCACGTCTGGCCGGCCGAGCGGATGCAGTCGATCACCACCGGCTGGCTCGGCGGCGGGTTGCTCGATGCGGCGCTTCATTCGGGCACCGACGCCAACAACAAGACCCTGCTCGCCAGCGCACTCGACAGCCCGAGCCAGCTCGACGCGATGCAGGAACTGGACCTGCGCACCCTGCTCTCCCTCAGCCCCGGCACCACCATCGTCCGGCACGAGACCCCGCTGGAGCGCAAGAGCATGAACAAGGTCAAGACGCGCCGTTCGGATTCGACCGCGCAGTGCTATTCGGAGCTGATCGTGGCCGACGTGTTCTACCAGAAGGCGGCGATTTACGGCCGCTCACTGCGCACACTGTTCATGGTCCGCCACTTCGGCAACGACCAGAAGATCGACGCCGAATACAAGGCCTGGGGCGGCAACGGGTTGAGCCTGTTCCCACCGAAGGAAGGCGAAGATGCAATCGCCGCGCTCGACGAGCTGGTCTCGGTCTACAAGGCCAATTTCGAGGAATTTGCCAAGAACGCCCGCACTCGCCTCGCCGCCAAGAATCGCTGAGCGGGTTCAGCCGCAATAACAAGGGCCGCCGGAGCTATCCGGCGGCCCGTTTGTTTTCAGGCAGGGCGCCGCGCGGTCAGCCGTCCAGCTTCGTCTTCAGCAGCGCGTTGACCACCGCCGGGTTGCCCTTGCCCTGGAGCGCCTTCATCGTCTGGCCGACGAAGAAGCCGAACAGCTTGTCCTTGCCGCCGCGGTATTCGGCGACCTTGTCGGCATTGGCGGCGAGGACTTCGTCGATCACGCTTTCGATCGCGCCGGTGTCGCTGAGCTGCTTCAGGCCTTCGGTCTCGGCGATTTCGTCCGGCGCGCGGCCGGTCTTGAGGACGATCTCGAAGATCTCCTTCGCCTGGCCCCCGCTGATTTCGCCCATGGCCTGCATCCTGAGGATCGCGGCCTGCGCGGCGGCCGTGGCGTGGGCCGGGTCGGCAGCATCGCCCAGCGCCTTCATCACACCCGGCGCGACGGAGAGCGACCAGTTGGCGACCTGCGTCGCGACAACCGGCTCGCCCTTGCCCAGCGCAGTGGCGGTTTCCGCCAGCAGCGTCTCGAACCGGGCGAAAGTCTCGACCTCGGCAGTCAGTTCGCGCGCGTTGTAGGGGGTGAGGCCGAGCACCTCGACATAGCGGCGGCGCTTGGCATCGGGCAGTTCCGGCAGGCTGGCGCGGCATTCAGCGAGGAAATCGTCCTCCAGCACCAGCGGCAGCAGGTCGGGATCGGGGAAGTAGCGATAATCGTGCGCGTCTTCCTTGCTCCGCATGCTGCGGGTCTCGTTGCGGTCGGGATCGTAGAGCCGGGTTTCCTGCACCACCGTGCCGCCATCTTCGATCAGATCGACCTGACGGCGCGCTTCCTGTTCGATCACCGCCATGACGAAGCGGACCGAGTTGACGTTCTTGGTCTCCGTCCGGGTGCCGAACTTTTCGCCCGGGCGGCGCACTGAGACGTTGACGTCCGCGCGCATCGAGCCCTGTTCCATATTGCCATCGCACGAGCCGACGTAGCGCAAGATGGAACGCAGCTTGCGGACGTAGGCCCCGGCCTCGGCGGGCGAACGCATGTCGGGGCGGCTGACGATTTCCATCAGCGCCACGCCGCAGCGGTTGAGATCGACATAGGACATCGTTGGATGCTGGTCGTGCATCAGCTTGCCCGCGTCCTGCTCGACATGGATGCGCTCGATCCCGATCCACTTGTCCTCGGCAATACCGGCCTTCTCGTCCGCTTCGATCAGCAGTTTCCCCTCGCCCACCAGCGGGTGGTAGAGCTGGCTGATCTGATAGCCCTGCGGCAGGTCGGCGTAGAAGTAGTTCTTGCGGTCGAACCGGCTCCACGCATTGATCTGCGCCTCGATCGCCATGCCAGTGCGGACAGCCTGGCGGATGCATTCGGCGTTGGGCACCGGCAGCATGCCGGGCATCGCCGCGTCGACCAGAGAAACCTGGCTGTTCGGCTCCGCCCCGAACGCGGTCGCCGCGCCGGAAAACAGCTTGGAGTTCGAGGTAACCTGCGCATGGACTTCGAGGCCGATCACGACCTCCCACTCGCCGGTTGCACCTTGAATGCGGTAACTACTCATTGTCCGTTTCCCGCTCGCTTGCGTGAATTTGCTCTTCGCGCCGCGCCGGAATGACCGGCCCGGTGGGCTTCTTGTCATTCTGGCTGAGCGGCTTGCCGGTGGAAGCGCCAAACCGCGCCTCGCCGTATTCGATCCTGCGCGACACCGTGAATGCGAACACGACGAGCGCAATCAGCGAGCCGACCAGGACCAGCACGAACCACATTACCACCACCGCTCCGGCTTGGCGACGAATCCGGCGCGCTGCTCCAGCGCGAGGCCCGCGTCGAGCACGCCCTGCTCATCGAGCGGCTTGCCGATGATCTGCAAGCCCAGCGGCAGGCCGTCGGCATCGAGCCCGGCGGGCACGCTCATCGCCGGGAGACCCGCGAGGCTGGCAGGCACGGTGAACACGTCGTTCAAGTACATCGCCAGCGGGTCGCTCAGCTTTTCGCCGAGCGCAAAGGCGGCGTTGGGGGCGGTCGGCGTCAGGATCACGTCGCAGTGTTCCCACGCCTGCTCAAAATCGCGGGCGATCAGTGCGCGGACTTTCTGCGCCTGGTTGTAGTAGGCATCGTAGAAGCCCGCGCTCAGCACATAGGTGCCGATCAGGATGCGGCGCTTGACCTCGTCCCCAAACCCGGCGGCGCGGGTGGCGGCGTACATGTCCTGCAGGCCGGAGCCTTCTGGCAGGTCACGCAGGCCGTAGCGCACGCCGTCATAGCGGGCGAGGTTGCTGGACGCTTCAGCCGGCGCGACGATGTAGTAGGCGGCCAGCGCATACTGCGTGTGCGGCAGGCTGATCTCGACCACCTCGGCGCCCGCGTCCTTTGCCCAGGCAATGCCCTGTTCCCACAGCGCGGCAATCTGCGGGTCCATCCCCTCCATCCGGTATTCGCGCGGTATGCCCACGCGCTTGCCGGTAAGATCGGCGGAAAGGTTCGCCGCCCACTGCGGCACCGGCAGATCGAGCGAGGTCGAATCCTTCGGGTCGAACCCGGCCATCGCTTCCAGCATGATCGCGCAGTCGGTCACGTCCTGCGCCATCGGGCCAGCCTGGTCGAGGCTGCTGGCGAACGCGACCACGCCCCAGCGGCTGCACCGGCCATAGGTCGGCTTGATCCCGGTAATGCCGGTGAGCGCGGCAGGCTGGCGGATCGAGCCGCCGGTGTCGGTGCCGGTCGCGGCCGGCGCAATCCGGGCCGAGACCGCCGCCGCGCTGCCGCCGGAGGAACCGCCGGGGGTGAGCCCGGCGTTGGAACCGGCCTTGCGCCACGGCGAAATCACGTTGCCAAAATAGCTGGTCTCGTTCGACGAACCCATCGCGAACTGGTCAAGATTGAGCTTGCCCAGCATACCCGCGCCCGCGTTCCACAGGTTCTGGCTGACGGTGCTTTCGTACTCAGGCGTGAAACCTTCAAGGATATGGCTCGCCGCGGTGGTCTGCACGCCCTTGGTGGCGAACAGGTCCTTCATGCCCAGCGGGACACCCGCCATCGCGCCCAGCGCCGTGCCCTTGGCCCGCGCGGCATCAACTGCATCGGCCGCGGCGAGCGCATGGTCCGGGGTGGTGACGATAAAAGCGTTGAGCGCGCTCGCCTGTGCCACGGCAGCGTTGAAGGCTTCCGCCACTTCGCGCGCGGTGAAGTCCCCGGCGGCGACCCCGTCACGAATGGCCTTGATGCCAAGATTGGTGAGATCAGTCATTATTCAATCACCTTGGGCACGCCGAAGAACCCGTGCTCCGCCGCTGGCGCGTTGGCCAGCACCGCTTCTCGCCTGCCGCCGCCGGTGAGCGGGTCGGCATCGACCACGTCTGCGCGCAGGCGCAGGGTGTTGGGGATCACCGCCGTCATCGGCTCCACCCCGGTGCAATCGACTTCGCTCAACTGCTCGACCCAGTCGAGTATGCCGCTGAGCTCAGGCGCCATGCGCTCCAGCTCCTCGTCAGTCATCCTGATGCGGGCAAGCGAAGCGATCTTCGCCACGGTAGCCTTGTCCACCGACATGGCGGGGTTCCTTGTTACCAGAAACAGAAAGTGGAGCGGCGCTAGCAGCGCCGCCGATTGGCTTCAAGCAGGGGCTTCAAGCAGGGCGCGCGGCCCTATTGCTGCGGCGGCATCGGCGGTCCGCCTGCCCCCGGCTGGCCGCCCGGCCCGCCGCCCTGGCGTTCCTGCTGCATCTGCATGACCTGTTGCAGTGCCTGCAATCGGCGCTGGAAGTCTTCCTCGCTCATGAACTCGATCAGCTCGACCTCGAAGATGAGATCAGCGCCCGGGGGCACGCTCGAACCCGGCGGCGGCGCATCACCGTAGGCCTTCGATGCCGGAATCTCGAGCATGTACTTCCCGCCCTTCTGCATCTTCATTGCGCCTTCGCGGAAGCCGGGGACGACATTACCCATAAACAGCGGGCTACCTTCAGGGAAGAACCCCTCGACCGGGATCGGCGGTGGGGCCCATTCGTCGAACACGGTGCCGTCCGCCAGCTTGCCGGTGTACTTGACGAACAGGACGTCGCTTTCACCCGGGTTGGCCCCGATACCCGCCTGCACGGTCTCCACCGAAACTCCGGCTGGAACGGCCGCCCAGGCCAGCCCGGCGCCCAGCGCCGCGGCCGCAGCGACACCCAGCCACAGCTTGGTCAGCGAACCCTTGGCGATGGGCTGGATGGGAACGCGGGTGATCTCGGTCATGGAAAGGTATCCTGACATGCAAAAAGGCGCGGAAACGAATCCGCGCCCTGATGGCTTATCGCTGTGACGGGTTCAAGCGCCAAATGGGCGCATGACCAAAGCTGGAACTTGGGGGGCTACTTGACCCCGTCGCGTTCCATCCGCTTGCGTTCCATCTTGCGGGCGCGGCGGACAGCGGCGGCCTTTTCACGGGCGCGTTTCTCACTCGGCTTCTCGAAGTGGCGGCGCAGCTTCATCTCGCGATAGACGCCTTCGCGCTGCAGCTTCTTCTTGAGCGCGCGCAAAGCCTGGTCAACATTGTTTTCGCGAACGATGATCTGCATAAAATCCAACACCTCACAGCAAAGGAACAGAGCCCGCAAAAGCGCGGGGGTGCGCCTTGGAATAGCAACGAAAATTGGGCCGAATCCCTGCCGGATCGGCTCGAATGAAGGCGCGCCTAGTCCAATTGGGCCAACTTGGCAAGTCCCGCTTCCCCTTCCCGCGCGGCTTTGCAGCGTGGCCCAACATGGCTAAGGGCCATGCCATGACCGCACTTTCCCCCCTTGCTGCCACCCTCAACGTCGCCATTGGCGGCGCGATCGGGGCTGTGCTGCGCTATCAAACCGGGCGGGGGATGAGCGCATGGCTCGGCCCGCAGGCCCTGACTGCCTTCCCCTGGGCAACGCTGGCGGTCAACGTGATCGGCAGCCTGGCCATGGGGGTGCTGGTCGCCTGGCTAGCCCGCCTCGGCACAGGCGCAGAGCAATGGCGGCTGCTGCTGGGGGTGGGCGTGCTCGGCGGGTTTACCACCTTTTCCGCTTTCAGCCTGGAAATGATGCTGCTGATCGAGCGCGGTCAAGCCGGCACCGCGCTGACATATGCCCTGGTCTCGGTGCTGGCGGGGGTGGCCGCACTCTGGCTCGGGCTTGTGATGATGCGGGTGGCGGCATGAGTGAGACTGTCCGCCAGTTCACCGTCGCACCGGACGACGACGGCATCCGGCTCGATCGCTGGTTCAAGCGCCACTTGCCGCAGGTTGGCTTCGCCACGGTCTCGCGCTGGGCCCGGACCGGGCAGATCCGGGTCGATGGCGCGCGGGCCAAGCCGGAGGACCGGCTTGCGGCAGGACAGGTGCTGCGCGTGCCGCCCGGCGGCGAACAGGCCGAGCGTGCCCCCCGCACGCGCCGGGCGCTGAGTGAGGCCGACATCGAACAGGCTCGCGCCATGGTTCTGCGCGAGACGCCAAGCGCGATCGTGCTCAACAAGCCGCCGGGCCTCGCCACGCAAGGGGGCAGCGGCACGCACCGCCATGTCGACGGCCTGCTCGATGCCTTTGTCGAAGGCGATGGCCCCCGCCCGCGGCTGGTTCACCGGCTCGACAAGGATACCTCCGGCGTCCTGCTGATCGCGCGCACACCGGGCAGCGCGGCGGCCTATTCCAAGCGTTTCGCCGGGCGCAGCGCGAAGAAGGTCTACTGGGCGCTGGTGGTTGGCGTGCCGGACGTGCGCGAAGGCACGATCGACGCCCCGCTCGCCAAGCAGCCGGGCACCGGCGGCGAGAAGATGCATGTAGACCATGAAGGCGGCCAGCCCGCCGTCACCCGTTACCGTGTGGTCGACAGCGCGGGCAAACGCGCCGCCTGGGTCGAGCTGGAACCGCTGACCGGGCGCACCCACCAGTTGCGCGTCCATCTCGCGGCGATGGGTCACCCGATCGTCGGTGACGGCAAGTATGGCGGGCAGGACGCGTTCCTGACCGGCAGCATCAGCCGCAAGATGCACCTGCACGCGCGGCGGCTGGTGATCGGCGAACCCAATGATAGCACCGGGGGCGGCGGCATTCTCGACGTCACCGCCGAATTGCCCGAACACTTTGCTGCCAGTCTTGAGCAACTCGGCTTCTCGGAAAGCCAGAGCGACGCGGCACCCTTGCGCGAAGTAGAAGTGCCCAAATCGCGCGAGGAAAAGAAGCAGGCCGCCCGCGCCCATGCCAAGCAATATCGCAGGGGCCGCAAGGGCGAGCGGCGCGGACGGGGCGCGGCCGAAAGCCCGCCCGGCAAGGGGCCGGTCAAGGCGAAAGCGAAGACCAAGCCGAAGGCCAGTGCGAATACCAAGCCGAAGGCCGGTGCAAAAGGCGGCGCAAAGGCCCCTGGCAGAGCCGCTGCAAAACCCCAGCCGAAAGGCCCACCCAAGGGGCGTGGCTGATGCACCCCAACCCGATCTTCCGCCACGACGACCGCGCCTTGCTGGAAACCCTGATTGGCGAGATCGGCTTCGGGATGGTGTTCCTGACCACGCCCGATGGCCCGCGCGTCGCGCATACCCCGCTGCTTTCGACCGGCGACGGGGCGGTGCAGTTCCACCTCGCCCGCGGCAACGCACTGAGCAAGTGGCTCGACGGGGCAACCGCGCTCGTCACCATCAACGGACCGGATGGCTACGTCAGCCCGCGCTGGTATGCCGAGCGCGGCACGGTACCGACCTGGGACTATGTCGCGCTCGAACTCGAAGGCCGGGTCAGGCGGATGGAGCAGGACGGGCTCGAAGCCCTGCTTCACGCCGTGATCGAGCGCCACGAGTCCCGGCTCGGCGGCGCGCACTGGTCCGGCGAGGAGACCCCGCCCGAAGTGTGGCGCAAGCTGCTGACCGCAATCGTCGGCTTCGAGCTGGAAGTGCAGGCCTGGCGCCCCACGCTCAAGCTGTCGCAGAACAAGAGCGCCGAGGACCGCGCCCGCATTGCCGAAGGGCTGGAACAGGCCGGTTCGCCAGCGCTCGCCCAGCTGATCCGGACGCTGGCGCCATGACCGTGCGGCTCGCGGTGTTCGACTGCGACGGAACGCTGGTCGACGGGCAGGCCGCCGTGTGTGAGGCGATGGAGGCTGCGTTCACCTTCGCCGGGCTTGCCTGCCCGCCGCGCCCGCTGATCCGGCGGATCGTCGGCCTCAGCCTGCCGCAGGCGGTGCGCCATCTCGCCCCCGATGCCGCCGAGGAGCACCGGCAGATGGCGGTCGAGGCCTACAAGGATGCCTTCCGCTCTGCCCGCACCTCCGGCCAGCTGGAAGAACCGCTGTTCGACGGGATCGCGGAACTGATCGACCGCCTTGCCGGGCAAGGCTGGGTGCTCGGGATTGCCACTGGCAAGTCCGATCGGGGCCTGGCCGCCTGCCTGGCCGGCCACGGGCTGGCAGGCCGGTTCGTGACGCTGCAGACCGCCGACCGCCACCCGTCCAAGCCGCACCCCGCGATGCTGGAAGCCGCGCTGCTGGAAGCCGGGGCGGCCCCGGCCGATGCAGTGATGATCGGCGACACAACCTTCGATATCGACATGGCCCGGGCTGCCGGGGTCCGCGCGATCGGGGTCGACTGGGGCTATCACACACCGCAGGAACTGCGCCAGGCCGGGGCCGAAACGGTCGTCACCAGCGCAGCACAACTGGGAGATTACCTCGCATGAACGACGATCTCGCCCGGCGCCGTTTCTTCATCCTGCAGGCCGTGCGCATGGCCGGGGTGGCAATGGTGCTGACCGGGCTGGCCATCACGCAGGGCGCAATCGACCTGCCGCAGGCCGCAGGCGTGGCGCTGGTGGCGGCCGGATTCATCGACGTGTTCTTCGTGCCCCGCCTGTTGGCGAAGAAGTGGAAGAGCGCCCGCGCATGAGACGGTTCTGGCGCGAGGTGACCATGGGCACAGCTGAGGGGGGCTGGCGCGTGCTGCTCGATGGGCGGCCGATCCGCACCCCGGGCGGCGCCGCGCAGGTCGTGCCCAGCGCGGCTTTGGCCGAAGCCATGGCCCAGGAATGGCGTGACCAGGGCGAGGAGATCGATCCGGCGCTGTTCGCCTTCCGAGACATGGCCGACTACGCCATCGATGTGGCCGGGCCGGACCGCATCGCATTGGTCGGCCAGCTGCTGGGTTATGCCGAAACCGACACGCTGTGTTACCGCGCTGATCCGGATGAGGCACTCTATCGCCGCCAGCAGGAAGTGTGGGAACCGCTGCTGGCCGCATTCGAGGCGCGCGAAGGGGTGCGTCTGGAGCGGGTCAGCGGGGTGCTCCATCGGCCCCAGCCCGAAGCGAGCATGGCCCGGCTGCGCGAACGGCTCGAAACGCTCGACCCGCTCACGCTCGCCGCAGTCAATGCCATGACCTCGCTCGCCGCATCACTCAGCGTCGCGCTGTCGGCGCTGGAGCACGATGCCGATATCGACGCGCTGTGGCAGGCGGCCAGCCTGGAGGAGTTATGGCAGGCCGAACTGTGGGGCGTGGACGAACAGGCCGAAGCCCGCCGCGCCCGCCGCGCAGCCGATTTCAGCGCAGCCGCCGCGTTCGCACGGCTTGCGCGGCTTCATGCGGCATGAGGTTTTCCCGGCATCCGGCATAGAGCAGCAGGTTGGTGGCGCTGGCCTTGAGATTCTGGCCGACCTCGTCAAGCCCGATTGCATCGCCCGGCCCCGGGTTGGCCTGCGCATCGACATCAGGCGGCAGCAGGAAGGCATAGCCATCCGGCTCTATGCCGTGGCCGGTGGTATAGATCAGGGCCCGCTCGTAATTGGCGCTCGCGCCGGCGAACTCGGCCAGCGCGGCACGATACTCGGCGGCGGTGCGTGGCACCGCCATGGCCACTGTGTAACCTGCGCCGCGCAGGGCATTGGCCACCCGCACCGCGTCAAATGCCGCCCCCGGGAGCGAAGGCAGGCCCGCAACATCGCCGTAATCGGCAAAGACCACCACCAGCGCCACCGCGTCCTCGCCCGGCGCCAGCCGCAAGGTCAAATCGCCCAGCTGGCTGGCATCGGCGATCTGGTAGCCGCCGCTGAGTTCGCCGGTGTTGACCTCGATCGCAAAGGCACCGTCTTCGCCCTGATCCGACAGGGCCAGCACCACCGCACTGGCGAACGGATTGCCGCCAAACGGATCGGCATCATAGGCCACCTCGCCCGCGCGGGTGCCATATACGGTTACCGGATCGGCCAGGACAGGCGCGCCTGCCAGCGCGGACCCGGCCAACCCGAACAGGGCGATCAGCCGCCAGAGACCCATTGTGCCACCTCCCCTGCGACCTGGTTGGCCGCCTGATTGAGGGCGCGGCCAACTGGCCCCGCTTCTGCCTCTACACCCGGTATAACAGCTTCGAACCGCCGAGTCTCGACGCTGTCTCCAACACCGCTCCGGACCGCGTCGTAACGGACCACGACCGACCGGCTGCGCGCGTCATAGCCGAACGCGCCAAGTGATCCCTGCAAACGGGTCTCCGCGCCGACCGAAGGGGTTTCCCCATCGCTGACCAGCCGCCCGGTGCGGGTGCGGATCGTTTCCGCCAGCAGCCGCTGGAACAGGCGGGCCGGCTTTTCGACCCATACCGCATCCTTGAGATAGGCGATTTCCGCGTCGTCAACCTGCACCGGCACGCGCACCACATTGAGGCTCTGCGGTGCGCCCGGCTCCAGCACCGCGATGGCCGAGGCCGGGTTGCCGCTGATCGCGCTGCCCGCAGGGCCTGTGGCGGTGGCGGTCAGGGACAGCAGGCTCGGCGGCGGTTCGCTGCCCAGACTGATGCAACCGGCCAGCGCCGCAGCCAGGCCGGCCGCGACAACGGCTTTCGACGTGCACGCCATAATCCCATGCCCCCTATTGATTGCCGTCATGGCTTGTAGTCCGGCAGTTTCTGGCCACCGAGCAAGCCAGTTGCCCCTTCGTTTTCAAGCCGTTCTGTCACCGCCCGCAGCGCCTTGCTGGTCGCCTCCAGATCCTTGATCATCGCTTCGGCGGCAGGCAGCGTGGTTTCAGACAGTTGCCGCGTCGCCGGGCGGGCATCCTCCAGCGTGGCCGAAAGCGAGAGCGCGGCCTTGTTGGTCGCATTCAGCGTCTCGCGCAGCTGCTTGGCCAGCGAAGCCCCTTCCTGGTTGATCAGTTGGTCGGTCGATTTGGTTGCCTGCTCGAATGCGTCCAGTGCCTCGCCCGCTTCGCGCAAGGTGGTCTGCAATTGCACCAGCGTACCCTGCACCTGCGGGGTGGCTTGGGCAAGGTCAGCGGTCATCCGGTTGGTGTTGCGCAGGATCCCGGTCAGTTCCGCCTGATTCTCGTCCGACAGCAGCGAAGTCAGCCGCTCGGTCAGCGTTGCCAGCCGTTCCAGCAGCAGCGGCGCGTTCGCCAGGATCGCATTGAACCCGCCGGCCTTGGGCGGGATGATCGGCACGCCTTCGGTGCAGGCGGTGGTTTCGCAGGTAATCCTGGGCTGGCCGCTGCGCGCGCCTTCCAACAGGATGGTCGATCCGCCGGTGAAGGAGCCCTGGATGGTCGCCGTAGTGCCGACCAGGATCGGCACTTCGCCCTTCACTTCGATCCGCACGCGGACGAATTCCGGGTCTTCGGGATAGAGCTCGATCTCATTGACCTGCCCGACCGGCACCCCGGAGAACGACACCTGCGAGCCGCGCGCCAGGCCGTCGACCGACTGCTTGAAGAAGATGTCGTAATCCTTGGTGCTGCCCTGGCCCAGTTGGGCCAGCCAGACGATCGCCGCCGCCAGCATGGCCAGCAGCGCCAGAGTGACGATCCCAACCCAGACATGGTTTGCGCGTGTTTCCATTGCCCTGCCTTATGCCCCGCCCAGTCCTGACTTGTCCAACGCTTTGCCCGCCTGCCCGTGCCCGATCTGACTCTGGCCGCCCCGCTGCTGCCGTTCCTGCGACGAGCGCGCGGCGCGGCCACGCGGGCCGTTGAAATATTCGTCGATCCACGGATGGTCAGTTTCAAGCAGTTCCGGGATAGTGCCCACGGCGATGACCTGCTTGTCAGCCAGCACCGCCACCCGGTCACAGATCTCGTAGAGGGTATCGAGATCGTGGGTGATCAGGAACACGGTCAGGCCCAGTGTGGCCTTCAGTTCGCGGGTCAGGTGGTCGAACGCGGCGGCACCAATCGGGTCGAGCCCGGCGGTCGGCTCGTCGAGGAACAGCAATTCCGGATCGAGCGCCAGCGCCCGCGCCAGCCCGGCGCGTTTGCGCATCCCGCCCGACAGTTCGGACGGATACTTGTCGATCGCATCTTCCGGCAGGCCCGACAGCATGACCTTGTAGCGGGCGATTTCCTTGAGCAGGCCAGCGTCGATTTCCGGATAGAACTGCTTGAGCGGAACCTCGACGTTCTCGCCCACAGTCAGGGTGGAGAACAGCGCGCCGCCCTGGAACAACACGCCCCAGCGGTTGCGGACACCCAGAACTTCGTCCGGCTCCCCGTCGGTGATCGAGCGGCCGAACACCTCGATATGCCCCTCGTTGGGGATCTGCAGGCCAATGACCGAGCGCATCAGGACCGACTTGCCGGTGCCCGATCCGCCGACCACGCCAATGATCTCGCCCCGCCGGACCTTGAGATCGAGCCCATCGTGCACGGCGACATCACCGAACTTGTTGACCAGCCCCTGGACGACAATCGGATAGTCGCCACGGTAGCGGGCGTGGCGGTCGAGACTGGCAGCGGCGGCCTGTTCGTTCATCCCCAGCCCAGTTCTGTAAAGAACACCGCGAAGAAGGCATCGAGCACGATTACTGCAAAGATCGCCGAAACCACCGCCAGTGTGGTGCGGCGCCCCACTTCTTCCGAATTGCCCTTGACCTGCATCCCGTTGTAGCACCCTGCAATCGCAACGATCAGGCCGAACACCG
Source organism: Sphingomonadaceae bacterium (assembly GCA_046294735.1). Lineage (GTDB taxonomy): Bacteria > Pseudomonadota > Alphaproteobacteria > Sphingomonadales > Sphingomonadaceae > 34-65-8. Next base: position 237,350 of record JBKBKB010000004.1, read on the forward strand.
GCGCCTTGATCAACCCGACCCACAGGTCATGCGTTGGCACCACTTCCTTGATCCGCTCAAGGAAGGTCAGGAACGGGATGCCCAGCATCACGTCGCCCACCACCGCCCCGCCGATGATCGCCACGACCGAGGCATAAAAGCCGAGCAGGACCATCATGAAGGTCGCGGCCAGGATGCGCGGGATCACCAGCGCCTCGATTGGGGAGATGCCGATGGTCCGCATGGCATCGATTTCCTCGGTCAGCTTCATCGTGCCGAGTTGCGCGGCGAAGGCCGAGCCCGACCGGCCGGCGACCATGATCGCGGTCATCAGCACGCCCAGTTCGCGCAAGGTGATCCGGCCAACCAGGTTCACGGTCAGCGATTCGGCCCCGAACTGCTGCAGTTGCACCGCACCCTGCTGGGCGATCACGATCCCGATCAGGAAGCTCATCAGGCCGATAATCGGGAGCGAATCCACGCCCACCAGCTCGAGCTGGTGGACCAGTGCCTTGCCCCGGAAGCGCGAGGGGTGCCGGATCAGCGATCCCGCCGCCACAATCACCTGGCCAAGAAAGCCGACCACACCGCGCACCCCGGTGCCGATTTCGGTGATCGCCTTGCCAATCCGGGCAGGCGCGCCTTCGATCAGCGAGGGATGGAATTTCACCTCGCTGCTTGGCTGACCCAGTTTCTCGAGCGCGGTAATCAGCCGCATGGCCCGCTCGCTGCCGCCGGTTATCGCGGCCCCGTGGTCGCTCGCCAGTGCCGATATGACGTAGGCGCCGACGGTGTCGATCTCGCTCACTTCGGCCAGGTCGATGGCGGGCACTGGATCGAGCGCGCGCAGGTCATCGACCACGCCGGCAATGGTGGAAACCATGTAGGGGCCTGCGAGCACCAGCACCGAACCGGTGCCGCTGCTCTCCTCCAGCCGGTATGACGCGCCTTCGCTCATCGCCGCAACCTATGCGGACAAAAGGCTGATGGCACAAGCCAGTGTTCCACGCCGTCATTCCCCCATGTTGCGCCGCAGCGCCCGCGCTGGCATGGGCGCGGGCGACGTTATTCAATGCGGTGCCGGCCTCCAGCACCGAAAGTGAGCATCAGCGAACAAACATTATGACCACAACGCTCGACACGACTTTCGATCCCGCCGCCATCGAAGCAAAGTGGTATGCCCACTGGGAAACGCATGGCCTGTTCCGGCCTGAACGGCCCGATGCCGAGCCCTTCACCATCGTTAACCCGCCGCCGAACGTCACCGGCTCCCTGCACATCGGCCACGCGCTCGACAACACGCTGCAGGACGTGGTGATCCGCTACGAACGGCTGCGCGGCAAGGATGCGCTGTGGGTGGTCGGCACCGATCATGCGGGCATCGCCACCCAGATGGTCGTCGAACGCCAGCTTGAGGCCCGCCAAGACAAGCGCACCAATTATAGCCGCGAAGATTTCGTCGCTAAGGTGTGGGAATGGAAGGCCGAGAGCGGCGGCACCATCACCAACCAGCTGCGCCGGCTGGGCTGTTCGATGGACTGGAGCCGCGAACAGTTCACCATGGACCCGCACTTCACCAAGGCGGTGATCAAGACCTTCGTCGATCTCTACAACGACGGGCTGATCTACCGTGACAAGCGGCTGGTCAACTGGGACGTCAAGCTCAAGACCGCAATCAGCGACCTCGAAGTGGAAACGCAGGAGGTCAAGGGTGGATTCTGGCACTTCCGCTACCCGCTCGCCGCCGATGAAAACGGGAATCCCGTCACCACCAGCGAGGGCAAAGACTTCCTGGTCGTCGCCACTACCCGTCCGGAGACAATGCTGGCCGACATGGCAGTGGCGGTAAACCCGGCGGACGAACGCTACGCCAGCGTGGTGGGCAAGCATATCATCCTGCCACTGACCGGCCGGCGGATTCCGGTGATTGCCGACGAGCACGCCGATCCGGAACTCGGCTCGGGCTGCGTCAAGATCACCCCCGGGCACGACTTCAACGACTTCGAGGTGGGCAAGCGCGCCGGGTTTGCACCCGCCGCCATGCTCAACATGCTCGATGCCGATGGCAACGTGTGCCAGACCACCGACGGCCTGGTGCCGGAAGAGTTCATCGGCCTGCACCGTTTCCGCAAGGATGGTGCAGACGGTGCGCGCGAGCTGTTGGTGAAGCGGATGAAGGAGCAGGGCTACCTCATCCCCTACACCGACAAGGACGGCGCGGAACACGACGCCGAGCCGCGCACCATCCAGACCCCGTTCGGCGACCGCGGCGGCGTGGTGATCGAACCGTGGCTGACCGACCAGTGGTATGTCGACGCAGAAAAGCTGGCGGTGAAGCCGATCGACGCGGTCCGCAGCGGAGCGATCGAGATCGTGCCGAAAACCTGGGAAAAGACTTTCTTCAACTGGATGGAGAACATCCAGCCGTGGTGCGTCAGCCGCCAATTGTGGTGGGGGCACCGAATTCCGGCGTGGTTTGGTGATGATGGCCGCTGCTTTGTGGCCGAAACTGCCGACGCCGCGCAGGCGCTTGCCGGTGAAGGCGTGAGCTTGACGCAGGATGAGGACGTGCTCGACACCTGGTTCTCATCCGCCCTGTGGCCCTTCGCCACGCTGGGCTGGCCCGAGCGGACTGACCTGCTTGCAAAGCACTATCCCAACAGCCTCCTCATCTCCGGCTTCGACATCCTGTTCTTCTGGGACGCGCGGATGATGATGATGGGCCAGGCGATGACCGGACAGAACCCGTGGCGGCGGCTCTACCTGCACGGTCTGGTGCGCGCGCCGGACGGGCAGAAGATGTCCAAGTCCAAGGGCAATGTGGTCGATCCCCTGGGCCTGATCGACCAGTATGGCGCCGATGCGCTGCGGTTCTTCATGGCGGCGATGGAGAGCCAGGGCCGCGACATCAAGATGGATGAACGCCGCGTCGAGGGATACCGCAACTTCGCCACCAAGCTGTGGAACGCGGCGCGGTTCTGCCAGTCGAACGGGATCGGCGCATCCGCCAGCATCAAGGCCCCGCCTGCACGCCTTGCGGCCAACCAGTGGATCATCGGCGAAGTCGCGGCCTGTGTTGCCGAAATCGAACGCGCCATGGCCGAGCTGCGCTTCGATGCGGCGGCGAACGCGATCTACCAGTTCACCTGGAGCAAGTTCTGCGACTGGTATCTGGAGCTGATCAAGCCAGTCTTTGCCGGCGACGCTGACAGCCCGCCCGCCATCGAAACCCGCCAAGTCGCCGGCTGGGCGCTCGACCAGATCCTGGTCATGCTCCACCCCTTCATGCCCTTCATCACGGAAGAACTGTGGCATGCTCAGGGAACGCGCCCCTACGAGCTGATCCTGGCGAAGTGGCCGAACCCGCAGGCCGAGATCAGCAAGGAGGCGACCGACGCAATCGACTGGGTGATCGAGCTGACCAGCAATATCCGATCCGCCAAGAACGAACTCGGCATCACACCGGGGGCCAAGCTGGCGGCGTTCCTTGCCGCGCCGTCCGACGTGGCGGCGCGCACGATCGAGCGCAGCAGCGCAGCCATCGAACGCCTCGCCCGCCTCACGCCGGTTACCGTAGGCGAAGCGCCCGCAGGCCCGGCGATGCAGGTGATCGCCGGCAGCGACGTGTTCGTGATCCCGCTCGAAGGCGTAATTGACATTGCGGCGGAAAAGGCCCGGCTGGCGAAGGCGCTGGCGGCTTCGGAAAAGGAAGCCAAGGCGCTCGACGGGCGGCTGTCCAACGCCAGCTTCGTCGAACGGGCGAAGCCGGAAGCAGTCGAGAAAGCCCGGGCCGATTTCGCGCACCACTCTGCCGAAGTGGCGCGGCTCAGGGCGGCGCTGGAACGGCTGGGCTAAGCCTTGTCCAGTCTGCCACGCCGGGCTTGACCCGGGGTCCGGCAGTTCGTCAAGGTGCAAACGATCTCGCCAGAAAGCGGATGACCGGCTCGGGGGCCGGGGTGAAGGCGGTTGGAACGCGCTAATTTCCTACATTGCCCGATTGTGCCATGACCTTGCCGATGCCCACGCCCAGCGCCCTCACCCGTCAATCGAGCCTGTCGATCAAACCACCCGGTTGTGATCGATCGGTTTTGAACGCCAGGACAGTGGTCCATGCGGTCCATGTGCACTCCACCTGCGACGAACCGATTGGAGCCTCACCATGCCTCTGACCCTGGCCACCCAGGCCCCGGGCGAGCCGGAGCTGTTCGCCTCGATCCAGGGCGAAGGGCCGAGCGCCGGGATGCCGGTCGCCTTCGTGCGCCTTAGCCGCTGCAACCTTGCCTGCACGTGGTGCGATACCGCCTACACTTGGCGGTTTGAGGGCGAAAAAGGCCTCTCTCGGCGCCCGCACCGCGATGACACCGCGTTCGAACGGCGGGCCAATCAGGTCGTGCTGGACGAAGCGGACGTGGCGGAACGGATCGCGGGGCTGGGGCAGAATCGGCTGGTCGTGACCGGCGGCGAGCCGCTGCTGCAGAGTGCGGCGCTGGCCCGGCTGCTGGCGCTGCTGCCGGACATGAGCGTGGAGATCGAGACCAACGGCACCGTCGCCCCCTCCGTGGCGCTCGATGTGCGGGTGGACCAGTACAACGTCAGCCCCAAGCTGGCGCACAGCGGCAACCCGGCCGAGTTGGCGCTGGTGCCCGAACGACTGGATGCCTGGGCGACCGATGCCCGCGCCTTCCTCAAGTTCGTGATTGCGGAGCCCGCCGACGTCGATGAAGTCCTCGCGCTGCAAGAACGCTACCGCTTTCCGGCGGCGCGGGTGTTCCTGATGGCTGAAGGCACCGACAGCGCCACACTGCGCGCACGCCAGAAATGGCTGAGCGGGTTATGCCTTCAGCACGGGTTCCGGCTGAGCGACCGGCTGCACATCCACCTCTATGGCGATACAAGGGGGACCTGACACTTGTTACGCTTTCGATCCTCACCCCGGTTCGCCTGCGGCGAAGGCGCGAGGATATCGCGAGCGCGGACGCGCTTGCGCAAAGCAAAAGGACTTAATTGCCCTGCGTGCGCCAGCGCTGGACGACGCGGTGGACCTGCTCCTCCTCGCCGCCGGAGCGGTTCCACAGCTGGACAAAGCTCGGGTCTTCCGAGGCCGGGCGCTTCACTTCCTCAAGGTTGTCGAAGCTGACCCGAATGGGGATTGCCACGCCTTCGCCGCAAATGATGCATTCGCGGTTGCGCAGGGCCGGGATCGAATCGAGGAACCCGCGCGCCCCTTCTGGCATGGCGGCTTTCACAAACGCCTGGTCACGGTCGTTGTTGAGGCGCATTGAAATGATCGTGCCGCACTGCGACAGCACGCCTTCGGCCAGATCGCTCGGACGCTGGGTAATCAGACCAAGCGAAATGCCGTACTTGCGGCCTTCCTTGGCGATGCGGCTGAGAATGCGGCCAACGCTGGAGCCATCGGCGTTCTTCTCGTTCGGCACGTATCGGTGCGCTTCCTCGCACACCAGCAGGATCGGCCGGGTCTGCTCTTCACGGCCCCAGATGGCGAAGTCGAAGGTCAAGCGGCTGAGCACCGCGACCACAGTACTGGTGATGTCCGACGGCACGCCCGAGACGTCGATGATGCAGATCGGTTTGCCGTCGCCTGGCATCCGAAAGATCCGGCTGATGAAATCGGCCATTGTGTCGCCCACCAGCATGCCGGAAAACATGAACTGATAACGCGGGTCGGACTTGAGCTCGTCGAGCTTGGTGCGGATGCGCACGAACGGCGCGGTGTTGGTGGCCTTGTCGAGCTTGCCCATCTCGTTCTGGATCTCGCTGGCAAGGTCCGACAGGAGATAGGGGATCGGGCTGTCCACTGTGATCTTGCCGATCGCCTCCGACAGACGGTTCTTCTGCCGCGCACGCAGCAGGCACTTGGCCAGGATGTCGGCATCGATCTGCCGGTCGTTGCCGCGAGCGGTCAACAGGACTTCGCAGTGTTCCTCGAAGTTCATCAGCCAATACGGCATCGACAGGTTGGAGACGTCGAGGATCAGCCCATTGGTCTTGAACGCGGCGGAGTATTCGCCGTGCGGGTCGATCATCAGAATGTGGCCTTCGGGCGCCGCCTCGCAGATCCGGTGCAGGATCAGCGCCGCGCTGGTCGACTTGCCGGTGCCGGTCGAGCCGAGCAGGGCGAAGTGCTTGCCGAGCATGGCATCGATGTAGATGCCGGCGCGGATGTCCTTGGTCGGATAGACCGTCCCGACCTGGATATTGGAGCGCCCGTCGCTGGCGTAGATGTGGCGCAAGTCGCCGGTGGTGGCGGGATAGATCAGCGCGCCGGGAACCGGATAGCGGGTCACACCGCGGCGGAAGCCATGGATTTTGCCGGTCAACTTCTCCTCGTTGCCTTCGCCGAGGAAGTCGATGTTGGCCAGGATGCCGCCCGCGCGCCGGTCCTGCCGCTGGTTGCGCACGCTGGCGAGCAGCCAGGCATTGCCGACGCGGATCTTGATCTGGCTGCCGACCTGGCCCGCGAGCGCGATCGACGGATCATTGTCAGCCATGCATTCATTGAGGCGTTCGAGGTCAAGCGCGATCTGCGAGCCCGAGCCAGCGATTTCCAGCACCACCCCGATGGGCTTGGTGGCGTTGTCGCCCGGGGCGGTCTTGGCCGGTCCGGGCACCGGACGCGGGGCCGACTGGCGCACACCGTCCGCTGCGGGATCGGTTGCCCGCCGGTCAAAGTTGTGGTTGCCCATATCGGTCATACGCGACCCGTCCCCTGTTGCGTTGCGAAAGGGGGCTAGGGCATTAACGGTTAAGATCGCGTCAACGATGCCGTCATGTGCTTGTCAGATATAGGCAAACAGGCGTCCGGCCATCCAGCCCATGCCGACTGACATAGCCACTGCCAGCAAGCCGTAGAGCAGGGCCTGCTGCTGCGAGAACACCTCGATGAACCGTTCGAACCCAACCTTGCGCACTTCCACTTCGGAAATGGCAGAAGCAATCACCCGGCCTCGGGTAATGGCAAAGGTTTCAGCAGTATAGGTACCGGTCTGCACGTTGGAGGGGAGCTCTATCCGGGCCTGATAGAGCACTTGCTCGCTGATCTGCACCCCGCCCATGTCCTGCTTGTAAAGGCCTTGCCGGGTGCGCAGGTCGACCAGTCCGGCAGCAAACCGCTGCTGCTCCCCAAGCTCCAGCAGCCCGGTCGGCGACAGCTGGATGAACTCGGTCCCGAGCTCGTAGATCGCGGCCGTCCGCTCATCGACAATGTCGCTGACCGGGGCCGAGGAGGCGACCGCAAAGAACGACGGGGCGGAACGGAAGGCCGTGCTGTCGGCGTTGATCCAGATGCCCGCTACGCGCTGCTTCTCGCGGACCTGAACCGGGACAGTCGGCCCCTTGAGCACAACCACGATCTCGTAATCCTCGCCGGCCCGCCTCCCCCCCGGATCCAGGATCGCGCCGAACAGCAGCAGTTCTGTCCCGGTGAAACCCTGCCGCACCTGCACCTCGTGCTGCGATACCTCCGGCACCAGGATCGGATCGCGCTGCGCCGGCAGCATCACCAGGGCGAACAGGAGGAACAGCCGCTTCACAGGTTGAGCACCGTGAAGATCTCTTCCGGCCGGTAGAACAGGCCGAGGAACATCCGCGCCGCCACCAGCAACACGATCGCTGCCAGCACCAGCCGCAGCAGTTCCGGCTTGGCCTTCTGGGCCAGCTGGGTGCCATATTGCGCCCCGGTGACAGACCCGACCAGCAGCAGCGCCACCAGCACCAGGTCGACCGCCTTGGTGGTCAGGGCATGGACCATGGTGGTCGCCATGGTCACGAACAAAATGTTGAACAGCGAGGTCCCGACCACCACGCTGGCGCTCATGCCGAGGATGTAGAGCATGGCGGGCACGAGAATGAAGCCGCCGCCGACCCCCATCAGCATGGTCAGGATACCGACCATCACGCCGAGCAGGACGGGTGCCAGGGGCGAGATATAAAGCCCCGAGCGATAGAACCGCCAGCGCATCGGCAGCGCGGCGATCAGAGGATGGTGGCGGCGCTTTCGGGCTGGCGGCGCCTCGCTGGTCTGCCGCTGGCGGATCGTGTCGAACGCTTCGCGCAGCATGATGATGCCGATCGATCCCAGCATCAGAACGTAGAGCACGCTGATCACCACATCGATTTGGCCGACCGACTGGAAGAACCGGAACAACAGCGAACCGATCCCTGCGCCGAATATTCCGCCGACAATCGTTAGCCCACCCATGCGATAGTCGACCCCGTTGCGGCGGCGATGGGCGAGTACGCCGGATACGCTGGCGCCGGTTACCTGGGTCGAGGCAGAGGCCGCCGCAACCGTTGGCGGCACCCCGTAGAAGATCAGCAGCGGCGTGGTCAGGAACCCGCCACCGACCCCGAACAGGCCGGACAGCACGCCTGTCAGCGCACCCAGCGCGACGATCACCAGCCCGTTGACCGAAAGATTGGCAATGGGAAGATAAACGTCCATCGCGCTGCCCTATCGCACCCACGCCGCGCGTTAAAGAGAGAGAGCGTCAGAAACCGGTCGACAGCGTCAGCGCGGCCCCCGAGCCAGGCTGTGCATCGCCAGCCAGCCGGACACGATAATCCACCGTGAGACGAACCGGTGTGCCCGCCAGTGCCAGGTCTACCTGGGCGCTTGGCCCCAGATCCAGCCGGGCTGCCCCTTGCTGGGCCCCGCCCCAGACCCCGACCCCGGCTCGCACTGTGCCGAGGTCGAAAGCAGCAACTGGGCCGGTCATTCGCACCTGTCCGTCAGCGAAGGCCGTCGCATCCCTGCCGGTAACGTAACCAGCCTGAGCATAAAGTTCCGCCTTCAGCCCATGCGGCAGGTCCACCGGTCCAAGTTCGGTCACTGCCAGCATAGCCGGACGCACAGCCGCCCGGCCTGCGCGCTCGCGCACGCGCCCTTCGGCAAGCACCGCTACCGGCACCCGCTTCAGCGGGCGCAGGGCCAGACCAAACGCCGCCTCCCGATCGTCGGACTGTTGCAGCGCGCCCGTTACCCTGAGGTAGGCTGCCGGATCAGACCCGCTACCCGGGCGCAGGCGGTAACGCAGCACTCCGCCCGCCTGGCTGGCACCATAGGAGGCCGGCTGCACCCCGCCGGTCACCCCGCCGCCCGACCTTTCGCGGACAAACAACCAGCCGGAGAAGGACCAGTGATCGGGACGGGCGGTGGCCGCGGCGCCAACCGATGGCGAGGCGGCCACTGTGACCGGAAATGCGCTTTGCAGCGTCGGAACCCCCGGCGGCATCGCTGGCGAAGCCAGAACCGGATCGTCCAGCGCGGCGAGCCACATCAACTGGTGTGCAGTGCTCATGTCGAGCGGTGCCCCGCGGGAAGCGAGAGCTGCCGGGTCGAACAGCGCGAAGGGCATTGCCGGCTCAGCCAGCGGCGGCTGGGGCGTGATGGACGCGCGGGCCAGCAAGTTTGACCGCGCCACCGGATCGCTGCTGACGACTCTCGCAGCTGAGACCGCCGTCGGCCCGCCGAGCCGCTCTACCAGCTCCGGCAGCGGCGGCAATTGCAAGGGAAACGGCGTCTGCCACAGCAGAGCGCGGGCCATCAGCCAGAGGGCGAGGATGGCACCAAGAACCACCAGGGGCTGGCCGCTGCGGTTGCGCGATTCCATCAAGCGCCGCCCGCCATCATGGCACGGGTCGAGGCCGGATGCGTTAGGTGCTCGGTCTTGTCCCATTGCAGCGGCGCACCGGTCAGTGTGCGTATATAAGCCGCGACCGCGCGGCGCCCGGCCATTATCGCGATCACGTTACCCACCGGAATACGCAGGATCGCGCGGAGCCCTTCGCCCACGCCGAATTCACGGGCGGTGAAGGCAAACCGCATGATCAAGCGCCATAGCAGGCTGGCGAAATTGAGCCACAGCACCGTCTCCAGCATAGGTGACAGCGGCATAGCTTGCCCCAGACCGGCGAGGGACAGGCCCCAGACCACTGCCGAGAGCAGCAGCAGGAGGTAGGCCAGTGCCAGAACCAAAGCGGTGAAAGGCCCGCGCCGGTCCCGCATCCGCATCCACAGGTCACCGGCATGAGCCCGCCAGCCGAGCCGGTCCCACCCCTGAAAGGCAATACCGTGTATCCACCGGGTCTTTTGCCGCACCGCTTGGTCGAGCCGGGCCGGGAACCACGCCCGCGTGGCGATCAGCCGGCCGTCCGAAGTGCGGGCGCGCAGGAAGCGCGAGCGCCCGCCATTGGCGGAAACCAGCAGTCCGAGTTCGTAATCCTCGGTCAGGCAATCGGCGGCGAATGGTCCGGCATCACCCCGCAGCCGGGGCAGGGAAGCGAGCGCGGGCCGCGCAATCGCGCAGCCAACTCCGGCCAGCGGAACTCCCGCCCCAAGGGCGTCGCGCACCACCAGGGCCTTGCCATGCTGCTCGGCAAATTCTTCGACGTAGTGGCTGCCGATCCAGCGCGACCGGGGTTGCGGCAGGGCCATGACGGGAAGCTGGACCATGTCCGCACTCTCGATGGCGCGGTCGAGCAGGGGGAGTGCAGCGGGATCGACCATGTCTTCGGCATCGTGCAGCAGGACCATCCGGAACCGTTCGCCCAGCCGCACCTCATCCTGTTCCAGCGCGCGATAGAGACGGTTGAGGCAATCGGCCTTGGTGGTCGGCCCCTCGGCATCGTGTATCACGATCCGCAGACGCGGATCGCCGCCCGCAGCACGATGGGCCGCTTCGAGCGTCGCCATGTCGTTGCTGTAGCATCCAAGGTAGAGCCGCAGCCCGTCCTGCGGCCAGACCGACAGCATGTGGCGGATCGTGGTGCCGATCACCTGCGGTTCGTCCCACGCCGGAATGAACACCGCGGCCCGCCCGGCGAGGGTGCGATTGTCTTCCAGCCCGCGGTCGACCCGCAGGTCTGCGCCCCGCCCGGTCAGCCGCAGCCACAGCCATGCCAGATCGACCGCAATATCGTCCGCCGCGCCTGCCAGAAAGAAGATTGCGGCAAACAGCAACAGCTCGTGCTTGACCAGCACCAGCCATTGCAATGCAGTGAAACCAAAGAGTTCCAAGCAGCGACCCCCTGTCTGCTTGGTAAACCGACCATGGTAGAGTTGCAACGCGCAAACTTTTGCGAGAGAGGAGCCTACCATGGCCCAGGACAACCGACCGCTTCGCGCATTCTTCGCTCCCGTCCGCGCGCTGTTCGTCAGTGACGCTTCAGCCGGGGTCCTGCTGATCGTGGTCGCTGTCCTGGCGATGGTAGTGGCCAATTCCGCCTACGCGGACCTGTACCACCATGTGCTGCATGACCGGTGGGGGCCGACGCTCACGCCCAAGCTCGGCCAGATGAGCCTGCATCTGTGGATCAACGACGGGCTGATGGCGGTGTTCTTTTTCGTTGTCGGGCTGGAGGTCAAACGGGAGTGGATCGAAGGCCAGTTGTCCTCGGCCGAGCAGCGCCGCCTGCCGATCCTGGCTGCGGTTGCAGGCATGGCGGTTCCGGCGATGGTATACCTGTTCTTCGTCCAGGGCGGCGAGGCCCGCCTGGTCCAGGGCTGGGCGATTCCGGCGGCAACCGATATTGCCTTTGCCATGGGCGTGCTCGGGCTGCTTGGCAGCCGCGTGCCGGCCTCGCTGCGACTGTTCCTGCTGACTGTCGCGATCGTCGACGACATCGGTGCAGTGCTGGTGATCGCCCTGTTCTACACCGCCGGCATAAAGCTGCTGTGGCTGACTGCGGCGGTAGTTGTGGTCGGGATCATGTTCGGGCTCAACCGGATGCGGGTCTCCAGCATGGTGCCCTTCATCCTGCTGGCGCTGGTGCTGTGGTACTTCGTGCTCAACTCCGGCATCCACGCCACGATCGCAGGCGTGGTCGCCGCGCTGACCATTCCGATGGTCGGCAAGAATGACGACACCATGCTGGAACGGCTGGAGCACGGGCTCGCACCATGGAGCGCCTACCTGGTGGTCCCTGTGTTCGGATTCGCCAATGCCGGGGTCAACCTTTCGGGCCTGGGGATCGAAGGCGTGCTCGCCCCGCTGCCGATCGCGATTGCCGCAGGCCTGTTCTTGGGCAAGCAGATCGGCATTTTCAGTGCCATCTGGGTGGCTGATCGGATCGGCTTCGCCAAGCGCCCCTTTGGCGCGCGCTGGCCGGAAATCTGGGGCGTAACCGTGCTGTGCGGCATCGGCTTTACCATGTCGCTGTTCATCGGCGAACTGGCCTTCCCCGGCTATCGCGAACTGATCGACGAGGCCAAGATCGGCATTCTCGGCGGGTCGCTGCTTTCCGCGGTAGTGGGCTATGTCATCCTGCGTCTTGCGACCGACCCTGCCCGCCAGCCCGATCCGCAAGAGCCCCGGCCGGCCTGACCGCTTGCCACCTTACCAGGTGCCGGTGTTGTCCATGCTGGCCCAGGGCTCCTGCGGCTCCAGCCGACCGTCCTGAAGCAGTTCGACCGAGATCCCGTCGGGCGACTTGACGAACGCCATGTGCCCGTCGCGCGGCGGGCGATGGATGGTGTGGCCTGCATCCTTAAGGCGCTGGCAGGTGTCGTAGATATTCTCCACCCGGTAGGCGAGATGCCCGAAGTTGCGCCCGCCGCTATAGGCCTCGGCCGGGCTGCCGTCCTCTGGCGGCCAGTTCCAGGTCAGTTCCACTTCGGCCAGCCCTTCCTGCCCCGGCGCGGCGAGGAAGATCAGGGTAAACCGGCCAGCCTCGACCTCGAATCGGCGCACCTCTTCCAGCCCGATCAGCTTGAAGAACGCCACGGTCGCGTCGGGATCGCTTACCCGGATCATGCTGTGGAGATATTTGACCATTGCAGGCGCCTCGTTCAAAAACGGTTCATCGATAGAATTGCACAACTCATCGCACCATACCGAACAGGGGGAATACGATGGACGAGCCGACACTGTCCGATACGCGCGCAGGATGGAAGGGGTTCCTGTCTGACCCGGCGACGAAACGCTGGTTCGGCACCGCGCTGATCGCAGCGGCGGGCCTGGTTGCGGGCGGCTATCTGCTCGGCAACGGACTGGTCCGGGCCAAGGATGCAGACCGCTCAGTAACGGTGCGCGGGCTCGCGGAGCGCGACGTGACCGCCGATCTGGCCACCTGGACCATTTCCTATTCGTCGAGCTCGACCGACCTCGCCGGTGCGCAAGCCAAAGTGCGCGAGGACACTGCTGCGATCGAAAAGTTCTTCACCGATCTCGGCTTTCCCGAGGACACCTTGCAGCCGACCGGGGCCAATGTGACCAGCTTCACCAATGATGGCCTGACCACGTTCACCGTGCGCCAGCGGCTGGCTTTGCGCACCAACGACGTGGAGAAGGCCCAGAAGGCGGTCGCCCGGCAGTTCGACTTGGTGGGCCGCGGCGTGTTTCTGGAGGAAGGTTCGGCCATGGCCTACACCTTTACCAAGCTGAACGACATCAAGCCGGAGATGGTGGCCGAGGCAACCAAGGACGCCCGCGCATCGGCCGAACAGTTCGCCAACGACAGCGGCGCCAATGTCGGATCGATCAAGGAAGCGACCCAGGGCTATTTCACCATCGAAGGCCGTGACGGCGACAGCGGTGGCTGGGGCGTAAGCGATTCGCCGTTCAAAAAAGTGCGGGTGGTGACAACGGTCACCTTTTCGATCGACTGATACGAACAGGCCCGCCCTGCCATGTGGCAAGGCGGGCCGAAACGCCCGAAGCAGGGCCTCTTACATGCTGTAGGACAGCGTGAAGAAGAAGCCCGGATCGGTAAACTTGTTGATGCTTGGTCCCTGCGTATCAACATAGTTGACACCAAGGCTGAGGCTGTCGGTCACCGCGTAGGACGCGCCCACCCCCCAGTCGAACGAAGTGCCGTCCGCCGTGGTGGCGAACACGCCGTCAGTGTAGCCAAGGTGCGCAGTCAGCGTGACCGGGGTATTAGCGATGCCGAGTTCGAAATCGGTGTACAGATAGAGGTTGTCCTGGTTACCAAGTGCGGCCTGATCCCACGAATAGCCGACCCCGAAAGTCGCACCAACCGGGCCGATCTGGGTGCCGATCGAAGCCAGGGCTTCGAAGAAATCGGTGTCGGCACCAGTATCCTCGGTCGGATACATGTAATAGAGCAGCCCGACATCCAGGCTTACGCCTTCGGCAACATCACCGGCCCAGCCGCCATAGACGTCCAGTTCCATCTCGCCAAAACCGCCGTTGGCATCGATGGTCGAGGCCCAGGTGCCAACGTAAAAACCGCTCGAATGCTCAAGGTCGATCCCGCCCTGAAGAGCGAAATCGCCGCCCGAGAACGAGACGCCGCGGAAGCGGTAGTCGCTGGTGATCGCAACATTGCCGGAAAGAGAAAACTCGCTTTCCGTTTCGGCGGCTTCCTGTGCGAAAGCCGGAGCAGCGAATGCGGACATGGCGAAAACGGATGCAGCCGTGAGGCCGCGAATGGACGTGAGCATGACAAACTTCCTTGCGTTTGTGGTGTTGTCTCGTCCCACCTGCAAATCTGCCGGAACGCATCGTTTGATGTGCATTCTCGGTTCGATCTGTAACGCAACTGCCGAAACTTGTTGCAGCGCACAAGGAAAATTGCGCGCACCCTTCACGGCCCCGCCGGTGTGTGGCCTTTTCGCATCATGCCCGCGGTACGGCCGTGCGCCAGTCAGGTTGCCGAGTCATCGCGGCTCGCCTAAGGCGCAGAAAAATCGGGCTCGCAAGAACCGCATCATGTTTGCATCGCTTCGCAATCTCTTCGTCCGGAAGGACCAGCCTCCCCGGCCATCGGTGCCGCCGGGCGAGCGGGTCTATGCCATTGGCGACATTCATGGCCGACTGGACCTGTTCGAAGAGTTGATCCATGCGATCGAGCGCGACGACCTGGAATCGCCGCCCCGCGGGCAGACCACCGTTGTTCTGCTGGGCGATCTGGTCGACCGCGGGCCCAGCAGTGCCCAGGTCATCGCCCGGGCGCGTGAATGGCAGATCCGCCGCCCGGTGCGGATCCTGGCCGGCAATCACGAGGAGATGTTCCTCGAATCGTTCGACAGCACCGAAATCCTGCGTCACTTCCTCAAGCATGGCGGGCAGGAAACAGTGCTAAGTTACGGCCTGTCGCCCGCCACCTATAACGATGCTTCGTTGGAGGAAATCCGGCAGCTCATGCACCAGATCGTGCCCCGGCACGATCGTGATTTCCTGGCCGGGTTTGAACCGTGGGTGTCGATCGGCGATTATTTGTTCGTGCACGCGGGCATCCGCCCCGAAGTGCCGCTGGCGGAACAGCAGCGCCGTGACCTGCTGTGGATTCGCGAGCCGTTCCTGCGCTATACCGGACCACACCTGCAGTTCGTGATCCACGGGCACACAATCTGTGAAACGGTTGACGAGCAGGATAACCGGATCGGGGTAGACACCGGGGCGTTCCGTTCCGGCATCCTGACCGCTATCGTGCTGGAAGGCGAACATCGCCGCTATATTCAGGCGGTCGAGGAAGCTGGGCTGATCGCGATCCACAAGGGGGAACAGGCAGGATGAAGATCGCAATGGTTGGGTCGGGCTATGTCGGCCTGGTTTCGGGCGCCTGCTTTGCCGATTTCGGCCATCAGGTGGTCTGCATCGACAAGGACCAGAGCAAGATCGACCACCTGCATGAAGGCGTCATGCCGATCTACGAACCCGGGCTTGACGCCCTGGTCGAAAGCAACGTCAAGGCAGGCCGCCTGTCCTTCACCACCGATCTCGCCGAGGGGATCAGGGGGGCCCGCGCGATCTTCATCGCGGTCGGCACGCCCAGTCGGCGCGGCGACGGCCATGCCGACCTGTCCTATGTTCATGCCGTGGCCCGGGAGGTGGGCGAGAACCTGTCGGGCGAGGCCGTGGTTGTGACCAAGTCGACCGTGCCGGTCGGAACCGGCGACGCAGTGGAACGGATTATTGGCGATTGCGCTCCGGCCCACCGCTTCACGGTCGTCTCTAACCCAGAGTTCCTGCGCGAAGGCGCCGCGATCGGCGATTTCAAGCGGCCTGACCGGATCGTGATCGGCGCCGAGGACGAATTTGGCCGGGAGGTAATGCGGGAGGTCTATCGCCCGCTGTTCCTCAATGAATCCCCGATTCTGTTCACCAGCCGCCGCTCGAGCGAACTGATCAAGTATGCCGCCAATGCTTTCCTGGCGACCAAGATCACCTTCATCAATGAAATGGCCGACCTGTGCGAGAAGGTCGGCGCGGATGTGCAGGACGTCGCCCGCGGGATCGGCATGGACGGGCGGATTGGCGCCAAGTTCCTTCACGCCGGGCCGGGTTACGGCGGCTCGTGCTTCCCCAAGGATACCCTGGCGCTGCTCAAGACCGCGGAAGATTATGACAGCCCGGTCCGGATCGTGGAGGCCGTGGTCAAGGTCAACGACAGCCGCAAGCGCGCGATGGGCCGCAAGGTTCTGGAGGCGCTCGGCGGATTGGAGGCCGCGAGGGGGAAGAAAGCCGCCTTGCTCGGCCTGACCTTCAAGCCGAACACCGACGACATGCGCGACAGCCCGGCGATTGCCATTGCCCAGACGCTGATCGATGCTGGAGTCACGGTATCGGCCTTTGACCCCGAAGGGATGGAGCAGGCCCGCCCGCTGCTGCCCGATGTGACAATGTGCGACAGCCCCTATGCCGCCATCGATGGCGCGGACGTGGTGGCAATCGTGACCGAATGGGATGCCTTCCGCGCGCTCGATCTGGCCCGGGTCAAGGCGCTCGCCCGCCACCCGGTGCTGGTCGACCTGCGCAACATCTACCGCCCGGATGACGTGCGCGCAGCGGGCTTTGCCTACTCCAGTATCGGGCGCGCCTGAGGCGGCACCCAACGCGGTTCCGTTACTGTTGTTAACCTGCCAGAAACAGTTTGACCTCGCGCGGGTTTCTGCCGACACTCTCCCGATAACAAAAAGCATGGGTCGATGAATCGAATCGAGAACGGCGCGGGGGAACCCTGCTGCCGAGTGCTTGTTTGTTAGACAGGGGTATATCATGAGAAAGCATCGGTATCTGGTAGGCGTCGGCGTTGTCGGTCTGATCTCGGCGATGGCGGCAACGCCGGCATTCGCCACGGAAGAAGACACCGCAGAGCAGGGAGTGGCCAGCGAAGCGATTGGCACTTTCGCCGGTTTCCGGGTCACGGCCAGCGCAGAAACGATCCGCGCCGCCCGTCTGAGCTTCAAGTCGGACGAGATCCCGGTGGCCAACCGGGTCAACAGCCGCCTGATCCAGCCCACACCCGAACTGATCGTGCGCGACGATATCGGCATCGGCGGATCGGTCGATGTCAACAACACCCTGCCCGCAGTGGTGCAGATGTTCGTCGCCAATAACGTCACCGGCGCAGTATTGTTCAACTGCACCGGGACTCTGATCAACCCGCGCACCGTGCTGACCGCAGCACACTGCATGAACAGCCGCTCCTCGGAAGCCTATGGCCAGCTCGGCAGCGCGTCCGATTTCTCCATGCTGGTTTCGACCGGGGTGAACTCTGCCACCCGGCTGTTCAACACACTCAATTTCGGTGTCGGCTACGCCGATGGCGGGGTAGCCAGCAGCACCGATGTGATTCTCCATCCATCGGGTTCCCCGGCCCAGGGCACATTGCCATTCCCCTACGCCGATGTTGCCTTCATCGCACTCGATGCGCCGATCACCGACGTGCAGGCGATGCCGATCCTGCTATCGCCGCTCACGCAGCTCACCCACGTCATCCTGACCGGTTATGGCACCAACGGCACAGGAACGCTGGGTGCAACCAACACTGGTAACCGCTTTCTGCGCCGGGTGGGCGAAAACATGCTCGGGATGATCGGATCCAACGCCGATTTCATCGACGGGATATTCTTCGACCTTGCTCCAACGGCTGACAGCTTCGGGATCGAAACGCAGGTCATGTACTGGACCGATTTCGATCGGCCCGGCCGGACCGCCGCAGATCTGGCGGGATGCACCTTCACCGGCACAAACATAAGCTGCAACAGCTTTGCGGCGGTGGATTCGATCGACTGGTTCGGAGGCGACGCCCTGCCGCAGGAAGCGGGCACCGCCCCTGGTGACAGCGGCTCGCCGATCATCGTCGACCAGCTCTATGATTTCCCGGTCGTCGCGGGTGTGCTCAGCGGTGGCTATGACTTCTTCGGGCGCAACAACCGCTACGGCGATGTCAGCTTCTACAACCCGCTGTTCCCGTTCTTCCAGTTCATCACCGAGAACACGCCCTACAAGTATGTCTCGGCCAAGAGCGGCAACGGCAACTGGTCCAACCCGCTGCACTGGACCCAGGACCTCGATCCGGGCTTCTTCATCGACAACGGTTCCGGCACCCTGGTCAACGGCATTCCCGGCGGTTCGGAGCAGGGCGTCTATGCCACCGGGCCGAAGCTCGGCACCATCATCAACGATGACGTGTCGGACAATTCGACCGCGCCGTCGTCGTTGCTGCCCCCTCAGGGCACGCCCGGGTTCGGCGCCAACCTGCCGGAATCCTCGGTCCTCCTCGGGCCGGGCTCGACCGGGTTCGTGCCCAACAACACCGATGGGGTGGTGGGCACTGCGTTCGCCAATCCGGCGCAGTATTTCGACGTTCTGCTGCACCGCTCCGGCACCACCACGGTCGATATGAACGTGACGATCGACAAACTGGCGATCGACCATAACTCGGCCCGGTTCACCTTGCCGCGCGGTTTCACCTTCAACAGCCTGATCGGGCTGGAGCAGTTCCGCGGCAACTCGGTGATCGACGGCACGCTCAATGCCGGAGTGGTCGCCCTGTTTGGTGGCCGCATGATCGGCAGCGGCGCGGTAGCAACCGACGCCTTCTTCAATGTCGGGGGCCAGCTTATGCCGGGCGGACAAAACCGCACCGGCAGCTTCACCATTGACGGGGATTATGTCCAGGTCGGCGCCGGCACACTGATCGTCGATATCGGGGCCATCCGCGGGGTCCAGACTCAGGATCTGCTGACGGTTACCGGCGATGCCATCCTGGGCGGCAATCTGGTGGTCAATCCGACCAACCGGGTTTCGCCGCGCTATGGTGCGCAGTTCACCGTGCTGACCGCTGGCCTGGTCGATGGCAACTTTGACGCCGTCCACCTGGTCACCAATTCGCTGCTGTTGTTCGCCACCAGCAAAGTGGTGGACAATAACGTGATCGTCGAAATCGGGGCAGACCGGATCGGCCGTCTGGTCGGCGCGGATAGCGGGCTCGCCTCGCTCGGCAACGCGCTCGACACGCTGCGCTTCTCAGGCCGTTACTCCGCGTTCGAGCACCTGTTCGGGGTGGTCGACAATGCGGGGATCCTGAGCTTCGGCCAGACGCTCGCCAGCCTGACCCCGACCAGCGGTTTCCGCCAGTCGGCTTCGGCCAACGGCTTTGCCCAGCGCTTCACCGGGCATATCGCCCAGCGGACGCTGAACCTGCGCGGGGCCAATCCCGCTGCGTCGGGCTTCTCGGCGGCCGGAAATGCCACCTTCGCGCAAGCCGGCACCGCCCCGGTCGAGCCGGGCAAACTCGGCTTCTTCGGCTCGGTCAGCGGCTCGTTCCTTACCATGGCGGAAAAGGACCGCACGCTCGGCACCACCGCGCTGGAGGAAGCCGCGTTCCTTCAGGCCGGCGAACTGACCATCGGCGCCGATTACCGTGTGTCGGACGGGGTGACGGTCGGCCTGGCCATGACCAACATCCGCAACAGTGCGCAGAGCGTGTCGGGTTTCCGCCCGAACGAGGATGAAAGCGTGGCCGCCGCGGCCTATGCCGCCGCGACCTTCGGCCAGGGCTTTGCCGACATGTATGTCGGCTTCGCCAGCCAGCAGTATGGGGTTGAGCGCGCGAGCCAGGGTGACTTCACCCGCTCCTACCGCTCGGCCCTTGGCTCGGCCGATGGCGAACAGACCTTCGCCGGGGTTCGGGTCGGCTATGCGATGGAACCGGCCAAGGGTCTGACCGTCGGACCGGTGGCCAGCCTCGACTATGTCCGGTCCGAACTGGGCGGGTTCGCCGAGTATGGCGCGGGCGCGTTTGGCCTCAGTGTGCGTGAGCGGACCTTCACTTCGCTCGGGGCCAAGCTGGGTGCAATGGCCTCGCTCGACATGAACGTGGGCCGCAAGGGCAAGCTGACCGCGTTCGGCTCGGTCGCCTATGCCCGCGAACTGGCGGACAAGCAGGATGTGATCACCGCTGCCTTCCTCGGCGCGGAGGACGTGCCGTTCACGATCGCCAACCAGCTCGATCCGCAGTGGGTCTCGGTCAATGCCGGCGCAGAGCTGTCGCTGTCCGATCGCCTCAGCACCAAGATGAGCATGACCTCCGACCTCGGCCGGGGCGTACTCACCAACAATCAGGCCAACCTGTCGCTGAACTGGAAGTTCTAGGGGCCGGGAAGCCTGCCGGTGAACACAACAGGGGCCCCCGGAGCGATCCGGGGGCCCCTTTGTTTTGCCTGTGTGCGCCTATCCGAACCAGCGCCGCCGGTTAGCCGATTGGCGCAGCCCGGCCAGCATTGCGGCGAACACCAGCACGGCGGCACCGCCGCAGGCCAGGGCGATGATCTCGAATTGTTGACCCCCGCGCAGGGCAATGGCGGTGAGCGCCCAGCAGAACACCGCCGCGTACCACGGGTTGCCCTTGCTGCGCAGGACCGCCAGCGTAGCGATCAGTCCGCCCACCGCCACCATCAGGGCAGTCACTACAGGATAAGCGAGCCCGCCACCCACTCCGTGATAGACGAGCGAAGCGCTCACATTGACGATGGTTGCGGCGGTCAGCCAGGCCGCCAGCGCGCTGAACACCAGTGCCACAATCCAGCGCTCCGGGCCGGTAAAGGCCGGTGCGTAGTGCACCAGGGCGCGCAGGATCGCCAGTAGCGCCAGAAGCGAGGTGGCAATGATGATGACACTGACGAAAGTAAGGTTGGCGAACTGGGTATAGGTCGCCCAAACCCCCTGTGCCGCCAGGGCGATGGCGGCCCACCAGCCGATGCGATGAACCAGCGCGTTGTGCCTCTGCCCTGGAAGGGCCTGCCACACGGCAAACACCGCCGATCCAAGGAACAGCGGGCCCCAGATGGCAAAGGCCCAACCGGCGGGGGTGATCAGGGTGCGGGTGCTGTCGGACCGGTCGCCGATCGGTTCGCCCAGCCCCAGTTGGGGCAGGAAGGTTGCACCGATCTGCAGGCACACGGCCAGCACGATGGCGATGCGCTGTGCAGGCGAGCGTTCAATTAATTGTGTCATGCTGCAGGAAGTCCCGGAAGTGCATTGTGTTCCTGCAAAGCCGGATCAAGCCAAGCCGGTAACTTGTGCCAGGGGGCCTGTAAGCCGGGTTCTGTCCAGCCGACGGTATCCCAGGGGGGACCGTATCGACAGGGGCAGCCATTCATCTGGGCCATGGATTGCTCCATGGCTCTAGCAGCCAACCCGGGCCTCTCGGGACGAAACGCCCCTGCCTCCTTCACTTGCGTTCGGGCGGCGCGAGGCCCCTATTTGGCCTTGCTCCGGGTGGGGTTTGCCGTGCCGCTTCCGTTGCCGGTCGCGCGGTGCGCTCTTGCCGCACCCTTTCACCCTTGCCTGTACTCGCGGACGAGCCATCGGCGGTCTGCTCTCTGTGGCACTTTCCCTGACCCCGGACCAAGTCCGAAGCCGGCGGGCGTTACCCGCCACCCTTGTTTCGTGGAGCCCGGACTTTCCTCGGAACCGGAGTCCCGCGGCTGCCCGGCCCCCTGGCACCGCGTGCTATAGCCGCACGCGGGCACTGAGGGAAGCAGGCGTTGCGGTCAGTTGCCTTCGCCCCCGATATTGGCGAGCGATTCGTCTGGCGACAGGAGGTAGCGCCACAGCACTGCCCCGATCGCTGCACCAACCAGCGGGGCCAGCCAGAACAGCCACAACTGTCCGACAGCGCCAGTCTCAGCATAGAACGCCACGCTGGTCGAGCGCGCCGGATTGACCGAGGTATTGGTTACCGGGATCGAGATCAGGTGGATCAGAGTCAGCGCCAGGCCGATCGAAATTGGCGCGAAACCGCCTGGGACCTTGCTAGACGTCGACCCAAGGATAACCAGCAGGAAGCCGGCGGTAAGCACGATCTCGATCATCAGCGCGGCCTGCATCGAATAGCCGCCCGGCGACAAATCGCCATAGCCGTTCGAGGCGAACCCGCCCGGCGTCCAGCCTTCCATCCCCGAAGCGATCACGAACAGCGTGCCCGCCGCAAGGAAAGCGCCTAGCACCTGGGCAACCCAATAGGGGACCAGCTCACCCCACCCGTGGCGGCCGGCCACACACAGACCCAGCGTCACCGCCGGATTGAAATGCCCGCCAGAAATACCGCCGACGGCATAGGCCATGGTCAGCACGGTGAGGCCAAACGCCAGCGACACCCCGGCAAAGCCGATCCCCAGCTCCGGGAATGCCGCAGCCAGGACGGCCGAACCGCACCCCCCGAACACCAGCCAGAACGTGCCGAGCGTCTCGGCCGACAATTTGCGGATCATGGAACCCCTCCCTTTTTCTTTTCCGAAGTCAGGAGAGTGCGGGTTTTTGCTCGCTTTGCAAGCCAGTTAACGATTGGGGCCGGTAAGCGGCCTCAACCTACCGCCTGATCGGCGTATTGATCGTAGGCCTCCAGCGCCTGCGCGGCATACATCGCACTGGGGCCTGCGCCCATGTACACCGCCAGACCGAGCGTCTCGGCAATTTCCTCGCGGGTGGCACCGTGCTTGCGCGCGCCTTCGACGTGGAAGGTCACGCACGGATCGCACCGCACCGCGACCGAGATCGCCACCGCCAGCAGTTCCTTGGTCTTGGGATCGAGCGCGCCGTCTTCGTGCGCGGCCGCCCCCATTTCGCGAAATGCCTTCATCACGCCCGGAGCGCCTTTGTGCAGTTCACGGATGGCGGGGATCAGGTTGGCGGCCATTGCAGGCCAGTCTTTGAAATTAGTATGTGCCATATGCGGTCCCTTTCTGTCAGTGCCTATGCCTAGGCATTGCGCGGGCAGGCAACCTTGACCTGAGTCAAGATTCAGCGCGTGACCCCGCGGTCCCGGTCCAGCAGCAGCTGGAACAGGATCGCGCGGCTTTCGCCATCGGGGATCCCGTCGATCCGATGCGGCCGCCAGCGGCGCTGAAACGCTGTCACCGCCTTGGTCTGGTCGGTGATATCATACCCGAACCGTTCCAGCGCGAGCATGAAGGCGCCGTCGTTATCAAACGGATCGCCCAGCTCGATCCTGGGCCGCGGCAGGCACAGGCGGTACTCGGCAAGCCATTCCCACGGGAACAGTTCGCCCGGATCGACCTTGCGCGCCGGGGCTACGTCCGAATGCCCGACCACGTTGGCCCGGGGGATGTCGTAGGCGCGCACGATCCGGTTCAGCAGCGGCACCAGCGCCTCGACTTGCGCCTCGGCAAACGGGCGATAGCCCCCATTCTCGGGCGCGTGGCCCGGGTGGTCGAGCTCGATCCCGATGCTGGCGGAATTGACGTCACGGACCCCGCGCCAGCACGAGGCACCGGCATGCCATGCGCGCTTGTCTTCATCGACCAGGCGGACGACTTCGCCCTTTTCGGTGATGCAGTAATGCGCGCTGACCTCGGCAGCGGGATCGCACATCCGCTCAAGCGCCGTCTCGACCGGTTTCATCTCGGTGTAGTGGAGCACCACCATCGATATCGGCAGCTTGCGCTCGTTCCAGTTGGGCGAAGGGCATTCGCGGTGGACGAGCGGGTCGGCCATCAGCCGATCAGGCCCTCGGCCTGCGGCAGCACAGCACCTAGCACCAGCACCTCGTCGCTGAGCTGGTATTGCAGCTCGCCGCCAGCCTGCTCTGCCAGCATCCCCATCAGGTGGGCAGCGATGGTACGGCTGGACAGCTCGGCCGGGGACAGTTCCCCTTGCAGCGCGCGCCCGATGACCGGGTCGAACGCGATCTTGGCACCGGTTGCGCGGACGACGATCTCGTAATCATCCGCCCGCCGTTCCACCCCGATGTCGAGCGTGCCGCCGCGCACCAGCGTTTCCAGTCCGATCTGGGCAAAATTGAGCAGCACCTTGACTGCTGGCTTGGGCAGGCGGGCCTCGTCCAGCACCCAGTTGACGGTGATCCGCTTGGCATCTCCAGCCAGCGAATCGATCAGCGCGCGCGGCTCGGCCACATCGACCAGATCGCCAAAACCACCAGCCGCGCCGAAAGCGAGGCGGAAGAACTTCAGTTTGTCGGCACTGACCTTGGCGCTCTGTTCCAGCAATTCGAAGCAGCGCTGGCGCATGTCGGGATCGTGTTCGCTGGCAAGCAGTTCGAGGCCGTTGCTGAGCGCGCCGACAGGTGAAAGCATGTCGTGGCACAGGCGCGAGCACAACAGGCTGGCGAGGTCGATGGCATCCTGATCAGTCATGCAACCTCGATAAGCCTAACGCGCGATATAGGAAAGTGGTTCGAAGCCGTTCGCGCCATCACGCCAGAACCGCACCGCCTGTCCAGCGACAATTGCCCAGATCCGCCTGTCGCGCGGCGCTTCCAGCTGATCGGTTGCGGACGGTTCAGGCAGCCCGGCCGGATGAGAATGGTAATAGCCCACTACTTGCGCCCCGCCGCCCCGCGCCGCGCGGAAGGCGTCGACCAGCGCCTGCGGGTCGATCGCGAAGTGGCGTTCGGGCTGTGGGTGGACATTGCGGGCCGGGAGTATTGCGGTCACCGTCACGCCCTCGCCCATCAGGATACCGCAGCATTCGTGCGGGTGCGCGGCGGCGGCCTCGGTGTGCAAGCCTTCCAGTACGGCCCTTGAGACTTCCAGTTCCATCGCCCATGACCCCTAGCATGGCCGAGCCAGAAATCATCACCGGAACGCTTGCCACCAGTGGGCGTCTCGACAAGACACTGGCCGAAGCGAGCGGGCTTTCGCGGGAACGGATCAAGGCGCTGATGGCAGACGGCGCAATCACGGTCGGCAAAACCGTGGCCACCAGTGCATCCGCGAAAATGCAGGCCGGGGCGCACTTCACGATTGCCCTGCCCCCAACCGCCGAAGCCGCCGCCGTGGCGCAGGACATCCCGCTGGTCGTGGTCCATGAAGACGCCGACCTGATCGTGATCGACAAGGCCGCCGGGATGGTGGTCCATCCGGCAGCGGGCAATGCGGACGGTACGTTGGTCAATGCGCTGCTCCATCACTGTGCGGGCCAGCTCTCGGGCATCGGCGGGGTCGCCCGGCCGGGCATTGTCCACCGGATCGATAAGAACACATCCGGCCTGCTGGTCGCCGCCAAGACCACTGCGGCCCACGAAGGCCTGGCCCGCCAGTTCGCCGAACACACGATCGAACGGCGCTACCTCGCTGTCTGTGCCGGCCACCCCGTCCCGGTCGAAGGGACCATTACTGCGCGCCTCGGCCGGTCTGAAAGTGACCGTAAGAAGATGGCGGTGCTCCATGACAAGTCACCGCGCGGGAAGCATGCAGTTACCCATTACACCACCTTGCAGCGGCTTGAGGGTGCTGCATTGATCGAATGTCGGCTGGAAACCGGGAGAACCCACCAGGTCCGCGTTCACTGCGCGTCAATCGGGCATCCGCTATTAGGCGATCCGGTCTATGGACGCACTCCGAAATCCCTGCGCCCGCTGCTCCAGCAGATCGGCTTTGCCAGGCAGGCGCTCCATGCGGCCAGCCTTGGTTTCAACCATCCGGTGACCAGCAAATGGCTGCAATTTTCCGCGCCTCTGCCCGCCGATATGCGGGAACTAATCGACCGGATTGCGCGTTGAGATCGACGAAATGCACTGCAAACCCCGCCCACGATAGGCTATATGTGACCCGGTGGCCCGAAATACCGGATGCCCATCAGGGGTTCGGTGCACAGTGGTCGACAGAAAGGTAAAGGGAAAAGTGACCAAATCCAAGGCAATGAGCGTCCCGGCGCTCGGTGGTGAGCAGAGCCTCAACCGCTATCTGGCCGAAATCCGCAAATATCCCGTTCTGACGGCCGAGCAGGAATACATGCTCGCCAAGCGTTATGCCGAACACGAAGATCCGGAAGCTGCCGCCCAGCTGGTAACCAGCCACCTGCGGCTCGTAGCGAAGATCGCGATGGGTTATCGCGGTTACGGCCTACCGGTAAGTGACCTCATTTCCGAAGGCAATGTCGGCCTGATGCAGGGCGTCAAGAAGTTCGAGCCCGACCGCGGCTTCCGCCTCGCGACCTATGCCATGTGGTGGATCAAGGCGAGTATTCAGGAATTCATCCTGCGCAGCTGGTCGCTGGTCAAGATGGGCACCACCGCCGCGCAAAAGAAGCTGTTCTTCAACCTGCGCCGGATGAAAAAGAATCTCGATGCCTACGAGGAAGGCGACCTCCATCCGGATGACGTGAAGAAGATCGCGACCGATCTCGGCGTGTCCGAGACCGAAGTGATCAACATGAACCGGCGGATGATGATGGGCGGCGACGGTTCGCTCAACACGCCGATGCGCGCGGGCGAGGAAGGCTCGGGCGAATGGCAGGACTGGCTGACCGATGACCGACCGTTGCAGGACGAGACCGTGGCCGACGCCGAGGAAGCACACCTGCGCCACGCTATGCTGGCGGAGGCGATGACCAGCCTCAACGAGCGCGAGCGCCACATCCTGACCGAACGCCGCCTGACCGACAACCCGCAGACGCTTGAGGAACTGAGCCAGATCTACGACGTCAGCCGCGAACGCATCCGCCAGATCGAAGTGCGCGCGTTCGAGAAGCTGCAGAAAGCGATGATGCGGATTGCGGGCGAGCGGTTGCTGCCGGCGGGGTGACCCGCAGCCACCTCGAGTGTCAGATTGACATGCACTTCCCCTAAGCTAGCTTCTCAAATGAGGTTGGCTTGGGGGAAGCGCCAATGACAAGTGAAACAGACAACGCCGCTCCGGCAACGCAAGAAGCCGGAACGGACCATAAGTCAGCGCACGCAGGCAGCGACAAACTGGCAGCCTGGTCTGCCCTGGCACTGGTCACAGGTCTGGCGGGCGATATTGCGAAACCGGTCGGTAACTACTCGATCTGGCTGCTGGCGCTCGGTGTGTTGGCACTGGCTATCTGCATATCATTGCGGCGTTTTACCCTGCCGCGCCGCGCCATCCTGCACAGCTCCATATTTTCCGCGATCATGGCCACGATTGTGGCATTGCAGTATTTTTCCCCCGAGGAACGGGACGCCTCGGAGCGTGGGTTTGCTGCTGCCTACGTGCCGCTGCTTGCTGCAGCCCAGCCGCATATCCTGCCGCTGACCGAGGCGGAATCAACGCTGCTCTCATTCAAGAACGCCATTTCCCGCGGGACCGAACAAGACCGGCAGGCCAATGCGCGGACTATTCTCAATGCCACCGAAGACCTTGCCCTGCGCCGTTCCATAATTGAGGAACTCGCCCGCTCCAGTGATGCCGGATTGCGCCAGACCGGAATTCTGTACCAGCTGGCCAGCCGCAGGGGAGATCGCTTTCCGCTCATGCCGATAAACCGGGACGCGAACGACGTACTCACTCGCCGATTGCTGTCATATTCCGTCAGGATCAACAGCGTGAACACGGACACCGGCGCGCTGGACTTGAGCGGAGATGGCTGGGGCTCGAACGGTACCGTATCCAGACAGGGCATTTCGATGCAGGTCTATATCGATATGCCTGACACCCAGCGGGAATCCATGCTGGTGGAACTGGCGCTCAACAACGAGCTCAAACTGTTGGGAACCGCCCGGCTGGACGATGGGCAAAAGGTCCCGGTCGAGATGCCGCTGTTCTAGCGGCACTCTGTGCTCGTGGTGGGCCAGTATCTGGCCGTCAGGCGGCAACCGGATCGGGCTTGCTGTCGTTGCTGTCGTTGGCCGACTTGTTGCTGCGGCGCTCGCTCCGCGCCGCTTCGGCGCAGAGGGCCTTGTCGGCCAGTTCGGGGTTGATGATGTCGCCCCAGCACCAGACATGCTTGGTCATGGGAAAGTCTCCTCGTCGTTAATTTCCCCTTACGTCCGCCACCAGACCAAAGGATAGGAAGTTTCGGACAAGGTACCCCGGATGTTAGCCGAGACCATTTGCAAGGCCCGCAATCAACGCTAGGCGTGGAACATGCTCAGCGTCATGAGGGTCCTGGCCAAGATCGCCATCTGGTTCGTCGGGCTGAGCCTGGCGCTGGTGCTGCTGTTCCGGTTCGTGCCGCCCCCGTTCACCGCCACCATGCTGATGGACGGCAACGGTTTTACCCGCGACTGGGAACCGCTCAGCAATATCAACCGCAATCTGGTGACAGCCGTGATCGCGGCCGAGGACGGCAAGTTCTGCCAGCACAGTGGGTTCGATGCCGAAGCAATCCAGCAGGCGATCGAGGAAAACGCTCAGGTGATGTCAGGTGGGGGCGGCAGGCTCCGCGGCGGCTCGACCATCAGCCAGCAGACTGCCAAGAACGTGTTCCTGTGGCAGGGCGGCGGCTATGTCCGCAAGGGGTTCGAAGCCTGGTTTACTTTTCTGATCGAGCACCTGTGGGGCAAACGCCGGATCATGGAAGTCTACCTCAACGTCGCTGAAACCGGGATCGGCACCTATGGCGCGGAGGCCGGGGCACAGCGCTACTTCAACAAGTCTGCCGCCAACCTGACCCGCACCGAAGCCGCCCGTATGGCGGCCGCGCTGCCGCTCCCCAAGAAGCGCTCGGTCACCAACCCGTCCGGCTTCACCCGCCGCTATGGCAACACCATTGCCGCGCGCATGGGCGTGGTCCGGCGCGACGGGCTCGACGCCTGCGTGTACGAATAACGCGATGGGGGGCGCACACCATCATCGGCATGGACATGAGCACGGGCATGACCATGCACACAGCCATGCCCCGACCAGCTTCGGCCGGGCGTTTTTGATCGGGATCGTGCTCAACAGCGCCTTCGTGGTGACCGAGGCCAGTTACGGCATCCTGTCGGGTTCGATGGCGCTGGTGGCCGATGCCGGACACAATCTGTCGGACGTCCTGGCCCTGCTGCTGGCATGGGGCGCCAGCGTGGCCGCCACCCGACCGGCCCGCCCGCACTACACCTATGGCTACAAGAGCTCGACCATCCTCGCCGCGCTGGCCAATGCCGGGCTGCTGATGGTGGCGATTGGGGCGATCCTGTTCGAAACCGTCCGCCGGATGTTCGATCCGCCAGCGGTCGAGGGCACGACCATGGTTGTGGTGGCGAGCATCGGCATCGCCATCAACACCTTCACCGCGCTGCTGTTCCTGCGCGGACGGCATCATGACCTGAACATCCGCGGGGCGTTCCTGCACATGGCGGCCGACGCGCTGGTCTCGGCCGGGGTGGTGGTGGCCGGCCTCGCCATCCTGTGGACTGGCGAGCGGTGGATCGATCCCGTTACCAGCCTGTTTATCGTGACCGTGATCGCCTGGGGAACCTGGGGGCTGACGCGCGATAGTGTGCGGCTGGGCCTGAACGGCGTCCCTCAGGGCGTCGACGAGCAGGCGGTGCAGGTCTATCTCGCCGGGCAGCCGGGGGTCGAGGCCGTGCATGACCTGCATATCTGGCCAATGAGCACCACGGAAACGGCATTAACCGCGCACGTGCTTATGCCTGGCGGTCACCCCGGCGATGCATTCCTTGATGAAATATCCCGGGAACTAGGCAGGCAGTTCAGCATTGGGCATGTGACCCTACAGATCGTGCGTGAACGAGGCTGCGGAACCGGATGCTAATCGAATGACTGCGGCTGACGCTTCGCGCGAACGTCTGAAAAGTGCGATGATCCGCCTTGCCAATGGCGATCCGGCGGCGCTGGAGGAGATTTATCGCGCCACATCGGTGAAGCTTTTCGGCATCTGCTATCGTATCTTGGGCGACCGAAAGGAAGCCGAAGACGCATTGCAGGAAGTTTATGTCAATCTGTGGCGCCGGGCCGACCGGTACGATCCGGACCGCGCCAGCCCGATTTCGTGGCTGGCGGTGTTCGCGCGCAACCGTGCAATCGATCGGCTGCGTTCCGGCCGGGTCACACGCGTAGCCGCCCCGCTCGAAGCAGCCGCAGGGGTGCCTGATGCCGCCCCGCTGGCGGAAGACTTGCTGATCGACGCCGAACGCAGTGCCCGAGTCCACCACTGCCTTGACCACCTCGACCACAACCAGCGCGACAACATCCGCGCCGCGTTCTTCGAGGGGCGCACTTACGCCGACCTGGCTGAAGCACAGGACGTCCCGCTGGGAACCATGAAAAGCTGGATCCGGCGCGGCATGCTGCGGCTCAAGGCCTGTCTGGAGGACGCGGCATGACCGAACGGGAACAGCTTGCCGCCGAATATGCGCTTGGCCTGCTTGAAGGCGAGGACCTGCTCGCCGCGCGCGGACGGATGGCGAACGACCCGGACTTCGCCGCCGCTGTGGCATTCTGGGAAGTCCGTCTGGCCCCGTTGCTGGACGAGATTGCCGGAGCGGTGCCCGACGAAACGGTGTGGAACCGGATCGCGGCAGAAATCGAGAAAATGCCTGGCGGCGAACTGGTCTCGCTCAAGGCGCGGGTTCGCTTCTGGCAGCGCGCAGCGGCCGGCGCGGCGATGGCGGCGACCGGGGCGATTGCCCTGCTGGTGCTTCAGCCGCAGACGGCACCGCCAGTCGTTCCGGCGGATGCCGCCGGGCCGCTGGTGGCCTCGATCCCGATCGGTGATACGCCGCTGCGCCTGGGCGTGACCTACCTGCCCGACCGGCGGGAGATGCTGGTGTCCGCCAGCGGCCTCTCTGCCGACGGGGTGCATGACCATGAGCTGTGGCTGGTCCCGTCGGAAGGGGAACTGCGTTCGCTGGGCGTGGTCCGTCCCGGCGAAGAAGCCCGCGTCCAGCTGACCCCGGAACTGGCTGGGATGATCCGAGACGGCATTCCCATGGTCCTGACCCGCGAACCGCTGGGCGGCAAGCCTGCGGGGCAGAGCGCCGGGCCGGTCGTCGCCGAAGGCGCTTTCCGCACCATCTGAACTTTTTCTGGTTCCGGGGTGCATCCGCACCGCCGGGGCCTGCGTAACTCCTCGTGACAAGCAGGACGGGGCTTGTTCCCACTGAAGGAGTTTCCGATGCCGAAAATGACCACTTTCAAGGCCGCCTCGCTAGCCGCCGTTGCTGCCATGGGCACCTTTGCCATCACCACCGCAGCGCCGCTGCTGGCGCATGATCACATAGCTGCCGCCAAGGACGCGCCGAACATCGTATCGATCGCGCAGAGCACCGGCGTTCACGGCACCCTGGTTGCCGCAGTTCAGGCTGCCGGACTGGTCGAGACCCTCTCCGGCCCCGGTCCGTTCACCGTCTTCGCCCCGGTCGATGAAGCCTTCGCCGCGCTGCCCGATGGCACCGTAGCCACCCTGCTGAAGCCGGAAAACAAGGGCACGCTGGCCAAGGTGCTGACCTATCATGCGGTGGCCGGCAAGGTGATGGCCGCTGACGTGGTCAAGCTGATCGAGGCCGGTGGCGGCACCGCCACGATCGACACCGTGGCCGGTCAGAAGCTGACTGCGCAGCTGGTAGGCGGGAAGGTAGTGATCACCGATGCCGCCGGACGCCAGAGCACGGTTGTCCAGACCGACGTCAAGGCATCGAACGGGGTGATTCACGTGACCGACGGGGTTTTCCTGCCCGCCTGATCGCCCGACCAACACTTCCCCAAGGCGCCGCTACCCTGCACCCCCCTCACTGGCGGCGCCCACTCGGCCCCGCCCGGCAATTCCTCCTGCCGGGCGGGGTTTTTAGCGCTTGGGCGCGCCCGGCAGGCGAATGGTGTAACGGGCTGAGCGTGAAAATGATAACTTATGACGAGTTTGCTTCGCGGGGGGGCTTCGACATCATGCTACGATTACGGCGCAGCGGCGCGACCGCTGTCTTGGCCGGTCTGCTGACCGGAGCAGCTGTGTCAGGTGCGGCCAGCGCGCAGGCACCAGGGCAACGCTGGCAAGTTTCACAAGCCGATTCCAATCAGCCACCGATTGCAATCGTTCCGGGAAATGGTGCGATCGTCGGCATGGGTCTTTCATGCGATCAGACCCAGGCTTTCGTGCTCGTCACGCTGGTGCGATCGATCGGTAGCGGTATGGCCGCTGGCGCGCTGGTAGTGGACGGAACCAGTTATCCGGTTACTTTCAATGTGGTCGGTCAACCCTCAAGGCTGTTCGGCCCGGTTGCCGATCAAAAGCTGATCACCGCCCTTGCTGGCGGGAAAAACGTGGCGATTACGGTCAATGGTAAGGCGATCGGAACGCTTCCTCTGACCGGCTCTTCTCAAGCGCTCTCTCAGGCTCTGTCAGGTTGCTGGCAGAACCCGGCGGCGGCACGGCCTGTAGCCCAAGCGGAGGTGGTGGCCTTGCAGTTCGGCGATGGTCCGCCTCCGATTGTCTCGCCGACCGATCGCACCGCCATTATGCGATCTGCCGGTTTCAGCCAACGCCGGGGCAAATGGACCGCTTGCGAAGGTGAGGAAACCGGAGATATCGCCGCGTTGCAGGATCTCAACGGCGATGGCCAGCCCGAAGCGCTGGTGATGAGTTACGGCACTGCCTGCCGCGGCTTCACCGGATCGGGCTTCGCCTTGCTGACCCGGGCGGGCGGGATCTGGGAGGTTGTCGCGGAGTCGACCGGCATTCCTTCGCTCTATCGTAACGACGCGAGCGGCTGGCCCGATATCGAGATCGGCGGACCGGGCACGGATTGCTTCCCGCTGCTGCGCTGGGACGGGACCCGCTATATGCGTGCAGGCACATCGCTTTCGGGCAATATCTGCACGCTCGAACCGCAATTTGCCGCCAGTCCGGTTTCTGCTGCAACGCCCCTACCCGCGCAAACACCCGCAGCGGGCCCGGCTGGCATCCTGGGGCAGGTGCCGGTCAGGCTTGGCTATTACGTCCGCATGGGCGCAAAATGCGCCGCGCCTACCTATCTCTACAAGTTCGAACGATCGCGGCATCTGGAGATTGTGCCTGAGAAAAACCGCGTGGATGTTCTTGTGTACAAATATGGCGGGGTGATCAGCCAGAAGGACGGGGCCTACCAAATCTCTATCGCCAACCCCGGCCCGGAAGATTTCCCGAGCCTTGGCATCAGGCCGATGGGAGGTGGGGGCCTTGACCTGCTTTATCAGGGGACCACATCACTCATCCATTGTCCGGACGAACAAATACCGGCACGGCTGAGGCGCTAGAACGCCCCGATTGAGGCGTCGGCGTAGAGGGTAGAGGGTAGAGGCGGATTACGCTGCCTCTTCCTTCGACGCTTCGCCCCCGTGGACGCGGATCGGTTCCTTCTTGCCCGCGACCACATCGGCATCGACCACGATCTCGGTCACATCATCGAGATCGGGCAGGTCGAACATCGTGTCCAGCAGGATACCCTCGACGATCGAACGCAGGCCGCGTGCGCCGGTCTTGCGCTTGATCGCCTTCTCGGCAACCGCCTGGAGCGCATCGTCAGTGAAGGTCAGTTCCACATCTTCCAGCTCGAACAGCTTGCGGTACTGCTTCACGATCGCGTTTTTTGGCTCGGTCAGGATCTGCACCAGCGCCGGCACGTCAAGATCGTGCAAGGTGGCGATCACCGGTAGGCGGCCGACGAATTCGGGGATCAGGCCAAACTTGAGCAGGTCCTCCGGCTCGCTCTTCTCCAGCAGTTCGCCCACCCGGCGCTTGTCCGGATCAGCGACATGCGCGCCGAAGCCGATGCTGCGCTTCTGCAACCGGTCACCGATAATCTTGTCGAGGCCCGCAAAGGCACCGCCGCAGATGAACAGGATGTTGGTGGTGTCGACCTGCAGGAATTCCTGCTGCGGATGCTTGCGCCCGCCCTGCGGCGGGACCGAGGCCGTGGTGCCTTCCATCAGTTTGAGCAGCGCCTGCTGCACGCCTTCGCCGCTCACGTCGCGGGTGATCGAGGGGTTCTCCGCCTTGCGGGTAATCTTGTCGATTTCGTCGATGTAGACGATCCCCTGTTGCGCCTTATCGACGTTGTAGTCGCTCGCCTGGAGCAGCTTGAGGATAATGTTCTCCACGTCCTCGCCCACGTAACCAGCCTCGGTCAGTGTGGTCGCATCGGCCATGGTGAAAGGCACGTCGAAGGTCTTGGCCAGCGTCTGGGCCAGCAGCGTCTTGCCCGAACCGGTCGGCCCGACCAGCAGGATATTCGACTTCTGCAGCTCGACATCGCCGCCCTTGCCGCTGTGCTTGAGGCGCTTGTAATGGTTGTGCACCGCGACCGAGAGCACGCGCTTGGCCCGGTCCTGACCGATCACATAATCATTGAGCGTGGTGAAGATATCCATCGGGGTCGGCACTTCGCCGTCCTTGCGCCCGCTCAGGCCCGCCTTGGTTTCCTCACGAATGATGTCGTTGCACAGTTCGACGCATTCATCGCAGATGAACACGGTCGGGCCTGCGATAAGCTTACGCACTTCGTGCTGCGACTTCCCGCAGAAGCTGCAGTACAGGGTGCTCTTGCTGTCGGTTCCGCTCAATTTTGTCATTTCCCGTCAGGTTCCGATCCCATGGCGGACACATTTCCGTCAGGGGATTCGTCCGGTTGTAAGCCCGGATGGACATTAATCAACAGCCTGCGTCTAGGACAGGCGCCTCGCTATAAGCTGAAATGGCAGGGTTGCCGAAAAGCTACAGTTAACGTCCCGCCCCGGGGCGGAACGCCGCTCCAACTTACTCCGGCGCGCCGCCGCTGCCCTTGTCGTCGTCAGCCGACTCGCCTTCCGGGCGCGTCTCGAACACCTTGTCGACGATCCCGAACTTCAGCGCTTCGTCCGCTTCGAGAAAGGTATCCCGGTCCATCGCCTTCTCGATATCGGTCAGGCTTTGCCCGGTATACTTGACGTAAAGCGCGTTCATCCGTTCGCGGATGCGCAGGATCTCGCGCGCCTGGATTTCGATGTCGCTGGCCATGCCGCGGGCGCCGCCGCTGGGCTGGTGGACCATGATCCGGGCGTTGGGCAGCGCGATCCGCATCCCCGGCTCTCCCGCTGCGAGCAGGAAGCTGCCCATGCTGGCGGCCTGGCCGATGCACACCGTCGAGACGCGCGGCTTGATGTACTGCATGGTGTCGTGAATCGCCATGCCGGCCGTCACCACTCCGCCGGGCGAGTTGATGTACATGCTGATCGGCTTGGAAGGATTCTCGCTTTCGAGGAACAGCAGCTGGGCGACGATCAGGCTGGCCATCCCGTCTTCCACCTGGCCGGTGACGAACACGATCCGTTCGCGCAGCAGGCGGCTGAAGATGTCGAAGCTGCGCTCGCCCCGGCTGGTCTGCTCGACCACCATCGGCACCAGTGCCCCGGTCACCGGATCGCGGCTGAATTGGCCCTGGGTGGAATAGGCGTCGGAACCGAACAGGTCGATCATGGGAATCCCTTCTTGCGTCGTTTCAGGGCCGCTATGTCGCGATGACAGCGTGCGGATGCAAGGGGGTTAACCCTTGCACGGTGGGAAATGCGTGCCAGTGTGCCGGTATGACCAGAACCATCGCCCTTCTCCTCGCACTGGCGTCCACCGGCAGCTTCGCCGCACCGGCCATGGCGACAATCAACCGGCAGACCGATCAGGAAACGCAAGGTTATGTCGATCGCATCGAGGCGCTCGACGATATCGGCCCGTCGATTGGCGCGGTGATCGCGTATGATCCCGATGCAGCGGCGAAGTCGAGAGCACTGCTCGACACCCCGTTACAGGGCCAGGCCGTGCTGGTGAAGGACAATATCGAAACGCGCGAATGGCCCACCACTGCAGGCAGCCTTGCCCTACGCGACAACCTGACCGGGCGTGATGCGCCGCTGATCACGAACTTGCGCGCGGCCGGGGGTGTGGTGCTGGGCAAGACCAACCTCAGCGAATGGGCAAACATCCGCGGCAACAATTCCACCAGCGGGTGGAGCGCGGTCGGCGGCCTGACCCGCAACCCGCACGCGACCGACCGCAACACCTGTGGCTCCTCCTCCGGCAGCGCTGCGGCAGTAGCGGCTGGCTTCGCCTGGGCCGCAATCGGGACGGAAACCAACGGCTCCATCACCTGCCCGGCAAGCGTGAACGGGATTGTCGGCTTCAAGCCCACCGTTGGCCTGGTCAGCCGCACCCACGTGGTGCCGATTTCCAGCACGCAGGACACCGCCGGGCCAATGGCGCGCACCGTCCATGATGCAGCCATGCTGCTCACCGCCATCGCCGGGAGCGACCCGCTCGACCCCGCCACCGCCGAGGCCGACGCGCGCAAGGTCGATTTCGCGCAGGGACTCGTCACCGCCTCGCTCGCGGGTGTGCGGATCGGGGTCATGCGCAAACAGATCGGCAACCGCGCCGACCTGAAGGTAGTGTTCGAACAGGCCCTGGCTGACATGGAGCGGGCCGGCGCGGTGCTTGTTGATATCGAGTTCGAGCCGAACAACCAGATGTATGGGGACAGCTTTACCGTCCTGATGTTCGAACTGCGCGAGGAGATGGGCAAGTATCTCGACAGCCTGCCCCGGGTGGCCGGGCGCGACACGCTGCCGCGCACCCTGGCCGATCTGATCGCCTTCAACCAGGCCAATGCCAAGGCCGAGATGCGCTGGTTCGGGCAGGATCTGTTCGAACTGGCCGAGACCACCACCGACCGGGCAGCATACGAAACCGCACGCGCCAATGCCGTGCGGATCGCCGGGCCAGAGACGATCGACAAGCTGCTGGCCGAACACAATGTCACACTGCTGGTCGCCCCAACTCGCGGGCCGGCATGGACTACCGATCTGGTCAACGGCGACAACTTCAACGGCAGCATGGGGTTCGGCTCGCCACCCGCGATTGCCGGGTATCCGCACCTGACCGTGCCGATGGGCGCAGTCGAGCGGCTCCCGGTGGGAATCAGCTTCATCGGCGCCAAGTGGGCCGACCATGACGTGCTCAAAGCGGGCGCGGCCTACGAAAAAGCGCGGACCGCAGAGCTGCCCGCGCCTTCGTTCAAGCCATGGAGCGCGGGCGACTGACCTGCGCCGCCGGGCTGACTACTTCTTCGCCGCCGCCTTCTTGGCCGGGGCCTTCTTCTTAGCCGCAGGCTCGTCCTCGGCATCAGCCTTTGGAGCCGCCTTCTTGGCCGGGGCCTTCTTCGGCTTGGGGGCTTCCTCAGCCGGAGCCTCTTCCTTGGCCGCGACCTTCTTCGCAGGAGCCTTCTTGGCCGGAGCCTTCTTGGCGGGCTTGGCGGCCGGCGCGGTTTCTTCCGCTTCGATCGCGGCTTCCAGTTCCTCCTGGGTCACTTCCCGTTCGGTCACTTCGGCCTGGTCGAACAGGAAATCGACCACCTTGTCCTCATAAAGCGGCGCGCGCAGCTGAGCGGCGGCCATCGGCTCGGCGCGGACGTAGTCGAGGAACCGCTGGCGGTCTTCCGGGCGGTATTGCTGGGCAGCCTGCTGCAGCAGCATGTTCATTTCCTGAGCCGAAACCTCGACCCCGTTCTTCTGGCCGATTTCGCTCAGCAGCAGGCCAAGGCGCACACGGCGCTCGGCAATCGCGCGGTAATCTTCCTTTTCTGCTTCAATTTCCTGCATCGCCTTGGCCGGATCCTCGTCCCGCGCGGCTTCCTGCTGGAGCTGGGCCCAGATCTGGTCGAACTCGGCCTCGACCATTTTCGGCGGGACCGGGAAGTCATGCCCGGCGGCGAGGTGATCGAGCAACTGGCGCTTCATCTGGGTGCGGGTCAGCCCGGCAGTTTCCTGCTCAAGCTGGCCGCGCAGCAGGCCGCGCAGCTGGTCGATGCCTTCCAAGCCCAGGTTCTTGGCGAACTCGTCATCTACCTTGGTCTCGCTCTCGACCTTGACCTGCTTCACAGTAATGGCGAACTGCGCTTCCTTGCCCTTGAGATTCTCGGCCGGATAGTCGTCCGGGAAAGTCACCGTGATGGTCTTTTCATCGCCGGTCTTCGCCCCGGTCAGCTGTTCCTCGAAACCAGGGATGAACTGGCCCGAGCCGATCACCAGCGGGGCGTCTTCGGCCTTGCCGCCTTCGAACTCGACCCCGTCAAGCGAGCCGGTGAAATCGATGATCAGCTGGTCACCGTCCTGCGCCTTGCGGGTCTTGGGGGCGTCCTTGTAGCTCTTCTGCTGGCCGGCGATGCGCAGCACCGCCTCGTCTACCGCTTCGTCCGATACCGGCACGACCAGCTTTTCCAGCGTGATCCCGGTGATGTCAGGGGTTTCGATTTCCGGCAGGACTTCGACTTCCACGGTCAGGACCACGTCCTTGCCCTGTTCGTAGCCTTCGCCGATCGTAACCGAGGGCTGCATGGCCGGGCGCAGCTTCTGCTCGACGATGACCTGATCGACCGATTCGCGGATCACGTCATTGACCGCCTGCGCGTGCATCTGCTCGCCGTGCATCTTGCGCACCAGGTTGGCGGGCACCTTGCCGGGGCGGAAGCCGGGCATGCGCACTTGCGGCGCAACCTTCTTCACTTCGCCGTCGATCCGGGCTTCGATGGTGGCGGCCGGCACGGTCACTTCAAAGGTGCGCTGGAGCCCTTCGTTGACGGTTTCTTTGATCTGCATGGTGCGAATTCAAACCTTCTCAAGAACACTATTCTGCCGGGGGTGCCGGGGTGGGGACTGGTGCGGGCGAAGGGACTCGAACCCCCACATCTTGCGATACTGGTACCTAAAACCAGCGCGTCTACCAATTCCGCCACGCCCGCATTCCGAACGAAGCCACGCGACGGGCGCACGCGCCCGCAACGAACAGACCGGCGCCCTTAGTCGGACGGGCGCAAAAGGGCAAGCGGGGATGGTGGGGGAACGCATCGAAGCAGTGGCTCGTTGCCGATGTGAAAGGACCCGACCATGGCTACCCAGCCCCCACCCGATACGATCGAGCCGATCTCGCCCCCGGAGACTCCGGCCTTCCCCACCCCTGATGAAACGCCCGAGCGCCTGCCCGGCGAAATCCAGCCGCCCGGGCCCGATATCGACAATCCCGGCCGCGGCCCGGACGAGACCCCACCGCCTCCTGATT
The DNA here is from genome assembly GCA_046294735.1 of Sphingomonadaceae bacterium. Taxonomy (GTDB): domain Bacteria; phylum Pseudomonadota; class Alphaproteobacteria; order Sphingomonadales; family Sphingomonadaceae; genus 34-65-8. Next base: position 276,322 of record JBKBKB010000004.1, read on the forward strand.
GACCGGGCTGGATGAATGGTGCCGGATTGATATTGCGGCGGGGGACCGCGCGCTTTAGGGGCGCGAAATGACCGACGAAATCAAACCGGACACCGCGCCTGCCGGCGACACCCCGCCCGACCGCCTCTCGGTCAACCCGCGCAGCGAATTCTTCGATGCCGAGAAGCTGCAGCGCGGCGTCGGCATCCGGTTCAAGGACAGGGTGCGGACCGATATTGAGGAATACTGCGTGTCCGAAGGCTGGGTCCGCGTCCAGGCGGGCAAGGCATTTGACCGCAAGGGCCAGCCGATCACCCTCAAGCTGACCGGCCCGGTCGAGGCGTGGTACGAAGATCTGGGTGACGAGCCGCCGGTGATCCGCAAGGGGTGAATGCGGCAAGCCGCGTATCTCTGCGCTGCGCCGCTGGTGGCTGGCTTAGCCTCCAAACACCCGCACCGCCGCCGGATCGTGGCCCACGCCCACGGTTTCGCCCAGCCCCGGCGGCGTACCCGTCATCCGCAGTGTCACCTCCGTGCCGCCAAGGTCGAGCCGGAGTCGGTAACCGTGGCCGGCGAAGCGCACCTCGCTCACCGTCGCGGGCGCACCGCTTGGTGCCAGAGCCAACGCTTCGGGCCGCAGGCCAAGCAGGGCACGGCCATCGGGCAGGCCCGGGGCGGGATGGGTGCCGAGCGCGGTCTCGGCCTGCCCAGCGGCAACCTGCGCTGGCAGCAGCACCAAATCGCCCAGCAGATGCGCTGCGGTCACGCTGACCGGGCGTAGATAGCATTCGTCCGGACTGCCGGTCTGGAGCACCCGCCCGCCCGCCATCAGCACCAGGTCGTCGGCAATCGCCAGCGCCTCGTCCGGATCGTGGGTGACCACCAGCACGGTCGCCCCGGCGCGGCGCAGGTCGGCCAGCAGGGAATCGCGCACGCTGGCGCGGAGCGAGCCATCGAGCCCGGAGAATGGCTCGTCCAGCAGCAGCAGCGCCGGTTCGCGCGCCAGCGCCCGGGCAATTGCTACCCGCTGTTGTTCCCCGCCCGAGAGCATGTGCGGCCAGCTCTTCGCCAGATGGGCGATGTGGAACTGGTCAAGCAGGCGGGCGACCTGTGCCTCGCGCTGGGCGCGGGGAAGGCGGCCCAGCCCGAAGCCGATATTCCCACGCACATCAAGGTGCGGGAACAGGGCATTGTCCTGGAACACCAGCCCGACCCCGCGATGCTCCGGTGCGGTCTGGCTGCCGGGCGCGGAGACCACCTGCCCGGCGATACGGACCGTGCCTTCGTCAACCGGCTCCAGCCCGGCAATCATCCGCAGGAGGGTGCTCTTGCCGCAGCCCGAAGGGCCGAGAAGGCAGGCGATCCGCCCTCGCTGCAGCGCGAAACCAGCCCCCTCGACCGCTGCCGCCACCGCAGCAGCAGTGCCATAGCGGCGCGTCACCGCAGACAGCTCGAGGATCGGATCGGTTGCGTCCATTGCCGGTTTCGCCACTAGCCCCGGCCCGGCGCCGAAGCGGAAATCTGCCGGGTCAGCCACATAACCGCAGGAAGCGACAATGCCAGGATCAAAAGCGACGGCAACCCGGCCTGGCCGAGCCGCTCGTCAGCGGCATAGTTGTTGGCGATCACCGCCAACGTGTCGAAGTTGAACGGGCGCAGAATCAGAGTGGCAGGCAATTCCTTGAGCACGTCGACCAGCACGATCAGCCCGGCCGTGAGCATGGCCCCGCGCGCCAGCGGCAACTCCACTGCCAGCGCGGTGCGGGTCTCGCCATGGCCGAGTGTACGGGCGGCCTGCATCATCGACGGGGTGACCCGGGCGAGGCCCGCGTCAATCGGCTCCAGCGCCGCCGCCATCAGCCGCGCGGCATAGGCCAGCACCAGCAACGTGAGGGCGATGCCCATGCCTGATCCCGGCGCAAGCGACCAGATCACGCCAGCGGGCGCGAGCAGACCGATCGCCATCACCGCACCCGGCGTGGCGTAGCCGAGGCTCGCCAGCCGCGCGACCAGCGGCAGCCGCTTGGTTCCGAGTGCGAGCATGGTGGCAAGCACGACCGTCACCACCGCGCCCGCAAGGCCAAGGCCCAGACTGTTGCGCATGGCGGTGACCAGCCGCGTCCAGTCCGGGGAGTAGGTGCCCAGATTCCACGCCAGCCACCCGGCCGGGATCAGCAGGCCGACGCTGACCAGCGCGAGGCAGAACAGCGCAGCGCCCCACCGGGCCAACGGCCCGAGTGGCTGCGGCTCTAGGTCGCGGAAACGGGCGCGGGCGGATTCGTGCGCCCGCCCCCGGCGGCTGGCGCGCTCGATCCACAGCAGCAGCGCGGCTGCCGCAAGCAGCGGCAGAGCAAAGCGCGCCGCGCTGACCGTGGAGCCATAGACCGACCAGGCCCGGACCACGCCGGTGGTCAGCGTCTGCACGCTGAGGAAGTGGACCGCGCCATAATCGGCCAGTGTCTCCATCACCGCCAGCGCCATCCCGGCTGCCAGTGCGGGCCGCGCCATCGGCAGGGCCACGCGCAGGAAGGCGCTCCGCCCGCTGCACCCGAGCATCCGCGCCGCCTCCAGCGCGCTGCCGGACTGGCTCAGGAACGCCGCCCGCATGGCGAGATAGACATAGGGATAAAACGCTGCCGACAGCACGAACGCCGCCCCGCCGATGCTGCGCAGCTCGAACGGCAGATCCTGCCCGGTCGCGGCGCGCAGGCCGGTGCGCAGGGGGCCGGCAACGTCGAACAGGTCGGCATAGCCATAGGCGATGGCAAAGGCCGGCATCGCGAGCGGCAGGGCCAGCGCCCAGGCGAACAGCCCCCGTCCGGGGAAGCGGTGCATGACCACCAGCCAGGCCGACAGGGTTCCGGCCAGCCCGGTCAGCGCCCCCACCGCCAGCGCCAGCACCGCGCTGGTCAGGGCATAACGGGCAAGATCCCGCCCGGCGATGTCGGCGGTGTCGGTGCCGAAGGCGGCCAGCACCACCCCCGCCAGCGGCAGCAGCACCGCCAGCCCCGCGATGGCGGCAAGGGCAGCCAGAGGCGAAACGCGGGTCAAACGGAGCGAACTGCCTTGGGTCAGCGCCAGCCGGCTGCGCTCATCAGCGACTGCGCCTCTGGCTGGCGGGCGGAAAACGCGGCCACGCTCATCGGGTGGGCGGTGAAGGCGGCATAGGCATCGACCGGGGCCGGGGCCGGCACGTCAGGCGAAGCCGGATACTCGTTGTTCTCGGCCGAGATATGCGTCTGCGCCTTGGCGGAGGCGAAGAATTCCAGCAGCTTGATCGCATTGGCCTTGTTTGGGGCATTGCGGATAACCCCGCCGCCGGAGATGTTCACGTGGGCACCCTTGCCGTCGAGGTTGGGGAACGCCAGCTTGACCTTGCCGGTCACTGCCTTGTCAGCCGGATCCTCGCCGCTGGCCATGCGAATGAAGTAATAGCTGTTGGTGATCGCCACGTCGCACACCCCGGCGGCCACGGCACGGATCTGGTCGCGGTCGCCGCCTTCGGGCGAACGGGCCATGTTGGCGACCACGCCCTTGACCCAGTCCCCGGCCTTGTCCGCCCCCCACGCCTCGATCAGCGCGCCGACCAGCGAGAGGTTGTAGACGCTGTCGGACGACCGCACGCAGATCCGGCCCTTGAAGCGCGGATCGGCCAGGTCAGCGTAATCATCGATCTCTTCCGGCTTCACCCTGGCCGGATCGTAGGCGACCACGCGGGCGCGGCGGGTGAAGCCGTACCAGTTGCCTTCCGGCTCGCGCAGGTTGGCGGGAATGCGGGCGGTCAGCGTGTCAGTGGTGACGGGCTGGAACAACCCTTCGCGCTGCGCCCGCCACAGGGCACCGGCATCGGCGGTGATGAACAGGTCGGCCGGGCTGTTGGTGCCTTCGGCCTTCATCCGCGCGACCAGTTCGTCCGGCTTGCCTTCAATCCAGTTGATCTTGATCCCGGTTTCCCGGGTAAATTGCTCATAGAGTGCCAGATCGCTGTCATAGTGGCGCGCGGTGTAGAGGTTGACCACCTGCTCGCCGCCTTCCGTTTCGGGCTGACCGGAACAGGCGGCCACGAAAAGCGTGGCAACCGCCAGCAGCATGGAAGAACGCTTGAACATGATGACCTCTCGATTGGGGAAGTGGCAGCCCGTTGCCGCCGCCCGACGCCTTTATGCGAATAACTCGCAAAATCATCTAGGGCAAGTGGGCAGATCGAGCGCATTTCCGCAACAGCGGGTATCTAGCCTTCGCGTTCGAGCTCTGCCAGCACGGCACGGACCGCCTCGGGCGCATAGCTGAAGCCAATGTGGGTGCAGCGCAGGGCGACCGCACGGTCACGTTCATGCGCCAGTCCGCGGGCGCTGCGCGGACTGATCACCCCGTCACGCGGGCTCCACAAGGCCACGGTCGGCACCGGCGGCTTTTCCGCCACCACGGTTTCGATCGGCGGCTGGTCGACCCGGTGCCCAGCCACGAACTGATAGATTCGCCAGGCATTGTTGGCGCGCGGATCGCCGGAAAAGGGCGTACCCATGGTCACCACTTTGGCCACCAGCGCTGGGCGGCGCTTGGCCAGCTCACGCGCGAACAGCCCGCCCAGACTCCACCCGACCAGGGCCACATCGCGGCCATAGCGGGCATGGACCTCTTCCAGCCGGGCTTCGAGAAAGGCCAGGTTCTGCTCGGTCGGTCCAAGATTGAAACCCAGGCCCCAGCGCTTGACCTTATGCCCGGCGCGCTCAATCTGGCGGGCAAGATAGCGCATCCGCACCGGATGGGTGGCGAAACCGGGTAGCAGCATGACCGTGCGCGCCGTCGCCGCCGGGGCAATGTCGAGCGCGCGGAACGGGCGCCGGAACGGCTCGGTCAGCGCGACCAATTCCCCAGCCAGCAAGCGCAGCGGCGGGCGGGACGATGCTGCCTCCACCGGCTCGCGCGCCAGCTCCAGCCGCCGCGCGAACTCCTCCCGCGAAGCGGGCAGCGTGGCGAAGGAGGAAGGGGCCGGGTGGGTTGCCATCGAACTGCAATATAGGGCGCAGCCGCGCTAACGCCACCTGAACGGGGCGATTGTCTTGAAATTGCAATGTTTGGCCGCGCGAACCGGCCTGACAGGGCAAACCGGAACGTGCTGGCCCGCCCTCGGACCATCACGAAAGCGGGCGCGGAAACGGGGGGGCTGACCGGATCAAGCCTGCATCAGGGGCAATCGCCGATCCGTTCGGACTTCACTTCCATCGCCATGCGCACTTCGCCGCCCGGGATCTGCGGGCTCTTCTGGTTCATCCGCATGGTGATGTTGCTCTTGGTCGGCTCGATCGTGCCATCCATATCCATGTTCACGTTGACGCCGCCGGGGCCGGTGCAGGCCAGCGACGATTCGAGGTTTGAGCCGGAAGCCTCGAACTTGGAGAACTCGCACTTCACGCCCTGCTGGCCTTCACCCAGCTCACGCGCGACGCTCTTGAAGCCTTCCTCGGCCTGTTCCTTGGTCATGCAGAATTCGCTCGACTGGCTGCCGGCAGAGCCCATCATTTCCTTCATCTGCGCGGCCTGTTCCGGCGGCATGCCCGGGATCTCGAACTCGGTGATGCTGGCTGTGCTGCGATAGAGACCGGGAGTGGGCCGGACCATGCTGTCGACCGCCTCGGCAATCTCCTCGGCCGTTTTCGGTCCTTCGGGCTCGCTGCCGCAAGCAGCCAGAGCCAGTGCACTTGCCGGAACCAGCAGATAATTGAACTTCATCATTCCCCTCCATCCTTTGCGGTCGTTTCAGCAAGGCTAGCAACCATCGCCACTAAAGCCAAATGACATTGCCGCCGCGTGTGCTCTTCCCCATATCGCATCCATGGCCGAACTCGTTATCCGTCGCGGGCTGGAAGAACCCGACACCTCCGGCAATTTCACGCCCCACAAACCCGTTCGCCCCGACAAGTCGATGGGCGGCAAGCGGTTCGAACTGGTCAGCGAATATTCGCCCAGTGGCGACCAGCCGACCGCGATTGCCGATCTGGTCGAGGCCGCGCGGGCTGGCGAGCAGACGCAGGTGCTTCTCGGCGTGACCGGCAGCGGCAAGACCTTCACCATGGCCAAAGTGATCGAAGCATTGCAGCGCCCGGCGCTGATCCTGGCCCCGAACAAGATCCTGGCCGCGCAATTATACGGCGAGTTCAAGAGCTTCTTTCCGGACAACGCAGTCGAGTATTTCGTCAGCTACTACGACTACTATCAGCCTGAAGCCTATGTGCCGCGCAGCGATACCTACATCGAGAAGGAAAGCTCGGTGAATGAGGCGATCGACCGGATGCGCCATTCCGCCACCCGCGCGCTGCTGGAACGCGACGATGTCATCATCGTCGCTTCGGTCAGCTGTCTATATGGCATCGGCTCGGTCGAAACCTATTCGGCGATGATCTTCGATCTCAAGCAGGGGGAAACGGCCGACCAGCGCGAGGTCATCCGCAAGCTGGTGGCGCTGCAATACAAGCGCAACGATGCCGCCTTCCAGCGCGGCAATTTCCGCGTTCGGGGCGACAATCTGGAAATCTATCCCAGCCACTACGAGGACATGGCCTGGCGGATCAGCTTCTTCGGCGACGAGATCGAGGCGATCCACGAATTCGATCCGCTGACCGGCAAGAAGGGCGCGAGCCTCGACAAGGTCCGGATCTACGCCAATTCGCACTATGTCACCCCGGGTCCGACGATGAAGCAGGCCGCCGAGGCGATCCGTTTCGAGCTGGCCGAGCGGCTCAAGGAACTGGAGGCGGAAGGCAAGCTGCTGGAGCATCAGCGGCTGGAACAGCGCACCAATTTCGATCTCGAGATGATCGCCGCCACCGGCTCTTGCGCGGGGATCGAGAACTACAGCCGCTTCCTCACCGGCCGCCTGCCGGGCGAACCGCCGCCCACGCTGTTCGAATACCTCCCTGAAAACGCCTTACTGTTCGTCGATGAAAGCCACCAGACCGTGCCGCAGATCGGCGCGATGAGCAAAGGCGACCACCGGCGCAAGATCACGCTCGCAGAATACGGCTTCCGCTTGCCGAGCTGCATCGACAACCGACCGCTGCGCTTCAACGAATGGGATGCGATGCGCCCCCAGACGATCGCCGTCTCGGCCACCCCCGGCTCGTGGGAAATGGAGCAGTCGGGCGGCGTGTTTGCCGAACAGGTGATCCGCCCGACCGGGTTGATCGATCCGCCGGTGGAAATCCGCCCGGTCGAAGACCAGGTGCAGGACTGCATCCAGGAATGCCTCGCCACCGCCAGTAACGGCTACCGCACACTGGTCACCACCCTGACCAAACGGATGGCGGAGGATCTGACCGAGTTCATGCACGAAGCCGGCGTGCGGGTGCGCTACATGCACTCCGACGTCGAGACATTGGAACGCATCGAGCTGATCCGCGACCTCAGGCTGGGGGTCTATGACGTGCTGATCGGGATCAACCTGCTGCGCGAAGGGCTCGACATTCCCGAATGCGGGCTGGTGGCAATCCTCGATGCAGACAAGGAAGGCTTTCTGCGCTCCGAAACCTCGCTGATCCAGACCATCGGCCGCGCCGCGCGTAACGTCGATGGCCGGGTGATCCTCTATGCCGACCGGATGACCGGATCGATGGAGCGCGCCATCGCGGAAACCGACCGGCGGCGTTCGAAACAGCAGGCCTACAACACCGAACACGGCATCACGCCGACCACGATCAAGCGCAACATCCACGACATCGTCGCGCATTCAGCAGCGCAAGACGGGGTTCTTGTGGACATCGGCGATCCGGAGCGCAACAATCTGGTCGGCCACAACCTGCGCGCTTACATCGAGGACCTGGAAAAGCGCATGCGCGATGCTGCCGCCAACCTGGAGTTCGAGGAAGCTGGCCGCCTGCGCGACGAAATCCGGCGGCTGGAAGCGGACGAACTCGGCCTGCCCGACGGGGCCTCAAGCAGCGAAGCGGTAGGCCAACCACGACGCGCCCCGCTGGTGGGCCGCAGCAACGAGGGCAAGCCGGGCACGCGCAAGATGCGGCACGGGAAGACGCAGCGGAAGTGGGGCAAGTAAACCCGGGCCACGGATGCGTGCTTGCCATTTCACCGCAGAGGACCGGGCAGCAAGGCTGCCCGGCCCTGTGGTGACAAGACTACGCCAACGCGACGTGGCGCTTCAGGTGATGATCGACATTGCCGAATTCGGAATCGAAGATCGTCAGCCGCTTGAAATAGTGCCCGATCGCATATTCATCGGTCACGCCGTTGCCGCCGTGGATTTGCACCGCTTCCTGCCCAATCATCCGTGCCGACTGGCCAACACCAACCTTGGCGGCCGATACGGCGCGCTTGCGCTCCACCTCGTCCGAACCAAGCCGCAGCGTGGCAAGATAGGTCAGCGACACGGCGGTTTCATAGGCGGTGTACATGTCCACCATGCGGTGCTGGAGCACCTGGAATGATCCGATCGGCACGCCGAACTGCTTGCGCTGGCGGCTGTATTCGACCGTCATCGCGTGCGCGACCTTCATTGCACCGCAAGCCTCGGCACACAGCGCGGCGATGGCTTCGTCGGTGACCAGTTCGATCAGCGCCAGCCCCTCGCCTTCGGCGCCGATCAGCGCTTCGGCCGGCACTGAGACATTCTCGAAGTAGACTTCCGATGCGCGGCGGCCATCGACAGTCACATAGTCGCGGGTGGTGGCGCCTGCGGTGTCCTTGGCGAGCACGAACACCGAAACGCCGCTGCGATCGCGCCGCTCACCACCGGTGCGCGCCGTCACGATCAGGTGGCTGGCCCAGGGCGCGCCGATCACGACTGCCTTGTGGCCATTGAGCACCCAGCCCGAACCGTCCTTCTTCGCGGTCGTTTCGAGATCAGCATAGTTGAACCGCCCGCGCGGCTCGGCATAGGCGAAAGCGAAGACGCGGCTACCCGCCACGATCCCGCCAATATGCTCTTCCTTCTGCGCCGCGGTGCCGCCGTGCTTGAGGAAGCCGCCAGCGCAGACCACGGTGGGGACAAACGGCTCAACCACCAGGCCTTTGCCGAATTCTTGGCAGATCACCATCGCATCGACCGCGCCGCCGCCGAAGCCGCCGTCGGCTTCGGAAAAGGGCATGCCGAGGATCCCGAGCTCGGCCAGCTGCGCCCACACTTCCGGCCGCCAGCCTGCAGCCGAAGCAATCGCCTTGGCCCTCGTTTCCCAGTCATACTGCTCACGAACGAGGCGCGAGAGGCCGTCGCGCACCATTTCCTGTTCTTCGGTGAAATTGAAGTCCACGTATTCTCTCCCGTCCCGAACCTTAAAGGCCGAGGATCATCTTGGTGATGATGTTGCGCTGGATCTCGTTCGATCCGCCATAGATCGAGGTCTTGCGCATGTTGAAATAGGTTGCCGCGGCGTGCTGGGCATAGTCGGGGCCGACCGGATGCTCGTTCGAGCCGTTGTCGTTCGACACACCGCCCATATACGGCGCGGAATAGGTGCCGACCGCTTCCAGCGTCAACTCCGTGAGGCGCTGCTGGATTTCGGTGCCTTTGATCTTGAGGATCGAGCTTTCCGGCCCCGGCCCCTTGCCCGCCTGTTCGCCCGCCAGCGTCCGCAATTCGGTGATTTCCAGCGCGGCCAGGTCAATTTCGAGCTGGCTCACCTTGCGGGCAAAATCGAAGTCCTTGATCAGCGGCGCACCGTCCATCGTCTCGTTCGCAGCGATTTCGCGCAGCTTTTCCACGCCGCGCTTCGACCGGGCGACGCCTGCAATGCCGGAGCGTTCATGCGCAAGCAGGAACTTGGCATAGGTCCAGCCCTTGTTCTCCACGCCGACAAGGTTTTCGACCGGCACACGCACATCGGTGAGCCATGTTTCGTTGACCTCATAGCCGCCGTCCAGCAGCTTGATCGGCTTCACCTCGACGCCCGGCGTTTTCATATCGACGAGGATGAAGCTGATGCCTTCCTGTGCCTTGGCGGTCGGATCGGTTCGGCACAGGAAAAATCCCCAGTCGGCGTGCTGGGCGAGCGTGGTCCAGGTCTTCTGCCCGTTGATGACATAGTGATCGCCGTCTCGCACCGCGGTGGTCTTGAGGCTGGCAAGGTCGGACCCGGCGCCCGGTTCCGAATAGCCCTGACACCACCACACATCGCCGCTGACGATGCCTGGCAGATGCCGGGCCTTCTGTTCTTCGTTACCAAAGGTGTAGATTACCGGCCCGACCATCGACACGCCGAAGGGCAGCGGCATTACGGTGCTGGCGCGGGCGTTTTCTTCCGACCAGATATAACGCTGGGTCGGGCTCCAGCCAGTGCCGCCGTATTCCACCGGCCACGCCGGGACGGACCAGCCCTTCTTGCCCAGGATCTTGTGCCAGGCGAGGAAATCCTCGCGCTCCATGTCCTCGCGCATCCCGAAGTCGCCTAGGTGTTTGGGATAATTCTCCGCGATGAACGCGCGCACTTCGTCGCGGAATGCCTGTTCTTCCGGGGTGAATTCGAGGTTCATGGCGATGAGCTCCTGGGTCGGTTCGGTTGATGGCCTGCCTCATGTCATGAGCCGTGCCGGACTGGAAGAGGCAATCTGCTATCGAAGGCAGTCGCCACCCCTTACTCCGGCAAAGCTCCGGTCTGGCGCATGGCTTCGCCCAGAGCGACGGCGGCACTTGTGGCAAGGTTCATGGATCGCACCTCTGACCGCATCGGGATACGCAGGCGCGCGTGGCAGGTTTCAGCTACGTGCTGCGGCACACCGGCGCTTTCCTTGCCGAACAGCAGGACGTCGTCCGAACGGAAGCTGAACTGGTAGAGCGAACAGGCAGCCCGGGTGGTGAACAGCACCAGACGCGCGTTCCCGGTCTGCGCGCTGAAGGGCGCGAAACCAGAATGGCGCGTGACGCTGACATGGTCGATGTAATCCATCGCCGCACGCCGCACCCGGCGGTCATCCCATACGAAACCCATCGGCTCGATCAGGTCGACCGGCACGCCCAGGCAGGCCGCAAGGCGCAGAACGGCGCCGACGTTGCCGGCAATCTCGGGTTCGAACAGGGCAAGGCGCATCGTGCGTGCATGGCCTGTGTGCCGTGCCTGATCAAGCTGGGCTCTCAAAGCGCTACCCGATCGAATAACTTTCCGATATGCCGATAAAACGCAGACCACGGTGAGGACATTATGAAGCGCCGTAACCCTAACGACATTTTCTGGTTGGCGCGCGGCGTATGCAGGCCAACGGACATTGCCTGCGCCGCCTGACTTGCTCCGCTTCTCCGCTCTCCTCGCGCTCGCCCTGCTCGCCGCCTGCAAGCCGTCGGCGGCGGACGGCTATATCGAGCGGGCAGAGCAGGCTCAGGCTAGCCCGTTTGCCAGCGCGCCGCTGCCGTCGCCCGACACCACCGGCGCGACCTGGGCCAGGACCGGGCAGGCTGACCGGATCATCTACGGCGTCCCGGGCCAGCAAGCACTGGCCGCGCTGGCTTGCAAGGAAGGCAGGCTCGAGTTGACCCGCTCCGTTCCCGCCGACCGCGGCGCGCTGGCTTTTGCAGCCCTGGTTGGCAATAGCCACGTGGCGCGAATCCCGGTCGATGCAGTGCCCAGTGATCGTTCCGCGATCTGGCAGGGCACGGTCGCGGCCGACCATCCCGGGCTGGAAGCGCTGACCGGGGCCGGGCCGGTCGAGCTGACTATCCCCGGTGCCGGGACAGTGGTGCTCAATCCGTCGCCGCTGCCGGGGCAGCTGGTGCTTGCGTGCCGCCAGGCTGCCCTGCCGCTTGCGCCCGCTCCACCAGCATCCCCGCAGTAAGCACCTGCGGCAGCTGTTCGGGCGCGCGGTTCGGCCCATACCACAGGTAAAGCGGCACGCCTGCCACGCCTTGCCCGGCAAGGAATTGCGTGATTGCCGGATCAGCCCGCGTCCAGTCGCCGCGCATGGTGACCACCCCCGCCCGCTCGAACGCCTGCCGGACCTCGTCCCGCTCGACCGCAGCGGCCTCGTTGACCTTGCAGGTCACGCACCAGTCGGCGGTGAACCAAAGAAACACCGGCTTGCCCTGTGACTGGACGGTATCCATCAGCACGAGTTCGTCAAACGGGGCCGGATCGTGAATCGATTCCGCCGCGCTGGCAGCAGCCGGGTCATGGCTGGCCGGCAGCGCAAAGGCCGCAAAAATAGCGAACGGAGCCGCGATCAGCCCGAAAGCGGGCCACGCCAGCTTGCCATGGCGCTGCAATCGCCCGACCACCGCCAGCGCCAGCAGCACCCCGAACAGACCAATCAGGGCCACCAGAGCAAACCCCTGCCCGCCCAGCCTTGCGGTAAGCCACACCAGCGCCAGCGCCGTCAGCCCCATCGGGATCGCCATCGCCTTGCGGAACCGATCCATCCACGGCCCGGGTTTCGGCAAACGGCGACGGAGCGCGGGCGACAGCCCGATCGCCAGGAACGGGAGGGCCAGCCCGAGTCCGAGCATGGCAAACAGAGCCAGTGCCTGCGCGGCCGGCAGGACCAGCGCCGCCCCCAGGGCCGCCGCCATGAACGGGCCGGTGCACGGCGTGGCGACAAACGCGGCAAGAAAGCCGGTGGCAAACCCGCCCGCGGACTGTCCGCTGCGGGTTAGCGGCAGCGACGGCAATTCGAACACCCCGGCAAAGTTGGCGGTGATCACCGCCGCCAGCAGCAGCAGCGCCACGACGACGCCGGGCTGCTGCAACTGGAACGCCCAGCCAACCTGCTCGCCCGCCGCCCGCAGAGCCAGCAGCAGCGCGCCGAGCGCGACGCAGGCGAGCACGGCACCGGCGGTATAGGCCAGGCCCTCGCGCCGCGCGGCAGCTTCGCTTTCGCCCGACTTCACCAGACTGATCGCCTTGAGGCTGAGAATCGGAAACACGCAGGGCATCAGGTTGAGGATCAGCCCACCTGCCAGCGCCGCCAGCAGCAGACCCCACAGCGCAGGCTCCGCCGGGCCGGACAGCGGCGTGACCCCTTCCAGCGGGACCTCACCGGGGCTCGCCTCGAAACGGACCCCTTCGCTTTCGGCAAAAGCAAGGATGCCCGGCACTGTGGCGGGCAACGGCTGCACAGCCGCACCGTCCGGCAGAGCCAGCCGGTTCAGTGGCACTTCAGCCACCAGCAGATCGCCCTGGCGGCGGAAGGTCTGGGCCTCGGCATAGCGCGGCTGCCAACCGTCCCCCAGGTCTCCGGTGCCGAGGAACAGGTGGGGCCGATCCAGTGGCACCGACGCCGGCAGGGGAATGCCAACCCGCAATACCGCGCCGGTCCGTTCCCATATGCCCGGCCGGTCCAGCGGCGGCACCAGGGCAGCCCTCCAGGCGGCGAACCCGGGATTGCCCGGTACGCTCCCCAGCGTCCCGGTGAGGCGGGCCTGCTGCGGCACGCAGATCGTGTCTGTGCAGGCGAGGTAGTCGAGCGTGACAGACCACGCCTGCTGCGGGTCAACCGCCGTGTCAGACGGCACTCGCACCGGGACGAATACGGTATAGGCACCCTTGAACACGTGGTTCATCAGCCCGCTCGTCACCAGCGTGCGCGGCATCGGGTAAAGCGGCTCGCGCGCCTGCCATTCTGCGGGCAATTGCCAGTCGAGGGTCATACCCAGTCCGGCATCGCCCGGATTGGACCAATAGCCGTGCCATTCCTGCGAAACCGGGGTGAAACGAAAGGCCAGCAGCCAGTCACTGCCAGCGCGGGGCGGGCTCTCGGCATAGACCTGAACCGAAATCCGGCTGGAACCCGGCCCGGCCGGCTGCGCGGCCAGCGGACTGGCAAACACGGCGGCAAGCCCTGCAAGCCATAATGCCAGCACGGCCCGGATCGCGCGCCAACCACCCATTGTTCTTGCTTCGGTCACGCCCGACCCTCTAGGGCTGGAGACCCGGAAAAACAACGAGGCTGGCATGACGGAAACTGTGGCAGGCAAGGAAGCAAGCGAGAAGCGCGATCTCCTGATTCTCGGCGGCGGCCTGGTCGGCATGACCTTGGCGCTGGCGGCGGCGACGCGCGGCATCTCCAGCCACGTGGTCGACCGGGCCGACCCGGCCGAACTGACTGCCGAAGGGTTTGACGGCCGCGCCTCGGCCATTTCTACTGCCAGCTGGAACCTGTTCACCAACATCGGCATTGCCCAGCGGCTCGAACCGCTCGGCTGCCCGATCGAATCGATTGCTGTCACCGACCAGATGAAACCGGGCCGGATCGACTTCCGTCCCGAACCGCACGAAGGCACGCTGGGCCGGATGTTCGCCAACCGTGACTTGCGCCTCGCCCTGTTCGAAGCCGCGGCGCAGCAGCCGCTGATCGCCTGGCATCCCAATGCCCGTGTGACCGACCGGGACCGGAGCGAACACGGTGTTGCCGCCACGCTGGCCGATGGCACGGTGCTGCGGGCCGAATTGCTGGTCGGGGCGGAAGGCCGCGCCTCGCCAACCCGCGAGGAATCGGGGCTGGGCCTGGCCAAGTGGGGCTATGGCCACCGCGCGATCATCGCCGGGCTAGCCCATGAGCGCCCGCACGAAGGCGTGGCGTGGGAGATATTCTATCCCGCCGGGCCGTTCGCGCTGCTGCCTCTGAGGGACGACTCAGACGGCCGCCACCGCTCGGCGCTGGTGTGGACGGTTTCGGAAAAGGACGCCGCCGGGGTCATGGCGCTGTCGCCGCGGGCGTTCCTGGCGGAAGTCACCCGGCGCATGGGCGACATCTACGGCGCGGTCGAGCTCACCGGCGACCGGTCGAGCTATCCGCTCAGTTTCCAGCACACCGCGCGGATGACCGATCGCCGGATGGTGCTGGTCGGCGATGCCGCACATGGCATGCATCCGATCGCCGGACAGGGGCTTAACCTCGGCCTGCGCGACGTAGGCGCACTGGTCGAAGTGCTGGGCGAGGCCCGGCGCCTTGGCCTTGACCTCGGCGATGCCGAAATGCTGCGGCGCTACGAGACCTGGCGCGGCCTCGACACCTTCAGCGTGTCATTCGCCACAGACGTGCTGACCCGGCTGTTCGGGGTGCCGGGCCGCACGGCCTCGGCCGTCCGGCGGCTGGGCATGGGCGGCGTCCAACGGCTGCCGCTGCTCAAGGGCTGGTTCATGGACGAAGCGCGCGGCGTATCGGGCAATGTGCCGGAACTGATGCGGGCCTGACCGGCCGCACTGCTGCGGTTGACTACTCGGCCGCCGGGCTGGGCTGCTCCACCGGCGTCCCGGCACTGTCCCGCAGGCGGCGCGGCTCGAGGACCGCCGAGGTCTCGATCAGGTCCAGCGCCCGCTGCGCCGCGGCATAGCGTTGCGCATCAGCGATCCAGGCGTCGGCCTTGTTCACTCCGGGCAAGGCCCGCACTTCCTCGATCGCCTTGTCGACCTGGCCGCTTTCCATCAGGAACCGCGCCCGTTCCATTCGCCGGGCCGGCTGGGGCGACGGGGTGCTTTCCCGCCGGATCACGAACAGGCTGCCAATTTCGCGCCGCATCCGGTCGATCAGGTTCTGCTGCGCCGGATCGGCCAGCTTGGGCGCAAGCCCGTCAAGCCGGGCGACCAGCTGGTCGAGCGTGACCGGCTGGCGGGAAAAGGCGATCACGGTATCGACCGCATTGGGCAGGGCATCGCCGAACCGCAGCCGCAGCTGGTCGGCCAGATAGCCCAGCTCCGCCCCGCGACTGATCGAGCGGCGCGCGGCAAAGGCAATCAACAGGCCTTCCGCCCGCGCGGCATTGCCGGACGCGGCCTGGGCTTGCAGGTCGAGCCGGGCGAGGCGCTGTTCGGCTGCGGCCAGCCGCTGCTCGATCCCGCCCTGCTGCTCGGCCACGCGTTCAACCGATGCTTCGGTCGCCGCGCCGGTTGCAGTGGCGCTAGGCGATAGGCTGGGGCTGGTGCCGGCGGACCCGATCACACCGGCTGAAGTTGTCGCGGCCGTATCGGCTGGCGCAGGTTCAGCGGTACCCAGCCCGATCAGGCCGGGATCATGGCGGATGGCCAGATAGCCCACCAACGCCGCCCCCAGGGCAAAGCAGGCCAGGCCGACCCACAGGAATGACTTGAGCGACGTGCGGGCCGGGCCCGAAGTGCTGTACTGGTCCATCATCATCCGATCTGCAGCCCGCGTGACCCTTATCTGCGGCCTCTCGCCCACGTCATTGGCACATGTCGCGGGCCAATTCCAGCAAGGCGCGGTCGTTCGCCAGCGGTGGGGCCGCGACCCTGCGCCAGCCCGGTCCGGCGGCCTCGGCAATGCGGGGTGCCAGCGCAGCGATCGCGACACCGCTCCGGTCGATGGCGCAGCGGGAACATTCAGCCGCGAAGTGGCGCGCCGCTTCGCCGGAGTGGAGCAGGACTATACTCCCCGCCCGCACGGCAGCCAACGCCTCGCCTGCCAGCGGCAGATAGCGCATCCGGTAAACCACCCGGGTCTCCATGCTGACCCCGGCGGGCGGGTCAAGCGCCACCCGGCCTTCCCCCGCCAGCCGCAAGAGACGGGAGAATGGCGCACCGGCGATCTGGTCAAGCACGGACTGGAGCCCACCCGTTCCGGTCGCGGCCACCTCCAGCCCTGCATCGCGCGCCGCCCGCGCGGTCGCCTCGCCGACCACCAGCGCCGGGCAGCCGCGATAACCGGCCAGTGCGTCACCCCCGTGGCGGAGCGCATTGGCGCTGCCGAGCAGAAGGGCGTCGAAACTGTCGCGTTGCGGTGCCTGCCACGCGACCGGCTGCGCCTCCGACATCGGGACTGCGGTCACCGCGAAACCATATTCCTGCGCAAGATCAACAGTGGCCGAAAGTCCGGGCTCGGGCCGCAAGACCACGAGCGCGCCGGTCATGCGGCGCCGTCAAACAGAGCCAGAATGGCAGGGGAAGCACGGCCCAGCAGGTCCTGCGCCAGTGCGGTCGGCCCCTTCGCATCCTCCGCATCGAACCGCGCCTGCGCTTCGATCCGTTCGATCCCGTCAGCGCTGTAAAGCGCAGCGCGCATATCCAGGGCGTCGCCGTCAATCCGGGTCAGCACCGCAATCGGGCTGTGGCAATTGCCGCCCAGCGCTGCCAGCAGCCCGCGCTCGGCCATGACCTGCGCCCGCGATGGCGCATGGTCGATCGCGGCGAGCAATTGCCGCACCCGGCCATCGTCCGCGCGGCATTCGATCCCGATCGCGCCCTGCGCCGGGGCCGGCAGCCAGTCGTCTTCCGGCAGCGGTGTGCCGACCCCGCTGTCGCCCAACCGGGCAAGTCCGGCGGCGGCAAGCAGGGTTACATCGGCCTCGCCAGCGGCCAGCCGTGCCAGGCGGGTGGCGACATTACCGCGGAATAGCACCACGGAGCAGTCCGGGCGGGCATGGAGCATCTGCGCCGCCCGGCGCGGGGCGCTGGTACCGACCCGTGCCCCCGGCGGAATCGCGGCCACGCTCGGCGCACCAACCAGCACGTCCCGCACGTCCTCACGCGGCAGGATCGCGCCGATGGTGAGCCAGTCCGGGCGCAACGTTTCCACATCTTTCATCGAGTGGACCGCAGCGTCGATCCGGCCTTCGTGCAGCCAGCCGTCGAGTTCCTTGGTCCACAGCGCCTTGCCGCCGATCTCCGCCAGCGGGCGGTCGAGCACCTTGTCGCCACTGGCGCGCACGGGAACCAGTTCGACCGCGTCCTCCGTCCAGCCATGGGCAGCGCACAGCCGCTCGCGCGTTTCGCGGGCCTGGGCCATGGCGAGTGGGGACTGGCGGGTTCCGAGACGGATAGTGGGCGTCTTGTTCATGGTGCAACGCTTGCCCTAGCGGCGCAATTTGTTCAGGGGAAGCGCCATGGGCCTGGTCCTCGGCATAGAATCCAGCTGCGACGAGACGGCAGCAGCGTTGGTGACGACCGACCGGGTGATCCTTGCCCAGCGGATTGCCAGCCAGGATGCGGAGCACGCGCCATATGGCGGGGTGGTGCCGGAAATCGCGGCCCGCGCCCATGTCGGCCGACTGACCCCGATGATCGAAGCCGTGCTGACCGATGCCGGGGTGACGCTGCGCGATTGCGACGCCATTGCCGCCACTGCCGGGCCGGGCCTGATCGGCGGGGTGATGGTCGGGCTGGTCACTGCCAAGGCGCTGGCGATGGCAAGCGCGGTGCCGCTGATCGCCGTCAATCATCTGGAAGGCCATGCCCTGTCCCCCCGGCTGGCCGATCCCGCGCTTGCATTTCCCTATGCCCTGCTGCTGGTTTCGGGCGGGCATTGCCAGATCCTGCGGGTCGAAGGGGTCGGGCAGTATCGCCGCCTCGCCACCACGATCGACGATGCGCTGGGCGAAGCGTTCGACAAGACCGCCAAGATCCTCGGCCTCGGCTTTCCGGGCGGCCCGGCGGTCGAACGTCTGGCGCGCGAGGGCGATCCGCGCTCCGTGCCCCTGCCCCGCCCGCTCAAAGGCAGCGCGGAGCCGCATTTCAGCTTCGCCGGGCTGAAGAGCGCAGTCCTCAGGGCCAGCGAAAGCGGGCTTCACGCGGATGCCGACATTGCCGCCAGCTTCCAGCAGGCGGCGCTCGACTGCGTGCTCGACCGGCTGACCCGCGCGCTTGACGCGATGGAGCCGGTCCCGGCGCTGGTCGTGGCGGGCGGCGTGGCGGCCAACCAGCGGATTCGCACTGCGCTGGAGGAACTGGCAGACACCCGCGGGATGCGTTTCGTCGCCCCGCCCATGGCCCTGTGTACCGACAACGCCGCGATGATCGCCTGGGCGGGGTGCGAGCGGCTGGGGCTGGCGGATTTCCGGGCCGACCCGCTCGATTTCGTCGCCCGCCCGCGCTGGCCGCTCGATCCGAAGGCTGAGCCGGTGCGCGGCGCGGGGTACAAGGCGTGAGCGCACCAAGCGAACGGATCGGCGTAATCGGCGCCGGTGCCTGGGGCACCGCGCTGGCGCAGATGCTTGCCTCGGACGGGCGCGAGGTGATCCTGTGGGCGCTGGAGGCGGAACTGGTCGAAACGATCAACCGGGACCGGCGCAACCCGCTCTACCTGCCGTCTGCAGAGCTGGCCAACACGATCATGGCAACCGGCGATTTGGCCGATCTGGCCGCCTGCGAGACGGTGCTTGCCGTTACCCCGGCCCAGCATCTGGCGCGGGTATTGGGCGGGCTGGCGCAGGCTCCGCGCAATCTCGTCCTGTGCAGCAAGGGGATCGAGGCGGGCAGTGGCCGGCTGATGAACCATGTCGCCAGCGAAGCCCTGCCGCAGAGCGCCGTCGCCGTCCTATCCGGCCCGACGTTCGCGCACGAGGTCGCCGCCGGTTTGCCAACTGCGGTGACACTCGCCTGCAGCGGGGGACCGGACCAATGGGCACGGCTGGCACCTGCCATCGCAAGGCCCGCGTTCCGGCCCTATTACTCGGACGACGTGACCGGGGCGGAAATTGGCGGCGCGGTCAAGAACGTGCTCGCGATTGCCTGCGGCGTGGTGGACGGGCTGGGTCTGGGCCAGAACGCCCGTGCAGCCCTGATCGCCCGCGGTTATGCCGAAATGCTGCGGTTCGGCGAGGCACTGGGCGCACGGGCTGAAACGCTGGCGGGCCTGTGCGGCCTGGGCGATCTGGTGCTGACCTGCTCCTCCACTGCCAGCCGCAACTTTTCGCTGGGCAAGGCGCTGGGCGACGGCGGTTCAGCGGCCGAGTTGATGGCCGACCGGCGCACCGTGGCCGAGGGCGCGCATACCGCACCGGTGCTGCGCGACCTGGCCCGCCAGCACGGCGTCGACATGCCGATCGTTGAAGCCGTGACCAACCTGCTCGCCGGAGCCCCGGCCAAGGCCGTGGTCACTGCCTTGCTGACCCGTCCCTTGCGCGCGGAAAGCGATCCTGCCGCGTGACCGAGGCAGCCAACCAGGGTGATATCGCGGCGCTGGCAAAGGGCGGGCGAACCAATTTCATCGGCTTCCTGCTGCGCCTGCTCGCCCGCCTGCCGTTCCTGTTCATCGCCGGGCGGCTCTATGGCGCGGACGCGCTGGGCCGGTTCGCCTCGGCCCTGGTGGTGGTCGAACTGTTGGCGATGCTTTGCTCGCTGGGCGAGAAGCGCGGTCTGGCCCAGCGGCTGAGCGAAGGCGAAGGCCTGCGCCCGGCCAACGTGGTGTTCGACGGCATCCTGCTGGCGCTGGCCTATTCGGTGGTGGCTGGCATTGTACTGTGGTTCTTCCCCGAACCGATGTTCCCTTCGGGCCAGTTCAGCGAACTCGACAAGCTGCTGGTGCTGGCAATCCCCGCCTATGCCCTGACCGAGATCCTGCTGGCCGCCCAGGCCTATCGCTATGACATAGCCACCACCGTGCGGGCCCGCGCGGTGATCGAGCCGTGGACGATCTCGATCATGGCTGGCGCGTTCTTCTTCACCGGTTTTCGCGAAGCCGGGCTGGCGCTGGCCTATGTCGTGTCGATCTACGCCGGGCTGCTGACTGCGGCCTGGCCGTTCCTGCGCGACTACGGCCTGCCGAAGGACTGGCGCCCGCAGCCGCTGGCCCTGTGGCGCCAGACGGTGCGCGCCTTGCCACTGGCGACAGCGGATGCAGTCGAATGGGGCACCCGGCGGCTCGATATCTTCATTCTCGGCTTCTTCGCCGCGCCGACAGCGGTCGGCATCTATTACATCGCCCAGCAGGTCGCCAGTCTGCCGCAGAAGCTGAAGACCAGCTTCGAGCCGATCCTTGGCCCGGTCATCACCCGCAACCTCAAGGAAGGTAATCTCGGCGCAATTGCCAAGCAGGTTGCCCAAGTGGGCTTCTGGATTGTCGCGGCGCAGGCCGGGATCGCGCTGGCGCTGGGCGTGCCGGGTGAAGCGGTGATGGGGCTGGTCGGGCCGGAATTCGTCGGCGGCACCGGCGCTCTCGCGTTCCTGCTCGCTGCCGAAGTGGTTGCCGCCACCGCCGTGGTTTCCGAAGCGGCGCTGGTCTATGTCGCGCGCAAGCGCAACCTGGCCATCTCGCTCGCCACCATTGCCTTGCAAGCCGGTCTGACGGTCGGTCTGATCCTGCTGGTTCAGAAGTTCGGCTACGGCGAACCGTACAAGGCAGCGGCGGCAGCGATCGCGCTGATGCTGGCGCTGGCAGCGGCTTCGCTGGTCAAAGCGTGGCTCCTGTCCCGGATTCTCGGCCACCGGGTCAACAACTGGCGCTGGGCGCTGGTCTGGGCAGCGGCGCCCGCGATCGTGGTTGGCTATCTCGCCACCCTGATGCCGGAATGGATCGAACTGATCATCGGCGTGCCGCTGATCCTGCTGACCTATGGCTGGGTGATCTGGAACCGGGGTTTCGGCCCGGAGGACCGGGTGCTGTTCCGCAAGAACATCGGCGGCAACAAACCACAGGACTAGGCGCATGTGCGGGGTTCCGTCCGCGCCCTGCCCCGGCTAAGCCGGACCCATGCCGATCCGCCCCACCCTTGCCCTGACTGCCGGTGCCGTGCTGACCACAGCACTGGCCGTGGCCAGCGCGCGAGTCACCACCCCGGCGCTGCTGGACCGGCTCGAGCAGGATGCAGTCGCAGCCATTGCCGCAGCGGGGGGCAAGCCGGTCAGGCCCGATTTCCGGGGCCTGGGCGGTCTCCCATCGCGCCACCCGACCCTGTTCGGCGGGGAAGCCATGGAGGATGGCCCGCGCGCGGCGATTGCCCGCGCCGTGGCTGCCGTTCCCGGCGTCGGCGGCGTGCGCTGGGCAGACAGCGAGATGAAAGCGCTCGGCAACGAACCGGTGTTCGCGCCGCTGCACTGCCAGGACGACGTCAACGCCCTGCTCAAGGCGCGCAGCATCCGGTTCGACGAAGGCCTCAGTTCGATCGATCTCGGGAGCCGCCAATTGCTGGACGAAGTGGCCGCCGCACTGCGCCCGTGCCTGGGCAGCATCATTGCCATCACCGGCCATACCAACGGCACCGGCAATGAAGCTGCCAACCTTGCGCTATCGCAGCAGCGGGCCGATGCCGTGCTGGCCGCACTGATTGCGCGGGGTATTCCCGACGAAGGCTTGCGCGCTGTGGGGGTGGGCTCGGCCCGGCCCATAGCCGGCCTCTTGCCGGAAGACCCGGCCAACCGCCGGATCGAGTTTTCCGTGGTCAAGACAGTGCCGCTGCAACCGACCCCGATCGATACGCCGAGCGCGCGTTAGGAGCCCCTCACCCATGCCGACCTTGTTCGAAATCGTACTGCTGGCGCTGGTGGCCTATGCCACAGGGTTCGGGCTCGGCTGGCTGGCGTGGGGGCGGCCCGGCCGTGAAGCAGGAGACAACAACGCATGATGGAACTGGTGGAAGCCAACTGGATCGTCCTGGTTGCCGCGCTGGCAGTCGGATTGCTGGTGGCCTGGTGGGTATTCGCCGCCAGCCGCCGCACACACGTTTCGGGCGACCGGCATGACGTGCTCGACGAAGGTGCCGATCCGGCCGCACGCAACCAGGCGCTGATTGACAGCGCCGCGGCAGCCCGGGCGGATACACCTGTCTCTATTCCGGAGGCGGCTTCGGTTCCGGCTTCGGCCTCAGCGGGGGACGACCTGACCCGGATCAAGGGCGTCGGCCCCAAGCTGCGCGATGTGCTCGTCAGCCTTGGCGTCACCAGGTTCGACCAGATCGCCGGATGGAGCGATGAGGACATCGACCGGATCGACGCCCGGCTGGGCCGGTTCGAGGGGCGGATCCGGCGCGATAACTGGGTCGAACAGGCAAAACTGCTCGCCGCTGGCGACACGGCAGGATATGAAGGGCGCTTCGGCAAACTCTAGCCCCTTGCGAGGGCGTTTAAGGCCTGCAATGGGCCGCGAAATAGTTACAGGAGAAACTTGTGGCAGGTATGGTGCCGTTCAACTGGGAAGACCCGTTCGACCTCGAGACCCAGCTGACCGAGGACGAGCGGATGATCCGCGCTGCGGCGCACGGCTTCGCCCAGAGCGAACTCCAGCCGCGCGTGCAGCAGGCTTTCCGGGACGAGGCCGATGCCCCCGACCTGTTCCCGCTGTTAGGGCAGGCTGGCCTGCTTGGCGCGACCATCCCGGCAGAATATGGCGGCGCAGGCGCAGGCTATGTCGCCTACGGCCTGATCGCGCGCGAAATCGAGAGGGTGGATTCAGGTTACCGCTCGATGGCCTCGGTCCAGTCCAGCCTCGTGATGTATCCGATCCATGCTTACGGGTCGGAAGAACAGCGCCGCAAGTATTTGCCCGGCCTCGCCAGCGGCCAGCTGATCGGCTGCTTCGGCCTGACCGAACCCGATGCTGGTTCCGATCCCGCAGGGATGAAGACCGTCGCCCGCAAGGACGGTGATGGTTACGTGCTGAACGGCACCAAGACCTGGATTTCCAACGCACCCTTCGCTGATGTTTTCGTGGTCTGGGCCAAGAGCGAGGCGCATGGCGGCGGCATTCGCGGGTTCATGCTCGACAAGGGCATGGCCGGCCTTTCCGCCCCCAAGATCAAAGGCAAGGTTTCGCTGCGTGCCTCGACCACCGGCATGATCGTGATGGAAGACGTGAAGGTTGGGGCCGACGCGCTGCTGCCCGATGTGCAGGGCCTGAAGGGACCGTTCGGGTGCCTCAACCGCGCCCGCTACGGCATCAGTTGGGGCGCGATGGGCGCAGCCGAGTTCTGCATGGCCGCCGCGCGCCAGTATGGCCTGGACCGCAAGCAGTTCGGCCGCCCGCTCGCCGCAACGCAGCTGTTCCAGAAGAAGCTGGCCGATATGCTGACCGATATTGCGCTGGGCCTGCAAGGCAGCTTGCGGGTTGGCCGCTTGATGGACGAGGGCCGGTTCGCGCCCGACATGATCTCGGTCGTCAAGCGCAACAACGTGGGCAAGGCGCTGGAAATCGCCCGGGCGGCGCGCGACATGCATGGCGGCAACGGGATTTCGGATGAATACCACGTGATCCGCCACATGGTGAACCTGGAGACGGTCAACACCTACGAAGGCACGCACGATGTCCATGCCCTGATCCTGGGGCGCGGGATAACCGGGATTCCTGCGTTCTGATGCAGGCCCGGCCGCAAGCCCTGTCCTACATTGCCGCGATGTGCCACGGTGGCCGCATGATGCACTGTTCCCCCGCTTCTGCCCGGCCCGTATCGGGATGGCTGGGGCGCCTGACTTTTTGGGTTCAGGACAGTGTAACATGTGGTCCAAGCCTCCCGCTTAAGGGTGCCAGTTCATGATGCGCCTGCACGGCTACTACCGCAGCTCGACCACCTATCGGCTGCGCATCGCGCTGGAGCTCAAGGGGCTCGCCTACGACTACGTGCCGGTGAACTTGCTGACGTCCGAACAGAAGGACGCGGCCTTCACCACCCGCAACCCGTTCGGCAGCGTGCCCTTGCTCGAAGCGGACGGGCGTGACCGGGCGCAGTCGATGGCGCAGCTTGAATGGCTGGAGGAGGCCTACCCTGAGCCGCCGCTGCTGCCTGCCGCTCTGGAAGACCGCTTCACTGTGCGCGAACTGGTCTACGCCATCGCCACCGAGCTCCATGCGCCGCTCAACCTGCCGGTGCTCAAGTACCTGAAGGACCCGCTGGGCCATTCGCAGGCCGAGATCGACGCCTGGTATCGCCACTGGCTCGCCCGCACGCTGGGGCCGGTCGAGGCGCGGCTGGCCCAGCTTAGCACCGGTGAATTCCTGTTCGATGCACCCGGCCTGTTCGAGGTCGTGTTGCTGCCACAGGTCTACAACGCACAGCGGTTCGCTTTCGACTTCAGCATGATGCCGCATATCCGCCGGATCGAGGCCGCCTGCCTCGCCCTGCCCCAGTTCCAGCGTGCCCATCCCGACAACCAGCCGGACAACCCCGAGAGGAACACCGCATGAAGCTCGCCAGCCTGAGAGACGGAACCCGCGACGGCAAGCTGATGGTGGTGTCAAGGGACGTGACCCGCTGCTGCGCGGCGGACAACATCGCCCCTACACTTCAGGCCGCGCTTGACGATTGGGACAACCTCGCCCCGCTGCTCGAAGCGCTCTACCGCGATGTCGAGCACCAGACCGTACCGTGCGAGCGTTTCCACGAGCGCGATGCGCTTTCACCCCTGCCGCGGGCCTACCAGTGGGCCGATGGCTCGGCCTACATCAACCATGTCGAGCTGGTGCGCCAGGCGCGCGGGGCCAAGGTCCCAGAGAGTTTCTACCACGATCCGCTGATGTACCAGGGCGGCAGCGACGGCTTCCTTGCTCCGCGTGAGGACATCCCGCTCGGCGATGTCGCATGGGGCTGCGACATGGAAGGCGAGATCGCCTGCATTACCGGCGACGTGCCGATGGGCGTGACCAGTGCCGAGGCATTGAGCCACATCCGCCTGCTGATGCTGGTCAACGATGTGAGCTTGCGGGGCCTGATCCCGGGCGAACTGGAAAAGGGCTTCGGCTTCTTCCAGTCAAAACCAGCCAGCGCCTTCTCGCCCGTAGCAGTAACGCCAGACGAGCTGGGCGAGGCCTGGGCTGACGGGGTGATCAAGCTGCCGCTCAAGGTCGACCTTAACGGCGAGCCGTTCGGACGGGCGAATGCCGGGGTCGATGCCACCTTCAGCCTCGCCGATCTGGTGGCGCATGTCGCCAGGACCCGAACCGTTGGGGCAGGCTCCATCATCGGTTCAGGCACAGTGTCGAACAAGGGTGAGGATGGCGGCCCCGGCAAGCCGGTGGCGGAAGGTGGCCTCGGCTACAGCTGCATCGCGGAAATCCGCATGATCGAGACGATCCGCGATGGCGCGCCCAGGACCCCGTTCATGCAGCCGGGCGACCGGGTGGCGATGTGGATGGACGATGCACACGGCCATTCGATCTTCGGCAAGATCGAGCAGACCGTGGTTGGGGTCTAGATCACGAAGTCCATCACGCTGGGCATCTTGGAGCGATTGACCACCATCCGATCATGCAGGGTGCGGATCTGCTGGCTGCCGGTCTTCACGAACAGGAACGGCAGCAGGCCATGGAGGAGGCAAGCGAGCCCTCCCGCGATCATCCGCAAACCGAAGCCGGTGGCGTGAGCGAGATGCTCGCCATAGGTCTCGCCGACGGATGCGGGGTGTTCGGTGAATGCCTTGCGGATCATTGGATGCGTCTCCCTCTGCAGCGCACAATGCCACCATGGCGGAACAAGATCATCCCAAATGTGTCGCATTCGGCAAAGGAATACGCAATAGTATCCCAATGAATGAAATAACTTCGCAACTCGATGCTATCGACTGGCGCATCCTGCGCGTCCTGCAGCGCGATGCCAGCCTGTCGGTCGCGGCCGTTGGTGAGCAAGTGGGCCTGTCCGCCAATCCGTGCTGGCGCCGCATCCGAAGGCTGGAAGAACTGGGCGTGATCCGCGGCCGGGTTGCGCTGGTTGCGCCAGAAGCCATCGGGCTCGGCACCACGGTGATCGTCGCGATCCGTACCCGGCGGCACGATCCGGAGTGGCTCGAAGCCTTCTCCCGCGCAGTCGAGGCGATCGACGAGATCGTGGAATGCCACCGCATGGCGGGCGACATAGACTACCTGCTGAAACTGCGGGTGCGCGACATTGCCGACTATGACCGCATCTACCAACGCCTGATCGCCCGCGTGCCCGACCTGTCGGACGTGACCTCCAACTTCTCGATGGAGCGGCTCAAGGAAACCACCGCCCTGCCGCTACCTGCCTGACCGGGGTCAGAACGGTCTGTCCATCACCAGCATTGCCCCGCGCAGTTCGCCCGCGTTGAAACCGGTGGCCTTGTCGCCGGGATAAATGCTTTCGATGGCCTGGTTGACCTCTGCCTTGACAGCAGTGCCATGGCAGACAGAGCAGGGCTCGTCCTTCATCGGAATCGCCCTCAACGACACAGTCCGTTCATTGACGATGGCATTGATAACGTGAGGCATCCCACCCTTGACTGGTTCCCGTTTGAGTTCGGTGTAGAGATCAGCCAGCTCTGATGGGACCGCGCCGTCTGGATTGCGATTGCGTTCTGCAATCCGGCTGAGATGCAGGCCGCTGTCATCGGACAATTTCTGTGCGATGGCCGGGGCTGCGGACTGGCACACCCCGATTGCCGCTATCGGACCGCCCTGTTCCATCGCTGCCGACAATTCAGCTTGCAAGGCTTTCTGAAACTGCGCGGCTACAGCGTCCGCCCGCGCGACGAATAGCGGATCTGGCGACTGTGCCTGCTCCTGCGCGGCACAGCCGTTCAACGCCAGCCCCACCAGAAGAACGAACGCCGCCAGCGTACCCTGTTCAGACGTGTCCATGGAATACTTAACTCCCTACTTGCCCCGAATCATTCCAAAAACCGTCATGCCAATCATCTGCTCACGGGTTCAGCCACAACCGGATAACCCATGCCACCGCCCCAAGCACCATCACGCTGGCCAGCCAGATGCCCGCCATCCACGCGAGACGCTGCCACAGCGGGCGGTCTTCGGGCGCCACGCTCAATGGTAGCCCTCGTGCCCGACCTTGCCGCGAAACACCCAGTAGGCCCAGGCGGTATAGGCGAGGATCAGCGGCAGGGTCAGGATGACGCCGATCAGCATGAACACCTGGCTCTTTTCTGGCGCGGCGGCATCCCAGATGGTCAGCGAAGGCGGCACCACGTTGGGCCACATGGTTGCGCCCAGTCCCGCCATGCCGAGGAGAAACAATCCGAGCGAAAGCCAGAACGGCGATGCCTCGCCAGCCTTGAGCGAACGCAGCAAAAGCAGCGCCATTGCCCCGGTCAGGATCGGCACGGGCCAAGTGTAAAAGACCTCTGGCGCGCTCAGCCAGCGCGCCGCGTACTCCGGGCGCAAGCCCAGGTTGTAGAGGCTGACCGCGCCCATCAGGCCAAAGGTTGCCCATGCCGCCTTCTTTGCCATTCGCCGCGCATGATCCTGTTCCGGCCCGTCGAGCTTCCATACCAGCCAGGTTGCACCGAGCAGGGCATAGCCCGCCACTGTGCCGAGCCCGGTCAGCAGGGTATAGGGCGTCAGCCAGTCAAACCAGCTTCCGGCGTAGGCGCGATCGACCACTTCGATCCCCTGCAACAGCGCGCCCAGTGTCATCCCCTGCGCCATCGCCGCCACCAGCGAACCGCCGGTAAAGGCAAAGTCCCACAATGCCCGGTGCCCCGGATCGCGCCAGCGGAACTCGAACGCCACTCCGCGGAACACGAGCCCCAGCAGCATGGCGATGATCAGCGGATAGGTGGCCGGGAGGACGATCGCGTAGGCCAGCGGGAAAGCCGCGAACAGTCCGCCGCCGCCCAGCACCAGCCAGGTTTCGTTCCCGTCCCACACCGGCGCAATCGAGTTCATCGCCCGGTCCCGCTCCTGTCCCACGGCAAAGGTCGGGAACAGCACGCCGATCCCGAGATCGAACCCGTCCATCACCACATAGGCGAATACGGCAAAGGCGATGATGAACGCCCAGATCACAGTCAGATCGAACATCAGCGCGGCTCCTGCGTCGAGGTGGGCAGGACATCAGGGTCGCCCGGATTCTGGGTCGGGCCCGGCGTGATCCCAGCGGTGCGGATCGGGCCGGTGTCGCCGCGCTTGACGCCCTTCTCGCCCGGCTCGGGGCTCTTGCTCATCAGCTTCAGGATATACCAAGTGCCGGTGCCGAACACCGCGAAATAGACCACCACGAAGGCCAGCAGCGAGGCGGCGACCGCAGGCGCAGCGAGCGGGCTGACCGAATCAGCGGTTCGGAGCAGGCCATAGACCGTCCACGGCTGCCGCCCGACCTCAGTGGTGATCCAGCCCGCAATGACAGCCACAAAGCCGCTCGGCCCCATGACCAGCGCGGCCCGGTGGAGCATCTGCCAGTCATACAGCCGACCACGCCAGCGCGCGGCGAGGCTCCACAGACCAATACCGAGCATGGCAAACCCGATTCCGACCATGATGCGGAACGACCAGAACACCACGCCGACCGGCGGCTGCTCATCGTCGGGAATGGTGTCTAGCCCGGCCAGCGGTGCGTTGAGGTCATGCTTCAGGATCAGGCTCGATGCCTTGGGGATCTCGATTGCATAGCGCACGGTCTTGGCATCGCTGTCAGGAATCCCGAACAGGATCAGCGGCGCGCCTTCAGGATGGCTTTGGTAATGCCCTTCCATCGCCATGACCTTGGCAGGCTGATGTTCCAGCGTGTTGAGCCCGTGCATGTCGCCCGCGAAAATCTGGATCGGGGCGACCAGCGCTGCCATCCACATCGCCATCGAAAACATTTTGCGCGCGTGCGGGTTGGCCGTGCCTGCTTTCCTGGCCTTGAGCAGGTGCCATGCGCCAACCGCGCCGACCACGAAGGCGGTGGTCAGGTATGCGGCGATCACCGTGTGGACCAGGCGGTAGGGGAAGCTCGGGTTGAACACGATGTCCCACCAGCTGTCGCCGGGCAGGAACTGGCCGTTGGCGCCTATCACGTGGCCGACCGGGGTCTGCATCCAACTGTTGACTGAAAGGATCCAGAAGGCAGAGATGAACGTGCCCACCGCCACCATCAGCGTAGCGGTGAAGTGCAGTCCCTTGCCGACCTTGTTCATCCCGAACAGCATCACGCCGAGGAACCCGGCTTCGAGGAAGAACGCCGTCAGCACTTCATAGGCCATCAGCGGCCCGATCACCGGCCCCGCCTTGTCGCTGAAAACCGCCCAGTTGGTGCCGAACTGGTAGGACATGACGATGCCCGAGACGACACCCATGGCAAAGGCGATGGCGAAGATCTTCAGCCAGAACTTGAACAGATCGAGATAGACCTGCTTGCCGGTCTTCAGCCACAACCCCTCCAGCACGGCCAGATAGCTCGCCAGCCCGATCGAGAAGGCGGGAAAGATGAAGTGAAAGCTGACCGTGAATGCAAACTGGATGCGGGCCAGCAGGACGGCGTCTAGGTTTTCCAACATGATCTTCGCTTACTCCCCGGGGGGCTGGAGTACGCGTGCAAAGGCCGGCACGGCTGTTGCACAATATGACAGAAGGCCGGCGCGTTAACCACCCGGAGCGGCGGGCGCGCCGGCATGGGTTAGGCGACCTTGGTGGTTCGCAGATAGGGCAGCACCGTCGTGAAGCCTTGCGGGAACTTGGCCCTGGCATCTTCGTCACTGACGCTCGGCGGGATGATGACCTCGCCGCCGAGCTGCCAGTTGGCCGGGGTGACGACCCCGGCGCGGTCGGCCAGCTGCAGGCTGTCGATCACGCGGATGATCTCGTCGAAGTTGCGGCCGACGCTCATCGGATAGGTCATGATCAGGCGGATCTTCTTGGTCGGGTCGATGATGAAGACCGAGCGCACGGCCGCCGTCTCGCTCTGGCCCGGGTGGATCATGTCATAGAGCCGGGCGATCGCCATGTCGGCATCGTCAACGATCGGAAACTGGAGATCGACGCCCTGCGTCGCATTGACGTCAGCGATCCAAGCCCGGTGTTCATCGACAGTGTCGGTCGAAAGGCCCAGCGGCTTGACGTTGCGCTTGGCGAACTCGCCCGCCAACTTGGCAGTAGCGCCCATTTCAGTGGTGCAGACGGGGGTGAAGTCAGCCGGATGGCTGAAAAAGAACACCCAGCTGTCGCCTGCCCAGTCATGCAGGCTGAGGGGGCCGATGGTACTGTCGGTGGTGAAGTCGGGGGCAATGTCGCCGATATGCAGGCTCATGGGATAAACTCCTTGGTGGTTGATGCCATCTGCCTAGCGCTACGCCAGCTGGAACACCAATTCATTTATCCGATTATATAAAACGTATATCTGATAATCGCAGCAAATGACCAAATTGCTGCCCGGTGTAGGGAAATGCGCCAGTTATGACTTACGTTTATTTGTAATTGTTGGTGGGGTAGAACGGGCTGCATCTGGCCGAATGCGATCCCCTGCCCGACCCAAGGCAGCGATGGTCCTTGGCGGCTTTGGCACTATCAGATCATCCCGCGCGCCATGTCGGGTGTCGGCTCGTCGCCCTTGCCGTCGTCGGCAGCAAGCTCCGCAAAGGCACGGTCCTGCGACAGGTAGACCCGGCCATTGAGTTCTTCGAGAAAGTGGGTCCGCTGGAGCCGGTCCATTACCGGACCCTTCACTTCCGACAGGTGCAGGCCGATGCCGCCGTCGACCAGCCGGTGATTGATCGCCTCCAGGCTTTCGAGGCCCGACGCGTCGATCTCGTTCACCGCGCTGCACATCAGGATGACATGGCGCAGCTCCGGCCGCTCGGCGACGCGCTCCAGCACGTATTCCTCCAGCCAGCGGGCGTTGAGGTAGGTCAGGCTCTCGTCGATCCGGATCGACACCACGTGCGGCACGGTGAACACCTTGTGCCGCAGCACATTGCGGAAATGCTCGGTCTCCGGCACCCGTCCAACAATCGCCGCGTGCGGCCGCGAAGCGCGCCATAGGTAGAGCAACAGGCCCACGCCAACGCCAGCGATCACGCCAAGCTCGACGCCGGCCAGCAGGGTTAGGCTAATGGTCGCTATATGCGCGGCGAAATCGGGCTTGGAATAGCGCCACAGCTTTCCCGGGGTCTGGAAGTCGACCAGGCTCAATACTGCAACGATAATGGTTGCCGCCAGAGTGGCAATCGGCAGGTAGAACAGCAGCGGTGTCAGGAACAGCGAGGCGAGCGCGATCCCGACCGCTGTGTATGCTCCAGCAGCAGGCGTTTCCGCCCCAGCGTCGAAGTTTACCACCGAGCGGGCAAAACCGCCAGTCACCGGATAACCGCCCGAGAAAGCGCTGGCGATGTTGGAGGCCCCCAGGCCGACCAGTTCCTGATCCGGGGCAATCCGCTGGCGCCGCTTGGCAGCGAGCGTCTGCGCTACCGAGACGCTTTCGACGAAGCCGATAATCGAGATCAGCAGGGCAGGAAACCACAACTGCTCGATCAAGGTCAAATCCGTCGACGGCAAGGCAAACGGCGGCAGGCCCTGCGGCACTGCACCGACCAGTTTGACGCCCTTGCCTGCCAGGTCGAGCAGGACAGCGGCCAGGATTGTCAGCGCCACTGCCACCACCGGACCGGCTTTGGCGGCGATATCGGCCATGCGCGGCTTGAGGCCCAGCCGCATCAGCGCAGGCTTGGCGCCCTTGCGAACCCAGAACAGAAACAACGTGGCCGGGATGCCGACCGCCAGTGTCCACGGATTGGTCTGCGCCACAGTCCGCCCCAGCGCGGCGAGCATCTCCGGCCAGGTCTCGCCGCCCGCCGTCACACCCAGGAGATGCTTCAGCTGGCTGGTCGCGATCAGCACCCCGCTGGCACTGATGAAGCCGGAAATGACCGGGTGCGACAGCAGGTTGGCCAGGAACCCCAGCCGCAGCAGGCCCATCACCACCAGCATCACGCCCGACAAAGCCGCCAGCGTAATCGCCGCTTCGAGGTAGAGCGCGGTGCCCTGCGCTGCCACTGCGCCCGCCGCCGAGGCTGTCATCAGCGAGATCACCGCCACCGGCCCTACGGCCAGCGTACGGCTGGTTCCGAACACGGCATAGGCAAACAAGGGCAGGATCGAGGCATAGAGCCCGACCACCGGCGGCAGGCCTGCAAGCAGGGCGTATGCGAGGCTCTGCGGGATCAGCATGATGGTGACGATTACGGCCGCCACCATGTCGTTGGTCAGCACGGAGGCATTGTAGGTCTTGCCCCATTCGAGAATGGGAAAGTAGCGGGCCAGAGCCGTAGCGTTGCGCTGCGGCTCCGGCCCGCGCCCGCGCTGGGCAGCATCGCTCTGCGGCGATACCGGCGACCCGTCGGGCATTGTCATGCGGCGTTGCGCTGTGTGAACCTGGGACGGGGCTTGACCAGCCATTCATGCCCCTTGAGCATCCCGTTCCAGTAGATCCACGGCAGCACTTCGGATTTGAGCAACCAGGACAGCCGCGCCGGGCGGGTGCCATCGATCAGCCATTCCGGGAAACTCGGCAGCAACTTGCCGCCATAGCCGAATTCGGCGAGCACGATCTTGCCGCGCTCCACCGTCAGCGGGCACGAACCGTAACCATCGTAATCGCTCGGCGGTGCCTTGCCATCGAGCACGGCGAGCGCATTGACCGCCACGATCGGCGCCTGCTTGCGCGCCGCAGCGGCAGTCTTGGCGTTAGGCATCGACCCTGCATCGCCCGCCCCGAACACATTGGGATAGCGAACGTGCTGGAGCGTGAACTGGTCGACATCGACGAAGCCGCTTTGCGCTGCCAGTGGGCTGTCGGCCAGGAACTGCGGCGCGACCTGCGGCGGAACGACATGGAGCATGTCGAATGGCCGCTGCACTTCGCCCTCGGCCGTGGCGAAAGTGGCGGTCCTTGAAGGCCCGTCAACCGCAACCAGCGTCGAGCCGAGCTTGAGTTTGATGCCGTAACGCTCGACATATTCCATCAGCGCCGGAACATAGTCGGCGACCCCGAACAGCACTGCCCCGGCGTTGCGGAACTCGACGTCGATGTCACCCAGAACCCCGGCATCGGCCCAGACATCGCACGAGAGGTACATCGCCTTCTGCGGTGCGCCAGCACACTTGATCGGCATCGGTGGCTGGCTGAAGATCGCGCGGCCAGATTTCAGCCCCTGCACCAGTTCCCAGGTGTACGGTGCCAGATCATAGCGATAGTTGGAGGTGACCCCGTTCCTGCCGAGGGTTTCCTCCAGCCCGGCGATCTGTTCCCACGCCAGCCGGATTCCAGGCGCGACGACCAAGATGCGATAGGTCAGCGCAGTGCCGTCAGCCAGGGTCACCTGGTTGATTTCGGGCTGGAAGGTTGCTGCCGCCTGCCGCACCCAGGCGACGCCTTTCGGCATGACGCTGGCCATCGCGCGCCGGGTGACCGGTGCCTTGAACACGCCGCCGCCGACCATGGTCCAGCCCGGCTGGTAGTAGTGGTCTTCGCTCGGCTCGACCACGGCGATATCGAGAGTCGGTCGGCGCTTGAGCAGCGAGGATGCGATGGCGATCCCGGCCGCGCCGCCGCCAATGATGACTATCTCGTGTTGTATGGCAGACGTCATGGGTTTCTCCCTCCCGTGAGAGTGCCGCTTGGCAGCGGGTCCGGACGGGGGAACCGGCCCGCTTACGGAAATGCTCAGCGTTCCAGCAGCCTTGCCAGGCCCATCCCGGCCAGCATGGCGACGACAAAGGTTGCCGCGCCCACAGGCTCCAGCACGAGGGCGGCGACGCCCGGTCCGGGACAAAGCCCGGCAATGCCCCAGCCGATCCCGAACAAGGCCGAACCAGCCACCAGCCTGAAGGTCAGGTCGCTGCGATCAGGCAGGGCAAACTTCTCCGCGAACAGCGGGTGCGCAAGACGCAGCTGGATGCGCCAGGCGATGGCCATCACGATCACCGCCCCGCCCATCACGAACGCCAGCGTCGGGTCCCACGCGCCGAACAGGTCCAGAAACCCGCGCACCCGTGCCGGATCGGTCATCCCGCCCAGTGCCAGACCGGCCCCAAACAACGTGCCCGATGCCAGTGGCGGCAGCAGTCGGCGGATCAGCCCTTCCCGCATGTGTCCATCCCCATCACCCGGTAAAGCGGACAGAAGCTGACCAGGCTGGTGACCACGAACACGGCCACCACGATCCACGCGCCCAGTGCCAGGGGCCCGGCGAGAGTGCCATTCCATGCCATGACCGCCAGCACAGCGGCCACAACCAGGCGCAGTGCGCGGTCGAGCGAACCCATGTTCTTCGTCATTGGAGTATCTCCAGTCCAAAAGCGTTCATCATCGCGACCGTGGCAATACCTGCAGCCATGAAAGTAACAGTGGCGACCAGCGAGCGTTGCGACAGGCGGCTCACGCCGCACACGCCATGGCCACTGGTGCAGCCGCTGCCGAGCCGGGTGCCAATCCCGACCAGCACCCCGGCAATGACCAGCGGCACCGGCCCGGCAAAGCTGGCCGGCAACCCGCCCGAGACCAGCGCCACCATCAGCGCGCCGAGCGGCAGACCGAGCAGGAACATCCACGCGCTCGACTTCGACATCCCGCTGTCGCTGAGGCCGGTTGCGCGGGCGGCAATGCCCGAAACCCCGGCAATCCGCCCGGCTCCCAGCAGCATCAGCGCAGCGGCAAGGCCGATCAGCACACCGCCACCCAGCCCCGCCAGCGGAGCGGCATCAGGAAATCCGGGCAGCGTCATACCGCGTTGACCGGGATCTTGAGGTAGCGCACGCCGTTCTCCTCAGGCTCGGGCAGGTGCCCGGCGCGCATGTTTACCTGCACGCTCGGCAGGATCAGATTGGGCATGCCGAGCGTCTTGTCCCGCTTGGTCCGCATGGCGACGAAGTCGTCTTCGCCAATCCCGTCATGGACATGGACGTTTTCGCGCCGCTCCTCGCCCACGGTCGTTTCCCAGGCGAAATAATCGCGGCTCGGTGCCTTGTAGTCGTGGCACATGAACAGCCGCGTGTCATCCGGCAGAGACAGCAGCCGCCGGATCGATTGGAACAGCTTGCGGGCATCCCCGCCCGGAAAATCGGCCCGTGCCGTGCCATAGTCTGGCATGAACAAGGTATCGCCGACGAAAGCCGCGTCACCGATCAGGAACGCCATGTCTGCCGGGGTATGCCCGGGCACGTGCAGTGCGATGCCTTCGAGTGCACCGATGCGGAACGTATGGCCATCCTCGAACAAGGCATCGAACTGTGACCCGTCGCGTTCGAACTCGGTCCCGGCATTGAACAGCTTGCCGAACACTTCTTGCACGGTCGTGATGTGCCGACCGATCACCAGATCGCCGCCGAGCACCTCCTGCAAATAAGGGGCAGCCGAAAGATGGTCTGCATGGGCGTGGGTCTCGATATGGAGCACAACCTGCAGTCTATTTGATTTCACGTAATCAATAATTGCATCAGCTGAGTGAGTGGATGTGCGGCCCGAAGGCGCGTCATAGTCAAGCACCGAGTCGATGATGACCGCCTCAGCCGAAGCTGGATCATGCGCCACATAGCTGACGGTGAACGTCGCTTCGTCGAAAAAGGCCTTGATCTCAGGCCGAAGGGCCTGATCAACCTGGGCACGGGACACCTGCCCGATCGCGGCCTGGAGGAAACAGTCGGGACTGGTCATCACTCTTCTCCGAATTAATTTTCATAAATTATGTATATGTATTGATTTCTTCCTGTCAAGTGCTATTGGACTGGACATGAACGAAACCGCAGCCCGCATAAACGCCGCCCCCGCCCCTTGCGCGGGACTTCGGATCGGTGACGAAGCCCCCGATTTCACCGCCCGCAGCACCGCCGGGCCGGTGCGCCTGTCGGACTTCCGCGGTCGCTGGCTGATCCTGTTTTCCCATCCAGCGGATTTCACTCCGGTCTGCACCACAGAGTTCGTCGCCCTCGCCCGCAGCGCAGCCGCATTTGACCGGCGCAAGTGTGCGCTGATGGCATTGTCGGTGGACAGCCTGTTCTCGCATTTCGCCTGGCTGCGCCTGATCCGCGACCGGTTCGGAGCCGAAGTTCGCTTCCCCATTGTTGAGGATCCGACCCTGGTGATCGGGCGCGCCTACGGCATGGTGTCCGCGCTCGACTCTGACAGCGCGACCGTCCGCACGACCTTCTTCATTGATCCTGCCGGGACAATCCGGGCGATGACCTGCTATCCCGCCAATGTTGGCCGATCGACTCCGGAAATGCTGCGGATTCTCGATGCCCTGCAGGCCGTCGATACACAGCAGGCGCTGGCTCCGGCCAACTGGGAGCCAGGCCAGCCCATGCTGTGCCAGCCGGATATCAGCCTTGATGATGTCTATGCCGCCACCGGCGAGGCAGACTGGTTCCTGCGCGATAGCAGTGGAGGGGCAGTGCGATGAACCCGGACGAACTGATCGAAGCGCTCAAGGCGCTCGCCCATCCCGTGCGCTTCCGCATTCTCGAATCCCTGCGCAACACCGAGCGGAATGTCAGCGAAATCGAGGAGCTGACCGGAATTGGCCAGCCGGCCCTATCCCAACAACTGGCAGTGCTGCGCAACGCCGGGATGGTGCAGACCCGTAAGTCGGCCAAACTGGTGTTTTACCGGTTAGACGAGCGGGCACTTGCTCTGCTGCGCGATGCAATCGGCGCATTCGTCCAGACCGCTGCACCGGTTGCAGAACGCAAGGCTGCGGTGGGCGCGGCAAACTTCGCTCGGCTGTCCTGATCGTTTCCCGCTGTCAGATTTGGCGCAGTCTATCATAGAGCACCCGCGTCTCCAGCAGGTTGGATATCCGCAGGGCCACTTCGATCACGTCGAACGGCTTGGCCACGAAATCCTTCGCCCCCAGCGACAAGGCCCGTCGCCGCGCCTGGATCGTGGTGTCGGCGGTCAATACCAGCACGGGCCGGAATTCGTCCGGCCGGTCATGCCGCGCAAAGGCTTCCAGCAACTGGAACCCGTCGATTCCCGGCATCATCAGATCCAGCAGGACTAGATCGGGGGCCAGTTCGACATAGGCCGGCAGGGCAGCAGCCGGATCGATCGTGGGATCGTGCGCGCCCGGCTGCGCCTGGTACTGCGCTCTGTCGGCGGGGCCGACCGGATGGGCTTGCGCCTGCGGCCGCGTCTGGGCCTCTCTGTGCCGGTAGACCGGGAAGGACGCTGGAGCGTGAACGGGGGTGCCTAGCCGTTCTTCATCCCCCGCGCAGCACCAACCAAGGTGGCAGCGACAGATTATCGGGCTGGAGATCGCGTTCTAGGGTCGGTCCCCGCAAAATCAGGTCATCTTCACCCGGTTGGTGAAGCGGCCATACTTGCGATAGCGCTCCATCCACCGGTCGAGATAGAGGCCAAGCGGTCGCGGATCGATGCCGAATGCGGCAAAACCCGGCAGCTTGCCCGAAGGCACGCTGCCTTCTTTCAGCATGATCCACTGGTCCCGCCCCATCGGCGTGCCCGGCAGCGCGGCAAACAGGCCGGACAGGGCATCGGGGACCGGAATGAAGGTTCGCGCCCGCTGCTGCCCTACCGCAATGCGCTGGTTGAGTTCCATCATGGTAACCGTTTCCGGCCCGCCCAGTTCGTAGATTTTTCCGCCATGCTGGCCAGGCTGCTCGATCGCAGC
>JBKBKB010000050.1:0-553 GCA_046294735.1 Sphingomonadaceae bacterium
GGCGGGCATCGCCCCGACTCGAGCGGCAGGGCGCATATCGAAGCCCCGGCTCGGCTCGCTGGTGGAGGCGATTCGCACGGTTCTGTCCGCCGCCATCGTCGCTGGCGGGTCCACCCTGCGCGATTATGCGCGGCCGGATGGCGAATTGGGCTATTTCTCCAACCAATGGCGAGTCTATGGGCGCGAAGGACAGATTTGTCCCTGTGGCGGCACCGTGCAACGCCGAGTCGATGGGGGGCGATCGACCTTCCATTGCCCCAAATGCCAGAAATAGCGGGGGGCTCGCTGGTTGACGACACCCCGGAACAGCTGTAAGGGGCGCACCTTCACGAGGCTGGTTGGCGAATCCGACGGGCCTCTTCCCGAGATTTGATGAGAACCGAGGAATAGAATGGCCAATACGCCGCAAGCCAAGAAGCGCATCCGTCGCAATGAGCGTCGCGCCGCGATCAATGGCGCCCGCATCAGCCGGATCCGCACCCTGGTGAAGAAGGTGGAAGCCGCCATCCTCGCCGGTGACAAGGATGCTGCTGCGACCGCGCTTCAGACTGTC
>JBKBKB010000051.1:0-239 GCA_046294735.1 Sphingomonadaceae bacterium
GTCGCGGTGCTCGCCAGCCTCGCCGACAGCCTGCTCGATCTGGTTGCGTCGCTCGTCACCCTGTTCGCGGTGCACCTTGCCGCGCAGCCAGCCGACCACGACCACCGGTTCGGCCACGGCAAGGCGGAGGCGCTGGCCGCACTGTTTCAGGTTGCGCTGATCGCGGTGTCAGCCTTCGTCATATTCGGCCAGGCGGTGTCGCGCTTTTCCGACGGCGCGCAGCCCAGCAAAGGCGCGAT
>JBKBKB010000051.1:249-549 GCA_046294735.1 Sphingomonadaceae bacterium
TCGGCATCGGCGTGTCGGTGTTCGCGATTGCCGTCACCCTCGCGCTGACCAGCTATCAGAAGCACATCATCTCAAAGACCCGCTCGGTCGCGATCGGCGCCGATCGCGTGCATTACCAGAGCGACCTGATGCTCAATTCGGCAGTCATCGCCGCTTTGGTGCTCGATCAGTATCTGGGGTTGAGCGGTGCCGATCCGCTGTTCGGCATCGCTATCGGCCTGTGGCTGCTGTTCGGCGCATGGCGCGCGGCGGAGGAAGCGATCAACCAATTAATGGACAAGGAATGGCCAGAGGAAAAGC
>JBKBKB010000052.1:0-544 GCA_046294735.1 Sphingomonadaceae bacterium
AGTTGCGGCTCTGGAATTCGCGAACGTCGCTGCCCGGGAAGCGGATCGCCTTGCCCTGACGGGTGGCGAGGAGGACGTCGTCATTCTCCTCCAGCAGCGCGACGCCGATCAGACGATCGTCGATGTCGTCGCCTTCGAACTTCATCGCGATCTTGCCGTTCGAGGGCACGTTGGTGAAGGCGTCCATCGCGTTGCGGCGCACGCTGCCCCGCGCCGTCGCGAACATGACGTGGAGCTTGCCCCATTCCGCCTCGTCCTCCGGCAGCGGCAGGACGGTGGAGATCGTCTCGCCTGGCTGGAGCGGCAGGAGGTTGATCATCGGGCGGCCGCGGGTGTTGGCGCTGCCCTCGGGCAGGCGCCACACCTTCATGCGATAGACGCGGCCGAGCGTGGAGAAGAACAATACCGGCGTGTGCGTCGAGGTGACGAAGAGGCTGGTGACGGCATCCTCATCCTTGGTCGCCATGCCGCTGCGGCCCTTGCCGCCGCGCGCCTGGGCGCGGAACGCCTCAAGCGGGGTACGCTTGATATAGCCCTGCATGGT
>JBKBKB010000053.1:0-543 GCA_046294735.1 Sphingomonadaceae bacterium
CGGCGGGGCACCAGGCGGCCGCCAAGATGTTGGCCAGCACGTCGCGCGTGCGTGCCTGCGCCTCCAGCGCGCGCTGCATGAAGAACCAGTTGCGCATGAGGGTGGCGTCCTTGGCGCACAGCTCGTAGTCCTGCAGCCCGCTGTCGAACCCCAGGCCCCGCAGCACCGCGTCCGCAAAGCGCGCAACGGCGGCGGGCGAGCCGCGGTCGGCGGCCAGGCGCAGGACGGCGGGCAGCGCGCGCTCCACGGTGAGCACGTGCGTGCTGCGGTGGTGCCGCGTCACGGCGGCCAGCGCGCGCGCCGCCTCCTCCAGCGTGAGCGGGTTGTGCGTGTGCGCGTTGAGCACGGAGTATAGCAGCTCCAGCAGTGCTGAAGTGGCGCCCCCGCCGCCCCCGCCGCCCCCGCCGCCGCCGCCGCCGCTGGCGTCGCAGCGCGCGCTGTCAGGGAGCCGCAGCGCGGAGCATGGCACCTGC
Source organism: Sphingomonadaceae bacterium (assembly GCA_046294735.1). Taxonomy (GTDB): domain Bacteria; phylum Pseudomonadota; class Alphaproteobacteria; order Sphingomonadales; family Sphingomonadaceae; genus 34-65-8. The sequence continues at coordinate 474 of JBKBKB010000053.1, forward strand.
AGCAGCCAGCTACGCGGCTGGGGGCGCGCGTGCGGCAGCGCGGGGGAGGGTTCCCCAGCTGAGCTGCCTG
>JBKBKB010000054.1:0-276 GCA_046294735.1 Sphingomonadaceae bacterium
CGTGCCCAACACGCCCGGCTGCCCCTGGCATGGCGCCGTCTTCGAACGCCTCTTCGCCACCTTGACCGCAACCCAAGTCTCGGTCGTGCACCCTCGCTGCCAAGCCAAGGGCAACGACTGCTGCGAATGGACGATTACGGCTGCGGCCGGGCCGCTGCGGCGGGCCGGAATGTCTCGGAAAGCCGCAACCGCCCGACCGGATCGAGAAGATCGCCCGTCACAAGCGTCGAGATGACGGATCGTACGCCCGGCAATGTCGGGATGGGCGCGATCAGG
>JBKBKB010000054.1:286-542 GCA_046294735.1 Sphingomonadaceae bacterium
CGGCTGTCCGATTGGTAGAAGGGCGTCAGCACCCGACTGAGGAACTGGTAGCTTCGCACATGCATCTGCCTTTGCCGCAGATGCCGCGCGATCGCCGCGTCGACATTCTCTGCGTGGACGAGAGCCGAGGCGAGCGATGCAGCGTCGAGCAGCGCCATGTTCGCGCCCTGGCCGAGCTGTGGGCTTGTCGCATGCCAGGCATCCCCGATCTTCAGCGCATGCCGCCCGATTACCGGGGTGCGGGTCTGGTGACGAT
>JBKBKB010000055.1:0-534 GCA_046294735.1 Sphingomonadaceae bacterium
GCCTAGCTCGCTGGCGTTCCGCTGCGCCTCCGCCAGCCGCTCCGCCGCCTCCTCCTCCACCTCATCCGCCCGACGCAACAGCTCCTGCGCCCGCTCGTTGTCGTGCAGCACCTCCAGCAGGAACGCAGCGAACAGCCGCAGCGCATTGGGCGCCGAGTCGTTCAGACGCAGCACCTTGTCAAAGTGCAGCTGTGCTTTGAACACGTGCTTGTACGTGGCGCCTCCCAGCTGGAACAGCAGGTTCAGGTCCGGCACTGGCTGTGCCAGCTCCTCCCAGAATTTCAGCTGCGCCAGCTTGGACTTGTGCGCGCTGTGCGTGGCTTGGTGCAGGTGCGACTCGAACAGCAAGAAGGACTCGGAGGTGTTCTGCCCCTCAGAATCCTTCTCCTCCTCGCGCCGCAGCTGGAAGGCAAAGAAGCGCTCATCCATGCCGCTCTGCATGTGCACCAGTCGCTGTGACTCGATCACTGCCATGTGATTGTTGCGTGCTAGCACCTGAGGCAGGGCGCGCCGGTGGCATAGTCAGTCAAAGGC
>JBKBKB010000056.1:0-532 GCA_046294735.1 Sphingomonadaceae bacterium
GTTCGCGCTGCCAGTCTGCACCAGCACCCGCCCGCTCTCGCCAGACTGCGCGCCAGCGCCAGTCGCCACCGTCACCTGCCCGCTCGCAGCCGACCCGCCGCCCGTCGACAGCACCATCGCGCCGCCGCTGCCGCTGCCGCCACCGCCGCTCAGGATGCTCACAGCGCCGCCCGCGCCAGAGGTGGCCCCGCCAGCGATCACCTGCACGTGCCCGCCAGCATTGCCCGCCTCGCTCGCGTCGCCGCCATACACCGACACCATGCCGCCATCCCCGCTCACGCCCGACCCCACCGACAGCACCAGCGCGCCGCCGCTGCCGCTGCCGCCACCGCCGCTCAGGATGCTCACAGCGCCGCCCGCGCCAGAGGTGGCCTCGCCAGCGATCACCTGCACGTGCCCGCCAGCTTCGCCGTCGCCAGAGCTCGCGCCAGCCACCACCGTCACCGACCCGCCCACGCTGCCTCCGCCCACCGCCACAGTCACTGCGCCGCTCTCGCCACCCACAGCCGCGCCGCTGCTCAGCGTGATGCCG
>JBKBKB010000057.1:0-521 GCA_046294735.1 Sphingomonadaceae bacterium
TGCGTGACGGATGGAGCCGCTGCCGCTGCCGCTGCCGCTGCCGCTGCCGCTGCCGCTGCCGGTCGCGGCGTTGGCCGGCCCACGGCGCAGGTGGTAGTGGCGGTGAAGATGCTGGCGGGCGTGAAGGGTCGGACTCCCCGCCACACCACGCTCAAGCACGCCTTCCTGCGCGAGTTCCAGACGCTGAGCGACATGCCGCCCCACCCCAACGTCATCACCCTGCTGGCCGTCCTCACCAAGCGTCTGCCCCGCCCCATGTACGACCTGCTGCCCGACGGCTTCCGCCTGATGGTGGGCGGCGCCGCCAACCCCGTGCTGGCCCTCATCATGCCCCTGCACCCGCGCACCCTGGAGGCCGCCGCTACTGCCGGTGCGGAGCCTGCGCAGCTGCTGCGGTGGTGCTTGGATGTGTCTGCCGCAGTGGCGCACATGTGGGAGTACCGGTGGGTGCACCTGGACCTCAAGCTGAACAACGTGCTGGTGGCCAACGATGGGCGCGCCGTGCTGACCGACATGGGCAC
>JBKBKB010000058.1:0-264 GCA_046294735.1 Sphingomonadaceae bacterium
GCGGAGAGGTTGGGGTGGCCCGGCGCAAGCTCGGTTTCAAGGGTCCGTGCCAGCGCAATGGCGCGGCTGGCCTGCATCCGGGCAAGGTTGATGCGTCCACGAGTGGCGCGCACAAGGCGCCGGGGCAGGCTATTGCGGTTCATCGAACGGGAGCTCCTGAAAGGTCGTGAAGGCAATTCTGCCCGAACTCAGTGGGCGGTTGATAGTCAGACACCCGCGATTCCGCAACGGCGAAAGGCGTTTGTTTTGCAGTGCGGCAAGGGC
>JBKBKB010000058.1:274-523 GCA_046294735.1 Sphingomonadaceae bacterium
ATCGCACGCAACCACCTGTCACGGGATCTTCATGCCGCATACCCTGTTCCACCTTGGATACATGAAGACCGCAACCACCCTGCTGCAGGATTCCGTCTTCCCGCAGTTGCAGGACAGCGCGTTCTACAGCTACCAAAGCCAGTTCCCGCATCGCGCCTATGCCTTGCGCGAGCAGTTCGACCCCGCCGCCCTTGCAAGCCTCGCCGCCGATATGCGGGACTGGATGGCGCGCTCGGGCCGTTCCGGGCC
>JBKBKB010000005.1:0-247500 GCA_046294735.1 Sphingomonadaceae bacterium
GGTAGACGCGCAACGTTGAGGTCGTTGTGGGCGAAAGCCCGTGGAAGTTCGAGTCTTCTCGACCGCACCAAACAGTCTTTCCTGAAATCGACAATTTGCCTTCGGGCGCGCCGCGCCGCGAAAGTGGCGCAGTTCTGCGGGATTGCTGCGGTCGTTGTGGCTGGCGGTGTGGCAGAGCACGCAAGAAAAGCCGGATCATCCGGCTCATTTCACCCCGTATCTCTGTCCGGAAAAAACCTGACCGCAAGTGCGGCGGCGCTGCATCAAGCAGCGAACCCCAGCATACGCCCCTGCGCCTGCCAGCAACGCTGAGCGAAACATTAGCTTACAGCCGCGAATATCATTGATACGAAGCAATATGGTTGGTCATGAAAGCAGATTTTGGCTGCTCGTCAGACCCGCCTCCCAAGAGCATGGCGGCGGTGCCCATTGTCATGCTTGTGAATGCCACTACCTCAACATGGCTGGCGTAGCATAGCCCGATCAGTATACCGCATTCTTCTGCAAGGTCCGAAATCAGCTAATCGCTTGAAATCAATGGAGCGGGCGAAGGGATTCGAACCCTCGACCCCAACCTTGGCAAGGTTGTGCTCTACCCCTGAGCTACGCCCGCTCACTGGCGCTTCCGGAACGTGCAGCTCCGGATGGGAAGCGCGCGGTTAGCAGTGGGGCGGTGCCCTCGCAAGGGGAAAATGCGTGCGCTACTTTGGCCTTCACAAACGCGCCGGAAGTCCCACATTGGCCAGAGCGAATCCCGCGTGGGCGGGCAACCAGACAGGAGCACACCTTGGCGAGCATGGGCCTGAGCCTTGACGAACAGAAGGCGGTCGACCGGTTCCGCAAGGATGTGGTCGAACCGTCGATGACCCAGTTGGTGGTGCTCGATTTCTGGGCCGAATGGTGCGGGCCGTGCAAGGCGCTGACCCCGGTGCTGGAGAAAGTCTGCGGCGAATATGCCGACAAGGGCGTGGTCCTGGCCAAGGTCAATGTCGACGAGGACCAGTTCATCGCCTCCCAGTTTCAGGTGCGCTCGATTCCCACCGTCTATGCCATGTTCCAGGGCCAGCCAGTGGCTGACTTGACCAATGCCCGCAGCGAATCGCAGCTGCGCCAGACGCTCGACCAGATCCTGGCCCAGCTGCCGGTACAGCCGGGTGCTGACGGCGCCGAACCGGCGCAGGATGTGTCGCAGTTCATCGCCATGGGCGAGGAAGTGCTGGCCGGGGGCGACGGCGCGCGCGCGGCGGCGATCTTCGCCCAGGTGGTTGAGATGGCGCCGGACAATGTCCCCGCCCATGCCGGGCTGATCCGCGCGCTGCTGGCGGCGGGGCAGGGGGACGAAGCGCAGCAGGTTTACGACGCGCTTCCCCCGGAGATCCAAGCCGACGCCGCACTCCAGCCGGTCCGCACCGCGCTCGAGCTGGCGGCCACCCGGGTCGATGATAGCGAGCTCCAGTCCCTGCGCGCCCTGGCGGCGGAAAGCCCGGCCGACATGGACAAGCAGCTCGCCTTTGCCGAGGCCGCCTATGCCGCGGGCGCGCGCGACGAGGCGGCGGATACGCTGCTGCGGATGGTGACGCAGGACCGCGAATGGAACTATGGTGCAGCGCGCACCAAGCTGCTGCAGATCTTCGAGGCGGTCGGGCTGGAAGACGAATGGGTGGTCGCCACCCGGCGCAAGCTGTCGCGCGTGCTGTTCGGCTAGCGCGGATGGCCCAGCGATTTCCCATCTTCCCGCTGACCGGCGCGATCCTGTTCCCCGGCCTGCACCTGCCGCTCCATATCTTTGAGCCGCGTTATCGCGCCATGATCAGCGATGCGCTGGCGCGTGACCGGCGGATCGGGATGATCCAGCCGCAGCGCGCGGAAGAAGGCGCGCCGCTGTTCACGGTTGGCTGTGTCGGGCGGATCGGCGATGTCGAGATGCTGGGCGACGGGCGCTTCAATGTCGTGCTCGAAGGCGAAAGCCGGTTCCGGATCGAGCGCGAGCTGGAAACGACCCTGCCGTTCCGTAAGGTCGAAGCCGCAATCCTGCCCGACGATCCGGAGGAATCACTGTCCGCCATCGAGCGCGCCGGGTTCGAACGCGAGGCACGCCGATTTGCCGAGGCACAGGGCTACAAGGTCGACTGGCAGTCGGTCGAGCGGCTGGACGACCAGACCCTCATCAACGGCGTCAGCCAGATCGCCCCGTTCGACGCCGCGGCCAAGCAGGCCCTGCTGGAGGCCGACAGCCTCGCCGCCCGGTGCGAGCTGCTGGTCCAGCTGATGCAGTTCTTCGGCCGCCGGGATGGCGATGAGGAGATCATTACGCTGCAGTAGGGCAGATGGCCGGTTTCAGGCGCCTGATTCAGGCAAAGTCATGACCGACATTGGGTGGCTTTCTGCCATGATATCCAACTCTCTGATCGGATGGAGCGCTTTGCCTGATTGCGTCAACGACGAATTTGGTACCCGCAAGCCAAACAGCTGATTTTGAACGCTTGCAACTATCCCCATAATTGGCATCACATCAAATGTCTTCCGGGGGGGCGGGTGAGTGAAGCAAATTGGCAAGGCAATTGGATGGCTAGGACGGAAGGCGCTGCTTTACGTTCTCCTCGTCTTGGCAATCCTCGTCTTCGTGGTGTGGCAAAAAGGCGACGTTCAGCGTTGGTGGGAGAAGTCCCAGACCGAAAATCAGCTTCGGGCGGATGGTCTCCAGAGTGCGATCACCGCGGCCGAGAAGCAGAAAAAGGATTTCGAGCGGCAGCTCGCGGAGGCAGGTAAGGCTGCTCAAGCAGCAACCGTTGCCGAATTGACCACACAGATTGCCGACGTGGATGCCGTGCTGCGTGAGCTGGATAAAGCGCAGCCCAGGCGTATCGATCGCCTTCTCGACACTGTGACGCTCGACATCGATGCCGTTCGCAAGGAACAGGAACGATTGCTTCGGATCGAGTTCCTGAAGCAGAAGCGCCGTGGTCTTGTGAATGCACTGGAGGCTGCCAAAGATTATCAAGCAGCTAGGGCGGCCGCCAATCGGGAAATCGACGACCAAATCGCTAAGCTCAAAACCCTTGCAAAAGATCGCGACGATAAGAAAAGTAATTGGATAGCCGCAAACAAATCATGCGAAGGAGCCACGCAGGAGCTCAATGACTTCGACAAAAGCTGGCCGCGCTTATTCGATTATGTGCCTCTCGTAGATCAACGGAAGGCATTCAAAGATAAGAAAGATGCGCGCTGCAAGGAGGCGCGCGAGGCCAAGCGCGAATATGACGACGCAAAAAATCGGGCGAATGTGAGGACTGCAGCAGCGAAAGCGAAAGGGCGGGCTGAAGCTTGGGTCGAAAACGAGTTGCCCGATGTCCTCGAAGCGTCAAAGGCGCGGCTGGAGCAGGAACAAGAGCTTGCGGAGAACACTATTTCCGCAAAAGCCAGATGGGCCTGGCAATATTACGAAGGCACTACTCTGCTGCGATACGCGCTCGCAGCGCTCATCCTCATTACGGCAACCCCCTACCTGATCCGGTTGCTCATGTGGTTCGTTCTCGCCCCTCTGGCGATGCGCCGCCCTTCGATCCGTTTGCAAATGCCCGGCTGCAGAGGCGCTGCCATTGCTCCCGCCCCACCGTCTTCCGCATCAGTCGCAGTGCGCCTGCAGCCCGGCGAAGAGCTTCTTGTTAGACAGGATTATCTTCAGACCAGCAGCGTCAGCGGCGCAAAAGGCGACCAGTGGTTCCTCGATTGGAAGAAGCCGATAACCAGCTTTGCGACCAGTCTTGTCTTCCTGACCCGTATTCGCGGTGATGGCGAAACGACCACGATCTCCGCCACACGAGATGGACTTGCCGAGGTCACCATTTTGACCTTGCCCGAGGGGGCGTCCTGCGTCCTTCACCCACGCGCACTGGCTGCCATTGCCCAACCCATCGGGCGGCCCTTGCAGATCAAGCCACACTGGCGTTGGGCTTCGTTGAATGCATGGTTGACGTTCCAATTCCGCTATCTTGTCTTCCACGGCCCTGCACGCCTTGTTCTCAAAGGCGGGCGTGGTGTCCGCGTGGAACCCGCCGACAAGGGACGGGTGTTCGGTCAGGATCAACTGGTCGGGTTTTCAGCAGACCTCGCCTACTCAGTTACTCGCACCGAGACTTTCTGGCCCTATTTTCTAGGTCGCCAGCAACTCCTCAAGGATCGAGTGATCGCCGGCGATGGCGTTCTGATTGTCGAAGAGGCTCCGTTCACTGCGCGCAATGGAGAGTTCAGACGCGGGCTTGAAGGATTGATCGATGCTGGGATGAAAGCCTTCGGGATGTGATATTGGCCTCTTGCTTGCGAATGACAGCTCGGCTTCATGCCGCAGCTTCCTGAATGACCGAGATGGGGTCGAAAGCTGACCGACAGCTCTGGTCCGCTCAAATCCCGAAGCTGCCCTTCAGCCCGTCGATCACGTATTGCGCGGCGAGCGCGGCCAGCAGCACACCGAGCAGGCGGGTGATGACTGCCTCCACCCGGTCACCGAACAGCCGCATCAGCGGGCCGGCGGCGATCAGCGCGAACATAGTGATCAGCAGCACCGCGCCCAGCGCGCCCAGCACCACCAGCGTCTCATCGGTCCCGTCAGCCTCGTTTTGCAGCAGCATCACGGCAGCAATCGCGCCCGGCCCGGCCAGCATCGGCATGGCCATCGGGAACACCGAGACGTCTTCGATTTCAGGGGTGGCGGCGACCTTCTCGGCGCGTTCCTCGCGCCGCTGGGTGCGCTTTTCGAACACCATGTCAAACGCGATGAAGAACAGCATCAGCCCGCCCGCGATGCGGAAACTGTCCAATTCGATATGAAGTGCACCAAGCAGTTGCTGGCCGAACAGCGCGAACCCAATCAGAATGCACCCCGCAATCAGTGTAGCGCGGATTGCCATGATGCGTGACTGCTTGGGCGAGGCGCCCTTGGTCAGCCCGGCATAGATCGGCGCGCAGCCGGGTGGATCGATCACCACGAACAAGGTGATGAAGGCAGACAGGAACAGCTCGAACATGGCCGCGCCCCTAACCGGGATTGAAGCCGATATCGAGCACTTCGTCCCACTCGCCCGCCTTGTTCAGCAGGACGATCACGCGTCTTGCGCCGTCCGCGCGCTGCTGGGCGAGCCAGTGGAGCGAGCCGTCGGCAGAGGTGCCCATGACCAGCGGCACGGGGTTGGTAGCCGGGCCGGGGTCAGCAGGGCGGCCGGTGCAGTCGGCGACATGGCCCTTGATCATTTCCATCGCCAGCACGACGATTTCGTCCTCGCCCCGTGCCTGCTGGGGGCGGGGCGGCGGCTGGGGCACGTCGGGCGCGCTGGCGTGGTAGCTCCAGCGATAGTCACCCTTGTCCTGCCGCTGCCACACGGTCACATAGTTGCCGACCAGCCCGGCCCCGTCGCGGAAGCGGCCCTGGCTCACCGCCACGCGACTGTCGCAGCTCATCCACACGTCGCGCGGGGCCCAGCGCATTGTTTCGGCGGGATTGGCGCGGCCGCGCAGCAGGGTTGCCGCGTCGGCCGGACCGTCAGATCCGTGCAGCACCGCACCGGGGGCGGCATATTCGCGGAACGCGGTCCACTGCCCCTGTTCGCGCGCGGTGCGGGCAAAGCCGCTCTCGGCAGCGACGATCTGGCCGGGCTGGGCGAGGCCGGTGGTCCCGGCACTTGCCAACGCGCGGTCGATCACCCTGATCGGCGTCCGCGGCGGGCCGGAAGCACAGGCGGATAGCAGGGCGAGAAGGGTGAGCGCGGCGACCGGTTTGAGCATGACGGGCAGCCTAGCGGCTTGCGTGCCGCTTGTCGAAGGAACCCTCAGAGACCGGCCGGAGCATCCAGCCCCTGGTTGCGGTAAGCGGCCACCAGCGCATTCCGCAGCAGCACCGCAATCGTCATCGGCCCGACCCCGCCGGGGACCGGGGTGATCGATCCGGCGACTTTCTCGGCGCTGTCGAATTCGACATCGCCTACCAGCCGCGATTTGCCGGATTCGGGTGCCGAAATGCGGTTGATGCCGACATCGATCACGCAGGCACCGGGCTTGATCCAGTCACCAGTGATCATTTCCGGCCGCCCCACCGCAGCGACCACGATGTCGGCGCGGCGAACCACGGCGGGCAGGTCCCGCGTGCGGCTGTGCGCGATCGTGACCGTGGCGTTGGCATCGGTCAGCAGCTGCGCCATCGGCTTGCCGACGATATTGGAGCGGCCGATCACCACCGCCTCCAACCCGGACAGGTCGCCCAGCTGGTGCTTGAGCAGCATCAGGCAGCCAAGGGGTGTGCAGGGGACAAACCCCGGCTGGCCGACAGAGAGCCGCCCGGCGTTGATGACATGGAATCCGTCCACGTCCTTGTCCGGATCGATCGCGGCGATCACCGCCTGTTCGTCGATTCCTGCGGGTAGCGGCAGCTGGACGAGGATGCCGTCGACCGCAGGATCGGCATTGAGCTGCGCCACCAGCGCCAGCAGGGCGGCTTGGTCGGTGTCGGCGGGCAGGCGATGCTCGAAGCTTGCCATCCCGGCTTCCACCGTCGCCTTGTGCTTGGAGCGGACATAGACCTGGCTCGCCGGATCCTCTCCGACCAGCACCACGGCGAGGCCTGCCGGGCGGCCCGCAGTCTCCGCGAACTGCGCCGCGCGTTCACCCACCTTCGCCCGCAGGGTGGCGGCGAAGGCCTTGCCGTCAATCCGCTCTGCCATGATCAGCCGCTGATCACGCTGCCGAGCACGATCAGCATGATCTGCAGCACGATGATCAGCACCAGCGGCGAGAAATCGAGCGCCCCGGTGGGAGGCAGCACGCGCCGGATCGGCGCCAGCACCGGCTCCAGCAGCGCATTGATCGAGCGGTAGATCTGGTGGAGGAAATCGTTGCTTGAACTGATCACGTTGAAAGCAAACAGCAGCCCGATCACGAACTGCACGATCACCAGCATGACCACCACGTTGGTGATCAGCGAGATGATCTGGTAGAGGGTTATCAGGCCTTGCATCGGTCTGTCCGTTGTTGTTGCACAGGGGGGCGTTGGGTCTCTCGAGGCGTCTTACCCGACTAAGACGCCTCTTGCCAGAGGTTATCCGGCGCGAATCAGCGTGCCAGCCCCGCGCGCGGTGAAGAATTCCAGCAGCATGGCATGGGGCACCCGCCCGTCCAGCACCACCGCCGCTTCGCACCCGGCCTCGACCGCGTGGATGCAGGTCTCCAGCTTGGGGATCATCCCGCCGGTGATGATGCCGTCTGCCTGAAGCCGGGCAATATCCGCCGGGGTCAGGTCGGTCAGCAAGTTCCTGTCCTGGTCGAGCACACCGGGAACATCGGTCAGCAGGAACAGCCGCGCCGCGCCCAGCGCTGCGGCAATCGCGCCGGCCATGGTATCGGCATTGATGTTGTAGGTGTGGCCATCTTCGCCCGCGCCGATTGGGGCGATCACCGGGATCATGCCGGCCGCGACCACAGTGTCAATCACTGAGGTATCGACCCGCGAAGGCTCACCCACAAAGCCGAGGTCGATCGCCTGCTCGATATTGCTGCCAGGATCCTTGTTCGTCCGCTGCACCTTGGCCGCGGTGACTAGCCCGCCGTCCTTGCCGGAAATACCGATCGCCTTGCCCCCGGCGGCAGCAATCCAGCCGACCAGTTCCTTGTTGATCGCGCCGGAGAGGACCATCTCGGCCACTTCGGCGGTGGCCTTGTCGGTCACTCTGAGGCCGTCGACGAAGGTGCTTTCCACCCCCAGTTTCTTGAGCATGGCGCCGATCTGCGGCCCGCCGCCGTGAACCACCACCGGGTTTATCCCGACCGCTTTCAGCAGCACGATGTCCTCGGCAAAATCGCGCGCGGCCGCCGGATCGCCCATTGCGTGCCCGCCGTACTTGACCACGAACGTGCGCCCGGCATAGCGCTGGAAATAGGGCAGCGCCTCGATCAGCACCGCCGCTTTGGTGCCGGGATCGGGGGCCTTTTCGCCAGGTTCGGGCATGTCGCGCGGGTTCCTTTGCCGGTCTGTCGCCGCGCCTCTAGCGGTTGGGGATGAGCGAGGAAAGCACCTTTGCCCCGCAGCCGCCCCGCGTCATGGTGGGCCATGGCCCCGCCTCCCAACTCTCCAGCCCGCTTCGATGCCCGCTGGCAGGCAAGCCGCCGCTGGGCCGCCCGGTGGAGGGCCGCGCGCTGGTGGCTGCTGCTCGGGGCGCTGCTGGCGGGTGCACTGCTGCTGGCGCGGTGGCAGGGAATGGGCGGTGACTGGCAGGCGCAGGAAACTGGCAAGTTTGCCTTGTGCGGGCAGGCGCGCGCGGCCAACTGCGTGGTCGATGGCGACACCGTGATGCTGGGCCAGCGCCGCGTGCGCCTGACCGGCTATGACGCGCCTGAAATGGGCGGCGCGTGCGAGGCCGAGCGCCTGCTCGCCCGGCGGGCGCAGTTGGCCCTGCGGGACTGGCTCAATCGCGGGCCGTTCGAGCTTGACGGTGGGGCCGATCCCCCGCGCGATCGCTATGGCCGCGAACTGCGCGGGGCCCGCCGCAGCGATGCCATGGGGCAGGAATGGCTGGCCGAGGCGATGGTCGAGGCTGGCCTTGCCCGTTCGACCGGCTGGGGCGCGGGCGAACCGGGGTGGTGCGGATAAGCTTGCCCTTAGCGCCCCGAACGATAGACTGGCCCGGCAATCAGGGGGATCTGACGCATGACCGACAACAGCAATCCGCAGCCACCGGCCCAGCCCACCGGGTTCGACCTCAACTATCCCACAATCGTGAGCTTGCTTTATCTGGCCTCGTTCGTGGTCGGTATCACCGGCCTGATCGGTCTGGTGCTTGCCTATGTCTGGCGCAATGATTCGCCCCAGCCGTGGGAGCAAAGCCACTATACCTACCATATCCGCACCTTCTGGTTTGGTCTGTTGGGGATGGTTATTGGCGGTGTCCTGTCGCTGGTGCTGATCGGGTTCCTGATCATCTTTGCGGTTGCGGTGTGGGTGATCGTGCGCAGTGTCGTCTCGTTGCTGAAGGCACAGAAGCACGAACCGATGCCGAACCCGGAAACGCTTGGCATATGAGGCGCGCGGCCGCGCTCGCTGTCCTCACCCTCGCGCTGGCCGGGTGCGAAAGCGTGCCCGGTGCATCCCCGCAGGATGCGTTTTGGGCGGCTCTCTCCAGCCATTGCGGCAAGGCCTATGCCGGGCGGCTGGTGAGTGACGAGGCGCCCGATGCGGACATGCGCGGCGCGGCCATGGCGATGCACGTGCGCGAATGTTCGGACAGTCGCATCGCTGTGCCGTTCCACATCCAGCGCGCCGATGGCACCTGGGACCGCAGCCGCACCTGGCTGATCACCCGCACGAATAGCGGTCTGCGCCTCAAGCATGACCACCGCCACGAGGACGGCAGCGAGGACGCGGTAACGATGTACGGCGGCGATACCGCTGCTCCCGGCACGGCTGGCGCGCAGCAGTTCCCGGTCGATGCCGAGAGTATTGCCATGTTTCGGCGCACGGGGCTGACCGGCTCGGTCACCAATGTGTGGCAGGTCTCGGTCGATCCGGCTGGCACCGCGGGTGCCACCTATGCCTACCAGCTCACTCGACAGCCCCCCAATGCACGGCTGTTCCGGGTCGAGTTCGACCTGACCCGCCCGATTGCCGCGCCGCCGGCGCCATGGGGGCATGACTGAGCGAGCGACGAACGTTTCAACCGGCATAACAAGGGAGTCCTGCCATGGCCCATGTCATCATCAGCTACCGCCTTGCTCCGGGTGTCACCCGGGACGCGTTCGAGGACTGGGTCCGCACCAAGGACCAGCCTGCGATGCGTTCGCTCGCCCGGGTTGCCAGCTTCGAGACCTACCGCATCACCGGCCACCTGATCGGCGAGGGCGAGGGCGGGGCCGACGGGCGCTATGTCGAGCTGTTCGACATCACCGATCTGGCTGGCTTCACCGGAGAGGACATGCCCGGCGCACTGGTGCAGGGCGTGATGGGTGAATTCATGCAGTTCGTGGACGATCCGGAATTCCTTATCGCCGAAAAGGTGTGACGCCCATTCCGGCTGGGTGAGCACTGCCCGGTGAACACTTGCACCGCTGTTCTGACCTGCTCCAGCGCGACTTAACCCGGCGGTAAACACCGTGGTGGCAGGATGGCGCGATGAGCAGGATCGTGCCCCGGCGCGGAGAGCGCACCCGCCCGAATTTCCGGCGCGAAGGCACCGGCGAAAGCGGCGGCTGGCTCGCGGCCGCGCGCGGGCTAGGGCCGGTCCTGCTCGTCCTGCCGATGGCTGTGTTCACGGCGGTGTGGCTGCTGGACGGGCCGCCCGGCGCAGAAGCCGCAGTGGGCGCTAGCACGAAGGACCGCGAGAGCGCCCGGTTCGGCCCGTGCCGCGGCCCAGTGCGGGTCACCTGCGTCGTCGATGGCGATACCCTCTGGTATCAGGGCACCAAGATCCGCGTAGCCGACATCAATGCACCCGAGATCAGCAAGCCCGGCTGCGCGCGCGAGGCCATTCTGGGTGAGCGCGCGACCGCGCGGCTGACTGACCTGCTCAACGCCGGAGACTTCGCGCTGGTCCGCCCGGCGGGCTCGGCCGACCGCGACATATACGGCAGGGCATTGCGCGAACTACACCGAAACGGAGAAAGCCTAGGCGCAGTGCTGGTCGCTGAGGGTCTGGCCGAGGAATGGGGCGGGACGCGGATTGACTGGTGCTGAGGGGGCGCTGAGCGGCGGGCGTTGCGCTTGGTGGGTCAATGCAGATGGCGCAGAGGAAGGGAGGGATACAGAGAGCTAATCGATGTGGCCAGCATTCCGAAGGATGTCGGCTGTCCTCGCGTCTTGTGGTGAAAATGAAAGAAATTCACGTTTGCCGCAACGAAGGCCAATCTCGCGGATAACCGCTCCATCGATTTCTGAATAGAGAATGGCGATCCCTTTGGGCGCAAGGAAATCTCGTGCCCCACCATTTCGGCGGATACGCTTCATGAAATCGTCTTGCGCTGCGATGCTGGCGATTAGGACCCTTGATTCGGGCATTTCTAGGCATGATTCAAATAGCCGGGCCAGCCTTTCGGAGCCTCCCCGAGGCTCCATTATCCATGCGCGTTGCTGCGACGTAATCCGCGTCCAGAAGTTGGGTGTGTAAGGATAATCCTGCACCAACCACCAGATGTTCTGTCGCCCTGCAGCCGAAAACGATGTCTTAGCGTCGCGGTTGGCGCCCGCGCGCAGATACTCTCGTCGTGCACGCGCCAGGCCTACAGCGCAGGTAGCATTTTGCTCGTTCACGCGCAGGAGGATGCAAAGTTGGTCTATCGCTTCCGGTGGAATCATCCAGCCAGAAGCGCCACCCGTTGTGGACTTAACATCAACTTCCTGACCCCCAATCAACAGGTCAAGAATGACGCCTCGAGGCACATCGAGCCAGTCCCTCAGCAGGATCTCGAATTTGGTTCCAAGATAGGTTTTCTCCGTTTTATCGAGATCAGATAGGAAGAAACGTCCCGTGCGGGCGGTGTCGATCACCTCATCAATAGCTGAGCGAAAAAATGACCGCAGTTTGGCTTCGAACGAGTCGGTTCCACCGGCGGACACGAGCAAATTGGATTCGAGACTGGCTAGGTCGACTTGATCTGGATGTCCTTGAGGCAACGGCCGGTGACCGCTTCCGAATAACAACGTCATGCCACGGCCTTTGTCGGGAACATGCGCTGCAACGACAAAGCGATACGTAAGTTCTGCGCCACAGCCCTCGCCACCGGCGGAGGAAAGGCATTGCCGATCTGGCGATATTGCGTGGTCTTGCTCCCATGGAATTGCCAGTCGTCCGGAAAGCCCTGCAACCGCGCAGCCATGCGTAAGGTCAGGCGCGGCATGCCGACGAAGTCACGCTCCGGTGCTGCATTGGCCAGGCTCTTCCCCTCAACACCCAGCGATGCCCAGGCCCGACGGGCACGGGTTGGGCCGAGGTCGGGGCCGCCGTGCTTCTTCGAGCCACCAACCAGCGTCGGGGCGATCTCGTTTGCCTGCTTCACCCACCGGTCTGTGCCATGCCAGCCGTTGGCGCCCATCAGGTCTTTCAAGCATTCGCCGACTGTTGGCGGGTTGTGTGGCTGGACATCGGGCCAATCGAATGCCTCGACCATATCCTTGCGCACGGCTACGATCACCACGCGCGGGCGCAGTTGCGGCACTCCGAAGTCCGAGGCGTTCAGCAGCCGCCAATCGACATGGTAGCCCATCTTCGAAAGTTGCGACTTCAAATGAGTGCGGTAGTCGTCAAACACCGCCGACAGGAACCCGCGGACATTCTCGATCATCACCGCCTTTGGCTGGATTTCGTCGATCAGCCGTAATGCAGCCGGAAACAGGTTGCGCTCGTCCCGCTCACCCAGCTGCTTGCCTGCGACCGAGAAGGGCGGGCACGGCAGGCCCGCCGTAAGAAGCTCAACTCCGCGGAAGGGTCGGCCATCGAACTCGGCCATGTCATTCGCACGCACATGCCATTGCGGGCGATTCAGGCGAAGCGTTTGTGCAAATTCGGGCTCGATCTCCACCAACGCTGCATGGCGGAAACCGGCCTGCTCCAGCCCAAT
Organism: Sphingomonadaceae bacterium; assembly: GCA_046294735.1. Taxonomy (GTDB): domain Bacteria; phylum Pseudomonadota; class Alphaproteobacteria; order Sphingomonadales; family Sphingomonadaceae; genus 34-65-8. The sequence continues at coordinate 12,589 of JBKBKB010000005.1, forward strand.
GGCTTGGCCGCCGGCACCCGCACAGAATTCAATCGATTGCATGCGATACACCCTCGCTTCTGGCCTTTCCGGTATCGCTATGTTCTTATTTCGTTCGCGTCAAGGAAGTGCCTCCGGACTGGAGGCAACGCCCTACTCCGCCGCCTGCACCCCGCCGGCATTCCCGAACATATCCGGCTCGCCGCTGGTATCGTCCGCTTCGTTCGCGGCGGTGCCCAGTTTGGCCTTCTGGCGGTTGTCGAAGCTGGACCACACGTCCTGCCAGTTACCCCGGGTCGCGCCCTTGGAATACTCAGTCGCACGGGTTTCGAAGAAGTTGGCGTGCTCCACCCCGTTGAGCAGGGGGGCGAGCCAGGGGAGGGGGTGATCGTCGACCATGTAGATCGGCTGGAGGCCGAGCTGGCCCAGCCGCCAGTCGGCGATGTAGCGGATGTACTTCTTGATTTCCTTTGCGCTCATGCCCGAAACCGGGCCCATCTCGAAGGCGAGGTCGATGAAGTTGTCCTCCAGCCGCACCGACTTCTGGCAAATGTCGACGATGTCTTCCTTGACCGCCTTGGTGTAGCAGTCGCGCTCGCGCACGAATTCGTGGAACAGGCGGATGATGCCTTCGCAGTGGAGGCTCTCGTCGCGCACGCTCCAGCTGACGATCTGGCCCATGCCCTTCATCTTGTTGAAGCGCGGGAAGTTCATCAGCATGGCGAAGCTGGCGAACAGCTGCATACCTTCGGTGAAGCCGCCGAACACCGCCAGCGTGCGCGCGATATCCTCGTCGGTATCGACCCCGAACTGCTGCAGGTAATCGTGCTTGTCCTTCATCTCCTCGTATTCGAGGAAGGCGGAATATTCCTGTTCCGGCATGCCGATGGTGTCGAGCAGGTGGGAATAGGCCGCGATGTGGACCGTTTCCATGTTGCTGAACGCGGCCAGCATCATCTTGATCTCGGTCGGCTTGAACACCCGCCCGTAATGTTCGTGGTAGCAGTTCTGCACCTCGACATCAGCCTGAGTGAAGAAGCGGAAGATCTGGGTCAGCAGGTTGCGCTCGTGCTCGGTGATCTTCTGCGCCCAGTCGCGGCAGTCCTCACCCAGCGGCACTTCTTCCGGCATCCAGTGGATCTGCTGCTGGCGCTTCCAGAACTCGTAAGCCCACGGATATTCAAACGGCTTGTAGGTCTTGCGGGCTTCGAGAAGGGACATCGGGCTTACTCCGGACGTAGAATAGTAGAGGAAATACGGCTGGCGGGCGATTGCGGACGCACCCTTACTGACAAGCCAGACATTCCTCGTAATCGGTCTGCTCGCCGATTTCGAACTTGGGCGCGTCGGGCGTGTTGTCGGCCTCCACCCCGCCGGCGAAACCGGCACGTTGCACGCTCTTGGAGCGCAGGTAATAGAGGCTCTTGATGCCCTTTTCCCATGCCTGGAAATGCAGCATCGCCAGGTCCCACTTGTCGACATCGGCCGGGATGAACAGATTCAGGCTCTGCGCCTGGTCGATATAGGGGGTGCGGTCGGCGGCGAATTCGAGCAGCCAGCGCTGGTCGAGCTCGAAGCTGGTCTTGAACACGGCCTTTTCCTCAGGGCTGAGGAAATCAAGGTGCTGGACCGAGCCGCCCTTCTCCAGGATTGAATTCCACACGTTGGTCGAATCCTTCGACTTCTCGCGCAGCAGCTTTTCCAGGTACGGGTTCTTGACCACGAAGCTGCCTGACAGCGTCTTGTGGGTATAGATATTGGCCGGGATCGGCTCGATGCAGGCGCTGGTGCCGCCGCAGATGATGCTGATCGAGGCGGTCGGCGCGATCGCCATCTTGCAGCTGAAGCGCTGCATCACGCCCATGTCCTCGGCATCGGGGCAGGGGCCGCGCTCGTTCGCCAGCATCATGCTCGCCTCGTCGGCCTTGGCCGCTATGTGCTTGAACATCTTGAGGTTCCAAACCTTGGCCATCGGGCTTTCGAACCCGATGCCCTTGGCCTGGAGGAACGAGTGGAAGCCCATCACGCCGAGGCCAACCGAGCGTTCGCGGCTGGCGGAATACTTGGCGCGGGCCATTTCCGGCGGAGCGCGGTCGATATAGTCCTGCAGCACGTTGTCGAGGCAGCGCATGACGTCCTCGATGAACAGCTTGTTGCCTTCCCACTCGTCCCACTTCTCAAGGTTGAGCGAGCTGAGGCAGCACACCGCCGTGCGGTCATTGCCGAGGTGATCGCGGCCGGTGGGCAGGGTGATTTCCGAGCACAGGTTGGAGGTCGAGACCTTGAGGCCCAGGTCGCGGTGGTGCTTGGGCATCATCCGGTTCACCGTGTCGTTGAACACGATGTAGGGCTCGCCGGTGGCAAGGCGGGTTTCGACCAGTTTCTGGAACAGGCTGCGCGCATCGACCTTGCCGCGCACGCTGCCGTCACGCGGGCTCTTGAGCTCGAACTCCTGCCCTTCACGGACCGCTTCCATGAACTCGTCGGTGACCAGCACGCCGTGGTGCAGGTTCAGCGCCTTGCGGTTGAAATCCCCGCTCGGCTTGCGAATTTCGAGGAACTCCTCGATTTCCGGGTGACTGATATCGAGGTAGCAAGCGGCCGAGCCGCGCCGCAGCGAGCCCTGGCTGATGGCGAGGGTGAGCGAATCCATCACCCGCACGAACGGGATGATGCCGCTGGTCTTGCCGTTGAGGCCGACCGGCTCGCCGATCCCGCGCACATTGCCCCAGTAGGTGCCGATCCCGCCGCCGCGGCTGGCCAGCCAGACGTTCTCGTTCCAGGTGCCGACGATGCCTTCGAGGCTGTCCTCGACCGAGTTGAGGTAGCAAGAGATCGGCAGGCCCCGGTTGGTGCCCCCGTTCGACAGCACCGGGGTGGCCGGCATGAACCACAGGTTGGAGATGTAGTCGTAGAGCCGCTGGGCGTGCGCCTGGTCGTCGGCATAGGCATCGGCCACGCGGGCGAACAGGTCCTGATAGCTTTCGCCCGGCAGCAGGTAACGGTCTTTGAGCGTGTCCTTGCCGAATTCGGTCAGGTTGGCATCGCGCGCATGGTCGACCACCACGGTGAACCGGCGGTCCATCACCTTCTTCGAATCGCCGGCCCGGTCGCTTGCGGCAGCATCGGCCGTCGCGGCCTGGGCCATGGCGACGGCCAGCGCCTCGCCCGCTTTCGCGGCGACCAGCGCGTCACTGCCTGTGTCCTGCTTGTCCATGCTCACTGCGGCCTTCTGCATCGTTGCGGCGGGTGCATTGTAAGGGGGCGATGTCTGCTCAAGCCCCAGCGCTGCCTCGTCTGCCGTCCTGAATTCCATTGCCTCTATGCCCCGCCTTTTGTTTTCCGTGGAACGACGCCCGTCCGGCGCCTGATGTTCCGCATGTGTTCGACTCAGCGGAATGCCCCGCATAGCATGTTTTGCCGCACCAGAGGGCGATTACTTGTCCCCCGCCTGTCCACAGCCAGGACCGCCAGCCCATTGCCACCGGACCGAATCGCCCCGCACCGCAGGTTGCCCTGCCTGCCCTGAACAACACGATCTAGTGGGTAACCCCGCGATCCGAACCACTAGATACTGAATCAGGCGGGACTCACGCGCAAGAGGGTTAAATGCAATTTACCACCCTCCATCGATGCGTTGGGGGGGTGTATTATCCGGGTGCAACGCAGCGACGCGCCGGAATTGCTGGACTGGCGCACAGCGCAAGCCCCAAAATGAAAACCGGCAAAAATTTATATGGGCAAAATGGGTATTGCCGGGCTTTGAATCAATCGAATCGGGTGCGGCAATTTTTGTGCGCGGGTCGGCGGCTCAGCCTGCCCCCTTTGCATGCGCGGCAATCTCGTTGGCGAGGTCGTCAACCAGGTCCAGCGGCAAGTCGTGGCCCCAACCGGGGATCGTGCGGAGTCGCGCGCCAGGGATGCAGGCGGCGGTATCACGCCCACCTTCGACCGGGACCAGCGGATCGGCCTCGCCGTGCAGGACCAGGGTTGGCGCGGTAATCCCGGCCAGCATTGCCCGTCGGTCGCCATCAGCGAGGATCGCAGCCAGGTGCCGGGTCGGCCCTTCGGGATAGACGCTGCGGCGGACCGAGGCAGTCACATTGGCGCGCAGCCGGTCTTCCGGCGCAGGGAAACCAGGTGAGCCAATGGTGCGGGCGAGCAGCATTCCGTGCTCGACCAGTACTGCCTCGTCCATGCTCGCGGGGCGCTTGACCAGCACCTGCAGCGCTTCTTTCTTCGCCGGGGGCAGCTTGGGGTTGCCGGTGCTGGAGAAAATTGAGGTGAGCGAGCGGGTGCGATGCGGGTGCCGCGCCGCGACATGCTGGGCGATCATCCCACCCATGCTGCCGCCGACGATATGGGCGGTCCCAATCTCCAGCGCATCGAGCAGGCCCACCCCGTCATCGGCCATGTCGGCCAGGGTATAGGGCACCTTCGGCCTGATCCCCAGCTTCCCGAGCAGGGTCAGCTTGACCATGCCCGGGGCCTTCACCCCATGGAACTTGTGGCTGAGGCCGATATCGCGGTTGTCATAACGGATCACCCGGAACCCGTGTCCGACCAGCGCCTCGACCAGCTCGATCGGCCACAGGGTCAGCTGGGCGCCGAACCCCATGATCAGCAGGATCACCGGGTCGCCCGCATGGCCGTGATCTTCGTAATGGATCGTGATCCCGTTGGCGGTTGTGGTGGGCATCGGCTCTTCTCCCCCTAGCATTGAGGAGGAGGGCCTAGCCGCAAGCCGCGACCTTACGCAAGCGTAAGGCGCAGCGGCTCAACCGTCCTCTCCGCCGCCGAAGCTGTATTCGCCGCGTTCGTGGAAGATGTTGGTGCGCCCAGCCGGGCGTTGTGGAAAGGCCTGGGGTGCTACCGCAGGCGCAAGGCATTATCAGGCGCTGCTCCTGCTGCCTCCGGCGCCTCGGAAGGCACTGGCGCGTCGTCTTTGCGCCACACTGGCCCGCGCACTTCAAAGCCCTGCTCTTCCAGCTGGTCGAGCACGCCGCCTTCCTCCGCCAGCACCCGCAGCGGAGCGACGGCCAGTGTCACGCCGCTTTCCTGCGCGGCGCGCTCGATCGCTGCGAGCCATTGTCCGCGCAGTTCGCCACCGACCGACTGGTCCGCCCAGGGCCAGCACTGGCCAAGCGCCTGCTCCAGCGGGTTGGCCATCACGGCGGGAACATCGTAAGCACGCCAGTCAGCCCCGCGCTGCGCGATCAGGTCCGGGCCGGTCTCGGTCGCGGTCATGGCGGCATCGAGGCAGGCCAGATGCGCTTGCGGAGGTGCTTCGGCGAGGCTGTCGAGCATGTCCTCACCCCGGATCGTGCCGACCGGTTCGGCCGGAACCTTGGCTCGGCGCGCGGCCTTCTCGACCACGTCCGAGGCATCCTTGCCAGTATCGCGGCTGAAGCCGAGCCTGCGGGCAAGCAGGTCGAACGCGGTGATCAGGAAGCTGGAGCGGGCATAGTCCTGCTTGTACTTGGCTTCCAGCGCGGTCAGCCGCTGCACCTGCTGCGGTGCGAGGTAGTCCGTCGCTGCGGTGCCCTTGGGCAGCCTCGTGATCTTGCCGCCGGCGAAGATGATGCGGAAAACGTCGCCCGGCGAGACCTTGGGCTTGAGGCCGAGGATCACCCGGTCTGCACCGGCGGTGGCTTGCTCCAGCCGGTCGGGAAACCACGGCGTCGACTTGGGCACGGCGCGCAATTCCCCCACCAGCACGATCGCGCCCCTGGGGGTGTCGATCGTCCACATCGGCGCGCCGGAGCGCTGCGCGGTGACGATGATTTCGTTCGTTGCCGCTTCGTCCTGCGCCATTGCGGGGGTGACAAAGGCAAGGGCGCAGGCGCCGAGCAGGGCGTCAATGCGCTTCATGGCACCAGCACGGTATCGCGCGCTTCGGGCAGCGTCTCCGGATAGTCCAGCGTGAAGTGCAAGCCCCGGCTTTCGTCGCGTTTGAGCGCGCTTTGCACGATCAGGTCGGCCGCTTCGATCAGGTTTCTGAGTTCGATCAGGTCGGTGGTGACGCGGAAAGCGCTGTAGTACTCGTGCACTTCGCGCTGCAGCAAGGCGATGCGGTGCGCGGCGCGTTCCAGCCGCTTGGTGGTGCGCACGATGCCGACGTAGTTCCACATGAAGCGGCGGATCTCGGTCCAGGTCTGCTTGATCACGACCTCTTCGTCGGAATCGGTCACGCGGCTTTCGTCCCATTCGCGGATCGCGGGCGGGGCGGAGAGTTCGTCCCAGCGGGCAAGGATATCCTTCGCCGCCGCCTCCCCGAACACGAAGCATTCGAGCAGCGAGTTAGAAGCAAGCCGATTGGCCCCGTGCAGCCCGCTTTCAGTGCATTCACCTGCCGCCCATAGCCCCGGCAGGTCGGTGCGCGCGTCGAGATCGACCAGCACTCCGCCGCAAGTATAGTGCTGTGCAGGCACGACCGGGATCGGCTGGCGGGTCATGTCGATGCCGAGCCCGAGAAGCTTTTCGTAGATCGTCGGGAAATGACCGCGCACGAACTCCGGCGGCTGATGGCTGATGTCGAGATGCACGTAGTCGAGCCCGAAGCGCTTGATCTGATCGTCGATTGCGCGGGCGACCACATCGCGCGGGGCCAGCTCCATCCGCTCTGGATCGTAGTCTGCCATGAAGCGGTGGCCAGTTTCCGGGTGGAGCAGGTGCCCGCCTTCGCCGCGCACTGCCTCGGTGATGAGGAAGTTCTTGACCTCAAGGTTATACAGGCAGGTCGGGTGAAACTGCATCATTTCCATGTTGGAGACGCGCGCGCCCGCGCGCCAGGCCATGGCAATTCCGTCTCCGGTCGCGCCGCGCGGGGCGGTGGAGAACAGGTAGACCCGCCCCGCCCCGCCGCTCGCCAGGATGGTGGCGCGGGCAACGTGGCGCTCGACCCGCCCGGTCGCCTCGTCGAGCGCATAGGCGCCCCAGACCCGGCCATCGCCGGAAAAGCGGATCCCGTGGCGCCCAGTGATCAGGTCGATGCACGCTCTTGCGGGCAACAGGGTAATGTTGGGATGCTCCTCCGCTGCCTTGAGCAGGGCGGCCTGAACCGCCCACCCGGTCGCATCGTCGACATGGACGATCCGGCGGTGCGAATGACCGCCCTCGCGGGTCAGGTGCAGATTGGAGCCTTGGGCGTTGAACGGCACGCCCAGCTCGACTAGCCGCGCGATCGCGGCCGGCGCACGTTCGATGACGAACTCCACCGTTTCGCGCCGGTTGAGCCCGGCGCCCGCCACCATGGTGTCGCGCACATGGTTCTCGAAGGTGTCGCCCGCGTCGAGCACGGCGGCGATCCCGCCCTGCGCCCACGCGGTCGAGCCGGAATGCAGATCGCCCTTGGCCAGCACCAGCACGCGCTTCGTTTCCGCCAGCGCCAGGGCGGCGGTGAGACCGGCCGCGCCGGAACCGATGATGAGAACGTCGTGGGTCACCTGATTCATACCGTGGTCATGCCGACAAGCCAGGCGCGGAGCAACAGCCCATTGTGTCAGCGCAGCAGTGCTGCGCAGTGCCTACCCCGCGCCGGTCAGCTGGACGAACACATCCTCAAGGTCGGCCTCGCGGGTGGTCACGTCTTCGACCGTGTAGCCGTGGCTCTGGATCAGGGCGAGTACCTGGCCCGCACTCATTGCATCGCGGTTATATGTGACCTCCAGCGTCCGCGGCTCAGTCACCTCGGCTTTCAGGAATTGCGGCTCCATCACCGGCCCAGCGAGATCATTATCGACCGTCACGCGCACGATCTTCTCGCGCGCCATGCCGACCAGTTCGCGGGTCGGCTTGTGCGCGATCAGTTCGCCATGGTTGATGATCGCGATCTCGTCACAAAGTTGCTCGGCTTCCTCGAGGTAATGGGTGGTCAGCACCACCGTCACCCCTTCGCGGTTCATTTCAGTGACAAGTTCCCACAACTGGCGGCGCAGCTCCACATCGACGCCCGCGGTCGGCTCGTCCAGCACCAGGATGGGCGGACTATGGACCATGGCCTTGGCGATCAGCAGCCGCCGCTTCATGCCGCCCGACAGCGCCCGGGCATAGGCATTGCGTTTGTCGGCCAGATGGACTGCGCGCAGCAATTCTTCGCTGCGCCGCAGCGCCTTGGCAATGCCGTAAAACCCGCCCTGATTCTCCAGCACCTCGAACGGGGTGAAGAACGGATCGAACACGATTTCCTGCGGCACGATCCCGATCGAGCGCTTGGCATTGCGGTGATCGTGGTCGATATCGAATCCCCAGATTTCCGCCGTGCCACTGGTCTTGATGACCAGCCCTGCAAGAATGTTGATCAGGGTCGATTTGCCCGCGCCGTTGGGGCCAAGCAGTCCGAAGATGCCGCCCTGCGGTACATCGAAACTGACGCCCTTCAGCGCGAGCTTGGCTTCCGTGCCCTTGGTCGGGGCATAGCGCTTTACGAGGTTGTCGATCCGGATGGCGGGCGGCTGGGTCATCGCTATCCGCCCTAGGCGTGCCGGGGCGGCGGCGTAAAGGGCCATGTTTGACCGAGACGATGACCGCCGTGTTTACTATTTTCGGCCAGACGGTCTTCAGGGGTTGGTGGTTATGCGACGCCACAATGGGACCGAAACCGCCTCTGGATGCCACCCCGATTCGGGGCTTGCGCGCGCTGGCCTGCTTGCTGCTGGTGGGCACGCTGGCCGTGCCCGGCCTGTCCCATGCGGCGGAGACCGGCACCAGCACCGCGACCACCATACTGGTCGAGGATCTGAGCGTGGTGAAGTCCGCGGACATGGATTTCGGCAATATCATCGTCGCGACCGGAGCCGGAACGATCGTGATGGCCCCCGCCCCGACGCCGACCTGCACGGTGACCGGCGGAATCATTCACAGCGGTGCCTGCCAGCCGGCCGAGTTTGTCGGTGCGGGCCGCTTCAACCGCCAGGTGCGGGTGCGTTTACCACCTGCTGGCCGGATGACCGTGACCAATGCCACCGGCGCGACCATGCGGATCGACAACATGGGAGTGAACGGTGCGCCCGACACTTTGGTGGTGCGCGAAAACGCGCGCAACTTCAGGTTGCGGATCGTCAACCCCAGCGGGATGTTCTTCTTCCGGGTCGGCGGGCGGCTCAACGTCGGCGCAGCCCAGGCGCTTGGGACCTACACCGGCACATTCGACGTGGATCTGCAGTACTTCTGAGCGCAAAGGCCCGATTGCCTTGGCGCGGCCAAGCCACTATCGGGCAGGGCCATGAGCATTCCGCCGCCCGAAACCATCCTTGTCGACCACACCCGTGTCAGCTGCGACGGCGCCAGCGCCATTCGCGGCGGGGCGCGCTTTCGCCCGGCGGCGCTCGGGCACCCCAGGGTGTGGCTGGAGATCGACGCGCACGGCTATGTCGACTGCGGTTATTGCGATCGCCGGTTCGTGCTGCGCGGCGGCCCGGCGGACGGGGCCGACCAGTCGGCGCTGCCCGATGTGGCGGCCGGCAGCGATCCGGGCCACCGTTTTTCTTAACAAACTTTTCACTACAAAGATTTAAGTACCTGCCTTCCGGGACGCGGGGGTGGACGATGCTGCGAATTGAGTTGTTGACAGCGGCCCTGCTGGTCGGCCTGCTGGTCGGGCCCGCACCAGCGCAGGCGCAGGGCGAAAGTGCTACGGCTCAGGCTGAGGCGCTCGCTATCACCCCGCTCAGCATCGTCAAGGAACAGGACCTCGATTTCGGGCTCATCATTCCGGGCACAAGCGACGGGTTCGTTACCCTGTCGCCTGACAATACAGTGACCACCACAGGCGGTATCACCACCACCGGGACTACCCAGAACGCCGCCTTCTATGGATTCGGCACGTTCAACCAGCGGTTGCGGATCAACCTCGATGCCAATCAGTATCTGTTGGTTCGGCAGGGAGGAACGGAAACCATGCGAATGGACCAGATGACCATCGGCAGCCAGCCGCCAGTGGTGATTGGCACTGCGCCGCGCACCTTCCGCATTGCTTCGGCAAGCGGTTTGTTCCGCTTCACCATGGGCGGCCGGCTGCAGGTGCGGGCAAACCAGGTCCCGGGCACTTATGTCGGCCAGTTCACCGTAGCGGTCGAATATCTCTGACAGCACTTGTCAGTTGGCGGCGCCGGCCCGTCTGCGGTAAACCGTGCCCGGTCTATCCGGGGAGTATCGACGGTGTCCTTGCTGCGTTTCCTGTCCTTCGTGCTGGCTTTCACCCTTGTCCCGCAGACGGCTGCGGCCAAGACCTGGCGCGAGGTCAACCCGCTGGTCAACGCCCGGCCTGCGACCGTCGCCGCGCAGGGGGTGACCGTGCAGGTGGTCCCGATGAACGAGATCGTGTTCGAGGACGGCGAAGAGTTCGAAATCGGCAGCCTGCGCGTGACCGTGACCTTTCCTGGCGGCGAACCCATCGCAGTGCTGCTCGATGAGGCAGTCGTGCCGACGCACGGGCTATGGGTCGGAATAGGCAAACTCGGCCGCCGCGATGCCCACCCGGTGGTGATCCTGACCGGCTACACCGGCGGGATGCACTGCTGTGTCACCGCCCAGCTGGTCACGCGCCAGAACGGCCAGCCAAGGGTGCTCGGCTTGCCGATGATGGACGGCGATCCCAATACCGGCTTTCCGCGCGATATCGACGGCGACGGCATGGCCGACATCCTGCGGGCCGACGACAGCTTTCTCTACGCCTTTACCTCTTATGCAGGCAGCTGGGCGCCGCCGCAGCTGTGGAACCTGCGCGGCGGGGAAATGGTCGATGTTTCGGCCGAACCGCGCTTCGCCGCGTTCTGGCAGCGAGAGGCGAAGAAAGTGGGCAAGCCCTGTCGCAGGGGTCAGGTCGGGGCCTGTGCCGCCTATGCCGCCGCCATGGCCAGGCTCGGCCGGGCAGAGCAAGGAATTGCCGAAGCGCTTCGCAACGCGCCGAAAGCGGACTGGCTGCCTGAACCGTGCACGGTCGATCTGGTGGAAGACGAATGCCCGGAAGGCAAGGCGCTGGTGTTCGGCGGGTTCGAGGAAGCCTTGCGCTGGCTGCTCAGGGAGAACGGCTATCTGCGCGATCCGGCGGCGCTGGCGGGCGCGGACTGAAGGTCAGCTCGAGCGGGGTGAGCGTGCCGTCCGGGCGCAGGCGCACCCGGATCATCCCCTGCACGTCGGGGTCGCGTAGCTGCGCTTCCAGCTCCGGACCGGCGGTCTGCGGGATATAGAGCCGCCCGTCGCGCGGCAGGTCGGGATAGCCGGATCGTGCGGCCGGATCAGGCGCCACTGCATTCGGGCAGGCGGCACGGTCTGCCTCGCTCACCAGCCGTTCGACCTGCGCGATTGCCGGAGCCTGGCCGCGGATGCAGGCACCGAAGGGGAAGTCGGTCGGCGGGGCCGGTTCGCCCTGTTCCGGCAATGCGAGCTCACGCGGCACAAGTCCGCTTTCTTCCGCCCCGGGCCAGGCATAGCGGAACTCGACATAGTGCCCCCGCAGCAGGTCGCGCGGGTCATAGCCGGTAACCGGCACCAGCCAGTCAGTCCCCTGCCGGTGCCAGTGCTCGGTCGAGGCCCATAGCCCGGCGAGGCCTGCCAGCGGGAGCGCAAGGACCAGCAGAGAGGCGAGGCGGCGGTTCACTGCGCGGCTTCCTTCGGCGGGGCGAACCGGCGGGACACGCGCACCGCCACCCAGGCCACGCCCAGGATCATCAGTCCGGCGAGGATCAGCCCGAAGCCGCTGGTCAGCAGGTCGCTGGCCAGTTCGAAGCTGAGTACGATCAGGCGCAAGGCAACCGCCGCCACCGCCAGCTGAAATACCCCGCGCCAGCTGGCATGGAGTGCGGCCGCGGCAATCCCGGCCCACAGCGCCATGAACAGGATCCCGCCGGCCAGTTGGATGCCTGACACCAGCCAGGCGAGAATGCAGACAAGGCCTGCCCCGGCCATGACGAGCCCGGTGGCGCGGCCTGATGCCCCAGGCCTGGCCCACACGATGAAAGCACCAGCGGCAATGGCCAAACCTGCGCGCTCGGTTTGCGCGGATAGCCCGAGCAAACCGATGTCGAACCGTTCCAGGCCTGCCGCGATCGCCATCAGTGACGCACCGCCAACCGCGTAGGCAAAGGCGAGCTGCTCAAGCCGCTTCCAGAACCCCTCGCGCTTGCTGCGGCTGCGCATCCACGCGCCGAGCGGGGCGAGCAGTAGCGGTGCCGCCGTGATCAGGGCGACGCGGGCCGCCATCAAGGTGGCCCGCGATTGGTCGTCGAGCAGGCCGTTGCCCACACTTCCGGCATAGTCCCACGCAATATAAGTGATTGCTCCGAACAATAGCGCTGCAGCCAGCCAGCTCTGCCCGCGCAGCAGCAACAGCGGGGCGAACAGCGCCAGCCACGCCAACAGTGGCTGCCACAGCGGTGAACTTGTCTGGTAGACCTGCCCCAGATGCCCGAAGTAGGCCACGCCGAGCATGGCCAGAACGAATAGAGCCGCCTCCAGCCCCCACGGGTGATCGCGCTCCAGCGCATCGCCGCGCAGAGCGAGGAACCCGCCCAGTGCGAGCATCAGGACCAGATGGAGCGCCAGCCGGACCATGCCCGGCACGTCTTCCCAGTTGGCCGCGACGACCGAGATCACCCCCAGTCCGATGGCGAGGGCGCCGATCCCGATCACGGCCCACAGTGCCAGCGGGCGGCTGTGTTCGGCTTCCCACGCGCGGATGCAGGCCGCGGTCTGGCCGTCGATCAATCCAGCGGCCTGCCAGGCCTGCAGCTTGCGCTCGCTCATAAGGGCGAGGTCTAGCGTGTCCAGCGGCGGGCGCAATGGCACGTCCGCTCAATCCCCGATCACGTCGACCCGGATCGTGCCGAGGCGGGAAGAGGCGTAATCGACCCGGTCGCCGGGCTGGAGGAAGTGGCCCGAGGCCAGCTCGTTGGCGATGAACCGTTCGACCACCGCATCGCGCACCGCGAGACGGCCACCGCCCAGTGCCCAGCCAAGCAGCCCTTCGATCATGTCGGCGCGGGTCGGACCGGTGAAGATCACGCCTTCGGCCGTGCCCGACATCAGCGCCATGCCGGGTGTGATTTGGCCGGTCGGGCTGAGTCGGTGCATAGCCCCCTGATAGAGGAACCGCGCCTGCTTCATATCGGCCAGAGCCTTCTCCGCCAGCGCCCGGAAGTCGAGCGTCATCTCCCCGCCGCGGGCATCCTGCCGCGGCTCGCCGTTGACTGCAGTGGTCATGCGTTCCTGCGCCACAAATGCGGCCAGATCGCGCGGGATGACCAGCAGGGCGCCCGAGGGGAAGAAATCCTCACCGCTTTTGGCATCGCTGAAGGCGCGCCCGGAATCGAGGTTGCCGGGATCGGCCATCCGCGCCAGCGTGGCCCGGTCGGTGAAGTCGCCGCACAGGAACAGGCCCTTGACTGCCGCATCGAAATCCTCCGCGCTCGCTACCGGCCGGTCGAACCGCAGGCACAGCTCGACCTCGTAGTCGAGCAAGGCGTCCGGTTTCACCCGAACCGTGGTCACGGCCGGGCTGGCGGGGCCGAACTTGGGAAACTGGAACACGCCGGTGCTGCCTGCTTCCTCTGCATGGGCGGCAAAGTTGCTGCCGGTGGCGATGTGGCGCGTCCCGGGGCCGGCCGCGGGCAGTAGTGCGGCTAAAGGGAAGGTGAGGATTGGCGCTTCGGCCAGCCGCGCCGGGCGCAGTGCCTCTTGCGGCAGCGAGGCCAGGGCGGCAAACGGATCGTCGAGCGCCTCGGCCCCCAGTTCGGCCAGGTCGATCATCTGCACCCCGTCAGGCCCGAGGCCGATCACGAGGTAGGTGGCGATGGTGCCGTCCGAGGCACGCTGGCGCTGGGTCAGGGTGATGGCGCTGTCGAGCGTGGCAACCGACGAAACGAGCGGCTCGGCTTCGAAGCTGGCGGAGTTGCTACGTGGGTCAGGCGAAGTTGCCCACGCCAGCGCCACTGCGATGACGAGCAAGAGCAAGGCGATGCCTGCGATCCGCACTGTTTGCCGGACCATTCACTGTCTCCCGGCGACCCGGGGGACAATGAAGCCTATCGGGGCGGGAATTGCAAATCCCGGCACAGCAATCGCCCCGCCCGGTTCCGGCAACCGGGCGGGGCGATTGCTTGCTATCGGAAAACGGGAGCGCGCTACTTCAGGCTGCTGCCGTCCATCACGGTCATCTCGGTAGCGACCTTTTCCATCGCTGCGCGCTTGGCATCGGGCGAAGCGATCAAGCCGATCTTTGTCAGCGGGCCGCCCTGTCCCCAGCTTTTGACCCATTCGGCGACGAACTGGCTGAGGCCGGGGATCGCTTCGAGATGCGCCTTCTTGATGTAGATGAACATCTCGCGCGCCGCCGGATATTTGCCGCCGGTCACGTTGTCCAGTGTCGGGGCCACACCGTTGACCGGCAGACCCTGCACCTTGCTGCTGTTTTCCTCAAGGAAGGAATAGCCAAAAATCCCGACAGCCCTGGGGTTGCTGCTGATCTTCTGCACGATCAGGTTGTCCTGCTCGCCCTGATCGACATACTTTCCGTCCGAGCGGACTTCCGTGCAGAGCTTGTCGTATTCGTCCTCGTTGCTTTCCTTGAGTGCGGCCATGGCAGGATCGGTCTTGCAGCCGACCTCCAGGATCAGCTCTTTGAGCGAATCGCGGGTGCCCGAGGTCGACGGCGGGCCGTAGATCAGGATCGGCTCGGCCGGGAGCGAGGGATCGACGTCGGCCCAGGTCTGGGTGGTCTGTTCCTTGCCGAACGGGCGGGCGGCGATTGCCTTGTAGACGATTTCCGGGGTCAGGTTGAGCTGGATGCCGCCCTGGGCTGAAGCGAACACCAGCCCGTCCAGGCCGATCTGCAACTCGATGATGTCGGTCACGCCATTGGCCTTGCAGCCTTCGAACTCGCTCGCCTTCATCCGGCGAGAGGCGTTGGCGATATCCGCCGTGTTGGGGCCGACCCCGGAGCAGAACAGGTTGATGCCGCCGCCGGTGCCGGTCGATTCGATCAGCGGCGCCTTGAACCCCGGGTTGGCTTGGGCGAACAGTTCACCGACCTTTTTGGCGAACGGGAAGACGGTGGAGGAGCCGACCACCCGCACCGAATCGCGGGTGCCGCCGGCCCCGGTGTTGTCGCAAGCGGCCAGCGCGAGCGAGGAAATGGCGATGAAGGCGAGGCTCTTGGTCAGTTTCATGGTCGGATTTCCTGTGGCTTCGATGTGGGGCGGTTAGAGGTATTTTGTGACAAGCAAATGACACGGAGCGAGCAGGTAGGGCCGGGCTCGATGGACCTGGCCCGATGGATCTAGCCCTGCTCCGATCAGAAATCGATCTGCGCGCGCAGCCCAAATGCATCGACGCCATAGGACCGGTCGCCAGTGGTGGTCGGCAGCGCGGCATTGTCGTATTCCAGCCACCCGTAGTTGGCGAGCAGCATGGTGTATTCGGTCGGTTTCCATGTCAGCGAGACAAGATAGCCATCCTGCGTGCCGCCGATCACCCCGGCATCGTTGAGGTCGAGATGGTCATAGCGCAGGACCAGATGCACCGCGCCCTTGCCACCGGAGCCGACCGGGTTCTTGGGCCTGGTCCGGTCGAACTTGCCATCCTTGTAGCCGCGTCTGTCGCCCTTGGTCAGGAACAGGCCCGCTTCGGCATAGCCGCCGAAGAAAGTCGGGTCGGAGAGGCCGGCCGGGCGGTTGGCTTTCTGCCAGAAGCCCTCGACCGCGGCATGGAACGGGCCGGAAATAAGCGCCCCTTCCAGCCCAATGCCGAATTCGCTGTCTGCTGCCAGGCCGCGCGTATCGACAAAACGGTCGACGGTGAAGTTGACCAGCGGGCGCTGGCGATAACGCACGGTGCTGGCGGTCGGCAGATCCTTGAAATGGACCGAACCGCCCAGATGCAGTTGGCTCTTGCCCAGCTTCGGCATATATACCACCCGCCCGTCAACGCCGCGCTTCCTGCTCGGCAGGTTGTCCATGTTGTCGCTGAACATGCCTGCCTGGATCAGCACGTCGCCACCGGTGAATTCCGCCGCAACCCCGACCTGGCGGATGAAGCCGAAAGCGTCGGTGAAGGCGGCCCGTTCGATCATGGTGGCGTGGAGGCTGCTGGTCAGCTCTTCCATCGACTGGAAGTTGTTCATCTGGCCGATCGCGATGGTCAGCCCGCCGCCCACGTCATAGTCGATGATTGCGTCTTTCACGGCCAGGTCACTCCCGGCCACGTCGAGCTCGAACCTGTAGCCGAACCCGCCAGGCATGTCACCAGAGGCACCGAGATAGACCCGGCGCGCCTTGCTGGTCCAGCCATCGCCCTGGCCTGTGCCATCGGGCGAGCTGGTGAAGCCGGTATCGAACTGCAAACGTCCCCGCGGCTTGAACGACCATCCTCCAATGCCCTTGATTTCGGGCGCACCCTTGAACGCAATGGTGGGAGCCTTCGACACCGTAGCCTGCGACGCCGTGGTAGAGGCCTGAGCGGTGGCAGCGGTGGTGATGACCGCGTCTGCCTTGGCTTTGGCGGCGGCGAGTTCGCCCTCCAACTGATCGATGCGCGCCGACATCCGCTGCATCTCCGCGCGCATCGCGGCCAGTTCCTGCTGCACCGTGGCGCTTTGCACAGACTGGGCGGCCGACTGGGCGGCAGCAGGCACGGCCCAGCCGTTGGCGGCAGCCAGCGCAAGGACGGATGCGGTCAAGGCATGTTTCATATGTGTTGCCGCTCACGAACTCTCTTATGACAATGACGACAGGCCGGTATGATTGAAATATGACTTATTAATGACTACTTCCTGACCGATTTCAATCTGGCGCCATCCGGCCTTCTGGTTCGCAGAACGGAGCGATCACCTCTGGGCGGACGCGGACCAGCCGCTGGGTCGCGCGATCCAGCATGGCCCAGGTGGTCAGCGCGGACACGATCACCTTGCCGCTGGAGTCGCGGAAATCGACCCTCCGGGCGGAGGTCGCACCCTTTGCTTCGCCCGGGATCCAGGTTTCCCCGGTCACGCTCTCGCCTGGGCCGATATTGCCGCGATAGTCAATCTCGTGCCGCACAACGAGCCACACGAAATCGCGCGCATGATCGGGCGCTGCGACCGCTTCCCAGTGCGCGGTTGCCATGTCCTGCACCCACTGCACCCAAACCGCATTGTTGACGTGGCCCATCATATCGATGTGATCGGGCAGCGCGGTGAAAATGCGGGTGAAAGGGTTCACTTCTCCCCCACCAGCCCCAGCTGCCACAGGATGAAGGCAAACTCCTCCGCCGTTTCATAGAGCGAGGCGAACCGGCCCGACTTGCCGCCGTGCCCGGCGCCCATGTTGGTCTTGAGCAGCAGCTCATTGGAATCGGTCTTGGTCGCGCGCAGCTTGGCGACCCACTTGGCCGGTTCCCAATAGGTCACGCGCGGGTCGTTCAATCCGGCGGTGACCAGCAGCGGCGGGTAATCCTGCGCCGTGACCTGATCATAGGGCGAATAGCTCAGGATATAGGCGAAGGCCTGCTTGCTGAGGATCGGGTTGCCCCATTCGGGCCATTCACCCGGGGTCAGCGGCAGGCTCTCATCGAGCATGGTGTTGAGCACGTCGACGAATGGCACGTGCGCCACCACCGCACCCCACAGATCGGGATCGGTGTTGACCACGACTCCCATGAGCTCGCCCCCGGCGCTGCCGCCGCTGGCGCTGACCCTGCCCTTGGCGGTGTAACCCATGGCGATCAGGCCTTTGGCGACATCGACGAAATCGTTGAAGGTATTGGTCCGCGCGTTGAGCTTGCCTTGCAGATACCAGCGCCGCCCCAGATCGTCGCCGCCGCGGATGTGCGCGATGGCATAGGCCATGCCGCGATCGACCAGGCTGAGGCGGCTGGTGGAAAAGCCCGGCGGCACGGCGTAACCGTAAGCGCCGTAGGCGTAGAGGTGCAGCGGGCCGCCTGCTGGCCGATCCTTGCGCGAAAGCACGCTGACCGGCACTTGCGTGCCGTCACGCGCGGTGATCATCAGGCGTTCCGTCTTGTAGAGTGCGGCGTCATAGCCGCTGGGGATTTCCTGCTGCTTGAGCAATTCCAGCTTGCCGGTCTTCACGTGGTAATCGTAGACCGAATCCGGCGTGACCATGCTTTCGTAGGTCAGCCGCAGCTTGGCTACATCGTATTCCGGGTTGTTGGACAGACCCGCATCGTAGCTTGCTTCGGGAAAGGCGATCGGGGTGATCTTTTTCGGATCGCGGTAATCGCGCAGCTGAATCTGGTCGAGGCCGTTCAGACGACCTTCGGTAACGTAGAAGTCCTTGAACAGGTCGAAACCGGTCAGATAAAACTCGTCCGATCCCGCAATCAGCGTGGTCCACTCGCCCGGCTTGTCTAGCGAAGCCGTGGCGAGGCGGAAATTGACGTGGTCGTCGTTGGTGTGGACGAACAGCGTCCCGTCACGGACATCGACATCGTATTCGACCCCCTTCTGGCGCGGTTTAACCAGGATTTGCGGTCCGGTCGGGATATCCGCCCGCACCAGCCGCACTTCGCTGGTCTCGTTGTCGCCGGTGGCGATCACCAGCCAGTCTTTCTGCGCGGTCAGGCCAACGCCTACGCCGAAGCTCTGATCCTGTTCCTGGTAAAGGGTCACGTCGCTGTCGACTGGCGTGCCGATCACGTGCAGCTTTGCCTCCAGCGTGCGCCATTCCTCGGTCGAAGGGCCATAGACCAGCGCGGTGTCGTTCGCGACCCAGGTCAGACCGCCGCGAAGGTTGGTGAGCTCGTCCGGCAGCAGTTCGCCGGTCTGCAGGTCCTTGATCCGCGCGGTATAGCGTTCTGAGCCATTGATATCGGTAGAATAGGCCAGAAAGCGCCCGTTCTGGCTCATTGACAGGGCACCGAGGCGAAAATACTCCTGCCCTTCGGCAAGCTGGTTCTCGTCCAGGATCAACTCGTCCGGCCCGCCTGCGACCGGCTTGCGGTACCACTTGCGGTATTCCTGCCCCTCGTCGAACTTCGACCAGTAGAGGTAGTCGCCATCCTTCTGCGGAACGGTGCTGTCGTCTGCCTTGATCCGGCCCTTCATCTCCTCGAACAGGGCGTCGGTCAGCGCCTTGTGCGGGGCCATCCGCGCTTCGAACCAGGCGTTCTCCGCCTCGAGGTAGGCCAGCACATCCTTGTCATCGACCACCGGATAAGACTTGTCGTGCAGCCAGTTGTAGGGATCGGAAATCGTGATCCCGTGATGGCTGTAGGAATGGTCACGCTGCTCGGCGACAGGAGGGGCGGCAGGAGCCGGTGTGGTCACGCTGGTTGGTTCCTCTTTCTGGGTTGCGGCAAGCGTCATCTGCGGGGCCGTGGCGATACCGGCCGCAAGCGCGGCTAGCGACAGCAGGGTGCGGTTCATCGGATTACTCCATTGGCTGGCAGGAGGCGCGGCTGGAAAGCCGTCGCGCGAATGACTATGGTGGTTGGCATCAGGCGGCAAGCCCCGCCACGAACATTGCCAAGGAACAACCTCATGCTGATGCAGACCCATGAAGCCCGCCTGTCCGCCCTGCGCGAGGAACTGAAGCGGCAGGGTCTGGATGGGTTCGTGATCCCGATCAGCGATGAGCACATGAGCGAGTACATCGGCGCCTATGCCCAGCGCCTGGCGTGGCTGACCGGGTTCGGTGGTTCGGCCGGCAGCGCGATTGTACTCAGCGATCGGGCTGCAATTTTCGTCGATGGGCGCTATACGATCCAGGTGCGCGAGCAGGTCGACGAGCGGCTGTTCGAGTACCAGAGCGTACCCGCCACCTCTCATGCCAAGTGGCTTGCCGCCAATGCGCCTGAAGGGGCGAAAATCGGCTATGACGCCTGGCTGCATTCGCGCGGCTGGGTCGACTTGGTGGGTAAGGCGCTGGCAAAAAAGGGCGGTGAGCTGGTCGCCGTTGCCAGCAACCCAGTGGACGCGGTGTGGGCCGACCGGCCCGCCGCTTCTCCCGCCCCGGCGGTGATCCATGCCGAGGAGCACGCGGGCCGATCGAGCGCTGACAAGCGTGCCGAAGTGGCTGACTGGCTCAAGGCCGAAGGCCTGGACGCGGCGGTGATCAGCGCGCTCGATTCGGTCGCCTGGCTGCTCAACATCCGCGGCACCGATGTCGAGCGGACCCCAGTGGCGCTGTCCTATGTCCTGGCCCATGCCGATGGCACGGCGGAGCTGTTCATCGCGCCCGAGAAAGTCACGCCCGAACTGGTCCAGCACCTTGGCAATGCCGTGACCGTGCGCCCGCGCGACGGGTTCGAGGCCGCGCTGGCAGGGCTGGCGGGCAAGAGCGTGGCGGTCGACCCGGACTACGGCGTCGCTGCGATCTCCGCCGCGCTAGAGGCGGCGGGGGCCACGGTCGTCACCACCCGCGATCCCACGATTGTGCCGCGCGCGATCAAGAACCCGGTCGAGCAGGCCGGGCAGCGTGCGGCGCAGGCGCGCGACGGCGCGGCGATCGCGAAATTCCTCCACTGGTTGTCGGTTCAGGCGCCCAAGGGCGGCGAGACCGAATTGAGCGCCGTCGCCGCCCTGCGCGGTTTCCGCGAGGAAACGGGGCTGCTCAAGGACCAGAGCTTCGACACCATTTCCGCCGCCGGTCCGCACGCGGCGATCCCGCATTACCGGGTCGACGAGGATTCCAGTCTGCCAATAGCGCCGGGCAGCATTTTCCTGTGCGATTCGGGCGGTCAGTACCTCGACGGCACGACCGATATCACCCGCACGGTCTGGATCGGGACGGCCGATGGTACGGCCGAACCTACGGCCGAGCACAAGGACCGCTTCACCCGCGTGCTCAAGGGGCACATCGCCATCGCCCGCGCGGTGTTCCCGCAGGGGACCAACGGCAGCCAGCTCGATGCCTTCGCGCGGCAATTTCTGTGGCAGGCCGGGGTCGACTATGCCCACGGCACCGGCCACGGGGTCGGCAGCTATCTCTCGGTCCACGAAGGGCCGCAGCGGATTGCCAAGGCGACCGGCGGGCAGGCCGGGACCACCCAGGAACTCCACGCAGGAATGATCCTGTCGAACGAGCCGGGTTACTACAAGGCGGGCGATTTCGGCATCCGGATCGAGAACCTGGTGCTGGTCGAACCGCGCGCAATCGAGGGCGCGGAAGGCGACTACCTCGGGTTCGAGAACCTGACCTGGGCGCCGATTGACGCCGCCCTGGTCGACCGCGCGCTGCTGACGCCGGAAGAGATCGAATGGTGGAACACCTACCATGCGCGCACCTTCGCGATCCTCGCGCCGCAGGTCGAGGGCGATGTGCTGGCATGGCTGGAACAGGCCTGCGCTCCGCTTTGAGCAGGCCATCGCCCCGCTCTACGCGGGGTTGTGACGGGCGCTTTGTTCGCTTAATGTTCCTTACGTCGCGAGTCGCGGCAAGGAGGAGGACGCCATGATCGGTTACGTCACGCTGGGAACCAACGACCTGCAGAAGAACGCCCCGTTCTACGATGCCATCGCCCAGGAGATGGGCGTGGGGCGGATGATGGATTTCGATACCTTCATTGCCTGGGGGCAATGGGGCGGCGGCTGCGGGATTGCCCTGACCAAGCCGTTCGACGGGCAGCCCGCCACGGTTGGCAACGGGGTGATGGTGGCAATCGAGGCGAAGGATCCCGCCCAGGTGCAGCGGCTTTACGATATCGCCCTGGCCCACGGCGGCACCTGCGAAGGCGCACCCGGTCCGCGCGGCGAGGCGGACCCGCAGGGCAATGTGTTCTATGCTGGCTATTTCCGCGATCCTGACGGGAACAAATTGAACGCGTTCTGCATGGAACCGGTGGGGTAGCTTGCGCAGGCGTGAACGCAGACAGCGCGTTGTTACAATTGGCGACAAAATGGCCGGGATGCGGCATAGTCCTGCGACAGGGCAGGCCTAGAGAAACAGGCAAGGGTTGTGGCGGCGCCAATCGTCCTCCCCCTTCCTTGAACGGCGCCGCTGCAACCTGCTGCCCTTATCCAATGGAGACTCACCATGCGCAAGCTCACTCTTACCGCCGCCGCAGTCGCTCTCATTGCGTCCACCGGTGCCACCGCCCAGCCCGAGCGTGGCGGCGACCTGACCCTGGCCGCCTTTACCGAGCGGACCGGCAAGATGTTCGACCGGATGGACGTTAACAACGACGGCGTGATCGACGCCGCCGACCGCGCCGCCCGGCAGGATGCACGCTTTGCCAAGCTCGACAGCGATGGCAACGGTGAAGTCAGCAAGGCCGAAATGCAGGCCGCCCAGCAAGCCCGCAAGGCCAAGATGGCCGAGCGGCAGGCCGCGCGCGAAACCAGGGCGGGGCAGATGCTCGACCGGCGTTTCACCATGCTCGATGCCGACGGCTCAGGCGGCATCTCCGCCGCCGAGATGGCCGCCGCGCGCGAGCAGCGCGGTGAAATGCGCGGACAGCGCAAGGCGGCCGGCGGTGAAGCCCGCAAAGCCCGTCAGGGCCAGCGGGGCGAACGCGGCGCAATGCGCGGCCAGCGCGGCAGCAAGGACGGTGTGCAGATGATGCGCGGGCTGATCCGTCAGGCCGATGCCAACGGTGACGGTGCGATTACCCGCGCCGAATTCGATGCGGCAATCGCTGCCCGCTTTGCTCGGATGGATACGGACGGTAACGGCACCGTAACCGCTGAAGAGCACCGCGCTGCCCGCTCCGCGATGAAGGAAGCACGTCGCGGGGCTGGGCAATAAGCCCGGCTTGCTGCGGCACGGGTGTGGGCGCTAGGATCAGCTATGACCGAGCCCGTCCCTGTCACCCTGTTGCTGGTCGATGATGAAGCGACCCTGCGTGAACCCCTGGCGGAGTATCTCTCCCGCCAGGGGTTCGTCGTATGCGAGGCCGAAAGCGCGGCCACGGCACGCAGCCGCCTGCTCGACCTGCGGCCCGATCTGGTCCTGCTCGACGTGATGATGCCGGGCGAGGACGGCCTGTCGCTGTGCCGCCACCTGGTCGAGACCCGCGATATTCCCGTGATCCTGCTCACCGCCCGGGGCGAGGCGACCGACCGGATCGTCGGGCTGGAAATCGGAGCGGATGACTATGTCACCAAGCCGTTCGAGCCGCGCGAACTGGTCGCCCGGATCCGCTCGGTCCTGCGCCGGGCCAGCCGCGCCGCGCCGTCACCCGATGTCGATGCGCATTACCTGTTCGACGGCTGGCGGCTCGATCCGCTGCGCCGCCGCCTGACCGACCCAGTCGGCACGCTGGTGCCGCTGACCACTGCCGAGTTCCGCCTGCTACAGACCCTGCTTGACCATCCGCGCCAGGTGCTGGACCGTGACCGCCTGCTCGACATGGTCCAGGGGCGCGAGGCGCACCTGTTCGACCGCGCGGTCGACAACCAGGTCAGCCGCCTGCGCCGCAAGATCGAGGCCGACAGCCGCAACCCGGTGCTGATCCAGACCGTGCGGGCGGGCGGTTACAGCCTCGCCTCCGATGTCCGCCGCGTCATGCCGGACAGCGCCTGACCCATGGCCCGCAGATGCGCCTGATACCCGGAAGCCTGCACGGGCAAGTGCTGCTGGCCGTCATGCTCGCGCTGCTGGTGGCGCAGGGCGTCTCGGCAGCGCTGCTGCTGCGCGCAGCGGAGAACCGGCGCGACGCCGCCATGCTCAATGCTGCCGCGCTGCAACTGGTGCGCCAGGAAGCGCCTCGCCCCGAACGCCCCGAGCGCGAGCCGCGCCGCCTGCGGATGGGGGACGAGCGCGGCCCGCTGTCGGCCGAACGGATGCGACCCTTGCGGTTGCAGTGGGCTGATGCCCCGTCCCGGCTGGCGGGCGACCGCGCAGACCCGCAGCGCGCCGCCGCCCTTCAGCGGCTGCTGGCAGAACAGGGTGTGGGCGTGAGCGAGATCCGGGTGGTCGAGCGGCGGGTGGCGGCCGATCCCTATATCGCCGGGCGGCCGCGGCTGGCTGAACGTGTGCAGCAGGCCGGTATCGGTGACCGCCCGATGCTGGTTGCCGCAGTCCTGCGCGACGGAGCCAGCCAGTGGGCCATCGCGCGTGTGCCCAGGCCGGAAACGGAGCGCACCGTCCAGCGAACCATCCTGGTGCAGACGCTGGTCCTGTTTGTGGTGCTGTCACTGGCGTTGTGGCTGCTGCTGCGCCGAATCACCCGGCCGCTGGCCGATCTGACCGCGCGGACCGACGCCTTCGCTGCCACCCGGCAGGCCGGCGACCCACTGGCCGAGCGCGGGCCGGATGACGTGCGCCGCCTGATCGCCGCGCACAACGCAATGGAGGCGCGCCTTGCCGCGCTGCTCGATGAAAAGGATGTGATGCTCGGCGCGATCGGGCACGATCTCAAGACGCCGCTTGCCGCCCTGCGGGTGCGGATCGAGAGCGTCGATGACGATGCCCAGCGCAGCCGCATGGCCGGCACGATCGAGGACATAACCCGCACGCTCGACGACATCCTGATGCTCGCGCGCGTCGGCCGCCCGACCGGCGCGCGCGATGCGACCGACCTCGCCGCGCTCAGCGCCATCGTGGTGAGCGAGTTCGAGGACCTGGGCGAGCCGGTTACTCTGGTCGAAGGTGCCCGGATCGTCGCCCCGGCACATGACAACTGGCTGCGCCGCGCGCTGCGCAACCTGGTGGCCAACGCGGTCCGTTATGGCGGCGCGGCGCGGGTCAGCGTGCTGGCTGAGGGCGGCCATGCCGTGCTGCGCGTAGACGACGATGGCCCCGGCATTCCCGATGCGCGCATCCCCGCCATGCTGGAACCGTTCGCGCGCGGGGAGGCGAGCCGCAACCGCCAGACCGGCGGCACCGGCCTCGGCCTGGCCATCGCCCGCGCCATTGCGGAACAGCATGGCGGAAAACTCGCCCTGTCGAACCGCCCGGAAGGCGGGCTCAGGGCGGAAATCAGGCTGCCGCTCGGATTAGCGCATTAGCCCGCCAATCAGGTTGCGCACGAACCTGCCTGCGATGCCGCCGCCGAATTCGGTGGCGATCGTCCCGGCTGCCGCTGTTGCCGCATTGCGGGTGGCGCTGGAGCGGCTCTTCTTGCCCGAAATCTTGGCGGCAAGGATTGTCGCCGCGCTGCTGGCGGCGGCCCCGGCAGCGGCCTTGCCCGCTTTCTCCCACACACTGGTGGTCTTGCGGGCGCGCCCACGCACCATTTCTTCACCCTGTTCCTCCACCTCCTGGGCGGTGGCGGCGGCATCGGCGGCCTTGGCGATCAGCACCTCGGCAGCGCTCTCACGGTTGATCGCGGTGTCGTATTTGCCGTCCAATGGGCTGACCGACTGGATGATCGCCCGTTCCTTGGGTGTGACCGGGCCAAGGCGGCTGCGCGGAGGGCGGATCAGGGTGCGCTGAACAATGGTGGGAGCACCATCGGCATCAAGCGTGGAAACCAGCGCCTCGCCCACTTTCAGCTCGGTAATCGCTTCGGCCACCTTCAGATCGGGGTTGATGCGGAAGGTCTCCGCCGCCGCCTTGATCGCGCGCTGGTCACGCGGGGTGAAGGCGCGCAGGGCGTGCTGGACCCGGTTGCCGAGCTGCCCGGCGACTTCTTCCGGGATGTCGATCGGGTTCTGGGTGACGAAATAGACGCCGACACCCTTGGAGCGGATCAGCCGCACGACCTGTTCGATCTTGTCCTGCAGCGCCTTGGGGGCATCGTCGAACAGCAGGTGCGCCTCGTCAAAGAAGAACACCAGCTTTGGCTTTTCCGGGTCGCCGACTTCGGGCAGGCTCTCGAACAGTTCGGCCAGCAGCCACAGCAGGAAAGTGGCATAGAGCTTGGGGCTGCGCATCAACTGGTCGGCGGCGAGCACGTTGATGTAGCCGCGCCCCTGTTCGTCCACTTTCAGGAAATCGTCGATCTCCAGCGCCGGTTCACCGAAGAAGCGGTCCGCCCCCTGCGCCTCGAAGCTCAGGAGCTGGCGCTGGATTGCGCCCACGGTCGGTTTGGCGACATTGCCGTACTTGCCGGACAAGGCGCCGGCATTCTCCTGCGCCCAGGCCAGCACCGCCTGCAGGTCGGCAAAGTCGAGCAACAGCAGGCCATTGTCGTCGGCATGGCGGAATACGATCTGCAGCACGCCTTCCTGCGTCTCGTTGAGGCCAAGCAGGCGGGCGAGCAGCAGCGGCCCCATCTCGGACACTGTGGTGCGGATGGGGTGGCCCTGTTCACCGTAAAGATCCCAGAAGATCACCGGGTTGTCGGAATAGCCGTAGTCTTCAATCCCCAAGTCACTGGCCCGCTTCTCCAGGCTGGCGGCGTGCTTGAATTGGGGCGATCCGGGCATGGCCACGCCGGACAGATCGCCCTTCACGTCGGCCATGAACACCGGCACGCCTTCAGCCGAGAAGCATTCGGCCATTCCCTGCAGCGTCACCGTCTTGCCGGTGCCGGTCGCGCCCGCCACCAGCCCGTGCCGGTTAGCCCGGCGAAGGTCGAGATATTGCTTTTCGCCATTGGCGGCGAGGCCGAGATAGATCTGTCCCACGAGTGCTGCGCGTCCCTTTATGCAAACCCTGCATGGCACATGGCCAGCAGCGGCCTACCGGTCAACACTCGACTTGAGGCGCAAAGCGGTTAAGGCAGCGCCATGGCTGGCCGCACGCCCTTTGTCCTGCTTGACGACGCCCGCAGCACCGGCTCGGCGGACGCGCATTTCTATGAAAACCCGCGCGAAGTGTTCGTCGCGCGGCTACCCGGCGAAGTGGCCGCCGTTCTGGCGGCGGCGGACGCGGCGCAGCAGACGCATGGCGGCACGCTGGCGGGCTATATCGCTTACGAGGCTGGCCTGGCTCTCGAACCCAGGCTGGCCCCGCTGGCCGATGAACGCACGGGCGGGGCGGGACCGCTGGTCTGGCTCGGCCTGTTTGGCGAAGAAGAGGTGATCCCGGCAGCCGAGGTGGCCGACTGGCTGGCGGCGCGCGCGCCAGGTGAGGCCGTGATTGGCCCGCTCGAGCCGCAGCTGTCCTTCGGCACCTACCGCGCGGCCTTTGGCCGGATGCAGGAAGCGATCCGGGCGGGCGATATCTACCAGGTCAACCTCACCTTCCCGCTCACCGGATCCTATCGCGGTGACGAACTGGCGCTCTACCGTGCGCTGCGCCCGGCGGCGCAGGCGGGCTATGGCGGGGTAGTGTTTGACGGCAGCGACTGGTTGCTCAGCCTTTCGCCCGAACTGTTCGTCGCCCGCCATGGCCGCGCGGTGAAGGCCAAGCCGATGAAGGGCACCCGGCCACGCAGCGCCGACGCGGCGCAGGATGCGGCGCTGGCCGCCGAGCTGGGGGCTTCGGTCAAGGACCGGGCCGAAAACCTGATGATTGTTGACCTGCTGCGCAACGATCTCTCCCGCGTTGCCGAGCCAGGCAGCGTCAAGGTTGACGCGCCCTTCGCGGTCGAAAGCTATCCCACGGTGCACCAGATGGTCTCGACCGTGCGCGCTACCCTGGCGCATGGGACTGGCACGCTCGACCTGGTGCGGGCGATCTTCCCGTGCGGATCGATCACCGGCGCGCCCAAGATCCGGGCGATGGAACTGATCGCCGAGGTCGAGCGCGATGCGCGCGGGCCATACTGCGGGGCGATCGGGCGGATCGGTGCCGGCGGCGATGCCGCGTTCAATGTGGCCATCCGCACCCTGCGCCTGTCGCCGGTCGAGAACGGCCACGGCCGTGCGGTGTTGGGGGTCGGTTCGGCAGTGGTGGCCGACAGCGAGGCTGAGGCGGAATGGCGCGAATGCCTGGTCAAGGGCGGGTTCGCCCGCGCTTCTTCGCCCGAATCCCGCGCCCCGGCGTTCGATCTGATCGAGACCATGCGGTTCGATCCCGATAATGGCATCGCGCTGCTTGAACTGCACCTCGAACGGATCAGGTCCAGTGCGGCGGCGCTCGGCTTTGCGTTTGACCGCCATGCCGTACGCAACCAGATTCAGGCGCTGTGCTTCGCACTGGAGGCGCCCGCGCGGGTGCGCCTGTTGGCGGGGCGTAGCGGGGCGATTGCGCTGGAGGCCGGAGCCATTCCTGCGCCGCTGCCTGACCCCGCGCTGTGCATTGCCCTGCCGCTGCCGGTCGATCCGGGCGACTGGCGGCTGCGCCACAAGACCAGTGACCGCGGGTTCTACGCCGATGCGCTGGGCGCGGCGCACGCGGCCGGCGCGGCCGAGGCGCTGCTGGTCCACCCGTGCGGGCAAGTGTCCGAGGGCAGCTTCACCAATATATTCGTTGAGCGGGACGGCACACTGCTGACCCCGCCTGCCGCGCTTGGCCTGCTGCCGGGCGTGCTGCGGCGTTCGCTGATCGACAGCGGTGCCGCAAGCGAGGCAGTGCTGACGCTGGCGGACCTCGAACACGGGTTCCTGATCGGCAACGCCTTGCGCGGGCTGATCCCGGCAAGGCTGCTGACATGATCGACATTCTCTATGAAGACGGCGAAGCGCTGGTGATCGACAAGCCGGGCGGCCTGCCGGTGGAACAGCCGCGCAAGGGCGGCCGGTCGCTGGAGGACCACCTCGATGCGTTGCGGCTGGGGTTCCAGCGTGCACCCATGCCGGTCCACCGGCTCGACACCGACACCTCCGGCTGCCTGCTGCTTGCCCGCAACCCCAAGGCGCTGGCACGGTTTTCGCGCGCGTTCGAAGACCGGCAGGTGGAAAAGCGCTATCTCGGGGTGCTGGCGGGGGAGCTGGCGGAGGAATCAGGCACGATCGAACTGGCCCTGTCGAAGATCAGCAGCGCGGAAAAGGGCTGGCGGATGATCCCGGCAAGGAAGGGCAAGCCTTCGGTCACCCACTGGCGGCGGCTGGCCAGCGTGGGCGGGGTCACCCTGGTCGAATTCCGGCCTGAAACCGGTCGCACCCACCAGATCCGGGTCCATGCCGCCTCGGGCCTGGGTGCGCCGCTGCTGGGCGATCCGGTTTACGGCCCGGTCCACGGCGTCGGCAAGGGCGCATCGCGCACCATGCTCCATGCCGCCGGGATCGTGGTCCCGCGCGCGGGCAAGACGGCGATCGCGGCCACCGCGCCGCTGCCGGCCGATTTCGCCGCGCTCGGGTTCAGCGATGGATGAGGTGATCGCCCGCGCGCTGGCGGCGGCAGAGGAGAAATTCTTCGTCGCCGGCGGTCCGGGCGGGCAGAATGTCAACAAGGTGGCGACTGCGGTGCAACTGCGGGTCAATGTGTTCGCCCTCGGCCTGTCGCCGGAGGCTTACCACCGGCTGGTCGAGCTGGCCGGAAGCAAGCTGACCAAGGATGGCGAGATCGTGCTGACCGCACGCGAATACCGCACACAGGAACAGAACCGGGAAGCGGCGCGGGTCCGGCTGACCGCCCTGCTGGAGGATGCGCTGACCCCGCCCCGGAAGCGTGCGAAGAGCCGCCTCAACCGGGTCGGCAAGGTGCAGCGCCTCAAAGCGAAGAAAGTGCGCGGCGCGGTCAAGGCCGGTCGCGGAAAGGTGGAGTGGTAGGGCGGTCCGAACAGGCCATCCGCCGCTTGACTTCTGCCCGTGATTCGCCCAATGGGCCCGCCGAAGTAGGCGGTGCCGCGCGCGCCGCCTTCGCTGTTTTATCGGCCCGACCGGCCCTTTGAAGATCAGGAAAACGCCATGGCGAAGCCCGCAACCGTCAAGATCCGGCTGGTCTCCACCGCCGACACCGGCTTCTTCTACGTCACCAAGAAGAACCCGCGCAACACCACCGAGAAGATGAGCTTCCGCAAGTACGATCCGGTCGCGCGCAAGCACGTCGAGTTCAAGGAAGCCAAGATCAAGTAAGCGGCCTGTTTTTGGCTGGCTGAACGTGAACGGCGGGAACCGCATAAGTTCAGTGACGGTTCAATGCTCCAGCATTAGGGCAAGGAGCATGACGATCTTGAAAAACCTTATCACCACACCCTGGCGTGCCGTTTTGGTCGGCGCGCTTGCTGTGTCCGCTCCCGCTGCGCTGACGCTGGGGGCGTCCGCTCCCGCGACCGCGCAGGCCCAGGGCGACCTCGACCGCGTGGTTGCCTCGCTGCGCGGCATTTCGACCATGAAGGCCGACTTCACCCAGACCGATCGCCGCGGGCAGACCGTGGCCGGGGTGATGACGCTGAAGCGCCCCGGCAAGATCCGGTTCCAGTATGAACAGGGCGTGCCGTTGCTGCTGGTCTCCAACGGCAAGTCGATGACCCTGATCGACTACGAGGTGAACCAGGTCCAGCGCTGGCCGATCCAGAACTCGCCGCTGGGCGCGCTGCTCGATCCCAACCGCGACGTGAAGCGCTATGGCAAGCTGGTTCCGACCGGCAATGCCGATGTGATCGGGGTCGAGGTGCGCGATCCGAAGAAGCCGGAATTCGGCGTGATCACTCTGGTGTTCGTCCGCAAGGCCGGGGCCCCGGGCGGGCTGGAACTGGCCAACTGGGTGGCGGTCGATTCGCAGAATCACCGCACCACCGTGCGCCTGCGCAATCACCGCTATGGCATGGCCGTGGCCGACAGCGCGTTCACCTACAAGGATCCGCGCCGCACGTCTCGTCGCCCGGGCTGAACGGAACAACGCCGCGCCGCCCGCCGGATGCGACGAGGTGCGGTCGATTGTTCATTCCAGCGAAAGCGGACGCCGCCTATTCTGCAGATCACGAAGCGGTTGGAGGATGGGTTCCCCCCTGTTGCCCTGATCTCCGCGAAGACCCTTTCGTGAACAGCGTGACGAACGCTTACAAGGAAACCCTCGTGCCACTGCCCCCGGCACGGGGGTTTTTTGTTGGGCCTCAAATCGCTATTGGGCGTTGGTGACTGCCCCCCTTTCGATGATGCGCAAGCGCGCCGATTTCCTCGCCGCCAATCGCGGCCTGCGTGTGGCGCGGCCCGGCTTTGTGCTGCTCGCCCGGCCCAACGGCGGCCTTGGCACCCGCTTCGGGGTCACAGTGACCAAGAAGATCGGCAATGCCGTGGTCCGCAACCGGATGAAACGCCGGTTCCGCGAACTGCTGCGTGCTGCCCTGCCTGACCGGGGCCTGCCCGACCACGACCATGTCCTGATCGGGCGCGAGGGCGGGGTGGAGCGCGATTTCGCCCGGCTGCGCGCCGAACTCGACGAGGCGCTCGCCCGGGCGGCCAGCGGCCGGTCCGATCCGCCGCGCCGCCGGCGGCCATCCGGCAAGCCAGCAGGCAAGCCGGTCCGGTGAAGCAGGTCCTGATCTTCGTGGCGCGGGCCTGGCAGTGGGGCCCCTCGCGCATTCTGCCGCCGACTTGCCGCTATGCCCCGTCATGCTCGCAATACGCAATTGAGGCGCTCGGCAAGTACGGGGCAATCAAAGGTGGATGGATGGCGGCGAAACGTATAATGCGCTGCCACCCATGGGGCGGGCACGGCTTTGATCCGGTGCCGTAGTGCCTATATAAGACACCTGATCTGGACGGATACGGAACCGAAATCTTGGAAAACCAGCGTAATCTCCTGCTCGCCGTGGTGCTGTGCGGCCTGCTGATCCTCGGCTGGGAAGCGGGCATGAACTATTTCTACCCGCAACCCGACAAGCCGGTGGCAGCGTCGACCGCCACTCCTGCCGCTGCCGGTGCCGCCGGTGCAAGCGCTGCGGCCCCGGCGGGTGCGGCCGACATCGGCACGGCTGCCCCGGTCGGCCGCCCGGTCGATCTTGACCGGGCGCTGGTTGCGGCCGAGCGTCTCAAGATTGCCGGGCCGCGCCTGGCTGGCTCGATCAATCCTGTCGGCGCGCGGATCGACGATGTGACCCTGACCGATTACCGCGAAACCACCGCTGCGGATTCCGGGCCGGTCCGCTTGTTCGCGCCGGAAGGCACGCCGAACCAGCACTTCGCCGAATTCGGCTTCCTGATTGACGGCCAGCGGGCGACGGACGAGAACACCGTGTGGCAGGCCAGCGGCGGCCCGCTTGCTCCCGGCAAACCGGTCACCCTGACCCACACCATGACGGGCGGCCACCAACTGTCACTGCAGTTCGCAGTGGACGAGAACTACCTGCTGACGGTCGAGCAGAGCGTCGCCAACACCGGCGAGGGCGGGGCGGTGGTCCAGCCCTATGCCTTGGTCAACCGCACCAGCCGCAATGCCAGCCCGAGCCAGTGGATCGCCCACTCCGGCCCGATCGGCGGCTTCGCCGATGCGGTTAATTACGACTACGACTATGCCGACGTGGAGAAAACCGGCAACGCCACCGGCGAAGGCCGGATCGACTGGATCGGCTTTACCGACATCTACTGGCTCTCCGCTCTGGTGCCGCAGAAAGACGCGCAGACCACGGGCGAATTCCGCTCGCTCGGCAACTCTCTGTTTCGTGCCAACGTTATCTACCAGCCGGTCACTGTCGCTGCCGGGGAAAGTATCTCGCGCACCACCCGCCTCTATGCCGGGGCGAAGGAAAGCGTGGTGCTCGATGCCTATCAGGACAGCGGCATCTCGCAGTTCGGCCTGGCGATCAGCTGGGGCTGGTTCCGCTGGTTCGAGAAGCCGATGCTCGCCCTGCTGCGGATCCTCAACGACTTTGCCGGAAACTTCGGCGTGGCCATCATCCTGCTGACCCTGATCGTGCGCGGGGCGATGTTCCCGATCGCGCAGAAGCAGTTCGGCAGCATGGCGGCGATGAAGGCGGTCCAGCCGAAGATGAAGGCGATCCAGGAACGCTACAAGGACGACAAGCAGAAGCAACAGCAGGAGATCATGGCGCTTTACAAGAAAGAGGGCGTCAATCCGCTGGCGGGTTGCCTGCCGCTGCTGATCCAGATCCCGATCTTCTTTGCGCTCTACAAGGTGCTGATCCTGGCGATCGAGATGCGGCACGAAAAGTTCCTCTATATCGCCGACCTGTCATCGCCCGATCCGGCCAAGATCCTTAATCTGTTCGGCCTGCTGCCGTTCGACCCCCCGGGATTCCTCGGCATCGGCATCCTGGCGGTCCTGCTGGGGATCACGATGTGGCTGACGTTCAAGATGAACCCGACCGCGATGGACCCGATCCAGCAGCAGATCTTCAACATCATGCCGTGGGTGCTGATGTTCGTGATGGCGCCGTTCGCGGCCGGGCTGCTGCTCTACTGGGTCACCTCCAACGTCCTGACGCTGGCGCAGCAGAGCTATCTCTACTCGCGCCACCCGCAGCTGAAGGCGCAGGCGGAGAAGGACAAGGCAGACCAGGAACGGGCGAAAGGGACGTGACGCCTGAGGAGCAGGCCGTCGGCGGAGAGGCATCGGGCGAAGACGCCGCTGACCGGGCGGCCCTCGCTGCGCTGGCCCGCCGCGCGGGCAAGCTGTTCTCCGGCCGGGTGGACTTCCTCCTCTCAGCCCCGCAATTGAAGTTCCTGCCCGATCCGACAGTGCCGGAAATCGCCTTCTGCGGCCGCTCCAATGTCGGCAAGAGCTCGCTCTTGAACGCGTTGACCGGGCGCCGCTCGATCGCGCGCGCCTCGGTCACGCCGGGGCGAACGCAGGAACTCAACTTCTTCGAAGTGGGCGATCCGACGCTGTTCCGGCTGGTCGATATGCCCGGATATGGCTTTGCCAAGGCGCCGGTCAAGGTGGTCGAGAAGTGGAAGTCTCTGGTCAAGACCTACCTGCGCGGCCGCGCGGTGCTGGTCCGCACCCTGGTGCTGATCGACGCCCGCCACGGGGTCAAGCCGGTCGACGAAGAAATGCTGACCATGCTCGATGAAGCCGCGGTGACCTACCGGATCGTCCTGACCAAGGCGGACAAGATCAAGGCGAGCGAGCTGGAAGCGGTTACCGCCAGCGTGGCGGCCGCCGCCCGCAAGCACGTCGCCGCCTTTCCCGAAATCCACGTCACCAGCGCCGAGAAGGGCATGGGCATCGACGACCTGCGGGCCGCGGTTCTGGCCGACGCGGGGGTTTAGGATTCCAGAATCCCATCCGTCACTGCGAGCACCCGCGCGGCTTTGCCGTTCACAACGACGGGCAGGTTGAATGCAGCTTCCTACTGCGCGAACAGGTTGTCCGGGTTCGCCATTGCCTTCACTTCCAGCGCGTTTCCGGCTGGATCGCGGAAGAACATCGTGGCCTGCTCGCCTGGTTCGCCCCGGAAGCGCACGGTCGGCGCGATCGCGAACCGGGTGCCGGCGGCGCGCAGGCGCTGTGCCATTGCCTCCCATTCGGCCATGTCCAGCACCAGCCCGAAATGCGGCACCGGCACGCCGTGGCCGTCGACATGGTTGCTGGCCCGATCGCCCGCCTGCCCCGGCGCGAGGTGAGTGACGATCTGGTGGCCGAAGAAGTCGAAAT
The DNA here is from genome assembly GCA_046294735.1 of Sphingomonadaceae bacterium. Classification (GTDB taxonomy): domain Bacteria; phylum Pseudomonadota; class Alphaproteobacteria; order Sphingomonadales; family Sphingomonadaceae; genus 34-65-8. The sequence continues at coordinate 46,770 of JBKBKB010000005.1, forward strand.
CGATCCATTTGTCGCTGCTGCGCCCCTCCGGGCAGCCGAGTACGCCGCCGTAGAAGGCGCGGGCCGCAGCAAGATCGTCAACCGGGAAGGCGAGGTGGAACGGGCGCAAGGTCATGCCGTTGGCTTAGCGGGTCCGGTCTCCGCCCGGAAGGGGGGATCATTCTCGACAGGCTGCGGTTCAACCGTTACCGCGCCCGCAGCGCACAAGGTCCGGGCAAGGTGGAGCCTCCCATGAAGCTGATCATCGGCAACAAGAACTATTCCAGCTGGTCGATGCGGGCCTGGCTGGCCGCGAAGCAGTCCGGCATCCTGTTCGAGGAGCTGACCGTCAACATCGGCAGCGATGACTGGCAGGTGGCCAAGCGCCAGTCGGACGAGATCATGCCGAGCGGCAAGGTACCGATCCTGTGGGACGAAGAGGTGGTGGTGTGGGACAGCCTCGCCATCCTCGAATACCTCGCCGACAAGGTCGGGCGGGACCGGTTCTGGCCCAAGGACGATGCCGCGCGCGGGCTGGCCCGGTCGGTGGTGGCGGAAATGCACAGCGGCTTCCGCGCCCTGCGCAGCGAATGCCCGATGAATGTGCGCGCCCGGATCGAGGGGCACCGCATCTCCGAGGAGTGCAAGGCAGACGTGGTCCGAGTGCTGCAGATCTGGGCCGAGGCGCGCGCCCGGTTCGGGCAAGGCGGGCCGTTCCTGTTCGGCACCTTCGGCGCGGCGGACGTGTTTTTCGCCCCCGTCGTCAGCCGGTTCGTGACTTATGGCGTGGGCCTGCCCGGTTTTGCGGAGGCCTACATCGAAACCATGTGGGAACAGGAATGGGTGCAGGCATGGATCACGGCAGCGGAAGAGGAAGAGTGGACGATCGAGCAATACGAAATGGCGCGCCAGCGATGATCGCCCGCCGGATCGCCGCCGCGCTGGCCACGCTCGCGCTGTGCCTGCCCGCACCGGCGCTGGCCTGGGGTGGCTATGGCCACCGCACTACGGCGGAGATAGCCGAGGCCAATGTCCGGCCTGAAACCCGCGCCGCGATGAACCGCCTGTTCGCCTACGAAGCGCGGCTCGGCACGCCCGAATGCCGGATGCGCGATCTGCGGGAGGCGTCAACCTGGCCCGACTGCATCCGCCGCGATGGCTGGCGCTGGGGCTACACCAGTTCCTGGCATTACCGCACCACCCCGATCTGCGAGGCCTACAACCCGCGCAGCAACTGTTCCGGCGGCAACTGCGTCACCGCGCAGATCGAGCGCAGCCAGCGACTGTTGGCGGACGAGAGCCTGCCCGGCCATATCCGGCTGGAGGCGCTGTCGTTCCTGGTCCACTTCGTAGGCGACGTGCACATGCCGCTCCATTCGGGCGACCGCGAGGATCGCGGTGGGAATGACCGGGTCACCGCCTATGGCATCGTCGAGGGCCGCAACCTGCACGGCATCTGGGACGGGCCGTTGGCCGAGCGCGCTATTTCCTCCGCCCAGCCCCCTTTGGTGCGGCGCTATTCGGCAGAGGAACGCGCGGCGATCGCCACCGGGGGCCCGCACGACTGGGGCCGGGAATCATGGCAGATTGCGCGCGATTTCGTCTACGCCACCGCCTTCGACCGTGACCCCTGCGAGGGCGAGCTGCCGGACGAAACCGCGCTGAGCCAGGAAGACATCGAGGCCGGGATCCCGGTGGCAAACGAGCGGGTGCTCCAGGCAGGCCTGCGCATTGCGCGCCTGCTCGACGAGGCTTTCGCGCCGGGTCCACTGCCTGTGCCGGAGCGGCGCTAGGGCACCCGCGCAGTGTCGTAGCGGGTCCCATCCTTGCGCGCGTAACCTTCCGCATCGAACACCATGTCGATGTCGGAATACTCGCCGCTGTCGCCCTCGCGCGGGCCGGCACTGATGGCGACGAAGACGCAGGCGGCATCGCTCCGGTTCTGCAAGTGGTGGCCATTGGGCACCCCCGCAGGCCAGGCGAGCACGTCGCCGGGGCGGACCGGAGTTTCGCCATGGTCCTCGACCAACACGGCCTCACCTTCCAGCATGACCAGCAGCTCGTCCTGCCCGCTGTGCCAGTGCCGCTGGCTCGACCATGCGCCGGGTTCCAGAGTGATGTGGCTCGCGCCCATCCGGGTCAGGCCCGCAGGCAGGGCGAGGCGGCGATACCAGCGGCCCTGCACTTCGCGGTCATAGGGCGCAGGGTAGCCAGTCGCATTGGTCTGGGGGATCGCATCAAGATCGAGCTTGGGCATTGGCGGCCACTCCTGCTAGGCAAGGCTCAATATGACCGACGTCGCCACGCTCGCCAACCGCCTGATTGCCGCCCCCAGCGTGACGCCTGCCACCGGCCTGGTGTTCGACGTGCTGGAGGCGATGCTCGCCCCGCTCGGCTTTGCGGTCCACCGCTTCACGGCGGGCCAGGCGCCCGATGGCCCGGTCGAGAACCTGTTTGCCATCCGCAAGGGGCAGGAAGGCTCGAAGCATTTCGCCTTTGCCGGGCACCTCGACGTGGTCCCGCCGGGAGACGGCTGGACCAGCGCGCCGTTCGCGCCGGAAGTGAGGGGCGATCTGCTCCACGGGCGCGGCGCGGTCGACATGAAGGGGGCGATTGCGGCGATGGTTGCTGCCGTAGCAGAGGTCCCGGCCGGGGCGGGCACGGTCAGCTTCATCATTACCGGCGACGAGGAAGGTCCGGCGATCCACGGCACCCGCGCGCTGATCGACCATATGCGCGAGCTGGGCGAAATCCCCGACCTGTGCCTGGTGGGCGAGCCGACTTCGGTCAATCGGCTTGGCGACATGATGAAGATCGGGCGGCGCGGTTCGGTCAATGTCTGGCTGACGGTCGAGGGCGTGCAGGGCCACGTTGCCTATCCGCACCTGGCCGACAACCCGGTCAGCAAGCTGGTGGCCATGCTGGCGGAGCTGGATGCGCTGGTGCTGGACCAAGGGACCGACTGGTTCCAGCCATCGAATCTCGAGATTACCGAGATCGAGGTCGGCAACCCGGCCACCAACGTGATCCCGGCCCGCGCTCGCGCGCGCCTGTCGATCCGCTTCAACGACCTGCATTCGGGCGCCTCGCTGTCGGAACTGGTCGGAAAGATTGCCGAAAAGCACGGCGGCACCGCGCTGCCGATCGTCTCGGGCGAGCCGTTCCTGACCCCGCCGGGTGCGTTCTCGGCAATGGTTGTAGCGGCGGTGGAAGCGGAGACGGGACTCGTGCCCGAGGCCTCGACCACCGGCGGCACGAGTGATGCGCGTTTCCTGAAAGACCTGTGCCCGGTGATCGAATTCGGCCTGTGCAACGCCACCATGCACAAGCGCGATGAAGCGGTGGCGGTGGCCGATCTCGATAGGCTAAGCCGCATTTATGCGCGCATTGCACTGTCCGCCCTGGGAGTATGACCGAATGAGCGCATGGTTCCGGATCGCGTTGTGGAAGCGGGTGATTGCCGCGCTGGTGCTGGGCATTGCGGTCGGCTGGCTGTGGGGGCCGGGGGCGGAGAGCATCAAGATCGTCGGCGACATTTTCGTCGCCTTCATCAAGATGTTGGTGGTGCCGCTGATTTTCTTCAGCCTGGTCGCCGGGGTCGCCAGCATTGGCGACCTGCGCAAGCTCGGCAGCGTCGGCTGGCGGGCCATGCTGCTGTTCGTGGTGACCGGGCAGATCGCGGTCTGGCTTGGACTCACGCTCGGAACGCTGGTGAAGCCGGGGCTGGGGGTTGACACGTCGGCGCTGCAGATGGGCAAGATTCCTGAACCGAACGAGACGACCTGGCGCGAGATGGTGCTGGGCATGGTTCCACAGAGCCCGGTGCAGGTGATGGCGGACGTCAACGTGCTACCGCTGATCATCTTCTCGCTCCTGCTCGGGATCGGCATCCTGATGGCGGCCAAGGATGGCGAGCCGGTGCTGAAGATCTTCGAGAGCGGCGCGGTGGTGATGCAGAAAGTCACCGCAATCGTGATGGAGCTGACCCCGTTCGGGGTGTTCGCGCTGATGGCGTGGGTGGCGGGCACGCTCGGCCTCGACGCGCTGGCGGCGCTGGGCCAGCTGGTGTTCCTCAACTATCTCGGCTGCCTGCTGATCATCGTGCTGATCTACGGCGGGATGATCAAGTTCATCGCCCGTCTGCCGGTGATCGACTTCTTCCGCGGGATTACCGACGCGATTGCGGTGAGCTATTCCACCGCCAGCTCCAACGCCACCCTGCCGGTCACTCTGCGCTGTGCGGAGCGCAATCTGGGGGTCAGCAAGTCAGTGGCGAGCTTCGTCATCAGCCTCGGTGCGACGATCAACATGAACGGCACGGCGATGTACCTCGGCCTTGCCACGCTGTTCGGCGCGCAGCTGTTCGGGGTCGACCTGTCATGGGGCGATTACTTCATGATTGCGCTGCTCGGCACGCTGGGCGCAGTCGGCGCAGCCGGGATACCGGGGGCAGGCCTGATCATGATGGCGCTGGTATTCGGCGCAGTCGGCGTGCCGCTCGAAACGATCGCCTTCGTGGCGGGCGTGGACCGGATCATGGACATGATGCGCACCACCACCAATGTCAGCGGCGATGCCGCCGTGGCGACAACGGTGGCGGTGCTGACGGGCGAGATCGACAAGGCGGAGATGATCTCGGCGGATGATGTGTGAGTGGCTGACGGTACTGTCGCAGCCGCTTTACTCTCAATTCTCGACCAGATGTGAGGCGCCAACAAAGTTCTACCTAGCCAGACACCAATCTGGCGCCCTTCGGCACCTCCAGCACCTTCTTGCGGAAGCTGCACAGGTCAACCACCGGGCACCGCCAGCACTCCGGGGTCCGCGCCTTGCAGACGTAGCGGCCGTGCAGGATCAGCCAGTGGTGCGCGCCCAGGCGGAACGGGGCAGGGACGCGTTTTTCCAGTTTTGCTTCAACATGGTCGGGCGTCTTGCCCTTGGCGAGGCCGGTGCGGTTGCCGACGCGGAAGATGTGGGTGTCAACCGCGAAGGTTTCCTGCCCGAACCAGCAGTTGAGCACCACGTTGGCGGTCTTGCGGCCCACGCCGGGCAGCGTGACCAGTTCCTCGCGGGTTGACGGCACCTCGCCGCCGAATCGGTCAACCAGGATCTGGCTCAGCGCGATCACGTTCTTCGCCTTGGAATTGAACAGGCCGATGGTCTTGATGTGATCGCGCAGCCCCTCTTCGCCCAGTTCAATCATTTGTGCAGGTGTTGTGACCCGGGCAAACAGTGCCCGCGTCGCCTTGTTGACCCCCACGTCGGTCGCCTGCGCCGATAGCGCCACCGCCACCACAAGCTGGTAGGCATTGCCATATTCCAGCTCAGTCTCGGGCGCGGGATTGTCCTCCGCCAGGCGGCGAAAGAACTCGAAGATCTGGTCCTTGGTCATGGTGCGTGCGTTACAGCCCCAGCACGTCGTTCATGGTGTAGCGGCCCGGATCCTGCCCGATCAGCCAGCCCGCGCCGCGCACCGCGCCGCGGGCGAAGATCATCCGGTCCTCGGCGCTGTGGGAGAGGACAATCCGCTCCTGCTCACCGGCAAAGATCACGCTGTGCTCGCCCGCCACGGTGCCGCCCCGCAAGGATGCGAAGCCGATTGCGCCGGGTTTGCGCGCGCCGGTCATGCCCCCATCGCCTTGGCCACGCCCGCGCTCGCTGTTCGGGCCGAGCGCGATCCCGCGCCCTTCCGCCGCCGCAATGCCGAGCAGGTGCGCGGTGCCGCTGGGCGCGTCGACCTTCATTCGGTGGTGCATCTCGACGATCTCGATATCCCAGTCCTCCCCCAGCTTCTCCGCCGCGCGGTGGACCAGGTGGGCGAGCATCTGCACGCCCAACGATGTGTTGCCGGTCTGGAGCACGGGGATATGGCCAGCGGCCTCGTCGATTCGGTCGTGGTGTGCGTTTTCCAGCCCGGTCGTGCCAACCAGCACCGGAATGCCCGCGGCGCGCGCGGCGGCCAGGTTGGCGGTGAGCGCGGCCGGGGCGGAAAAGTCGACCAGCGCATCGCTCGCCTGCGCCAGTGCCGCCACGTCGCCGCCCTTGTCGATCCCGCCCGACAGCGCGTGCCCGGCATCGGCGATGGCGTGCGCCAGCGCCTGCCCCATCCGCCCTGCGCTGCCAATGATGCCGATCCGTGCCATTGGATTTCCTTTGCCCTATCGTTTGGCTACTTGAGGGCCATGGCAGAGATAAGCAACATCGTCATCCTCACCGGCGCGGGAATTTCTGCCGAGAGCGGCATCGACACTTTCCGCGTTGCGGCCGGCCAAGGGCAAGGACTCTGGGAACAGCACCGGGTCGAGGATGTCGCAACGCCCGAGGGGTTTGCACGCGATCCCAATCTGGTGCTGCGGTTTTACGACATGCGGCGCGAAGCCTTGGGGAGCGTGGTCCCGAACGCGGCGCACGACGCACTGGCGCGGCTCGATGCGGAATGGACCCGGGAAAACGGTCGCGGCGATCTGCTGATCGTCACCCAGAACGTCGATGACCTGCACGAGCGCGCCGGCGCTCGCCGGGTGCTGCACATGCATGGTGAGTTGAAAAGCGCGCTGTGCCGCTCCTGCGAGACGCGCAGCCCGTGGTACGCGCCGATGGCCGACTATCCGCCATGCCCGGTGTGCCGCGCCCCCATGCTGCGGCCAGACGTGGTGTGGTTTGGCGAAATGCCATACCAGATGGACCGCATCTACGCCGCGCTGCGGCGGGCGGACCTGTTCGTTTCGATCGGCACCTCGGGCGCGGTCTATCCGGCGGCGGGCTTCGTGCGCGATGCCCGCGAACTCGGTGCGCAGACGCTGGAACTCAACCTCGAACGCAGCGACGGCTCGCACTGGTTCCACGAAAGCCGGCAGGGTCGGGCCGGGAAACTGGTGCCTACATGGGTGGAGGAGATTCTAGGCGGTTGAGCCGCACCCCCGGCACGCCGGGTCTTTGGCGATGCCCAGTGTACGCATCCCCGGCTTGAGCCCGTCCATCAGGTGAAGCTTGCCCCATTGGGGGTCACCCAGCGCGGCCTTGCCGTCGAGCAGCACCCGCATCGCCTGCATTGCCGCAAACGTTCCGGTCCACCCCGCCATCGCGCCGAGCATCCCGTCGTCGGCGCAGGTGTCGCAATCGTCGGCATCGAAGGCGTCGCCGACGAAGCAGCGGTAGCACGGCTGATCGGGCAGGTGTCCGGCGAACGCTGCGACCTGTCCCTGGAAGCGCCCGACGGCCGCCGACAGCAGCGGCACGCCCAAGGCAACGCAGGTGTCCGATACGGCCAGCCGAGTGGCGAAATTGTCCGTTCCATCAATCACCAGGTCGCACCCGCCGAGCAGCACAGCCGCATTGCTCCGGTCAAGCGGGCGGTCGATCAGTTCCACCTTCAGGCCTGCGTCGAAATTGGCCAGCCACTGGCGCGCGGCGACCGCCTTGGCATGGCCGAGGTCGCGGGTGGTGTAGATCGTCTGGCGCTGGAGATTGGTCAGCTCGACCGGCCCCGGCTCGATCAGCCGCAAGTGGCCCACGCCCGCACCCGCAAGGTATTGCAGCATCGGCGAGCCAATCCCGCCCAGGCCCACCAGCGTCACCCGCGCCTGTGCCAGCGCGACTTGCCCCGCGCCGCCGATCTCGGGCACGATGATCTGGCGCGCGAAGCGTTCAAGGCGGTCGGGGCCGAGGGTCATGGGGCGGGATCGTCCTGCGCCCGCTCGCGCACGAAAGCGCCCATCCCAAGCCACCATTGCAGCGCGATCACCGCGCCCTTGGCCGGTTGCAGCACGCCCAGCATGACCACCACGGCGAAGGGGACGATGATCGCGGCAGCGGCCCAGGCGGACAAGTGCTGCTCCAGCACCAGCCAGATCAGCAGCGGCGCCATCAGGTGCCCGGTCACGAAAATGGAGATGTAGGGCGGGAAGTCGTCTGCCACGTGCAGTGTCCAGTCCTGCCCGCACTGGCTGCACCGCCCGGTCGGGCGCAGCCAGCGGGCGAACAGCCGCGCCTCCCCGCACCGCGGGCAGGCGCCCCGCAGGCCGCGCAATGCCGCCGGAGCAAGGGTAAGCGGAAACCGGGCGGGCTGCGGTGACTGGTCCATCAGCGGCAGCCCTAGGCCTGCCGCAGGCCCGGTGCAATCCGCGCCGTGGCTCAGCTTTCCAGCTGGCGCAGCAGGCTGCGCACGTCGCCGTCCATGTCGGCATCGCGCTGGCGCAGGTCCTCGATCAGGCGCACCGCGTGAATCACGGTCGAATGGTCCCGCCCGCCGAACTTGCGCCCGATTTCCGGGTAGCTGCGCGGGGTCAGCACTTTGGACAGGTACATTGCCACCTGGCGCGGGCGGACCACGGCGCGGGCGCGCCGCTTGGACGACATTTCCGATCGGTCGATCCGGTAGAAATGGCACACTGTTCGCTGGATCTCGTCGATGGTGATCCGGCGGCGGTTGGCAGAGAGGATATCGGTCAGCTGTTCCTCGGCCAGCTGGAGCGAGACCTGCTGCCCGGTCAGCTGGGCATAGGCGATCAGCTTGTTGAGCCCGCCGACCAGCTCGCGCACGTTGCGGGTGATGGTCCGGGCGAGGAAGCCGATCACGTCTTCGGGCACTTCCAGCGGGGCGAACCGCGTCAGCTTCGATTCGAGGATCTTGCGGCGCAGTTCGATGTCGGCGGCGGCAATATCCGCCACCAAGCCCATCGACAGGCGGCTGAGCAGGCGCGGTTCGACCCCGTCCAATGCTTGCGGCGCACGGTCGGCGGCAAACACCAGCCGCTTGCCTTCGGCCAGCAGCGCATCGATCGTGTAAAGCAGTTCCTCCTGCGCGGCTGCCTTGCCGATGATGAACTGGATATCGTCAACCAGCAGCAGGTCGAAGCTGCGCAGGCGGCCCTTGAACTCCATCATTTGCCCGGCCTTCAGCGCCTGGACAAATTCGATCATGAAGCGCTCGGCGCTGCAATAGAAGATGCGTGCGCGCGGGTGCTGGCCGAGATAGGCGTGGCCGATCGCGTGGAGCAGGTGGGTCTTGCCCTGGCCGGTGGCGGCCTTGATGTAAAGTGGGCTGAACTGCGGCTTCTCGGTCGCGGCCATGCGCTGCGCGGCGTTGCAGGCGAGCACATTGGCCTCGCCGGTCACGAACGCGGCAAAGGTCAGCGAGGGGTCGAGCCCGACCGGGGCCGACAGCCCGCTTTCGCCGAACGGACTGGCCGAGACCGTGATCATCGACGGATCGCCGCCATCGTTGGCGGCCCGCCGCGAATCGCCGCCGAGGCTGATGTCGGGCAGCTTGCGCCGCCCCGGATGGACCGAGATCCGCACCTGGCGCACTTCGCTGCGAGCGATCTTCCACGCCAGCGAGAGACGGTCGGCAAACCGGTCCTTGACCCAGTTGGCGGAGAACTCGGTCGGCAGGAACAGGTCCAGCGCACCGCTGCCCTGGTCGAACCCGCCCAGCACGATTGGCTTGATCCACTGGCTGTGGAGCTGGTGGCCCAGATCCTTCCGCAGGCCCTGGCTGATGTCAGCCCAGTCGGCTGCCAGGTTTACTGCCTCGAGATCCTCCATGCCCTCATTCTCCGTCCTGCGTTTCGCCGCCAACCGGCCCACGCCATGTTCTTCAGCTGCCATGTTCTTCAGCCGCCCCAATTCATTCCGGCTCCCGCCGTTTCCGGCCGGTGCCTCGCCCCGTATCATTCAGGTCGCAATTCGCCGGTGCCCGGAATCAGTATTCCGGGATGACACCCCACGTCCCTGCGATGTGATTCACCAGCTGTCCTGCCCGGTGCGAAGCCTTTGTTAGGGCCCCTGCGGCTTGAGTCGCAAGTGGGGGTGACGCAAAAAAACTGAAATAAAACGATTGACTCGGTGCGACCCGCAGAACTGCATTCAAACGCCTGTTAACACTGAATTTTCCACTAACCATTCGCGCGAATCGCGGGATATCCTAGGTTTTCGCGCAATGGCCCGGGGCGCGATTGTGACATGATGCAGCGCAGCAAAAAGGGGTCGGTGCCATGGCACCGACCCCAACGGTCTGCAAATCGGTTATCAGCCCCTGCCGGAGCCGCCGAATCAGAGTGCGGCGACCCGCTTCGACAGGCGCGACATCTTGCGTGATGCGGTGTTCTTGTGAATCACGCCGCGGGCCACGCCGCGCGCCAGTTCCGGCTGGGCTGCCTTGAGCGCTTCGATGGCTTCCTGCTTGTCGCCGCCGGCCAGAGCGGTCTCGACCTTCTTCACGAAGCTGCGGATGCGGCTCATCCGGGCACCGTTGATCTGGGCGCGGTTGGCGTTGCGACGGATGCGCTTCTTGGCTTGCGGCGTATTGGCCATGTTTGTCCTTGTATCAGGCTTGTCTCGGGCTGCGTGGCGCAGCCGGATCGTCTTGCTGTGCGGTTCCGAAAAAGGCGGAAGGTTCCGCCGGAAAGCGGCGCACTTAGTGGCCTGACTGCGAATCGTCAACCCATTGCGCGGCTCCTGGCGCTAGCGCTGGCATCGCGGGCAATACCAGGTGCTGCGGCCGCCCTGTGCCAGGCGGCGGATATGTCCCCCGTCATCGTGCACGCACGGCTGCCCTGCGCGGTCATAGACTTCAAACCGGGTGGCGAAATACCCCAGTTCGCCGTCGGGGCGGGCATAATCGCGCAAGGTCGATCCGCCATCCTCGATCGACTGGCTGAGCACGGCGCGGATGGCCGGCACCAGCCGGTTGAGCGCGGCGCGGGAAACCTTGCCCCCTGCCTTGCGGGGATCGATCCCGGCCCGGAACAGCGCCTCGCAGACGTAGATATTGCCCAGCCCGGCAACGAGCCGCTGGTCGAGCAGGCACAGCTTGATCGCCTGCCCCCGCCCTTCCAGCGCACCTTTCAAGTAGGCGGCCGTCAGTTCCGGCCCGAGCGGCTCCGGCCCCATCGCGGCAAAGCTGGGCCAGGTATCAAGTGCGGCGGTGTCGACCAGATCGACCCAGCCGAACCGGCGCGGATCGCACAGGGCGAAGCGGTGATCGGCGGTCTCGATCACGAAATGGTCGTGCTTGTCAGGCGCCGCGGGATCGATTCGCCAGCGACCGCTCATTCCCAGGTGGAACACCACGGTGCGCGCACGGTCGGTATGAATCAGGCCGTACTTGGCGCGCCGCCCGAGCCCGGTGACGGTCGCTCCGGTCAGCGCCTGGATCAGGTCGGCCGGGAAGGGGCGGCGCATGTCGGCCCGATTGGTGCGCGCAGCAACGATCCGCTCGCCATCGAGGAACCGGGCAAGGCCGCGTACCGTTGTCTCGACTTCGGGCAATTCAGGCATAGCAGAGGCCTTAACACCCTTTGCCGCTGCTGCAATTGGCCCTAAGGCCACCTCATCCCCAAACAGGCGACACCATGAGCGAGACAGTTTCCTTCGGCTACGAAGAAGTCACCCCTGATGAAAAGACTGCCCGTGTCGGCGCGGTTTTTTCCAGCGTCGCGGCCAGCTACGATGTTATGAACGATGCCATGTCGGGCGGGATGCACCGGCTGTGGAAGGATCGCTTCGTGCGCCGGGTCAAGCCGCAACCGGGTGAGGCGATTCTCGACATGGCCGGCGGCACCGGGGACATTGCTTTCCGCATGGTCCAGCGCGGCGCGGAGGTTACCGTGGCTGACATCAACCAGGACATGCTCGACGTGGGCGTCGAGCGGGCGGTCGAGCGCGGGCTGACCGGGCTCGCCTGGTCGTGCCAAAACGCCGAGCAGCTGACTTACCCGGCGCGCATGTTCGACGCCTACACGATCGTGTTCGGCATCCGCAACGTAACCCATATCGACCAGGCGCTGGCCGAGGCTTACCGGGTGCTGCGCCATGGCGGGCGGTTCTTCTGCATGGAATTCTCAACCACCGACTGGCCCGGCTTTCGCGAAGTCTATGACGTCTATTCGCACAAGGTCATGCCGAAGATGGGTAAGATTATCGCCGGCGACGAGGACAGCTATCGCTATCTCGCCGAATCGATCCGCCGGTTTCCCAAGATGCCGGAATTCGAGCGGATGATCCGCGCCGCCGGATTCAGCCAGACCCGGGTTGAACCGATTCTGGGCGGCGCGGTGGCGATCCATTCCGGCTGGAAAATCTGAGCGCGTGACACGGCCAAGGACCCATATCTTCCGGCTGCTCAAGTGGGGCCGCACGCTGGCAAAGCATGGCGCGCTGCGCGGGATCGAGAACGATCCCAACACCCCGCCACCGGTCAAGCGGCTGGCCCGGATTGCCCGGTTCGGCACGGTCCAGCCGCGCGTGCCTGACTATGCCGGCGCCTTCCAGGATATCGGTCCGGCTGCGATCAAGCTCGGGCAGACGCTCGCCACCCGGCCCGACTTGGTCGGCGAGGAGGCGGCGCACAACCTGCTGTCCCTGCAGGACAGCCTGCCGCCGGTGCCCTTTGCCGAGATCCGCGCGGCGATTGAATCGAGCTTCGGCCAGCCGCTCGAGATGCTCTACAGCCATGTCGAGGAGGAGCCGGTCGGCGCCGCATCCATCGCCCAGGTGCACAAGGGCGTGACCACCGAAGGGCGGCAGGTTGCGATCAAGGTCCTGCGTCCCGGCATCCGGGAAAAGTTCGCCCGCGATATCGAAACCTATGAATGGGCGGCGGCGCACGTCGAAGCAATGGGCGGCGAAGCGCAGCGATTGCGCCCGCGTCTGACCATTGCCAATTTCAAACGCTGGACCCTGCGCGAACTCGACCTGCGGCGCGAGGCGGCATCAGCCAGCGAACTGGCGGACGCGATGCGGGCCATTCCCGGCTACCACATCCCCGCAATCGACTGGGACCGGACCAATGGCCGGGTGATGACGGTCGAATGGGTCGACGGAGTCAAGATTTCCCGGCGGGACGATCTGGTCGCTGCCGGGCACGACCTGCCGGATCTGGCGAAGCGGCTGGTCCTCGCGTTCCTGACCCAGGCGATCAGTGCCGGATTCTTCCATGCGGACATGCACCAGGGCAACCTGTTCGTGAAGGCAGACGGCACGATCGTCGCGATCGATTTCGGGATCATGGGCCGGATCGACCGGCGCGCGCGGATGTGGCTGGCGGAGATTCTCTACGGCCTGACCACCGGCAATTACCGCCGGGTGGCGGAAATCCATTTCGAGGCGCAATATGTGCCCAGCTATCACAACGTCGACGAGTTCGCGACCGCCCTGCGCGCAGTGGGCGAGCCGATGCGGGGCAAGCCGGTCAGCGAGCTCAGCGTTGGTCAGATGCTTGACGGACTGTTTGCCATCACCCGCGATTTCGACATGAAGACCCAGCCGCACCTGCTGCTGCTGCAGAAGACGATGGTGATGGTCGAGGGCATCGCCACCCAGCTCAATCCCGAGATCAATATGTGGGATGTGGCGGCTCCGTTCGTGCGCGAATGGATCCGCGGTGAACTGGGGCCGGAATCGGCTCTGGCCGACCGGATCCGCGAGGATACCGACACCCTGCTGCGGATCCCGGGGCTGGTCCGCCGGCTGGAGGAGCAATACCCGCCCAAAGGCGGCGCGCCCGAACCGCCACCGCTGCCCGATATTCCGCTGATGTGGGACAAGCCGGTGCGAAGCGAACGGCGCTGGCCGGGTTACCTGTTCGCGGCTCTGGTTGGCGGCGCTGCGGTGGCAGGAGCAAGCGCGCTCGGCTGGATCGGGTCGCTCTAGCGGGCCCGGTGCGGCAGAACCCGGCTGGCGATGAGCAGCACGATGACCATGACCGCTTCGACCAGCATCGGCATCCAGTAACCGTTCCACGGCCCGTCCACCGCCAGGCCGACGAACCGGCCCAGCAGGGCGACGCCGAACAGGCCGGCTGGAACCAGCAGCAGGTCGCCATTGCGGCGCCATGCGCCCACCATCATGCACACCGCGCCGACCACGAAGAACGCGGTCATGTCGGCCCGGATCGAGGCGAGACCCTGTGCGCTGTTGGGGGACAGGCCGAAATCGGTGCCTGCAGCCACCGGATCGAACATGAACCCGAAACCCATGAACAGGAACAGCAGCCCCGCTGCAAAAATCACGCCTGTCAGCACTACCCGCATTGTCATCCTTCCCTTGTCGCTCTCGCGTTGTCCCAGCAGGTTACCAAGGCGATAGGGATAAGTCGCCAGACAAAATTATCCCTGTCCGGCCCAAGTCGCAGCAACGGGGGCTGGCGCGGGGCCGCCGGGATGGTTAACCTTGCCGATACAAGGCAGAAACATGGGGGATCGGGTCGATGACGCCCAGCACGGGCAACGGGCACTGCAGTGGGGGAGCGCTCCAGTGAGCGCGGGCGGTTTCCCACGCATCCTGCTGGTGGTCGGCGGCGGGATCGCCGCCTACAAGTCATGCGAGCTGGTCCGCCTGATCCGCAAGGGCGGTGGATCGGTGACCTGCGTGGTGACGGCCGGGGGGCAGCAATTCGTCACCCCGATGGCGCTGGCTGCGCTCAGCGAGAACCCGGTCTATACCACCTTGTGGGACCTCAAGAACGAAGCCGAGATGGGCCACATCCAGCTCAGCCGCGAAGCCGACCTGGTCGTCGTTTGCCCGGCCACGGCCGACCTGCTGGCCAAGATGACCGCAGGGATCGCCGATGATCTCGCCACCACACTGATCCTCGCGACGGACAAACCGGTCATGGTGATCCCGGCCATGAATGTGCGGATGTGGCAGCATGAAGCCACCCAGCGTAACATTGCCTGGCTGCGCCAGGCCGGAGTCGAGGTGATCGATCCCGATGATGGCGCGATGGCGTGCGGCGAATTCGGGCCCGGCCGCCTCCCTGACCCGGAGGTGATCTGGGCCGAGATCGCCGCCCGCTTCGGGATGGTGGCCGATTGTGAGCCACGCGCTCCGACCGATCTGCTCGAAGCACTGGAGCCAGAGCCGGAGGTCCGCCCGCGTGGCGGCGGGCTTGGGGGTGGGTTGGGCGGCCTGCTGTCCTCGCTGATCCCGCGCTCGACCCCACGCCGCAGCGCCGAGGTGGTGGAAGCGCAATGGAGCGAAGCCGGGGATGAGCGCCTGCCGGAGGAGCAAGCCGACCAGCCGCACGAGCCGGTTGCGGATCCCGCTTCAGGGGCCGGCTTGCTGGCCTCCAAGGGGCGGGCCGCCGCGGCTCCGCCGACCGATCCCGACGCGCTCAACCAGACGGTCGGGATGGCGGCCGGGGCGCCGGAAGTGTTAGTGGAGGATCCGCTGGCAGGCCAGCCCGACTTCGCGCAAGAACCGACCCATCGGCCGCTCTATGGCCGCCATGTGCTGGTCACCGCCGGGCCGACCCACGAGCCGATCGATCCGGTGCGCTACATCGCCAACCGATCCAGCGGGAAGCAGGGCTTTGCCATTGCCGCAGCTGCCGCTGCGGCCGGCGCCCGGGTCACCCTGGTGGCGGGCCCAGTCCATCTCGACACGCCCCACGGGGTAGACCGGATTGATGTCGAATCCGCGCGCGAGATGGCAGATGCGGTCAAGCTGGCCCTGCCCGCCGATGTCGCGGTGATGGTGGCGGCGGTGGCGGACTGGCGGACCAAGGACTTCGCGGCGCACAAGATGAAGAAACGCGGGTCCGCCCCGCCGGCCCTGCTGCTGACGGAAAATCCCGACATTCTCGCCACAGTTGCAACGGGGAGCAAGCGCCCGGGTCTTCTGATCGGGTTTGCGGCGGAAACCGAAAACGTGGTCGAACATGCCGAGGCCAAGCGCAAGCGCAAGGGTGCGGACTGGATCGTGGCCAACGATGTTTCCGGCCCGACAGGTCAGAGCGTGATGGGTGGGGAAATGAACCGCGTCCACATCGTCACCGCGCGCGGGGTCGAACACCTTGAGGAAATGCCCAAAGACCGGGTGGCCGAAGCGCTGGTTGCGCGCATGGCCGAGGAACTGGAGCGGGAACTGAGCCGGCATGACTGAACCTGTTGCCGTTGCGCTGATGCGCCTGCCTCATGGCGAGGGGCTGGAACTGCCGGATTATGCGACGGCTGGGGCTGCGGGCATGGATGTCGTCTCGGCGGAGGACCTGGTGCTTGCCCCCGGTGCGTGCCACGCGGTTGCAACCGGCCTCGCCATGGCGATCCCACCGGGCTACGAAATCCAGGTCCGGCCCCGTTCAGGCCTGGCCCTGAAGCACGGGATTACCGTGCCCAACACGCCCGGCACGATCGACAGTGATTACCGCGGTGAACTGAGGGTGATCCTGATCAACCATGGGCCCGGGCCGTTCGCGATTGCGCGCGGGGACCGGGTGGCGCAGTTGGTGCTCGCGCCCGTCACCCGGGCCGTGTGGCAGGAGGTGGCGCAGCTGGATGACACCGCGCGCGGGGCCGGCGGGTTCGGCTCGACCGGCGGGCACCAGCGGCTCTGACCGGGCCGCCCCGGACCCGTTCCCGGATCAGCGTAACCGGGCGACGAGACCGGTCAGCTTGAGCAGTTCGTCGTGGACCTTGGCCAGTTCCTTTTCGTACCACAGGTCGATCAGGAAGCTCATTTCACCGAGGAAGGCCGGAATTTCGCCTAGCACGAAGAAGTTGGCGGCCGACGCCGGCCCGGCTTCGCCGTTCCGGTTGGGCAGCTTGGCCCGGATGCCGTGACCCGAGACATAGGCCACCAGCTCGTCGATGTTCTGCTGCATTGCCGCCATGCGCATTTCGTTGGAGGCGGAGCGGGCGTGGCCGAGTTCTTCTTTCGCCCGCTCGACCAGCCGGGTGAGATAGGCGTAGCGGCGGTCGACCGCTTCACGCGACAGGCTGGTGGCCTGCATGATGAAATCATGCTGGATACGGTGGCGGGCGGTATCGGGGTGTTCGCCTGCGGCAAATCCGGCGCTGCGCAGCGCGCCTACCTCCGCCCGCGCCGCGCACTCGGGCTTGTCGGCGGGAACGGCCGCTTCGATCCTGCTCATCTCGTTCATGCACGGGCCTTTCGTGGCGAAAGACCGGTCGATGCCAGATCAGGGTAAATTCCGAATTAAGGCTGTGCGCCGGGTCGGCCAGAGGCGCGCCGCAAGGCACCCTCCGGCCAGACCCTTCAGGCCCGTCAGTCGACCCGCCGGACGGTCTTCTTTTCCGGGGCGATCGAGATGCGCACGGTCTCGCCCGAATTGCCGGGGAAGTCGGTAAACATCGCCTCGACCAGATTCGGCACCAGATGCGGCAGGCGGTTGGAGCTCGACAGCGCCTGGGCCTTGCCTTCGAACAGGCGCTGGCCGGTGGCGACATTGTCGATCTTCAGGTCGATCCCGCTGGTGTAGACGGTGTAGCTTTCCACTTCGCGCCCGCCGAACCACGGATCGTGGAAACCGTAGCCCCACGCCGATGTTGGATGAACCCGGCGAATATAGCCGGTACGGGTGCGGTAGTAGACCGGACGATAGCTGAGCCAGCTACCCCAGAACGGATCGGCAAACCCGGTGCTGCGCACCCGTTCGCGCCCGTTGTCGACCCCGTAATCGAACCGGACCAGCAGGCTGGCTTGTTCGGGCGATGCGGCCTGGGCGTAACCGAGCTGCGCCATCTGGGCTGACACCAGTTCGGCATAGCGGGAAAACTCCAGCCCGCCCGCAAGCGCCGGATCGTCTGCGACGACGGCAAAGCTCTGGCCCTGCGGTGCCGGAAGTTGGGTCTGGAAGCGGGACACATCGGCCTTGAACGGCGTGGCGCAGGCGGCCAGCCCGGCCAGCAGCAGCGGCACGGCAACAAGCTTCATCAGTCGGACACGGTTCGTGTTGTTTGCGCTCATGATACTACACCTTATGCGAAACCCGTGGGGACCTGGCCGACGATTACCCCTGCTTGGGTTCGCCCGGGTCCTTGACCAGGTTACACCATGCAGCACCGGGGCTGAACCGGGTTTGAATGGCCAGCCGGTTCAGCCCCGGACCAGTCCCAAAGCCTGATAGGTCGCGGTCAGGGTCGCCCCCCCCATCTCTCTCGCCCGCGCCGCCCCCCGCGCCAGAATCGCGTCGAGTGCTTCACCATCTTCCTTCAGTCTGCGAAACTGCCCGGCAATCGGGCCGAGCGATTCGATCAGCGCTTCAGCGAGAGCAGGTTTGAACGCGCCAAACCCCTGTCCGGCAAACTGGCCGAGCACCTGATCGACCGACTGCCCGGTCATTGCGCCATAGATCGACACGAGGTTGAGCGCTTCGGGGCGTCCGACCAGCCCGGCCGCTTCTGACGGCAACGGCTCCGGGTCAGTCTTGGCCTTGCGGACTTTCTGCATGATCGTGTCGGCATCGTCGGCTAGGTTGATCCGGCTCATCTCGCTCGGATCGGACTTGGACATCTTGGCGCTGCCATCGCGCAGGCTCATGATCCGTGCGGCTTCCGGCGGCACGATCGGCTCGGGCAGGGTGAAAACCGGCGCATCGTCGGTGCAGAAATCGTTGTTGAACTTCTGCGCGATGTCACGCGCCAGCTCCAGGTGCTGCTTCTGGTCCTCGCCCACCGGCACGTGGGTGGCCTGATAGAGCAGCACGTCTGCCGCCTGCAGCACGGGATAGGTGAACAGGGCGACCGACTGCCCCTCGCGGTTCTTGCCGGCCTTGTCCTTCCACTGGGTCATCCGCCCAAGCCAGCCCATCCGCGCGGTGCCGTTGAGCAGCCATTGCAGCTCGGCATGGGCGGGAACCTGCGCCTGGTTGAACAGAATTGAGCGATCCGGATCGATCCCGCAGGCGACCAGCGCGGCAGCCATTTCCAGCGTTGCAGCTCGCAGTTCAGCCGGATTGTGCGGCTGGCTGATGGCATGGAGGTCGGCCAGGAAGTAAAGGCACTGGCCACCCACTGGCATCGAATCCTGCATCCGCACCCAGTTGCGGATCGCGCCCAGGTAATTGCCGAGGTGCAGGTTGCCCGTGGGCTGGATGCCGGAAACGACGCGCATGATCTGTCCTGTGGCTTAGCTCTGGCGGCGCATTAGGCGCTGCACCGTCGCCTTGTCGAGTACGCCGAGCAGGAAAGCCGCAGCGCCGAAACTGGCAAGGCCCGCACCGGCTATGGCCAGGATGGCGGCGGCCCGCTCCAGCGCGGTGCCGCTGAACATCGGGTCGAGCGGGGCCATCAGGACCCACAACGCGGCCCCCATCGCGGCAGCGGCCAGAACGATGCGGGCAATCCGCCCCACGATCCGCCCGGGCAGTTGGAAGTGCCCCTTGTGCGCCAGCAGGGCATAGAGCAGCGCCACATTGCACCAGGCACCGATCGAGCCTGCGACCGCCAGCCCCAGCACGCCGAGGCGCGGGACCAGCAGGAAATTGAGCAGGACCGTGACCGTCAGGCTGGCGGCGGCGGTATAGACCGGGGTGCGGGTGTCCTTGCGGGCGAAGAAGTTGGGCGTCAGCACCTTGACCAGGACATAGGCGGGCAGGCCGATCACCAGCCCGCCGACCACGGTGCCAGTCACCAGCGCGTCCTCCAGCGTGAACGCCCCACCGACGAAGAAAACCCGGGTAAACGCGCTGCCGGTGACATAGAGCGCCACGGCGGCCGGGATGGTCAGCAGCATAGCCAGCTCGATCGCGTTCGACTGCAGGCGCGAGGCTTCCTCCGGCTCGTCCCGGCCGAGATAGCGCGACAGGGCGGGAAGGATCGCGGTGCCCAGGGCAATGCCGATGATGCCGAGCGGCAACTGGTTCCACCGGTCGGCCATTGCGAGATAGGTATAGCTGCCGTCGGGCAGGGTGGAGAGGAAGAAAAGGTCGATGAAGCGGGCGATCTGGTACACGCCTGCACCGAACACGGCTGGCACGATCAGCACGCCCAGTTCCTTCACCTGCGCGGTCAGGCGCGGGCGGCGCAGCGCCAGCCGGAAGCCCGAACGGCGCATCCAGAACCACAGCCACAGCAGTTGCAGCAGCCCGGAAACCGAGACCGCGACTGCCAGCCAGAACCCAACCGCCATCCGGGTCGGCTCGCTGTCAGGCTGGAACGCGCCCCAGGCCAGCGCGGTGATCAGGCAGATGTTGAGCAGGATCGGTGCCGCCGCCGCCGCCGCAAACCGCGACAGCGAATTGAGCACGGCGGCAAACAGCGTCGCCAGGCTCATGAACAGCAGATAAGGAAAAGTGATCCGCGCCATCAGCACGGCATGGTCGAACAGGGCGGGATCCCCGGCCGTTCCCTCGTTGGCGAACAGCCCGGCAATCCAAGGCATGACCAGCAGGGCCAGCCCGCCGAAAGCAATCAGGATCGGGATCAGCACCGCCAGCACATCCTCGGCGAAGCGGCGCGCTTCGGAAATGTCGTCGTCGCCTGTCATCCGCCGGTTGAACAGCGGCACGAAGGCACTGGCGAAGGCGCCTTCGGCAAACAGCCGGCGGAAAATGTTGGGAAGTTGGAACGCCAGCTGCCAGGCATCGGCTACGCCGCCTGCACCGAGCACGCGGGCCAGCAGCATGTCGCGCACGAACCCGCCGATGCGGCTGACCAGGGTCAGCCCACCGATCGTGCCGACATTACGGAGCAGGCTCATCGGTCTGGTCCGCGCTGGCCGCGTGCGCTCAGGCGTCTGCCGCCGGAGCGGCCGCTTCGCCGGAAGCAGCAGCCTGTTCCTGAATGCGCTGGAAATAGAGGCCGTTGAAATCGATCGGATCGAGCAGCAGCGGCTGGTAGCCAAGATCGCGCGTGGCATCTGCAATCACCCGGCGGGCGAACGGGAACAAAATCCGTGGTGCTTCCGCGTAAAGGAAGGCATGGGCCTGATCGTCAGGCAGATTGCGCATCCCGACCAGACCGCAATAGGCCAGCTCGACCAGGTAGAAATTGCCCGCTCCCGCCTTAGCGGTGACCGTGATCTTCAGTTCGACCTCGTGCACTTCGTCGCTGATCGGCTGGGCGCCGATGTTGAGCTGCAGGTCGATCTGCGGCGCATCGGTCCACTGGTAGGCTTGCGGCGCGTTCGGGTTCTCAACCGAAAGGTCCTTGATGTACTGCGAGATCATCCCGGCGGCGGGTGCGGTATCGGCACCGTTGGGCAGCGGATCGGGGTTGATGTCGGTCAGGATGTCGCCTTCGTCGGCCATGGGTAAATCGCTTTCGTCAGGGTCTGGCAGGTGGTGCCCACAGGGGCAGCCGGGTTCGGCGCGCCGCCTAGCACTGTGTGCGCCCTGCCGCAACGCAGGACATTTTCGCCGCAGTGCGCGTTGTTCATTTGAAAACCCGCGCCATATAGGGCACCACAGGGACTGGACCGGAGCGCGCCTGCGGGCATGTTCCCCATGTTGAACGGATATTCGTCGTGATCTACGAGATCGTCATCCTCGCTGCCATTGCCGCTTTTCTCGGCCTGCGCCTCTATTCCGTGCTTGGCCAGCGCGCCGATCATGAGGAAGGGCACGTGCCGAACCGGTTCGAAGGGCCGGATGGCGCCCCGCCGCCCGCAGCCATGCCGCGCGCCGCACCGGCGCCGGTCGTGCCGCTTCATCCCGAAGCGGGCGACAGCGTGCTGCCGGCGGTCGAACGCGGCGTCCGCGACATTGCCGCCGCAGACAGGCGGTTCGACATCACCGGGTTCCTCGAAGGCGCCAAGGGTGCCTATGCCATGGTGCTGGAAGCGTTCTGGAGCGGTGACCGCGAGACCTTGCGCGAACTGTGCGACGATGATGTCTACGCCGGCTTCGATGCAGCGATCACCGCACGCGAGGAAGCGGGCGAGACGCTGCAGAACGCGCTGATCCGGATCGAGGAAGCGGTGATCCATTCGGCCACGCTTGATGGCAGGACGGCGCGGGTAGCGGTCCGGTTTGTCGCTGATATCGCGGCCGTGACCTATGATCGCGATGGCAACCTCATCGCCGGTTCGCTCGACGATGCCGTGGTCAGCCAGGATGTCTGGACCTTCCGCCGCGATGTCACATCGGCGGCACCTGACTGGATCCTCGACGAGACTGACGAAGGCTGAGGCACAGGCTTCGGGCCACGAATACAGGGGGGTCATTTCCGGTGAAACGGATCGCGGCGGGACTGGCAACGGCATTTCTGCTGGCCGGCTGCCGTGTCATCCCTGGCGGTGAGGCCCCGCGCCCGGTCGGCCAGGCTAAGCCGCCTGCAGGCGCAGTCGCCAGTGCCGCTTTTGCTGGCGTGGTGCGCGGGCCGAGTGTCGGGGCCTTGCTGCAAGGTCCGGGCCGTGCCGATACCGCGCTCGCCGCCTTTCGCGAATCCTGCCACGTTGCGACCCGCCGACCCGATGCGAGCGGACTGACTTATCCCGAAGACTGGGTTCCCGCTTGCGAAGCGGCGCGTGCGTGGCCGGTCAGCCGAGCGCGCCAGTTCTTCATCGAGCATTTCGAAACCGCCCGGGTCGGCACCGGGGAGGCCTTTGCCACCGGTTACTACGAGCCGGAGATCGCCGGCAGCCGCACCCGCCGGCCGGGCTACGAGGTGCCAGTTCATGCCCTGCCGCCAGACCTGGAACGTGGCTGGCATGACGAAACTCCGCTGAGCGAGCGGACTGGCCGCCCGCCACTTTCGCGCAAGCTGCCGTCGGGCAAGTTCGTGCCCTACTATGAACGCTCCGAGATCGATGCCGGCGCGCTGGCCGGGCGCGGGCTGGAGCTGGCTTGGGCGGCTGACCCGGTGGAGCTGTTCTTCCTCCAGATCCAGGGTTCCGGGCGGCTGGTCACGCCGGAGGGGCAGGTGATCCGGATCGGGTATGCCGGGCAGAACGGGCGCGAATATGTCGCGATCGGGCGGATCCTGCGCGAACGCGGTGTAATCGGCACCGGGCCGGGGCAATATCCCGGAACGATGCAGGGGCTGATGGCGTGGATACGGGACAATCCGGAGGAAGGCCGCAAGGTCATGCACCAGAACCGCAGCTACGTGTTCTTCCGCGAACTGACCGGTGACGGGCCGCTGGGTTCCATCGGCGTGCCGGTGCGGCGCGAGGCGTCGGTGGCGGTCGATCCGGCCTTCGTTCCCTATGGAGCGCCGGTATGGCTGGATCTGGACCGGGCGGAAGCGAACGGGCTGTGGGTGGCGCAAGATACCGGCGGCGCGATCAAGGGCGCCAACCGGTTCGACACCTTCTGGGGCGCGGGCGAGGATGCCCGCGTGATCGCGGGCGGGATGAGCGCGCGTGGCACTGCGCTGGTGTTGCTGCCCAAGGGCACGGTCGCTCGCCTCAGCGGCGAATGAGTCACCCGCGCGGCCTGACCCCGGAAGAAGCCTCGGCGTGGGACAAGGTCGCGGCCACCGTCAAACCGATCCACCCGGTGCAAAAGGCCAGGGCGGCGGCCGTTCCGGCAAAGCCCGTCCGCGCGGAGAGAAAGCCACCGGTCGCCGCGCCCGTGCCACGGCCCGCGAGCCGTCCGGTAAAGGCACCAGCCACGCCCGTCCCAGCTCCGGCCCCGGCCCGCGCCGATGCTGGGCTCGATTCACATTGGGAGCGGCGCTTCAAGGCGGGGGCGATCGAACCCGATTTCACCCTCGATCTGCATGGCCATACGCTCGATTCGGCGCATGACAGGCTCGACGACGGCCTCACGCAGGCCAAGGCGATGGGTGCACGGGTGGTGCTGCTGATCGCGGGCAAGCTGCGTCCGGTCGAAGCGGCGGACCGGGGCGAGCGGCGCGGGGCGATCCGGGCCAAGCTGCTCGACTGGCTCGCCGCCGGGCCGCACGGCAGCGACATTGGCGCGATCCGCAAGGCCCACCGTCGCCACGGCGGGGAAGGCGCGCTCTACCTGGTTCTGAAACGGCGGCGCTGAGAGACGCTCCCGATGTGCGCTGCGCACAAACGGCAAAGGATGAGTCTAACCAACCTGTGCCCGGTGCAGCAATTTGTGGTCTGCCAGCACCAGCGCCATCATCGCTTCGACCACCGGGGTGCCGCGAATGCCCACGCAGGGGTCATGCCGACCCTTGGTGCGGACCTCGGTTTCCGCGCCGTCGCGGGTGATCGATGGCACGGGGGTGAGGATCGAGCTGGTCGGCTTGAACGCCACTCGGCACACGATCGGCTGGCCGGTGCTGATCCCGCCCGCAATCCCGCCAGCGTGGTTGGCCGCGAACACCGGCGCGCCATCTGCTCCGGCGCGCATCGGATCGGCGTTCTGTTCGCCCGAGAGGCGCGCCGCGCCGAAGCCGTCGCCGATTTCCACGCCTTTCACCGCATTGATCCCCATCATCGCGGCGGCAAGGTCGGCATCGAGCTTGGCATAGATCGGTGCGCCCCATCCGGCGGGTACGCCGGTCGCCAAGCATTCGACCACCGCGCCGAGCGAGGACCCAGCTTTCCGTGCGTCGTCGACCAGTGCCTCCCACCGCGCGGCAGCGGCGGCATCGGGGCACCAGAACGGGTTGCGGCCGATCTCGCCCGCATCGAAGTTGGCCGGGTCGACCGCATCGCCGCCGATCTCCGCGACATAGGCGAGGATGGCCACCTCCGGGATCACCAACCGGGCGATCGCCCCTGCCGCCACTCGCGCCGCTGTCTCGCGTGCGCTCGAACGCCCGCCGCCGCGATAGTCGCGCAGGCCGTACTTGGCGTCATAGGCATAGTCGGCATGGCCAGGGCGATAAGCCCGGGCGATCTCCGAGTAGTCCTTGCTGCGCTGGTCGGTGTTCTCGATCATCAGGCTGATCGGGGTACCGGTGGTTTTGCCCTCAAACGTGCCGGAGAGCACGCGGACCTGGTCGGGTTCGTTGCGCTGGGTGGTGAACTTGTTCTGCCCCGGGCGGCGCGCATCAAGGAACGGCTGGATCGCGGCTTCATCAAGGGCGAGCCCCGGCGGGCACCCGTCTACCACTGCCCCCAGGGCAGGGCCGTGGCTTTCGCCCCAGGTCGTCATGCGGAAAACCCGCCCGAAAGTGTTCCAGCTCATGTCACCCGTCTTGTCGCAACTGTGCGCGGCTGTCCATTGCCGCTGGACCAAACGATTCTTTGCGGGCAGGAACAAACCATGATTGCAAAGCTGCGCGGCCTGCTTGACGAAACCGGCACCGATTGGGCGGTGATCGACGTGGCGGGGGTCGGCTATTTCGTCCACTGTTCGGCCAAGACCCTGTCCGCTTTGGGTGAGCGGGGAGAGGCGTGCACGCTTTACACCGACCTTCAGGTTTCCGAGAACGACATGCGCCTCCTTGGCTTTGCTGACAGCGGCGAGCGGGACTGGTTCCGCCTGCTTACCCAGGTGCAGGGGGTGGGCAGCAAGGTCGCGCTGGCGATCCTCAGCGCGCTGTCGGCGGGCGAACTGCAGGCGGCCTGCGCCAATGGCGATGCGGCGATGGTCGCCCGCGCGCAGGGCGTGGGGCCGAAGCTGGCGGGGCGGATCGTCAACGAGTTGAAGGACAAGGCGGGCGCGATGCCCTCGTCCGGTCGCGTGGCGGGCGTCGCGATCACCCCCGCAGGCAGCAACAGTGCCGACGCGGTCAGCGCGCTGGAAAACCTGGGCTTCAAACCCGCCGTCGCCGCCCGCGCCGTGGCCCTGGCACAAGGCGAGCTGGGCGAGGGGGCGAGCGAAAGCGACCTGATCCGCGTGGCGCTCAAGCGGGCGGCGGGGTGAACCGGCAATGACTGACCAACCCCTCCATTCCCCCGCCCGCCAGCCGGACGACCCGGACGCCGCGCTGCGTCCGAAATCGCTGGCCGAGTTTATCGGGCAGGAGGCGGCGCGCGATAACTTGCGGGTGTTTATCGAGGCGGCCCGGGGCCGGGGCGAGGCGATGGACCATGTGCTATTCTTCGGCCCGCCGGGCCTTGGCAAGACCACGCTGGCGCAGATCGTCGCCAAGGAACTGGGCGCCGGTTTCCGCGCCACCAGCGGCCCGGTGATCGCCAAGGCGGGGGATCTGGCCGCGCTGCTGACCAATCTTGAACCGCACGACGTGCTGTTCATCGATGAGATCCACCGCCTCAACCCGGTGGTCGAGGAAGTGCTCTACCCGGCGATGGAGGACCGCGCGCTCGACCTGATCATCGGCGAAGGGCCCTCGGCGCGCAGCGTGCGGATCGACTTGCCGCCGTTCACCCTGATCGGCGCGACCACCCGGCAGGGGCTGCTGACCACACCCCTGCGCGATCGGTTCGGCATTCCGGTGCGATTGAATTTCTACACCCACGAGGAGCTCGACCTGGTGGTAACGCGAGGCGCGCGGCTGCTGGGGATGGAGATTGATCCCGCGGGCGCGCGCGAGATTGCCCGGCGCAGCCGTGGCACGCCCCGCGTGGCCGGGCGGCTGCTGCGCCGAGTGCGCGATTTCGCCCATGTCGCGGGGGATGGCCTCGTCACCCGGGCAATTGCCGATGCCGCGCTGACCCGGCTGGAGATCGACCGGCTCGGCCTTGATGCCATGGACCGGCGCTACCTGACCATGATCGCGACCACGTACCGGGGCGGCCCGGTGGGGGTCGAAACGCTCGCCGCAGGCCTTGCCGAACCGCGCGACACGGTGGAGGAAGTGATCGAGCCTTACCTCATCCAATTGGGCTTGATCGCCCGCACCGCGCGCGGGCGCTGCCTCAACGATGCGGGATGGAATCATCTCGAAATGCGCCCGCCGGCCGGTAGCCAGGCCCCGCTGTTCGGCCCAGAAGATTAAGGGTTTCGTTGGGATTTGCCACCGGTTCGGTTCCATAACGGGACAGTCACGGGGAAGAGCCGGAAATCGGCGCGTTTTTTTGCCGCAGACGCAGCCGAATCATAGTTAATCCGATTGCCGATTTAAGGAGTTGGTCGCTTCTTGGTGTCACAGGGACGTGTTCATGGGGGCGGAGACGCCGCTTCCACTCACGGCCCGGATGCAACAAGAGAGCTTGCTCATGTCGGTAAAATTGGCCCTGGCGAAACTGTCCGCGACTGCTGCGGGCACCGCGCTGCTCGCAGGTGGCGCGGTCCACGTCGCTGAACCGATGGCGACGGAACAGCCGTCCTACAAGTCTGCCAAGTCGATCAAGGCGGCCAAGGCGCAGCCCCGCTACGTCAAGCAGCAGACGGCCAAGCGTCACGTGCCCAAGACGGTCCAGCGTAAGCGCCGGGTCGTCCAGCGCACGATCGAATGCGTTCCTGCCGGTCCGGGCTCGATCGTCCAGGGGCCGCTCGGCGGCATGGGCGGCGTGCGCACGGTTCCCGGTGCAGGGTATGGTGCGGCCAATGAATGCGCGCCGACCTATCAGTATGCGATGGCCGCGGTGCCGATGCCGCTTCCCCTGCCTCCCCTTCCGCCGGTGAGCGGCGGCGGCGGCGGTGGCGGTGTGACCGTAATCGGCGGCGGCGGCGGGTTTGGCGGCGGTTTCGGCGGCGGCTTCTTCGGCGGTTTCGTTGGCGGCAGCGGCGGGTCAAGCGGCTCGGTCGTCGTGACCTCGACCACCACCACCTCGGGCGGTTCGACCTCGTCGGGCGGCAGCTCGACCTCGACCTCGACCGGCGGTACCAGCGGCACCAGCGGCTCCAGCGGGATCGTGATTGATATCGACATCATCAACAGCAGCGGCGGAAGCGGAGGTACATCGACATCCACCGGCGGTCTGAGTTCGACTACCACTACTGGCGGCCTCAGCTCGACCACGACCAGCTCCACCGGCGGCAGCAGCACCACCACGGGCGGGGTCAGTACCTCGACCGGCGGTGTCTCAACTTCGACCAGTACGGGCGGGGTCAGCACCTCGACCGGCGGTGTCTCAACTTCGACCAGTACGGGTGGGGTCAGCACCTCGACCGGAGGCGTTTCAACCTCCACGGGTGGCGTTTCGACCTCAACCGGTGGTGTGTCGAGCTCTTCGGGCAACGTCTCGAGCTCTTCGGGCAACGTCTCGAGCTCTTCGGGCAATGTCTCGAGCTCTTCGGGCAATGTCTCGAGCTCTTCGGGCAATGTTTCAAGCTCTTCGGGCAATGTCAGCAGTTCGTCGGGCAACGTATCCAGCTCGTCCGGCAATGTATCGAGTTCCTCGTCGAGCAGCTCCAGTTCCTCGTCGTCCTCCTCCTCCTCCAGCAGCTCCAGCTCCTCGTCTTCGGGCGGTTCGGGTGGCAGTGGTGGTTCCGGCGGAAGTGGCGGCCACCCGGGAACCACCACCAGCGGCGGCTCTGGCGGCTCATCCTCCTCATCCAGTGGCGGCTCGTCGAGTTCTTCTTCGGGCGGCAGTGGCAGCTCGTCGAGCAGCAGCTCCTCGTCCTCCTCGTCGAGCAGCTCGAGCTCATCCTCGGGCGGGATTTCGACCAGCTCCACCAGTTCGGGCAACATCAGCACCAGCAGCACCAGCTCCTCGTCGAGCAGCTCGGGTTCGTCCTCGACTTCGGGCGGCAGCGGATCGACCAGCAGCAGCTCGTCGTCGAGCAGCAGTTCTTCCTCTTCGGGTGGCACCAGCGGCGGCACGCCGGTTCCCGCTCCGCCGATGATGATCCTGTTCGGCGCTGCGGCAGCGGCGATCCTAGGGCGGCGCAAGTTCAAGGTGATCCGCGGCGGCTGATCCGTCCAGGCTCCGGCCGCAAGGGAAAAAAGGGCGGCCTCCGAAAAGGAGCCGCCCTTTTTCTGTGCTCCTGCCCGAGGTGCGCTATTGCGCGGGGGTGATCGTTTGTCCCTGCGCGATCCAGTCCAGAATGCCGCCTTCAAGGTGCCGTACGGTGGCATCGCGGTGCGACGCAAGTTGTTCGGCAGCAAGGCCTGAGCGGCGGTCCGACCGGCAGAACAGCACCGTCTCCTTGCCCGGTTCATCGGTGATCGCGGCCGGGTCGAACCGGTCAAGCGGAATGTTGACGGCACCGGGAATGCTGCCTTCGGCAAACTCTTGTGGCGTGCGCACATCGACCAGGCGAACCTTGCCCTCGGCGACCAGCGCCGCGAGTTCCGCAGCCCTCACCGTGGTGACGCCTGCTGCCTTCTCAGGCATGACCGCCGCATCGTCCGCCGCGCCGATGGCCGGGGAACAGGCCCCGGCCAGCAGCAGGACGGCGAGCGCCGGTGCCTTGAGCGCCAGGCGCATCATGCGGCCAGCTTGCGCAGCACGTAGTGAAGGATGCCACCGTTGCGGAAATACTCCAGTTCATTGGCGGTATCGATCCGGCACAGGGCTGTGAAGGTGAAGCTGGACCCGTCAGTGCGGGTCACTTCCACGGTCACGTCCTGCTGCGGCTGGATCTTGGCCAGACCCTTGATGGTGAAGCTGTCATCGCCCGTCAGGCCTAGTGTTTCGCGCGTGTCGCCATCTTTGAACTGCAGTGGCAGCACGCCCATGCCGACCAGGTTGGAACGGTGGATTCGCTCGAAGCTTTCGACGATCACCGCGCGCACGCCCAGCAGGTTGGTGCCCTTGGCCGCCCAGTCGCGGCTGGAGCCGGTGCCGTATTCCTTGCCCGCGATCACCACCAGGGCTGTGCCGTCGGCCTTGTGCTTCATCGCCGCGTCATAGACGGGCATGGTCTCGCCCTTGTAGCTGGAGAACCCGCCTTCGGTGCCGGGGACCATCTCGTTGCGGATGCGGATATTGGCAAAGGTGCCGCGCATCATCACGTCATGATGCCCGCGCCGCGCGCCGTAGGAGTTGAAGTCCGCCTTGGCGACCTGATGCTCGAGCAGCCACTGGCCGGCCGGGCTGTCGGCCTTGATCGAACCGGCCGGGCTGATGTGGTCGGTGGTGATCGAATCGCCCAGGATCAGCAGCGGCTTTGCCTCGATCACGTCAGTCACCGGCTCGGGCGTCATGGTCATGCCCTCGAAGTAGGGCGGGTTGGCAACATAAGTGCTGCCGGCGCGCCACTGGTAGGTCTCGCTGCCGGTCACGTTGATCGCCTGCCAGTGGGCATCGCCCTTGTAGACATCAGCATAGCGCGCCTGGAACATGGCGCGGTCCATGCAGGCATTCATGGTGGTGGTGACTTCGTCGTTGCTCGGCCAGATGTCCTTCAGGAACACGTCCTGGCCATCTTTGCCCGTTCCGATCGGGGTGGTGGTGAAATCCTCGATCACCGTGCCCTTGAGCGCATAGGCGACCACCAGCGGTGGGCTGGCGAGGAAGTTGGCGCGCACGTCAGGCGAGACGCGGCCTTCGAAGTTGCGGTTGCCGGAAATGACGGCAGCGGCGACCAGGCCATTCTCGTTGATTGCCTTGCTGATCGGCTCGGCCAGCGGGCCGGAATTGCCGATGCAGGTGGTGCAGCCATAGCCGACCAGGTTGAACCCGATGTTGTCGAGGTGCGACTGGAGCCCGGCCTTGTTGAGGTAGTCGGTCACCACCTGCGATCCGGGCGCGAGCGAGGTCTTGACCCAGGGTTTGGGCTTGAGGCCGAGCTCATCCGCCTTCTTGGCGACGAGGCCGGCAGCGACCATCACGCCGGGGTTGCTGGTGTTAGTGCAGCTGGTGATGGCAGCGATCATCACGTCGCCGTCACCGATGTCGAAATCCTTGCCGTCGACGGCAACGCGCTGGTTCGCCTTCTTGTAGGTTTCGGCCATGTCGGCGGCGAAGACATCGTCCACCTCGGTCAGGTTGACCCGGTCCTGCGGGCGCTTCGGCCCGGCGAGCGAGGGCACCACCGTGCCCATGTCGAGTTCCAGCGTGCTGGTGAAGACCGGATCGGCCGCACCCGGCTCGATCCAGAAACCCTGTTCGCGGGCATAGGCTTCGACCAAGGCAATCTGGCTTTCCTCGCGGCCGGTCAGGCGCAGGTAGTCGAGGGTCTTGCCGTCGATCCCGAAGAAGCCGCAGGTCGCGCCATATTCCGGCGCCATGTTGGCCAGCGTCGCCCGGTCAGCGAGGCTGAGCGAGGCAAGGCCGGGGCCGTAGTATTCGACGAACCGGCCGACCACGCCGTGCTTGCGGAGCATGTTGGTGCAGGTCAGCACCAGGTCGGTCGCGGTCACGCCTTCCTTGAGCGCGCCGGTCAGCTTGAAGCCGACCACTTCAGGGATCAACATCGAGACCGGCTGGCCCAGCATCGCCGCTTCCGCTTCGATCCCGCCGACGCCCCAGCCCAGAACGCCAAGGCCGTTGATCATGGTGGTGTGGCTGTCAGTGCCGACGCAGGTGTCGGGATAGGCCACGGTCGCGCCGGACTGGTCGGTGCTGGTCCAGACCGTCTGGGCGATGTTTTCCAGGTTAACCTGATGGCAGATGCCGGTGCCCGGCGGCACGGCATAAAAATTGTTGAGCGACTTGGAACCCCACTTGAGGAAGTCGTAACGCTCCATATTGCGGTGGTATTCGATCTCGACGTTCTCCTCGAACGCTTTGGGATGGCCGAATTCGTCGACCATGACCGAGTGATCGATCACCAGGTTGACCGGCACCAGCGGGTTGATCTTGCTGGTGTCGCCGCCGAGCTTGGCAATCGCATCGCGCATCGCGGCGAGGTCAACCAC
The DNA here is from genome assembly GCA_046294735.1 of Sphingomonadaceae bacterium. GTDB lineage: Bacteria > Pseudomonadota > Alphaproteobacteria > Sphingomonadales > Sphingomonadaceae > 34-65-8. The sequence continues at coordinate 78,011 of JBKBKB010000005.1, forward strand.
GCAGGGCACGCCGGTGAAATCCTGCAGCAGCACGCGGGCCGGGCGATACTGGATTTCCGCGCCGGTTATCGGGTTTTTCTGCCAGTCCGCAATCGCCTGCACATCGGCGGTGGACACGGTAAAACCACCATCCTCGAACCGCAGCATGTTTTCCAGCAGGACCTTCATCGAAAACGGCAGGCGCGACACATCGCCGACTTTTTCCGCCGCCTTTTTCAGCGAGTAATAGGCATAGTCTTTGCCGCCCACGGTGAGGGTGGAGCGGGTTCCGAGCGTGTCCTTGCCGACCTGGGTCATGCGCGCAGTGTCCTTTCGTGCGATTCCAACAGCGATGGGCCACCCGCGCGGCAGGGCCGGAAATGGGCGGCTTGTCTCAGGCGCGGCCCTGCGCTTTCACGGCGGCAAAATCAAGGGCGCGCCGCCTTGGGCCGGGCCAATTGCGACTATCGTCGGGCAAAGTGCAGGCGACCTAGCGTCCGGTTAGACTGCGCTCTGTTCCGGCCGCCTGCGGGTGGCGATCCAGCAACCAATCACGATCAGGACGGTCCCGGCAACGGTGCCACCGGTCACCGGCTCGGCGAACATCAGCCAGCCGAACAGCGCGGCCCACAGGAAGCCGGTGTATTCGACCGGGACCAGCACTTGCGCCTCGGCCCGGGCATAGGCCCAGGTCAGGCTCAGCAGGGCACAGACCGCCAGCACCGCACCGGTTGCAATCTGCGCCAGCGCCGCCTGGTCAGGCCACTGCAGCAGGAACGGCGCCCCCGGCAGCAGGGCAAGGGCGACCAGCCCGTTCTGGAAGAAGGCCACCTCGCCCGGCCCGGCAATCAGCGCCTGCTGGCGCTGGATGATGAGGTTCCATGCATAGAGCAGGGCGGACAGCAGCAGCGCGGCAAGGCCGACCAGCATGTCCTGCGTCAAAGGCTCGCGCCCCAGCTTGCTGCCGACGATCACCACCACTCCGGCCAGGCCCAGGGCCGCGCCGATCACCGCCTTGCGCTCGACCGTCTCACCCAGCAGCAGCGCGGCTAGGTAGAGCGCAATCAGCGGGGCTATGAACGACAGCGCAATCGCCTCGGCCAGAGGCAGGCGGGTTAGCGAGAAGAAGAACGCCAGCGCCATGATCGCGACCACGGCACTGCGTTTCACATGGACCCGCAAGGTGGCGCGGGGCGGGATTTGCCGCCCGTTCCACAGCCACCACGGCAGCACCAGCAGGGTGCCAAGGAGGTTGCGCAGCAAGACCGCGCTGTAGGCCCCGACCGCCAGCGCCGCGCCTTTCATGTAGGCGTCCATCGCCGAAAACAGCCCGATTCCGATCACGGTCATGATGACCGGGGCCAATGCGCTGCGGCTGTTCATCGGACTGACCCTTAGGCTGGGGCCGCGGGGAGGTCACGCGCGAAGGCAATTCACCGTGCAGCAAGGGGCGATGCTTGATGAAGGCCGCCAATTGGGGCAAACTTGGAGTGTTCGGTCACATGACCCGCGCCTTGTCCGGCCCGGTCGCAGGGGTTTTCAATGTCTTTTGCCGTACCTTTCCGTCTTTCCCTGATGTGGACGGCGGCGTTTGCCATGCCTGCCACCACCCTGGCACAAAGCGCGCCAGTAAACCTGCTGCCGCCTGAACGGGCCATTGTCGGGCAGCCGGTCGAGGCTGACAGCGATACCGTGGCAGCGCAGCGACAGGTGCAGGCCGTCCCGGAACCAGTGGCGGAGCCAGTGCTGCAAAGCTGGTCGGTTGACCATGCTGCGGCTCTGCTGGAACTGGCTGAAGGCATTGCCGCCGAAGGGCTCGACCCGGCCGACTACAACCTGTCAGCCTTGCGCGCCGCGATGGCGGCAGGGGCTGGCAGCGCGCTCGACCGTGAGGCGAGGCGGGTGTTTACCTGGCTGATCGAGGACATGCGCGACGGGCGCACGCCGATGTCGCACCGCAAGCAGTGGTTCGTGATGGACCCGGATGCGGATCGCTTTCCGACCGAACGCCTGATGGCCGAAGCGCTGGTATCGGGCGACTTCGCGGGCACGCTCCAGTCGGTTGCGCCGGTCCATCCCGACTATGCCCGCTTGCGCGCGGCGCTCGCGGCGACCCCGGCGAGTGACGCCGCCAAGCGCAAGTTGATCCGCGCCAACATGGACCGCTGGCGCTGGCTGGCGCGCGATCTCGGCCCGCAATACCTGATGACCAATGTGCCGGAATACCAGCTGCGCCTGACGGTCAACGACAAGATCGTGCGGACCTATCGCACCATTGTCGGCAAGCCTGGCCGTCAGGCGACGCCCCAGCTGGCCGAATCGATCGAAGGGGTGATTTTCAACCCGACCTGGACCGTGCCGCAGTCAATCGTGAAGGGCGAAGGGCTGGGCGCGCGGGTGCTGGGCAATCCAGCCTGGGCGAAGCAGGCCGGTTACACCGCGACGCGCGGCGCCAATGGGCTAGTGACCGTGGTTCAGCAGCCGGGACCGGGCAATTCCTTGGGCTTCATGAAGCTCGACATGCCCAACCGGCATGCGATCTTCCTGCATGATACGCCCAACCGGAACCTGTTCGGCGCGGCCAACCGGGCACTCAGCCACGGCTGCGTGCGGACCGAGCGGGCGACCGAGCTGGCGATCACGCTGTCGATCCTGCAGGCCGGGCTGACGGCGGACGAAGGCGTCGCGAAGCTCAAATCAGGCAAGTATACCCGCGTGCCCTTCACCAAGAAGATGCCGGTCTATATCACCTATTTCACCTACGGCTCCGATATCGACGGCAAGCTTCGCAGTTTCGGCGACATCTACGGGCGTGATGCGGCTGTGCTGGCCTCGCTCGACGCGCCTCGCGTCGCCAACCGCCCGCGCGTGACCGACGAGGAAGTCATCGAAATTCTCGACGACCCGCGCGCCTGAAGCGCTGCTCAGTAAGATCCGGCCTGGAGGATGTCCCCGCCGCGTGCCGGATCCGGCATCAGCGGGCGCAGTTCGCCGAGCCGCTGCACCGGGCGGGCCGCAAATGACCCGTCGGGGTTGAGGCCGAACCGGCCTGCGTGCAGCACCCGCCCGCCGCCAAGGTCGACCAGCGCGCGCTGAAAGTCGTCGAAGCCCATCGCGAAGCAGCCGTTCGAGCGGCCGAGCTTGCCCCACTTGTCAAGGTGTGCCCGCTCCGCATAGCGCGCCGGATGCATCACGATTGCCCGGTCAAGCGCGTTGTTGTTGGTTTCGTCCAGCCCTTCGAGCCGCATCGACGTGCCATAGCGCCCTGCATACCAGCTGTAGGTCATATAGGTGCCTTCGCTGGTGCAGTGTGATTCGTGTTCATTGGAGAACCAGTTGAGCCACCCGTCATGCTCCGGATCCGACCCGTCTCCATGGCTGACGAGGTAGGAATCGATCCGCCCTGCTTCGAGGTAGACCAGGTGCATCCGCGGCTCGGTGCTGGCAAGGCCGAAGTCAGCAATGCCGACCACATCATGCCGCCAGACAAGGTCGCCCGCCCGGTGCTGCGCCTGCTTGGCAATCTCGACCAGCTTGGCATCGCGCACCAGCCCGCTGCGCGCCATGGCAGGCACAGCCGCCGGAAGCGTCAGCGCGGCGCCAGTGGCAAGGGTGCCCTTGAGAAGATCGCGCCTGTTCATGCTGGTCATTGTAGCATAGAAATCGGTGACGGAAAGGTGAACGGAGCATAGCGAAAATGGCGGCAAGGTCTACCATCGGCACAATCGTGTCTCTCGCACTTCTGGCCGCAGCATCCCCGGCTGCAGCCGATCGGCAGCCTGTGGAAATGGATGAAACCACGGCTGACCGGCTGGCGAACAACCGCGGGCTGACCCTGCAATGGATCAGCTGGGACCAGCGTGGCCACGCGCAGGCGCGCAGCGGCAGCGACGGCCTTTATCTCACCGGCAGCCAGGTCGATCCGGAAAAGCCAGGGGCGGTTTTTCTCGACGGTAAGGTCACCGCAGCCGGGCCGGACTGGTTCACCTTCGAAGGGCTTATCCGCATCACCCATACACCCGATGAAGGGCGCACCTGCGAGGCCAACAAGACCTGGCATTTCGCCATCACCCAGAACCGCAAATACTACCGCCTGCGCGAGTTCGAATGGTGTGACGGGCTGACCGACTATATCGACATCTACTTCTGAGCTGCCAGCGCCGCGAGCTCGGTGAAGATCGCCTCTTCGCTGCGGCTGGCGGCGTTGCGCCAGGTCGCTGCCGTATCGAGGTTGACCCCACTCCCGTCCGGCCTGAGCACCAGTACGGCGGGGGTACCGGGCACGGTCTCGAGCCCGAAGCGGCGTGCTAGGCCAAGGTTATGCCCGTCGCCGGTTTGCGGCATCCCGACATTGACAAAGACCAGCTCGTAATGCGCTGCCACCAGCGCGGCAAAGCGCGGCGTTTCCAGCCATCCGGCCAGCGCACGGCTGTCGTGGCACCAGTTCGCGCCAAACACCACCAGTATCCGCGCGTTGCGCTGGGCTGCGCGGGCAAGCGCCGTATCGACGGCCGCCGCGGCATCGAGCGCGGCATCGTAGGACCGCGCTTCCGGGTGATCGGCCTTGGGCGCGCCGGTGGTGGCGCATCCGGCCAGCGCCAGCGCCAACACGCCAAGCAGCGGGAGCAGACGGGTCATGCGGTTTCCTTGGATGCGGGGGCAGGATAGCGGGCGTTTTCGCGGGCCATGGTGACTATCGAGGCGGCGTGACGGGCAGCAACCGTGCGCGGATCATCACCATAGCCGCCGCCCAAAGCGCTGGCGACCGGAATGCCGCGCCTGCGGGCCTCGCCGAGTACGATGCAATCGCGCCCTGCCAGCCCGTCGTCGCTGAGGGCGAGGCGGCCCAGCTTGTCGTCGGCGTGGGGATCGACCCCGGCCTGATAGAGCACCAGGTCGGGCGCAAACCGGTCAAGCAGCATAGGCAGGTGCCGCGCCAGTTCTGCCAGGTACGCCTCGTCCCCCAGGCCGTCGCGCAGGGCGACATCGAGGCTGGAGCGGGCCTTGCGCAAGGGGAAGTTCTTGTCGGCATGCATCGAGAAGGTGAACACGTCCGGTCGGCCCGCGAGCAGGCTGGCGGTGCCGTCACCCTGATGCACATCGAGATCGACCACCAGCACGCGCCGTGCATGGCCTTCGGTCAGCAAGCGATTGGCGGCCACCGCCAGATCGTTGAACACGCAGTAACCTGCGCCGGTGTCGTGCAGCGCATGGTGGCTGCCCGCCGCGCTGTTGGCGGCATAGCCGTGCCGCATCGCCAGCCGTGCGGCGAGCCAGGTTCCGCCATTGGTGTGCCGTACCCGCGCCGCGATCTGCTCTGTCACCGGAAAGCCGATCCGGCGCTCCTTGTCCGGTGGTACGGCGGCGCGGAAGACCTCGTCGACGTAGGCGGGGCAATGGACTGCCTCCAGCCAGCGGCGCGGCATCGGCTTGGGCGCGTGTTCAGTCAGCGGTATGCCGCAGCTGCGCAGTTCCTCCATCACCAGCCGGTACTTGTCGAACCGGAAAGTGCCGCCTGTCGGCGGCGGCGGCGCGTAGTCAACATGGTGGACGACGTGCAGCATGGCGCTCACAGGTATCCGGTGTGTTCGGCGAGGATCTTCACGCCGAGCGCGATCAGGATCACCCCGCCGAGCCGTTCTGCCCAGGCCCCGAACCGGTCGCCTGCCCTGCGCCCGAGCATGACCCCGAGCCCGCTCAGCACCAGAGTGACCAGCCCGATCACCAGCCCGGCGGTGAGCGGGGGGACATTGAGCGTCGGCAGGGTAACGCCCGCCGCCAGGGCGTCGATACTGGTAGCAATGCCGGCGACCAGCAGCGCCATGCCGGTCAGGGCCGAGCCAGCCGCGTCATCGGTGCCGGAGCCCAGCAGCATCCGCACCCCGAGGAACCCCAGCAGGCCGAACGCGATCCAGTGATCGACCGCCGCGACATAGGCCAGCGCGACTGCCCCGAACCCCCAGCCGATCAGCGGCATGACCCCCTGGAACAGCCCGAAAGTGCCCGCAATCGCAGCCCCGCCGCACCAGCCCGGCCGAAACCGCGCGCCCTGGGTCAAGGCAACCGCAAAGGCATCCATCGCCAGCGCGAGGGCAAGGAGAAGTGTAGCCGTCAAAGTTGAACCGACAGCGCCCCTACTCGGCCGCTACCGCCGGTGCCGGCGTTGCATGGGGGTCGAAGGCGGTCGCTTCGCCGCGCTCGATCTCTGCCGCCTTGTCCTCGACCAGCCTAACGATGTGGTCTAGCATGGCCTCGCTCTGCACGTGGTGGTCGGTCACCCCCCGCAGGTAGACCATGTGCTTGCCCGCGCCGCCGCCAGTCAGCCCGATGTCGGTCTCACGTGCTTCGCCGGGGCCATTGACCACGCAACCGAGCACCGACAGGCTCATCGGGGTCTTGATGTGTTCGAGCCGCTTCTCCAGCGCCTCGACCGTGCGGATCACGTCGAAGCCCTGCCGCGAACAGCTGGGGCAGGAGACGATCCGCACCCCCCGGGTGCGCAGGCCCAGTGCCTTCAGCATCTCGAAGCCGACCTTGACCTCCTGCTCCGGCTCGGCGGAGAGGCTGACGCGGATGGTATCGCCAATCCCCGCCCACAGCAGGCTGCCGATGCCGATGCTCGACTTGACCGTGCCGCCGATCAGCCCGCCTGCCTCGGTAATGCCCAGGTGCAGCGGGCAGTCGACGGTTTCAGCAAGGCCGTGATAGGCGGCGACTGCCAGGAACACGTCGCTCGCCTTCACCGCCACCTTGTATTCGTGGAAGTCGTGGTCCTGCAGCAGCTTGATGTGGTCGAGCGCGCTTTCGATCAGCGCCTCGGGGCAAGGCTCGCCATACTTCTCCAGCAGGTCCTTCTCAAGGCTGCCGGCATTGACTCCGATGCGGATCGCGCAACCGTTGGCCTTGGCCGCGCGGACGACTTCGGCAACCCGCTGGGAGGAGCCGATATTGCCCGGGTTGATCCGCAGGCAGGCGGCACCGGCGTCAGCCGCTTCGAGCGCGCGCTTGTAGTGGAAGTGGATGTCCGCGACGAGCGGCACCTGCGCCGCCCTGGCGATCTTGCGGAAGGCTGCGGTCGATTCCTCGGTCGGGCAGGAGACCCGGATGATGTCCGCCCCAGCTTCCTCGCACCGGCGGATCTGGTCGATCGTCGCCACCGCGTTCTCGGTCGGGGTATTGGTCATGGTCTGCACCGTGATCGGCGCATCGCCGCCCACGGGCACCTTGCCGACCATGATCTGGCGCGACTGGCGGCGCATGATGGTGCGCCAGGGACGGATCTCGCTCATCGGACTGACCGGCTTCCTGTTAGGGGTTTAACGGGAGACTTCACAGGAGACATGGACCACATGTTACACTGTCCTGTGTCAAAAAAGTTGCAGCGCGACAGCATCGCTGCCGCGCCTGTGTGGCGAGCATGGCGGGATTTGGGGAGGGGTGCGCGCATCGCCCCCCCTTAGCACCGCCGCGCACGGTAGGAAATGCGCCTGCCCGGCCAATCCCATCATTCGCACCCGCCCGGTTGTAGCCGCAACTCATACAGGAATTCGTCATCGCGGTGGTCGCCGACCCAGAAGTCGATCGCGGCGACTTTGGCAAAGCCATAGCGTTCGTAGAAGCGCTGGCCGCCGAAGTTCTCGGCCCAGACCGAGAGCTGGATCGCATCATGGCCGCGCGCCCGGGCCTCGGCAATGGACCAGTCCATCAGGGCTGCACCAATGCCCTGCCCGGTCAGATCGGGCTGGGTATAGAGCTGGCCGAGTGCAATCGGACTGCGCAGGCATGTGGGCGAATCGTCCACATACCAGCTCGGGTAGCGCAGCTTGACAAAGCCAAGCAGCCGGGTGCCATCGTCGGCCAGCTGGTGGATGCATTCGCCGCCTTCCACCTCGCCCCGCACGGCCTCGTCAGAATAGGCCATCTCAAGGAAGGTCTGCAGGTTCGCCTCGGAATAGAGGTGGCCGAAGGCTGCGACGAAGCTCTCCCGCCCTAGCAGGGCGAGCGCGGGAACATCGGCGGATGTGGCAGAGCGCAGGTTCATCGGGCGGCTGTCCTAAGCCGGTGCGCGCCATGTGCAACCCCGCTTCGCACAAGCGGGCGGGCGTGCTAGCCCAAGGGCATGAATACAGTTCGCACGCTGCTCTCCGCTCTCCTTGCCCTATGCGCTGCGCCAGCCATGGCCGAGGAGGCCGCCCCTGAAATGCCCAAGTGGTCGCTGGCGATCCACGGTGGGGCCGGCACGCTCGACAAGGCGGCGATGACGCCTGAGCGGCGGGCCGACTACGAGGCCGCGCTGCAGGCCGCGCTCGATGCCGGGGCCGAGATTCTCGCCGTCGGCGGCGATGCGATGGATGCGGTCAAGGCCGCGGTCATAATCTTGGAGGATTCACCGCTGTTCAACGCCGGCAGGGGCGCGGTGTTCACGTGGGAGGGGACGAACGAACTCGACGCCTCGATCATGGACGGGCGCGACCGGAGCGCGGGCGCGGTGGCGGGGGTGAAGACGGTCAGGAACCCGATCCTGCTGGCCGACATGGTCCGCACGCAGAGCGAGCACGTCATGTTGATGGGCGCAGGCGCTGAGGCCTTTGCGGTGGAGAAGGGTTTTGCCGTCACTCCGCCTGAGTACTTCGCCACCGAGGCGCGGCGCGAGGCGCTGGAGCGGATGAAGGCAAAGCAATTGTCTGCGCTCGATGTCGATCACAAGTTCGGCACGGTGGGTGCGGTGGCGCTCGATACGAAGGGCAATCTGGCAGCGGCGACCTCTACCGGCGGGATGACCGGCAAGCGCTGGGGCCGCGTGGGCGATGCTCCGGTGATCGGCGCGGGGACCTATGCGGATAATCGCGCCTGTGCAGTCTCGGCGACGGGATGGGGGGAGTACTTCCTGCGCGTCGGGGTGGCGCATGAGATTTGCGCGCGGTTGCGGATGGAGCGCGTGGAAAAGCGCCGTGCTGTTGAATGGGAGGCATCGCGCGCAGTGAATGAGGCAAATCCCGGCAACATCACCTTCACTCAAGTGAAGTTGATCGATTTGCCTTCACAATCTGCGCAAGATGCTGCCGATGATGTCATGGCCGATGTCGCGGAACTCGGCGGCGATGGCGGGGTGATCCTCGTCACGCCGGAAGGCCACGCGATCTTCAGCTTCAACACCAGCGGAATGTATCGCGGGCGGGCAACCAGTGCGGGCGTCAACGAAGTGGCGATCTTTGGCGGTGAGGATGAGGTCTCGGCCACACCCGATCACTGAGATTCGGCGGGCGTTCTAGCCCCGCGCGAACTGGGCCAGCACCCGGCCCGTTTCCGCCAGCGCCGCCAACGCGGCCGGTTCCATCCGTAGGTGCTGCTGAGCCGCGCGGAAATAGACCGCGAAGGTAATTGGCGCGCGGCCGGCCGGTTCGACGAAGCCTATATCGACATAGACGCTGCCCATGCCGGGTGCCAGCGAAGTGCCCGTCTTGTCGCCTGCGGGCCATTCCGGCGGCAGGCCAGCCCGCACCCGGTCCTGCCCGGTTCGGGTGTCGATCATCCACTGGCGCAGCTCGGCTTTGCGCGGGGCGTCCAGCACCGGGCCATAGAGCAGGGCGGCCACGGTGCGGGCCATGGCATCAGGGGCGGTGGTGTCGCGCAGATCGCCGGGCGGCACGACATTGAGCTCTGGCTCGATCCGGTCGAGACGGCTGGCCTCGTCGCCGAGGCTGCGCCAGAACGCGGTCAGCGCTTCCGGCCCGCCCAGTTCGCGCAGCAGCACGTTGGCCGCCGCGTTGTCACTGGTGATCTGGGTGGCGCGCGCCAGTTCACGCAAGGTCGCCCCTTGCTCCAGCCGCTCGGTGGTGAAGGGCGAGACCGACATCAGATCGTCGCGGGTCCAGCGCACCAGCCGGTCGGCGTCGATCACCCCAGCCTGGTGACGGGCCAGCACCATCGCCGCCAGCGACAGCTTGAACGAGGAGGCATGGGGAAACCGCGCAAAGCCGTTGTGGCCCACGCTCTGGCCCGTTCCGGTGTCATGGAAGCTCGCCCCCAGCACGCCGTTCGCCGCCGCCTCGATGATCCGCAGGCGCAGGGCAAAGCGGTTGGCGGTGGTGGGTGCCACCGGCACGCAGGCGGCGAGGCCGAATGCCCCGGCGCCGACCAGCAGTTGCCGTCGGCCGAGCAAGACCCTGTCACTGCCCATCGTGCTTGTCCTTCTTGCGCTTGCCGAACCGCATGCCGCCTTCCAGCCGGGCGCGCAACTGGGCGTAGAACGCCTCGAGGAAGGCACGCTCGTCGCCTGCCCCCGGTTCCCAGCCGATCTTGCGGCAGATTGCCTCGTGCACGGCGACCATCGCTTCCGCCCGGTCCTCGCGCAGGACCCGCTCCAGCGTCTGCAGTTCGTATTCGCCATAGACCGACAGGTCCTGATCGCTGAACCGATAGGCCGCGCCGGTCACGGCGCTGGCGTGGTCGCGCATCGCCCCCTGGGTTGAAAGCACAGCGGCAAGCCGGGCGCGCGGGGCGTCGACCACCCAGGTTCCGGCTACCAGATCGCCTGCGCGCAGCGCATCGCGGTTGAAGAACGGGAACAGCATGAATAGCAGGAACCACACCGTCGCAGCAATGCCGGCATTGCCGGCATCCCCGCTCGGCGCGGTCATCAGCAATATCAGCGGCAGGAACAGTTCGATATCGCGCAGCAGGTTGCGCGCCAGCACCGCCTCGGCGGTCAGGCGCCCGCCGTTCCGCGCGGCGACCCGGATGCCGACCGCCCGCTTGCCGAAGGTTGCCCCGCGCGGGCCCAGTTCCATGACGATGAAATAGCCGTTCCACAGGAAGAACCAGAACAGTGTCCAGATCACCAGCAGGAATTCGCCCGCGCCCGCCTGGTCGATCTCCGCGTCAGGGCTGAGCAGGCCGCTGGCCAGATAGAGCAGCAGCAAGGTGATCACCAGCGCCGTCACGAACAGGATCGTGAAATCGAGGATCAGTGCACCCGCCCGGGCACCGCGGCTGGCGACGCGGAAGGTCAAGGCAACCCCCTCCGGCGTCACCAGTTCGCGGCTGCGCTTGTCGATCGCGGCCGCGCTCATGCCGCGCCGATCCGGCCCCGGCCGCGGAAGGCATAAAAATAGACCATCCACATCACCAGCATGAAGATCCCGATGATTGCCCGCGCCTCGGTCCCCGCAAGCTGGCGCGGGAACGCTTCGAGCAGGGCGGCAAACACCAGCATCAGCACCACCCCGGCCATGACCTGAGCCCCGCGCCGCCCCGCCTCGGCTGCTGCGGCCATCACGCTGCGCCGGCCGGGAAAGGCCATCTTGCGCCCGATATGCAGGCCCGCCGCGCCTGCCAGCAGGATGGCGAAGATCTCGGTCGTACCGTGCACGCCCAGCCAGGCGAGGAACGGTATCAGCAGCCCGGCATCATGATAGAGCCACAGCATCGCGCCCAGCACCGCCATGTTGTGGACCAGCAGCATCAGGGTCGGCACCCCGAAGGCAAATCCGAGCGCGAAGGCGAGGATCGAAACCCCGGCATTGTTCTGGAACAGCTGCGCGGCAAAGGCGGCGAGTCCGCCTGCGCCTTCTTCCACCTTCAGCGTTTCCAGGAGGACTTCGCGGCTGGCCCCGGGCACCCGCGAATCGGCGAACTGCGTTGGCACCAGTGAAAAGTACCAGTCCTGGTCGCGCGCCACGAGCAGCCACCCGGCCAGCGTGCCCATAACCATCACGAACAGCGCGATGCAGCTATCGAGCCAGACCTCGCGCACTGCCCGGCTGAGATCACCGCCGAGGAAGCGGCGCAGCCAGGCCATGGCGCCTTCGCGCGGGCCATAGACCTGGAACCAGGCGCGCTGGACCAGCGCTTCGAGATAGCCGATCGTTGCCGCATCGAGCGAGGTCTCGCGTGCCACTGCCAGGCTTGAGGCAGCGGTGCGGTAAAGCGTGGGCAGAGCCATCACGTCTTCGTCCGGCAGGCCGCGCAGGCGCCCTTTCTCGATCCGGTTGAGCATGGCCTCGAGCCGGGCCCAGTCCTGCTCGCGCTCCAGCCGGAAGCGGTCCGAACGCAGAGCCGCCGCCGCGACATCGGGCGGCGCGGCGGCCAGTTCCTTGCGGCCGAACAGCGATCCCAGCGCAGGTGCTTTCATCCGATTGCCCCCTTCCGCTTGATTTCGAGGTAGCGGTCGATCAGCCGGTAGCCGATCTGTTCGTAGGGCGCTTCCAGCACATCGACCCCGAGCGCGCGCAGCCGCTGTAGCACCAGCGCGCGCTGGCGGGCCAGGGTATCGGCAGTCACCGCCGTTGCCATGGCCCCGATCGTGTCGGGCGCGATGGCCTGCAGCGCGGCCAGTTCGGTGTCTTCCATGGTCACCACCAGCACCAGATGCCGCTCGACCAGTCGGCCGACACTTTCCAGCATCAGTTCGGCCCCGGTCGGGTCGCTGAAGTCAGAAAAGAGCACGATCAGTGAACGCCGCTGAAGCCGCGCGGTCAGCGTGGCGAGAGCGAGGACGAAGTTGCTTTCCTCGGCGTGATAGTCGAGCACGGCCGCAGCCGACTGGAGCCGGTGGAATGCGCGCGCATCGGCCACGAACGGGGTCAGCACCTCGGGCCTGCGGGCAAACCCGAACAGCGCCACCCGGTCACCGCCCTTGAGCGCGACATAGGCCGCGGTCAGCGCTGCGGTGACCGCCCGATCGATTCGGGGCAGCCCGTCGACCGGCTCGCACATCGCCTGCCCGCAGTCGAATGCGAACACGATCTGGTTGTTGCGCTCGCTTTCGTTCTCGCGGGCATAGAGCCGGGTGTGGCGAGCGCTCGCCTTCCAGTCGATCCGGCGCCGGTCCATCCCGGCTTCGTATTCGGCCAGCGCTTCGAACTGGGTGCCTTCGCCGCGGATGCGGCGGGCGATCAGGCCGAACTGGGCATCGCGCAGGAAGAACTGCAACTCCGGGCTGCGGACCGGGGCAAGGTCGGGCCAGATCCGCACGCTGTGGTCCACCCCCAGGCTGACCTGCCGCGCGCCCAGGCCCAGCGGCCCGCTCCAGCGCAGCCACAGGCCAGAAATGGCTGCAGTGCCGCGCCGGGTCGGGCGGGTTGCGACTTCGCCCTGCCAGGTGGTGCCAGCATCATCCGGGTCAAGGGTGAAGGACAGCGCACCGCCTTGGGCCAAGCGGGGGTCGCAGGCCATGGCGGCCTCGATCGGGCTTGTTCCGGACCGCGCGCCAATATCGGCGAGCAGGCGGATTGGCACCGGTTTGCCCACTTCGGCATCACTCGGCGCAATCAGCCGCCATTCGTCCAGCCGCCCAGCCAGCAGGCCGTCGAGCAGCACCAGCACCAGCAGGGCCGCGCCCGCCGCCGGGGCCGCGATCCATGCCCCTGGCACGGCCGCGGCAATGACCAGCGCCACTGGCGCGGCCAGTGCGACCAGCCATGCGGCCCTGCCAGTGGGGACAACGGGAAAGGTCAAGCCTGCATCCTCACCTTCGCGCTATCGGGGCGCTTCGGTGCTGTCGACCAGCTCCGCCACCAGCGCCTCGATCGCGCGGCCTTCGATCTCGGCGGCCGGGCTCAGGGTCAGGCGGTGGCGCAGGACCGAGGTGGCGAGCGCCTTGACGTCGTCGGGGATCACGTAGTCGCGCCCTTCGAGCGCGGCCCGTGCCCGCGCCGCCCCGGCCAGCAGCACCGCCGCGCGCGGGCTCGCGCCGCTGGCGATCTCGCCATGCTCGCGCGTCGCCCGCACCAGCCGCACGACATAGTCGACGATATCCTGCGCCACTGTCACCTGGCTCAGCGCGGCGCTGGCCGCCTCCAGCCGGGCGGCATCGACCACCGCGCCCACCCCCAGATCGGCGGCGCGTGAGGGCCCGTGCCGCTGGCCGAAGCGGGTGACGATCTTCGCCTCCTCCTCAAGGCTGGGATACTGGACCAGTAGCTTGAACAGGAATCGGTCCAGCTGGGCTTCGGGCAGGGGATAGACGCCCTGATTCTCAATCGGGTTCTGGGTTGCCACCACCATGAAGCGCGAGGGCAGAGCGTGGGTCTCGCCATCGAGCGTCACCCGGCGTTCCTGCATCGCTTCGAGCAGTGCGGCCTGGGTCTTGGGCGGGGTGCGGTTGATTTCGTCCGCCAGCAACAGGTCGCAGAAGATCGGCCCGCGGGTCAGGGTGAACTGGCTGGTCTGGAAGTTGAACAGGTTGGAGCCGAGGATATCGCCCGGCAGCAGGTCCGGGGTAAACTGGATCCGCCCGAAATCGAGTCCCAGAGTGGTGGCGAAGCATTGCGCCAGGAAGGTCTTGGCGGTGCCCGGCGGGCCTTCCAGCAGCACGTGCCCTTCCGCCAGCAGGGCGACCAGCAGGTGGTCGACTATTCCGTCCTGGCCGACAATCGCCTTGCCGACCTCGCTACGAATCGCGCCGGCCATGGTGCGCACGTCGTCGAGGGTCATGGTCATGGGGTGAGGTTCCTTTCGATGTCTTTCAGGGCGCGCGCCGCGCGCAGCAGATCGTGGCGGGATCGCGCGGCTCGCAGTTGGTCTGCGGCGGCGCGGAACGAGGGGGCATCGGGCAGGCGCCGTTCGAGGGCTGCATCGATCGCCGCGACGTCATGGCTGCGCAGCCGCAGGAGGCCGGCAATCCGGGCCGCGATCAGGGCCGCATAGGGCGCGGCCAGCAAGTGCAGCCGCCCGGTCCGCTGGAGAAATCCGGCACTGTTGGCGACCAGCCGCGCCTTGCCGAACGCGATTTCGCGGTCTTCCGCCACTGGCGGGCCGAACCGGCGAAAGGCCCGCCACGCCACCACCAGCATGGCCAGCAGCAGGCACAGGGTGGCGGCAAGGAAGGGCGGGGTAAAGGCCAGGGTCAGCAGGTTGCGGGTCTGGCCGATGCCGTTGAGGGTGAGATCGAAGGTGACCTCCCGATCCTCCCCCTCCATCGCCAGCAGGACCAGATCGCGCGCGAGGTCGGCCCGCTGCCGGTCGGCCATGCCCCAGTTGTTGAGCAGATCGGGTTCGGCGACAATGGTCACGCCCCACTTGTCGCTGTCGAGCGAATCGGGATCGGCCGCAGACCGCCCGGCCGCTTGGTCGAGCACCGGGTAATAGCCGCCGTCGGCCAGGTAACCGGCCAGGATCCGCCCCTTGCGGTCGGTGATCAGCGGGACCAGACCCGCGCCGCTCAGCGCCTGTACGTCATCCGGTTCGGGCAGGCGGCCCGCCCGGCCAAGGCCGCGCCAGTGTGCGCCGGTGCCGCGCAGCTGTGCCACTTCCGCTTTGACATCGTAAGGCTCGGTCAGGTCCGCCAGCCACATTGGCTCGCTCGCGCCGGACAGGACCACCCATCCGGGCTGCGCCTTGCGTTCGGTGCCGCGCGGCACCTCCATCGCATACCACTTGGGCAGGATCACCAGCGTTGGCCCGGTGTAGCGGCGGGCATCGAGAATCGCCTGGAGATCCTCGGCAGCGAGCGAATGGGGCGGGGTCAGGATCAGCAGGTCCCCGGTATCGTGCTTGCCGCTGTTGCGGGCCAGGGTCACGCCAACCCGGTCCTGCTCCAGCAGCCGCACCAGCGCGGCATAGCCATTGAGCCCGCGGGCTGCCGCGTGGCCGCCGCCATCGTTTTCGCCGCGGCCGGTGTCGCCCGCGCCGATGAACCACAGCATGGCGAGAAAGGCGAGCGCGCCGAACAGCACCATGCCGAGTACGACCCGGGGGTTGAATGTATTGGACGCGCGGTCAGTCACTGGCCCTGACCCGGCAGTTTCTGCAACGCGAATTCGGCATAGGCGGTGCGGGCAGCTTTCCAGTCTTCCTGCCCCAGCTGGCGCAGCGCGAACAGGCTGCGCTCGACCCGCTCGGCAATCACCCGGAAGGTGGCACGGGCCGGTTCCGGCAGGGCGGGCAGGGCGGCCAGTTCGCGGGCTGTGCTGGACGGTTCGACCCAGTCGGGCCGGGCGGCGGCAATCTGGACTACGCTGCGCTTCAGCAGCAGGTGGGTGGCTTCATCGAACCGGCCTTCCGCCGCCAGCCGGTCCGCTTCTTCGAGCAGAGCCAGCGCCGCTTGGTGATCGGGCGCCCACTGGTCACCGTCCGCCGTCGCTTTCGCCGGACGTTCGAACACAGGGGCGATCAGGCGCCATAGCAGCCACAGCATGCCCAGCGCGGTGAGGCCCAGTAGGACCCATTTGAGGACCGGCCATGACAGCCCGAGCGATTCGCCCAGGGGTGACAGCAGCTCGCCCAGCCAGCGCAGGATATCCTCCAGCCATGGCGGGGTGGTGGGTTCGGGCCGTTCCGGCATCTCGACCGGGCCATATTGGATCGAATCGTCCGCGCGGACCCTGTCCCAGCTGCCTGCCGGAATGTCTGCGGCCTGACCCGCCGATTGCGCTGTGCCCGTCGTCACGCGGCTACTGGTGGCAGAGCCTGCCAAGCGGTGCAAGCGGCTGGATTCGCTAACCCCGCTGCCGCGCCTGGCGATAGGTGCCGAGCATGCGCAATGCCTTGCAATGGAACGCCAGTTCCTCCAGCGCACGGTCGACAGCGGGGGTGCCAGGGGCACCGACGATATCGGCATAGAACATGGTGGCCGAGAAACTGGCGCCCTTCTGGTAGCTTTCCAGCTTGGTCATGTTGACGCCGTTGGTGGCGAACCCGCCCAGCGCCTTGTAGAGCGCGGCCGGGATGTTCTTCACCTCGAACACGAACGTGGTCATCGTTTCGTCTTCGCCGTGATCGACGGCCTCGCGCGGTTCGCGCGCCAGAATGACAAACCGGGTCATGTTGTCGGCGGCATCTTCGACCCGGTCCTCCACCACGGTCAGACCATAGAGTTCGGCGGCCAGCTTCGGGGCAATCGCCGCGACGCCCGGATTCCGTAGTTCCGCGACATAGGCCGCGGCCCCGGCGGTATCCGCGTGGCTCAGCGGCACGATGCCGCGCTGGCGCAGGAAATGGCGCGACTGGCCCAGGGCCTGGGGGTGGCTGTAGGCCGCCGCGAACGGACCGAAGCTGCCGTCCGGATTGGGCAGGGCCATCAGCGCATGGCTGATCGGCATGAAGTACTCGCCCACGATCGACAGCCCGCTTTCCGGCAACAGGAAGTGGATGTCGGCCACCCGGCCATGCTGGCTGTTCTCGATCGGGATGATGGCGCAGGCGGCGCGGCCATCCTTGACCGCTTCCAGCGCATCCTCGAAGCTGAAACAGGGGAGCGGCAGGTAATCGGGCGCGGCCTCGGTGGCGGCGCGGTGCGAATTGGCGCCGGGCGAGCCCTGGAAAGCAATGGCGCGCGTCGGTTCCGCCGCTGCTGCGGCCTGCATCCGTTTGACCATTGCGAGCGCGGGTCCGGGAAAGCTCATTGTCATCCAGTCGATGTCTATCTGGCCGCAGCGCCTAACCGTCTGCCACGCGCGCGGCAATGGTGCATTGCTGTCAACGCGCGATGCAATTGCGGCTATTGCACCCGCGCCCATGCCACCCTAAAGCGACGCGCGAAAATCAACCGCTAGCTATATCCGGATTTTTACGCATGGACGACCGCTTCAACACCGCCGCCGGCTGGGCCCTTTTTGCCGGGATCGTGGGCCTGGGTGCCTCGATTGCCAGCGGAATGTACTTCGAAGCGGGCAATCCGCACCCGGTCGAAGCGGGCGGCTATCCGATCGAGGATGCCGACGGCGGCGGCGGTACCGCAGAAGCGGTGGTCGACCTCGGCACCATTCTCGCCAGCGCGGACGTGGCCCTGGGTGAGCAGCAGGCGGTTGCCCGGTGCGGCAACTGTCACACCTTCAACCAGGGCGGGGCCAATGGCACCGGCCCGAATCTTTACGGCGTCATGGGCCTGCCGATCGGAAAGCACGCGGCCGGTTTCAAGTACAGCGCCGATCTTTCCGGCAAGGGCGGCAACTGGACCTGGGAGGCGATGAATTCCTGGCTGCTGGCGCCCAAGCAGTTCGCGGCGGGCACCACGATGGGATTTGCTGGTCTCAAGGATGACAATGCCCGGGCCAGTATCCTGCTTTACCTGAACAGCCTCGGCTCCAACCTGCCGCTCCCGGCTCCGGCTGCTGCCGAACCCGCGCTTGACAGTGCAGCGCCAGCCGAAGGTATGCCGGTCGAAGGCGCCGAAGCCGTGGCAGCCGAGGTGGTCCCCGCCGCCGAATAAGCTATTGCAGCGGCCTCAGCCGCGGCCCTTGAACCCCTGGGCGATCACGTACCACTCGGACGAGCCCTTGCGGCTGGCCGGCGGCTTGGCGTGCTTGACGGTTCGGAAATGGCGCTTGAGCAGCGCCAGCAGGTCGGCATCGGTGCCGCCCGCCAGCACCTTGGCAACGAACGCCCCGCCTTCGGCCAGGTTCTCGACCGCGAACCACGCCGCGGCCTCGACCAGGCCCATGGTTCGCAGATGGTCGGTCTGTTTGTGACCGACCGTGTTCGCTGCCATGTCGGACAGGATCAGGTCTGGCGGGCCATCCAGCGCAGCCGCCAGCGCCGCTGGCGCGCTGTCGGCCATAAAGTCCATTTCCAGCAAGGTTACCCCGTCGATCGGTTCAACCGGCAGCAGGTCGATCCCGACCACGGCGGCGCGCGGAACCAGCTTGCGCACGACCTGCGCCCAGCCGCCGGGCGCAACGCCCAGGTCGACCACCCGCTCTGCCCCCTTAAGCAGCGTGAACTTCTCGTCCAGTTCGATCAGCTTGTAGGCCGCACGGCTGCGATAGCCATCGGCCTTGGCCTGCTTGACATAGGGATCGTTGAGCTGTCGCTCGAGCCAGCGGACCGACGATGCCGTGCGTCCGCGTGCGGTCTTGACCCGCTTGCCCAGATCCTTGCCGGAACGGCTCATCGCGGGGGTTTCCGTTCCAGCAGGGCGCGGCGGCTTTCCTCGCCGGCGATGTCGGTGGCGATCAGGCTGCGCAGGATGCCTTCGCGAATGCCCCGGTCGGCCACCCCGAGGCGTTCGGCCGGCCACAGGTCCATGATTGATTCGAGGATCGCGCAGCCCGCCACCACCAGTTCGGCGCGGTCCGCGCCGATCGAGGGCAAGCGGCTGCGGTCGGCCGGAGACAGCTCGGCCAGCCGGGTGCTGATCGTGCGCATGGCCGAGGCTGGCAGGACCAGCCCGTCAACCGCGCGCCGGTCATATTGCGGCAGTTCCAGATGCAGGCTGGCCAGCGTGGTCACGGTGCCGCTGGTGCCGAGAAGGCGTTTGCCCCGCCCCTCGCAGTCAATCCCGGCCAGGCGCTGTGCAAACGGGGCGAAGCTTTCACTCACCACCCGGCGCATTTCAGCATAGATGCTGGCGCGCCGGTCGGGTGGGCCTTCGACCCGGCCGACGGTGTCGGTCAGCGAAACTACACCCCATGGCACGCTCTGCCAGTCCAGGATGCGGGGCACGCGCCCTTCCGGTTCGACCAGTACCAGTTCGGTCGATCCGCCGCCGATATCGAAGATCAGCGCCGGGCCTTTGCCCTGCTCCAGCAGGATGTGGCAACCCAGCACGGCCAGCCGCGCCTCTTCCTCGGCGCTGATGATGTCCAGCACCAGACCGGTTTCGCGCCGGACCCGTTCAATGAACTGCGCGCCGTTTTCTGCCCGGCGGCATGCTTCCGTGGCTACCGAGCGAGCCAGCCGCACATTGCGCCGCCGCAGTTTGTCGGCACAGATGTGGAGCGCGCCCAGCGCACGGTCCATCGCCTGGTCGCTGAGCCGCCCGGACAGGGCTAGCCCTTCGCCCAGCCGGACTACGCGGCTGAAGGCATCGATTACGGTGAAATGCTCGCCGGCCGGCCGGGCGATCAGCAGGCGGCAGTTGTTGGTGCCCAGATCGAGCGCAGCATAGGCCTGATGATACCGTTCATTCGGTTGCCCGCCCCCGTTCCGGAGCGCGCGCGATGACTGATCATCCCCCGCCGTTTCACACGGGGCCGGGTCATATCGGCGTTCGGGCTGAGCGGGGCGCTTGTAGCGGAAATCTGCTACTTTGCCGGACTTTTCGCCTCCGGTGTGGCCAGCCCTTCTGTTCCTGTCCGGCGGAAATCCTTCCGCCATTGTGATCGTTCCTATCCTCTCGCAGGTGATACCGCGAGGACCTGAAGACATTGCTAGCGCTGGACCGGCCAGGGAGCAAGCACTGTGACCACTGCAAGCCTTGACCTGTTGCGGCGGCAAACCTATGTGCGCCGCTCGCAGCCGGGGCTTGGCCCCCTGCCCGATGCCCCGTCCTCTAATGGTAAGAGAGCGGACTCTGACTCCGTCAATCAAGGTTCGAATCCTTGCGGGGCATCCAATTTCATACAATTTGATCCAGGTCATGGAACATGACCCGATCGCGCCGCATTGATCCGGTATCACCAGTTCAAGCGGGAGAGACGCGATGAAGGTATTTCTGGTTCACGCCGACGATGGCCCCGGCATGGCGGGCCGGCGCGAAACAGCGGTGGCGCTGGCCCGTTCAGTGGGCGGGCATGTGACACTTCTGGTCAACACACCGTTCCAGCGGTTCGTAGCGATGGACCCGTTCGGCGGGGCCTATCTGGCGACAGAAGCCTTTGCCGAAGCCAAGGCGCACGATGCGGCGCTGGTCGCCCGGTTGAACGAGGACATGGCCAGATCAGGCGTGTCGCACGATGTCATCTCGGCCGACAATGAGGCAGTCGGCGCTCTGGCCAGTGCTGCCTCGCTGGCCGACCTTGCGGTGGTGGCTCTTGCCGGGGCGGGTTCGGCCCGCGCTGACGCCAAGCCGATGCTGGCGGGCGATCTGGCGCTGGCTGCCCCGATTCCAGTGCTCGCCCTGCCCGAAACCCATGCCGGACTTGATCCGCACGGGCCAGCGTTGGTGGCATGGAATGGCCGGGCCGAAGCCGCTGCTGCCTTGCGCGCGGCGATGCCGTTGCTGACGGGGCGCGCCATCACTCTGCTGCGGATCGGCGCGGACGATGGCCCGATTACCGATGCAGCGGCACTAGCCTATCTTGCCCGCAACGGGGTGACGGCCACGCTGCAGGTGGAGAACACCGGATCACTCTCGCCAGGAGAAATGATCGAGCAGTATGCGCTCGCCAAGAACGAGGCGCTGGTGGTCATGGGTGCGTTCGGGCGCAGCAGGTTGCGTGAAACCCTGTTCGGCGGAGTCACGCAGTACCTGCTTAATTCAGCGCGGGTGCCGCTGCTGCTGGCGCACTGATTCCCGGCCGGAAGGCCCGGTTACTTGACCAGTTCAACTTCCTCGAACCCCAGTTCGACCGGGGTCGCGCGGCCGAAGATCGAGACACTGACCTTGACCCGCTGCTTGTCGAAATCGAGTTCCTCGACGTGGCCGTTGAAGCTGGCGAAGGGACCGGCGTTGACCTTGACCTGGTCGCCAATGTCGTATTCGACCTGCACTTCCCGCTTGGGCGCAGCCTTGGCTTCTTCCACCCCGCCGAAATAACGGGCGGCTTCGCGGTCCGAAATCGGCTGCGGCTTCTGTCCGGCACCGAGAAAACCGGTCACCTTGGGGGTGTTCTTGACCAGGTGGTACACGTCATCGGTCAGGGTGAGTTTGGCAAGAACATAGCCGGGCATGAACTTGCGTTCGACCTGGACTTTCTTGCCGCGCTTGACCTCGGTCACCGTTTCGGTGGGGACCTGCACGTCCTCGACCGCTTCGCTCAGGCCGAGCCGCTCGGCTTCCGAAATGATCGAATCACGCACCTTGTTCTCGAAGCCCGAGTAGGCGTGGATGATGTACCAGCGTGCCATGGATAGTCCCGTGTGCGGAAGGTTGTTGTCAGGCGAGCGAGATCAGCCAGCGCACCACTGCGCCGAATGCCGAATCGACAGCGAGGAAGAACAGCGACAGCACGACCATCATGATGAACACGAAGATCGACGTGCGCACGGTTTCCTCGCGCGTCGGCCAGACGATCTTGCGCCCTTCCGCCTGCACTTGCCGGAGGAACTCCGCCGGGGATGTCTTGCTCTTGCTCTCTT
This sequence comes from Sphingomonadaceae bacterium, assembly GCA_046294735.1. GTDB lineage: Bacteria > Pseudomonadota > Alphaproteobacteria > Sphingomonadales > Sphingomonadaceae > 34-65-8. The sequence goes on from JBKBKB010000005.1 coordinate 99,950, forward strand.
CGGCCATGCGATGACCCCTGCCTTGCTCAGTTATCTTGCCAAAATCTTCGGTCGCTTCCGGGATAGGGCCATCGCCGCCCCGGTCTAGGTCCGGGAGGGGCTGGCTGGCTTTCCAATGTCGGAAGACAACGGCGCATTTAAGGTGCAGGTGGGCCAAAAGCAAGCGCGGGGATGACAGACGCGGGCCAGATCGCAGCTTGCACATATAAAAATATCTTTATATGTGCCTTCTCATGCGGATCGAAACGATCATACGAGCGCTGGCCGACCCGACCAGGCTGCGGATCATGCGGCTGCTCTCTGCCATGGAACTGGCGGTGGGTGAACTGGCGCAAGTGCTCGGGCAGAGCCAGCCGCGCGTATCACGCCACGTCGGCATCCTGTGCGATGCTGGCCTGGCGGAGCGGCACCGTGAAGGCAGCTGGGTGTTTCTGCGCAGCGCCATTGGCGAGGGACGCGGTGATCCGGTCGGCGCGGCTGTTGGCCGCCTTCTGGCCACTGCCGAAGGCGAAGATGCCGGCTTTGGCGCCCTGTGCATCGAAGACCGCCACCAGCTTGCCACCATCCGGGCCGCCCGCGAGCGCAGTGCCGAAGCCTATTTCGCCCGTCATGCCGAGGAATGGGACGACTTGCGCAAGCTGCACAGCCCCGATGATCTGGTCGAAGCGCGCCTGGGCGGCGTGCTGGCCGGGGCGCCACTGGGCGACCTGCTGGATATCGGCACCGGCACGGGGCGGATGGTCGAACTGTTTGCCGATCGCGCAGAGCGGGTAGTGGCGCTCGACAAGAGCCTCGATATGTTGCGGGTCGCGCGGGCCAAGCTCCAGCGCCTGCCCGCCGATGCGGTCGAGCTGGTACAGGGCGATTTCAGCGCGCTGCCTTTTCCGGCGCAGAGCTTCGATACCGTGCTGTTTCACCAGGTGCTGCACTTCGCCCCCGACCCCTCCGTTGCCATGGCCGAGGCGGCCCGGGTTACCCGGCCGGGCGGACGAATCGCGATTGTCGACTTTGCCGCGCACGAGCGCGAAGAGCTGCGCGAGCGGCATGCCCACGCCCGGCTCGGATTCACGGACGGAGCCATGGCGACACTGCTGGGCGAAGCCGGGTTTGAAGCGGCGGCTCCGGAGGCACTGCCCGGCGGGGAGCTGGTGGTGAAGATCTGGCTCGGGCGCAGGCGCGGCGCCGCCATTCCAGCAGATAAAAAGGCAAAGGCAGGATGACACTCGACCGCACCCAGGAAGCGCTCACCGCGCACGATACGCCGCTGTTCGCCGGACTGCCGGGGGACATTGCGGTGTCGTTCGAGTTCTTCCCCCCCAAGACCGCGCGGATGGAAGAACAGCTGTGGCAGGCGGTGCAGGAGCTCGTCCCGCTCGGTCCGCAGTTCGTCTCGGTCACGTATGGTGCGGGCGGATCGACGCGGGAACGGACCCATGCCACCGTCGCCCGGATCATCCGCGAAACCGGCATTCCGGCGGCCGCCCACCTGACCTGCGTCGATGCCAGCAAGGAACAGACCCAGGCGATTGCCCGGCAATACTGGGACGCCGGGGTGCGCCACATCGTTGCCTTGCGCGGCGATGCGGGCGAGCCGGGCGCACCGTTCGTTCCCCATCCGGACGGCTACACCAGTGCGGCCGAACTTGTCGCTGGCCTGAGGCAAGTGGCCGATTTCGACATCTCGGTCGCCGCCTATCCCGAGACGCATCCCGATGCCGACTGCCCGCAGGCCGACCTCGACAACCTGAAACGCAAGATCGACGCTGGGGCCAGCCGCGCGATCAGCCAGTTTTTCTTTTCCGCCGATACCTTCTTTCGTTTCCGGGACGCGGCGGCGGCGGCGGGGATCACCGCGCCGATCCTGCCCGGCATCCTGCCGGTGACCAACGTGGCGCAGGCGCGCAAGTTCGCCGGTGCCTGCGGCGCGGCGATCCCGCCATGGATGGATGGGCTGTTCGAAGGTCTCGACGAGCGGCCCGCCGCCCGCCAACTGGTCGCCGCCACGGTTGCTGCCGAGCTGTGCCGACGCCTTTACGCGGGCGGGGTGCGCGATTTCCATTTCTACACCCTCAACCGCGCCGAGCTGGCCTATGCCATCTGCCATCTGCTCGGCCTGCGACCCAAGGAAGCCAGCCAATGACCGCGCGCGAACAGTTCCTGACCGAAGCAGCCAGGCGGATCCTGATCAATGATGGCGGATTCGGGACCGAGATCCAGGCCCTGCGCCTGACGGCGGAGGATTTCGCCGGCAATCTCGGCCTGTCACATGACCAGAAGGGTAACAACGATATCCTCGCCCTGACCAGGCCGGACGTGCCCGAAGGAATCCACCGGGCCTATTTCGAGGCCGGGGCCGACATCGCCTCGGTCAACACCTTCTCGGCCAACCGGATCAGCCAGGCCGATTACGGCGCGGAGCACCTGGTGCGCGACATCAACCTGTCAAGCGCCGCGATCGCGCGCAAGGTGGCAGACGAGTTTGCGGCGAAGGATGGACGGCCCCGGTTCGTTGCCGGATCAATCGGCCCGACCAACAAGACCCTGTCGCTCAGCCCTGACGTCAACGATCCAGGCTATCGCGAGATCGACTGGGATTTCCTGGTCGATGTCTACCGCGAGCAGGCCGCTGCGCTGGTCGAGGGCGGGGCGGATTTCATCCTTGTTGAAACCGTGTTCGATACGCTCAACTGCAAGGCCGCGATCATGGCGGTGAAGCAGCTGGAGCGCGAACTGGGGCGCGAGGTGCCGCTGATGCTGTCGATGACGCTGACCGACCTTTCAGGCCGCAACCTGTCGGGCCACACGGTCGAGGCGTTCTGGCACGCGGTCCGCCATGCCAGGCCGCTGACGGTGGGGCTGAACTGTTCGTTCGGCGCCGCGCAGCTGCGCCCGCATGTGAAGACGCTGAGCGAGACCGCGGACGCGCTGATCATGGTCTATCCCAACGCCGGGCTGCCGAACGAACTGGGTGCCTATGACGAGGAGCCGGAGACGACCGCCTCGTTGGTGCGGGAATGGGCGGCTGCGGGGCAGGTCAACGTGCTGGGCGGGTGCTGCGGGTCTACCCCGGCGCATATCGCCGAAATGGCTCGCGCGGTCGCCGGGCTCGCTCCGCGCCAGCTGCCCGAGGTGGCACCCGCCATGCGGCTGGCTGGCCTCGAACCGTTTACGCTGGCGGCATAATCACCCTCCCGCTTGCCGGAGCGGACAAGGATCTCACATTGACTCAGGTTACCCCCTCTACTGCCCGCTTCGTCAACATCGGCGAGCGCACCAATGTGACCGGATCGGCCCGGTTCAAGAAGCTGATCATGGCGGGCGACTACCCCGCCGCGGTCGAGGTCGCGCGAGAGCAGGTGGAGAACGGGGCCCAGGTGCTCGATGTCAACATGGACGAAGGACTGCTGGATGCGGTCCACGCCATGACCACCTTCCTCAAGCTGATCTCCGCCGAGCCCGACATCGCCCGCGTCCCGGTTATGGTCGACAGCTCGAAATGGACCGTGATCGAGGCGGGGCTGAAGTGCGTATCGGGCAAGCCGATCGTCAATTCGATCAGCATGAAAGAAGGCGAGGCACAGTTCCTCGAACAGGCGCGGCTGTGCATGGACTATGGCGCGGCCGTGGTGGTGATGGCGTTCGACGAACAGGGTCAGGCCGATACCAGAGCCCGCAAGGTCGAGATCTGCACCCGCGCCTACAATCTGCTGACCGGGATCGGCTTCCCGCCCGAAGACATCATCTTCGATCCCAACGTGTTCGCGGTCGCGACCGGAATCGAGGAGCATGACCGCTACGGCCTCGACTTCATCGAAGCGGTGAAGGAAATCAAAGCCGCCTGTCCCCATGCCAAGACCAGCGGCGGGCTGTCCAATCTCTCGTTCAGTTTTCGCGGCAACGAGACCGTGCGCCGGGCGATGCATTCCGTGTTTCTCTACCACGCTATCCCCGCCGGGCTCGACATGGCGATCGTCAACGCCGGCCAGCTTGATGTCTACGACCAGATCGATCCGGTCCTGCGTGAGGCGTGCGAGGATGTGATCCTGATGCGCCGGCCGGATTCGACCGAGCGCCTGATCGCCTTGGCCGAAAGCTTCAAGGGCACCGACGTCAAGGCCGAAAAGGAAGCCGAGGAGTGGCGCAGCTGGCCGGTCGCGCGGCGGATCGAACATGCCCTGGTTAAGGGTATCGATGCCCACGTGGTTGATGATACCGAGGAAGCGCGTCTGCTCTTCGCCCGGCCGATCGAGGTGATCGAAGGCCCGCTGATGGACGGGATGAACGTGGTCGGGGACCTGTTCGGCAGCGGCAAGATGTTCCTGCCGCAGGTGGTCAAGTCCGCTCGCGTAATGAAAAAGGCGGTTGCCCACCTGATACCGTTCATCGAAGCGGAAAAGGAGGCGAGCGGCCTTGCCGACCAGTCCAAGGGCCGGATCATCATGGCCACGGTCAAGGGCGATGTGCACGATATCGGTAAGAACATCGTCGGCGTCGTGCTCCAGTGCAACGGATATGAGGTGTTCGACCTGGGCGTCATGGTCCCCTGGTCGCGGATTCTCGAGGCTGCCGCTGAGCACAAGGTCGACATGATCGGCCTCTCCGGCCTGATCACCCCCTCGCTCGACGAGATGGTGACCGTGGCAGAGGAAATGCAGCGCGCCGGGCTGACCATTCCGCTGCTGATCGGCGGAGCCACCACCAGCAAGGTACATACTGCGCTGCGGATCGATCCTGCCTATGACGGTCCGGTGATCCACGTGCTCGACGCCAGCCGCGCAGTCGGGGTGGCGAGCCGCCTCCTGTCCGATACGCAGCGTGATGAATTCGTCATCGGCACCGCTGACGAATACCAGCACGTGCGCGATGCCCGTTCGGGCAAGGCGCCGAGCGTGCTGCTGACGCTGGAGGAAGCCCGGGCCAATTTCTACGATGCCTTCCTCAGCGACAAGCCTGCGCCGCCGCTCAAGCCCGGCGTGCATGTGTTCGACGACTGGGACCTGGCCGACCTGCGCCAGGTGATCGACTGGACCCCGTTTTTCCGCGCCTGGGAACTGCACGGCAACTACCCCGCAATCCTGACTGACGAGGTGGTCGGCGAAACCGCGACCCAGCTGCTTGCCGATGCCAATGCCATGCTTGATCGCATCATTGGCGAAAAGTGGCTGACCGCGCGCGGCGTCTGCGGGCTGTGGCCCTGCGCCCGGGATGGCGATGACGTAACGCTGCACCTGGCCGAGGAAGAACGCCATGTCGTGCTCCCGTTCCTGCGCCAGCAGGTCAAGAAAAGCCGCGAGAGGGCCAATATGTGCCTGGCTGACTTCATCGACCCTGCGGGCGACTGGATCGGCGGGTTTGCGGTCGCCATCCACGGGCTTGACCCCTATTCCAAAGCGTTCCTGGCGGACAAGGATGACTATTCCGATATCCTGCTGAAGGCGCTGGCGGACCGCTTTGCCGAAGCCTTTGCCGAACGGCTGCACCAGCATGTCCGCACTGACCTGTGGGGCTACGCTCCGGGTGAGCAGCTGACCAACGAGGCGCTGATCAAGGAAGAATACCGCGGCATCCGCCCCGCGCCGGGCTATCCCGCCTGTCCCGACCACAGCCTGAAGCCGATCCTGTTCGACCTGCTTGACGCCCCTGCCAACGCCGGGCTGACCCTGACCGAGAACTTCGCCATGTGGCCGACCGCTGCGGTGAGCGGGTTCTATTTCGGCCATCCGGAAAGCCAGTATTTCGGCGTTGCCCGCATCGGGCATGACCAGGTGGAAGACTATGCCCGCCGCCGGGGCGTGAGCGTGGAACAGGCCGAACGCTGGCTGCGGCCCAATCTCGACTAGGCCTCCCGCCCCCGCACCGCGTCCAGCTTCTTCAGCAACGGCGTCACCATCGGCACCGTCAGCATCGTGCTGGCCACCGCCATCAGCAGCAGCGCGGTAAAGGCGGTGCCGGTGATGATCTGCTTGTCCAGCAGGATGTTGGCGAAGATGATCATGATCAGCGCCTTGGTCTGGAGCAGCCAGCCGATCAGGCTCGCTTCGCCCTTGGGCCAGCCAAGAATCCGCCCGGCCAGGTGCAGCCCTGCCAGCTTGCCGCCCACCGTCGCCACCAGCAGCAGCGCGGCCGCGCCGAACACCGCCAGCCCGCCGCCGTCCCATTCGGTGCGCAGGCCGGTGGAAAGGAAGAACACCGGCATGACCGTCAGCAGGACCACCTCGCGGAACCGGTCCAACGCTTCATGCCCGAACCACTTTGCGTCCAGCACCACCCCGGCGAGGAATGCGCCGACCATGAAATGCAGGCCCGACCAGTCCCCCGCGAGGCCGCACAGCGCCAGCCAGATTAGGCCGACCGGCCAGCGGTCGGCCTCGCTCAGCCGCCGCATCAGCCGCCGGATCAGGAACGCGGCAACCGCGAATCCGATGATGAACACCGCCTGCCGCGCCAGCCGGTCCCAGTCGAGCAGGATCAGCGCCAGCACGCCCCAGATGGCGATATCATCAAGGCTGGCATAGCGCAGAATCCGCTGGCCCAGCGCGCTGCGCAGTATATCCAGCTTGTCCATGAACAGCACCAGGATTGGCAGTGCAGTGACGGCGCAGGCCATGCCGATGCCCAGCAGCGCCTGCCAGTACTGGCCCATCGGCCCCTGCCAGCCGGGCCATTGCAGCATGATGGCGGCAGCTGCGGTTCCGGCCAGCAGTGGCGTGGTCAGCGCCAGCCCTGCGGTAACCCCGGTTTCGCGGCGGCGCTTCCACGCCTGGCTCAGGTCCAGTTCGATCCCCGCCGTCCACACAAACAGCATCACCGCCCACCATGCCACCCCGTTGAGGGCGACGATCACGTCGGGCCGGAACACGAAAGCGTAATAATCGGGAAATGCTGCGCCGAGCACGCCCGGGCCGAGCAGGATCCCGCCGACAATCTGCACCACCACCAGCGGTGCCCAGTAATCGGTGCGGAAAACCCGCCACACCAGCCACGGCACGGTGAAGATGATCAGCAGTGCAATCAGATAGATTTCGGTGAGGTTCACAGACAGCCCCTGTGTTTCGCGGCCTGCCTTTAGCGGCATGGCTGCCACCAGCAAACGCGATTGTTGTGAAAGGCGGCCGGTGGCGATTGACGCCCCGCCACGAATCGCGCAGGGCGAGGATGTCTTCTGCACGGGGATTGATTCTTCGTGCGGGCGGACGAGCGGGAGAGACCGTTGCCCCTTCCGGGGCGCGGCGCCGAAGGAGCAACCGCCCCGGAAACTCTCAGGCCAACGGACCGCTCGCCTGTCTGACACTCTGGAAAGCGTCGCTGCCCTGGCGGGCGGCGGCCACCGAAGGGGTAAGCCCGCGCGCGCGCCGGGCCAGTCTCTCAGGTTTCCCGACAGAGGGGGCATGGAGAAGGTCGCATCGCTCCGGTGCGGGCCATGCCGTCGGGATTTTTGATGAGCGACAACGAAGATATCGTCGAACCGGAAACCGGCACCCTGCCGCTGGATGCATGGCATCGGGCGCAAGGCGGACGGATGGTGCCGTTCGCCGGATACTGGATGCCGATCCAGTATGAGGGAATTGTAGCCGAGCACGAATGGACCCGCACCAGCGCGGGGCTGTTCGATGTCAGCCACATGGGCCAGCTGGTCATTTCCGGGCCGGGCCTTGACCAGGCGGTGGAAGCGGTGCTGCCGATCGACCTTTCCACCCTGAAGCTGGGGCAACAACGCTATTCGCTGCTGCTCGACGAGGAGGGCGGGGTGCTCGATGACCTGATGGTCTCGCGCTGGGCCGACAGCCTCTATCTGGTCGTCAACGGGGCAACCAAGTGGGACGATATCGGCACCCTGCGCGAAGCGCTGCCCGATGACATTACCCTCAACCATCTCGACGAACAGGCGCTGCTGGCATTGCAGGGCCCCAAGGCCGCCGATGCCCTGGTGCGCCACGCCACCGGCGAATACCCGCTGTCAGCACTGACCTTCATGAAGTTCGGGCGCTTCACGCTGGCTGGCCATGACGTGACCATCGCGCGTGCAGGCTACACCGGAGAGGACGGGTTCGAGATTTCCCTCCCCGCCGCAGCCGCCGAGGAAGTCGCCGCGCTGCTGTGCGGCGAACCGGAGGTGAAGCCGATTGGCCTGGGCGCACGCGACAGCCTGCGGCTGGAGGCGGGCCTGCCGCTTTATGGCCATGACCTTTCGCCGGAAACCTCGCCAATTGAAGCGGGCCTGGTCTTCGGGATCAACAAGCGCCGCCGCACGGATGGCGGCTATCCCGGGGCGACGCGGATCAACCGCGAGATCGCGCAAGGCACCGCGCGCAAGTGGGTCGGGCTCAAGCTCGAAGGCCGTCTGCCTGCGCGCGAAGGGGCAGAGGTTTTCGCCGGCGCGGCGAAGGTTGGAACCGTCACCAGCGGCGGCTTTTCGCCCACACTGGGCCAGCCCATCGCGATGGCCTATGTCGACGCCGCCCACGCGGCGACAGGCACCGCGCTGGAAATCGAAGTCAGAAACAAGCGCCTCGCCGCCGTGGTGGCAGCGACGCCGTTCGTACCGCACCGCTACTATCGAGGGAGCAAGTAGTCATGGCCCGTTACTTCACCGATGAACACGAATGGATCGACCTTGAAGGCGATCTCGCCACCGTCGGCATCACCGATTACGCGCAGGGGCAACTGGGCGACATCGTGTTCGTCGAACTGCCCGAAGTCGGCACCGTGATCGAGAAGGGCAAGGACGCCGCCGTGGTCGAGAGCGTCAAGGCCGCCAGCGACGTCTACGCCCCGATCAGCGGTGAGGTAATGGAAGCCAATTCCGCGCTCGAAGATGATCCGGCGCTGGTCAACACGTCGCCGGAAGAAGACGGTTGGTTCTTCAAGATGACCGTGGCCGACAAGGCCGAACTCGACGGGCTGATGAACGCAGCCGCTTACAAGAGTTTCTGCGATTCGCTCTGACGGGAAAACACGATGCGCTACCTACCCCTGACCGATACCGATCGCAGCGCCATGCTGGCCGCAGTGGGCGCTGCCACCATCGACGACCTGTTTGTCGACGTGCCCGAAGCGGCGCGGCTGGACGGGCCGATCAGGGGCCTGCCGATGCACGCCAGCGAGATGGCGGTGGAGCAGCACATGACCCGGCTGTCGGCCAAGAACATGGCGGCGGGCAGCGTGCCGTTCTTTCTCGGCGCAGGGGCTTATCGCCACCATGTGCCGGCCACGGTCGACCACGTGATCCAGCGCGGCGAGTTCCTGACCGCTTACACACCCTACCAGCCGGAAATCGCGCAGGGCACGCTGCAGATGCTGTTCGAGTTCCAGACCCAGGTGGCGCGGCTTTATGGCTGCGCAGTGGCCAATGCCTCGATGTATGACGGCTCGACCGCATGCTGGGAAGCGGTCTCGATGGCGGCGCGGATCACCCGGCGCAAGCGCGTGGTCCTGTCGGGCGCGCTCCACCCGCACTATGCCGAAGTGGTGCGGACCATGGCCAAGTTCACCGAAGACGAGATCGCCGACGCCCTGCCGACGGTCCAGCCGGAGCCGGACCATGCCGGGCTGATCGGCCGGATCGACGAGACCACCAGCTGCGTGGTGGTGCAGTATCCCGACATCCTCGGGCGCATTTCCAACCTCGCCGAAATCGCTGAGGCGGCCCACGCCCAGGGCGCGTTGCTGATCGTGGTCAACACCGAGCCGGTTGCGCTGGGCGCGATCCGGTCACCTGGCGAGCTGGGCGCCGACATCGTGGTGGGCGAAGGGCAGTCGCTCGGCGTCGGCCTGCAGTTCGGCGGGCCCTACCTTGGCCTGTTCGCCGTGCGCGATCCCAAGCACGTGCGCCAGATGCCCGGGCGGCTGTGCGGTGAAACCGTCGATGCGACCGGCAAGCGCGGCTTCGTGCTGACGCTGTCCACCCGCGAACAGCATATCCGGCGGGAGAAGGCGACCAGCAACATCTGCACCAATTCGGGCCTGTGCGCGCTGGCGTTCTCGGTCCACATGACCCTGCTGGGTGAGGCGGGGCTGCGCCAGCTCGCCGCGCTCAACCACGCCCGCGCCTGCCACGCGGCTGACAGGCTGGCGCAAGTGCCGGGCGTAACCCTGGTCAACCGGACCTTCTTCAACGAGTTCGCCATCAAAGTCGGGCGCAACGGCCGCGAGCTGGTCCGCGAGCTGGCCGATCGCGGCATTCTGGCCGGCGTCTCGCTGGCTCGGCTCTATCCCGGCGTTGCCGCGCTCGATGATGGCCTGCTGGTCGCCGTGACCGAAACCACCACCCCGGAGGACATCGAGACGCTGGCCTCCGCGCTTGAGGAGTTGCTGGCATGAACGCGCCCAACACATCCGGCTGGAAGCCCGAAATGATCCCGGACGATGGCGGCGCACCCGCCACTTCCACCGGCAACCGCGCGCTGATGCTGGAAGAGCCGCTGATCTTCGAGATTGGCCATGCCGAAACCACCGGCGTCGATTTCCCGGCCTTAGACCCGCCTGCGGCCACCCGGCTTGGCGCGATGGAACGGACCGCACCGATTGGCCTGGTTGGCCTCAGCGAACCCGAAACGGTGCGCCACTACACCCGCCTCAGCCGCCAGAACTACGCCATCGACCTCGGCCTGTTCCCGCTCGGCAGCTGCACCATGAAGCACAACCCGCGTCTCAACGAGAAAATGGCGCGGCTGCCCGGGTTTGCCGACATTCACCCGCTCCAGCCTGCCTCGACCGTGCAGGGCGCGCTGGAGGTGATGAACGAGCTGGCCCACTGGCTGATCGAGCTTACCGGCATGCACGGCGTGGCGATGAGCCCCAAGGCGGGCGCCCATGGCGAACTGTGCGGCATCCTGTGCATCCGCGCCGCGCTGGAAGCGCGCGGTGATGCGCGGCAAGTGGTGCTGGTGCCGGAAAGCGCGCACGGCACCAACCCGGCGACCGCCGCCTTTGCCGGCTACCGGGTCGAGGACATTCCGGCGACGCCGGAAGGCCGGGTTGACGTGGCCGCGCTCAAGGCTCGTCTCGGGCCGGACGTGGCAGCGGTGATGATTACCAACCCCAACACCTGCGGGCTGTTCGAGCGCGATTTCCGCGAAATAGCCGATGCAGTCCATGCTGCTGGCGGGTTCGTCTATTGCGACGGGGCCAATTTCAACGCGATTGTCGGCAAGGTCCGCCCGGGCGACCTCGGCGTCGATGCCATGCACATCAACTTGCACAAGACCTTCTCCACCCCGCACGGCGGCGGCGGCCCCGGCTCTGGCCCGGTGGTGCTGAGCGAAGCGCTGAGCCCGTTCGGGCCGCTGCCGTTCACCGCACGCACTGCCGATGGCGTGGTTCACCTGGTGGAAGAAGACAACGCTGCCGAATACGATCATGTCCGGGCATTCGGGCGGATGACCGCGTTCCACGGCCAGATGGGCATGTTCACCCGCGCGCTGACCTATATCCTCAGCCACGGTGCTGATGGGCTAAAGCAGGTGGCGGAAGATGCCGTACTCAACGCCAATTACGTGCTGCGCAGCCTGGAGGACTTGCTGGAGGCACCGTTCGCCGCCAGCGGCCCATGCATGCATGAGGCGCTGTTCAGCGACAACGGCCTGCCCGATGGCCTCTCCACGCTCGACATTGCCAAGGGGCTGATCGACGAAGGCTATCACCCGATGACGGTCTATTTCCCGCTGGTGGTGCACGGCGCGATGCTGGTCGAGCCGACCGAAACCGAGAGCAAGGCCAGCCTTGACCAGTTCATCGGCGCGTTCCGGCATGTGGCGGAGCGGGCGCGGGCGGGCGACATGGCGCTGAAGCAGGCACCAGTCCATGCCCCGCGGCGCAGGCTGGACGAGATCCAGGCCGCGCGCAAGCCGGTGCTGGCGTTTCAGGAACCGGGCCAGTAACAGGTCAGGACACGGGCGTGAATGGTCCTTTGCGCTTGCGTGTTGGCGATGCTTTCCGGCAAGGTTCGGCCAACGGATAAAAAAACGACGGGTCGCTGGGCAACCGCTGGGAGGGCGGATATTGAGCGACGAGCGCACACCGAATTTCATCGTCCGCGGCTGGCGCAACGTGCGCGAGGCCGGGCCGCGCCGCTTGGCGCTGACCGCCTTGCTGGTGCTGGTCGCGCTCGCGATTGCCCGATTCGGCTGGGTCATCCCCGGCGTCGCCGATGCCGAGCGGGCGATGTACGATTCGCGTGCCTATCTGGAAGCTGACCACAACGACGTGCCGCAGGACGACCGGGTGGTGATGGTCGTGTTCAACGACCAGACGCTGATCAACGCGGGCAAGCGCTCGCCCCTTGACCGGGGCATCATCGCCCGGGCTTTGCAGACGCTCGACGGCATGGGCGCCAAGGCCATCGGGATCGATATCCTGTTCGACCAGCCCCAAGCAGAGGACGAGGAACTGATCGCGACCTTGCGGGCGATGCAGACCCCGGTGGTCGTCGGCTATGCCGATACTGCATCCAACGAGGACAACATTAAATACGAACAAGAACAGTATCTCAAGGCATTTCTGGCCCGGTTGGAAGGCAGCAGGGCGGTGCCGGGTAGCGTCAAGCTGAGCGATTCATTCGGCGTCACTCGCCTATGGCCGAAGCTGGTGCCGGGTCAGCCTGATCTGCTCGGCCGTGCGATGCTCAAGGCGGCGGGTGAGGGCGCACGGACATTGCCGGGATATGAAGGTGCGGTTCGGTATCGGCTGCCGGAAGACCCGTCTCGCCCGGTGTTCACCTATCTGCCGATCGACACCTTTTCCGCCCCGGAGCTGACTGCCATTCCCGAACTGAACGCTGCCCTGGCGGAACAGGTGCAGGGCCGGTATGTCCTGATTGGCGGCGATATCGTCGATGTCGACCGCCTGCCGACCCCGCTGACTCAGGCGATGGGGAGCAGCCTCCCCCCGGGGATCGAGTTCCACGCCACCAGTATTGCCCAGATGCTTGACGGCAAGGCCCTGCCTAAACCTTATCCGCTGGCGCTGTGGGTGCTGGCATTGCTGGTGGTGCTGATGGCGGTGCTAACTGGGCTGCTCGAATGGGGCAACTGGCGCATTTACCTGCTGCTCCTGGTCCAGTTCATGGTCATGCTGGGGGTGCCGTTCGTGATGCAGTTCCAGCAGGTTGATACCTATGGCGTGCCTGCGGTCGGCTGGTTGCTCGGCTGGATCGTCGCCTTCATGGCGGTCACTTCAGCGGCGCGCGCTTCGGGTGCGGTGCAGCGCAATTTCGCCCAAGGGGCGCTGGGCAAGTACCTGCCGCGCGAAATGGCGCAGGAGATCATCGACAATCCCAAGCTGCTTGCCCTGCACGGTGAAAAGAAGGAAATCTTCGTGCTCTTCTCCGATCTCGAAGGGTTCACCAAGATGAGCCACGCGGTCGAGCCGGAAATGGTCGCCAGGCTGATCAACCGTTACCTTGAAATGCTCAGCCAGGTGGTGCTCGACCACGGCGGGGTGATCGACAAGTTCATCGGCGATGCAGTGGTGGCATTCTGGGGCGCGCCGATTGCCAGGCCTGACGATGCCGAGCGCGCGGCCCGCTGCGGCTATGCCATGTGGCAGGCGGGCGAGGCCTTCCGGGCCGAAGTTGCGGCGATGGATCCGAACCTTCCGAAAATCGGCAAGACCCGCGTCGGCCTGCATTTCGGCGAAGCGGTGGTCGGCAACTTCGGCGGCGACAACCGGATCCAGTATACCGCGCTGGGCGATTCCATGAACACCGCCGCGCGGCTCGAAGCAGCCAACAAGCCGCTCCAGTCGAGCGTGATGGCGAGCCGCGAATTTGCCGAGAAAAGTGGCTTGGACTGGTGGCGTCCAATGGGTACAGTGGTGCTGCGCGGAAGGGCAAGGCCGGTCGATCTGTTCGAACCGGCTCCCGACTTTCCCGAGGATGACCGTAAAGCCCTGATACAGGCAGCGGACCTTATGGAAAGCGACCGCAAGCAGGCGGAACAGGTGATAGCCGGGGTCGTGGCACGCCATCCGCAGGACAAGGCCTTGGCGAATCTGCTGGATAGGGTACAGGATACCGAAGGAGGGAGCGCTTATGTTCTCGGTTAAAACGTTTACCATTGGCCTCGCACTGGCGGGCGCGGCGTTTGCCGGCGCGGCCCAGGCCGGGGTGGTCGTGTCTTCAAGCGGGCCGTCGGCGGCGCAGTTCCCGGCCGGCAAGAAGCTGGACGACAATTCTTCGATCACCCTGCGCGACGGGGATACAGTGACCGTGCTGACCAGCGCCGGCACGCGCGTGATCAAGGGTGTCGGTGTCCACCGCGTTGCCGCGACCGGCGAAAGCAAGCGTTCCACCTTCGCAGTTCTCACCCGGCAGCGCTCGGCGCAGCGGGTGCGGGCCGGGGCCGTCCGCGGGACCGGCACGCCAGCGGCGGCCGAGCGCAGCCCGAACCTGTGGTATGTCGATGTCTCGCGCTCTGGCGCAATGTGTGTGGCCAGCCCCGATGCAGTCCGCCTGTGGCGGCCGGGCGGAGATGCTCCGGCAACTTACACGGTTGGTGGCGCGGGCGATGCACCTGCGGTGGAGATGGCGTTCGACAAGGACGCCCGCGATCTGGCATGGGATGCTGCCCGTTTGCCTCTGACCGATGGCAGCACTTACTCGATTTCAGCACCCGGGGGCGCATCGACCGCAGAAATCCGGTTCGTGATGCTTGACGCGGTGCCTGAAGAGCCCGAAGATTTGGCTGCCACTCTGATTGACAAGGGTTGCACCAACCAGCTGGAGCTGCTGACCGCAGCCTTGAGCTGAACCATACCTGCCCGGCCAGACGAGCCGGACCGGGTCGCACTGCGGACCATCCCAACAGGGAGCCGCGCACTGACGGGACCCCGCACGCGCGGGGAGGGAATCGGTGGCGATGCCATGCGTCGCTGCGAAACGGGGAAGGCATATGGTCACTCGGTTCGACCGGGCCATGCGGGGAATTGGGGGTGCAGCGTCGCACCGCTTCAGCTGGCTGTTCCTGATAGCTGCAGCCTTTGCGCTGCTGATCCAGCCGGGATCGCCGATCCAGGCGCAGGGTGCAGGTGCGCGCTATGAAGGCGTGGCCACTTGCGCCGGGTCAACCTGTCACGGCCGCGCCGAAGGCAATGGCGAAGTGGTCAGGCAGGACGAAATTGCCACCTGGCAGGAACCATCATCGGTTGCAGGCGCGCACAGCCGCGCCTTTGCTGTACTCGCCAGCCCGCGCGGCAAGCAGATCGCCGACAGCCTCGGCCTGGGTCCGGCGACTTCGGCCCCGGCCTGCCTCGGTTGCCATGCCACCTACGATCCGGGTGTAGCCAAGGGGCCGCGGTTCCAGACCTCCGATGGGGTCGGCTGCGAAAGCTGCCATGGCCCTTCGTCCGGCTGGCTTGCTTCGCACTATGCCAAGCCTGCTACCCATGCCTCCAACGTGGCAGCGGGCCTGGTCCCGCTCGAACGCCCCCAAGTGCGCGCCAAGGTCTGCCTCGACTGCCATTTCGGCAGCACCGACGCTGGCCAGTTCGTGACCCATTCGATGATGGCGGCGGGCCATCCGCGAGTCTCGTTCGAGCTCGACCTGTTCTCCGCGTTGCAGCAGCACCATGACGAGGACGGGGACTATTCCGCGCGCAAGGGCAAGACCGACAATGTGCGCCTTTGGGCCGTGGGTCAGGCCGAGGCGGTGGTCCGTTCGACCGACCTGTTTGCCCGGCCCGGCTTCGGCACCGAAGGCGTGTTTCCGCAATACTATTTTTACGATTGCCACAGCTGTCACCGGACGATCAACGACGGGCCGCAGCGCAAGTTGACCTTCGAGACCAATCCCGGCCGTCCGATCCCGTTCGGTCAGGCGCCATACAATGACGAGAACATCATCATGCTCTCGGCCATAGCCAAGGCCTTCGTGCCGGGCCGGGCGGCGCAGTTCGAAACGGCGAGCAAGGACTTCCATCGCGCGATGGGGCAGGGCCGGGGAGAGGCGGTCGCTGCCGCCCAGCGCCTGCGCGGTGAGGCTGCCGCCCTGTCCGACGCGCTGGCGGCCCGCAGCTTCGGCAGCGGCGATGCCTTTGCGGCGGTCCAGGCGATTGCCGACCGCACGCTGACCGCGCGCTTCACCGACTACACCGGTTCGGCCCAGGCGGTGATGGCGGTCGATACCCTGCTCAACGCGATGGTGCGTGATGGCCGCATCACGACTGGGGCCGCGACCGGTATCCGGGCCAACATCAACCGGGCCTACGGCGCGGTCCGCACGCCGGAAAGCTACAACCCGGCTCAGTTCCGCTCTGCGCTCGGGGCAGCGACCAGCGCAATCGGAGCGCTGCGCTGATGGCGCGCAAGACGGCCCCGGTTGTGATTCTGGCAGCGGCGCTTGCCCTGTCGGGTTGCGGTGGAGGCGGCAGCGCGCCGCCGCCCAACGGGGGCGGGACGCCGGTTCCACCGCCCCCGCCGCCAGCATCGGGCCGTCTGTTTGCCGATCCGGCCCCGGTTTCGCTGTCGGTTGCCGAAGTGCAGCAGATTGTCGCGCAGGCAGCGGGCGAAGCGCAGCGGCGCGGGCTTCCCTCGACCATCGCGGTAACAGACCGGGTCGGCAATGTGCTGGCCGTGTTCACCATGAACGGGGCGCCGGCCACGATGAAGGTCAGCCGCAATCGGATCGGCGGTGTGGCTGCGCCGGGCACTGAAGTGGGCTTGCAGGGGGCTGATGTCCCCTCGACCACCGCCGCCATCGCCAAGGCCATCACCGGGGCTTACCTGTCCAGCAGCGGTAATGCTTTCTCCACCCGCACGGCCAGCCAGATCGTGCAGCAGCACTTTCCCCCGGCGCCGACCACGGTCGGCCTTGAAAGCGGCCCGCTGTTCGGGGTCCAGTTCAGCCAGCTGCCGTGTTCTGACCTCGCTGCCCGGTTCATCGGCGGGGGCACGGGCGCGCTGATCGGGCCGAAGCGGTCGCCGCTCGGCCTGGCTGCTGATCCGGGCGGCTTCCCGATCTACAAGAACGGCGTGGTAGTGGGCGGGATCGGCATCGCCGGGGACGGCGATTACGGGTTTGATGCCAATATCCTCGACCGCGATCAGAGCGACGAGGAAGCGATTGCCTTGGCCGGCATACAGGGTTTTGCCCCGCCGCCGGAAATCGTGGCCGACCGAATCCCGGTCGATGGTACGACCTTGCGTTTTTCCGACATGACGGTGAGCGACATCGGCCCGCTCCAGACCAGTTTCGGCGCGGTCAACGGGCCGCTGGGCGGCCTTGTGGCGGTCAACGGTTACAGCGACGGCACTGTGCGGGCCGGGGTCACCTATGGTAGCGAGGCGTCCGGCATTCGCCGCGCGTTGGCCGGGGAATTTGCCAATCCGGATGCCTATATCCTGACCGACGGAGCCGGCAATCCGCGCTATCCGGTCCGCGCCGGAACCGATGCAGCCAGTGTCTCCCAGCCGCTGACAGCCGCCGAATCGCGCGCCATCCTGGAAGAGGCGTTCAAGGTGCTCGCCCGCGCCCGCGCCCAGATCCGCCGGCCACTCGACAGCCGGATGCAGGCGACCGTCAGTCTGGTCGACACGCACGGGGCGGTGCTGGGCATTGTCCGCTCGCCGGACGGGCCGATTTTCGGGACCGATGTCTCGCTGCAGAAGGCGCGCACGGCGGCCCTGTTTTCCAACCCGGTCGGCGCGAGCCAGCTGCAGGGGGCAGGCGCGGTGATCGGGGCCTATGTTGCGCGGGCCCGGACCTTCCTCAACGATCCCAATGCGCTGACCGGCAATTTCGCCTTTGCCGACCGTTCCGGCGGCAACCTCTCTCGCCCCTATTTCCCTGATGGTGAGGTCGGCCGCCCGCCGGGGCCGTTTTCGGTCGAACAGTCGGCCCAGTTCAGCCCGTTCGCGGTTGGCCTGCAGACCGATCTGGTGGCAGGCAATATCGTCCAGCACCTCGGGTTTGTGCTCGGGGCCGGCCCGGATACGCCGCGTGCCTGCACCCAGGTGCCCGATGCACCGGGCGGGGTGAAGCGGATTGCCAACGGGATCCAGATTTTCCCCGGCTCGGTGCCGATCTACCGCGGCAATCAGCTGGTTGGCGGGATCGGGGTCTCGGGTGACGGGATCGACCAGGATGACATGGTCAGCTTCCTTGGCGCCCACAATGGCGGGCTGCGGGTGGGCGGAATCGGTAATGCACCCAAGGACATCCGGGCCGACCGGATCGTGGTCAATGTGGCCGGACGGCCGGTCAGGCTGCGCTACGTCAGTTGTCCGTTCGCGCCTTTCCTTGGTGATGCTGCCCAGAACGTGTGCGAAGGGCTGTAGATGGCCACACCGCTCATCCTGCCTCTGGTGCTGCCGGTCGTAGCTGTGGCTGGTGATGTTCCGCCCCGCCCCGTGACGGCTGCGGAGCGGTTCGAACACGCCTTTGCCGGGTACGTCCGCCCTTGGACCACAGTGGCTGAGGGCGCTATCGAGGCGCCGGTATCCACCTTTGCTGAAGCATTCCGTCCGTTTGGCCGCAGCGCGCTGGGTCAGTCGGCCAGCACGCTTGCCCTGGTGACGGGGCAGGGCGGCCAGCCGGAACTACCCCCGACCGGGACGGAGTCCGCCGCTGGGGAGCCAGCCCCGGTGGTGGTCGAGCCGCCCGAGCCCCCGCCAGTCGACAACGAATTGATCGATGGCCGCCGCCGCCCCGGCTATGTCGAGCAACTGCCCGACCGCGTTACCCAGACCAACCAAGGAGCGGTGCGCGCGCCCCCTCCCGAAGCCTTCCCGACCGACCAGATCCCGGTGCCAGACCGCTGGCGCCTGATCGAGAGCCTAGGCCTGGTAAAGGAACGGTGGTGGGATCCGTACAACCAGAACACCTACAAGGGTGACCGGCCGATCAACCCGGACAAGGTTCCCTGGTTGCCGATCAAGGGCAAGGACTGGTTCTTCATCGTCAACGCGATCAGCGATACCGTGTTCGAGCCGCGCACATTCCCGACCCCGGTGGGGGTGCAGACGACGGCCGATCCGGACCGGCTCGATGTATTCGGCAACACGGCCAGCATTGTCGCCGCCCAGACCTTCATCGTCGGCGCGGCGCTGCTCAAGGGCAACACCGCGTTCAAGCCACCAGATGTGGAATACCGCGTTACCCTGGCCTTCAACGTGAACCATGTCGACGTGCCCGAGCGGCGCGTGCTGTTCGTCGAGCCGACCAAGCCGACCCACCGCACCGACCATTTCCTGGGCGTACAGGAAGCGTTCTTCGACTATCACTTCCGCAATGTGTCGGACCGATACGACTTCGATTCGATGCGGATCGGAATCCAGCCCTTTCAGGCCGATTTCCGCGGTTTCCTGTTCAATGACAACCAGCTTGGCATCCGCTTCTTCGGAACGCGGGACAGCAACCGTTTCCAGTACAACCTGGCTGCGTTCTGGCGACTGGAGAAGGACACCAACAGCGGTCTCAACAGCGTGGTGCAGACCCCGCGTAAGGACTTCCTGTTTGTCGCCAACGCTTATCGCCAGGATTTCCTGATCCGCGCGCTGACCAGCCAGTTCACCATTGCCTACAACATGAACCGGGAAAAGAACGACGTCGAGATTGACGACAACGGCTTCCCGGTCCGGCCCGCCCTGCTGGGTGACCTGCGTGGACGTGAGTATGATGTGGTCTATCTGGGCTACAACGCCGATGGCCGGATTGGCCGGATCAACCTGACCGCCAGCCTCTATGGCGCGTTCGGGGAAGATCGGAACAATTTCTTGACCAGCCGCAAGGCCGATATCCGCGCATTCTTCGGCGCGGCCGAACTCAGCTATGACCATGACTGGAAGCGGTTCAGGCTTTCCGCTGCCTATGCCAGCGGCGATGGCGATCCTTACGACGACGTCGAAACCGGGTTCGATGCGGTGTTCGAGAACCCGGTCTTCGCCGGGGCCGACACCAGCTACTGGATCCGCCAGACCATCCCGTTTGCGGGCGGTGGCCGGGCGATCAGCGTCAACGGCCGCAACGGCATCCTCAATTCGCTGCGTTCGTCGAAGGAGCAGGGCCAGTCGAACTTCCTTAACCCCGGTCTGATCCTGGTTGGTGCCGGGGCCGATTTCGACCTGACGCCGGAATTGCGCCTGTCCGCCAATGCCAACCACCTGTGGTTCGAGAACACCGCCACGCTGCAGGCGCTACGCAACGAGGGCACCATCCCCAAGGACATCGGCTGGGACCTTTCTGCCGCCGCCATCTGGCGGCCCAAGGCGACCCAGAACATCGTTTTCCGCCTCAGCGGTGCCGCCCTGGTTTCAGGCAAGGGCTTCCGCGACCTGTTTGATAACCTCGGCCAGGACAAGACGTACTACTCCGTCCTCGCCAACGTGACATTGGCTTACTGATGCGCATGATCCGCCTGTTCGCCTTCTGGATGGCTCTGATCCTCGCGGGCGGAGCGATGATGCTCGGCGATGCGGGGCGGGCGGCGGAAAAGGAAAAGGCGGTCGAACGCGATTACACCCGCGTCCGCGCCGGCGATGCCCCCGCGCAGCAGTCCGTTGCGGAGATGATGGCCAAGTCCGACGGGTGCTATTCGTGCCACGTCAAGACCGATGCGCCCACCATGCACGCGACGCCGGCCGTGCGGCTGGGCTGCGTCGATTGCCATGGGGGCGATGCCGCTGTCCGCGGCAACAGCGAACTGCCGCACGATCATCCCGACTATGTCGCCGCGCGCGACCAGGCCCATGTCCTGCCCAAATATCCCGACAGCTGGCATTTTCCCTCGTCCGCCAATCCCAAGCGGACCTATACCCTGCTCAACAAGGAAGCGCCGGAGTTCGTGCGCTTCGTCAATCCGAGCGATTACCGCGTCGCGCGCGAATCCTGCGGTGCGTGCCATATGCCTGTGATCGAGGCGGCGGAGCGCTCAATCATGGCGACCGGCGCTATGCTGTGGGGCGGGGCGGCCTACAACAACGGAATTGCGCCGTTCAAGAACTACATCTTCGGTGAGGCCTATACCCGTGATGGCAAGGCGGCCAAGCTGGTCAGCCCCGGCAGCCCCGCCGGCACGGTGACTGAGGCGCAGAAGGCGCGCGGCGCACTGGCCGAGCTCTATCCGCTCCCCGCGTGGCAGGTGATCCCGCCGGGCGACGTGTTCCGCGTGTTCGAGCGCGGCGGGCGCAACATCAACACTCAGTTCCCGGAGATCGGGCTGCCCAATCCGACCGGCCTGATCCAGCGGCTGGAGGAACCGGGCCGCCCTGACCTCAAACAATCCAACCGCGGCATGGCCACTGGTCTTCGGGTGGCGATCCCGGTGCTCAACATCCACAAGACCCGCCTCAACGATCCGTTCATGTGGTTCATGGGCACAAATGACCAGCCGGGCGACTATCGCCATTCCGGCTGCGCTGCCTGCCACGTGGTCTATGCCAACGACCGCGAGCCGCGCCATTCTCTGGTCTATGCCAAGTATGGGCGTGACGGGCAGACGGTGACGGTCGACCCGACCATTGCGAACAAGCTCGAACCGAAGCACGATGCCGGGCAGGGCGGCGGCCACGGCGCGGTCAAGCAGCCGGGCGATGCCCATGGCGAGGACAGCCACGGGGCGAACGACGGCCATGGCGGCGAAGGGCCGATGAAGGAGAAGGGCCACCCGCTGCGCCACATCTTCACCCGCTCCATCCCCACGGCCCAGTGCATGAACTGCCACATGCACCAGCCCAACATCTTCCTGAATTCCTACCTTGGCTACACGATGTGGGATTACGAGAGCGATGCCCCGTTCATGTGGCCGGGGCCAAACAACCTTACGCCCAAGCCGCCGGGCATGTCGGACGAGGAATACCAGCGGCTCTACAAGCAGCACCGCTATCCCAGCGCCGCGGAACAGTTTGCCGTGCTCGACCGCAACCCCGAAGGCGCGGCCGCCCGCGGGCTGTGGGGCGATCTCGATTTCCTGCGCAACGTCTATGACCTCAATCCGATGCTCAAGGAAACCCAGTTCGCCGACTATCACGGTCATGGGTGGAACTTCCGCGCAATCCTGAAGCGCGACCGGGAAGGCAATCTGCTCGATGCCTATGGCAAGATCGTCGATCCGGAGGATCCGGAGAAGTGGCGCAAGAAGGGGGAAGGCAAGTTCGTCGAACCCGGCACCAATCCGGGCAAGACGGTGCACATGATGGACATCCATGCCGAAGTCGGAATGCAATGCGCCGACTGTCACTTCGCGCAGGATAGCCATGGCAACGGCCTGATCTATGGCGAGGTGGCCAACGCGATCGAGATCGGGTGCAAGGATTGCCACGGCACTGCTGATGCCTATCCCTCGCTGCTGACCAGCGGCCCGGCCGCGCCGCCAAAGGGCAATAACCTGGCCCTGCTGCGCAATCCCGACGGCAAGCGCCGGTTCGAATGGACCTATGGTATCGGCGGGCGGCGAACGCTGATTCAACGCTCGATCGTTGATCCCAACCTCGAATGGCGGGTCAGTCTGACCAAGGATAGCGTCGATCCCGACTTGCCGCCCTGTGTGACCGAGGAAAGCTCGACCAAGCTGCCGTGCTTCAATGCCAAGTCCGCCCGGGCCAAACTGATGAGCCAGGATGGAGCGGAAACCGGTGCGTTCGAATTCGGCACTGGCGTAAAGCCGGGCGCGCGGGCGCACAAGGACGAGGAGATGGCTTGCTTCACCTGCCACCTTTCGTGGACCACTTCATGCGGCGGCTGCCACCTGCCGATCGAAGCCAACTGGAAGACCAAGTTGCACCATTTCGAAGGCGGCGAGACGCGCAATTTCGCAACCTACAACCCGCAGGTGGCGCGCGACGAAATGTTCCAGCTTGGCCGCCACCAGACCACCAAAGGCAACCAGATCGCCCCGGTCCGTTCGACGTCGGCGCTGGTGCTGTCCTCGACCAACATCAACCGCGAGCGGATTTATATCCAGCAGCCCCCGGTCTCAGCGATCGGGTTCAGTTCGCAGGCGTTCGCGCCGCACTTCCCGCACACCGTGCGCCTGACCGAGACCAAGACCTGTTCCGATTGCCATCTCTCGGCCAAGGATGACAACAACGCGATCATGGCCCAGGTCATGCTGCTCGGCACCAACTTCGTCAATTTCCTCGGATACAACGCCTGGGCCGGGCAAGAAGGCGGGTTCGAGGCGATCCGCGTGACCGAGTGGGACGAACCGCAGGCGGTGATGGGATCGTATCTGCACAAGTATGCCTATCCCGATTACTGGAAGTCGTTCGTGGAAGAACACGGGCGTGAGCTTGGCAGCTTCGTGCGCGGAAAGACGTTCGACGAGAACATGGAAGGCGAAACCAGGCCGTTCGAGGAATTCCTCAACTTCCATGAAGGCACGCGGGACCGGGTCGGCTGCCTCCAGTTGCGCGGCGAATACATGTTCGTGGCCGAAGGGCGCGGCGGTTTCAGAGTTTATGATGTGGCTTCGATCGCGAACAAAGGCGTATCGGAACGGATCATTACCGGGCCTTTCAGCAAGCTGGGTCACAACGCCCATGTGCCGAGCGCCAACGCAACCTGCATGGCCCTGCCAACCAACCAGCCGATCAACCCGCTGCGCAACACGCCTGACATGCGCGAGGCCAACCAGGAGCAGCCGTTTCTGCCAATCTACAACTATGCCGCTGTCACTGACGCGCAAGAGGGGCTGATCCTGGTCAACGTCAACACCTTCAACGACGGCGAATTCCGTAACAACAAGATCAGCCGGGCAGCAACGTGGAACCCGGACGGGGTGCTGAACGGGGCGCGCCACATCCAGCTGGCGGGCGAGATTGCCTATATCACCGCCAACCGCGGCCTGGTGGTGGTCGATCTCAGTGATCCGCTTAAACCCCAGCTGGCCGCTGTGCGCGAGCTGCGCGATGCGCGCGCATCGGC
This sequence comes from Sphingomonadaceae bacterium, assembly GCA_046294735.1. GTDB lineage: Bacteria > Pseudomonadota > Alphaproteobacteria > Sphingomonadales > Sphingomonadaceae > 34-65-8. The sequence goes on from JBKBKB010000005.1 coordinate 123,805, forward strand.
AATTCAATTCCGTTACCTGTGGGTATCGGACGCCGACGGGGTGAAGCTGTTCGACGTGACCCAGCTGCGCAATCCGGTGCCGCTGCCGCAGGCGACCGTGCCGCTGGCCGATGCCCGCCGCATCTACATCGCGCGCACCTATGCCTATGTCGCGGCCAAGGGCGACGGGCTGGTGATCCTTGACGTGACCCGGCCCGAAAGCCCGAAGATCTATCAGAAGGTTACGCTGGACGGGACGCTTAACGATGCCGAGGACGTGGTGGTAGCCAGCACCAATGCCACCCTGTTTGCTTACGTCGCGGACGGACGAAACGGGCTCAAGGTTCTGCAACTGACCAGCCCCGATACCCAGCGCAACTTCTACGGCTTCAGCCCCGCGCCCAAGCCGGAACTGATCGCCTGGTCCAAGACCAAGGGGCCAGCCATATCGCTCAGCAAGGGCCTTGACCGTGACCGCGGGGTGGACGAAACCGGCGGGCAGATGGCGGTGTTCGGCCGATTGGGCTCACGCCCGTTCACCCGCGCCGAGATGGAGCGACTGTTCCTGACCAGCGGCGGCGTGCCCTGGAAAGTGACCGACGATCCTGATATGAGTGCGTGGATCGGTGGCGGCTCCTGGCGCAGCGGCGATGCGACCGGTATGGGGCAGTAGCCGATCCGCAGCCATGTCGGCACAGTGGAGGATGCGGCTTCGTTCATGGTGGGAATGAGCAGGCCGAGAAGGTCTGCCTGGCCGAGCTACGCCCGCTCGGCAAACATCTCGCGCATCATCGGCTGCAGGTGGACGCCGTAATAGGCGAGCACGTCCCAGTCGTTGGTCCGCTCGAAATGGGTGACGAGGCTCTGCCCGTCCCAGCGGTGGAGGGCATAGCCGGCCGGTTCGGTGGTGATCAGCGCGCGGTTGTCCGGCTTCTTCAGGTCAACTTCGCGCAGGTCGAGCGAGACCAGCGGTGCCACCGATGGCGTGACCGACACCGGCACCCCGTGGAAACGGGCCGCGATCGGGCGGTGCAGGTGTCCGCAGTGGATCGCGAGCACCTGAGCATGGCCGGCAATCGCCGCGCCGAGGTTGGCAATCCACTCCTCCCCCGGTGCCGGGTCCATCCAATCGATCCCCGAGACGACCGGTGGATGGTGCATGAACAGCACGGTTGGCGTATCGGGGTGCGCGTCAAGCTGCGCCCGCAGCCAGTCGCGCCGACGGGTGCAGAATGCGCCGCCGTGGCGGCCGGGCTCGAAGCTGTCGAGCATCAGGATCCGCAGACCCTCCTGCTCGATCGCATAGTGAATGAACCCATCCTCGACCGGCGTGTCGGGAAAGGCGGTCAGCAGGCCTTCGCGGCTGTCATGGTTGCCGGGGATGGCATGGACCGGAAACGTGCAGGTCTTGAGCAGGTCGGCGATCTTCTCGAAACTTTCCACGTCGCCGTGGTCGGTCAGGTCGCCGGTCAATAGCAGCATATCGATCGTGTTCGGGGCCGAAAGCAGCCGGTCCAGCGTCTTGCGGAACCGGATCCGGTTCAGCTCTTCCGGGCGTGCATCAGGGTCGAAGCCGATATGGACATCGGTCATCTGTGCAATCAGCATCGGCCAGCCCCTCCCGCTTGCCTTAACCGGGCTTCCGGCCGAGCAAAGCCACCTGATCCTTTTTCCGGGTCGGGTGATTGGCCGGCAGGTTACCCTTCTTAGGGTGATAGGAATGGCACATTGCGCAGCTCGAGGGAACCTCGGCCTTGCGGGCGTTCTCGCCCAGGTGGCATTCGCGGCAAACTGCCACTTCCGGCAGGAGCAGGTCGTTCGAGGTTTTGGACGTATCCGCCTCGTGACAGGTGGAGCATTTCTCCTTGTCGTGCTCCTTGTGATCGAACCAGCCGTTGAGCAGATAGGACTGGCGCAGGTAAACCGGCATCACGTCCAGCCGCCCGTTGGTCGTTGTCGGATAGTGACATTCGCCGCATACGCCATCGCGGGACAGGGCCTGGTTGATCCCGACCAGTGTGCGCTGCGGGCGGCCGAATTCCTGGAAATAGACCCCGCCAACGCCAAATTCGCCAGGGCGGCGGCGGTTGCTGACGATCGGGCGGCGCGGTGCGCGGTCCATTGCCGCTAGATCGGCCCTGAGCTGGGCAACATCGCCGTGGCGCAGTGTCCGAAAGGTCGGCCCGACCTTGTCATAAACCAGGCTGTGGCAGGCCTCGCAGTCCTTTTCCATGTCGACTGGCAGGAACCCCGCCTTGTCTGCGGTGGGGGTGTGGCAATCGGCGCAGACCAGCTTTTCGCCATAGCCCTGTTTGGCCCCGATATTGCCCGCCATCCGCGCAACCCCGCCGCGCGCATCAAGGTGCATTTGGTGCGGAAAGCGCAACCCGTGCTGTTCGACCGGCTTCTTGTCCAGCGGCAGGCGCTGGGTCGTCTTGCTGCCCAGTTGCGGGTGGAACACAGCCTGCAATTGCGGGTGTGAGGTGCCGAAATCGGCGGCATTGGCCAGCTTGGTATCGGTCAGGCGGGTGTCCATCCCGTCATGGCAATCGGCGCAGAACTGTTGCGGGGTGGGGGCCATCTTGCCTGCCCCTTCATGTTCGGTATGGCAGGTTGTGCAGGACCCCTGCCCTTCCTTGCCGAAATTTTCCGCTACCCGCCACAGCAGGGCATCGAACGGGGTGAGCGGACCGCGACCAGTGTTCTGCCGGTCGATCTCGGCATGATCGCCGATCTTCTCGTGGCAGGTCAGGCAGGTCTCGTCGCGCACCGATTCGAACGGCTTGACGTGGCAGGCCTCGCAATTGTCCTCCAGCCCGTGGTGCGCCAGGCTCAGCTTGCCGGTGCTCCAACTGGCATCCCACTTGGTCTGGCCTGGCTGCTTGAAATCCGGTTTGACCGGTTCGCGGTTGAGGTTGGTGTAAATCGGCACGGCAAGGAAGGCGATGAGGATCAGGCCAAGCCCGATCCAGGCCATTGCCCGCTTGCCTGGCATGGCATGTGACAGGGCAAAGCTGCGCACGACATCGCCCGCGCCTTCGCTTTCCACCACCTGGCGCACAGTGATCGTGACCGGATCGGTCCCTTCACAGGTGACCGTGAGGCGATAGGTGCCAAAGGCGAATTCATGGCCCGCGTGGGGATCGAACTCGGCCTCGGTGATCTTGCGCCCGTCCATCGTGAAGCCGAGCGTGCCGACAGCGCTGATCCGCAGCCTGCCATCGGCGGCCGGTTCGATCCGGGCGTGTTCTTGCTCCACCGCCAGATCGGGCAAGTGCAGCGTGTTTTCTGCCGCACGGCCGATGCTGACAGCCGCCGTGTCGATGGGCCGGTCACGGACAATTTCGCGGCCTTCGGCGGTAAAATCGATGGTGCGGATCAGGAATGCCATCGTGCGCGCCTTACCAGTAATAGAACACGCTGATCACGTGCGCCGTCAGGGCGGCGAGCAGTGCGATCGTTGCGGGTACGTGGATGTAGAGCCAGACCTCCAGCCGGGCACGGATCTTCATCGCACGGCGGATCTGGTCAAGCTGGGCCTTGCGCCGACCGAGCAGGGTTCGGACCCGGTCCTCCGTCTCGTTCGGAGTCATGCCGATCCCGAAGTCTTCGATCGCGCGGGTGGTACGGCATCCCGGATAGCGGCCAGTCAGCCGGGCGATCACGCCGGGTGCAAACACGTCCTCCTCCAGCGCGGCGATCACGAGGTCGGCGCGGGCGCGTTCGAGCGGCTGGGCAGCACTGTCGAGCTGCCGGTCGATCGCTTCCAGCGCCTCGACCATCTGGGCGCGGGTCATTTCGCGGGCATTGTTGCTGAGCGCCACCGGCAGCACTGAATAGACCACGATCCCGTAGATGCCCGAAACGATGACCAGCATCATCAGCCCCCAGGCGAGGGTGTGGACGTTCCACCCCAGCTGGAAACCGGTGTGCAACGTGCCGATCACGATCAGCGCAAGACCGAGATAGACATGCGCGCTGGTCCAGGCTTTCAGGCTCCACCGGCCGCTGGTCATGTTACGCTTGCGGATACCGATCAGCGACAGCCAGACGATGAGCAGCAGGCCGATCGTGCCCAGGGTATAACCATACCAGCTGCCGCCATTGTGGCGCGGCTCCACGTCGATCAGGAAATAGGTGGCGAAGGCCGCTACGCAGAGGAAGGTCGCCACCTTCAGCCACCGCATCCGCTTGTGCGACAGGAAGCTTTCGTGATCGGTATCGCGCCGCTGTTCGTGGAACGCGAAGTCGCGCTTGTTCACCGAGGCCATCAGTCAGCCTCCTCGTTCAGCTTGGTGAAGGTGAGGAACTTCTCCGGCGCGACGCGGATTGCGGCCCCGGTCGGGCAGGCGCGGACGCAGGCCGGCCCGCCTTCGATGCCGGAACACATGTCACACTTGATCGCGGCTTTGGGTGCATCCTTGTCGAGCTTCTTCTTGCGCCACTTATACGGTGCTTCGCCCGGGCCGGGGCCGGCCCCGAACAGCAGCCAGCTCAGCAGCGAGGGCTTGGGCGGCGGCTTGGCGTCCATCCGGATCACGCCATAGGGGCAGTTGCGCTGGCAATTGCCGCAGCCGATGCAGGTCTCGTCGATGAACACCTCGCCATCGGGGCCGCGCTTGATCGCGTTGGGCGGGCAATCGGCCATGCAGTGCGGGTGCTCGCAGTGGCGGCAGCTGGTTGGCACGTGGAGGTGGGCATAGGTGCGCCCGGCTTCGCGATCGAGCCGGCTCAGGCCTTCGTGGCTGTCGGCGCAGGCCTTCTCGCAGTTGTCGCAACCGACGCACAGCTTCTCGTCGATCAGCAGGACATCGGTCGCTTCGCCCAGGCCGTTGTCGACCAGGAACTGGGCAGTCTGCGAATACATGTCGACCGCGCCGCTGAAGCCCTGTTTCTGAGCCTCGATGAAGCGGTTGATCTCGCGCCGACCCGCCATGTCCTTGAGGATCCGCTCGCGCAGGGCCGGCTTGGCGTCGAGCAGTCGGGCAAAGGCCTCGCCGGGGAAACGGATGACCTGGCTCTTGATCGCGGCCTTTACCGTGGCGGTGCGTTTCGACCCGTCGATCACCGCCATTTCGCCAACATAGGACCCTGCCGGCAAGTAAGACAGGAACACCGGGTTGCCGCCGATTTCCTTCTCCACCACCATCGAGCCGCGCTGGATGATATAGAAATCGGTGTCGTCGGCCCCTTCCTCGATCACTTTCTGTCCGGCCCGGATCTCGACCGTTTGTGCCGCTTCCACCAGCTCAGTCAGATCGGCCGGAGTCAGACCGGATCCGAACATCTGCAGCACCTGGCGTTCGGTGGTGATGCGGTTGACCGCTCGGCCAGCGGCCGGGACGGTGGAAATGAGTTTGAGCGCGGCATTGCGCGAAAGTTCCATCACCGTGGTCGGCTCGGCCGCCCGGATGGTCGAACCGCGTCGCCGCCCGGAAATCAGGCCAACCTCGCCGAAGATCGAACCCTGCCCGATCGGTACGGTGATCGAGGGATCATCCGGGTTGATCTCGACTGCCACCGAACCCTCGGCAATCGCAAACATCGAGGATCCGGGATCGTTGCGGACGAAAATCACATCGCCTGCGCCGAAATGGGTGACCGTGCTGTCGAGCATCAGCTCGCGCATCTGCAGGGGGGACAGATCCTGCAGGATCACCACGTTCTGCCGGAAAATCTCGAGCCAGTCGTCAACCGAACGGCTGCCGGGCAGGCGGGCGAACTTGTCGGCCAGGATCGGCTCGTCGGCGGGCTTGAGTTCGCGGTTGCCGTTCAGGAACTCGATTACGTCGTAGCCCTGGTTCATACAGTGCTTGATCAGCGGATAACCCGCCAGCGCGCCGATGACGTGGACCCCCGGAACGGTCGATTCAAAGGTGGGTGAGAGGACCGGATAGGCCACACGGTCGGGGCTGGTGAACTGGACCCCGGTACCCGGCACGATCGACTTGCGGCCATCCTTGTCCTCGAACCGGGCGCAGATGCCTTCGACAAAGGCGCGCGGCGGGGCCGAGCCCATCCGCGCGATCACGCGGTCGCACGGCGCACGCACTTCCCCGTCGCGGGTGTCGAAGATGATTTCGCCCTTGTTGATGGCCTGGGCGGTGGTTTCGACCAGCACTGTCATGCGGCCTTCGGCCTCCATCGCCCGCAGGGCCGCCACGTTGGCGGCCTTGGCGGTGGCGAATTCGGGTGAGCGGTTGATGATGGTCACGGTGTTGCGCTGTTGCGGGTCGGTGGCGAGCCCGATTGCGTTTTCGATTCCGGCATCGCCTGCGCCGATCACCACGATGTGTTCGTCGACATACTCGCCCGGGTCGTCGAGCTGGTACTGGACCACCGCCCCTTCACCCACCGGGCAGCGCACCAGGTTCGGGTTGCCCTGGGTGCCGATGGCCAGCACGATCGCTTCGGCTTCGACCGTCTGGCCGTTCTTAAGCGCAATCCGGAAATCGCCTTTTTCGCCGGTAATCGCGCTGACATCGGCGTTGAGCAGCACGTTGACCTTGTGGCCGTCGATCTGCTCGTCCCAGATGCCCAGAATGGTCTCGCGCTTGCCGGCCTCGAAATCGAGATCGGAACGCAGCACCAGGTTGCTGGGCGTCGCCATAACGTGCTTGCCCTTCTGGTACTTGTAGATCGTGTCGGAAAGGTGGTCGGTCTTTTCCAGCAGGACATGGCTCATGCCCAGCTGCGCCGCACGCGCGGCTGCGCTGAGGCCCGCCGGGCCTGAACCTACGATTGCAACCTTGAAGCGATCCGGCATCCGCTACCCCCGCTAGCGATCCCGCGACACCGTCTGTTCTGTTATGCCGGGCCATCCTAGGCATCTGCCCCGGAATTGCCAGAGGCAATTGCCCGCATGGCAGGCAAATGCTAGCTCGGGCGCCATGGGTGAAACAGACAATTCTCCGCAGCAGCCTTCCGACAGCGATATGGCAAGCGATACCGGTAGCGGTTCCGGTAGCGGGGGTTCTGGCGGGGCAGCTTCGCGGCTTGGCCTGGGTCTATTGCTGGGGGCGGCAGTGCTGGCCATCGGCGCGGTGGGGTACCGGACCTGGTCAACCCCGGACCAGTCCATGGCCGAAGCGCCGCGCGATCCGGCACAGCCGCTGACCATTGCCGAGCTGGAGGCGCGAGCGAAGGCCAACCCGCGCGATTCGGCGGCATGGGAAGAGCTCGGCTTTGCCTACTATGCTGACGGCCAGTTCGAAGAGGCTGCCAAGGCCTATCGCCAGGCGGTGGAAGGTAACCCCGATTCGGCAGAGCTGTGGGCTGCTCTGGGAGAAGCACGGGTGCTGGCAAGCAAGGATGACCCCATCCCCCCGCTGGCGGTGAGCGCATTCGAAAAGGCGCTGCAACTGGACCCCAAGCAGCAGCGGGCGCGCTATTACATGGCGGCGAAGCGCGATTTGTCCGGCGATCACGAAGGCGCGATCGGGGAATGGCTGGCGATCCTGGCCGAGGCTCCTCCGGGCGCCGTTTACGAGGAGAACCTGCTGCGGACGATCCGGCAGGTCGCCACGATCAACAGGATCGACGTCGAAAGCCGGATTGCCGCAGCAACGAAGGATCGCCCGGATGTGCCGCAACTGACTGCGGGCGCGGCTATTCCCGGTCCGAGCCGGGCGGAAATCGATGCCGCCCGCGCCATGGCGCCGGGCGAGCAGCGCGAGATGGCCCAGGGGATGGTCGCACGGCTGGAAGAACGGTTGAAGAGTGATTCCGCCAATGTTGACGGCTGGGTCATGCTGATGCGGAGCCGGGTCACCCTGGGTGAGATGGACAAGGCGAGCAAGGCGCTGAAGGATGCCCTCGCCGCCAACCCGCAAGCGGCAGACCGACTGCGGCAGGAGGCGCAGGTTCTGGGCGTGTCCTGACCGGTTCGGTCAGCCTCTCGGACTGGACGCAGGCGGATCGACTGTAATCCGGATTTGCTGGAGCGAGATGATCGCCACCCAGAAGCCGATTACCGACAGGGCACTGGAGCCGAGCACGGTGAAGGCTGCGCCCTTGAGCCCGTTCCAGTCCATTGCTACTTCGAGCATGGCGAGCGCCAGCAGGGTTGGTCCTGCGCGCACGAGGAAGGCGGTGCCCGCTTTGCCGGCTGAGACCAGCAGCGATTCCAGGCTGGCGCCAACCAGTTCGATCGCTCCGGCAATGGCCAGGATGACCATGGCCCAGTAAACGACGCCAAATTCCTCACCGGCAATCGCCTCCAGCCCCCAGCGACCGAAGAACAGCGCAATCAGAACCGCCAGAATACCGCCGATCAGAGCGATGTTGGCCATTCGCCGGGCAATGTCATGCGCGGCCTCTTGCGCATGGACGAGTTCGGGGTAGATCGCCTTTGACACGGTCTGCGCCAGTTGCACCAGCGCCTGCCCCAGTTGCGATGCGACCCGGAACCCTCCGGCAAAGGCCTCGCCGCCGATAGCACCGACCAGCAGGATCATGACCTGCTTTCCGCCGACATTGAGACTTCCGCTCATGTTGGTCGACCATACGAAACGCCAGGCATCGGGATAGTCGCGCGGGATGTTTCGCAGACTGATGCGGGAGAAATCGAGCCGCTCGTGCCACGCTGCGGTGATCCACAGCGCGATCGCCACCGCAACTTCAGCCACGGCCCAGGCGATGATGAAACCGAGCACCGTCGGCATGTAAATCACCGCCAGCACCGCGCCGATGGCGCGGACGACTGGCTGCACTGCTTCAGCGGCGGTTGCCCGACCGAACTGGAATCGCAACCTGAGCAGCCCGGTCGGGGTCGAACGCATGGCGAGAAGCGACACGACGCAGAACCAGAACGCGACCCACAGCAAGTCGTCAGGCAGGGGTAGCCAGTGCTGCGCGCTCCATACCAGCGCACCTGCCATCACGGTGCCAAGGATCACGCTCAGGAAATCGAGCGCAATGGCGAATCCGGTCGCTTCGCCAGGTCCATTGGCGTTGGCGCCCCAGCGGACCACGAACTGCCAGGTCTGGAAATTGGCAAGGCCGGTGACGGTCTGGCCCAGGGCCACGATCAGCGCGAAATAGCCGAACCCGTCCAGCCCCAGGGTGCGGGTCGCCAGCGCGAGATAGACCACGCTGAGCACCGCATTGACTGCGCGGCCGCTGAGCAACCAGCCGATGTTCTGGATCAGGCGCCGCATGGCCGGTCCGTACCTGCGGTCAACCCGCTGCCGCTGCTTCGCGCTGGGCGAGCAGCTTTTCGGTAATGCCGAATGAACGTTCTTCGTCGACGTCGATCGCGAACTCGCCATTCGACAGAACCACCGGGACCAGCTTGTAGCCGAACCGCTTCGAGACCTGTGCGAACAGCTTGTCCTTGTCGCCCCAGCCGAAATAGAACCGGATCAGGTTCATCACCCCGAACGCCTTGGCGATGCGGCCGGGGTACTTCACGAACTGGCCGCCGCTGCGCATGATTTCCGCCGCGCCCAGTGCCTCGGCGCTGCCGATCCAGTAGGTGTTGCAGTTGGAATAACCGCCGTCGGAGAACTCGTAGAACTTCTTCTGCCCGACCGGGTCGGCGGCGATCACGTCTTCCTTGCGGGCAAGCGCTGCGGCTGCGCCCGCTTCGGCGGCCAGCGCCTTGTCGATGAACTCGGCGTAGCCTTCGGCGGTGACCAGGCAGTTGTCGGAGGTGGTGATCAGCAGCGGGAACCCGGCGCCTTCCGCCCCGGAAAATACGCTGTCGACCAGATTGAAGGCGCCGGGCCGGAACACCACCCGCCCTTCGGTCTGCAATTGTGCGACCAGCGGGATCGCCGCGATCTCGTCGGGCTCGTGCGCGATCACCCGGATCTCGCCGACCCGGTCGCACGCGGCAAGGGCAGCAATCACGTGCTCGATCATCGGCTTGCCGTAGACCGGGACGACGCTCTTCTGGCTCACGCCTGCGCGGGCGGCGAGCGGGTCGAGCGTGCCGGATCTTTTGCCGGCCATCACGAGTGCGGAAACTTTCATTCGCGCAACCTCTACCGACAAAGCAGCGCGCGGCAAAGCCCATGAACAGGAATTGTAATAATCGGCCCGCTCAGAGCGTCTTGATCACCGCCGAGAAATCGAGCCCGCCGTTCTCCGCCGCGAAAGCTTCGTAAATCGCCCGGGCATGGTCACCCAGCGGAGTGGCGGCGCCGGACGCCTGCGCCGCTTCCATCGCCAGCTTGAGGTCCTTGAGCATCAGCGCGGTCGCAAAGCCGCCCTGATAGCCGTTGTCCGCCGGGGTCACCGGGCCTACCCCGGGGACCGGGCAATAAGAGGTCATCGACCAGTTCTGGCCAGAGGAGACCGAGGAGATATCGTAGAAGGTCTGCGGATCGAGCCCGAGCTTCTGCGCCAGCGCAAACGCCTCGCAGGTGCCGATCATGTGGATGCCGAGCAACATGTTGTTACAGATCTTGGCTGCCTGCCCGTTGCCCGCGTCACCCGCGTGGATCACCGCCTTGCCCATCGCGGCAAGGATGGGTTCGGCCCGCGCAAACGATTCTGGTGTGCCGCCGACCATGAAGGTCAGCGTGCCGCCATTGGCCGCCGCGATCCCGCCGCTGACCGGCGCGTCGACCATGGCATAGCCCGCGCTGTCGGCCGCCGCCATCACCGCGCGCGCAGTGGCGACGTCGATGGTCGAGCAATCGAGCAGGATCGCGCCTTCGGGGGCATGGCCGATCACGTCATTGGTATAGACCGCCTTCACGATGGCCCCGTTGGGCAGCATCGAGACAACCGCATCGACCCCGGCGACCGCCTCCTTCGGATTGGTGAAAGTCTCACACCCCTTCTCGCGCGCGGCAGACAGCGCTGCTTCGGCCAGGTCGAACGCGCGCACTTCGTGCCCGGCCTTGACCAGGTTCGCGGCCATCCCGCCACCCATGTTGCCGAGACCGATAAAGGCGATTTTCATATCAGCGTCCCTTCCATACCCCTTCGCGCTTCTCGATAAACGCCGCCATGCCTTCGGCCTTGTCTTCGCTCGCGGTGAGGATCTGGAAGATCCGGCGTTCGATAATCAGGCCCTGATCGAGCGTCATCTCGAACGCCGCGTTTACCATCTCCTTGTTGGCGATAGCTGCCATCGGCGGCATCGCGGCGATGGTCGCGGCGGTCTTGAGGCTTTCGGCTATCAGCTGCTCGTGCGGCACCACGCGCGCCACCAGATTGCTGCGTTCCGCCTCTTCAGCCGACATCATCCGGCCGGTGAGGCACATTTCCATCGCCTTGGACTTGCCGATGGCGCGGGTCAGCCGCTGGCTGCCGCCCATGCCGGGGGCAACGCCAAGCTTGATCTCCGGCTGGCCGAACTTCGCCTTGTCGCTGGCGATGATGAAATCCGCCATCATCGCCAGCTCGCACCCGCCGCCCAGCGCAAAGCCGTTCACCGCCGCGATCCACGGCTTGCGCGTCTTCTTGACGATTTCGGCCGTCCAGGGGCTGAAGAAATCATCGAGGTAGAAATCGGCCGCCGGTTTCTCGCGCATTTCCTTGATGTCGGCACCCGCCGCGAAGGCCTTGTCGCCGCTGCCGGTCAGGATCGCGCAGAGCTGCGTCGCGTCAGCCTGATAGGCGGCGAAGGCGTCGATCAGCTCGGCCAGCACCTGGCTGTTGAGCGCGTTGAGCGCCTGCGGGCGGTTGATCGTCAGCAGGGTGACGCCCTTTGTGCCCCGGGCATCGGTTTCCACCGTGATTGTTTCGTAGGTCATAGCGGTTTCCATTCTTCATCGGCGGGCAGCGGGGCGAAGATCGCATCGAGCAATTCCTCGCTCACGTCCCCGGGTGTCGCCGGGTCCCACCTGGGATCATTGGTCTTGTCGACAATCACCGCGCGTACGCCTTCGGCGAAGTCCGGCCGGGTCAGCACGCGGGCAGCGATGCGGTATTCCATTCGCATATTGTCGGCAAAATCGGTCAGCTGCGCGCTTTGCGCCAGTTGGCGCAGCGCGACCTTGCAGGTCTGGGGCGACTTGGTCCGCAGCGTGGCCAGTTCCTTCGCTGCCCACTCGGTGTCGTCCAGCTCCAGGCTGGCGAGAATATCCTCGTAGCGGTCGGATGCGAAGTGCTTCGCGATCGCTGCGGCATTGCCTTCGATCCGCGCCGGGGGCGGGGTGACCGCGAGTGAGGAAAGCACTCTGCCCGGTTCGTGCCCATGGGCGATTCGCTCCTTCGCGTCGGCCAGCGCCTCGCTCGGCAGGTAATGTGTGGCGAGGCCCGCCCACAGGCATTCCGCCCCGTCGAGCCGCGCGCCGGTCAGCGCGAGGAACTGGCCCATGCGGCCCGGCAGGCGCGAGAGATACCAGCCGCCGCCGACGTCGGGGAACAGGCCGATGCCTGTCTCCGGCATGGCAAAGCGGGTGTTCTCGGTCGCCACACGGTATTTGGCCGGCTGGCTGATGCCCACACCGCCGCCCATGGTGATCCCGTCCATGAAGGCGACAATCGGCTTGGCATAGGTGAACATCTGGTGGTTGAGTTGGTATTCGTCGTGAAAGAACCTGCGCCCCGATACCCCGCCATCGTTCAGGGCGGAATTGCGCAGGAAGGCGATATCGCCCCCGGCACAGAAGCCGCGCCCATCGGAATGGTCGAGAATGACGGTGTGAACCGCGTTATCGTTTGCCCATTGGCTCATCGCCGCGCTCATCGCGTGGCACATCTCCAGCGTCAGCGCGTGGATCGCCTTGGGCCGGTTGAGCGAGAGCACGCCGGCGACGCCGTCGCGGCTGATCAGCACTTCATCGGTCATTGCCGCAGCAGGTCCCGGCCGACGATCATCCGCATGATCTGGTTGGTGCCTTCGAGGATCGAGTGCACGCGCAGGTCGCGCCAGAACCGTTCGATCGGGTAATCCTTGAGGTAGCCATAGCCACCGAACAGTTGCAGCGCATCGTTGACGATCTTGCTCCCGCTGTCGGTCGCCAGCCGCTTGGCCATGGCGGAGAACCGACTCTTGTCGGGGGCGTTGTCGGTCACCTTGGCAGCGGCGAGGTAGAGCAGCGCGCGGGCAGCCTCCAGCTCGGTTGCCATGTCGGCGAGCATGAACTGGGTGTTCTGGAACTCTGCCACCGGCTGCCCGAACTGCTGGCGTTCCTTGGTGTACCTGACCGCTTCATCGAGGCACCGCTGCGCCCCGCCCAGCGAACAGGCGCCGATGTTGAGCCGCCCGCCGTCGAGCCCCATCATGGCAAAGCGGAAGCCCTCGCCCTCGTCGCCGACCCGGTTGGCGACCGGTACGCGGGCATCTTCGAAGATCAGCTGCGCGGTCGGGCTGGCGTTCCATCCGAGCTTGCGCTCCGGCGCGCCGAAGCTGACGCCCGGCGTATCCTTGTCCACCACCAGACAGGTGATGCCCCCCGCCTTGCTTTTAGGGTCCTTGTGCTCGCCGGTGCGGACCATGCAGACGTAAACATCGTTCACGCCGCTGCCGGAAATGAACTGCTTGGTGCCGTTTAGCACGTAGTGGTCGCCGTCCAGCCGGGCGCTGGTTTTGAGCGCGGCGGCGTCCGACCCGCTGCCCGGCTCGGTCAGGGCATAGCTGGCGATCTTTTCCATGCTCACCAGGTCAGGCAGATAGCGTGCCCTGACCTCATCTCCGCCGAACCGGTCGATCATCCACGCGGCCATGTTGTGAATCGAGATGAAGGCGGAGGTAGCGGGGCAGCCATAGGCCATCGCTTCCATAATCAGTGCCGCTTCCAACCGCCCCAGGCCGATCCCGCCTGATTCCTCGGACACATAGATCGCGCCGAACCCCAGTTCCGCGCTGCGCTTGATCACGTCGCGCGGGAAGTGGTGCTGCTCGTCCCATTCAGCGGCGAATGGCGTGATATTGTCGGCGGTGAACCGCTGCGCCATTTCCTGGATGGCACGCTGGTCGTCGGTAAGTTGGAACTGTCCGGTCATGGCTGCCGCTCTAGCGGCGCGGGGCTGGCAGGGGAAGTGGCAGGCGTGCACCGGTCACTGGCAGAAACGCCAGCTACGCGGTCATAATCGGCGGACGCGGGGGCAAGGCGGCGGATCAGGATCAGCCCCTTGCCGGTTGGCGAAACTACCGCCCCCGGTGCGCGCGAATCCGGACCGTGCAGCACCAGTTCGCGCGACTGTCCATCGCCGCGTACGGTCAGGTAATTGTTGGTCTGGGCATCGAACAGCGATAGTGAGGAATAGTTGTCCCATGCCGCCATCCGCACCGTGAGCGGGCCGTCGAGCCGGTCGAAATCATAGCGGCAAATCGAATAGGCCAGATCGGGTGAGGGGCGGACCACCGTCTGCGTTTGGGGGGTAGTTCGCGGGGCAAGGGCAATGGCATGAAGCGGCACGCCGCGATGCTCCATTGCATCCATTGCGCGGCCCATGATGAAGCCCGGGGCCGCCTGGAGCACAAACAGATGCGCCGCCCCCGCTGCTAGCGCACCAAGGACGATCGGGTTCCGGCGGCGCCTCATCCGGCCACTCCCGCGCAATCCAGCCGTTCGATCCGGGGCGGGGAGAGTGTTCCTGCAGGATCCTCGATTAACCTCGGATCGGGGACATAAAGCCTCAGGGTCAGATCGAAATCGCCGCCGCCCCGGCTCGACAGCCACAGGCCTTCACCGGGTGCCTGCGCCGCGATGATCGCGCTCCATTCCCCATCCCCTGCACGGCTGGCATCGACCGACAGCGCGCCATCCCGGTTCATCGGCAGGCGGCTGCTCGCATCGTAAAGCGTGACCGACCACCACTGCGCGGGCATCTTGCCGCTGGACAGGCGATAGCGGCACTTCTCGCGCAGTCGCTCGCCCTGATCGTCGGTGTTGCGGGTGAAATAGACCGCTTCGCTGCGGGCAAGCGCCAGCAGGCCATGCCGCGCCACCCGCGCCCGGGTGTAGGGATCGGCGGCCTCGGAACCGATGGTCCAGTCAGACTTCCAGCCCCGCACGTTGATATCGCCGGAGGACAGCACCCCGAGACCGGGAAACAGGCCGGAGAGCGCCAGCGCCGAACCGCCACCGAGCAGCACCCCGCCGACAAGCGCGAGGGCATAGGCAAGCCCCCGGCTCTTGCGCTCAGCCATGGCCGATGACCGCCTCTGCCTCGATCTCGACCAGCCATTCGGGGCGGCACAGGCTGGCGACTCCGACCATGGTTGCGGCCGGGCTGGCACCACCGAAATAGCGCGCGTGGACTGCGCCGACAGCGTCCTGCTGGTCGATATCGGTCAGGAACATGCGAGTGCAGACCACGTCAGCCGCCGTGCCGCCGAGTTGCTCGACCACGCGCACGATCAGTTCGCAGCACCGGGCTGCCTGCTCGGCTGCGCCCCCAGGGGTGGTGGTGCCATCGTTCTCGATCGGGCCGGTGCCTGCCACAATGATCCGCTCTCCCACCCGCACCGCGCGGGAGAAACCGAACCGGGCCTCGTAAGGCGAGCCGGAAGTGACGTGCTGGCGCAACGGGCTCACTCCATCGTGGGGATAATGAACGCGTTCGAACCGTCCCCGCCGCCATCGGGCCAGCGCTGGGTGACCTTCTTGAGCCGGGTCCAGAACCGCAGGCCCTCCATGCCGTATTGGTCAGTGTCACCGAAGCCGGAGCGCTTCCACCCGCCGAAGCTGTGATAGGCGACTGGTACCGGGATCGGCACGTTGATCCCGACCATGCCGACATTGACCCGTGCGGCAAATTCGCGCGCGGCGTGGCCGTTGCGGGTGAAGATGGCGACCCCGTTGCCGTACTGGTGCTCGCTCGGCAGGCGCAGGGCCTCCTCGAAGTCCTTTGCCCGCACGATCTGCAGCACCGGGCCGAAGATCTCCTCCTGATAGCTGGTCATCTGCGGGGTGACATGGTCAATCAGGGTGGGGCCGATGAAGAACCCCTTCTCATGCCCCTGAAGGGTGAAGCCGCGCCCGTCGATCACAATCTCGCCGCCTTCGGCCTCGGCAGTGGTGATCCACTGCTCCACCCGCGCCTTGTGTTCCGGGGTCACGACCGGGCCGTAGTGGGCGTCCTTGTCATGCGATACGCCGACCCGCAGCGCGTGGATCGCCGGGATCAGCTTTTCCTTCAGCCGCTCCGCCGTATCCTCGCCCACCGGCACCACCACCGGCAGGGCCATGCAGCGCTCGCCTGCGCTGCCGAAGGCGGCCCCGGCAAGGTCATTGACCACCTGGTCAAGGTCGGCGTCGGGCAGAACGATGCCGTGGTTCTTCGCCCCGCCGAAGGCCTGCACCCGCTTGCCAGCCGCGGTGCCGCGGCCATAGATGTACTGTGCGATATCGCTCGACCCGACGAAGCTGATCCCGGCAATGTCGGGATGGTCGAGGATCGCATCGACCATTTCCTTGTCGCCGTGGACCACTTGCAGCACGCCTTCGGGCGCACCGGCTTCCAGCATCAGTTCGGCAAGGCGCACCGGCACAGACGGATCGCGCTCAGAAGGCTTGAGGATGAAGGCATTGCCCGCCGCAATCGCCATCCCGAACATCCACATCGGGATCATCGCCGGGAAGTTGAACGGGGTGATGCCCGCGCCGATGCCGAGCGGCACCCGCAGCGAGTAGACATCGATCCCCGGCCCGGCCCCCGGCGTGTATTCGCCCTTCAGTGAATGGGGGATGCCGCAGGCATATTCGATCACTTCGAGCCCGCGCTGGATGTCGCCGTGGGCGTCTTCCACGACCTTGCCGTGTTCGCTCGCCAGCAGCTCGGCCAGCGCCTGCTTTTCCGCCTCGACCAGGCGCTTGAATTCGAACATCACCCGGGCGCGCTTCTGCGGGTTGGTCGCGGCCCATTCGGGCTGGACTGTCTTCGCCGCATCGACCGCGCGCTGCAGCACACCGGCATCGCCCAGCGCAACCTCGGCCTGGACTTCGCCGGTCGACGGGTTCCAGATGCTGTGCTTGCGGGAAGCAGCGCCGCCTGCTCCCCCAACGATGAAATGATCGATCTGCCGCATGAAAAAGGTCTCTCCTGTCTATCGGCCTCAAATGCCCCCGCGCTGGCCCGCTGGCAAGCGCAACGCGCCCGTCAAGATTGGGCAGCCGGCAGGCCTGCGCTGCCTGACGCCATCAGAACTGCATGCCCAGGCGCATCCCGAAGGTCCGCGGGTTGGGGAGATAGGCCAGGATCCCGCGCGAAGGCGCGAAGCCTTCTGTACGTCCCGGGTCGACTGTCCGCTGGGCGGTCTCGATGGTGCGGCTGTCAAACAGGTTGTCGACATAGGCCATTACCGTGAACTGCCCCCATTCAATCCCGGCCCGGGCGCCGACCCGCCAGTAACCCGGCAGGCGCGAGAGGTTGGCCTCATCCACGAACCGGGCGGACCGGTACAGGCCGTCAAGATTGGCAAACCAGCCACCCTTGCCAGTGCCGAAGGGCTGGCGCACCTCAGCCGACAGGTTGAGCGCATGGCGCGGGCTGCGACCGACTGCGTTGCCGGAAAAGTCGCCGCAGATATTGCCGGCCTCGGCGCGGAACTGGTCGGACGAGGATTGACCCGCTGGCACGCCGCATTGGGCAAACAGGGCATCCGCTGATCCGGGGGGCGGCCCTTGCACGAAGCTGTCGAAAGTGGACTTGATATAGGCGTAGCTTACGCCGACGCGCAGCCAGTCCGCCACTTTGGCATCGGCATCGATTTCCACCCCATAGACTTCGACCTTGCCGGCATTGACAATCCCTGATCCGACCACGATCTGGCCGCCCTGTGATGGGCTGGCTTGCTGCACTCCGATCTGCTGGTCGCTGTAGTCGTTCAGGAAGACGCTTGCATTCAACACCAGACGGTTGCCGAACCAGGCCGACTTCATTCCCGCTTCATAGGCATCGACCCGTTCCGGCAGATAGAGCTGGTCGGTGAACTCGATGATCTCGTTGGTGTTGTAGCCTCCGGGCTTGAACCCCCTCGAATAGGAAGCATAGACCTGCAGATCGCTCGAAAAGCGATATTGCGCAGTAAGACGCGGCGTTAAACGGCGCGAAGTCAGGTCCGCCTCACGCGGGCAGGCAACGATGCTTCCGGGCGGCGGGCCGCCGATCATGCCGGGTGCAAACACAGTGCCGTTGGCGAGCTGGGGCAGGCAGACAGGGGTAAGCTGCGACAGCGATACATCCTGGATCCGAAAGCCCGGGATGCCGAACCGGATGGTCTCGTGGCTCCAGCGCAGGTCTCCGCTCAGTTGCAGGCGGTCGGTCGCATCCCAGCTAATGCTGCCATAGATCCCCCGGTATTCGGTCTTGCGGTTGGTCACGAGTCGGAACGGAAAATTGGTCAGCGGTGCGGCAGACAGGAAGAACGGTGGGCCGGCCAGCGGCGAGGCAGGGTTGCGGAGCCAGAACTGCGCCGCATTGCCGACTGAGGATCGCTCGTCGAACACCTGGCCGCCGACCATGATCCGCAGCCGGTCAAACTGGTGATCATACCTAACCTCATGATCAAACGTCCGGTTCTTGAAATCCAGCACCTGGAATGCACTGAGGGACAGGACGAACCCTGGAGGGCCGGGGAAGTTGGAATAATCGCCGTCCTGTTCCAGCTTTGACCGGTTGTCGAGATGGCCGAACCGGTAGGTCAGGCTGCCTGCTCCGGTATTCCAGTTGACCAGCAGTGTGGCGATATCCTGGCGCATTCGCATCCCGCGCATGGCCCGGCCAGTGAACGGATCGGGGCTCAGGTCGATCTGGTCTTCACGCGCGCGGACCTCACCGGCAAAGGTTCCCCGGGTGCAGTTGAGTATTTGCGGCGGGGTCAGCCCGGCGAAGTCCGCCGGACAGGGCAGGGTCGAAGGGGCGCCCGGTGCCGGGGCAAATTTCCCGCCGGGCACCGCCAGGCGGGTATTGGGTGTCAGCAGCACGGATGGCGCTTCGCTCATCCGTTGGTCAAGGTAGATATAGCGGCCGATCACTTTCAGGTCATTGGACAGGTTGACCAGCAGCGAGCCGCCCGCGCCTTCGGTCCGGCCAGAGCCGAGCCGGGCATTGTTGACCGGGTTGCGGTAGAACCCGTTGCGGTCACTGAACACGCCATTGAGCCGCAGCGCCACCCGGTCGGAGATGATCGGCAGGTTGATCGCGCCATCAAGGGCCAACAGGCCGCCCTCGGCAAGATCAAGATTAAGCCGCCCCTCAAGCTCCGGCCGTGGTTCGCGGCTGACGAAATTGACCGCCCCGGCAAAGGCGTTGCGCCCCCACAGAACCGATTGCGGGCCCTTGACCACTTCGATCCGGTCAAGATCGAACAGCAGAGTGTTCACCGCCGCGCCGCCACCGCCGATGACCATGTTTTCACCTGAAAGATCAAGCCCGTCGAGCAGGATCGCGACCGAAGGACGCCCCCTTTCGGACTGCATGCCGCGGATGGCCGGGCGGGTATCGGCCAGGAAGCCGCCGTGATCGAAAGTCAGGCCCGGGACCCGGCGACTCAGATCTTCGACCGTTCTGATGCCTTCGCGTTCGATTGCCTGATCGTTGATCACGCGGATCGCCATCGGCACATCCTTGAGCAATTCGTCGCGCTTGCGGGCCGTCACGATAATTTCGGGTTCTACGACCAGAAAACCTGGCTGGATTGCCTCGGCATCAGCCGCGAAATTGCCAGCCTCGGCTTCGGCCGCTGCAAGGTGGACCGGGCAGGCCAGACTCGTCGAGGCCAGAGCCAGGCTGCGAAATAAACCTCTGAATGTCACGATCCGTTGTTTCCCCCAAAGCGGAATGTAGCCACATCCGCTGCACATCCACGGTGCTTTCTATGATCAAAGGGATCGTGTAAAAATTGATGTGCGTCAATCTGGCTTGACACTTTTCTCCGGCGTCAGGTTATGCCGGGGAGGGCCGATCGCCAGACGCACCGTGGTCGCAAGAAGTCCTTGACCCTGAACCGCACCCGTTGCACATCGCCGCCCGTCGGCCTGGCGCATGGACAGGTC
Source organism: Sphingomonadaceae bacterium (assembly GCA_046294735.1). GTDB lineage: Bacteria > Pseudomonadota > Alphaproteobacteria > Sphingomonadales > Sphingomonadaceae > 34-65-8. The sequence goes on from JBKBKB010000005.1 coordinate 143,688, forward strand.
CAACTGGCTGGCGTGTTAGCGCGATGCGGGTGTAGCTCAATGGTAGAGCAGAAGCTTCCCAAGCTTACGACGAGGGTTCGATTCCCTTCACCCGCTCCAGCCCACCCTTCCCAAACAGGCCCTGAAATTCTATAAAAGCCATGGAAATCGAAGGGATATAGCCCTTCGGTCGTCCGAGAATGTCCCTATTCTTCCCGCTGCATCGGGCGTTGCTGGGGGCCATTCCGGGGGCTCAGGGTCAAACGGCTCTTACGGACGTAACAATAAGAAATGCCAATCCAGCAGCAGGCCAGTCGGCAGCACCGCATCAAAAGCCAATGTGGTCAATGCGGGAACAGCAGGGAGGGTCGGTGGCTGACGTGCACGTTGCGTCGTTCGCTTTGGGGGTCGCTCACCGCCCCGGATTACGACCGCAACTGGGGTGGAAACCGGACTGGCTGGAATTGTCGATGTTACACGGTGACATGGCGATGCCCCTGCGCTAGAGGCCCGACCGCAATGACCAGCCTTCGCGCCTTTTCCCTGAGAAATGCCCGGCTCGCGCTGCTGCTCGTGGTGCTCGCCCTGGCGGTCAAGGCACTGGTTCCGACGGGCTATATGATCTCTCCGGCAGGCGACCGCTTTCTGACGGTAACGATTTGCGCCGATGCCAGCGGCACGCCGAAGCAGATGCGGATTGCTATTCCTGATAAGGATCAGACAAGCAGCGATCATTCCGAGGCGGCAGACAAGTCTCAGCCTTGCGCCTTTTCAGGGCTTGGCCATGCCGCGCTCGGCGGGGCCAATACACTTCTGCTGGCCGCGGCTCTGGCCTTTATCCTGCTTGTCGGGTTTGCGCCGCACCCGGCATCGCCCGCGCGGGCGTTCTACTATCAGCGCCCGCCACTGCGAGGGCCGCCCTCCTTTTCCGTCTGATCGTCAGGCTTTGCGCGCGGGCGTGTGACGCCGACGTGCCCTGCTACTTCGCTCACTGACCCGCCATAGCCGGGTCGCAGGCGCTGCACCGCATCGCGGGCAGACGCCGACGGAAATCGGAATACATCATGCCAATAAACACTGTGAAGCGCGCTCTCATGGGCGCAACTATGCTTGCCGCGACCAATAGCGCTTTGAACGCTCCGCTTCAGGCGCAGGGTATCGGCCAGCGTCAGGACGAAATCATCGTTACGGCCAGCCTTCAGGGCACCCCCACAGCTCCCACACCGGAAGCCGCCCGCAAGGAGCTCGAGCGCGTCCCCGGCGCGACGGGTCTTGTCGAGGACGAAGGCTTTGCCGACATCTTCGCCCAATCGATCGGCGACGTGCTGGAGCTGACCCCCGGCGTCTTCGCCGATACAAGTGCCCAGCGTGAAAGCCGCATTTCGGTGCGCGGTTCGGGCCTCAATTCCAGCTTTGAACGCCGGGGCCTGACCGTGCTGCGCGACGGGGTGCCAATCAGCCGCGCATCGGGCGCGACCGAGTTCCAGGAGGTCGACCCGCTCACTGTCCGCTACATTGAAGTGTTCAAGGGCGCCAACGGGCTGCGCTATGGCGCGGCGTCATTGGGCGGCGCGGTCAATATCGTCAGCCCGACCGGGCGCACCGCACGCGCACCGATTGCCTTGCGCGCTGAGGGCGGCAGCTTTGACACTTTCCGCGCCAATGCCTCGGTTGCAGGCAAGAGCGGCGATGTCGATTACTGGGGCGGGATCACCGGCCTGACGACTGACGGATACCGCGAACACAGCGAGGTTCGCAGCCTTTATGGCCACGCCAATCTCGGGTGGCGGGTATCGGACAATGTCGAGACGCGGTTCTATATCACTGCCCTGTCGGATAATTTCGAGCTGGCAGGCAGTTTGCGCCTTGCCGACGCGCTCGCCAATCCGCGCGCAGCGGGACGGCCTGTGACGGTGGGGCCGTTCTTCCCCGGCGGGCCGGTGACCGTGCTCGATCCCGGTCCGGTCGCGGACGACTGGGACCGCAATCTTGACGTCTACCGCGTGTCGAACCTCACTGTGATCGACTTGGGCAGCACCAATCTTGAACTCGGCGCATGGTATGCCCGCCGCAGCCTCGACCACGCGATCACCCGCTTTGCCGGGATCATCGTGCAGGGCGAGGATGAGGTTGGCGTTTCGACCCGCCTATCCGGTAGCCTCCCCTTCCTCGCCGATCAGAGCCGTTGGCAGGTGGGGGCGATCTACGCCTTCTCCAGCAATGACGCGAAGACCTTCGCCAACAATTCCGGCGCGCGCGGGGCGCTACGAACCCAGTCGGATCAGGACTCGGACACGCTCACGCTCTTTGGCCAGGCCGATCTCGGGCTGACCGACGCCGTCACGCTAATCGCTGGCGGGCAATATGCCCGCGCCACGCGCGACGTCACCGCGATCCTCAATGCGGTGACCGGCCGGGGCGAATATGACCAGTTCAATCCGCGCATTGGCCTGCTGGTGGATGCAGCCGAGGACATCCAGTTCTTCGGCAATATCAGCCGCAGCTTCGAAGCGCCCAGCCTCGCCGATCTCACCAGCGGCGGCGCCTTCCCCTTCGCGCCGCTGGATCCCCAGCGCGCGACCGTTTTCGAAATCGGCACGCGCGGGCAAGCGGGCATCCTTTCGTGGGACATTGCGCTCTATCGGGCAGAGCTGGAGAACGAGTTCCTCGACCTTGCCGTGCCCGGCGCGCGGGGTCTGGTAACGGTGACCATCAACGGGGAGCGCACGATCCATCAGGGCCTTGAATTCGGGCTCGATGTGCGGCCTTTCAAGGCCGCGCTGGAGAAGAACGGACAGGCCCTGCGGCTGAGCGCGGCCTATACCTTCAACGACTTCACCTTCGATGATGACGCGGTGTACGGCGACAACCAGCTTGCCGGGGTGCCGCGCCATGTGCTGATCGCCGAAGCCCGGTTTGATCAGGTGGACAAGTTCTACCTTTCTACCACGCTGCGCTGGATCCCGGACGGTCCTTGGGCGGATTATGCCAACACCCAAAGGGCTCCCGGCTACAAAACCGTCCAGATCACCGCCGGCTTCACGCTGACCGAGGGGATCGAGCTGTTCGGTTCGGTCGAGAACCTGTTCGACACGGTGTTCATCTCCAACGTCACCACCAACGCCAACCAGCGCCTGACAAACGAGGCGATCTACACCCCCGGCCAAGGGCGCGCCGTCTTCGGCGGCCTGCGCGCGCGGTTCTGAGGAGGCTGCAATGAGCGTCAAGACGAAAACGGCACGCTGGTCATACTCCAAGCACCAGTGGCTGGGGTTGATCGGTGGGATCAGTCTGCTGGTGTGGGGCCTTTCGGGCCTCACCCATATCGCGATGGTGCTATTCGGCCCGCAGCAGGCGCAATTTATGCCGCCGCCTGCGATGGTCGCGCTAGAAGGCGCGCGGCCAATCGCTGAAACGCTGGCGGAGCAAGGCATTGCCGAGGCGGTGGCGGTGAAAACCGTCCCGACTTCGGGCGGCGGCGTGTTGTGGCAGGTGACCGGCACGAACGGGGCAGACCGGCGCTATTTCCGCCCCGCCGATGGCAGCGAAGTGGAAGGCGGTGACCGGGCGCAGGCCGAATTCATCGCCCGGCACTACCTCGCGACCGACCGGGCGATCGCTAAGGCAACACTTCAGGCGGAATTCGACGCCGACTATCCGTGGGTCAACCGCCTGCTGCCGGTGTGGAAGCTGGAATTTGCAGGCGATGATGGGCTTGTCGCCTATGTCCATACCGAAACCTCCAGCCTCGCCGCCGTCAACAACACCGCCAAGACCCGCCTGCAAAGCGTGTTCCGCGCTTTGCACACGTGGGAATGGGTGCCGCCGGGGATGGACTGGCTGCGAGTGGTGGTGATCGCCCTGATGGTGGGGAGCCTGCTGGCGCTCGGCCTGACCGGCGCAGCAATGCTCGTGACGGTGCGACGCAAGAAGCGGCTTCCGGGCGCGCGGGGCTGGCACCGGATCGCTGGCTATGTGCTGGCACTGCCGCTGATCATGTTCTCGGCCTCGGGAATCTACCACCTGATCCAGTCGGCGCTGGTGCCGCCGGCAAGCCAGTTCAAGCTGGGTAAGCCCGTCAATGTCGCCAGCGGCAATTGGCCGGTCGAGGCGGACTGGGCGCTGATCGCCAAGGGGCGCGATATCGCCTCGGTCGCGCTGGTCGAGGGGGCTGAGGGGCAGCCCCTCTACCGCATCGGCCTTGCTCCGAAAGGCCCGATGGGCGGAGGGGAGCATGATCACGGCCCCGCCAAGGCAGCGGCGGATCATGGCATGGCAGGGCACGACCACGCGGCGATGATGGCGGCGCAGGCGAATACCCCCACCACCGACGCCGAGGTCCGCGAGGCGCGCTTTGCAGGGATCAAGCCCGATGGCCCGGCGATCTATCTTGATGCCGCGACCGGCGCGGTCCAGCCATCAGGCGACAAAGACCTCGCCCGCGCCATTGCCCGCCGCTTTACTGGGGCGCCTGACAGCGCGGTTACAGGGGTGGAGCTAGTCACCCGCTTCAGCCACGAATATGATTTCCGCAACAAGCGCCTGCCGGTGTGGCGGGTCGATTACGGCGCGCCGGTGAACGCCAGCCTGTTCGTCGACACTGGGGCGGGTGTGCTGGTTGACCGGGTGGCCGACGGCGAGAAGCCCGAGCGCCTCGTGTTCAGCTTCATCCACAAGTGGAACTTCCTGTTTCCGGTCGGACGGCTCTCGCAGAACGTTATCGTGGGCATTTTCGCGATAGCGCTCATCGGCTTCATGGCCGTGCTGGGGCTCAGGATGGATCTGATCCGCCGCCTTCGCGCGCGGCGTCATGGCCAGAGGCGGGAGGAACAATCAGGCACTGCATTCACCGACGAATGAGACGCCGAACCCGGTCTGCCGCCATTCGCAACGGTCCCATGCGAATGGCGGCATTGGGGTCGCTAGCTGAATGGCGGGTTTCGGTCAGAACCGAGGGAAAGCTGCCGCACGCGCTTGGCAGATATTCCAGCGAACATGAACGGTGCAAGCGTTCGAATGGCTGTTCGAAACGAACCAAAACAGGAGATCGGACCGGTGCCAAAAGCAGGTCCTTGGCGTTCTCGCACAGCAGGATACACAACGTCTCACAAAAACCAAAAAAACCAACGGTTTTCTGCGGCTTTCAGGTGGGTGTGAATGAGGATTGCATTACCTCCACCCGCTCCAGCCTGTCCATCTTGTCAGTGATTGGCGTGCGGCGGTATCGTCCTGGCTGATCCCGGCTTCGAGCTACGGCGTTTCCGCCCGCCGGGCGCCTGCCCCGGGCGCTGAAACGGACAAGTGCAGTTTCGCGCAGGCCCGGCCGTCATCCCTCGCCTACCCTGGCAAGGAACTGGTCCACCTGTTCACGCAAGGTGGCTGACTGGCGTTCCAGATCACTGGCTGAGGAGAGTACCTGGGCGGCCGCAGCGCCGGTCGCGAGGGCGGTTTCGCGCACGCCTTCGACGTCGCCCAGCACCTGATCGCTGCCGCGCGCAGACAGGTCGATGCTGCGGGCAAGATCCTGCCCGGCAACAGATTGCTGGTCGACTGCCGAGGCAATCGAGATCGCGGTTGCCTCAAGTTGTTCGATCTGTTCGCTCATGCTCTTGAGCACCGCCACGCTCGCATCGGTCGAGCTCTGCATCGAGCGGATCTGAACGGCGACATTTTCCGTGGCGCGGCTGGTCTGGGCGGCCAGTTCCTTGACCTCGGATGCGACCACCGCAAAGCCTCGCCCGGCCTCACCGCCGCGGGCTGCCTCGATCGAGGCATTGAGTGCAAGAAGGTTGGTCCGCCGCGCGATGCTCTGGATCAGTTCGACCACCTGACTCACCTCGTCCGCCGCCGAAGACAGCCGTGAAAGCGTCGCATCGGCCTGTTCGGCTGAACCCGATGCCTTGCGCGCCAGCTCGGCGGAGGTTGCTGCCTGGCGGCTGATCTCGCCGATCGACATGGCGAATTCATCGCTTGCAGCCGCTGCTGCGGTCGCGCCTGCCGATGCATCGTGCATCGCCCTGGCCACCCGGGCGGCCTGCTGCGATGCCGAATCGGCCGCATCGGCCATCGATTTCGCTGTGGACTTGAGCTGGCTTGAGGCGGTGGCAACATTGGCCACCACTTCGCCGACAGTATGGCTGAACTGCTCCGACAAGCGGGCGATCATGAGTTTGCGCTCCGCTCTTGCCCGCTCGCGCTCGGCAAACAGTTCATCGAGTTTGTAACCGGACTTGTGGAACACGTTGAGGGCGCGGGCCATCTGGCCGATCTCGTCCTGCCGATCGAGCCCGGAGACCACAATGTTACGTTCGCCGCTGGCCAGTCGGGTCATATCAGAAGCCAGCCGCCCGAGGGCACCGGAGGTGTGGTCGCGCAGGCGGGTATACCATCCGAACCCGGCCAGTGCGACGAACACGACCAGGCCCAGGCACGTCAGGCCTGTGGTGCGCAGGATTGCCTGGGCTTCGGCCAGATCCGCAGCCTGCCCAGCCTGCCACATGCCGAACCCGCCGATCAGCATGACCGCAAAGGTGGTCACGGCGGGGATTGCGACGGTGATCCGGAACTTTGCGGCAAACGGCTGGTCGTTGAACCAGCGGGTGACGCGATCCACGGCCGTGCCACGCTCTGCGAGTGCATCGCCAGCTGTCTCGATGGCGGCGATCTCGGATGCCATGGCATCGGTCAGGCCGAAATTCTGGGGCGGGATGGGCGCGTTCATACTGTGCTCCGCTGTTCGTTCTCGGGCGGGGAAAGGTGTTGGGCAATCTGGTCGGCAGGCATGGCCCGGAAATAGAGCCAGCCCTGGATCTGGTCGCAACCGGCGCTGCGCACCATACTGGCCTGGGCTTCGGTTTCGACCCCTTCGGCCGTGACATGCATGTTCAGCGCATGGGCCATGGAAATGCTCGACAGCATCATTGCCCGGCTGCTCTCGTCCCCGGTCGAATCAACCACCAGCGAACGGTCGAGTTTGAGTTTTTCAAACCGGAACCGGCGCAGGAACCCGATCGAGGCGTAGCCAGTGCCGAAATCGTCCAGCGCCACATTGACGCCGAACGTGCGGATCAGGGCGAGACTGCGTTCTGCCACCACCGGATCGAGCACCAGCGAGGTCTCCGTAATCTCCAGTTCCAGTCGCTCCGGCGGGAAGCCGGTTTCCTCCAGGATCGTGCCCAACTCGATCGGAAATTCGACATTGCGCAGCTGCGCGGCCGAAATGTTGACTGACAGGGTAATCTTGCCCCAGGCCAGGGCATCGCGGCACGCCTGGCGCAGGACCCACAGCCCGATTGCATTAATCAGGCCCGATTCCTCAGCCACCGGAATGAACTGGTGGGGCCCGATCGCCTTGCCGTCCGGGCGGACCCACCGAATCAGCGATTCAACCGCCACCACCTGTCCGCTGCAAGCATCGACCAAGGGTTGGTAGTGCACCCGGAATTCGTCGTTCTGAAGCGCGTCGCGCAATTCCTGGTCGAGATCGCGCGAGGCCTGCAGGTTCTGGTCAAACTCTGGCTGGTACCAGCTGCAGCGCATCTTGCCGCCGCGCTTGGAAACATACATCGAAATGTCGGCGCGGCGCAGCAACTCGGACGAAGGCAGGGCCTGCGTGGCGGTCGAATTGGCGAGACCGATGCTGGCACCAAGCGCGATCCGGCGCTGTTCGATCGGGAAAGGCCGGGCCAGCCGATCAAGGAATGACCGACATACCCCTTCCAGGACCGTTCCCGCAGCAGTGCCACACACGGTCACCGCAAACTCGTCGCCCCCAAGGCGATAGGCGCGAGCATGGTCACCGCACACGGTTTGCAGTTCGGCCGCGACCAGTTTGATCAGTCGGTCGCCGATATTGTGGCCATAGAGATCGTTGACGGTCTTGAAACCGTCCAGGTCGATCAGTGCCACTGCAACTTCGCCTGACCTGGCACGTTCGCGCCGGATATCAGCATGAAGCGCGCGGCGGTTGGGCAGGCCGCACAGGCTGTCGGTCAGGCTCAGTCCTTCCAGCCTCTGGATAAAGCCGAGGCTCACATGGCCGATCAGGAGTGCTGCCGCGACATAGGCCAATATGGTTGCCAGCAGGAGCGTGCGGGCCATGCCATCGTCGATCCGGTCCCCCAACAGGAACAGGCCGCAGGCGGCGGCAAACAGCACGGTCAGCACGGCAAACGGGGCATGAAGCCATGCCCTTTTTTGCCAGTCCGTCCTGTCCGGCAAACTTGCCACTGCACATCCTTCGTTTGTTACGCGCTTCGCCCTTGTTAGGGCGTCGTGGATAAATAATTATTAAGTCAAATTTGACCTTACTTTCCCGCGACCTGCAGCGGTGTGCTGGTTGGTGCCGGGGCGCAGCGGGCTCTCCCGCCGGCGGCACAGGCCCTGATTTCCCTCGACCGGTTCGAAAGCTCCGGTCCGCCCGACTACCGTCTCGCCGGCTCCCAGCATCAGCCAGCCATCACTGGCCAGGGCCTTGTCCAGCCGGGCAAATGCCCGGTCACGGGTCGTCCCGTCGAAATAGAGCAGGACGTTGCGGCACAGGATCAGGTCGAACGGGCGCTCATGGAAAGCAGGATCAAGAATATTGCGCTGCTCGAACCGAACCATGGCGCGCAAGGCATCGTTCGGCACCCATCCCTTCGGTGTCTCCGCAAACCAGTCCAGCATCTGCGCCACCGAAAGGCCGCGCTGGATTTCAAACTGGCTGTAACAGGCGCGTCTGGCAGCGCGCACGGCCCGACCCGAAATGTCCGTCCCCAGGATCGAGATAGTCCAGCCGTGCCAGCGTTCGGGGCTCTGGCCGAACAGCATGGCAAGGCTGTAGGCTTCTTGCCCGGTCGAGCACCCGGCCGACCAGATCCGCAACCTGCGGGCGGCTGCCTGCCGCTCGGCCAGGGCGGGCAGGACCTTGTCGGCCAGCAACTCGAACATGGGCCGGTCACGGAAGAAGTAGGTTTCGTTGTTGAGCAGGGCCTCAACCACGTCGCACGCAAGCGGTTCCGCACCAGCTTCGGCGAGCATACAGGCAAGCTGGTCGACATTGCTGATACCATGTTCGCGGAACAGACCCGCCAGAGCGGTATCGATCCGCCAGCGGCGGCTTTCGGTCAGCTGCTGCCCGGTGCGCGCGCGCAGCAGGTCCGCAACAATCCGGTGTGAAGCGCTGAACCCGGTCATGGCTGCAGCCCACACAGGGCGGCAACCCGCTTGGCGATCTGGTCAGGCGCCAGCACGGCCTCAGCCAGTCCGGCCTCGGCGATCGCGCGCGGCATTCCCCAGACAGCGGAGCTGGCCTGATCCTGCACCAGAATACGGCCTCCGGCGGCGACCAGACGGCCGGCACCGATCACGCCGTCGCGGCCCATGCCGGACAGAATGATCGCCAGCGTTTGTCCGCCCGCCGCAATGGCCAGCGATTCCAGCAGTGGATCGACCGACGGGGTGCAGCCGCTTGGGGCAGGGCGGGTGCAGGTGCCGATCACCAGTTCTTCGCCCTGCTGGCGGACCAGCATGTGGCTGGCGCCCGAAGCGACGAAGATCCGGCCTGGCGCGAGCGGCATCCCGTCCTGCGCGACCACCGCCTCCCGGCCCGATGCCAGGTGCAGCTGGCGGGCAAAAACCGCAGCAAAGGATGCCGGCAGATGCTGCACCACCAGCAGCGGCTGGCGGATGGTGCGCGGCAGATGGCGCAGCAGCTGGCCAAGCGCGTGGATCCCTCCGGTCGAGGCACCGATGGCGATGAGGGAGGGTGAGGCGGTGACCCGTGGTGCCGGTGCAGGTCTGGGCAGCGCCGGTGCAGGGCTGGGGGAGGTCCGTACCGTACCGGCGCGGGCGAGGATCCGCATCCGCTGCAACAGGGCTTGGCGATAGTCCTGGTCGAACTGGCCCGATCGGGGCTTCAGCATGGTATCGGCCGCACCCATCGCCAGAGCCGCCAGAGTGTGCTCGGCACCGGCCTCGGTCAGGGTTGAGACAACCAGCACCGGCAGGCCCGGACGGGCGGCAAGGATGCGCGGCAGGGCCTCGAGCCCGCCCATGCCCGGCATTTCCAGGTCCAGTAGCACAAGGTCCACCGGCGTCCGGGCCAGTTCCGCCAGCGCCAGCTCCGCGCTGCTCGCCTTGGCCACGATTTCGAGGTCCGGCTCAGGGTCAATCAACCGGGACAGCACGGTGCGGACGATCAGCGAATCGTCCACCACCATCACGCGGATCGGTGCCGGGCAGGCCCGTTTGCGGTCGGGGGGCAGGCGCGAGGTGGAGGCAGTCAGCACCATGGCTGCCGCCTCAAACCATGCCGACCAGCTGGAGCTTGATCTGCAGGGTCTGGTGATCAAATGGTTTCATTACATATTCGTCCGCCCCCGCCGCGACCGCCTCGCGAATGTGCGCGACGTCGTTTTCAGTGGTGCAGAACACCACTTTGGGTCTGTGGCCGTCGGGGCGCTGGCGCAACTGGACGATGAACTCGATTCCGGTCATTATCGGCATGTTCCAGTCCAGCATGATCAGATCCGGCATGGCCTCGGCGCAGCGGTCCAGCCCATCAAGCCCGTTCTCGGCTTCGGACACGGCAAAGCCCAGCGCCTCCAGCATGTGGCGCGAGACCTTGCGGATCACCCGCGAGTCGTCGACGATCAGGCATGTCTTCACAGGCGTGGTCCTTTTGCTGGCCGGCGCAAGCCTATGCCTGCGGGGTTAACGAGGCACTTAAGCGGCATTGTGCTGCACTCCTGACGCCAGGCAGGTTGATGAACCGCATACCAGCTGCGCGATGTCGACCAGCACGGCCGGGCCGACCGGGGTTTCGACCAGACCTTGCGCGACCGTGTCCCACGCCGGGCCGAGCGATGCGCCAGCCGGGGTCGGTTCGCCGGTGATCTCGGTCACATCCTCGACCGTGTCGACCAGGATTGCGTAAGCGTGCCCATCGACCATGGTGACGGCCGCGCGCCCTTCCGTCTCCCATAGGGCAGGATTGAGCCCAAGAGCAGCGCGGGCATCGACCACCGTCAGCGCCCGGCTGCGCAGGGCGGCGAGCCCGGCAATATGGGGCGGCGCCTGCGGCACCGGCACGATCCGCTCGAGCTCGACCACCGACTGCACCTGTGCGCCGGGTATGGCCGCACGGCGGCCGGCAATGGTGACCACCAGATGCAGTTCGCCCATCACCGTCCGCCTGCAATGCGGCCGAGCGCCGTCAACAGGGCCTGCCGGTCATACCGGTAGATCGAGCAGTCTTCGGGATCGGCCGCTTCGGGCGTGGTCCGCAGGCGGATCAGTTGCGCGGCAGTGTCGACGGCGGGCTCGCCCCCGTCGGTGACGAACGCACAGTCAACCGGCTGGTCCGATCCAGGGGCTGCGACAGTATATCCAGCTGCTTCGAGCAAGGGTCGAAGGAAGGCTTCGGTCCAGTCATCCCCATCAGGCAGACGGCAGGTCCTGGGCGCGGCCAGCGCGGCCCCGGCGCAATGGCGGGAAAACAGGGCATGGCAGTCGATCACGGCCACGATGGCACCATCGACCAGCGCCGTGCCCTCCAGCAAGGGGTCGTCCGGCAAGGGCACGGGCCGTCCAGCCAGTGCAGCGCTGTCGTCCACCGAATCGACTGCGAGCAGGATTTCGCGCGTGCCGTCGGTCAGGCGCAGCACCGTCAGGTGGCTGGCCGCTGGCGGGTCATGATCAAGTCCTGCAACCGGCAGGATTGCTCCATTGAGCGATGCGCGCCAGATGCGTCCTTCACGATTCACGGCCCCCATGTCGATGGCCTCGATGCGCTTGACTGCCGCCATGCGGACCGCGCGGCGGCGGCCAGCGAGGTCGGTGATCAGGATGATGCGGTCTGCCTCGCTCGCGGTCGGGGTGGGGGCCGTTTCGGTTTCGGTCTGCCGCGGGGCTTTGAGCGGGTTGGTCAATCGGTGCTTCGCTGCCAGACCGGGCAGGTCGAGCATCAGGATCGGGTGGCCATCGTCGAGCAGGGTCGTTCCGGCGTAGATGCCGGCCGCCATGATCGCCGGGGCGAGCGGCTTGACCACCAGATCCTCGTTGTCGAGCACCCGGTCCACCACCAGCGCGAAGAGGTCGCCCGGAGCGGACCGGATGAACACGTAAACATGCTGCCGGGTAGGCCGGGCGTCTGCCTGCCCCAGCGCCTTGGCCAGTGCCAGCACCGGAACGCGGTGGCCGCGAAAAGTCACGAAGCTGGTCTCGCCCAGGGTTTCGACCTCGATCGCTGCCGACTGGCCCCGGGCGATTTCCTCAATGAACGAGCGCGGAATGGCGTAGCGCTGGCCAAGGCATTCTACCGTAAGTCCGGCAATGATGCTCAGTGTCAGCGGCAGTTCGAGGACGAACAGAGTGCCCGATCCGGGTTCGCTTTCGACCCGGATAGTGCCGCCGACTTTCTCCAGGTTGGCCCGAACCACGTCCATGCCGACCCCGCGGCCTGATACCGCGCTGACCTGTTCGGCGGTCGAAAGACCGGGTTCGAAGATCAGGGCCAGCTTGCGGTCGTGCGGCAGAGCCTCGATTTCGCCCGCGCTGCCCATGCCGTGGGCCACAGCCCTGGCGCAGATCCGCGCCAGATCAAGTCCGCGCCCGTCGTCGCTGATGGCCAGCAGGATCTTGTTGCCGGCCTGCCGGGCCGAAACGGTCAGTAGCCCGATCTCCCGCTTGCCCGCTGCTAACCGATCCGCGGGACGTTCGATGCCGTGGTCGATGGCATTGCGGATGATATGGGTCAGCGGATCGCGGACAATCTCGATCAGCTCGCGGTCGAGTTCGACATCGCCCCCCTGAAGGTCGAGCATGACCTGCCTGCCCAGTTCAGCACTCAGGTCGCGCACCAGCCGGGGCAGCGAACTGTAAAGCTGCTCGATCCGCTGCATCCGCATCCGGGTCACTCCGTCGCGGACATCCTCGAGAATGGCAGAGAGCCGCTCGAACGGGCCGTCAAGCGCAGGATCCTGTCCTGCTTCGCGCAGGCGCCGGGCCAGATCGTTGCGCGCCAGCACCATGTCCGACACGCCGCTCATCAGCCGGTCCAGCAGGTTGACTGGCAGGCGGATCGAGCGGGCTGCGGACACGAGCCCGGCGGGGCGCCGCTCGCTGTCGGTGTTGGCGATGGTATCGACCGGGCAGAAATCGGAAGCGCTGTCCGGTTCCAGCGCAGCGATCAGGCGATCGTCGCTGGTGGTTGGCATGGCATCCCCTGCTTCGATTGCTGCCACCAGTTCGCCAATCCGGTCGATCACGGCGAGCACGGCGTTGACCAGCTGCGCGCCCGGTTCCCGGTGACCGGCCCGGACTTCGGCCAACGCGCTTTCGGCGGCGTGGCTCAGTTGCTCCAGGCGGGGAAAGTCGAAGAAGCCGCAGTTGCCTTTGACCGTGTGGACGAAGCGGAAAATGGCGTCGAGCCGCGGCCGGTCAGCCGGATCGGCCTCCCATGCGACCAGTTCGCCCTCAATCGCGGCGAGCATTTCGCGCGTTTCCGCCACGAATTCCGCCAGCAGCTCGTCCATGGTCTCGCCCCCGGTTGGTCGGACACGGTGTATGGACAAGCTTGGTTAAGGATTGGTCACCGGACGGGGGCAGACGCCAACACGCGCCAGGCGACAGCCGCTGCGACTACACCTCCGCCGAGATTGGCCACCAGTTCAGCGCTGTAGATGGCGTTTGCCCCCCATGTGCCGCGCAGCAGCCACGCGAACGGCAGCATGAGCAGGAAGACCCGGGCAAAGCTCTGGGCCAGCGCATAGCCTGACCGATCGACCGCGTTGAGTGCGCCATTGGCAACAATCAGCAGTCCGAATCCGGCATAGCCCCAGACCGAGATCGCCAGATACATCGAAAAGGCGTTGATGACCGCCGGGTCGCTGCTGAACAGGCCGCCGAACCAGTCTCCGTAGAGCCACAGCAGCGCCCCTGTTCCAAAGCCGTAGGCCAGGCAGAACAGCCCTGCTTCATAGAGTGCGAGCCGGGCGCGGGCGTGTTCGCCGGCGCCCCAGTTCTGCCCGACGATTGCCCCGATCGAACCCGACAGGGCGAGTAGCGGGACGACGGCGAAACTCTGCAATCGCCCTGCCGCGCCAAACCCGGCAACCGCTGCCTGGCCCTCGGCTGCGAGCAGGCCGGTGAGGACGGCCAGGCCAACCGGGTTGATCGCATTGGACAAGGCCGCCGGCCCGGCCACCCGCATGATCGCGCGGGCGGATTCGCCCATCCGGCATTGGCGGATCAGCGCCGGATTGATCGGCAGGTGGGTCCGCGCGATGAACCACAATGCCAGCAGGCAGGCAAAGCCGTATCCGATCAGCATGGCATAGGCTGCTCCGGCCAGCCCGAGGCCGCCGATACCGAGCGCGCCGGTAATCAGGAACGGATTGAGCAACCAGTTGATCGCGGCATAGGCCAGCGAGATGAGCGAATTCATCCGCGCCTCGCCTTGCCCGCGCAGCACCCCGTTCAGCGCCATCTGCAACAGCAGCAGCGGCAGACCCAGCGCATAGGGCGCCATGAATTCCCGGATCAGCGGGCGCAGGCTGGCCTCTGCCTGCATCAGCGTGAACAGCGGGTCGATCAGCAGATAGAGCGAGAGCCCCAGTCCAGCCCCGGTGGCCAGCGCGAAGATCGCACCGAAATTGGCCCGCCGCGCAGCCTGTTCGACATCGCCCGAACCGAGCGCGCGGGCGATGACCGAATTGATGCCGACCATCACGCCAACGCCCAGGCTCGATACCGCAATCACGACCGGGAAGATGAACGCGACCGCAGCCAGTTCGGCGCTGCCAAGGCGACCAATGTAATAGGCGTTGAGCAATGCGACCGACATCAGCGCCGCAACCCCCAGGACGTTGGGGAGCGTCTGCGATACGAGGTGCCCGCGAATGGTGCCTCTGGTCAGTTTCGCGGTCTCGCTCATCGGGTGCAGGCCTAGCTTGCCGTGCCGGTGGGGGGAAGCGCTATCACGTGGCTTGTGCGCGCGCAGTCCTGCATGCGATAGCGCCAAGCCAAGCAGGACAAGGTGCCCCGATGCCGCGCATGACCGTGAATGAGCGCCCGCTCGAATTCGACATGGATGGAGCGACCCCGCTGCTGTGGGCGCTGCGCGATGCCGCTAACCTGACTGGCACCAAATACGGCTGCGGCAACGGCGATTGCGGTGCCTGCATGGTGCTGGTCGACGGTGCTGCGCTGCGCAGCTGCCTGATCACGCTGGACGAGGCCGAAGGCCGGTTCATCACCACCATCGAGGGGCTGAGCCGGGACCGATCGCATCCGGTTCAGCAGGCGCTGGTGGCTGAAGGCGCGATCCAGTGTGGGTTCTGCACACCCGGCATCGTGATCGCGGCGGCTGCGCTGCTGCGCCAGACTGTCGCCCCTAGCGAGGACGAAGTGCGCGCGGCCATTCCCAACCTGTGCCGCTGCGGGGTCTACCCCCGGCTGGTTCGCGCCGTCCAGCGAGCCGGGCGGGTCACCGCCCGCAGAGAGACGATCAGCGCCGCCCCCGCACCTGGGATTGACCCGGCTGATGCCGCCCGTGAAGTGCCGGCGCTGCGGGTTTCCGGGGCCGATTAGGCCTCTAGAACCTCCCGGTGATGGTAAAGCGGGCATTGACTGGCGGGGCCACGGTCAGTTGGTTCGCGGAGTGTGCGTTGGGGAAGTAGAGCGCGTCGAACAGGTTCTCGACATTGACCTGCAGCCGCACCCGGTCGCTAACATTATAGTAGGCGGCCATGTCCACCCGCGCATAGGCGGGCAGCGTGGCGGTGTTGCCGTTGTCGGCAAAGCTATCATCCTGCGCGGTCAGGCCGAGGCCGAAGCCGAGTTTGTCGTTCGTCTGGAAGCTGTTCCAGATCGAGAACGTGTTTTTCGGCAGCTCGCGCAGGCGGAGACCGGTGGGGCCGACCCGGCTCTGCTGCTCGCCATCAAGATAGGAATAGCCGACCGAGACGAACCACCAGTCGCTCACCTGCCCCTGAAGCTGCGCTTCGAAACCCCGGATCTTCGAATCGATCACGTCGAGCGTGGCGGGATTGTTGTCGGCCGGCTGGGGCGAGGACTGTTCAATCTGGAACACGGCTGCGGTCAGTGCAAACCCGGGCCGGATGTCCCACTTCACGCCAGCCTCCAGATTGGAAAATGTGTTCGGATCGAGCGCATCGGCGGGCGGGTTGATGTCGGCGAACTGGTCGCCCGAACGCGGCAGGAATGTTTCCGAATAGCTCGCATAGAGCGAGAGATTGTCCTGCGGCTTGAGGATTACCCCGAACCGCGGGCTGACGTGTTCGTCCTTGCGAACCCTCACGGCACCATTGCGGTTGTCGAGAACGGTGATCTCGAATGAATCGAACCGCGCGCCAAGCACTACGCGCAGCCAGTCGGCGATCTTCACCTCGTCCTGGATATAAGCCGAAAGCACGGTGAGATCGGCCTCGGTGTCGTCGTTCAGTGCGGTGTAGGCGAAGCGGGTGGTGCGGCCGTCAGCCAGCGTGCCGACCCCACCGCGCATCGGAAGGGGCCTAACGGCGCTGAAGAATTCCACGTCTGCCCGGCGCCCATCGGCCACTGCTGTATCGAACACCGCATTGAAACGGTCGTTGTTGTTGCGGGTGTCGATGTATTCGCCGCCGACGATCAGCGTATGGCCGATCCCTCCGGTATCGAACTCGCCGATCAGGTTGCCCGACAGGACCAGGTTCCGGCGCTGATTGGTGTCAATGTAACCATCAATCGCGACGACATTGGTCGCCGGGTTGTAGCCGACCGGGAAATAGTTGGCGTAGGTTTTCTCATAGTCGCCCCATGACGCGGTAACATTGCCCTTCAGGTTGTCGGAGAAACGGTGCTGCACCGTACCGCGCAGGACATGGGCGTTGAAACGCGCGTAGTTGTTTTCCGGATCGGCAAATGTGATGCGGCGCAGGGCCCGCACTGGATCGCCGTTGTCGTCGGTGGGAATGCCGCGATCGATGAATCGTTCATGATCGAGATACTCGTAGGACAAATCAACCGTGGTGCGGCCGCCGATTTCGGCGCGGAAGGTCGGGTTGACGCTGATTTGCTCACCGCCGAACAGGTCGCGGTGGTTGTTGAGGCCCTCGTAGCCGGCATTGATGCGCAGCGCGGCGCTGTCACCGGCCGCGAGGTTGACGTCTGCCCACAGGGTGTGGGCGCCAAACGTATCGACCGAAACGAGGAAGCCGGTGAAATTCTCGCCGACCACGCCCTTCTTGGTCACGCGGTTGAGGATGCCGCCGGTGCCGCCGCGCCCAAACAGCAGGGCGTTGGGGCCGCGGAGGATCTCGACCTGTTCAAGATTGTAGAGGCCACGATAATATTCGACATCGTCCCGCACCCCGTCGACGAAGAAGTCGGCGGTCGAACGTACGCCCCGGAACACCACCGCATCACGGTGACCTTCGCCTTGCGAACTGGTGACGCCGGGGGTGTAGAGCACGATGTCTCCGATCGAGTCGAGGCCCTGCTTAACGATCTGGTCGGCCGTGGTGATGCTGAGCGACTGGGGCACGTCGATGATCGGCGTGGGGGTCCTGGTCGCATTCATCTTGTTCGCATAGAGCACCTCGCCGGTAACAACGATGCTGGGGCGGTCCGCTGCGTCATCCGAACTCGCTTCGGCGCTGTCCACCGTTGCGGCAGATGCGGTCATCATGCTTTCGGCGAGGGCGGGAAAGCTCCAGACAGCGCAGCTCACCAGCAGGGCGGTACGGGAAAGGTGTGATGACATAGAGACCCCTCATTGCGAATCGTTATCAGAACGATATTTCCGCTAATGAGAGTAATTCGCATTTACAAGCGCTATTTCTGCGTTGTGGCCAATTCGTGCGCCCGATAAGGGGCGGATCGCAATTTCAAGGGAGTTCAGCCATGCGGGCGACAATTTGGCACAACCCGAACTGCGGCACCTCGCGCAAGACGCTGGCCATTCTGAAAGAGACACCGGGTGTCGATGTGACCGTGGTCGAGTATTTGAAGGTTCCGCCCAGCGCGGCCAAGCTGGCACAACTGCTACGCGATGCCGGCCTCACGCCGCAGCAGGGACTTCGCCTGCGCGGAACCGATGCGGCAGAGCGCGGGTTGCCTGATGCGGATGACGCGACCGTTTTGGCGGCCATGGCTGCCGAGCCGATCCTGATTGAGCGCCCGCTGGTTGAAACCGGCAAAGGTGTCCGTTTGTGCCGTCCGCAGGACGTGGTGCGCGAGATTCTCTAGCGCCGCTCCCGGGTCAGTTCCTCATCCGCCTGCAAGGCCAGCGAGCCATAGACCAGCACCACCAGGCACAGCGCCACAATCAGCCCGAAGCTGAGCCAGTCGGAGTGGTTGTAGAGCCAGACCCCCAGAGCGGGCGCGAAGACGTAGCTGGCCCCCGCAACCGATGCGGTAATGCCCGACGCTTGCCCCTGCTCGGCCCGCGTGACCGCGAGCGATGTGCCGGAAGTGGAGCCTGGGCGAAACAGCCCGAAGCCGAGTGAGGCAATGGCAAAACTCAGGGCTATCAGGTGCAGGTCGTCTGCAAGTCCCAGCATGATCGTGCCCGCCGCTGCCAGGGCAATGCCGGACAGGGTGGCCGCGCGCGGTCCCAGATCGAAGCGCGGGATCAGCCCCCATTGCGCCAGCAAGGTGGCGATCGCGCCCGCCATCAGAACCAGGCCGACCGCGCCCGTCCCCTCATCGGGTGTCTGACGCAGGCCGAGCCGGTCCAGCACCAGAAATCCGGCAATCCCCAGCACCATTGCCTGTGCATGCCCGCCCAGCAGGCCGACAATCACCCATGCCCGCAGGCGCGGCTCGAACCAGCGCAATCGGGTGGTGGGCTGTGGAGGCAGTCCGTCCGGGTCATCACTCGCCTCGGTCGAGGGGCCACCGGCATAAGGTGCATCGTAGGCTGCCCCGCGCGCAGGGAACTGCGGCTCGTCGTTGGGCAGGCGCAAACGCAGGGCAATCAGCGTGATCCCGCCAATCAGGGCGAAAATGATGAACGGTCCGGTCAGGCCCAGCACCGGCAGGACCATCAGCGGCGCCAGCGCCGGTCCGATCACGGTGCCGAGACCAAAGCTGGAAGCGATCAGCGACAGCGCCTGGGTCCGTTCGGCACGCGGCGTGCGGCTGGCGACATAGGCCTGAACGGCGGGCGGTGCGGCCGAGCCAAAGCCGCCATAAAGGCTGCGCGCGGCGGCAAAGGCCAGCAGGGTCCAGATCGCTGGCAGAACGCCGGTCAGTCCCAGCCACAGCGCCAGTCCGCACAGGCTCATCGAAACGATAAACCCGACCATGCCCAGCGCCATCATCGCCTTGCGCCCGCGCTGGTCGGATTTCCCGGCCCAATACGGCGCGCACACCACCCACAGCAGGGCTGACCAGGTGTAGGCGAGGCTGATCCACACGTCCGCCACCCCCAGCGCGGTGCCAATCGAAGGCATGACCGATTGCATTGCGGTATTGCCCGCCGCAGTTGTCAGCATCACCGCGAACAGCAGGGCCATCCGCCCGCGCGAGATTGCGCCCTGCCGGACGGGTGCTGTCTGGGGCGCAATCGGGGGCAGGTCGGATTCGGCCATGATGACCCGTGCGCTACGCCGGGCAGGGTGTGCTTGCAATGGGGCGGCGAATTTGCGAATTCCGCCACTTCAACGGCTCGTCCCGAGCGGTCGCAACCTTACGAGGGGCATTTCTTGAATAATCCTGCCAACCCGGCTCTCGCCCGGCCAAAGGGCCTGCGCCAGCGTGCAGCCCGCCTGTTTGGCCAGTGGGGTGTGTTCTTCCGCGGCTTTCTGGAACATCCCAGGATGGTCGGCTCGATCATCCCGTCATCGCGTTTCACGATTGAAAAGATGCTGGCGCCGGTCGACTGGCAGCAGTGCAAGGTGTTTGTCGAATATGGGCCGGGGGTGGGCACGTTTTGTTACCCTGTGCTGGAGCGGCTGCGGCGAGATGGGGCGTTGGTGGTGATCGACACCAATCCGCTCTATATCGACTACCTGCGCGAGACGATTGGCGACAGTCGCTTCCATGCGGTTCACGGCTCCGCTGCCGATGTCGAGGAGATCCTTGCTGCGCTCGGTTTCGACCATGCCGACTATGTGCTGTCGGGGCTGCCGTTCTCGACCCTGCCAGACGGGGTGGGGCCCGCGATTGCAGCTGCGACGCACCGGGTGCTGCGCCCCGGCGGCGCGTTTCTGGTTTACCAGTTCTCCGCGCGCGCGCGCGATTTCATGGCACCCCATTTCGCGCGGATTGATGCCGGGTTCGAATGGCTCAACGTGCTGCCGTGCAAGCTGTTCTGGGGCTGGAAGGAATGACGCCGGGCGGGGGCCGCCAAGCTGCCGCCCCCGCTGGCACTGGTTACTCGAACGTTGCGCCGAGGTTGGTCGACGAAGGTCCGGCCAGCTGGTTGTAGATCGCCACGAAGATGGCCGAAAACAGCATCGCCACAATCGCACCAATCACGCCGTTGACGAAGCCCATCACGCTCATTGCGCCAACCGCCGCGGTGACTGCCCCGATGATCATGAAGGTCACCAGCGCGATCACCATATAGGCGATGAACAGGACGACGTAGAACAGGAACAGGCGGCCCTGGGCAGGTCGGGTCATGGCCCAGGTGCGGCCCAGCACGGTGAAGGGGTTCATCGTGCCCTCGATGGCGATGACCGGGGTGATCATAGACAGGCGGGTCAGGACCCACAGGATCCCCACGAACAGGCCAATCGCCATGACGAAGATCAGCGCGCCCGCCGCGCCTCCGGAAGCCTGGCCGACTCCCGCCGCCAGCAGGCCGAACACCAGCCCCAACACCAGCGCAATTACAAAATAGGCCACGACCAGGATGATCGTGATTGCCAGCAGCGGCAGCAGCGCCTTGAACCCGGTGCCGATGGCCTGTCCGACCGAGACCCGGCTGCTGTCACCCAGCAGTGCGATCATCGCGACATACCCGACCAGCGTGGCAAGGAAGACCAGCAGGTAGGTGCCGAAGAACCCGGCGCCGAGGTTGCCGACCATGGCTTCCATGTCGGTTGGGTCCATGTTGGGCGACATCATCGCGCTCATCATGTCGGGCATGGCGATGAACATCAGCAGCGAAGGGACGAAAAAGAACACCCCGCCGAGAATGGCCAGCAGCGAAAAGTTCGCCGTCAGTGTCGCGATCGCGTCATTCCAGGCGCGCCCCATGTCGAATTGCATTGCGTGGTCCCTCCGGCAGATGAAGCCTCTTGATAAGCCGTGAACATGCCGCCACGCAATTGCCAATGACTGACCTTTCACCCGAATGGCGCGTGGCGTCCGGTCTGGTGCCCTATCGCGAGGCGCTGGCCGCCATGGAGCAGCGCAGCGCTGCAATCGCGGCAGGCGAGGCGGGCGAACTGATCTGGCTGCTGGAACACCCGCCGGTCTACACTGCCGGAACCAGCGCGGCACAGGGCGAACTGCTCGACCCCCGGTTCGAAGTGGTCGAGGCCGGGCGCGGCGGGCGCTACACCTATCACGGGCCCGGCCAGAGGATCGGCTATGTCCTGCTCGACCTTTCGCGGCGCGGGCGTGACGTGCGCCGGTTCGTGCACGGGCTGGAGCAATGGGTGATCGCCACGCTCGCCGGCTTCGGGGTGGAAAGTTGGGCGGCGGATGGCCGGGTCGGCATCTGGACCCGCGACGTGGACGGGCGCGAGGCCAAGATCGGCGCCATCGGGGTGCGCGTGCGCCGCTGGGTCACGCTGCACGGATTTTCCGTCAACCTTGCCCCGGACCTGTCCCACTTTGCCGGCATCGTGCCGTGCGGGATCGAGGAATTCGGTGTCACCAGTCTGGAAAGGCTGGGGATAGAGCTTGCACCGCAGGATTGGGATGCGGCATTGCAGGCGCGGATGGGCGAATTCCTCGCCGCGCTGGAACGGAAAGACTGATCGATGGCTGCTTGTTCGCGCCCCTTCCCGTTGGCTTTGTTGCTGGTGCCGCTGCTTGTCGGGCTGGCCGCGTGTCAGCAAGGCGAGCCTGAGGCTGCTCCGGCGGGGCAGCGGGCCGAAGGTGAGGTGCTGGGCGGTTCGATCAGCGACGAGATGATCCCGCTGGAGCAGCTCCGTTCGCAGTCCCCGCCGCTCCGGATGGTACCGGATGAGGGCGGCGCGGCCACAGTGGACCGCGACCGCACCGAAACCGCGCCTGCGTCGGCCCAGCCTGCAGCGGAAGAATCGTCCACCGACGAAGACTGACAACGCCCCCCGCACGATCGCAGGCGTTTCCCGGCCTCAGGCGCGAGGAATGGCCTCGCTCACCAGCCACAGCCGGATCGCACCGGCCAGCCCGCACGGGGTATCACTGGCAATCCGCTCCTCGTCGATTCGGGCAACAAGTGCATTGATTGGCACGCCCTCTTGCACGGCCGCAGTGCACAGCAGGTCCCAGAACAGCGGCTCCAGGCTGACCGAGGTCTTGTGCCCGGCAATCTCGACTGACCGTTTGACCGGCGGGTGATAGGGGTTGGGCGGGTTCATCACCTGCGCTTAGCAGGCGCAACGCCGGGCGTCAGCTTGCGGGAACCAAGGGGGGGCGGCCGCCTGGCCAGTGTTCGGGTGGCACCATGCCAAAGCCTCCCTCCCTTTATGGGAGAAAGTTGGGAGAGAGTTGGCGGCCGCAAAGGGAATACCCGAAGCACCGATCCCAGCCTTCTTTCCGCGGAAAGCGGACCCTTCCACGCTCTCAATACATATGCTGCCCACCGTTGATGCTCATGGTCGAGCCGGTCATGAAGCCGCCGTTCTCGGAGGTCAGGAACGCCACCGCGCGGGCGATTTCCTCGGCCTGGCCAAGGCGGCCGACCGGGATCTTGGCGACAATCTTTTCCAGCACCGGCGGGGGCACGGCGGCGACCATGTCGGTGTCGATATAGCCCGGCGCAATCGCGTTGACGGTCACCCCGAACTTGGCCCCTTCCTGTGCCAGCGCCTTGGTGAATCCGTGGATGCCAGATTTGGCGGCGGCATAGTTGACCTGGCCGTACTGTCCGGCCTGGCCATTGATGCTGCCGATGTTGACTATCCGGCCCCAGCCGCGCTCGCGCATACCGGGGAAGGTCGCCTTGGCCATGTTGAAGCACCCGCCAAGGTTGATCCGCAGCACTTCGTTCCAGTCGTCGAAGCTCATCTTGTGCAGCGTGCCGTCACGGGTGATCCCGGCGTTGTTGACCACGATGTCGACCGGGCCGTGCTCCTGGGCCACTTGCGCGCATCCGGCCAGGCAGGCCTCATGATCGCCCACGTCCCAGCGATAGGCGGGGATGCCAGTCTTGGCGGTGAAGACCTTGGCCTTCTCCTCGTTCCCGGCATAGTTGGCGATGACGGTGTGGCCCTGTTTCTTCAGCCGCTGGCAGATAGCTTCGCCGATCCCGCGCGTCCCGCCGGTAACAATTGCTACTCGTCCCATGAACTCTCTCCCCTGTGTCTGTTTGACGTTACGGCATTCGTAGGCCAGCGATCTGCTCCAGACAAAGAAAAACCCCGCCGAAGCGGGGCCTGTCATACGAATTCACTAGGCGCCCCGCCCTCAAGCACCGAAGGGGTAGGCCGAAAAGAGCCTCAAGCACCGAAGGGGTAGGCCGAAAAGAGCCTCAAGCACCGAAGGGGTAGGCCGAAAAGAGCCTCAAGCACCGAAGGGGTAGGCCGAAAAGAGCCTCAAGCACCGAAGGGGTAGGCCCAAAAAGCCCGTCAGAACCGGAACTGGGTTCCGACGTAGACCGCCTTGTCGTCTTCCAGACCGTCACTGAGCGGAGCCAAGCGATCACGTTCCTGCGACAGGCGGACACCGGCGGTCACATTGAGGTTGCGGGTGACCCGATAGGCGCCGCCAACATCGAGCGACTGGTCGCCCAGCCCTTCCAGAGTGCCGCGGGCGCGCCCCTTGGTTTCCTCGGTTTCGAGCGCGATGCGCGGCTGGAACCGGCTCGGCTTGTCGGCCGCGCCTTCCGACGGCTTGAACTGCGCCAGATCAGGCATGGCCATGTCACGCACGCCCATATCCCGCAGGCCCTGCGAAACCGAGGCCGACTGCGGCTTGGCGAAGCTCTGGTAACCGCGAGCAATGCCCAGGTTGTAACGGGTGCCCGACAGGACAACGCTGCGCGTGCCCGCTTCGCCCTGCACCCCGGCCAGAGCCGAGCGAACGGAAATGGCGCGGGCGGTGTCTCCATCAACCCGCACGGCCACAGTCACGGTGCTCTGCCCGTCGGCAATCGTGCCGGCCGGGGTAAAGCGGATGGCCTGACTGCGGGCGGCGATCCGGTCCTGCACCCGGCGGGCGAGTTCGGGATCCGCCTTGGCGGGGGTGAACGGAGTCGCCTGAACGGCGGAGGGTCTGCCAAGGCCCGCGTCGAGCCCGGCCAGCGCAAGCCCGGCAGTCGGCACGGCAAACAGTGCCACGGCGAAGATCGCCGGAGCAACAGTACCAAAGCCGGAAGTGCCACGTGCCTTTGCCATGAGCCTGCCCTGCGGTTCCTTTCCCGTTGTTCAGACCATCACACGCCTGAACCCAAACTGACTGTTTGACCCTGTCTAAGCGAGTCGCGACCGTCTAGTTGCCCTATTTGATAGAATCATGACAATGGCTTGGCCAATGATTCCGTGCCGCCCGGCCAGTCTGTGGGTAAAGTGTTGCATCCCGCACACAGGGTCAGCACATGGGTCAGCACATGGGTCCGCAAACAGGGCGCAGGCAAGGCCGGGCGCTTCAGCCCGGGTTCAGCGCCGCCTGCGCTATCCGCAGCCCAGTATCCACTTGCACTACGGCGCGCCTTGCCGAGCGCGCCGTGCAGGCTATAGAGACCGCACGACAGTTGAAGGAAGCCACTCTGCCATGACCGCCTCTTACGCGATGCCCCGCATTTCCCTTTCCGGCCGGATGATTGCGCGGTCGCTGGTCCTTGGCACCGCGCTGGTCGCGCTGGCCGCTTGCGGCGGCCGCGATCGCCCGCGTGCCGACCTCGCCGCCAGCCAGGTGACCACCATCGGCGTCAATTCCTATTTGTGGCGCGCGGCGCTGGAGACGGTGAGCTTCGCGCCCCTGCTCCAAGCCGACAGTGCCGGCGGCGTGATCGTGACAGACTGGTACGTCAACCCGGCCAATCCGGGCGAGCGGGTCAAGATGACTGTGGCCATTCTCGATCAGGATCTGCGTGCCGATGCGGTGCGGGTTGCCGCCAGCCGTCAGGTGGCGCAGGGCGGCAACTGGGTCGATGCCCCGGTTCAGGCCGCCACCGTGCAGCGGCTCGAGGATATTATCCTGACCAAGGCCCGTGACCTGCGCCGCCAGGCGATTCGCGGCTAAGACTTCGCTCCCGCCATGACCGAGACCCGTTTCGATCCGTCGCAGGCCGACGGCCGCTGGCAACGTGCGTGGGACGAGGCGCGCTGTTTTGAGGCCGACAGCAACAGCGCCAAGCCCAAGAGCTATGTGCTGGAGATGTTCCCCTATCCCAGCGGGCGCATCCACATCGGTCACGTCCGCAACTATACGATGGGCGACGTGCTGGCGCGCTACAAGCGGATGCGCGGGTTCGAAGTGCTCCACCCGATGGGGTGGGATGCGTTTGGGATGCCGGCCGAAAACGCGGCGATGGAAAAGGGCGTCCACCCGGGCGGCTGGACCCGCGAGAACATCGCCAACATGAAGGCGCAGTTGAAGCGGATCGGCTTTGCGCTCGACTGGTCGAGAGAATTCGCCACCTGCGACCCGGAATATTACGGTCACGAACAGGCGCTGTTTCTCGACCTGTACGAAGCCGGGCTGGTCTATCGCAAGGAAAGCGAGGTCAACTGGGATCCGGTCGACATGACCGTGCTCGCCAACGAGCAGGTCATCGATGGCAAGGGCTGGCGTTCGGGCGCGGAGGTGGAAAAGCGCAAGCTTAACCAGTGGTTCCTCAAGATCACCCATTTCGCCAATGACCTGCTGGAAGGGTTGGGCGCGCTCGAAACCTGGCCGGAAAAGGTCCGGCTGATGCAGGAGAACTGGATCGGCAAGTCGCAGGGCCTCGAATTCAGCTTCGACCTGTCGAACGGCGACAGGTTGCCGGTCTACACCACCAGGCCCGACACGATCTTCGGTGCAACTTTTGTGGCTGTGGCACCCGACCACCCGGTGGCGCAAGCGCTGGACAGCGAGGCCGCGCGCGCGTTCATCGCGCTGTGCAAGAAGGGCGGCACCACTGCGGCGGAACTGGAGACGGCGGAGAAGCTCGGCTTAGACACCGGGATTACCGCCCGCCATCCGTTCACCGGTGCAGCGCTGCCGGTCTTCATCGCCAATTTCGTGCTGATGGACTACGGCACCGGTGCGATCATGGCGGTGCCCGGGCATGATCAGCGCGACTTCGAATTCGCCGCCAAATACGGCCTTTCGATCCCGCGCGTCGTCGCAGCCGATCCGGCCGATGCGGCCAAGCCGTTCGGGCTTGCGGCCGAGCCGGGTGACGGCGTGCTGGTCAACTCGCAGTTCCTTGACGGAATGACCGTCGAGGACGCCAAGCGCGAGGTCATCGACCGCGCTGAAAACGAAGGCTGGGGCAAAGGTACGACCGTCTGGCGCTTGCGTGACTGGGGCGTTTCGCGCCAGCGCTATTGGGGCACGCCGATCCCGTTCATCCATTGCCGGAATGAGCAGGGGGCCTGCGGCGTGGTGCCGGTGCCGAAACATCAGCTTCCTGTCACCCTGCCTGATGATGTCGATTTCATCATGCCGGGTAACCCGTTGCTGCGTCATCCGACCTGGAAGCACGTCAAGTGCCCGCAGTGCGGCGCAAAGGCAGAGCGGGAGACCGATACGCTCGACACCTTTGTCGATTCGAGCTGGTATTTCCTGCGCTTTGCCAGCCAGCCGGCCGATCGGCCGTTCGACCCGGAGGAAGTGGCCAAGTGGCTGCCGGTTGAACAGTATATCGGCGGAATCGAGCACGCGATCCTGCACTTGCTCTACGCCCGGTTCTGGACCCGCGCCCTGCAGCACACTGGCAAGCTCGGCTTTGCCGAACCCTTCGCCAGCCTGTTCACCCAAGGGATGGTGACCCACGAAACCTATTCCCGACGTGATCCGGATCACGGCCAGCGCAGCTACTTCATGCCCGACGAGGTTGATCGGCGCAGCGATGCGGCAGTGCTGAAAGCGGATGGTTTCCCGGTTGAAATCGGTCGCATCATCAAGATGTCCAAGTCGAAGAAAAACGTGGTCGACCCGGACGCCATCATCGCCCGCTACGGCGCCGACGCGGTGCGCTGGTTCATGCTCAGCGACAGCCCGCCCGAACGCGACCTGCCGTGGTCGGAAGCGGGCATCGAGGGTTGCTGGCGCTTCGTCCAGCGATTGTGGCGGCTGTTTGGGCAGTTCGACGGTGCCGCGCAAGGCGAAGACAAGCCGTTGATGCGCAAGCTGCACCAGACTGTGGCGCTGGTGGCGGAGGATATCGAGGCCCTGTCGTTCAACAAGGCAGTGGCGCGGCTCTACGAACTGGCCAGCACAATTGACAAGGCCGCCCCATCTGCAGCCCGCAGCCATGCCATCCGCACTATGGCGCAGCTCGTTTCGCCGATGATGCCGCATCTGGCAGAGGAGGGCTGGGCAGCCATGGGCGGAACCGGGCTGGTAGCCATGGCCGACTGGCCCGCGGTTGACCCGGCGCTGCTGGTAGAGGACGAGGTGACTATCGCAGTCCAGCACATGGGCAAGCTGCGCGATACGTTGACCGCACCCAAGGGCCTGCCGCGCGAAGAGATCGAAGCGCTTGCCCTTGCGAGCGAGAAAGTGCAGCGTTCGTTGGGCGGGGCGCCGGTCCGCAAGGTGATCGTGGTGCCCGACAGGCTGGTGAATATCGTCACGTGATCCGTATGTCCGCTCTCTGTTTTGCGCTACTGTCGCTTTCTGCCTGCGGACTTTCGCCCATGTATGCAGGCGGTAGCCAGGGTGCAGTGGCGCAAGGACTGGCAGCCATCGACGTGCCGATGATTGAAGGGCGCGCGGGCTGGCTGGTCCGCAACGCGCTGCTCGACCGGCTGGGTGCAGCAGGGAATGCGGCCCCGCTCTATCGGCTGGATGTTCGGCTGGATGACCGGCTCGAGGGGCTGGGCGTGCTGAGCGACGATACCATCGGACGAGAGCGGCGCATCCTGCGCGCGCGCTACCAACTGGTCGACCTCGCCGACGGTGCGATCCTGCTTGACGCCACCGCCGGATCGGACGCCGGGATTGATGTGGTCTCCAGCGAGTATGCCACCATCGCCGCCGAGCAGACTGCGCTCGAGAACCTGTCGCGCGATATTGCCGCGCGGATTGCGACGCAGATCGCGCTGACCCTGCGCAAAGATCAATGACCGGCAAAGATCGATGATGGGGGGCCAGTGAAGGCCAATCAGAAGAACTTTGCCCGCGCGGCGCGCGATGCGGCCCGCTCCTGCCGCACATTCTATTTCTGCGGACCGGACGAATCGGGCGCCTGGGCGGCGGTAAAGACGGTGGTCGAGATGCTTCCGGACGCGGGTGAGCGGGTCGAGCTGTCCGGCAGCGACCTGAAACGCGATCCAGTGCTGCTGGCGGACGAGGCGCGGTCCAGCTCGCTGTTCGGCGGCAACCGCCATATACTCGTACGGATGCAGGGTGACGAGGCGCTTGATGCCATCGGGAACCATCTGCTGGCCCAGGGTCAGGCCTGGCCGGTTCTGGTGGTCGCCAGCGGGGCGACCGACAAATCCCGGGTCGCCAAGTTGCTGGAAGGGCGCAGTGATGCGCTGGTGGCGATTTTCTATCCCCCGGAGCGGAGTGAAATCGTCGGCGCTATCCGTCAGATGGGGGATGCTGCCGGATTAAAGCTGGCAACCAATCTGGCTGAACGGATTGCATCGGCCTGCCTCAATGATCTGCGTCTGGCCCAGTCGGAAGTGGAAAAGCTGGCGCTCTATCTCGATGCCTCGCCGCAAACCCCGCGCGCTGCCGATGCTGCGGCGCTCGATGCGATCGTTGCGGCGAGCGAGGAAGACAGTCTCAATTCGATCGTCAACGCCGTCCTGGGCGGCGACCGGGCACGCTTGCCGCACGAGATTGCACGCATCCGCGAACTGTCGCTCAATCCGGTCGGTGTGCTGCTGGCGCTGGAGCGGCGGGCGGCGCAGCTGGCCCAGCTGGCCGGTCGTCTGGGCACCAATCCCGATGTGCGCGGGTTCGTCTCGGCCGAAACCAAAGCCAAGCGGATATTCTGGAAGGAAGAACGCGAGATCGCGGTCCAGCTCGGCCTTTGGCGCGGGGGCCGCCTGTCCCGCCTGATGGAGCGCTTGACGGACCTGCATCGCGAACTGATCGGCAACAGCCAGGCGGCGGAACTGCTGCTGGCCCAGGGGTTGACCGACATCGCCCGGGCAGCTGCGGGCGCAGCCGCTCCGCGCCGTCAGGGCTAAGCGGGGTTCGGAAACCCCGCGCCATCCGGCCAGCGCGGCGCGGCCAGGCCCATCACCTTGAACAGCTGCCCCATCTGATCGGCGGCAATCAGCCGGTCCCGGGCGAGGGCAATTTCTTCCCGCACATGGGGTGCCTTGCTCATTAGCGTTTCGGCCCGTGCTTCGATTCCCAGCGCGCGGAGCCATGCGCCCTGTTCGACAGTCCCGAGGTGCCGCGCGTCGCGTGATTGCGCGACCCGTGCAAGCGTGGCAAAATCGACCAGCGCGGTCAGATCGGCTTCGCCTGGATTGGCAAAGGGATCGACCTTGCAGTGGTCCGCGACCGCCTGCAGTGTGGAGCCGGTTCGCGTCTCGGCGTGGCCATAGTCGATGAAAAGTGCCGCGCCGCCTTGTTCCCGAAGCCGTCCGGCCACTTCATAAACCGTGGCTGCCGCACCCGGGCAGGTTTCCAGCAGCGTGCCCTCGGGCTGGTCGCGCAGGGACTCCGGCACGGCGCCGTCCATCGGCTGGCTGCCGGACACGAACACGAATTTCTCGCCGTCCAGCCCGACCATCCGCTCGCGCCAACCGCTGGCGGTCCTGACCAGCTGGCGGACCGGCAAGGCATCGAGGAATTCATTGGCAACCAGCAGGATCGGCCCGTCCATCGGCACTGTCGAAATGTCGTTGTGCCAGAACGCACCCGGCAGCGTTTCCAGCTGTATGTCTTTCAAGGCTTGCGAGGTCTCGACGAAGTGCACCCGCGGCTCGAACCCGTAACGGCGGGCGGCGCGAAGCGCATCCTTCGCCAGCGTCCCCCGTCCCGGACCGAGCTCGACATAAAGGACCGGCTCCTCCCGCCCGGCGCGCACCCACATGTCGGCGCACCACAGCCCGACCAGTTCGCCGAACATCTGGCTGATTTCCGGCGCAGTGACGAAGTCGCCCGCCTGCCCCAGCGGATCCTTCCCGCCATAATAGCGGGCGTTGCTTTCACCCATGAACTGGGCGACGCTGATCGGACCGGTTGCGCGGATCAGGCGGCGGAAAGTCTCGCCCAGTGGAGCCCTGTCGTCGTGCATCCGATTGCGCTCAGGCAGCGGGCGGGCCGCCTGCCAGCTCCGGCTTGCGCAAGGCGCGGATGATGAAGAACAGCCCGACCAGCAGCATCGGGATGGTCAGCCACTGGCCCATCGACAGGCCCGTGTCAGCGGCGAACTCCCGCAGATGGGCATCCGGTTCGCGGAAGAACTCATTGACGAACCGGGCAACCCCCATGCCGAACGTGAATACGCCCACCAGCAGGCCCGGGCGGTAGCGTGCGCGCGTCCGCCAGAACAGGTAAAGCAGCACGATGATCAGGGCCAGGCCTTCCAGACCGGCCTGGTAAAGCTGGCTGGGGTGGCGCGCGATCCCGCTGGTCAGGCATTCTGCGGCGCTGTGGCGCAGATCGCAAAACTCCATCGCCCATGGCACGTCGGTCGGCCCGCGGCCCCAAAGCTCGCCATTCACGAAATTTGCCAGCCGCCCGAAGAACATCCCGAACGGAACGCACACCGCAATATAGTCCGCCACCCGCAGAAAGCTGAGCCCGCCGCGGCGTCCGACCCAGGCAATCGCGGCCAGTACGCCGAGCACGCCGCCATGGAAGCTCATCCCCCCATCCCACAGCCGCAGCAATTCCCAGCTGACCAGGCCGTCGCCGCCGAAGCTGACAAACAGTTCCGGGCGATAGAACAGCGCGTATCCGAACCGTCCGCCCAGGATAATTCCCAGCGTGCAATAGAAAAACAGGTCCTCGGCATGACGTTGGGCCAGGGGCGCACCGGGCTCCCTAATCATCCGGGTCAGGTGCCAATATCCCAGCACAATCCCCGCCAGATAGGCGAGACTGTACCAGCGCAGTTCGAAGAACCCCAGGTCGATCCCGGTGGTCAGCCCCAGATCGATCCACTGCATGGCAGGCTTGCTGCCGGTGGCTGCCAGAGACGTGACGGCAAACGCTTCTGCGGCAAATGTCTGGGCGGCAAGTAGTGACAGCACGGATTTGAGCCCCTAGAGTTGATCCAAACTGACAGGTCTGGCTTTTCCAGTGGCTTTGGCACAGCCGGGGGTTTGACGAAACCCCGCAGGGAAAGTCTTGCCCGATCACTTAACGGAGAGGACTGAAATGCCGACTGAGCTCGACACGACCCTTGATGCCATTATGGACCGGCTGACGGCACCCGGCGCTCCCGCCGAAACCGTGCCGTTCGTGCGCAACGGGGTGGCCATCCCGTCCCTGAAGAACGCGCCGCCCAGCCTGGCGCATTATTTCGGCCATTATTGCATGCAGCACCAGGACGCCGAATTCCTGGTCGACGGCGAATGCCGTCTGACCTTTGGCGAGACTTACGGCGCTGCCCGCCATGTTGCGGCAGGCCTGCTGGTCCGGCACAGCCTGAAGCGCGGCGACCGGGTCGGGATTGCGGCGCGTAACTCGGCCAACTGGATCGTGCTGTACATGGGCATTATCATGGCGGGCGGCTGCGCGACCTTGCTCAACGGCTTTTCCAATGGCGAGGAACTGGCCGATGCGGTCGATCTGGTCGGCGCCAAGCTGGTGCTGGCCGATGCGGGCCGCGCTGCGCGGCTTGATGGGATCGACCACGGCGCGGAAATCGTGCTGTTCAACCATGACTGTCAGCCGGCCGAGGGCCTCGCCAGCGTCTGGGGTGATCCTGCGACTGTGACTTTGCCAGAGCTTGGCCCCGATGACCTGGCAACCCTGCTCTACACTTCCGGCTCGACCGGTCGCTCCAAGGGTGCCTATTCCGATCACCGCGGCGTCGTGCATGGTGCGATGAGCTATGCGCTTCAGTCGCTGATGGCCTTCACCTACCTCGATGCGGGCGGCAATGCGCCCACCACCCAGGCCTGCGCACTGCTGGCGGTGCCGCTGTTCCATGTCACCGGCGAAGTGCCCCTGTTCCTCCAGAGCTTCGCGCTTGGGCGCAAAATCGTGCTGATGGCCAAGTGGGATGCGGGCGAGGCCTTGCGCCTGATCGATCACGAGAAGGTCAGCTATTTCGCCGGGGTTCCGCTGATGACCTACGAAATGGCCAGCCACCCTGATCGCGACAGGTTCGATACCTCGACGTGCAAGGGCTGGGCCGGTGGCGGCGCTCCGCGTCCACCGGAGCATGTTACCAAGATCAGAGACGCATTTCCCGATGGCTTCCCGCTGCTCGGTTACGGCCTGACTGAGACCAATGGCGTTGGCTGCGGCAACTTCAACGAGAACTACCTCGCCAAGCCTTCCAGCACCGGCAAGCCGAGCCGTCCGCTGGTCGACCTTGCCATTCTCGACGATGCCGGCAAGCCGGTGGCGGAGGGCGGCGTGGGTGAGGTCTGCATCCGCTCGGTGTGCAACTTCCTCGGTTACTGGAACAACGAGGAAGCCACGGCTGCGGCCTTCACCGAGGACATGTATTTCCGCACCGGCGACCTCGGCCGACTTGACGAGGATGGCTATCTGTTCATCGTCGACCGCAAGAAGGACATCATCATTCGGGGCGGAGAGAACGTTACCTGTATCGAGGTGGAGGAGGCGATCTATGCGCATGACGCGATTGCCGAATGTTCGGTGTTCGGCCTGCCCGATGAACGCTATGGTGAAATCGTCGGAGCGGTGTTCCTGTCCAAGCCGGGCAAGAGCGTGACCGAAGCCGAACTGCGTGATTTCCTCGCTACTCGCCTCGCGCCATTCAAGCAGCCGGTGGTTTACTGGCAGGCGCTCGAAACCTTGCCGCGGCTTGGCACGCAGAAGATCGACAAGCGGTCCCTGCGGGAGAAATATACGCAGGAGTATCTCGCCGCTTGAGCCGTCAGGTGATCCCCCGCCAGCGCGCGATTATCGATCGGCGCGCGCTGGCTGCCGGACTTGAAGCGCATGTCGCCGAACACGGTGCCAACGCCCGCGCAGGTGTTGTGGCGTTGCTGCGCGATGGCCTGGAGGCCGGGCGCGCCGAACTGGCGCGGCGGCTCGAGGCAGCGCCATCGGCCGGACATGAATGCACCGGGGGGCATGCCTTCCTGATCGACCAGATCGTGCGGCTGATCCACGATCACGTTGTCGCTCATGTCTATCCGCTGGCAAACCGGTCATCCGGCGAACGGCTCTCTATCCTTGCAGTCGGCGGCTACGGCCGGGCGGAGATGGCACCCCAATCCGACGTCGACATTGCTTTCCTCGCACCGACCCGCCGCGCGCCCTGGTGCGAGCAGGTGATCGAGGCGATGCTCTACTTCATGTGGGATCTTGGCCTGAAGGTCGGCCATTCCAGCCGTACGCCCGACGACATGGTCCGCATGGCGCGTGACGATCTGACCATCCGCACCGCCTTGCTCGAGGGGCGCTATCTGTGGGGTGACCGCGACCTTTACGAAGAGGCGCGGCGCCGGTTTTGGGCCGAGGTCGTGACCGGAAGCGAGCGGCAGTTCGTGACCGAGAAACTTGCTGAGCGCAACGCCCGGCACAAGCGGATGGGCGACAGCCGCTATGTTGTTGAACCCAACGTCAAGGACGGCAAGGGCGGCCTGCGCGATCTGCAGACGTTGTACTGGATCGGCAAGTACATTCACAAGGTCCGCTCGGCATCCGAACTGGTCGAGGTCGGGCTGTTGTCGGCCAGCGAATACCGCAGTTTTCGCCGCGCCGAAGGCTTCATGCTGGCGGTCCGCAGCCATCTGCACACTCTGACCGGCAGAGCGGAGGACCGGCTGACCTTTGACATGCAGCGCCAGGTGGCACAGCGGATGAAATTCGCTGATCGGCCGGGCAAGAGTGCGGTCGAACGGTTCATGCAGTACTACTTCCTGCAGGCCAAACGGGTGGGCAGCCTGACCGGCGTCTTCCTGGCCCATATCGACGAACAATTCGCACAGGGACGGATGCGACGCGGGTTCTTTGCCGGGTTCACTGCCCGCCCGCGTACGATCAAGGGTTACCGGGTGTTCGGCGGGCGGATTGCCGCGCCGGGCGACGATTGGTTCCGCACCGACCCCGTGCGCCTGATCGAAGTGTTCCAGTTGGCCGAGGCCAATGGTCTGGAAGTCCACCCGGAAACCATGCGCCTGGCGAATCGTGATTGCGGACTCATCAAGGACAAGGTGCGGAGCGATCCCCGCGCCAACGCCCTGTTCGTTGATCTGCTGTCCGGCCGCAATGACCCGGAAGGTGCGTTGCGCTGGATGAACGAAGCGGGCGTGTTCGGGCGGTTCGTGCCGGATTTTGGCAAGGTCAACGCGCAGATGCAGTTCGACATGTACCACCACTACACGGTTGACGAGCACACCATCCGCGCGATCGGGCTGCTGTCAAGGATCGAGCGGGGGGAACTCACCGAGGACCATCCCCGCTCCAGCCGTCTGATCCATAAGATCAATTCCCGCCGTGCCGCCTATGTCGCGGTGCTGCTGCACGATATCGCCAAGGGGCGCGGCGGCGATCATTCGATATTGGGCGCGGAAGTGGCGGAGGAACTGTGTCCGCGCTTCGGGCTCGACGAGCACGAGACCGAGCTGGTCGCCTGGCTGGTGCGCTATCACCTGCTGATGAGTGCCACCGCTTTCAAGCGCGATCTGACCGACCCCAAAACGATCGAGGATTTCTGCTCCGAGGTGCAGAGTATCGAACGGCTACGCCACCTGTTGATCCTGACTGCGGTCGACATCCGCGCGGTCGGCCCCGGCACCTGGAACAGCTGGAAACGCCAGCTGCTGGGCGAACTGTTCGATGCCGCGCAGGAACGCCTGCGGCTCGGCCATATGCGCCAAGGACGAGAAGGCCGCGTCCAAGCGAAGAAGGATGCCGTTCGGAATGCGCTGGCCGACAACGCCGCGCTGGTCGACCGGTTCGCAGGCACGCTGGGCGATGCCTATTGGATTGCCGAGCCTGAGGACATCATCGCACTCAACCTGGTGCAGTTTGCCGAGGCGCAGGACGCGAAGGAGCGGCTTTCCGTCCATTGCGAGGTTTACCCGGCCCGCGGAGCGTCGCTGGTCACGGTGATTGCGGCTGACCACCCCGGCCTGTTTTACCGCATTGCCGGCGGCATCCATCTTGCCGGTGCGAACATCATCGATGCCCGTATCCATACGAGTTCGAGCGGCTGGGCGGTCGACAACTTCCTGGTGCAGGATCCCCACGGCCGCCCGTTCGAAGAGCCGCGCCAACTGGCCCGGATCGAGAAGGCGATCGGCGATGCACTCGCCAACCGGGTCGAACTCGTCCCGAGGCTGGCTCAGCGTCCGCTGCCGATTACCCGCTCTCACGCTTTCGAAGTCCGGCCACGCGTGGTGTTCGACAACAGTGCCTCCAACCGCTTTACCGTAATCGAAGTCAGTGCTCGGGACCGGCCGGCTCTGCTCAACCGACTGGCCCGGGCACTTTTCGAAAGCCAGTTGATGGTCCACTCGGCCCATGTCACT
This sequence comes from Sphingomonadaceae bacterium, assembly GCA_046294735.1. Lineage (GTDB taxonomy): Bacteria > Pseudomonadota > Alphaproteobacteria > Sphingomonadales > Sphingomonadaceae > 34-65-8. The sequence continues at coordinate 179,561 of JBKBKB010000005.1, forward strand.
GCCTATGGTGAGCGCGCAGTCGATACATTTTATGTAACCGATGTTCTCGGAGCGAAGCTTGAAGCCAAGGGGCGCAAGGCGCTGATCGAGGCTGCTCTGCTAGATGCGGCCAGCGACGAGCGCCAGGCTGAATTGGCAGAGGCATAGAGGCAACACTTGCGGTCAAAAATTACGGTTGGCTGACAAGCCGATTCACAACCACCCCAGACCGGGTTAACGCACACGTAAAGCGACAAATCGCCATAAGCAGGAGAAGATGATGAAAGCCAACCTTACCCTACGCGCACTCGCCCTCGCCGGAGTGGCCACTGCATTCTTGCCGCACTATGCGCTGGCACAGGATGCAGGCACGAGCCAGGACGACAGCAACATCATCGTGGTGACCGCGCAAGGCCGTGAACAGTCGCTGGCCGACGTGCCGGTCGCCATCTCAGCGGTCTCAGGCGAGATGCTGGCCAAGTCCGGCACCACCGATATCCGCGAACTGAACCAGGTGGCTCCGTCGCTGCTGGTGTCTTCGACCGGCAACGAAGCCAATGGCTCTGCCCGTATCCGCGGGATCGGCACCGTGGGTGACAACCCCGGCCTGGAAAGCTCGGTCGCCGTGTTCGTCGATGGCGTTTATCGTTCGCGGTCGGGTAATGCGCTTAGCGAGCTTGGCCCGATCGACCGGATTGAAATTCTGCGCGGCCCGCAGGGCACGCTGGGTGGCCGCAACTCCACAGCCGGCATGATCAGTGTCTACACCGCTCCGCCGGAGTTCGAACTGAGCGGTTACGGTGCGTTCACCTATGGCAACTACGATGCCATGCGGATCGAAGGCGGCATCAATGCGCCCTTGGGCGACACGGTCGCCGCGCGGGTCGACGGGGTCTATTTCCAGCGGGACGGTTTCTACCGCGATGTCACGAACGGCACTCGCGTGAATGATCGTGACCGGTTCCTGGTTCGTGCCCAGATGTTGTTCGAGCCGAGCGAAACGCTGAGTTTCCGGCTGGTCGGTGACTACTCGAAGAAGGATGAGGCCTGCTGCGCCGCCACTTTCGTTCAGCCCGACTTCGCGCAAGGCGCACGGGTCAGCCCCGGTCTCAACTCGTTCGCCCCGCCGACCACTGGCGGCGCGCTGACCAGCACGGCCAACCCGATTGTGCCGGTGCTGCTGGCACTGGGCCAGAACCCACTGGCGCTGACGCAGAGCACGTTCAACCGCAACATCTACCCGACCGCAGGCCGCAGCTACCAGGGCGAGACCGAGGACTATGGGATCTCGGGTGAACTCAACTGGCAGCTGGGCGCGGTCACCCTGACGTCGATTACCGGTTACCGCGAGTACTCCAATTTCCAGGGTTCGGATACCGATTACACCACCGTTGACCTGCTCTATCGCACCCCCGGCCCCAACGCCGGCGCACGCGAATTCAAGACCTTTACCCAGGAAATCCGTCTGCAGGGTTCGGCATTCAACGACCGACTGGACTGGCTGGTCGGCGGCTTTTACGCTAACGAGAAGCTGCAGACCCGCGATAGCCTGCGTTTCGGCACGCAGTACGGCGCCTTCGCACCGTGCCGCATCGTGCTGGCGATCAACCCGGCGCTGGTTTCACCGGGCAGCACCGGCTGCCTTAGTGCCGGTGGCCGCGGTGCCCTTCAGGCAGCCAATGGCGGTGCTGGCGCGTTCGGTGCAGCCACCCCGCTGATCTTCGCCGGTCTCGATACCCTGGCAGGCGTTCGCGATCGTGGCGGTACGGGTGACGTTTACAACCAGAAGAGCGAAAACTTCGCGGTATTCACCCACAATATCCTGCACATCACCGACACGCTCGATCTGACGCTGGGTCTGCGTTACACCAATGAAACCAAGAAGTTCAACGCGACTTTCGGCAATGACAACACGTTCTGCCCCACCAACCGGGCGCGCCTTAGCCCGCTGCTGGCGAATCCGGGCCTCGCCGGTCTCGCAGGCGGCCTGATTGCCCTGACCTGTCAGGGCAACTCAAGCTCCGAACTCGACGGACTTTCGCTGGCTGACCAGCGCGATGAAGACGAGTTCACCGGCACGGCCATCCTTAGCTGGAAGCCGACCCGGGATCTGATGACCTACGCTTCGTACTCACGCGGCTACAAGGCAGGCGGGTTCAACCTGGACCGTTCGGCGCTGGCCAATCCGGTGTTCTTCAACCGGGCCACGATCAACGTGAAGAACCTTCAGTTCGAAGAGGAAACAGTCAAGGCCTACGAAATCGGTGCCAAGTACTCGACCCGCGAGTTCGGCGTGAGCGTTGCTGCCTTCCGTCAGGAATTCAGCAATTTCCAGCTCAACACGTTCAACGGTTCGGTCTTCCTGGTCCAGAACGTCAACAGCTGCGGAACTGCGCTGGGCGGTGCCGATCGTGACGCCAGCGCCGCGACCGGGGCCTGCGCGGTCGACAATATCAAGCCGGGTGTGATTGCGCAGGGCTTCGAAATCGAAGCCACACTCAATCCGACCCGCGATCTCGGCTTCACGCTCGGTCTGACTTACTCCAACACCAAGTTCGAGAACGATCTGATCGGCAACGATACCGGCGCTCCGCTCGATCCCGCGCTGCGCCTGCTGCCGGGTGACAATCTTTCGAACGCACCGGAAATCGTGGCGACCGCTTCGGCTTCGTGGACCCCGCAAATCAGTGACTCGGGTATGCGGGGGCTGGTGTTCATCAACGCCCGTATGACTGGAGACTACAACACCGGTTCGGACCTGCTGTTCGGCAAGGAGCAGGACGGCTTCGTCGTCGTCAACGGCCGTATCGGGGTGACCAACATCGCGGACCGGTTCGCGATCGAAGGCTGGGTGCAGAACCTGTTCGACACCCAGTACACCCAGATTGCGTTCAATACCCCGTTCGTGGCCCCGCAGCAGACCTATTCGGCCTTCCTTGCTGAACCGCGTACCTACGGGATCACCGTTCGCGGCAAGTTCTGAGCCTCGCGACTACGAAATGAAGGGGGCGTCTCGCAAGAGGCGCCCCTTTTCCGTGGGGATTGTGCCCGCTGACCGCTTCGCTGCTTGAGGCGGATCAGGCGCGTTCGCCGAACAGGGCAGTGCCGACCCGGACATGGCTCGCACCGAGCATCACGGCGGTTTCGAAATCGCCGCTCATGCCCATGCTGAGACCGATGAGGCCGTTGTCCGCCGCCAGCTTTGCCAGCAGGGCGAAGAATGGGGCCGGTTCGATATCGGCGGGGGGCACACACATCAGTCCGGCGAGCGGGATATCGGCCGCGCGCGCCTGCTCGAGCAGGGCGGGCAGGTCGGCAATCGAGCAGCCCCCCTTCTGCTCCTCCTCACCGATATTGACCTGCACGAAGCACGCCACGCGCCGACCGGCCTTGTCCATCGCCTTGCCCAGTGCAGTGACTAGCGACGGGCGGTCCACTGAATGGATGCAGTCGAACAGCGCCACCGCGTCCTCCGCCTTGTTGGACTGGAGCTGGCCGACAAGATGAAGGTCGACATCAGGGTAGAGCGCCCTGAGTTCGGGCCACTTGCCCTGCGCTTCCTGCACCCGGTTCTCACCAAACACGCGCTGACCCTGTTCCAGCAACGGCAGGATCTCCTCTGGACCCTTGGTCTTGCTGACTGCGATCAGGGTGATCTCGGAAGGCTCACGGCGCGAGGCCTTGCAGGCGCGGGCAATCTGCGCGCGGACCTGGTCGAGCGGGGTTTGTAGCGTGTCCATGGCCTGCGCGCTATAGCGTCCGGGTGGACCAAGGCCAGACCCTTCCCCTGCTGTGGCTGCTATCCGACCAGCGGAACGATGCCGACCTGGAGCGGGCACTGGCGCGGTTGCCGAATGGGTCTGGGTTTGTCTTCCGCCATTATCATCTGGACGAGGAAAGGCGTCGGGCCCGGTTCGAGCGGCTTTCGGACTGTGCTCGTGACCACGGGCACCGCGTCATTCTGGCCGGTAACATCCGGGACTGCGCTGCATGGCGGGCAGACGGGGTATATGGCGCAGTCGAGGGCGTTGCCCGACACACTGGCGGCTTGCGGCTTGGTACAGCGCACAATGGCGATGAACTCCAGGCGGCCAACCGCGCGCGGCTTGACGGGGTGTTCCTGTCGCCAGTGTTCCCGACCCGGTCGCATCCGGGCGCCGCCGTGCTCGGCATTCAGGGCTTTCAGGTTCTCGCACAACAGGCGCTGATCCCGGTGATCGCGCTCGGCGGGATGACCAGCGCACGGGCGCGCGCGCTGAACTGGCCCCGCTGGGGGGCAATCGACGGACTCGCCTGAGACTCGCTCTACCGCCTTTCGCTTGACCCCGATTCCCCGAGGATTCATGGTGAATCGCGAAACGGGAAGCAGGGAACGGCACATGGCCACACAGGCACTTGGGCGGGCAATTGGCAAGGCGCCGCAGGCGGACTGGAAAGCGGCCTTCCGGCGCTCGCTGCGTCGTGCCAGCCAGATGGCGGGGGCGGCCGTGCTGATCGCGGGGATGGTATTCCTCGGGCTGGCGCTGGCCAGTTATACCCAAACCGATCCGAGCCCATCGACCGCTGCCGCAGGCACCGACATCGGCAACTGGATGGGCGCAAGCGGGGCGTGGGCGGCGGAACGGGTGCTGTTCCTGTTCGGCCTGCCTGGCGTTTTGCTGTTGCCCCTGCTCTACTTCGGTGCACGCAAGCTGTGGCGTGAAATCGAGGAGGAGGACCAGGACGATAGCACCCGCTGGTGGCGTCCGTTCGCGCTGCTGTTGGCAGCGATCGTTCTACTGGCGACGGTTCTGTCGCTGGCATTCGAGACACCTGGCGGAACCCTGCCGGCCTCGCTTGGTGGTGTCTCCGGTCTGCTCGGGGCCGGTGCGGTTGAAGCAGTCGCGGCGCGGTTCCCTGCGGGGGCGCAGGGATGGATCATCCTGGCTATTGCATTGATCTGCCTGCTGGGCGGGACAGCACTGGCAACCCGCGTATTTGCGATTGATTGGCGGGTGCTTCTGACGCCTCCGCACTTCCTTCGCGAGTTGCCCTGGCCCAACTTTGGTAGCCAGCGGGCGAGCGCAGCCCAGGATGGACCAGAGGCAGCTCCACGCGAGCGAAACCGGGCGAAGGAAGCGGACGAGGCACCGCTGATCGAGCCGTCGCCGCGCCGCGCGCCGGAAATCACCGATCCCTCCGCCCCGCCGCGGAAGGCCTCGCCATCGGTTGCGAAGCAGCGCGACATGTTCGCCAGTTTCCAGCTCCCCAGCCTCGACCTGCTGGAGCAGGCCCCGCCTGACAAGACAGTCAAGCTCGACAAGCTGGCGCTGGAGCGCAACGCTCGGCTTCTCGAAACCGTGCTCGATGATTTTAACGTCAAAGGCGAGATCACCGCTGTCCGCACCGGCCCCGTTGTGACGATGTACGAACTGGAGCCTGCGCCCGGAATCAAGGCCAGCCGGGTAGTTGGCCTGGCAGAAGATATCGCCCGCAACATGAGCGCGATCAGCGCGCGTGTCAGCCCCATTCCGGGCCGGACGGTGATGGGGATCGAACTGCCCAATGCGGACCGGCAGATGGTAAATTTCCGCGAACTGGCGCAGTGCGCGGCCTTTGCCGAATCCAAGGGCAACCTGCCGATCATCCTGGGCAAGGATATCGCGGGAGAGCCGATCGTCTCCGACCTTGCCGCCATGCCCCACCTGCTGGTGGCGGGCACCACCGGGTCGGGCAAGTCGGTCGGCCTCAACACCATCCTTCTTTCGCTGCTCTACCGCTTCACGCCGGAGGAATGCCGCCTGATCCTGGTTGATCCCAAGGTGCTGGAACTCAAGACCTACGACGACATCCCGCACCTGCTCAGCCCGGTGGTGACCGAGCCGGCCAAGTCGGTCCGGGCACTGAAGTGGGCGGTCGAGGAGATGGAGCGGCGCTACCGGATGATGGCGAGCATAAGTTCGCGCAACATCAATTCGTTCAACGAGAAGGTCCGCGCCGCAGCCGCCAAGGGCACCCCGCTCGGGCGGCGGGTGCAGACCGGGTTCGACCCGGACACCGGCGAGGAACTCTACGAGGAAGAGCAGCTCGATTTCCAGCCGCTGCCGCTGATCGTGCTGATCGTCGACGAACTGGCCGACCTTATGGTGACGGTGGGCAAGGACATCGAAATTCTCATCCAGCGGCTCAGCCAGAAAAGCCGGGCGGCTGGCATCCACCTGATCATGGCCACCCAGCGGCCTTCGGTCGATGTCATCACCGGGGTGATCAAAGCCAACCTGCCAACCCGGATCAGCTTCAAGGTGACCAGCCGGATCGACAGCCGCACCATCCTGGGAGAACAAGGCGCCGAGCAGCTCCTGGGCAAAGGCGACATGCTCTACAAGCCCAACACCGGGGCTCTGGTGCGCGTTCACGGCCCGTTCGTCTCTGACGAGGAGGTCGAGCGGGTCGCCGATCACTGGCGCGGGCAGGGCAAGCCGGACTATGTTGACGCTGTGACCGAGGAGCCCGAGGAAGGCTTCGGCTACGGCTACGACGATGACGAACTGACCGGGTCCGACAATCCGGAGGAGCGCAAATACCGGCAGGCCTGCCAGGTGGTGTTCGAGAACCAGAAGGCGAGCGGATCGTGGCTCCAGCGCCAGATGGGCGTCGGCTACAACACCGCGGCCAAGTGGATCGAGCGGATGGAGGAAGAAGGGCTGGTGGGCCCGGCCAACCATGTGGGCCGGCGCGAGATCTACCGCGACAAGGATGGCAGCCCAATCTGATCGTTCCGACACGTTCTGTCTTGTGAGAACGATCTCCAGGCAAGTTTGTTACAAACCTGCAACAGTCAGCGAAATTCGGTGCCGTTTGCCGGTCAAATGTTGCCCTGTCCTCACGTCGGCCGCAAAGGTAACGGACTGATGTTGGGCCATCCATACAGGGGAAAACACAATATGTCGCATCGCCACACTTTCCGGCTTGGCGCCGCAGCCGCCGCTATCGCTGCTGCCACGCTGGTTCAGCCGGCACTGGCACAGGATGATGGTGCTTCTGCCTCGGGTGGCAGCGACAGCCAGATCATCGTGACCGGCACCCGCCGGACCGACCGGACCGTGGCGGACAGCGCGGTTCCGATTGATGTGATTGGTTCCGAAGCCTTGCTGAACCAGGGGGCAACGGAAACCAACCGTCTGCTCAACAACCTGGTGCCTTCGTTCAACTTCCCCCAGCCTTCGCTGACGGATGGCACGGATTCGCTCCGTCCGGCGACGCTGCGCGGACTGTCGCCTGACCAGGTGCTGGTGCTGGTAAATGGCAAGCGCCGCCATATCTCCTCCTTGCTTAATCTGAACGGATCGGTCGGACGCGGCTCGGCCGGGGTCGACATGAACACCATTCCGCCCTTGGCGATTGACCGGATCGAAGTGCTGCGTGACGGTGCCGCCTCGCAGTATGGTTCGGACGCCATCGCAGGGGTCATCAACATCCAGCTCAAGAAGCGCGAGGGCGGGCGTGCCCAGGCCAGCTTTGGCAAATACATTACCACCATGAAGGACGTGGCGCAGGTGGCCAGTGTGGGGCTGACAACGGGCGCCGCTGACAACCCAGTGATCACCTTTACCGGTGCGGACCGCAAACGGCGCGACGGGGATACCTTTACGTTCGCCAGCAATATGGGGCTGCCGGTCGGCGAATCCGGCTATCTGAACCTCACCGCCGAATACAAGGATCGCTCGCCGACCAACCGGTCAGGTGCTGATTTGCGCCGCCAGTATGTCACGCCCGGCGACCCGCGTGAGGCGACCATCAACCGGTACAATCATCGTTTCGGTGATGGCGAATCCAAGGATATGAATCTCTTCCTCAATGCCGGGGCCGATGTGGGCGACAGCTTCGAGGTCTATGCCTTCGGCAGCTATGGCGTGCGCGATGGCAACGGTGCCGGGTTCTATCGCCGGGCAAATGACGCCCGCAACCGCGACTGGTCGGCGGGCACGGCCACGTTTGTGCCGATCTATCCCGATGGCTTCCTGCCGCTGATCAACAGCGAAATTCGTGACAAGGCGATTGCTGGCGGGATTCGCGGTGAAACCGGCGGCTGGAACCTTGATCTGTCGATCAACTACGGTTCCAACACGCTTGATTATAACATTTCGAACACCGTCAACACGTCGCTGGGTGGTGCCGGGAGCGCGCGCAAGTTTTACGCTGGCGGGCTACGCTCGGGCCAGACTTCGATAAACTTTGACGCGCAGCGGGGCATCAATCTGGGACTTGGCGAAACGTCGCTGGCGTTTGGTGGCGAATGGCGCAACGAAAACTACAAGATCGTGGCGGGCGAATTGGGCAGCTATGTCGCGGGGCCATTCTTCTTCAGCAATGGCGCTGCCCCCGGTTCGCAGGTTTTCCCAGGTTTTAGCCCGAGCACCGAGGTTGACGCATCGCGCGACAGTTTCGCCGCCTATCTCGAACTCGACACCGACATTGGCGATATGCTGAATGTCCAGGTGGCAGGGCGGTACGAGCATTACTCTGACTTCGGCGGCACGTTGAACGGGAAATTGGCAGCGCGCCTCGAACCGATTGACGGGCTGGCGGTGCGCGGATCGATCTCCACCGGGTTTCGCGCGCCCGGCATGGCGCAGCAGTACTTCTCGGCCACCAGCACCAACAACGTGAACGGCGTATTGATTGAGGTCGGCACCTTCCCAGTCGGTTCACCAATCGCTGTTGCGCTTCAATCGCAGCCGCTCGAGCCTGAAAAGTCGGTCAATATCGGTGGCGGGGTGGTGTTCAACATGATCTCGCGGCTCAGCGTCACGGTCGATTACTACAACATCAAGATCAATGACCGGATTACCCTGACCGAGAACCTTCAGGGTCAGGATGTGCGTAATCTGCTGGCCGCCGCGAACGTTCCGGGTACGTCAGCCCGGTTCTTCATCAACGGGATCGACACCCGCACGCAAGGCGTAGATGTCGTTGCCAGCTATCGCATGCCCGATTTCGGTATTGGCTCGATTACGCTGACTGCCGGGTACAACATCAATGACACCAAAATCACCGATCGCCGCAGCTTCGGGATCTTCGGACCAGACCGGTTGTTCGCCCGGCCGGAATCGTTTCGCCTGACCGATGGCCAGCCGTCGAACAAGCTCAACATCGGGCTGGACTGGGAAAATGGTCCGTTCGGCCTGACGGCCCGTGCCAACCGCTTCGGCAGCGTCTTCCTGCCGGGTACGACCACCGACATCACCGTCCCCAAGGGTGCAGCCATCAACGACATCACGCTGTCACCCAAGACAGTGGTGGATATGGAAATACGCTTCAACCCGTTCGACAATCTGCAACTTGCTATCGGCGCGAACAACTTGCTGGATGAATACCCTGACCGGCTGCCGTTTGTGGCACCGTTCGGGGCCAACAATGCCTTCCTGCCCTATTCCTCGCAGTCGCCGTTCGGGTTCAGCGGCCGGTTCGTGTACAGCCGGATCAGCGTCGACTTCTGATCGTCAGAAGCACCAGCGTGGCCGCAACATGGGTGGCGGCCACGCTATCGCCCTGTTTTCTGCCGAGCAGATACCGTCATTGGGGGTGCGGTGGCATTATTCAGGTTATTGGCAAGGGCCACTCACTCCCCAGCAGGTCTAGCCGCGCGATAGTACAGTCTGTCCGGATCGAGGGAAATGGTGCCGGCTACAGGATTCGAACCCGTGGCCCCCTGATTACAAATCAGGTGCTCTACCAACTGAGCTAAGCCGGCTGACCGTGGCCGCGCATTAGTGTTAAACTGCGCCGCCCTCAAGTAGCGAAGCGATAGGGCGGATTATAACACGCCGAAAGTCCAGCCTTCGGTGCGCGCGACCTCTGCAGTGAGGCCGGGAGGGTGCCATCGCCTTTCCTCCTTGTGCACCTTGCGCAGCCATGCCGTGGTCAGGAGCGCATCAGTGGCGTGGTCTGTGTACTTGCTGATCGGTGTATGTGCTTTAGAGCCAAGTGCCTTCAGCACCGTGTCCAGCGTGTCCGGATCGAAGATCTTGCTGCGGCCACTGGGCATTCCAGCCTCTCGAGCGGCCAGCGACGTGTAGATTTCGACGATCACGGGCCCGCTGGCCGGCAAGGGGTCGAAGGGCCAGACCGGGATTGCCCCGCGCAGACGATTAAGCACACGCATTCCCGTCAGGCTGGACTTGCCAACTTGCGCTGCGCCGACAAGGTTAAAGCAACTGCTGGGAGCAAGGCCCATTGCCTTTTGTGCTATCTCGCATTCGCGAAGCCTACCGCGTCCCGGCTCGAACAGGTCGCCGCAAATCGTCTCGCGGCCTGATTGGTGGCGGAAATGGCGCTGGATATCGGCGTGACTGACGACGGAACTGGCAGCGAGATGCTCGTCCACTTTGCACACAGCGTCCACCGCCTTCCAAAGTGCTTTTGCGTCGGCGGGGCTTTCGTCCCACTCAGGGAAATAGGCATTCCGATCCACGAAGGGCAGGCCGGGGGACAGGTCTAGCCCAACCAACATGCTGGTGCCCGCCTTGGCGTGTTCAAGCAGCCAATCGAGAATGCCAGCGCGGCTCCAGCCTTGCTGAGGCGTGAGCAGCGAGGGCGCGCTTTGGCCTTGATCTGCGAAGGCAACGGCAAGGCCCTTGGGTCTGGCAACCCGCTCGCCCGACCAGTCGATGACAACGAAAGAATCGAAATCACGCATACTGTCTGCTCACTAGCCCCGCTCCGCCCGCAGCTTGTCCCAGTATTCGAGCCGCTTCTTCACCTCACGCTCAAACCCGCGTTCGACCGGCGTGTAAAACTGCTGCGGCTCCATCTCCTCCGGCCAGTAATCGTCGCCCGAAAAGCCTTCCGGCGTGTCGTGATCATAGGTGTAGCCTTTGCCGTAGCCGAGGCTCTCCATCAGGCCCGTTGCCGGGTTGACGATGTTCATCGGCGGCATCAGGCTGCCGGTGTCCTTGGCGGCTTTCCATGCGGCCTTTTGCGCCAGATAAACCGCATTGGATTTGGGCGCGGTGGCGAGATAGAGGCACGCCTGCGCCAGTGCCAATTCGCCTTCGGGGCTGCCGAGGAAGCGGTAGGCCTCCATCGCCGCCATGCATTGCGGCAGAGCGTGCGGATCGGCCAGCCCAATGTCCTCCACTGCCATCCGCACCAGCCGCCGGGCGAGGAAAAGCGGATCTTCCCCCGCCGTCAGCATTCGGGCCAGGTAATAAAGCGCCGCCTGCGGATCGCTCCCGCGCACTGCCTTGTGCAGCGCAGAGATGAGATTGTAGTGCCCGTCGCGGTTCTTGTCATAGACTGCCACGCGGCGCTGGAGGAATGCGCCCATGGCCGCCGGGTCGAGCGGCTCCGCGATTTGCGCGTTGTAGAGTGTTTCCGCCTGGTTGAGGAGGAAGCGCCCGTCCCCATCCGCGCTTGCGACAAGTGCCTCGCGCGCGCCAAGGGTGAGGGGCAGCGGGCCGTGCAGTTCCTCGGCCCGATCGAGCAGTCTTTCCAGCGCGGCAGCATCCAGCCGGTGAAGAATCAGCACTTGCGCGCGGCTGAGCAGAGCTGCGTTTAGGGCGAAGCTGGGATTTTCCGTAGTCGCGCCTACCAGTGTCACCGTGCCGCGCTCAACAAACGGAAGAAAACCGTCTTGCTGGGTGCGGTTGAAGCGGTGAATCTCGTCCACGAACAGCAGGCTTTTTTGTCCTGCCCTGGCCGCCATTTCCGCCTCGGCAAAGGCCTTCTTGAGGTCGGCCACCCCGCTGAACACCGCGCTGATGAGCATGAACCGCATGCCTACCGCATCGGCCAGCAAGCGTGCGGTACTGGTCTTTCCGGTGCCCGGCGGCCCCCACAGGATCATACTGGACAGCTTGCCGGCCGCAACCATGCGGCCGATTGTGCCGTCCGGCCCGGTCAGGTGCTCCTGCCCGATCACTTGCGTAAGGTCGCACGGGCGCAACCGGTCAGCCAGCGGCGCATCGGCGGGCGGCTCGTCGCGAGGCGAGGGCGGGGGCTGATCGGCAAACAGGTCGCTCATCGATGTCAAGCTTAAGCGAGGTGGCTGAAAAAAGCAGCGTCGGAATGCGCAAGCTGACAAATGTTAACGCGGTTGGACTGCATCCGACGCGGTGGTACACTGCCTTGGCTGAGGGAGAGGAACACGGCCATGAACACTTCGCGCAAACCCGCCCCTTAGCACCTATGGGCTGTGGGGATCGTCAGCCTGTTATGGAACAGCGTCGGTATCCTGAGCTACTTGATGACCCGGCTGGATAAGCTCGATGCGCTGGGGATGACCGCGGAACAGGTCGCCTATTTCAATACATTTCCTGCGTGGGCCAACGGCGTCTGGGCGCTCGGGGTGTGGGGGGCGTTTGCGGCATCGGTGCTGCTGCTGCTGCGCCATCGCTGGGCGGTTGTGGCAGCATTGATCTCGGTCGCGGGGCTGATCGGCACGACCTATTTCAACTACGCGGTGACTACCATTCCGGCCGATCTGGCCAACCCGGCGCTCGACGCGGCAATCTGGGGCACCACACTGTTCCTGCTGTGGTACGCGATGAAAATGCGCCGTGAGGGCGTTTTCGCCTAATCTATCGCCGCTGGCGCGCGGCAACCAGCCGCAGATAGGTATCGGCCACGGCCTGGTTGATCGCGTCCCAGTCGTAATCCTTGCTGCGCGTCTCGCCTGCTTTCCCGTGGACACCGCGCAAACCAGCGTCGGTGCAGTAAGGAGCCAGTGCTGCCGCATAGGCACCTGCTCCATCAGGCGGGACGAGTCGGCCGGTGACGCCATTTTCGACCAGGCTTGACGCCCCGGTCGCACCGGCGGCGACTACCGGCAGGCCGCAGGCCATCGCCTCCAGTGTCACGTTGCCAAAGGTCTCGGTGATCGAAGGGTTAAAGAACACGTCGCCGCTGGCAAGCGCCCGGCCCAGGTCAGCGCCGGTCTGGAACCCGGCGAAGATCCCGCCGGGCAAGTTCGTTTCGAACCACGTGCGCGCCGGGCCATCGCCGATCACCAGCACTTTGTGCGGCACACCTTGCTGGCGCAGCATGGCCATGGTCTCGGCAAACACATCGAGGCCCTTTTCCATAACCAGCCGCCCGAGGAACACGATTGCCACGTCCTCGTCTGACAGTCCGAGCGATCGCCGCCAGACCATGTCGCGCTTGCCTGATGCGAATACAGTGCGGTCGACCCCGCGCGACCAGATCGAGATGTCATGGTGCATGCCCTGTTCACGCAGCGTATCGACCATGCTCTGCGAAGGCGCGACCAGCGCATCGCAGCGGTGGTAGTAGCGCCGCATGATCGCCTCCAGCCAAGGTTCAGTGAAGCCGAGCCCGTAGTAGCGCGGGTAGGTTTCAAACCGGGTGTGGACAGAACCGAGCACAGGCAGGTTCCGCTTGCGCGCCCAGCGCAGCGCAGCGTGGCCGGTCGGGTCGGGCGAAGATGAATGGATGATGTTGGGAGCAAACGCAGCCAGGTCATTCCGGTTGGTGCGAGACAGGCCGAGCGGCACCCGATATTCTGATCGCCCGGGGATCGCCACACTGGGCACGCTGACAAGGTCTCCGGTTGGTGCGAACGCTGGTTCTGCCACGGTCGGTGCATAAACCCTCAGCGCCGCGCCTTGCCGCAACAGGTAACCGGCAAGCCGGTTCAGCGCCTGGTTGGCCCCGTCGCGGACGTAATTGTAATTGCCGCTGAACAGGGCAATGCGGAGGTCGCAGGTCTGCATCGGCCCGCGCTTTAGGACGGAAAGTTGGGCTTGGCGAGAGGGCCTGCGACAGTGATCGTTTCCATTGCAACCGCATTACCGCTTGACTGGACACCACCCGTCACTAGAGCCGCCGCCGGGCCACGCGGTCCCAACGCCGCGCGAGCTCTCTGTAAGGAGAGACTACATGACTGAACACCTGATGCCGGCGCGCAAACCTGCCCGTCCGTTCTTTTCTTCCGGTCCCTGCGCGAAGCCGCCGGGCTGGTCCCCTGACAAACTGGCCACAGAGTCGCTCGGGCGGTCTCACCGCTCGAAGATCGGCAAGGCGCGTTTGCATTACTGCATCGACCTGATCCGCGAAGTGCTGGAGGTGCCGGCCACGCACCGCATCGGCATCGTGCCCGGTTCGGATACCGGCGCGGTCGAAATGGCGATGTGGACCATGCTCGGCGCGCGCCGCGTCACCACGCTGGCATGGGAAAGCTTCGGCGAAGGCTGGGTGACAGATGCGGTCAAGCAGCTCAAGATCGATCCGACGGTGATCCGCGCGGACTATGGCCAATTGCCGGACCTCAGCCAGATCGACTGGTCGAACGACGTCATTTTCACCTGGAACGGCACGACCAGCGGTGTGCGCGTGCCGAACGGCGATTGGATCGCCGTAGACCGCGATGGCCTTGCCATCGCCGATGCCACCAGCGCGGTGTTCGCGCAGGATATCGCGTGGGACAAGGTCGATGTGCTGACCTTCAGCTGGCAAAAGGTGCTGGGCGGGGAGGGCGCGCACGGCGTGCTGATCCTCGGCCCGCGCGCGGTCGAGCGGCTGGAAACTTATACCCCGGCCTGGCCGCTGCCCAAGGTGTTCCGCCTGGTCAGCAAGGGCAAGCTTGCCGAAGGGGTGTTCAAGGGCGAGACGATCAACACCCCGTCCATGCTCGCAGTGGAAGATGCCATCTTCGCGCTCGAATGGGCCAAGGGTCTGGGCGGCCTGTCGGCGATGAAGGCGCGGGCTGATGCCAATGCGGCAGCGCTCGACAAGCTGGTGCAGGAACGTGACTGGCTTGGCCATCTCGCGGCCGATCCCGCCAACCGCTCCAACACTAGCATCTGCCTGACGGTCGAGGGTGCAGACGAAGCGATGATAAAGGCGTTTGCCAAGCTGCTCGAAGATCATGACGCTGCCTATGACATCGCCGGATACCGCGATGCCCCGCCGGGCCTGCGGATCTGGTGCGGCGCAACGGTCGAGACAGCCGACATCGAGTCGCTCGGCCCGTGGTTTGACTGGGCCTACGCGCAAGTGACTGCCACCGCCTGAGCAAACCGATGGCATCCTCCGCGAATGCGGAGGTCTCCGCCTGCAATGAATCCCCTTCTATGACTGAGGCCCCCGGCTGCGCGGTGGCTCACGCAAGGAACCTGACATGACCAAGCCAAAAGTCCTCATTTCCGACAAGATGGACCCCAACGCCGCCCGCATCTTCGAAGAGCGTGGCTGCGATGTTGACGTGAAGCCGGGTATGACGCCCGATGAACTCAAGGCCGTGATCGGCCAGTACGATGGCCTCGCCATCCGCAGCGCCACCAAAGCGACGCGCGAGATCCTGGACGCGGCGACCAACCTCAAGGTGATCGGCCGTGCCGGGATCGGGGTCGACAACGTCGACATTCCTTACGCCAGCAGCAAGGGCGTTGTGGTGATGAACACTCCGTTCGGCAACTCGATCACCACTGCCGAACACGCCATCGCGCTGATCTTCGCCGTAGCACGCCAGATCCCGGCCGCCGATGCTGGTACGCAGGCTGGCACCTGGCCCAAGAACGACTTCATGGGCGTGGAACTGACCGGCAAGACGCTTGGCCTGATCGGGGCGGGCAATATCGGTTCGATCGTGGCGAGCCGCGCGCTCGGCCTCAAGATGAAGGTGGTCGCGTACGATCCCTTCCTGACCGAAGAACGTGCGGTCGAGATGGGCGTTGAAAAGGCCGATCTCGAGACCCTGCTGGCGAAGGCCGATTTCATTACCCTGCACACCCCGCTGACCGACCAGACCCGCAACATCCTGTCGGCGGAAAACCTCGCCAAGACCAAGAAGGGCGTGCGGATCGTCAACTGTGCGCGCGGCGGCCTGATCGACGAAGCGGCCCTGAAGGACATGCTCGACAGCGGCCATGTCGCCGGTGCGGCGCTCGATGTGTTCGCGCAGGAACCGCCGCCGGCCGATCACCCGCTGTTCGGGACGAAGAACTTCATCTGCACCCCGCACCTCGGGGCCTCGACCACCGAAGCCCAGGTCAATGTGGCGCTGCAGGTGGCCGAGCAGATGGCCGACTATCTCGTCAGCGGGGGGGTTACCAACGCGCTCAACGTGCCCTCGCTCTCGGCAGAAGAAGCGCCCAAGCTGAAGCCCTACATGGCACTGGCGGAAAAGCTCGGCTCGCTGGTGGGCCAGCTTGCTCACGGCAACCTGACCCAGATCAGCATCGAGCGCGAAGGCGCCGCGGCTGAGCTCAACGGCAAGCCGCTGGAAGCGGCGGTGCTGTGCGGGCTGATGAAGCAGTATTCCGACACCGTGAACATGGTCAACGCGCCATTCCTGGCGCGCGAGCGCGGGCTCGATGTGCGTTCGATCCGGCACGAGCGGGACGGGGCCTACAACACCCTGCTGCGGGTGACCGTGGCGACCAGCCAGGGCGACCGGTCGGTGGCCGGCACCCTGTTTGGGGCTGAAAACCCCCGCCTGGTCGAAATCTTCGGCATCGGGATAGAGGCGGAACTGGCAGGGCACATGCTCTACATCGTCAATCAGGATGCGCCGGGCTTTATCGGCAGGATCGGCAGCCTGCTGGGCGAACACGGCATCAACATCGGCACCTTCAACCTTGGCCGCCGCGAGGCCGGGGGAGAAGCAGTGCTGCTGCTCAGCGTCGATCAGACTATTCCTGACGACCTGGTCAAGGCCGCCTGCGCTGTCGAAGGCGTCAAGGTGGTCAAGGCACTGGAGTTCTGAGGCGCAATCGGGCAGGGGGCCGCGCGTGATGACCGATCCCGACGATCTCCTGCCCGAGGGGCTGGCTGACCGCCTGCCTGCCGAAGCCGCCCTGGTAACGGCTTCCATGCGGTCCGCTCTCGATGTGCTCGACAGCAACGGCTACGACCGGGTTCGCCCGCCGCTGGTCGAGTTCGAGAAATCGATGGCGACGCGGATGGACGGGGTCTCCCCGCGCCGGATGTTCCGTTTCGTTGACCCTTCGAGTTTGCGCACGCTGGCGCTGCGGAGCGATATGACGGTGCAGGTCGGACGAATTGCGGCTACTTCGCTGGCAGGCGCTACCCGGCCGCTGCGCCTGTGCTACGCCGGTGAAGTCGCGACGATCCGGGCCGACCAGCTCGATCCGGCGCGGCAAAAGCTTCAGCTCGGTGCCGAACTGATTGGCAGCGACCGCGCAGAAGCGGCGGGTGAGATCGTGGTGCTTGCGGTCGAAGCACTGGCTGCTGCTGGCGCCAACGGCATCTCGGTTGACTTTACCCTGCCGGATCTGGTTGACACTCTGGCTGAGCAGGCCTTGCCGCTGGCGCAGGAACAGATTGATCCGGTCCGGCGCGAGCTCGACATGAAAGATGCCGGGGCCCTGCGCGACGCGGGCGGGGAAGCGTACCTGCCGCTGCTCTATGCCGCCGGCGCATTCGAAGATGCAATCGAACGGATCGCGGCGATCGACGCTGGCGGCGCACTCGCCAGCCGAATTGCCGGGCTGCGGCAGGTTGCCGCACGGGTTGAAGGGCTGGCGCGCATTACCCTCGACCCGACCGAGCGGCACGGGTTCGAATACCAGACCTGGTTCGGCTTTACCGTCTATGCCGAAGGGGTCCGTGGCGCATTGGGCCGCGGCGGCACCTACATGATCCGGGGCAGCGAGGAGCCGGCGACCGGCTTTTCGCTTTATCTCGATCCGCTGGTCGAAGCGCTGGCAGCACCCGCTCAGCGCAACTGCTTGTACTTGCCGCTCGGCCACAACCGCGCCGCCGCCGCGCGCCTGCGTTGTGAGGGCTGGCGCACTATCGCCGCGCTGGCCGCAGGCGAAGACCCCCGCGCGCTGGGTTGCAGCCATGTGCTGCGAGACGGGTCGGCCCACTCGCTCTAACGCGCAAAACGTTCCTTCAGCCAGCCATCTACCACTGCGGTTGCAGGATAGTCCGTGTCACCCAGCCGCTGGTTGATGTCACGGTGACCGCGCAAGCCGCGTCCGGCGAACCCCTGCACTTGCGCTGGCGTGCCTCCCCGTCGCAGCGCATCGGCCAGGCTGCGGCTTTGCGATGCGGCATCAGCGCGCTGGATGTGAAGGACCAGAAATGCCGGCGCATTGGCAGCAATGGCCCCAACTGCGAGCAAGGCGGTTACGCTTGCGATGACCAAACGTGGCATGACGGACCTTCCCGCTGGAGGTGCGCAAGGCAGGAAGGACCATAAACCCGTTTCGGGTCCAGTCGCGAATTGTCGCGGATAGTCGGAGGGTCCAGTCCGCCAAAGCGCAGCAGCGTTTCCGAGGATTTGTGCTATGACACCCCGGAGCGGCGGAAAAGGGACGGGTCAGAGATGGAGAATCACGAGCTCAGGTTGCGGGCAGTGGGCGAGATGCATTTGCGCCGCTGGCCCCAGCTTCCGGTTCCCTGCCATGTGGTCCAGTGGGTTCTGATGCTCGACGACAGCGATCGGGAAGCCGAGATCGAGGCGATCGAGCGCCGTAGCGATCCACAGCCGAACGACAATCCCTCACATCGTGAAGGTCGGCTGAGCAACAAGGTCCGCTTCGCCTGGGAGCGTCACAGCGAGGGCAGCAGCCTGACCCTGTTCGTCAAGCAGTGCGACGAGGCTGGTTTCCTAGATCCATCGACCGATCCCGAGATCGCCAGTGCCATCGCATGGGCAGAAGCCCTGCCCGGCAAGATCGTCCGCAGCACCCGGGTGTGGCTGGCGGCGCAGGATAGCGACGTCGAAACGCTGCTGCCGCAGTTGAACCTCAACAGCGACGAGATGGTCAGCTCGATGGTCGGCGGCACCATCCGCATCTGGTCCGACTTCCGGATCAAGGAAGACGGCTTCGGCAAATTGCTCGTGGCGGCCAATGGGGCGGACCGGCGCGAACTGACCCGCAAGCTCCAGCAGTTGCAGGAACTGGGCAATTACCGCAACCGTGCCCTGCTCGGCCTGCCCATGGCCAAGGAATGCTGGCCTCGGCTGGACGACGCCGAGGAACGCCTGCGTGTACTGGCGGACCGGATCGCCAATGCCCAGGAGCGCGATGACACGCTGATGGATGCGATGTCGCAGCTTGGACTGGATCTGGCTTCGATTGCTACCGCAATCTCGTTCCGGATGGATGCCACCAAGGCCTATGCGCAACTGGTTGACGAACGGCTGGTTCAGCTTGACCCGGCACCCGTTCCGGGTTTCGCGTCGCTGGCCGATTTTACCCAGCGACGCTTTGTCCCGGCGATGAGTACCTGCCTTGCCACCACTGAGCGGGTTCAGCGTCTGGGGGTGCGGGCCGAGCAGTTGGCATCGCTGCTGCGCGCCCGGATCGAGACCCGGATCGAGAACCAGAACGGCCAACTGCTCCATTCGATGGAGCGCAGTATCGCGATGCAGGTGCGCCTGCAGACACTGGTGGAAGGCCTCTCGGTGGTGGCGCTGAGCTATTACCTGATTGGTCTGCTTGCCTATCTTCTGGGCGGGATCAAACAGGACCTGTTCGGGCTGGACGACAAAACAGTGCTGGGCATTCTGATCGTGCCGGTGGTGCTGGCCATCTGGATGACCACCCGCGCGCTCAAGAACCGCCTGCTGGGCGAAGTTGCGGAAGAAGGCGGCAAGAGTGGCTGAGACAATTCCCCTTGTCGGAACGGCAGGAACTGTCCAGAAAAGCTGACAGATGGCAAGATTTCCCTTTTCGGCCATAGTCGGCCAGCACGAGATGAAGCAGGCGCTGCTGATGGCAGCAGTCGACCCGTCGATTGGCGGCGTCATGGTGTTCGGTGATCGTGGCACTGGCAAATCGACCGCCGCCCGCGCGCTCGCCGCACTCCTTCCGCCGATTCAGGTGATCGAAGATTGCCGCTACGGCTGCACCCGCGATCAGGCCGGAACCTGCCCTGATCCGTGTACCAGCAAGAAGACCCGCCAGCGGGCGGTGCCGTTCGTCGACATGCCGCTCGGCGCGACTGAGGACCGGGTCCTCGGCTCGCTCGACCTGGAGCGTGCGCTGAGGACCGGTGAAAAGGTGTTCGAACCCGGCCTGCTGGCCAGGGCGCATCGCGGGTTTCTCTATATCGACGAGATCAACCTGCTGGAGGACCATCTGGTCGACCTGCTGCTGGACGTCGCGGCATCTGGCGAAAACGTGGTCGAGCGCGAAGGCCTGTCGGTGCGGCACCGCGCCCGGTTCGTGCTGATCGGCAGCGGCAATCCGGAAGAAGGCGAACTGCGCCCGCAATTGCTCGACCGGTTTGGCCTCGCTGTCGAAGTTCGCACACCGCAGGACATTGCCGATCGGGTCGAGATCATGCGCCGCTGCGCTGCACAGGAACGCGATGCAGCGGCATTCGCGGACGAATGGCAGGCAGAGGAAACACGGATTCTGGCCCAGCTGACGCGGGGCCAGAAGCGGGTCGCCGCGCTGGTTGTGCCCGACGAGGTGCTGGCCGATGCCGCCCGACTGTGCAGCGCGATCGGCGTGGACGGACTGCGCGGCGAATTGACCCTGATGCGCGCAGCGCGGGCGATCGCCGCGCTTGGAAACGGGCGCAGTGTGCAGCGCAAGCATGTGATCGAGGCGGCACCGATGGCGCTGCGCCACCGGCTGCGGCGTGACGTGCTCGACGAAACGGGGTCGACCGTGCGGATCGAGCGCGCGGTGGCCGAGCTGTTCGGGTGAGCGATCCGGCCCTTTCGGCCAACCCGCTGGCCGAAGCGCGCCTCGCCATACGGCTGTTCCTGCGCGATCCCCTTGCCTTTGGCGGGCTGTGCCTGCGGGGCAGCGGTCCGGCGCGTGACCGGGTGCTGGCGGAGCTGCGCGAAAGCCTGCCGCAAGACATGCCTTGGTTGCGGCTCCCGGGGCACATCGACGACGATCGCCTGCTCGGCGGGGTCGATGTCGTCGCCAGCCTTGCCGCCGGGCGCGCCGTCCACCAGGCTGGCCTGCTTGAAAGGGCTGCGGGCGGCGTGATAACCGTGCCGATGGCCGAACGGCTACGCGAGGATACCGCCGGGCGATTGGCGCAGGCGCTTGATACACGTAAGCGGTTCGCTCTGGTTCTGCTCGACGACGGAATTGGACCGGATGAGCGCATTCCGGCTGCATTGTCCGAACGGGTCGCGTTCCATTGCGACCTTTCCGGTGCAATCCGGATTGAAGACGAGTGTTTCGACGACGAAACGGCCATCCCGCTTGCCGCGGTGGCGTCGTGCTTCGACGAGCAGCTGTCCATGCTGGCCGGGACTGGCCTCACGCTCGGCATCAATTCAGCGCGGGCCATGCTGTTCGCCACGCTGGCTGCGCGGGCCAGCGCCGCCTGCGAGGGGCGAGGTACGGTAGAACTGTCAGACCTCGAAACGGCTGCCCGACTGGTGCTGGCCCCGCGCGCCACCCGCTGTCCGCCCGACCCGGGCGAAGAAGCTACCCCGCCTTCTACACCCGCCGACGATGAGCGAACCGACGACGACGCGGACCGGCAGATGCGTGACGAGGAACCCGAGGATATCGTCCTCGAAGCCGCCCTGGCTGCCATTCCGCCCGACGTGCTCGAACGGATAGGGCAAGGCCAGCGCAGTCGCTCCATGCGTGGTGGTGGTGGTGCTGGCAAACGGACAAAATCGAAACTGCGCGGCAAGCCTCTCGGCGCGCGCCCAGGTGTCCCCGGTGGCGGTGCGCAGCTGGCCCTGATCGATACCTTGCGCACAGCAGCCCCATGGCAGCCCTTGCGCAAGAGCACCGCGCTGGTCCCGCGAGAGGGCATGGACTTGCGCAAGGACGACCTGCGCATCCGCCGGTTCGAGGAACGCTCGCCAACAGTGACTGTGTTCTGTGTCGATGCCTCCGGGTCGGCGGCGCTGGCCCGCCTGGCCGAAGCCAAGGGCGCGGTCGAGCTGATCCTCGCCCAGGCCTATGTCAAACGCAGCGAGGTGGCGCTGATCGCCTTTCGCGGGACGGGGGCCGACTTGCTGCTCGCCCCGACCCGCTCGCTCACTCGCGCGCGCCGGGCGCTGGCAGAACTGCCGGGCGGCGGCGGCACACCGCTTGCAGCCGGCGTTGCCATGGCGCGCCAGCTGGGCCTTGCGATAGCTGCCAGGGGGGCGACACCGCTGGTGGTGTTCCTGACCGACGGCAGCGGCAACATTGCCATGGACGGCACGCCAGGCCGCGCGCAGGCCCGCGAGGATGCCATGGCGGCGGGGCGCCAGCTGGGTGCCAGCGGGCTCGACGCACTGGTGATCGACATTTCCCCCCGTCCGCGCCCTGAAGCCGAGCAGCTGGCGCAGGCGATGCGCGGGCGTTACCTGCCGCTGCCGTTCGCCAATGCCGCCGGGCTTGAGCGAGCGGTGGCAGCCGCGCAGAATGGTCTGGCAATCGCATGAGCCGCCCTCTCAGATGGGACACGGACGGACGTGACTGGCCCAACCGCCATGCCAGCCGGTTTGTCCGCGCAGGCGCAATCACCTGGCATGTCCAGCAGACTGGCGAAGGTCCGCTGGTCCTGCTGCTGCACGGCACTGGCGCTTCGACCCACAGCTGGCGCGATCTGATGCCGCTGCTGGCGCAAACGATGAATGTGATTGCCCCTGACCTGCCCGGCCATGGCTTTACTTGCGGACGGCCTGCCAGAGGGCTGACACTGGCAGGCATCGCAGACGCCGTGAGCGATCTGATGGATGCGCTCGAATGCGAACTTGGGCTTGTAATCGGTCATTCGGCTGGGGTCGCGATTGCCATGCAGTGCGCATTAAGCGGGCGGAGTTCGTCCCCGATCGTGGGCCTGAACCCTGCAATCATGCCATTTGCGGGGCTCGCGGCCCAGCTTGCCCCGGCCATGGCGCGCGTGTTGTTCCTTAATCCCTTCATGCCGCGGATTTTTGCCCGCACGGCGCGTGTCCCGGGCCAAACCGCGCAGTTCTTGCGCCGCTCGACCGGTTCGCAGATCGATGCCGGGGGGCTGCACTACTATGAGACACTGTTCGGCAATGCCGCCCATTGCCGGGGCGTGCTGGAGATGATGGCAAACTGGGATCTGGCCGGGTTCTCGCGTCGGTTGCCGGAGATGGGCAACCCGCTGCTGCTGATCCATTCCGAAGGCGACCGGGCGATACCGCTGGATTCGGTCCGCCAGGCGGCATTGCGCTTGCCCGATTGCCGACTGGAAATCCTTGCCCGCCTCGGCCACCTTGCCCACGAAGAAGACCCGCAGCAGATTGTGCGCCTCATTCTGGGGTATGCACAGGAACAAGGGCTCTTTCAGGGAGAGGGCGGCACCCCATGAACCAGTTCAGCGAGCATTTCGGTTGGGTCGAAATCCTGTTCACCGCGCTGGTGGCGTTCGGTTTCGGTTTTTACCAGCTGTGGTCGGTCAACCGCGAAATCCGGCGCGACAAGGAAGCCCGCGAAGCGCGCGAGCGGGCCGAGCAGTCAGGCGCGGGCGCGGGGCATCCGGTAGGGGAGCATGAACTGGACAATCGGTGAGGCGAACCGGTCCATGTTGAGGCTTTCCTGCACCGCCAGAACCGGTTCCCCGAACAGGCGCGCATCGACGGTCGAGCGGGCGTAGAACGGGGCGTCCTCCCACGTCCGCCGCACCCGGGCATGGCCGCCATCAGCCCTGGTCTTGCGTTCCATCTGCCAAAGCGTGTCAGGCAGCGGTGCGACCATCGGCAGTTCGGCCTGCCTGGGCGTTCCGTCGCGGTCGAACCGCAGGGTGCTGGCAAAATGCGACCCGTTGCGCCGCACCCCTTCATAGGACACCACGCTGCCGCCCGCACAATGCGCGCGCGACCAGTGCCAGGTGCGGAAACCCTCTTCCAGCGATTCGCTGCCGAAATTGGAATCGAGATAGGCCGAACCCTGCCAGCGGACCGAAGGTTCACCCATATCCACCTCAATCCGCGCCTTGGGGGCGAGGCAATGCCAAAGATGGCGGCCCTGCGGGTCGAGCGCGAACGCAACGCCGTTGGTCGCCTGCGGGATCACGCGCACCCGCCCCCGCACCCGCCGCTGCCACGGAACACCAACCCGCTTGTCACGCTCCTCGATCGTGATCTCCAGCGCATCTCCGGTCCAGCGGACCTGGCTGGGGCCGAGGAGGAGCGTATCGCGTTCCTGCACCACTGAACTGTGCGGGCGCTCTGTCATCGTCCAGCGTGCCCCGGGGCCATAGAGTGCCACGTTGAGGGCCGCGTGGTTGCACGGGTCATGCCGACCGCTGCGCTTGTAGTAGGGCGAGAACACACTGCCGATAAAGGCAATGATGGTCAGCCCGTGCCGTCCGTCGTCGCTGGTCGCGTCGACATACCACCAGGCATAGCCGCCGGGTGATACCGCCGCATCGAAGCGAGGTCTTGCATCACCGTTCGGGCCGCCAGCTGCCCGGACAAGGCTGCCATCGGCACCCCGGCCCCGGGGTGGGTGCTGCCGCCCGCGCAATAGAGCCCAGGGATCCGTGTCCGTGTACCCTGCCGGAGGAAGGAGGCCGCCCAGCCGTGCGAGGCCCGACCATAGATCGCTCCCCCGGTCGAGGGCGAGAGCGCCTCGAATTCGGTCGGCGTCAGCAGCCTGTGAGGCAAAGGATCCTCCAATTCCAGCCCGCAGCGGCTGAGCGAGCGCTTCATGGCCAGGGTGCATTGCTCTTTCTCCTCGGGTGACATGGTTTGCCGGTCGGCATTGGCGGGGGCATTGACGATGATCTGCATCCGCTCGCGGCCACCGGGTGCGGCTCCTGCACCGGGGTGGCGGTCCTGCGCGCAAACATAGACGCTCGGATCCGAAGGCGTCCGCCCGCTCGCCAGCTCGGCAAATTCGCGCGGGTAATCGGGTGAAAAGAACACCGAATGGCGGGACAGTGGAAAGCCTTGGGTGCGGGCATGGGCCAGCCAAACCAACGCCGATAGCGATCGTGTTTTTGGCGGCATGGAACGGGTCGAACCGGCAACAGCCTTGCCGAACTGCCCCGCCGTGATCGCGGCGGGATCTGCATTGGCGATGACCGCGTCTGCCGCAATCCGTTCGCCATTCGCCAGGATGACGCCGCTGGCCCTGCCGCCGGTCGTTTCGATCCGGTCGACGGCTTCGCCGAAGCGGTAGCGTGCGCCGTGTGCTTCGCCGAGCCGTTGCAGCGCCTTGGCAAGCGCGCTCATTCCGCCGTCAATCAGCCACACCCCTTGCGCCTCGACATGGGCAACCAGCATCAGCGTGGCTGGCGTAGCGAAGGGCGAGGAGCCGCAGTAGGTGGCATAGCGGCCAAACAGCTGGCGCAGCCGCGGATCGGCGAAATGTTCGCCCAGCACCTTCCACATGCTTTCATAGGGCCTGATCGCGATCAGGTCGCCGATCCGCCATAGCCCGATCCGCCACATCAGCGGTCCTGGCCAGCTGACCTTGCCTTGCCGCATCATGCTGCGATCGAGAATACCGTGAATGCGGGCGGCCTCGGCGCGGAAGGCGCGATAGCCGCGTACTGCCTGCGCTCCAGCGAAAGCGCCGATTGCCTCCTCGCTTCGGTGCGGGTCGGCATAGAGGTCGAGCCGCTCGCCTTCGCTCCATGCATGGCGCGCCAGCACCTCGGCCGGGCGGACCGAAACGTGATCGCCCAGTTCCTGCCCGCAGGCGCGGAAGATGTCGTCAAACACATCGCGCAGCGTGAACACTGTCGGCCCCGCATCGATGTTCACGCCGCCGACCGGCAACTGGCGTGCCTTGCCGCCGGGTCCCGCCTCTTTGTCGACCACGGTCACCCGGTACCCGTTTGCCGCGAGCAGTGCGGCGCTCGTGAGCCCGCCCATACCTGCGCCAATGATCACGATCCGAGACGACACGACAGGCTTCCTCCACCCAACATGATTGACCTTTACACTACATCTGTCCAGATGAATTGACATATGGCGGTGATCGAACCTCAATCCCGGGCGGTTGGCCCGCCGCGCTGGAAACTGCGCTGGATTGGCTGGCGCAACCGCATTTTGGCGGACCCGGCGTTCCAGCGTTGGGCGGCTGCCATGCCGTTCCTGCGATCGGTGGCCCGGCGGCGGGCGGTCGGCCTGTTCGACCTGGTGGCCGGTTTCACCTACACCCAGACCTTGCTTGCCACGGTCGAAAGCGGCTTGCTCGACCTGCTGGCGCGGGGCCCTTGTCCGACTGGTGCAATTGGCCAGGTCGCCGGCCTGAGCGATGCTGCGGCCGTGCGGCTGGTCCGCGCCGCTGCTGCACTTGATCTTACCGAGGAAATTGCGCCCGGCTGGTGGGCGCTGGGCCAACAGGGCGCAGCGCTGCATTCCAACCAGGGTGCGCGCGCCATGATCCTGCACCACAAGGTGCTGTATGGCGATCTGGCCGACCCGCTTGCGCTGCTACGTCAGGACAGGGCAGTGCCTACTGCACTGTCAGCGTTCTGGCGCTATGCTGCAAATGCTCGGCCCGATGGTGAAAGCTGCGAATCGGTTGAAGCCTATTCGCGCCTGATGGCAGATTCCCAGCGGATGGTGGCGGCCGAGGCGCTGGCGACCTATCCTTTCGCGCGGCATCGTGCACTTCTCGACATCGGTGGCGGTCATGGCGTGTTTCTCGAGTCGGTCGGGCAGGCTTGCCCCGATTTGAGACTCGGGCTTTTCGACCTGCCCGGAGTACTGGCGGGAGCCGGGTCGCGACTCGATCATGCAGGCTTGCTGGCCCGAACAAGCCTGCATCCGGGTAATTTTTTCCGTGACCCCCTGCCATCAGGCTTTGATTGCATTTCGCTGGTGCGAATTCTGCACGACCATGATGACGGGCCGGCACTTGACCTGCTTCGGGCGATCCGCGCTGCTCTGCCCCGGGAAGGGCGGTTGGTCATTGCCGAGCCGATGGCAGGAACACCGGGTGCTGAGGCGATGGGAGATGCCTATTTCGGGCTTTATCTGTGGGCGATGCGCTCGGGCCGCCCGCGCCGTGCCGACGAGATTGGTGCCATGCTGGCAGATGCCGGTTTCGCGAGATGGACCCGGCTTGTGCCTCACCAGCCGGTTGTCACCAGCCTGATTGTAGCCAGCCCCTGAAACCGCAGCCCGTTTGCCGACAAGCCAGCACTACACCTCTTATTGTCATGTCAGCTTGACAGTCGATACTGTTAGGTTAAAGTGACATTTCGGGTGGAGTGGTATTTGGCCATTCATGCCCGACAAAATGGGAAAGGGGTGGCCTGCACAATGGAAACACGTGCGGTCTTGCTGGAGGCACCGAGGAGACTCTCTGTCTCGGCGCTCGCCCTGATTCCACCGGGCCCGTCTGACGTGATCGTTGACATCCATTGGAGCGGCATCAGCGGCGGCACCGAGAAGCTGCTCTGGTCTGGCGAAATGCCGCACTTTCCGGGCATGGGTTACCCACTCGTTCCGGGCTACGAATCGGTTGGCCGGGTGGTCGGTGCAGGTGCCGATGTCCAGGGCCGGATCGGTGACTGGGTGTTCGTGCCTGGCGCTGCCTGTTACCAGGGTGCCCGAGGCCTGTTTGGCGGCACCGCTCAGCGCGTAGTGGTTCCATCGGCCCGCGCATTCCCCATTTCCGAATCGCTCGGCGAGAACGGCGTGCTGTTTGCCCTGTGCGCCACAGCGCTGCATGCCCTGACAGGCGGTCCTGCCCCGGAACTGATTGTCGGCCACGGGGTCCTCGGCCGCCTGCTGGCCCGTCTTACCATCGCCTCCGGTGCCCCGGCGCCGACCGTATGGGAAATCGATCCCAATCGCCGCGACGGCGCCCAAGGGTATGCCGTGCTCGACCCGCAGGAAGATGATCGGCGTGACTATGCAGCGATCTGCGATGTCAGCGGCTATGCCGACGGGCTCGACAAACTCCTCTCGCGTCTGCGCAAGGGCGGAGAAATTGTCCTCGCCGGGTTCTATTCCCAGCGGCTCAGCTTTGCTTTTGCTCCGGCATTCATGGCCGAGGCGCGCCTGCGCGTCGCGGCCGAATGGGGGCCGGACGACCTCGCTTCCTGCCGCGCCCTGATTGAAACCGGCGCGGTCGATCTCTCGGGTCTGATCAGCGACGTGCGGCCCGCCAACGAAGCCTCAACTGCCTATCCGGCTGCCTTCAACACCCGCGAGCACCTCAAAATGGTGCTCGACTGGAGCCAATGCTGATGACCATGCTCGACACCCAGACCCTGCGTGACGAAGCGGCAATCGAGCCGGACCCGGTGCACACCGGTGAGGTCAAATCCGAAACCCAGGTCATTGCCATCTATGGAAAGGGTGGATCGGGCAAGAGCTTCGCCCTGTCCAACCTCAGCTACATGATGGCGCAGCAGGGCAAGCGGGTGCTGCTGATCGGCTGTGACCCTAAGTCCGACACCACCAGTCTGCTGTTCGGTGGCAAGTCTTGCCCGACTATCATCGAAACGTCCTCACGCAAGAAGCTGGCAGGCGAAGAAGTGCGCATCGAAGATGTCTGCTTCCAGCGCGATGGCGTCTTCGCCATGGAACTTGGCGGGCCCGAAGTGGGCCGGGGTTGTGGCGGACGCGGCATCATCCATGGCTTCGAATTGCTGGAAAAGCTCGGCTTCCACGATTGGGGCTTCGATTACGTCCTGCTCGACTTCCTTGGCGACGTGGTCTGCGGCGGGTTCGGCCTGCCGATCGCGCGGGACATGTGCCAGAAAGTGATCGTGGTCGGATCAAACGACCTCCAGTCGCTCTA
This sequence comes from Sphingomonadaceae bacterium, assembly GCA_046294735.1. GTDB lineage: Bacteria > Pseudomonadota > Alphaproteobacteria > Sphingomonadales > Sphingomonadaceae > 34-65-8. The sequence continues at coordinate 208,168 of JBKBKB010000005.1, forward strand.
CGTCGCCAACAATGTCTGCCAGGCGGTCGAATATTTCCGCAAGATGGGTGGCAATGTCGGAGTGGCCGGCATGATCATCAACAAGGATGATGGCACCGGCGAAGCGCAGGCCTTCGCCCAGGTGGTCGACATCCCGGTTCTATGCGCCATCCCGGCCGACGAGGACATCCGCCGCAAGTCAGCCAATTACCAGATCATCGGCATGCCCGGCGGGCAATGGGGCAGCCTGTTCGAAGAACTCGCACGCAACGTCGCTGAAGCGCCGCCCCGCCAGCCGAAGCCGCTGAGCCAGGACGGTCTGCTCGGCCTGTTCACTGCCGACCAGGTCGGCCGTGAGGTCGAGCTGATTCCGGCCACCCAGGCAGACATGCGCGGCGGCACTTTCGAAGCCAGGCCCTCACTCGAGGTGATCTATGATGAGGCCTAGGGCATGAGCGACCTCGCCCCCGATATGGCGCGGGAACCTGACCGGTTCGACCTGGCTCCTGCCGGCGAGACTGAAGGCGCTTGCCATGGCGGCGCGGATCGCATGCGCGAAGCCGCGCGTGCGGCTGGCAAAAGTGAAGTGCTTGACCGCTATGCGGAAGATTATCCGGTCGGCCCGCATGACCAGCCGCAATCCATGTGCCCGGCATTCGGCAGCTTGCGGGTCGGTCTGCGGATGCGGCGGACCGCAACCGTCCTGTCAGGTTCGGCCTGCTGCGTCTACGGACTGACCTTCACCTCGCACTTCTACGGCGCGCGGCGGACGGTCGGCTACGTCCCGTTCAGTTCAGAAACGCTGGTCACCGGCAAGCTGTTCGAAGACATCAAGGAAGCGGTCGAAGGGCTGGCCGATCCTGAAAAATACGACACCATCGTTGTCACCAACCTGTGCGTGCCGACCGCCAGCGGGGTGCCGCTGCGGCTGCTCAAGAAGCAGATCAACGGGGTGCGGGTTATCGGGATCGACGTGCCCGGCTTCGGCATTCCGACCCATGCCGAGGCGAAGGATGTGCTGGCCGGCGCGATGCTGGCCTATGCACGCGAAGAGGCTGAGCAAGGGCCAGTCGCGACACCGCACAACCGGTCTGACCGGCCTACCATTACCCTGTTGGGGGAAATGTTCCCGGTTGATCCGGTCAGCATCGGGCAGATGCTCGAACCGCTCGGTCTTGCTGCCGGGCCGGTCGTCCCGACCCGCGAATGGCGCGAACTCTACAGTGCGCTCGATTGCGCGGCAGTGGCCGCAATTCATCCCTTCTACACTGCCAGCGTGCGTGAATTCGAGAAGGCCGGACGCAGGGTGATCGGCTCCGCACCGGTTGGTGTCGAAGGAACGGCTGCTTGGCTCGCAGCCGTTGGCGAAAGCTGCGGGATCGAACGGCGCAAGGTCGATGCCGCCATTGACCGGATGGCCATGGCCATTGGCAGCGCACTGGCCGCAAACCCGATCCGGGGACGAATCACCCTTTCCGGCTACGAAGGCTCGGAACTGTTGGTCGCCCGCCTGTTGATCGAAAGCGGGGCGGACGTGCCTTATGTCGGCACCGCGTGCCCGCGAACCCCTTGGTCCGATCCCGACCGGGAATGGCTGGAGGCCCGCGGCACCCGCGTTCAGTATCGCGCGAGCCTGGAACAGGACATTGCCGCGATCAGCGAGTTCGGACCCGATCTGGCGATCGGCACCACGCCGGTGGTCCAGCACGCTAAGCAGCGCGCGATCCCGGCGCTATATTTCACCAACCTGATCTCCGCCCGCCCGCTGATGGGCCTGGCTGGGGCCGGAAGCCTGGCTCAGGTCGTCAATGCCGCGATTGGCAACAAGGCGCGGATGGACAAGATGAGCGCCTTTTTCGACGGGGTCGGCACCGGACATACTGCCGGCGTGTGGGAAGACACCCCGCAGGATCGGCCGCAGTTCAAGAAGAAGTATGCGGCCCTCAACGAAGCGGCGCGCAAGGCAGCCGAAGCGGTGGGCTCATGACCCTGATCCTCGATCATGACCGGGCCGGGGGCTATTGGGGCGCGGTCTACGTGTTCACCGCGGTCAAGGGCCTGCAGGTGATCATCGACGGACCGGTCGGTTGCGAAAACCTGCCGGTCACCTCGGTGCTGCACTACACCGACGGGCTCCCGCCGCACGAGCTGCCGATCGTGGTCACCGGTCTGGGCGAGGAAGAGCTCGGCAAGACCGGCACCGAGGCGGCGATGAAGCGCGCCTGGAAAACGCTTGATCCGGAACTTCCGGCAGTGGTCGTGACCGGCTCAATCTCCGAGATGATCGGTGGCGGGGTTACGCCGGAAGGCACCAACATCAAGCGGTTCCTGCCGCGCACCATCGACGAGGACCAGTGGCAGAGCGCCGACCGCGCCCTCAGCTGGCTTTGGACCGAATTCGGCCCGAAGTCGGTGCCGGCCGTCAAGCCGGTCAAGGAAGGCGAGAAGCCAAAGGTCAATATTCTCGGCCCCAGTTACGGCATGTTCAACATGGCCAGCGATCTGGCTGAAGTGCGCCGCCTGATCGAGGGAATCGGCGCTGAAGTGAACATGGCGTTCCCGCTCGGCAGCCATCTGGCCGATGTGCGCCGCCTGGCCGATGCCCAGGCCAATGTCTGCCTCTACCGCGAATTCGGGCGCAATTTGTGCGAACTGATGGAACGCCCCTACTTTCAGGCCCCGATCGGGCTGGACAGCACCACCCGCTTCCTGCGCGCGCTGGGCGAGGAACTCGGGCTCGACCCGGAACCGTTCATCGAGCGCGAGAAGCACACCACGATCAAGCCACTGTGGGATCTGTGGCGATCAGTGACCCAGGATTTCTTCGCGACTGCCAGTTTCGGCATCGTCGCCAACGAGACCTATGCGCGCGGGATCCGCAAGTTCCTCGAAGACGACATGGGCCTGCCGTGTGCCTTTGCCTTCAGCCGCTCCGCCGGGGTCAAGCCGGATAACGCCGCCGTGCGCGAGGCGATCCGCGCCAATCCGCCGCTGGTCATGTTCGGTTCCTACAACGAGCGGATGTACATGGCCGAGAGCGGTGCACGCGGGATCTATATCGCAGCGAGCTTTCCCGGCGCTGCCATCCGCCGCCACACCGGTACTCCCTTCATGGGCTACTCGGGCGCAACCTACCTGGTCCAGGAAGTGTGCAATGCGCTGTTCGACGCGCTGTTCCACATCCTTCCGCTTGGCACTCAGCTCGATGAAATTCAGGCGACGCCGGCGCGCGAACACCGCGAATTGCCGTGGGATGATGCGGCGCGGGCCAAGCTGGATGCCCTGGTCGAGGCCCAGCCTGTGCTGATCCGTATTTCCGCCGCCAAGCGGCTGCGCGACGCAGCCGAACGGGCCGCCCATGCCGCCGGCCAGAGCCGCGTTACGGCGGACCATCTGGCGGACGCCCTGCTCGAAAGTCAGGCGCGGTGACTGCGCTTCACAAGATTGCCCGCACCGCGGGCTCAGCCATCCGGACGGAGAGATCCGCTCGGGTACCGGAAGGGGCACGTCGCCTCTCGCACAACACGACAGAACTGGAGATTGAGCTATGAGTGATCCCGACGATCGCTTCGGCTTGAGGACATACCTCACGCCGGAAGAGGCAAAGGAATTTCACAAGCTGTTCATGAGCAGCTTCCTTGGCTTCACCGCTGTAGCCGTGATTGCCCACATCCTGGTGTGGGTTTGGAGGCCGTGGCTCTGACCGGGGACTGGCCTGTCGCAGACAAACGGCCTGACGGCAGGTGCCCTCCAACCCAACACAAGGAATAGTACCATGTGGAGAATCTGGCTTATTTTTGATCCGCGCCGGGCGCTGGTCGGACTGTTCGCGTTCCTGTTCGTTCTTGCGATCGTGATTCATTTCATCCTGCTGAGCACGGACACCTACAACTGGCTTGATGGCCCGAATTCGGCTCAGGGCGCAGCAACCGCTGCGGCTGCGCCGATGGCAACCTGACTTCGGCCAGTGCGAGAGGCGGCGGCTCCGGCCGCCGCCGACTCATAACGATGCATTCAACCAGCCCGTCGCAGTGCGGCGGGGGAGGATAGGGTTATGGCGCTCCTGAGTTTTGAGCGGAAGTATCGCGTGCGCGGTGGCACATTGATCGGAGGCGACCTGTTCGATTTCTGGGTCGGCCCCTTCTATGTGGGCTTCTTTGGCGTGATCACCGCAATTTTCGCCACACTCGGCACGGTCCTTATCTTCTATGCGGCCTCGCAAGGGCCGACCTGGAACCCGTGGCTGATCTCGATCGAACCGCCAGACCTGAAACACGGCCTCGGTTTCGCGCCTTTGATGGAAGGCGGCTTCTGGCAGGTCATCACCGTGTGCGCGATCATCTCGTTTACCTCCTGGGCGCTGCGCGAGGTGGAGATCTGCCGCAAGCTCGGCATGGGCTACCATGTTCCGATTGCCTTCGGCTTCGCCATTTTCGCCTATGTCTCGCTGGTGGTAATCCGCCCGATCCTTCTGGGCGGCTGGCATTTCGGCTTCCCCTACGGCATCTTCAGCCACTTGGACTGGGTGTCGAACACGGGCTACCAGTACCTGCATTTCCATTACAATCCGGCCCACATGCTGGCGGTGTCGTTCTTCTTCACCACCACGCTGGCGCTTGCACTGCATGGCGCGCTGGTCCTGTCGGCGGTCAATCCGGCCAAGGGGCAGGAAGTGAAAACACCGGAATATGAAGACACCTTCTTCCGCGACCTGATCGGCTATTCGGTCGGAACGCTCGGCATCCACCGGGTCGGGCTGCTGCTGGCACTCAATGCCGGCTTCTGGAGCGCGGTATGCATCATCATCAGCGGCCCGCTGTGGACCAAAGGCTGGCCCGAATGGTGGACCTGGTGGCTCAACCTGCCGATCTGGTCGTGAAGGAGCATTAGACAATGGCTCAATATCAAAACATCTTCACCCAGGTGCAACTGCGGTCCGCCCCGGAAATGGGCATACCGCTGCCGGCTGGATCGGAACCGCGCATCCAGACGACCACCTTCAACCATTGGATGGGCATGATCGGCCAGGCGCAGATCGGCCCCGTCTACCTCGGTGTCACCGGTGTCCTTTCGCTCCTGCTCGGTTTCATCGCTTTTGAAATCATCGGCCTCAACATGCTAGCTTCGGTGGGCTGGAATCCGATCGAGTTCGTTCGCCAGCTGCCGTGGCTGGCGCTCGAACCGCCGGGCCCCGAATATGGTTTCAGTCCGTTCGTGCCGTTGGCAGAAGGGGGTTGGTGGATCCTCGCCGGGGCCTGTCTGACCGCTTCGATCATGCTCTGGTGGGTGCGCACCTACCTGCGAGCTCGGGCGCTGGGCATGGGGACGCATGTCGCCTGGGCCTTCTTGTCCGCCATCTGGCTGTTTCTCGTGCTCGGTTTCATCCGGCCCGGCCTGATGGGCAGCTGGGCTGAAGCTGTGCCGTTCGGCATTTTCCCGCACCTTGACTGGACGGCGGCATTCTCGATCCGGTACGGCAATCTCTTCTACAATCCGTTCCATGCCCTCTCGATTGCGTTCCTTTACGGCTCGACGCTTCTGTTCGCGATGCACGGCGCCACGATCCTTGCCGTTGGCCGCTACGGCGGTGAGCGCGAGATCGAGCAGATTACCGATCGCGGCACGGCGTCAGAACGGGCAGCGCTGTTCTGGCGCTGGACCATGGGCTTCAACGCCACGATGGAATCGATCCACCGCTGGGCCTGGTGGTTCGCGGTTCTGACGACGCTGACCGGAGGGATCGGTATCCTGCTGACCGGCACAGTCGTCGACAACTGGTATCTGTGGGCACAACAACATGGCTACGCCCCGGCCTATCCGGACACCGGTGTAATCGATCCGGCTGCTGCAACCGGGTCGGCCGAGATGGCGCCAGCCCAAACCGGGAGTATGGGACAATGAAGCGCACCATAGCCCTTGTGGCCACTCTCCCGCTCGTCTTGGGAGCGTGCGAGCTGGCACCGAAACAGTCGAGCCAGAACGGGTTTCGCGGAACCGGCATGAACCAGATCGTTCTGGCGGCTGACGCGACCGGCATGGAGGAGGTTCCAGCTCCCCCATATGATTTGCCGCCGCCTGGTGCGGAAACGGCTGCTCAAGCCTACGAGAACGTTCAGGTTCTGGGCAATATCAGCCGCGAGGAGTTTGATTATACCATGGCGGCCATCACCGCCTGGATATCGCCGGAGGAAGGCTGTAACTACTGCCACAATCCGGCCAACATGGCGTCGGACGAGGTCTACACCAAAGTCGTTGCGCGGCGCATGATCTCGATGACCCAGACGCTCAACTCGGACTGGAAGCCGCACACGGGCCAGGCTGGCGTGACGTGTTGGACCTGTCACCGCGGCAATGCCATCCCGGCCGAATACTGGACAATGCCGGATCCGGCAGAAAGCCGCGGTGCGGCTGCGGTGCGCCGCAACGGGCAGAACATGCCAACAGCGAACACCGCCTATACCTCCCTGCCTGGTGATTTTGCGGCGCGCTATCTCGCCAAAGCGGCCGATGCCGACAGGATCAAGGTGTCATCGGCAACCATGCATCCCAGCTCGGCTAACAAGCTGACAACGATGGAGGCAGAGCCGACCTATGCGCTGATGAACCACATGTCGGCGTCGCTCGGGGTCAACTGCACCTTCTGCCACAACACGCAGGCGTTCCGCGAGTGGAACCTGAGCACTCCGCAACGGGCAAGCGCGTGGCATGGCATCCGGATGGTGGGAGACATCAACAGCACTTACATCACGCCGCTGGCCAGTGTGTTCCCGAAGAACCGCCTTGGCAGCCAGGGCGATCCGTTCAAGGTCAACTGCTCGACCTGCCATCAGGGCAAGAACAAGCCGATGGGCGGTGCGCAGATGGCCAAAGATTATCCGGCGCTGCTGGTCGCATCTCTGGCTGCGCCAGTGGCAGTTCCGACCGATGACGGGGTGCAGCAAACCCAGTAAGGGCGCAGCGACCGTCCGGCCCGGCAATTCACCTGGCTGGACGGTCCGCACGGCCCCGCCGGACCACGTCGGCTAAATGGACCGGGAATGACAGGGCGAGCGGGCCTGCAATCCAGGGCCAGTCGGCACCAACGAGCGCGGCCCGCAGGCCGACGATCATCAGTGCTGCAGGCAGCAGCATCAGCGCCACGTCTAGCGGATTGCGCCCTCGCCAGATAAGCCATATTGCTTCGACAATCAGGACAGCGATGATGACATCAGCGGCATGCCCGCTGGCGAAGAACTGCTCCATCTAACCGCTAACCAAACGGTCCGTTGAGCTGCACGATCTGCCAGTTCAACGCTCCAGCAACCGTCACCCATGCAAGATAGGGCAGAAGCAGGACCGCCGATAGGCGTGAGAGCCTGCTGCAAAAGTAAATCAGCGCTGCGACCGACAGCCACAGCAAGACGAGTTCTCCGAAAGCCCAGTCGGGACGTTGCATCCGGAAAAACAGCAGGCTCCACAGGACATTAAGAAAGCCGTTAAGCGCGAACAGGCCGATTATGCTGTCGGCGACACCAGCGCTAGGCGCCGCTCGCCAGGCTGTTACCCCTGCAATCGCAGTAAGAGCGAACACCAACGTCCAGATCGCCCCGAAGGCCGCGTCGGGCGGGTTCCAGTCGGGTTTAACAAGGGATTGGTACCAGGGCCCGAGATCGGTGATCGTCATCCCCAGCATGGCCACCAGCAACGCGGCACCCGCCGCAACGACGACCGGGATGATCCAGCCGGCGTTCATCGCGCAACCGGTTTCAGCCCCAACAGATGCGCGCAGTCCTTCAGGAAAATCCGCACATGGGCCATTGGTTTGGCTCGCACCAGGCGCTTGTTCATGTAGGCTTGCCAGGTCAGCTGCTGGACGTCGCGATCCGCGCACATATCGACGAACCGCTCGCGCCGCTTGTCGCTGGAATACCAGAAATGCTGCATGATGCGCAGGATCAGAAAGACCTTGCCATGCTCGCGCATGAAGCGGCGCCGGGCCTGCTTGAGGGTTGCGGGATTGCCCGTTGCAAGGAACGCCTGAGCCGCCTCGGCCGCGATCCGGCCGCAGGTCATGGCGTAATATATGCCCTCGCCGGATGCCGGGGCAACCACGCCCGCAGCGTCGCCGGCCACCAACACGTCGCGCCCGTTGTCCCACTGCTTGAGCGGCTTCAACGGAATCGGCGCACCTTCACAGCGAACCGTTTCACAGTCATCCAGGCCAAGGTCACTGCGCATTTCGGCCACCGCACCACGCAGCGAAAAGCCCTTGTTGGCGCTCCCTACGCCGATGCTGGAGGTATCTCCATGCGGGAAGACCCAGCCATAGAAGTCGGGCGAGAGTTTGCCCTGATAGAACACGTCACATCGCGCAGCGTCGAACCCCTGGGTGGTGCTTCGCGGGGACCGGATCACTTCATGGTAGGCGAACACGCACGGTACCTTGTCGCCGTCCGGTATGTTCTGCCTGGCAACGCCGGACCGCGCACCATCGGCGCCGATCACGAGCCGTGTCCGAACCCGGTGCAGGGGGCCGCCGCGTTCAGTCCGATAACAGACGATCGCGCCCTCAGCCCCATCCCGTTCGACTTGCTCGAATGTGCCAGTGCGCCGCTGCGCGCCAGCGGTGGCGGCGCGCTTGCGCAGCCATTCATCGAACACGTCGCGATCGACCATCCCGACATATCCGATTTCCCCCACAGGCATATCGACAGTTCGCCCGGAGGGTGCGATCATCCGGGCCGAGCGGGCCTTTGCGACCAGCAGCGAAGTAGGAACGTCAAAGTCTTCCAGCAGGCGCGGCGGCACTGCCCCGCCGCACGGCTTGATCCGCCCGGCCCGGTCAAGCAGCATGACCCGGCGCCCCGCTCGGGCAAGGTCGCACGCCGCAGTTGCTCCTGAGGGGCCGCCCCCGACCACCACCACATCGAAATCCATCCGTGTCATGCCTGTACCATCCTCGTGGATTGCCCCTGGTTGCGGGACGTCGCCTTCAATGCCAGTGCCGCTGCCAGGATGAACACGGCAGCTTCCAGCGCGAAGATAAACTGGAACGCAGCGCCATCATGTTGTTGCGCGCGGCGGGCGATATCCACTCCAAGCGCCCCCATCAGGCCGCCCATGGCGAAGGCTATCGCTTGCGCCGCGCCCCACACGCCCATGCGGATCCCTTCGCCTGAGCGCAGACCCGAACCTGCCAGCCCCATCATCGATCCGATCGCGGCGACTGCGAACGTGCCGTTGCAAAACCCCAGTGCGAACACGTTAAGTTGCAGCGGCCAGCCGCCGCCGGACATGGCGGCCATGGCGAGTCCGACGAGCGACAGGGCTGAACCGAGACAGCCCAGCACTATCCAGTGCCGCAGATCGAACGGCAGGCGACCGGCAAAGGCGCTGCCACAGACCCCGGTCACGATCATGCCGATCAGGACGCCCCCATGCTGGAGCCCGGACAATTGAGTCGACTGGCCGGGGGTCATGCCGAACACCAGACCGGCGAACGGCTCCAGGATCAGGTCTTGCATCGAATAGGCGAACATCGACACGAAGATGAACACGGTAAACCAGCGCGCCTGTGGTTCCTGCATGATGTCCTGCAATGCCGTGCGGAAGTCCACTGCATCGCCGCTTTCGGCAGTGGTCCGCACCGGCAGGGCGTGCCGTTCAAGCCTGAAAACGGCCAGCCACGAGACCCCGAGCGCGGTCAGCGCTACACCACTTGCCACCAGCGCCAGGCGCTGTTCGGAATAGGGATCGAGCAAGGCTCCGGCTGTCGCTGCCGAGATGACAATGCCGGACACCATCATGATCCAGGTGACGGCAGCAGCGGCCGCCCGCCGTTCCGGAACCACGCCCGAAGCGAGCAAAGCCAGCAGTGAAGTGCCTGCCGCCCCGACACCGCCGCCGATCAGGGTAAAGGCAAGGATCGCCATGATCGTGCCGAGCACGGGGTTGCTGTCGAGCAGCACGGTTGCGTTGACGGCGGTCAGCGTACCCAGCGCCAGCACTGCCATCCCGGCATGGATCCACGGCGTGCGTTCCCGCCCCTTGTCCGAACCATGGCCCCACACCGGACGGCTGAGCTGGACCGCGTAGTGCCACGCAACCAGGCCAGCGGGAATCGCCGCCATCAATCCGTATTCCACCACCATCAGCCGGTTAAGCAGCGATGTCGCCAGCATCACCATCGCTCCGATGGAGGCCTGGACCGCACCAAGTCGCACGATCGCCAGCCAGGTGAATCCGCGCTCCATCAGATATATCCCCCAAGACCCAGAGCAGCAGCGAGCATGCCAAACACGTAACAGGCAACGCCAACCCCGTTGTACCACGGCGCGAACCGCGCTGGGTCGGACAGCAGCCGAGGCATGGCGGCAAGCTGGCCAAGGGTGAGGGCGGCGACGGCCGCAGACGATAGTGTCAGGCCCCAGGTTGCCAGCAGGCCGATCACCACCAGCTGCGGCACCAGCATCACCCCGCAGGCAAGCCGGGCTGCGTTGGCTACGCCCAGCGTGACCGGGAGTGACCGGACCCCCGTTGCGGCATCGCCTTCCACCGCCTTGAAATCGTTCAGGGTCATGATCCCGTGGGCGCCCAGGCTGTAGAGCAGCAGGACCACCAGGATCTCCATCCGTGGCAGAGCACCGGCCATCACGCTGGCACCCGTAAACCAGGTCAACCCTTCATAACTGAGCGCAACCACTGCCGGACCGATCCAGCCGCTTTCCTTGAACCGCAAAGGCGGGGCGCTGTAGGCCCAGGCGCAGAACACCCCCAGCACGGTCGCGGCCAGCACCCATGGACCGATCGCCCATGCCACCAACAGGGACAGCAGTGAGCCGAGCACCGCGATCCGGAATCCCCAGGTCCCGGCAATCCGGCCGGACGGGATCGGACGTTCGGGCTGGTTGATGGCGTCGACGTGGCGATCGTACCAGTCATTTACCGCCTGGCTGGTGCCGCACACCAGCGGCCCGGTCAGAACAATTCCGGCAAGCAGGAACAGCCAGCGGCCATCCAGCGCGGCGCCTGACGATACGACTCCGCACATAAAGGCCCACATCGGCGGGAACCAGGTGATCGGCTTGAGCAGCTCGAGCACGTCGCGCGGGGCCGGAACCGGTATTGTATGAGTCGGGGCGGCCATGCGTGCCATCCAGAGAGGCTATGCTTGACAGCGCGATGCGTCAAATCAAATTGACACTTTGGTTGACGATTGCCTTACTGATCGGCTTCGCTGACCAGATTTCCCAGGCCGTAGCGGTGCAGCTTGGAATAGAGGCTCTGGCGGCTGAGGCCAAGAATCTCCGCTGCCGAAGCGCGGTTGTCAGAGGTGTAGGACAACGCTGCCTCGATGCAGAGCCGCTCGATCAGATCCGTGCTTTCGCGCACAATATCCTTGAGCGACATGCGTCCGACCAGTTCGGTCAGTTGTTCGACCGAACGGGGCAGATCGCGTCCGGCTGGCGGGAGATCGCGCAGACGGCGGGCCACCGGCCGCAGCACCAGTCCGTAGACGGGATGGTCGTCACCGACGCGCACGGCGGACAATTCAACCGGCTCACCGTCCTCGTTATCGCGCTGCTGCACGATCGTGCTGACGTTGCGGGCATAGCCGTGCTTGCTCAGTTGTCCCGAAATCAGGTCAAGATCGATCCCCGGGCGTCCGATCAACTCTTCCAGTGGCCGGCCGCGGATCTGGTCAACGCTGGCAGCTTCCACCAGTTCAACAAACGCAATGTTGGCCGTGAGCACCTGCATCTGCGCGTCGGCGAGCACGAAGGCATCCGGCATGCTTTCCACCACATCGATGGTGGCTAGGGATTCGGAACTGGTGCGGGGCTGGCTCGACGCAAGCCGGACCAGCAAGAACTGCCCACCGTGTTGGCGGAACCCTGTTGCGGACAGGAACAGGCTTTCGGCGTTCTTGGCCGTCGACACCTCAACGGGCGAAACGCCGGTCGAGACCATGGCAGAGCCGAGAAACGCCAACAGTACCTCACGGTCGGCCTTGGCAAACAGGGCGAGCAGCTTGCTGCCTGTCAGGCTGCCCGGGCTGGCGCCAAGCATCTTGTAGGCAGCGGGATTGGCTTCGCGGATCTTGTAGCTTTCGCTGTCCACGACGATCACCGGTTCAGATGATAGTTCGAACAGCAGGCGATAACGCATCTCGATCTGGCGCAGGCGCATGTAGTCTCGTTCGAGTGACTGTTGCGCCTGAAGCAATCGTTGCTGCAGGGCCGCTGCATCGCGCATATCCCGCCCCACTGCCAGTATCCGGCTGTCAGGCCCCAGTGGGATCAGTGCATATCGAACCGGAATATTGCCGTCGGCAGTAATATGGTTGACCTGCCGCCAGTGCTGGGTCTGGCCCTTGCGGGCGGCGGCCAGCATTTCCATCACTTTGGTGCGGCTGTCAGCGGTTACAGTGGCCAGCCAGTCACTGCCAATCCACTGCGACAACTCGGGAAAGTGCTCGGGATGTGCTGTGGCATCGGAAATCGTGCCGGTTTCGTCGAGAATCAGAACAATATCGCCGGCCACCATCGCCAGGCGCACAGCATGCTCGACGTCGAGCCGCGCGAACAGCGCTTCGGAATTGGCAAACGCCAACTTGCCTTCGATGCTGTTCTTCCGGGCGAGCACTCGCTCCTCCGGCTCAGGCTGTCAGAGCGGAGGAAAGACCGCATTGGTCGACCAGCCGCTCTGCAAGGATCAGGGCAGAACGACCATCTGCGGCAGTTCCATCAGCTCCACACTCTGCAACCAGTCCAGGGTTCGCGTTCACTGCATTGCCACCGATCAGAATGTGCACGTTGGAGGCTCTCGAGACGCTGCGGATGGACCTGATGAGTTCAGAAATGGTAGCGCTAGGGCAACCGCAGCTGACCGTCAATCCGATTAGGTCGAGCGGACGATCGGCAGCGAAACGCAACAATTCGCGCCGCCCCGATCCCACCAGCGCTTCGCTGTGCCAGCCCGCGCGGGAGAACACTTCGTCCAGCATCAGGGCGCCAAAACTGTGTTGATCGCCCGGCATTGGGGCGAATAATGCCGTGCGGGGTCCCCCGAGAACACGGGCAATCGGATGCGAGCGGATCGCGATTTCACGCATGACTTCCTGCAATCGCCACAGACCCATCGTGACATCAACGAAATCGCACCGGTCATCTTCCCACATTTCCCCGAGATAGCGGGCTGAGGGGGCGAGAAGGTCGATGAAGACCGATTCAGCGCTGACGCCTCGGGCAAGGATTGCCTCGACTTCTTCCAGCAATCCATCCGCCTCAAGTTCAAGCGGCAGCGCCGCGAACCGTTCCGCTTCAGCCAAGGTGATCAGCGCTTCGCCCGTCACCTGCGGATGGGGGCTGGCGGTCGAATGAACCAGCAACAGGCGAGGAATGATCTCGCTCTCCACCAAGGATGACAATGCCATTGGCGAGCAGCCACATCTGTGGCCATCGCCCGACTGGCCGGACAAGCTGTTGGTTCCATCGGAGTAATGCGCGGCATCTGCCCGGTAGGGTAGTGGCTGCGTTCTTAAATCCCAGGCCATTCAGACTCTCCCTTGGTCTGCAGGCGGCGCGGATCGCGTCATACCGAGCGCGTTGGGGGTTTTGTTCCCGACTCCACAGGGCAGTTGGACTGTATGCCAGATTGGACAGCCTGGCAAACGGGATTCTGTCAATTTTTCTTGTCGTCTAGTTTGATTGACACTCTGGGGTGTCAGGCGTAGTCTCTCCTCTTGAACAAGCAAAGGCGTCAAGCTGGGCATGAGAGGGGAAGCAATCCAAACCGCGCGCACCGGGCCAGAAAGCCGGGGCAATCAGGCGAGTTACGCGCTCTACACACCGGAAGAGCGCCGTCGTCGTGACGAGTCGGTTTGGACCCTGATTCAGGGTCTTCTCGCGCCACTTCAGTTCCTGGTCTTTCTCGGCAGCCTGTTTCTGGTGCTGCGATTTCTTGCAACCGGCGCTGGCGAAGGGCTGGCCGACCTGTCGGTCGTGGCCAAGACCCTGGTGCTCTACACGATCATGATTACCGGCTCGATCTGGGAAAAGGTCGTGTTCGGCAAATGGCTGTTTGCCCGCCCGTTCTTCTGGGAAGACGTGTTCTCGATGCTGGTGCTGGCCCTGCACACGGCTTATCTTGTCATGCTGTTCGGGCAATTTGGCAGCACCGAACAGCGTATGCTGGTCGCGCTGGCTGCCTACGGGGCTTACCTCGTCAACGCCGCCCAGTTCCTGCTCAAGCTTCGGGCGGCACGGCTGCAGGCAGCGCAGCCGATGGCGGTGAGCGGATGAGCGGGCTTGCCCCCGTTGCCGCAACCGCCGCCGACTGCGCGCCGGTGCTGCGCGAGCGGGGCCAGCGCGAGGTATTCTGCGGCCTGACCGGCATTATCTGGCTGCACCGCAAGATGCAGGACGCATTCTTCCTGGTCGTCGGTTCGCGCACATGCGCGCACTTGCTGCAATCGGCCGCCGGCGTGATGATCTTTGCCGAGCCCCGCTTTGCCACCGCGATCATGGAAGAGCGCGATCTGGCCGGAATGGTCGATTGTCAGGATGAACTGGACCGGATCGTCGAGCAGCTGCTGGCCCGCCGCCCTGACATTGCCACGCTGTTCCTGGTCGGATCCTGCCCTTCTGAAGTGATCAAGCTGGATCTTGCCAAGGCGGCAGAACGACTCGGCGGGAAATACACCCCGCGGGTCCGCATCCTCAACTATTCGGGCAGCGGGATCGAAACGACCTTCACCGAGGGGGAGGACGCCTGCCTTGCCGCCCTTGTCCCGCAGATGCCGGTGCAGGACGCGGCCGCCCATCTGCAGTTGCTGATCGTCGGCGCGTTGCCGGACATTGTCGAGGGCCAGTTCCGGCGCCTGTTCGCCGAGCTTGGGATCGACCGGGTCGCGTGCCTGCCCGAACGCACGGTAGCATCGCTGCCAACGGTCGGCCCGCAGACCCGCTATCTGCTGGCCCAGCCTTTCCTTTCAAACACTGCCCAGGCGCTGGACCGGCGCGGGGCCGTGCGGCTTGACGCGCTGTTCCCGTTCGGGGCGGAGGGGACCACCAGCTGGCTGCGCGCGGCAGCCGACGCCTTCGGCATCGACCAGATGCACTTCAACCGCGCGGTTGCCCCGGGGCGCGAGCGGGCCAAGCGTGCCATCGCGCACAGCCGCGACAAGCTTGCGGGCAAGCGGATCACGTTCCTGCCCGATTCGCAGCTGGAGATCCCGCTGGCCCGGTTCCTCGCCACCGAGCTGGGAATGATCCCGGTCGAGGTCGGTACGCCCTATCTCCATCGCGAGCATACCCGGCAGGAACTGGCTCTGATGCCCGAGGGCACCCGGATCAGTGAAGGCCAGCACGTCGACCGCCAGCTCGACCGGGTGCGGGCTGACCGGCCCGACCTGACGGTTTGCGGGCTGGGCCTTGCCAATCCGCTCGAAAACGAAGGCCTCGCCACCAAGTGGGCGATCGAACTGGTATTCTCCCCCATCCACGGCTTCGACCAGGCAGGCGATCTGGCCGAACTGTTTGCCCGCCCGCTGCGGCGGCGCGACGTGCTGAAGGTCTAGGGCGATGCAGCTGGCCGTCTGGACATACGAAGGACCGCCCCATGTCGGGGCCATGCGGGTCGCCACTGCGATGGAGGGCATGCATTACGTTCTCCACGCGCCGCAGGGCGATACTTACGCCGACCTGCTGTTCACCATGATCGAGCGGCGCGGCAAACGCCCGCCGGTGACCTACACCACTTTCCAGGCCCGGGACCTGGGCAAGGACACCGCCCAGCTGTTTCAGGATGCGGCGCGCGATGCGGTGGAGCGCTTTGCTCCGCAAGCCATCATGGTTGGCGCATCCTGCACGGCGGAACTGATCCAGGATGATCCCGCCGGCTTGGCCGAAACGATGGGCCTGCCGTGCCCGGTGATCCCGCTGGAGCTGCCCAGCTATCAGCGCAAGGAGAACTGGGGTGCGGCCGAAACTTTCTACCAGGTGGTGCGGCACCTCGCCGACAAGGATATCCGCCCCCGTGGGGGTATGCGTGCGCTGGTCAACATCCTCGGGCCCTGCGCGCTTGGCTTCCGCCACCGCGACGATGTGGTCGAAGTGCGCAAGATCCTCGATGCGCTCGGGATCGAGGTCAATCTGATCGCCCCGCTCGGGGCTTCACCTGACCAGATCCGGCAAATCGGCGCTGCCGATTTCAACATTGTCCTGTATCCCGAGATCGGCGACGAAGCGGCCCGCTGGCTTGAACGCACGTTCCGCCAGCCAGCGATCCGCACCGTGCCCATCGGAGTCGGCGCAACGCGCGACTTCATCCGCGCCGTGGCAGCGTTGGCCGGGGTCGATCCAGCGCCTGCGCTGGATGACGATGGCTCACGGATGCCGTGGTGGAGCCGCTCGGTCGACTCGACCTATCTCACCGGCAAGCGGGTGTTCATTTTCGGTGATGCCACCCACGCCGTTGCCGCCGCCCGGATCGCCAGCGAGGAGCTCGGCTTCATGGTCTGCGGGCTGGGCTGCTACAACCGCGAGTTCGCCCGCGAGATCCGCGATGCGGCGAAGCTCTATGGCATCGAACCGCTGATCACTGACGATCATCTCGCGGTAGAGGACGCGATTGCCGCTGCCGCGCCTGAACTGGTGCTCGGCACGCAGATGGAGCGGCACATCGCCAAGCGGCTGGGGCTTTCCTGCGCTGTCATCTCCGCGCCGGTCCATGTGCAGGATTTTCCCGCGCGCCATTCACCGCAGATGGGCTTCGAAGGCGCCAATGTGATCTTCGATACCTGGGTCCATCCGCTGGTGATGGGGCTGGAAGAGCACCTGCTGACCATGTTCCGCGAGGATTTCGAGTTTTCCGACTCAGCCGGCCCTTCGCATCTCGCTGCCCATGCCCCGCGCCAGAACGAACCGGTTGATACTTCCACTGCGTCAGAGCCGGTCCTGGCCGAAGCATCCAAAGGTCAGTGGACTGACGAAGCCGAGTGTGAACTGAAGAAGATCCCCTTTTTCGTGCGCGGCAAGGCCCGCCGCAACACCGAGGCCTTTGCCGCCGAGCAGGGGCGCGCCGCGATCGATCTTGCCACGCTCTACGATGCCAAGGCCCATTATGCGCGGTAACGGGCCGCCTCCGGTCCGCGTGGCGATCGTCACGCTGGATAACCACCTGAAAGGGGCGGTCGAGCGCGCCCGCGACGTGCTCGCGGAAGAGAACATCACCCTCACCCTTCACGCGGCAGCTGACTGGGAACGGGACGAGAGCGCGCTGGCCCAGACGCAGAAGGCGATCGGGCAGGCGGATATCGTGATCGCCACCATGTTGTTCCTTGACGACCATGTGCGGGCGATCCTGCCAACGCTCGAAGCGCGGCGCGAGCACTGCGATGCCATGCTTGGCCTGATGTCGGCGGGCGAGGTGGTCAAGTTGACCCGGTTGGGCAAATATCGGATGGATGCGCCCAGCAAGGGGCCGCTGTCGCTGCTCAAGAAACTGCGCGGCTCGAAGAAGCCGGGTGGAAGCTCGGGCGCCGGGCAGATGAAGATGCTGCGCCGCCTGCCCAAGATCCTGCGCTTCATTCCCGGTACCGCACAAGACCTGCGCGCCTATTTCCTCACCCTGCAATACTGGCTGTCCGGCTCCGACGAAAACGTCGTCGCCATGGTCCGCGCCCTGATTGACCGCTATGCGGCGGGCGACCGGCTGACCCGGCGGGGCATGACCAGTGCCGCGCCCCCGGCGGAATATCCCGAAGTCGGGGTCTACCATCCGCGCACCGCCCAACGGATTTCCGAAAGCCTGCGCCTGCTGCCCCGCGCCAAGGGTGCCACCGGCACGGTCGGACTGTTGCTGCTGCGCTCCTACCTGCTGGGCCGTGACACCGCGCATTACGATGGCGTGATCGCTGCCTGCGAGGCGGCCGGGCTGAATGTGATACCCGCTTTCGCCAGCGGGCTGGATGCGCGCCCGGCGATGGACAAGTTCTTCATCAAGGACGGCAAGTGCCAGGTCGATGCAGTGATCAACCTGACCGGCTTTTCGCTGGTCGGCGGCCCCGCCTACAATGATGCCGCTGCCGCCACCGCCGCGCTGGCCGGGCTCGACGTCCCCTACATCGCCGCCCATCCGCTGGAATTCCAGTCACTGGAGGAATGGGGCAACCAGCGTCAGGGGCTGCTGCCGCTCGAAGCGACCATGATGGTGGCGATCCCGGAAATCGACGGGTCGATCATGCCGATGGTGTTCGGCGGGCGCTCCAGTGGCACAGGCGAGCCTTGCCAGGGCTGCGAGCGGCACTGCATTTTCCAGCCGGCGGGCGATCTGCGGGCGATGGAATCCTGCCCGGAGCGGGCTGCCATGCTGGCCAGCAAGACCGCCCGGTTGATTACCATGCACCAGGCAGAGCGGGCCGAGCGCCGCCTCGCCATTGTCATCTTCAATTTCCCGCCCAATGCCGGGGCGACCGGCAGCGCTGCTTTCCTGGCCGTGTTCGAATCGCTTCACGCCACGCTCGAACGGTTGGCGAGCGAAGGCTATGACGTCGAGGTTCCGGCCGATGTCGACGCGCTGCGCAGCGCCATCCTGGACGGCAACCGCGAGCGTTATGGCGCGGAAGCCAACGTCGCTGCCCGGATCAGCGCTGATGACCACGTGCGGCGCGAACCCCACCTCGCTCAGATCGAGGCGCAGTGGGGCCCCGCGCCCGGCCGTCAGCAGAGTGACAGCTCGCATATCCAGGTGCTCGGCGCACAGTTCGGCAATGTCTTCGTGGGCGTCCAGCCTGCCTTCGGTTACGAAGGCGATCCGATGCGGCTGCTGTTCGACGGCGACTTTGCCCCGACCCATGCCTTCTCTGCTTTCTACCGCTGGATCCGTGAAGACTTCGGCGCGCACGGCGTGCTCCACTTCGGCACCCATGGAGCGCTCGAATTCATGCCCGGCAAGCAGACCGGCCTGTCGGCCCGCTGCTGGCCGGAGCGGCTGCTGGGCGACCTGCCTAACTATTACCTTTACGCTTCCAACAACCCGTCAGAAGGCATTCTCGCCAAGCGCCGCTCGGCCGCCACGCTGGTCAGCTATCTCACCCCGCCGCTGGCACAGGCGGGCCTCTACAAGGGCTTTGCCGAACTGAAGGCCAGCGTCGATCGCTGGCGCAGCGCTGCTGCTGCGGACGAGCGCGAGGCGCTGGAAGCGCTGATCGCGGAACAGAGCGTGGCGCTCGATATCGAGACAGGTTCGATCGAGGATCTGGCGGCGAACCTCTACGAGCTTGAAAAGGCCCTCATCCCCCACGGCCTCCATGTGCTGGGAAGCCCGCCAGCCGGGGCTGCGCGTGAGGAACTGCTCGACGCCATGGTCACCGCCGATCTCGAGGCGGGGACAGGCAGCGAACACGGGCTGGCGCGGGCCAAGCTCGCCGCGCTGCTCGATTCGTGCGATGAACTGGGCGCGCTGGTTCGCGCGCTCGATGGCCGCTATGTCGCGCCTGCCCCGGGCGGTGACATTCTGGCAAATCCGGCGGTGCTGCCGACCGGGCGCAACATTCACGGCTTTGACCCGTTCAGCATTCCCAGCCGCTTCGCCTGCCGCCAGGGCCAGCAGCAGGCCGAGCAGCTGATCGCCCGCCACATGGCTGGCGGAGAGCCGTTCCCTGAAAGCCTCGCCATGGTGCTGTGGGGCACCGACAACATGAAGAGCGAAGGCGTCCAGCTGGCACAGGCCCTCACCCTGATCGGTGCCCGCCCGCGGCTCGACAGCTATGGCCGCCTGTGCGGGGCCGAACTGATCCCGCTTGCTGAGCTCGGCCGACCCCGGATCGACGTGGTGGCGACGCTGTCCGGCATCTTCCGCGACCTCCTGCCGATGCAGACCCGCCTGCTGGCCGAAGCGGCCCTGCTCGCCAGCCGGGCCGAGGACGAGCCGCTGGAGATGAACTTCGTGCGCAAGCACAGCCTCGCGCACCAGGCCGCTCACGGCTGCGATCTCGAAACCGCCTCGTTGCGGGTCTTCTCGAATGCCGAGGGTGCCTATGGCGCCAACGTCAACCTGATGATCGACGGCGGTGCGTGGACTGACCCGGACGATCTGGCCAACGCCTTCGAAACGCACAAAGGCTATGCCTATGGCGTCAAGGGCGCTCCGGTGCAGCAGCGCGCAATGATGCAGAGCGCCCTGCGCGATGTCGAGTTCACCTACCAGAACCTCGAAAGCGTCGAAGTCGGCATCACCGATCTTGACCAGTATGTTGACGGGCTGGGCGGGGTCAGCCGATCGGTCGCCCGGGCCAAGGGCAAGGCAGCGCCGGTCTATATCGTCGATGCCACCCAGGGCGCGGCCAAGGTCCGCACCCTGGCCGAACAGATCGACCTGGAGACGCGCAGCCGCACGCTCAACCCCAAGTGGTTCGAAGGGATGCTCAAGCATGGTTTCGAGGGCGTGCGTTCGATCGAAAGCCACGTCACCAACACCATGGGCTGGTCGGCCACCACTGGCCAGGTTGCCCCCTGGGTTTACCAGCAGATCAGCGAGACTTTCGTGCTCGACCAGGACATGCGCGAACGCCTGTCCGCCCTGAACCCGAAGAGTTCCGCCCGGGTGGCGGGGCGGCTGCTGGAGGCCTGCGAACGGCGCCTGTGGCAGCCCGACGAAGCGACATTGCAGGCGCTGCGCGCTGCGAGCGACGATCTGGAAGATCGGCTCGAGGGCGTGATTGCGGCTGAATGAGGAGAATACGATGAACCTGCTAGACCCCCGCGCGCGCTTCAGCCCCCCCGACGGCGAGGGTTCGGTGCAGGTCTCGCTCGACCCGAGCGATGCGATCAAGAATGCCAAGGTGTTCGCGGTCTACGGCAAGGGCGGGATCGGTAAGTCGACCACGTCCTCCAACCTTTCGGCCGCCTTTTCCAAGCTGGGCCACCGGGTGCTGCAGATCGGGTGCGATCCAAAGCACGATTCCACCTTCACCCTGACCAAGAAGCTGATGCCGACCGTGATCGACGTGCTGGAAAGCGTCGAGTTCCATTCCGAGGAACTGCGCCCGGAAGACTATATGTTCGAAGGCTACAACGGGGTGATGTGCGTAGAGGCAGGCGGCCCGCCCGCCGGTACCGGCTGCGGCGGCTATGTCGTCGGGCAGACCGTCAAGCTGCTCAAACAGCACCACCTGCTCGACGAGACCGACGTGGTGATCTTCGACGTTCTGGGCGATGTTGTGTGCGGCGGCTTTGCCGCTCCCCTGCAGCACGCCGACCGGGCGCTGGTGGTGGCGGCCAACGATTTCGACAGCATCTTCGCCATGAACCGGATCGTCGCCGCGATTGGTGCCAAGGCGAAGAACTACAATGTGCGCCTGGCTGGCGTGATCGCCAACCGCTCTGCAGCGACCGACGAGATCGACCGTTTCAGCAACGCGATCGGGATGAAGAGACTGGCCCATTTCAAGGATCTCGATGCGATCCGCCGCTCGCGCCTGAAGAAGTGCACCCTGTTCGAGATGGACGAGACGCCCGAGGTCACGGCCGCGCAGGAGGAATACCTGCGGCTGGCGCGGCTGCTGTGGGCGGGGGTCGACCCGGTCGAGGCCCAGCCGATGAAGGACCGCGATATCTTTGACTTCCTGGGGTACGAATGATGGCGACGCAGCCCTTTCCGCAAGGCCCTGCCATCCAGCCTGCCACCCGCTACGACGCGCAGCGGGAAAAGCTGGCCGCCTATTTCGACGGGACCGCCCGCAAGGCGTGGATCGACCTCACCTCCGATGCCAAGGTCAGCGGGATCCGGGCCACCGTCCGCGCTGGCCGGGACGAGATGCGCGGCACACTGGCGAGTTGGCTGCCGCATGACCTGCGCCGCACCAGCGTGCTCGATGCCGGGTGCGGCACCGGGGCGCTCAGCGTGGAACTGGCGCAACGCGGCGGGGACATCACCGCGGTCGACATTGCTGGCGGGCTGGTGGACATTGCGCGCGAGCGGGCCCCGTCGTTCCTCGGCCACGGACGGATCGAGTGGCATGTCGGCGACATGCTCGACCCTGCGCTCGGCCACTTCGACCATGCCGTCGCGATGGATTCTCTGATCCACTATGCGCTGGAAGACATGGTCGCGACGCTGACCGCCCTGTCGCGCCATTGCCGCTGCTCGATCCTGTTCACCTTTGCGCCTTACACCCGGCTGCTCGGGGCGATGCACAGCGCGGGCAAGCTGTTTCCGCGCGGCAACCGGTCACCTGCGATCGTGCCGATTTCGGAAGCCGACCTGCGCCGCAGCCTGGCCGCGCTGGACGGCTGGTCGATCGGACGCAGCCACCGCGTGTCGAGCGGTTTCTATACCTCCCACGCGCTTGAACTGGTGAAGCGCGGATGACACGCAGCGGCGTCCTCGCAGCAAAATGGACCCGGGTGGCGATCACCTGGCTGCCCTTTGCTGACGCTGCAAGCGCCGACCTGCCGCTGCCGCGCCTGCTCAGGCTGGCCCTGTTTCAGGTGACCATCGGGATGGCGACCGTGCTGCTGACTGGCACGCTCAACCGGGTGATGATCGTCGAACTCGGCGTTCCTGCCGCGCTGGTCGCGCTGCTGATCGCCGTGCCGCTGCTGGTTGCGCCGATGCGCGCAGTGATTGGGCACCGCAGCGACCATCACCGATCGGTGCTGGGCTGGCGCCGAGTGCCCTACATCTGGTTCGGCACGCTGATGCTGTTTGCCGGCCTCGCCATCATGCCGATGGCGCTGCTGCTGCTGAGCCGCCCGGATGCCTTCGTGCTCGGCGTGGCGGCCAGTTCGCTTGCGTTCCTGTTGACGGGTGCGGGCACCCATGTCGCGCAGACCGCAGGCCTCGCCCTGGCGACCGATCTGGCGCCGGCCGAGAAGCGCCCGCGCGCGGTTGCCTTGCTTTATGTCATGCTGCTGGTCGGGATGATGATTGCGGCGGTGGTGATTGGCGGATTGCTGGTCGATTTCACCCCCACCCGGCTGGTGCAGGTTATTCAGGGGGCGGCGGTTGTCGCCCTGGTGCTCAACCTTGTGGCGCTGTGGAAACAGGAGCCGCGCAACGCCGCCGCTCCAGCCGCACATGATGCGGCGGTTCCCTTTGCCGAAGTATGGCGCGGTTTCCTCAGGCAGACGCAGGCCGGGCGGCTGCTGGCCGCCATCGGCCTTGGGGCCGCAGCGTTCGCGATGCAGGATCCGCTGCTCGAACCGTTCGGCGGCGAAGTGCTCGGCCTTGGTGTCGGTGCCACCACCGGCCTGACCGGCGCCTGGGCGTTTGGCGCCCTGATCGGTTTTGCGATCTCGGCCCGATGGCTGGTGCGCGGCAACGATCCGCTGCGGATCGCAGGTTACGGTGCGGTTACCGGCATTGCCGCTTTCCTGACTGTGCTGTTCGCCGCGCCCCTCGATGCGCCGGGCCTGCTGGCATTGGGGGCAGTCCTGATCGGCCTGGGCGTCGGGCTGTTCTCGGTCGGCACGATGGTGGCGGCCATGTCGCTTGCCGAAGAGGGCAGGGCTGGCCTTGCACTGGGTGCCTGGGGTGCGGTGCAGGCCAGTTGTGCAGGCCTTGCGATGAGCCTTGGCGGATTGATCCGGGACCTGGTGAGCGCTGCGTCGATGACAGACGCAGCCAATGGCCTGCTGGCGGCCCGGGCAGCGGGCTACACCACCGTTTATCTGATCGAAATTGCGCTGCTGCTTGGCACGCTGGTTGTGCTTGGGCCGCTGGTTGGCCGCAGACACAGGCAAACGCCTGACCATGACTACTCCCGTTTTGGACTCTCTGAGTTTCCCACCTGATACCGCGTGAAAGGAAAGACCGATGTTCGATGGCAATATCGTAGGAACGATCGATGTGGCGGAACTGGCGCTCTACGCCTTCTTCCTGTTCTTCGTGGCGCTGATCTTCTGGCTCAGGCGAGAGGACCGGCGCGAAGGCTATCCGCTTGAGGATGAGCTGACCGGCGCGGTTGAATCGGTCGGCGGGCCGCTCAGCACCGCTTCGCCCAAGCGGTTCAAGCTGCCGTTCGATCGGGGTGTGGTTGTCGCTCCGGCAGCAGGCGGGCGCGAGCCGGTCGATATCGCTGCGAAGCGGCGCGAGAACTTCGGCGGTGCACCTTACAGCCCGACCGGCAACCCCTTGGCAGACGGGATCGGCCCGGCCGCTTATGCCGAGCGCGGCCGCTTCCCCGATCAGGATGCCCACGGCAATCCCCGCATCGTGCCGATGGCGCTTGCGCACGGGGTCACCGTGGCCCCGGCCAGCCGCGATCCGCGTGGAATGCCGGTGATCGCCGCTGACGGAAAGGTGGCCGGCACCGTGGCCGAGCTGTGGGTCGATCAGGCAGAGCACCTGATCCGCTATCTTGAGGTCGAAACACCCACCGGCAATGTGCTCGCACCGATGGCGATGGCCACGGTCGGGCGTGAGGCAATCGAGCTCGATGCGATCAATGCCGCCGATTACGCCGGAGTGCCTCAGCTGGAAACGCCGGGCCAGATTACCCGATACGAGGAAGAACGGATCATCGGCTATTTCGGCGGCGGCTATCTCTATGCCAACGCTGACCGGCAGGAGCCCTGGATATGACCGAATACGACCACGAGCCGATCCGGGGGCTGCCCGGCGATCTGCCGGAGGGAGAGGAGATCCTGTGGCAGGGTGCGCCTGATGCCCGGACCTTCGCCAGCAGCGCACTGCACACCCGGTGGGTGACCGGCTATTTTGTGTTGCTCGCCGCGATTACCCTTGCCAGCGGCAGTCTGTTCGGCGTGCTCGCGATTGCCATCTCGGGCGCTTTCGTGCTCGGCCTGCTGCACCTGTTTGCAACACTGGTGGCACGGACGACCGTCTACACCATCACCAATCGCCGCGTGGTGCTGCGGATCGGGGTGGCGCTGAACAAGTGCATCAATCTGCCGCTCGGTCTGCTTGGGTCGGCCGAACTGCGACAGCAGCAGGCCGGGTTTGGTGATATCACCGTGAAGCCGAGCGGGGCGCACCGGCTTGGCTATGCTATGCTTTGGCCCCACGCTCGCCCGTTCCGGTTCGGTGCGCCCGAGCCGATGCTGCGTGCTCTGGCAAACGCCGATGAGGTGGCCGAGATCCTCGCCCGCGCCTGTTCCCAGGTGACGACGATCGAACGGTCCGCCCAGGCCGCCGGTGACGAGGCCGGATCGACCGCCTTGCGGCCTGCAGGAGCAGTCGCATGAGCCACACCCACAGCCATGAAAACACCGTTCCGCGTCCGACAATCATCGCGGCAGGGGCGCTGGTCGTGGTCTCGCTGGTGATGACTGCTGCCGTCCGGGTCGGCGTTCTGGAACAGCAGGCCGTGCCCCCGGTCGAGCGGGCCAAGGCTGCGGTCGCCCCGGTCGAGATCCGCGACCTGACCTTCGCTGACGATCCGGATGGCGCAGTCATCATCACCGATGCCGTGGCAAACGAAACCGTGGCGGTGATCGCCGGGGACGCCAGGCAGAGCGGTTTCATCCGCGGCGTGATGCGAGGTCTCGCCCGTGACCGCCACATGCGCGGCATTGATGCCCAGCCGCCCTTCCGCCTGACCTTGTGGCAGGACGGTTCCCTGTCCCTGACCGACCTTGCCACAGACCGATCGATTGAGCTCGGCGGGTTCGGCCCGGACAACCGCGAAGCCTTCCTCGGCCTGCTTGAGGCGAGAACGGGCGCATGAACGGCCCCATACATTCTCGGCAGTTCGAAACGCCGTGCCGGATCGAGGTGGAGCAGAGCGAGCACCACTTCCACGCCCACGTCGAGCTGGATGGGGATATTGCGATCATGCCGGGCGACAGCGTGAGGGTGCACGGCGCGCCGATCCAGATCAATTTTGGCCAGTCGGCGGTCTATGACCGCATGGCAACGATCACCCGAGCCGGCCCGATCCTGCGCGCATGGACGCGGCTTGCCGCCTATTTCGACCTCAAGGAACTGTACGAGGTCAGTTTTACCCCGGGGAGGCTCAAATGAACGCCCACACCGCCATTACCCGCGACGACGCGATGGCCATTGCCCAGCAGAACACCATGCTGAGCCCGCGCTTCTACACCACCGATTTCGATGCGCTCGATTCGATCGACGTCTCGCCGGTGCGAGCCGAGTGGGACGTGCTGATCGCGGACATGGTGGGCGATCCGAACAAGAAGCATTTCCGGCAGGATGGCAGTTTCCACGGGGTGCTGGACACGCTGGAGCCTGAACTGCGGGCTGAATTCGTCGATTTCCTGGTCAGTTCGCTGACATCTGAGTTTTCCGGCTGCATCCTCTATGCCGAGATCGCCAAGCGGACCAAGAACCCGGACATAAAGCAGCTGTTCAAGCTGCTGGCGCGCGACGAAAGCCGCCATGCCGGTTTCATCAATGAAACACTGAAGGATGCCGGGATCGGGATCGATCTGGGCTTCCTGACCAAGACCAAGAAATACACCTTTTTCAAACCGAAGTTCATTTTCTACGCGGTCTACCTGTCGGAAAAGATCGGCTATTCGCGCTACATCACGATCTTCCGGCACCTGGCGGCCAATCCGCAAAACAAGTTCCACCCGATCTTCAACTGGTTCGAAGAGTGGTGCAACGACGAGTTTCGCCATGGCGAGGCTTTTGCCATGCTGATGCGGGCTGACCCCAAGCTGCTGACCGGGCTCAACAGGCTGTGGATCCGTTTCTTCCTGTTGTCGGTCTATGCCACCATGTATGTGCGCGACCATAACCGTCCGGCGTTCCATGCGGCGCTGGGGATTGACCCCAAGGAATACGGCTACAAGGTTTTCTCGATCTGCAACCAGATCAACCGCCAGGTCTTCCCGGTTGAACTCGACATCGACGATCCGGCCTTCCGTCGAAAGATGGACGGCCTGCTCAATGCCTCGCGCAAGATTGAGGCCGGCAAGGTGCAGGGCGGGCTCGGCGGCATGGCAAAGCGGGTGGCCGGGATGGCCGGTGCCGGGCTGAGCTTCCTGCGCCTCTACACCCATCGTACCCGTACCCATCATCTGCCGCAGACCATCCGGCTGCAACCGGCATGGTAAGCTGGAGCGGCCACTTGCTGCCTGTGATCGTGACAATCGCGATCTGGTTCCTTGCAACCGGCCTGATTGCATGGCTGGACAACCGGGAACGGTCGACCTTCCCGCTCAGTCTGACGCTGGCCGGAATTGCCGGAATTGCCGGCTTTTGCGCTGTTACCCTGGCGATGACTTCGGCCACGATCGCCGCGGTTTATATTTCCTTCGGCGGTGCGCTGCTGGTGTGGAGCTGGCATGAACTCGGCTTTCTGACCGGCGCGGTCACCGGCACCCGGCGCGAGGCCTGCCCCCAAGGCGCGAGCTACCGGGAACGGTTCAGCCGCGCGGTCGATGCGCTCAGCCACCACGAGATCGCGCTGGCGGTCACTGCCCTGCTGCTGGTGTCGATCACCTGGAACGCAGCCAACCAGGTCGGCGCGATGACCTTTGCGCTGCTCTATGTCATGCGGCTCAGCACCAAGCTCAACATCTTCCACGGCGTGCCCAATTCGGCGACCGACATCCTGCCGCCGCACCTCGCCTATCTGAAGAGCTATTACGGCCCGAACCGGTTCAGCCTGCCCCTGCTGGCCTCGGCCGCGCTGGCGCTCGGTCTGGCTTTATGGCTGGGGACGCTGGCCTGGGCATCGCCCGCCGGCAGCGCCGAGGCCGTCGGTGCCAGCCTGCTGTTCGCCCTGGCCGCCCTGGGCGCGCTAGAGCACCTGTTTCTGACCCTGCCGTTTCGCGACGGAATGCTGTGGGGCTGGGCCCTGCCGCGGCCCGGGTCAAAATCGCGCGCTGCGCGCGAACACCAGATGACAAGAGAGGAAGGCTGACCATGGATTTCGAGACCTATTTCAAGGGTGAGCTCGATGTCGTTCGTGAGGAAGGGAACTATCGGGTCTTTACCGAGATCGAACGCCATCGCGGCGCCTATCCCCATGCGACGCGCTATGTCGGGGACACCACCCAGAATGTCACCGTGTGGTGCTCGAACGATTACCTCGGCATGGGCCAGCATCCGGTGGTCATCGAAGCCATGCACCGCGTGCTCGACGAATGCGGCGCCGGCGCTGGCGGCACGCGCAACATTTCGGGCAACAACCATCACCATGTCCTGCTGGAACGCGAACTGGCCGACCTGCACGGCAAGGAAGCCGCGCTGCTGTTCACATCGGGCTATGTCTCCAACTGGGCGGGCCTTGGCACGCTGGCCTCGCGCATTCCCGGCTGTGTGGTCTTTTCCGACGCGCTGAACCATGCCTCGATGATCGAAGGCATCCGCCATTCCAAGGCGCAGCGCCGCATCTGGAAGCACAACGATCCGGCCGATCTTGATCTGCACCTGTCCGAGTTTGGCCCTGACGTGCCCAAGCTGGTCGCGTTCGAAAGCGTCTATTCGATGGACGGAGACATCGCCCCGATCGCGGAAATCCTCGACGTGTGCGAAAAGCACGGGGCGATGAGCTATATCGATGAGGTGCATGGCGTCGGCCTCTACGGCCCGCGCGGCGGCGGCGTGGCCGAGCGCGAAGGCCTGATGGACCGGATCACCGTGATCGAGGGCACGCTGGGCAAGGCGTTCGGGGTCATGGGCGGTTACATCGCGGCCTCTGCCAGCCTGTGCGATTTTGTCCGCACCTTCGCCAGCGGCTTCATCTTCACCACCGCCATTCCGCCAGCCCTTGCCGCGGGCGCTGCGGCCAGCATTCGCCACCTCAAGCAGAGCGAAGCCGAACGCGAACGCCAGCGTGACCGGGTCAAGACAGTCCGCCGCAAGCTCGACATGCTGGGTATCCCGCACCTGCCCAACCCGAGCCACATTATCCCGGTGATGGTGGGCGATCCGCACAAGGCCAAGCGGATCAGCGACTGGCTGATGGACAACCATGGCATCTACGTCCAGCCGATCAACTATCCGACCGTCCCGCGTGGCACCGAACGACTGCGGATTACGCCATCCCCGGTGCACAGCGACGATGACATCGACCGGCTGATCAACGCCCTGTGCGATATCTGGTCGCAATGCGAACTGGCGCGCGGATCAATGGCTGCCTGACCTGCGCAACACACATTAAGCGGGCACACGAAAAGGGGCGCGTACCAGCCGGTGCGCGCCCCTTTTCTGTGTGAGTGTGGCAGCCGACCTTACTGGGCGGGGTTTTCCAGATAGCCAATCACGTCAGCCCGGTCCTGACCATTCTTCAGGCCGGCAAAGGCCATCTTGGTGCCCGGAATGACGCGCTTGGGATCTTCCAGATACTGGAACAATTTTTCCTTGGTCCAGGTGATCCCGCTGTTCTTGTTGGCCGGGGTATAGTTGTACCCTTCGACCGTACCGGCTGCGCGGCCGACGATCCCGGCCAGCGAAGGCCCGGTCCGGTTCTGGCCCGGCTCCACCACATGGCAGGCCTTGCACTGCGCAAACACCTTGGCACCGTTTGCAACATTGGCCGTGAACTGGGCCAGCGTGGTCCCGTCGACCGTGTCAGTCGAATCGGCAGTGGGTGCCGCTGCAGCAGCAGGAGCCGGCGCAGCGGCTTCCGTCGCCGCCGGTTCAGCAGCCGCGGTGGCGGCCGTTTCTTCGGCTGCCGGTGGTTCGCTGGTCCCGCCGCCGCAAGCGGCAAGCAGGGCAGTCGTGGCAAAAAGACCCATAATTCTGATGGTTTTCATAGACGCACCTCTCGTTTGCGGAAGGCCGCACCTTCCTGTCCAGCTCGTCCGCAGGGCGACAGATGCCCCAACGGCACAGAAAACTCAATCGATTGTGCACAACTGCGTGCATTGCCAATCGCGCGGTCACTACGCTGGCCCACCGCAGGTCAGTGTTGCACCAATGATCGTAACCTGCCCGGGTCCGCCAGGTTCCCGCACTTTTCGGGGCGGGTCCAAAAAGGCTTTCACTCGCTTGCGTAATCGCCATACTTGGCCTTGTGCCGAACCAGCCAGAAAGCAGCGAATCAAAGCCTTACAGTGACCAGGAGCAGTTGCTGGCGAGCGCTCTGGTACGCGAATTCCACGCTGAGCTGATCGAGATCGCCCGGGGCAGGCGCCGCCGGGCAAGAATGAGCGATACGATGATGACGCTCGATCTGGTCCACGAGGCCTTTCTGAAAATCGACGGTCATGAGGGGTTTCGGTCCCCCGGGCATTTCCTTGCCGTGGCATCGCTGGCTATCCGGCAGGTCATTATTGACCATGCCCGCCGCAAGCTGGCTGACAAGCGGCAGCGCGCTGATGAGCCGGGCTTGCCCGAATTTGGCGAAACGCCGGAACAGATGGTGGCGATCGGGCAATTGCTCGACCAACTCGGCGAAGACAATCCGCGCTGGTTGCGCGTGGTGGACGCCCGGTATTTCGCTGGCTTTACCGAAGTCGAAACAGCCACGGTTCTGGGGATATCAGAACGTTCCGTCCGGCGGGATTGGCACGATGCACGTGCGTGGCTGGCCAAGCGAATGGCCTGACTTGGCCGGTTACCTGGCAAGCAGCGCGGCTGCTTCGCTCCGAATCCGTTCGGCCGCAGGGCCCGCCTCAGCCGCCAGTTCCTGCGCGCGCCGGATTGCTGCCAGGCCAGGGTCCTCCCTACCTTCAGCAAGATGCACTTTGCCAAACGCCAGTTCAAAAGCCGCTTGCAAAGGCAGCGGATCACCCAGTGCGGCGATTGTCTTGCGCGTGCCATCAAGCACCCCGACTGCCCCGCTGCTTCCGGATCGGGCCATCGCCTCCGCCCGGCCAAGCTGGATCGAGACGGTCAGGGGGCTGGCCGGCCCCGCATACTGCACGGCCATCGCCTCGGCCTGTTCGAAGCGCGCCAAGGCACGGGCGGGCTGATCGATGCCGAGCAGGGCTTTTCCGTGGTTCGACAAAAGGGCGGCGGTTGCGGCCGATGCGCCGAACAGCTGTTCTCGCAAGGAAACGGCACGGGCGAAGCTGGCTTCCGCCAACCCCATTTCACCCCGCAAATACTGCACGCTCGCCAGGTTGTTGAGCGTGTTGAGAGCGTCAAATCCGGTCGCCAACCCGGTCCGCCGCCAAACAGCGTCGGCCTTGTTCAGCGCGGCTTCGGCCTCTTCCAGCCGGTTCAGTGTGACAAGGCTGGTGCCGATATTGTTGTAGAACACGCCAGCCCGCTGGTTATCGGCGCCTTGCTGGCGGATATGGCGGTCCAACGTCTGCTCCAGCAGGGCAACCGCTGCGGAGGGATCGCGTTGGCGCAGCACTTGTGCTTCGAGCAGTCGGCTGTCGGTCAGCCGCACGGCCCAGCGTCCGCGATCCGTGTTCCAGAACTCCTGGGCCTGTGTCAGCAGGCGGCCCGCATCCTCTGCGCGGCCCTGGCGCATATGAGCTTGAGCGGCATTGTATCGTGCCTGGGCCAGGGTTTCCGGGTCGATTGCGTCCGACTTGGTTAGCAGGCGGCCCAGCGTCGCAAGCGCGCCTACGTCGTCAGACAGGTAAAACTGCAGTTCCCCCAGGGCCTGCAATACGGCTGCGTATTGGGTCGGCGCGGCATCGAACCGGGCACCGATGCGCTCCGCCGCAGCAGCAAGCCCGAGCGCCGAAGTTCCTTGCCCGTCAGTCGCCCCCGTTTCGGCCAGCAGGAAATAGAGCGATTCGCGGATCGTATCGCTGCGTTCCTCCTCGGCCAGCGCCAGATTGCGTGCGGCAATGGCCTGATCGCGTTGCCACAGACTGATGCCAAGACCTGCGAGCAGCGCCGCAAGCGCGATTCCGATGGCGGCCGAGGCTGCCTTGTGCCGCCGGATCAGCAGCTTGCCGTGATACCACGGGCCGCCATCGCGGGCTGACACTGGCAAATCGGCCAGCCAGTTCCGCATGTCATCACCAAGTGCATCGACCGACTGGTAACGATGGCCCGGCTCGGCTGCCGTCGCGCGCCTGAGAATAGCGGCCAGATCTGTCTGGTCGAGCGCGCCGCTGTCCATGGTTACGGCACCGTCTGCCTGCCGTTCGGGCAACTTGCCGGTCAGGAGCAGATGCGCCAGCATACCGACCTGGAACACGTCTGTGGCAACCGTCAATGGTCCACCAGTCAGCTGTTCCGGCGCCGCCGTGGCA
Organism: Sphingomonadaceae bacterium; assembly: GCA_046294735.1. Lineage (GTDB taxonomy): Bacteria > Pseudomonadota > Alphaproteobacteria > Sphingomonadales > Sphingomonadaceae > 34-65-8. The sequence goes on from JBKBKB010000005.1 coordinate 240,228, forward strand.
AGGGTCAATGCCCGTCCGCCTGTTCCGCCGTTCCCGGTATCGATCAGCGCGGCGATGCCGAAGTCGATCAGGCGCAGGCGTCCTTCGCGGTTGACCAGCACATTGCCAGCTTTGACATCGAGGTGCAGCACGAGCCGGGCGTGGGCATGGGCCAATGCGGCGCACAGATCGGTCAGCAGCGAGATGCGCTGCCTCTGATCGGCCTGGCGCGAGGCGCACCAGCGGTCGATCGGATCGCCTTCCACATATTCCATGACCATGTATGGCCGGCCCAGATCATCGCTGCCGCCATCGATGATGCGCGCGATGTTGGGATGCTCCATCCGGGCAAGGCGCTGCCGCTCAGCGGCAAACCGCTGGCCAATCGATTCGCTGCCGGAACCGAGCAGCTTTAAAGCTGCGACCTGATCGTAGACCCCGTCATCGCGGCGGGCCTGCCATACCTGGCCCATGCCGCCGGTTCCAGCCAATTGCTCCAGTCGCCACGGTCCGATGATCGCGCCGGGTTCAACCAGCGCATGGTCATGCCCCGTTTCTCGGCTGCCGTTCGCCCGGGTCGCCATGAAGCCTGAAAAGTCCAGCGTGTCCTGCAGGTGGGTGCGCAGGAAATCCGCCAGAGCGGGATCGCGTTCGGTCAGAGCAGCGAGGGTGCGTGTGCGTTCGGCTTCTTCCTGCTGGAGAAGTTTTTGAGCACGCCTTACTGCTACTGACCAGTCTAGTGCCACCGAATCCCCCTCGCGCGCGCCATGGTGTGTCGGACACTAGGATGATCCGGAAGCCAGAAGCAAGCCGCTGCCATGATTGCGAAAAATGCAATTTGTGCATTTTGAGGGGAGCGAGTGGCGAAAAGTCTGCAAACCGGGGTATGGCGCGTTGATGGGTCAGACCATTTCTCCTGCGATCATCATCGCTGCGGGCGGTCAAGGCGGCCGGATGGGCGGATCGAAGCCGTTGCGGACGCTGGCCGGCCGCCCGCTGATCGATCATGCAGTCGGGTGGGCGCGGGCCTCCTCCGATGTGGTGGCTGTGGCGGTGCGCGATGGGGGCCAGCCCGCAGGGGCGGGTCTGCCGAACCTGCCTGACCGGCTGCCCGGGATCGGCCCGATCAGCGCGCTGGACAGTGCCTTTCGGTTCGGTGCCGAATTGGGCCGCTCACACGTCCTGCTGATCGGCTGCGACCAGCCGTTCCTGCCCGCTGACCTTGCAAGCCGGCTGGCAGATCGGATCGGGTCTTGCGGCGTGGCCATGCCTGTCAGCCAGGGCCGGGACCAGCCGCTGGCAAGCCTGTGGCGTGTCGACCAGCCCGCTTTGGCACTTTATCTTGCCGAAGGTGGGCGGTCACTCTGGCGCCTGGCGGACAGGTTGAACGCAGCCCGGATCGCCTGGCCGCCCGATCCGGCCGGGGATCCGTTTGCCAACCTGAACGATCCCGGCTCTCTGGCTGAGGCCGAAGCCCGGTTGCAGGCGCGCGCGGCAGATGCCTGAACGGGCGAGGAGTGTTCGGCCGAGTCAAGGGCTGGGTTTCGCGAGTGACTTATGCTCCGCCCTTTCCTACACCGCCGAAATCTGGCCTATCCTCAGGGGTGCGCACGCCTCAACCTCGCCTGTCCGATCAGCCCGCTCTGCCTCTTTGGGTGCACGTCTGTGCCCGTTCGCGCTCACGCTGTGCAGGGCGAACTTTTTTGCCCCAGGACTGTGTAACATGTGGTCCATGTCTCCCTCATCACGCGCGGCCATCTCTGTCCGTCCTGGCCCGGCGCTCTTGCCCTTCCGCCGCCCAGCGCCTAGGGCCCGCGCGGTTTGACTTCCCCCGCATGAGAGAGTTCGCATGGCCAACGTCACCGTGATCGGCGCCCAGTGGGGCGACGAGGGCAAGGGCAAGATCGTTGACTGGCTCGCCAGCCGCGCTGATGCCGTGGTCCGCTTCCAGGGCGGGCACAACGCGGGCCATACGCTGGTGGTGGGCGACACCACCTACAAGCTCAGCCTGCTGCCAAGCGGCATTGTGACCGGTACGCTCTCGATCATCGGCAATGGCGTGGTGCTCGATCCGTGGCATCTCAAGGACGAGATCGGCAAGCTAGAAGGGCAGGGGGTCTCGATCACCACCGAGAACTTCGCCATTGCCGACAACTGCCCGCTGATCCTGCCGATCCACCGCGACCTCGACGGCCTGCGCGAGACGGCGGCGGGTGCGGGCAAGATCGGTACCACCGGGCGCGGGATCGGCCCGGCTTACGAAGACAAGGTCGGCCGCCGCGCGATCCGCGTGTGCGACCTGGCGCACCTCGATGCGCTTGACAGCCAGCTTGATCGGCTGTGCGCGCACCACGATGCGCTGCGTGCCGGGTTCGGCCAGCCGCCGGTTGACCGCGCGGCGCTGCTGGCCGAGCTGGCCGAGATCGCACCGTTCGTGCTCCAGTATGCCCAGCCGGTGTGGAAGCGGCTGAAGAAAGTCCGCAAGGCGGGCGCGCGGATCCTGTTCGAAGGGGCGCAGGGCGTGCTGCTCGATGTAGACCACGGGACCTACCCGTTCGTGACCAGCTCCAACACGGTCAGCGGCACGGCGGCAAGCGGATCGGGCCTCGGCCCGGCCAGCACCGGGTTCGTACTCGGGATCGTCAAGGCCTACACCACCCGGGTCGGCTCTGGCCCGTTCCCGACCGAGCTGGAGGACGAAACCGGCCAGCGGCTGGGCGAGCGCGGGCACGAGTTCGGCACGGTGACCGGGCGCAAGCGACGGTGCGGCTGGTTCGATGCGGTGCTGGTGCGCCAGTCTTGTGCGATCAGCGGGGTGACCGGGATTGCGCTGACCAAGCTCGATGTGCTCGACGGGTTCGAGACGGTGCGGATCTGCACCGGCTACCGCTTGGGCGGCAAGATCCTCGACTACTTCCCCAGCCATGCCGCTGACCAGTCCAATGTCGAGCCGATCTACGAGGACATGGAAGGGTGGAACGGAACCACCGCCGGCGCGCGCAGCTGGGCCGACCTTCCGGCGCAGGCGATCAAGTACATCCAGCGGGTGCAGGAACTGATCGAGACCCCGGTTGCCCTGGTCTCAACCAGTCCTGAACGGGACGACACGATCCTGGTGCGCGATCCCTTCATCGATTAGGCGCTTCATCGATTAGCTGCGCGCTTCTTCGAGCAGGGCGACCTGCAACTGCAGTCGCCTGATCTCACGCAAGGTGGAAAGCAGGTTCATCCGGCTGTAGAACCACTCCTTGATGAATCCCTGCATCATCAGGGCGCCAAGGGTAACAAGGCCCCACCAGAGGATGTCCTCGCTGGTTTCGGCAGTGAAGAAGCGCCAGCCGCAAAAGACGAGGGTAAAACCGAATACGACCGCGCTGGCGAAGATCAGCTTCGACCAGCCGCCGAGCGGCCCGACCAGCACGTCGCCCATCTGGGTGAACATGCCCCGGTCCTGATCGAGGCTGGCGAGGAAGGCCTTGTCGTCATCGTCCAGGGCCGCGCGGATGCGGGAGTCGGTGTCAGTCATTGGTCGTCTCCGGAAAGGGCCGCCTTGAGTTGTCGGCGGGCATGGAACAGGCGCGATTTGACCGTGCCTTCGGGCACGTTCTGAACCGCAGCGATTTCGGCGAGGGACAGCCCCTCGACGAAGAACAGATGGGCAGCGAGCCGGTGGATTGGGCTCAGCGCGGCAAAGGCCCCGGCAATGGCAATACGGTCCTCCAGCGGAGCCGCGGCTGGCCCGGCATGGGCCTGGGCCTCGACGTCGCTGTCCGCCTCGGCATGGCGGTCGCGGTCGCGGGCCAGTTCGCTGACCCGCTCGGCACAGCGGCGGCGCAGGATGCCGAAGGCCCAGGGGGCGAAGCTGGCATGGTCCCGCAGCGCGGGCAGGCCGCGCCAGATCGCCAGCCAGCACTCCTGCACCGCGACCCTGGCCTGTTCGCCGTCGCCGGTATGCCGCCGAGCCGTGCGCAGCAGGCGCTGGTGCCAGCGGGCGTGAAGACGGCTGGCTGCGCGGCGATCGCCCGCCAGCACCATGGTCACCAGCAGACTGTCAAGCAGGCTGTCGGCGTGCGATCGCTGGGGAGGAGTGAGTCCGGTCATTGCCAGGATAGTCAGTCAGAAGCCTTGAAAGGTTCAAAAAATTCGAGACCGTGTCCAAATTTCCACGTGCCCCGCGCTGCGTATCCGCCGCCCCGGTTTCCGGACATGGGGATCCGTGGCAAGCGACCGGATTTGGGACCCTGCAATCGACACTCGCCCCGCGCAAGAAAGGGGGTTAGGGTGACTCAAGGTGGAGAATTGGATCATGCCTAGCGGACACTGCCATTGCGGGGCCATCCGCTACAGCTTCCAGGGCGGGGTGCGCCATTCCTCGGTCTGCCACTGTGAGGATTGCCGCCGCTGTGCCGGGGCCATCGGGGTGGCATGGATCGCCGTGGCGGCAGATGATTTTGCGATCGAGCAAGGCAAGCCCAAGCGCTACCGCTCGTCCGCTGATGCGGAGCGCTATTTCTGCGGCGACTGCGGAACCGGGCTCTACTACATCAACGAAAACGTCCTGCCCGGGCTGGTGGACATCCAGACCGTCACGCTTGATGAGCCCGAGCTGTTCCCTCCGCAGGTCCATATCCAGCTGGCCGATGCGCTGAGCTGGGAAGCGGACCTCGCCGCCTTGCCCGGGTTCGCCCGCTTCCCTGGCGCCGACTAGCTTACTCCGCTGCCTGCTCCAGCGACTCGCGTTCGTTCAGCTGGCGCGCCCACATTTCGGCATAGAGGCCATCGTGCCGCAGCAGCGCGCCGTGGGTGCCGCGTTCTGCCAGTCGCCCCTGGTCGAGCACCAGGATTTCGTCCGAATCGGCAATCGTCGACAGACGATGGGCAATCGACAGAGTGGTGCGATGCTCACTGACCCGGCGCAGGGTGGTAAGGATGTCCTGCTCGGTGCGGGTGTCGAGCGCACTGGTGGCTTCATCCAGCACCACGATCGGCGGGTCCTTCACCAGCGTGCGCGCAATCGCCACGCGCTGCTTTTCGCCGCCGGAGAGCTTGAGGCCGCGTTCACCCACTTCGGTGTCGAACCCGTGCGGCAGCCGTTCGATAAACGGCAGGATCGCCGCGTCGGCGGCGGCCCGCAGCACGTCTTCTTCGCTTGCCTGATCGCGGCCATAGGCGATGTTGTAGCCAATCGTGTCGTTGAAAAGGACCGAATCCTGCGGCACGATCCCGATCATCGCGCGCAGGGAAGCCTGGGTAACCGAGGCGATGTCCTGCCCGTCGATCAGGACCCGGCCGCTCCACGGGTCGTAGAACCGGAACAGCAGGCGGGCGATCGTGCTCTTGCCCGCACCTGAAGGGCCGACAATGGCGGTGCGCGATCCGGCCGGAACCTCGAAACTGAGCCCGTGGAGAATGGTCCGGTCCCGGTCATAGCCGAACACCACGTTCTCGAACGCCACGGTCGGATGGCGCACCAGCAGTGCCGGAGCGCCGGGGGCGTCCCGCACTTCGATGGCGGTGTCCATCAGCCTGAACATCGCTCCCATGTCGACCAGCCCCTGACGGATCGTGCGGTAAACCCAGCCCAGCATGTCGAGCGGGCGAAACAACTGCATCAGGTAGGTGTTGACGAACACCAGATCACCCACGGTCAGTTCGCCCTTGCTCCAACCCCACACGGTCCACGCCATTGCGCCGGCCATCAGCAGGTTGGTGATCAGCGACTGGGTAATGTTGAGCAGGCCGAGCGAGTTCTCGCTCTTGATCGCGGCGCGGGCATATGCGCCTGCCGCGCTGGCGTAGCGGGCTTCCTCGCGCGCTTCGGCGCCGAAGTATTTCACCGTCTCATAGTTGAGCAGCGAATCGACCGCCCGGTCGAGCGCGCGGCCATCGAGATCGTTCATTTCGCGCCGCAGCTGGGTGCGCCATTCGGTGATCCAGCGGGTGACCGCGATATAAGTCACCACCGTCAGCGCGGTTGCGGCGACCAGTTCCCAGCCGAAGTTGAGCCAAAAGATCACGCCGACCGCGACCAGTTCGATGATCGTCGGGGCGATGTTGAACAGCAGAAAATAGAGCATCTGGTCGATGCTCTTGGTGCCGCGCTCGATGGTCTTGGTTACCTCTCCGGTGCGGCGGGAGAGATGGAAGCGCAGGCTGAGCCGGTGGAGCCGGGCAAACACGTCCTCGGCCAGCCGCCGGGTGGCATCCTGTCCCACTCGCTCGAAAGTGATGTTGCGCAGGTTGTCGAAAGCCACACTGGCGAAACGGCCCGCAGAATAGGCCAGCACCAGCGCCATCGCCACCATTGCCCCCTCGTTCCCGGGGGTGGTCATCGCATCGACGGCATATTTGTAGGCAAACGGAAGTGTAAGAATGGTCGCCTTGGCCAGCAGCACGAACAGGAAGGCACCGACAATCCGCCAGCGCAGCCCCGGATCCCCCTTGGGCCACAAATAGGGCAGGAACCGCCTGAGCGTGGCCCAGCTGTCGTGATCTGCAGGCGTGTCGGTGGGGTAGTCAGGCGGCATCGCGCCCATGTGGGGCGTTGGCGGGGGAAGGGCAATGGAAACCGTGCCCGAACCGCCGTTGCTAGAGGCCTTCGGGAATGCTTTTGCGGCCGCGCCCGGGGCGCACTGCCGTACCCCGCGGGGCATCGAACAGAACCTGCCGGGTGGCAAAATCGATCGCCACCCGGTCGAACACCCGCAGGTCCCGCATGCCCAGGATCATGGCTGGTCGTTCGGCCATGCCCAGCTGGGTGAAGGCCGGGCCATCGGCGAACATGATCGCTACATTGGTCAGATGCATGTCGCCGATCGAAAGCAACCGGGCAAGGTCGAGCGAACCGATGATATTCTGGCCATTCACATCCTTGTTGCGGACGGTCTCGCGGCTGCGGGCGCGCAATTTGCGCATCAGTGCCATGTTGCCGATGCTGGTCTGCGCGCCGGTATCGAGGATCACTGCGGTTTTGACCCGGTCGACCGTCGCTTCGGTTATGATCAGCCGACCAAGCTTGCGCCGTGCCCGCACGACTATGTCATAGCCCTTGTTGCCGCCGAGCGCCTCGGCATCGTTGACCGCAATCGTGCCTGACCGGAAATCGATCAGGACGCGCAAGTCCTGCAAAGTGTCGAGCCCGAGGATCCCGTCTGCCCCGACATTGCTGGCCGCCAGCAGCGGGGCTTCGAGCCCGTCGAACACCCGTTCGGCGAACTCCAGCCCGTCGAGCGAGACCAAGTCGACCGGAGCCCTGCTGGCCATGCCGACGACCACCGCACGGCCTGCTGGCTTG
>JBKBKB010000059.1:0-246 GCA_046294735.1 Sphingomonadaceae bacterium
GGCATGGAGACCAAAAAATTGAACCGCGATTTCATAGGAAACCTGAAAGCCGAATGGTTCGGCAACATCCGAGCGGATGTCCTGGCTGGCCTTGTTGTGGCACTCGCGCTCATCCCCGAAGCCATTGCTTTTTCGATCATTGCAGGCGTTGATCCGAAGATCGGCCTTTACGCGTCCTTCTCGATCGCTGTGCTGATCGCTTTTGTCGGCGGCCGGCCTGGCATGATTTCTGCCGCAACCGCTGCA
>JBKBKB010000059.1:256-510 GCA_046294735.1 Sphingomonadaceae bacterium
TCTTGTGCGTGACCATGGCCTCCAATATTTGCTCGCAGCTACTGTGCTGGCTGGCATTATCCAGATCGTTGCCGGCATCTTCCGCCTCGGTTATCTCATGCGCTTCGTGTCGAAGTCCGTCATGACAGGCTTCGTCAATGCGCTCGCGATCCTGATCTTCATGGCGCAGTTGCCGGAATTGACAAACGTTCCTATGCTCACTTACATCCTGGTCGCGGCCGGCCTCGGGATCATCTACCTCTTCCCATACGTTA
>JBKBKB010000060.1:0-510 GCA_046294735.1 Sphingomonadaceae bacterium
GTTGGTGGTGCGGAAGTCTTAGGCAATGGCGGCCAGATTGTCAGCCAGCGTCAGCAGCGCGCGCCGTTCTGCTGCGCTGCCGGCCGGTAGCAAGTGCTCCTGCAGCCAGGATGAGCGGCGCGGCGGGGGCGGCGGGGGCGGCGGGGGCGGCGGGGGCAAGGATGTGCGCCGCAAACCTTGCGCGGGAGGGCGCGCAGCACATCCTGCTCCGCTGCTGTGAACGCTGCTGTGGATGCTGCTGTGGATGCTACTGTATCACCACCGGCCGTCGACGCCGCGCCATCGCTCGCCGCCGCCACCGCAGCGGATGCGTCTGCTGAATCCGCCGCCGCTGTTGCATCTGCTGCTGCAGCAGCAGCGACATCGCCAGGCGGTGCCTGCAGCCAGAATGGCGTCATGTGCACTGCCTGGTGGAGGATCATGTCGTCATCCTCAGTCGTCAGGCAGTCGCCGCAGAAGCGGTCCGCGTCAAAATCTGCCTGCTCCCGCGCCAGCCGTGCCTCTGCGCAC
>JBKBKB010000061.1:0-247 GCA_046294735.1 Sphingomonadaceae bacterium
GGCGCAGTCGGGGGAGGGCGCTGACGCCCTCCTCTTCCCATGGCCCCATCAGGCGGCGCTGCCCTTTCCACCCACGCGGGTGACGGTGAAGCCGGCGGCTTCCGCTTCCGCGACCGGATAGATGTTGCGCAGGTCGACCAGCACCGGCGCGCTCATCGAGCTGGCCAGGCGCTTGAGATCCAGCGCGCGGAAGGCGTCCCATTCGGTCACCAGCACCAGCGCGTCGGCGCCGGAGGCGGCCTCATAG
>JBKBKB010000061.1:257-509 GCA_046294735.1 Sphingomonadaceae bacterium
TGGTGACGCCGGGCATCATCGGCGCGGCGACGTCCATGCCCTCGGGATCATAGGCGACGACCTTCGCGCCGGCATCCTCCAGCGCCTGCACGATCGCCAGGCTGGGCGCGTCGCGCATGTCGTCGGTGTTCGGCTTGAAGGTGACGCCCAGCAGGGCGACGGTCTTGCCGCGCGCTTCGCCGCCCAGCGCTTTCACGATCTTGCGGCCCATGGCGCGCTTGCGCAGGTCGTTCACCTGCACCACGGTTTCGA
>JBKBKB010000062.1:0-507 GCA_046294735.1 Sphingomonadaceae bacterium
CAGCGGCGGTCGCGGCAGCAGCGGCGGTCGAGGCAGTGGTGCAGGCAGCGGCAGCGATCCACGCAGCGGTGGTGGTTCGCGTAGCGGCGGCGCTGGCGCTGGCAACGGGGACGGCGGTCGCGGCAGCAGCGGCGGTCGAGCCAGTGGTGCAGGCAGCGGCAGCGATCCACGCAGCGGCGGCGGACGCAGCGACGGCGCTGGCGCTGGCAGCAGAGGCGGCGGAGGCGGCGGTCGTGGCAGCAGCGGCGGTCGTGGCAGCAGCGGCGGTCGAGGCAGCGGTGCAGGCAACGGTAGCGATCCACACAGCGGCGGCGGACGCAGCGGCGGCGCTGGCGCTGGCAGCGCGGGCGGCGGTCGCGGCAGCAGCGGCGGTCGAGGCAGCGGTGCAAGCAACGACCCACGCAGCGGCGGCGGCGCGAGCAGCCGTGGTGGTGGTGGTAATGCTGTGAGTAGTGCCAGTTCCGGCGGTGGCGGCAGCAGCGCGGGTGGAGGTGGCAGTGGTGGACG
>JBKBKB010000063.1:0-500 GCA_046294735.1 Sphingomonadaceae bacterium
GAACGCGCACCTGCCGGAGACTGAAGCGTGGCTCATGAACAACATCGCCTCCCTCCTCTCAGGCCGTGTCGCCGAAATCCTTGTCTTCCACGAACCAATCGCCGGAGCCGGTGGCGCAGATGAAAGCGATCTGGCCCGCGCCACCGCGATGGCCTTGGCGGCAGAGACCAGTCTCGGCTTCTCGAAGCAGCAGCCGCTTCGCTATCGATCGATCGCGATGGGCATGCACGAATTGACCATCGATCGGGAACTCGCTGATCGCGTCAATCGGCGATTGGAACGCGCAGAGGCGATGGCACATGACCTGATCCAAGCCAACTGGCCCGCTCTCGATGAGATTGCCTCAGGCCTGGAAAGCGTCGGCATCCTGTCGGGCGACGAGGTGAGGCGCATCGTTCGCGGTTCTACCGGTGATAGCGAAAAGGGTGAACCATGACCACGGCTGAGAAAAGGCGATTCCTGATGGCGCCGGCGCGATTCCTATCTCGAGATTTTCGATT
>JBKBKB010000006.1:0-236969 GCA_046294735.1 Sphingomonadaceae bacterium
GTCTTGATCCCGACCGTGGCCGGGCAGAACGGTTGATGAAAGCGGGCAAACGGCTTGTCGATCCGGGCGGGAATGACGAGTTCCGATGTCAGCGCCCGCACCGCGCGGACCTGTTCTGCCCGCTCGCCGGTAACCACGATGTCTGCGGGGTCGCGGGCTTCAGCGGATGCCGGAGCAGGTTCGTCCAGCGCCGCCAAGACAGGTTGAGCAGCCACCATGGCCAAGCCCGCCAGAAATCGACTGAGAGGAAACATTGGTCGTGATCCTGCTGTCGTCACGCTACACGAAGATGGCAGTACGGCAGGAGAGCGCAAACTCTCCCACCGCACCGAATTATCCTAGTCGTCTCCCACCTCTCTGGGGCAAGGAAATTTGTCGACCACAACGCAGCCACCCTGCCCGAAGTAAGCAACGTAGCAGTACACACCATCGGTATAGTTGTAGAAGCTGTTCGCCATAGCAGCACCGGCACCGATGCCGCTCAACGAGGCAAGCGTTGCAAAAACGCCAAGCAAGACTTTCTTTATGTCACACTCCTTCTGCGACCAAGGGGTGCTGTCCACGCTTGAACAGTATTTCGTGCGGGGGGGGGGCGGTCAAGTCGTTATCTTCTATGATTGAATTTTTGCAACGCATGAGCACCAGGGGTGCTTGACGTACCTCAGTCGCTCCCTTGACAGCGTCACCCTGGGCCAAGGCCGGGATGCCGGTTGTGCTTGATGGCGTACGCGTCAATCACTCGCTCCTCCCCTCCCCATGGGCGGGGACGCGGACAATCCAGTTTCCTGCAATCTGTAGAGTTGCTATTCGCTTTGTGCGACGCTGGCGTTCTGGCCGTCTGTCGCCACTGCCTCCCGGGAGCTAGTGTGCAGACCCACTCCCGAATTTAGGCATAAAAACAACCGAAAAACAGGCTCTTGGGGTATTCATCTCCGACTGACATGGTGCAAGCTTCGTCAAGCAGATGTCAATTTCACCGGCGCTTGCCCAAAGCCCGGTCAGCGCTGCCCCAAGGGGAAATTCATCGCCAATCCAGCGCAGGGGCGCTAAAGGCGCGGTCCGCTCCGCAAGGGGCTGTCAGAGATCAGGAGTGAGCGAAGTGGGTTATCGGGTGGCAGTGGTCGGCGCGACCGGGAATGTCGGGCGCGAGATGATGCAGATCCTCGCCGAGCGCGAGTTTCCGTGTGATGAGGTTGCCGCAGTGGCCAGTTCACGCTCGACCGGGACCGAGGTCGAGTTCGGCGACACCGGGCGCATGCTCAAGTGCAAGAATATCGAACACTTCGACTTCACCGGCTACGACATCGCCCTGTTCAGCGCCGGCGGCGGCCCGGCCAGGGAATATGCTCCCAAGGCAGCGGCACAGGGCTGCGTGGTGATCGACAACAGCTCGTACTGGCGGATGGACCCCGACGTACCGCTGGTTGTGCCTGAAGTGAACCCGGATGCGATCGACGGTTACAAGGCCAAGAACATCATCGCCAACCCCAATTGCTCGACTGCTCAGCTGGTGGTGGCACTGAAGCCGCTGCACGATGTTGCCACGATCAAGCGGGTGGTGGTCAGCACCTACCAGTCAGTTTCCGGCGCGGGCAAGGCGGGGATGGACGAATTGTTCGAACAGAGCCGCGCGATCTTCGTCGGCGATCCGGTCTCGGTCAGCAAGTTCACCAAGCAGATCGCCTTCAACCTGATCCCGCATATCGACGTCTTTCTCGATGATGGTTCGACCAAGGAAGAGTGGAAGATGGTCGTCGAGACCAAGAAGATCCTCGATCCGAAGATCAAGCTGACTGCCACTTGTGTGCGGGTACCGGTGTTTGTCGGCCATTCGGAATCGGTCAGCATCGAGTTCGAGAACGAGATGACGGCAGGGCAGGCACAGGATATCCTGCGCGAGGCACCGGGGATCATGCTGATCGACAAGCGCGAGGACGGCGGATATGTCACCCCGATCGAATGCGTCGGTGACGGGGCCACCTACATCAGCCGCGTGCGCGAAGACCCGACGGTCGAGAACGGCATGAACCTGTGGTGCGTCAGCGACAACCTGCGCAAGGGCGCCGCACTCAATGCGGTGCAAATCGCCGAACTGCTTGGGCGGCGGCACCTGCAGAAGGGGTGAAAAGGTTCCGCATCTTGCTGCCGGTTGCGGTTTTGGTATTGGCCGCGTGCGGTGTGCAGGAACCCGCGCCCGCGCCCGGTGAAAGCGCAAAAATCAAGACGCCGACCCAGGCCGCGCTGCGTCTGTCCGGTTCGGGCCTCGCGTTGGGAGCTGACACGGCGGCGTTTGGTTCGGCCCGCGAAGCAGCCGAAAATATGGCCACGCGGCACCTGAGCGCGAGCCCCGAGCTGTTTGACAGCGACGAATGCGGCGCGGGACCGATGGCGTTCAGCCGCTATCCGGGCGGGCTGATGCTGAATTTTCAGGACGGAATGCTGGTTGGCTGGTTTCTTGCTGAAGCCAACAATCGGGTGTCGCTTGGGAACGGCCTGGCTGTTGGAAGCGCCCAACGCGTCGTCGAGGCCTTGCCCGGGTTCGAGCTTGATCCGGAAAGCACACTTGGCCTTGAATTTTACAGCGAAGCTGACGGGGTGGGCGGCTTCATCGAAGATGGCAAGATCGTGGGACTTTATGCGGGTGTGAATTGCTTCTTTCGGTGATTGGCGCAAAGAGGAAGGCATGACCCTGAGCGCCGACCTGTTCTTCAGCTTTCGTTCCCCCTATTCCTACCTGGCAGTGGGCCGATATCGGCAGATGTGCGAGGAGTACGACCTCGAAATCAGGTTGCGTACGGTTCAGCCAATCGCGATCCGGAACCCGGACATCCTGTTCACCGGCAATCCCCATGTCGGGCGTTACATCTTTATCGATGCTGCCCGAAGCGCGCAGATGCTTGGCATCCCCTATCGCTGGCCGCGCCCTGATCCGGTGGTGCAGAACCTCGCCACCCGCGAGATCGCTGCCGAACAGCCTTACATCCACTGGCTATGCCGCTTGGGGCAGGCAGCCGAATGGCGGGGCAGCGGGCTGGCCTTTGCCCACGAGGTATCGCAGGTGATCTGGTCGGGTACAGTGGATGACTGGCATCAGGGCCGTCATCTTGCTGATGCAGCTACGCGCGCAGGGCTGGACTTTCAGGAGCTGGACCGTGAAGTCCGAGCCGACAGCCATCTTCTCGACGCCGAAATCGCCGCCAACCAGGCCGCACTGGAAGCGGCCGGCCACTGGGGCGTGCCGACGCTGGTGTTCGAGGGCGAGCCGTTCTTCGGGCAGGACCGGATCGACATGGCGCGCTGGCGGATGGAGCAGAAAGGGCTGGCTGCGCGATGACGGGTGAACTGACGGGTGGATGTCAGTGTGGCCGTATCCGCTACCGCATCGCGTGCGAAGGTGCGCAGGCCTATCTGTGCCATTGCCGGATGTGCCAGCGGGCGACTGGCGGGTTCGCGGCGGCGCTGGTTGAAGTGACAGCGGGCGGGCTGGAGTGGGAGACCGAGCCGGAGTGGTTTGCCAGCAGCCCGATTGCCCGGCGACCGTTCTGTGCGCACTGCGGCACACCGCTGGGGTTCAGCTACACCGATGGGACCGGACAGGACGTGACTTTGGGTAGCCTCGACGATCCCAACGGGTTCGTGCCCGTCGCGCACTTCGGGACGGAGCACCTCAATCCTGCGTGGATCGCACTGGAGCACCTGCCCTGGCACCGGACCGGCGAGGTTGGCAGCATAGGCAAGCGGTGGAAGGATGCTGGATTGGACATCCCTGAATGAGCGACCTTCACACCAGCCGCTTGCGCTCGTTCGACGGTACAGAGCTCGCCGTCCACCGAATGGGCGCAGGGCGGACGGTGCTGCTGCTGCATGGGCTGTTCTCCAGCGCCGAGATGAACTGGATCCGTTTCGGCCATGCCGCCAAACTGGCCGAGGCCGGGTTCGAGGCTATCATGCCTGACCTGCGGGCCCACGGGACAAGCGGCAAGCCGCACGATCCCGCTGGTTATCCGCCCGGCGTGCTGGCGCGCGATGTCGCGGCGCTGGTCGAGGCAATGGGGCTGGCGGATTACGATCTCGTCGGCTTCTCGCTCGGCGCGCGCACTGCGGCGCGCAGCGTGATCGGCGGGCTCGCCCCGCGTCGGCTGGTGCTGGCGGGAATGGGGCTGGAGGGGCTGGCCGGATGGAACCGCCGCTCGGCTTTCTTCATCGATGCGATCGACCGGTTTGATGAGGTCAGGCGCGGTGATCCGGCGTTCATGGCGGTCAGCTTCATGAAGACGATGAAGGTGGACCGGGTCGCAGCACGCTTGCTGCTCAATGCAGTCGACGACACACGCGAGGAAGAGCTGGCACGGATCACCATGCCCACCATAGCGCTGTGCGGCGCCCAGGACAGCGACAACGGCTCCGCCCAGCGCCTCGCTGAGGTGCTGCCCGATGGCGAATACGTCGAGATCCCCGGTACGCACATGACCTCGGTCACCGAGGGCGCGATGGGCGATGCGCTGGTGGAGTTCCTTGCTTGAACGATGCGCGGACCGAACAGCGATTCATCAGCCTGTGGGTGGCGGGGCTGGCCCTGTTCGCGCTGGTGATCTGGCTCAGCCTGCCGCTGCGGATCGACGCAGTGCCGGGCGGCATACTCGATCATCAGGCGGCAGGCTCTGGCGCCGAAGTGGACCGCATCCAGCAGGCTTGGGACTATGCGGGGCTGGCCGAGCGGGCGCGAATGGCGATGTTCGGTGATCTGGTGTTCATCGTCGTCTACGGCATGGGCGCCTGGTATGGCGGGCTGGCTTTCGCGCAGGAGCGCCGCCCGAAGCTGCGGCGGCTCGGCTGGCTGCTGGTCGCTGCCGCTGCCCTGTTCCTCGTCACCGATCTGCTTGAGACCCTGGCCCAGCTGGTCCAGCTGCTCGGCCAGCGGGGCAGCGACGGCCTTGCCAGCCTTGCGGCCGCCGTCCAGCCGGTCAAGATGGTGGCCTGGCTGGTGACCTTTTTCGGGGTTGTCGCGGGCCTTGTCGTTCGTCGAATTTCACCACCTGCCGGTTGAAAAGCCTGTGCGAGCGGTTCAGACCGGCTTCAATCGAGACTAACCGATACCAGAGGACTGACCGATGAAATTTGCCACCGTCGCACTGGCCGCGCTTGCCGCCTCGATCGCCGCGCCCGCCTGGGCCGACAATCACGCCGCTGCGGCCGAGGTTTCAGCGCCCGCTCACCCGATGACCCCCGCAGGCGCGGCCGCCTGGGTGGCCGAAGTCGAGCAGGAACTTTTCGACTATTCGGTTGAGGCGAGCCGGGTTTACTGGGTCAATGCGACCTACATCACCGAGGATACTGACGCCCTAGCCGCCGCCATTGGCGCGAAGGGAACCGGGCTGAGCGTCCGCTACGCGCTCGATGCCGCCAAGTATGCCACCGTAGCCGGTCTCGACCCGGACGTGGCGCGCAAGCTGACTATACTGCGGACCGGCATCGTGCTGCCCGCTCCGACCACCGCTGGGGCCGCAACCGAGCTGAACGCGATCGCGACCCGGCTCAACAGCCAATATGGCCGGGGTCGGGGCACGCTCAACGGTCAGCCCATTTCGGGTTCCGACATCGAGGCCGAAATGGGCAACCTGGAGCGCACCCCGGCTGAACTGGCGGAGATGTGGGCCAGTTGGCACACCAATGTCGGCGCGCCGATGAAGGACGATTACGCCCGCATGGTCGCCATCGCCAACGAAGGCGCGCAGGAACTGGGTTTCAGCGACACCGGCGCGATGTGGCGCTCCAACTATGACATGAGCCCGGAAGAGTTCGCCGCCACCACCGAACGGCTGTGGCAGGAAGTGAAGCCGCTCTATGACAGCCTCCACACATACGTGCGCTGGAAGCTGAACGAAAAGTATGGCGATACGATCCAGCCCAGGACCGGCCCGATCCGCGCTGACCTGCTCGGCAATATGTGGGCACAGGAATGGGGCAACATCTACCCGCTGGTCGCGCCTGCCGGGGCGGGCGATATCGGCTATGACCTGACCGACCTGATCACCGCCAAGGGCCTGACCGAAGTCGACATGGTCAAGGTGGGCGAGCAGTTCTTCAGCTCATTGGGCTTTGCCCCGCTGCCGGAGACGTTCTGGACCCGCTCGATGTTCGTGAAGCCCGCCGACCGCGAAGTGGTCTGCCATGCCAGCGCCTGGGATATCGACAACAAGGACGATATCCGCATCAAGATGTGCATCAAGCGCAATGCCGACGATTTCGTGGTGATCCACCACGAGCTGGGCCATAACTACTACCAGCGCGCCTACAAGGACCAGAGCTACCTCCATCTCAATGGCGCCAACGACGGCTTCCATGAAGCAATCGGCGACATGGTGGCGCTCTCGATCACGCCGGAATATCTCGTCCAGATCGGGATGCTGGACCGCGCGCAGGTGCCCAGTGCGGACAAGGACATCGGCCTGCTGCTGCGCCAGGCCATGGACAAGGTCGCCTTCCTGCCGTTCGGCCTGTTGGTTGATCGCTGGCGCTGGGGCGTGTTCGACGGTTCAATCCCGCCGCAGGACTACAACACCGCCTGGACCGGGCTGCGCACGCAGTACCAGGGGATCGTGCCGCCAGTCGCGCGCCCGGCCGACGCCTTCGATGCGGGCGCGAAGTATCACATCCCCGGCAACACGCCTTACACCCGCTACTTCCTCGCCCGGATCCTGCAGTTCCAGTTCTACCAGGCTGCTTGCGACGCAGCCGGGTGGAAGGGGCCGCTCCACCGCTGCTCGTTCTACGGCAACAAGGAAGTGGGCGAGAAGCTGAACGCGATGCTGGAAATGGGTGCCAGCAAGCCCTGGCCCGATGCGCTGGAAGCCTTTGCCGGAACCCGCGAGATGAGCGGCACGGCGATGGCGGAATACTTCGCTCCGCTCAAAAAGTGGCTCGACGAACAGAACAAGGGCAAACCCCAGGGGTGGTGAGCCTGCTTCGCCCGGCTACACTGGCGCTCACGGTCCCGCTGGCCGTGCTGGCGAGCTGCATGACCGCGCACGACGAGGCAGGCGGCGCAGCTGGTGCTGACGGGGCAGCGGTGTTCGTCGCCAACAAGCGCGGTAACACGCTGACCCGGATTGCGCTGACCAGTGGTGACAAGACGGCCGAGGTGGACAGCTGCACCAACCCGCACGAGCTGGCAACTTCGCCGGACGGGCGGCACGTGGCACTGGCCTGCTATGGCGGAACGACTGTCGCCCTGTTTGACACCGCCACGCTTGCCACCGTGACCGCGATTGACCTGGGCGAGCGGGCGCGGCCACACGGGATCGAATGGCACGCCAACGGCTCGATCTATGTAACGGCAGAAGGTCGCCAGTCGATCTTCCGGATTGTCGATCCGCTGGGGGCGCAGCCTGACCTGCTGGAATATTCGACCGGCCAGCCGGGAAGCCATATGCTCACCGTAAGCCCTGATGGGCGCTACGCCTGGACCACGGATCTGGGTGCAGGCACCGTGACGCTGGTCGATCTGGTCACCCGCCGTGCGCCGCGATCGGTCAAGGTCGGGCTGGAGCCGGAAGGGATCGACCTGTCACCCGATGGCAAGGCGCTGTGGGTATCCGCCCGCCGTTCCGACAAGGCAATCGAACTCGATCCGATGACGCTGGAGGTGCGGCGCGAAGTGCTGACCGGCCGCTTCCCGCTGCGGCTGGCGATCCGGCCTCAGGGAGATGTGGCCGTCACCTCCAACCTTGCCGACGGGTCGCTTTCGGTGGTTGATCTTGCCCGGGCGGAAACAATTCGCACAATCACCGTTTCCACTCCCGATGAGGCCGCGCAGCGCCAACAGGTTACGATCCTGTGGTCCGGTGACGGGCAGCGCATCTACGTGGCCGAGACCGGCACCAATACGGTTGCCGAAGTGGACTACGCCAGCGGCATGGTCCTTCGCCGTCTTGCTGCGGGCGAGGGTGGCGATGGCCTCGCGATCCTGCCACAGGCATTCGGTGGCATACGGTGACAAACAACTGGTGGGGTGGCGTGAACGGGTCGGCCTGCCCGACCTGTTTGGTGGGCTGATCCCGGCCAAGATCGACACCGGGGCAAGGACATCTTCGCTCCACGCGACCGGGATCGAGCGCTTCACGATTGGGCGGCGCAAGATGGTGCGGTTCCTGCTTGATGTCGGCGGTGGGGCCAGTGCGCCAGTTGTTTGCGAGTTGCCGCACGCCGATCATCGCACTATTACGAGTTCCAACGGCCAGTCGGAAGAACGCCTGATTATCAAAACCCGTATTGCCATCGGGTCGCATGTGTTCCGTGCCGAATTCAGTCTTGCCGACCGGTCTGACATGAAATTTCCCATTTTGGTGGGCAGGACGGCGCTCAGGCGGGGGTTTCTCGTCGATTCGTCTCGTTCTTACCTGCAGTCGGGCGTGCCGTAACGCCAAAGGATCATGCGATGAAGATCGCCATGCTTGCCCGTAATGCCGATCTCTACTCGCACCGGCGGCTGGCCGAAGCGGCCGAGTCGCGCGGCCACACGCTGCAGGTGCTCAACACTCTGCGCTGCACCGTCAATATCGCCAGCCACCGGCCTACGGTGCGTTACAACGGCGAGCCAGTGAACGGTTTCGATGCCGTGATTCCGCGCATCGGCGCTTCGATCACCCAATACGGCCTTGCCGTGCTGCGCCAGTTCGAGATGGCCGGGGTCTGGTCACTCAACGAAAGCGTGGCGATCGGCCGCAGCCGCGATAAGCTGCGCGCGCTGCAACTGTTGTCCAAGGCTGGGCTCGGCTTGCCGCTGACCGCTTTCGCCCACGATCCGCGGCAGACTGACGAGGTTATCAAGGCGGTCAACGGCCCGCCGGTGGTGATCAAGCTGCTTGAAGGCACGCAGGGGATCGGGGTGGTTCTGGCCGAGACGATGAGCAGCGCCAAGTCGGTGATCGAGGCGTTTCGCGGTGCCAACGTCAACATCCTGGTGCAGGAGTTCATCAAGGAAGCCGGCGGCACCGACATCCGCGCCTTCGTGATCGGGGGCAAAGTGGTCGCTGCGATCAAGCGTACCGGCGCGCCCGATGAATTTCGCTCGAACCTCCACCGCGGCGGCAGCGCCGAAGTGATCCGCATCACACCCGAGGAACGCTCCACCGCGGTCCGCGCAGCCAAGCGCATGGGCCTCAATGTCTGCGGGGTCGATATGCTGCGGAGCAATCATGGCCCGGTGATCATGGAGGTCAATTCCTCCCCCGGGCTGGAAGGGATCGAGAAGGCCACCGGCAAGGACGTGGCAGGGATGATCATCGACTTCATCGCGTGCCACGCCAAGGCTGGGAAGACGAAGACCAAGGGCAAAGGGTGAGGCCGGTTACGCGTTCCGGGCCATCAGCCCGCCATCGACCGGGATCACCGCGCCGGTGATGTAGCTCGCTGCCGGCAGCACCAGTGACAGGGTCATGTGGGCGACTTCCTCTGGCTCGCCATAGCGTTTGAGCGCAGTGCGGCGCTTGGCAAAGATGGTCTTGTGCTCGTCGGGCACCTTGTCGGTCATAGCGGTGCGGATCGGGCCGGGGCAGATGCAGTTCACGGTGATACCTTCAGGGCCGAGGTCGACCGCGAGGCCGCGGGTCAGGCCGGTCACCCCGGTCTTGGCCGCGACATAGGGCGTGTCGCCGGGTGTCGCGCCGAGTCCTTCGGTGCTGGCGATGTTGACGATCCTTGGCACATCGCTCTGCCGCAGCCAGGGCAGGGCGGCGCGGACCATGCGCTGGTGCGCCGTCAGCATCACCGCAATCGCGCGGTGCCACACGTCCTCGTAGGTCTCGTCATCCAGCGCGCAGAAGCTGGAGACACCCGCGTTGTTGACGAGGATGTCGATCTTGCCGAAGTCGGAAACGATTTGCGTGACCACCCGCGCGATCATGTCTTTACTCGCCACGTCGAGCGCGTAGGCGCGGGCGTTCGCGCCGCACTCCGCCGCAACCGCCTCGCTCGCCGCAAGGTCGAGATCGGTCACTGCAACATAAGCGCCCTCTGCCGCAAACAGCCTGGCGGTTGCACGGCCCATCCCGCTGGCGGCGCCGGTGATGATGGCGACGCGGCTGGCGATGGAGCGACTCTGGTTCATGGCTGATCCCCCTTCAGGGACAGCTTATCAACGGAACGGCGGTTCATTGAAAGCGCGCAGCTTGCGGCTGTGCAAACGGGCGCCTTCTTCGCGCAGCAGGCGGCACGCGGTCACGCCGATCCGCAAGTGCGCGGCGATCGCTTCCTCGTAGAACTTGTTGGCCTGCCCCGGCAGCTTGATCTCGCCGTGGAGCGGCTTGTCGCTGACGCACAGCAGGGTGCCGTAGGGAACCCGGAAGCGATAGCCCTGCGCGGCGATGGTCGCGCTCTCCATATCGATCCCGACCGCGCGGCTGAGTGAGAGGCGGCGCGAGGACTGAGTGTAACGCAGTTCCCAGTTGCGATCGTCGGTGGTGACGACCGTGCCGGTTCGCATCCGCTTCTTGAGGTCGCTGCCATGTTCGCCTGAAACTTCCTCGGCGGCCTGGGCCAGCGCCTGCTGGACCTCGGCGATGGCGGGCAGGGGGATTTCCGGCGGCAGAACCGGGTCGAGCACATGGTCATCGCGCAAATAGGCGTGGGCCAGCACATAGTCGCCGATCTTCTGCGTCGGGCGCAGGCCGCCGCAGTGGCCGATCATCAGCCACGCCTCGGGCCGCAGCACGGCGAGATGGTCGCAGATGGTCTTGGCGTTGGACGGGCCGACCCCAATGTTGACCAGCGTGATCCCGCCGCGCCCTTCGCCGACGAGGTGGTAGGCCGGCATCTGGTGACGGCGCCAGGCGGTGTCGGACAGTTGCTCGCGCGCGTTGTCGAGCGGCTCGGTCAGGTACAGACCACCCGCGCCAGCAAGTGCGGTATAGCCGTTCTGCCCCAGCTGCGATCCGGCCCAGTCCACGAACTCATCGACATAACGGTGGTAGTTGGTGAACAGGATGAAGCGCTGGAAGTCTTCCGGACGGGTGCCGGTATAGTGTGCCAGGCGGGCCAGACTGAAATCGGTCCGCAGGCCATCGAACAGTGACAGCGGGATCGTTTCCGCGGGATCGCTCAGTTCGATCCCGTCGGCCAGTTCGTCGCCGATGTCGGCCAGCTCGGTGGCGGGGAAGTGGCGGGCGATCTCGTTCGGGCTGATCCCGGCCAGCTCCGCTCCGGCCTCGCCATCGAGCACATAAGGGAAGGGGATCTCCTGCCGCGACAAGCGCACGGCGATGTCAACTTCGTAGTCGCTGCAGATCAGGTGCAGCTGTTCGCGCAGGTAGTCCGCGAACAGGGCCGGGCGGGTCACCGTGGTGGCATAGACGCCCGGGGCATTAAGCCTGCCGAATGCGCGACTGCGGTCGTCTGGCTGCGCGCCGCCGGCAAAGCTGAGCACCAGTTCGGGATAGGCGTAGCTGCCGTCATGGCGCCGTTCGGGCGGGGGCAGGGTTCCATCGCGGCCGAAAGCGATCACATCGGCGCGCAGGCGTTGGACGGACGAGGTGTGCAGCTCCAGCAGCTGCCTGATTGCGTTCTCTACGGTTTCCATCGCAAGCAACTAGCGCGCTGTTGCGACAAATCAAGCGGCCACGAAAAAGGGCGCGACCCGCAGGCCGCGCCCTCATGATGTTCTGGTCAGAGCTGCAAAGCCCTGGGGAACGCTCAGTCTTCGTCGCCAGCGCGCTCTTCCAGCAGCTCGGCCGGGATTTCACCGGGCTCGAGGCTGGTGTCGATGCGGGTCGCTTCGGCCTGCTCCTCGATGTCGCGCTGTTCGTCAGCGAACATCTGGGCCAGCACGTCAACGCCCTGGCTCTGCAGTTCGGCTTCGTCGTCCGAACGGGCGACATTGGCCTTGACCAGCACGTGGACTTCCGGGTGCAGGGCCACTGTCACATCATGCATGCCGATGTTCTTGATCGGCTGGCCTAGGATGACCTGGCGCTTGTCGACAGTGTGGCCCTGGGCAGCGAGCCCGGCCACGATGTCGCGCACGCTGACCGAACCGTAAAGCTGCCCGGCGTTGGAGGCGGCGCGGATCAGCACCACTTCGGCCCCGCCAAGCTTGTCGCCCTGCGCTTCGGCTTCGACCCGCTTGTCGGCGTTTTCCTTCACCAGCCGCTCGCGGTTGGCTTCGAACACCTTCTTGTTGGCCTCGTTGGCGCGCAGCGCCTTCTTCTGCGGGAGCAGGAAGTTGCGGGCGTAGCCGTCCTTCACGGTGACAACGTCACCGATGCTGCCGAGCTTCTCGATCCGTTCGAGGAGGATAATGTCCATGGGTTCTGCTCCCCTTACTTGACGAGGTACGGAAGCAGCCCGATCTGGCGGGCACGCTTGATCGCCTGGGCGAGTTCGCGTTGCTTCTTGGCGCTGACGGCGGTGATGCGGCTGGGCACGATCTTGCCACGTTCGGACATGAAGCCCTGCAACAGACGCACGTCCTTGTAGTCGATCTTGGGCGCATCCTTGGCCTGGAACGGGCAGGACTTGCGGCGGCGGAAAAACGGGCGGGCCATCAGAACTCTCCTCCGCGCTCGCGGCGCTTCTTGTCGCGATCCTGCTTGCGCATCATTACTGAAGGACCAGCTTCATGCTCGTCAACGCGGACGGTGATGTAACGGATCACGTCTTCGTTGATGCGCGTCTGGCGCTCAAGCTCGGCGACCACGGAGCCCGGGCCTTCGATGTTGAGCAGCACAAAATGCGCCTTGCGGTTGCGATCGATCTTGTAGGCAAGGGACTTGAGGCCCCACGTTTCGGTCTTGGTGACCTTGCCGTTGTTCGATTCGATGATCTCGGTGGCCTGAGCCGCCAGCGCATCAACCTGAGCCTGGCTCAGATCCTGACGCGCGAGAAAAACATGCTCGTACAGAGCCATGCGTCTCGTTCCTTTCACTACCTGCCGATCGCTGGCATACCCCGCGCGGATCGCGGGGAGCCCCTCCGGCTTTCTTCGAATTTCCGCTGCCTGAGGCATGGCCAAGTACAGGGAAGCGGCGCGCATACAGGATTGTGCTCCGATTGCAAGACGAACGGGACTTGCGGGATTCGCAAAACGCCTTACCCGTCGCGACGCTACTGGAACAAACACCTCGGGAACCCCCATCCGATGCCAACCGGCCTGGTCGCCCTGCTTGATGACATATCCGTTATTGCCCGCGCTGCGGCCGCCTCGGTTGACGATGTCAGCATCGCGGCCGGCAAGGCCGGTACCAAGGCCGCTGGCGTGGTGATCGACGACGCGGCGGTCACGCCGTCCTACGTCACGGGCCTTTCTCCATCCCGTGAACTGCCGATCATCTGGCAGATCACCATGGGCAGCTTCAAGAACAAGCTGGTGATCCTGCTCCCCGCAGCTTTGCTGTTAAGCGAATTCCTGCCCTCGATGATCATCCCGATCCTGATGCTGGGCGGCGCCTACCTGTGTTACGAGGGCGCGGAAAAGGTGACCGAGAAGCTTGGTGGCGAGAAGCACGGCAAGACGCTGGAAGACGTGATTGAAGATCCGCTTGCGTTCGAGAAATATCGCATTGCCGGGGCGATCCGCACCGATCTGATACTGTCCGCCGAAATCATGGCCATTGCCCTGTCTGAAGTAGCCGACGAAAGCCTGTTTACGCGCGGGGCGGTGTTGGCGGTGGTGGGCATTGCCATCACGGTAGTGGTCTATGGCGCAGTGGCGCTGATCGTGAAGATGGACGACTTGGGGCTGCACCTGACCCGGCGTGGGGCAGGCGGCTCGCAGGCTATTGGCCGCGGGCTGCTCTATGCCATGCCAAAAGTGCTCACGATCCTGTCGGTGATCGGCACAGTGGCGATGCTGTGGGTCGGTGGCGGCATCGTCCTGCACGGCCTGCACGAACTGGGCATCCACGGCCCGTCCGACATCGCCCACGGTATCGAGCATACGGTTGCGGCCGCCACCGGCGGGTTGGGCGAGGTGCTGGGCTGGCTGGCATATGCGGTTCTCTCCGGTCTGGTCGGGCTGGGGCTGGGTGCCCTGATTGTTTTCGTAATCCACAAAGTGCTGAAGATTGGCCACGGCGAAGCCGAAGCCGAGGGAGTACACTGAGCCATGCCGGACAGGCCCGTCCTCTATACCTGCGCCCGCTCGCGCGGGCTTCGCGCCACTTGGGCAGCAGAAGAAGCGGGCGTCGATATCGACCTGCGCATCCTGCCGTTCCCGCCGCGCTATCTTGCACCCGAATACATGGCCTTGAACCCGCTCGGCACGGTGCCGATGCTGGTGGACGGCGGCACCCGCTTGACCGAAAGCTGCGCCATTGCCCACTATCTGGCTACCCGCGATGGCTTTACCGCGTTGGCGGTTGCCCCAGGAACACGCGATTACGGCGAGTATTGCGACTATACCTACCACGCCGACGCCACGATCACCTTCCCGCAAACAGTCTATATGCGCTTCTGCCTGTTCGAGAAGGACAAGGGCTTGCAGGATGCGGGCCACGCCTATGCCAAATGGTTCCACAAGCGGCTGGTGAAGGTGGAGCAGCGGCTGGAGGGCCGCGAGTTCCTGTGCGCAGACCGGTTCACGGTGGCGGACATCTGCATCGGTTACGCGCTGCTCCTTGCCGAGAGCGTGGGGCTGGACGATGGCGTGCCGGACAGTCTCAAGGCCTACCGCGCGCGGCTGCTGGAACGCCCTGCGCTGCAACGCGCGATGGCGCGCGAGGACGCTGGGCTGAAGGCGCTGGAGCAAAAAACGCCGCAAGTCGGTTGAGGAGCGCTAAGCTGCGCAGGAGCAAGCGAACGGCCTTGATCAAGCCTTCAGGCTTCGGACTGGTCAAGGGCCATACCGCACTGGCTGCAAGTCCGATTGGGCCACGGCAGGGCCAAACGATCTCGCACGAACAGGTTGCTGCCGCAGCGCGGGCAGGCGAACCGGGCCAGCCGCCGGTTCGCCGCGAACAGCACGAGCGCAGTTACGGCGAAGGGCACAAAACTGTGGTCAAACACTTGTTCGAACAGGATTGTCGCCACCACCCCGGCCAGCGTAATGCCGAGCAGCAGCCGCACATGGGCCATGGCAGCCTGGTACACCGTCATGGCAGCTGGCCGAGAATATCGCGGGCGAATGTGGTCAGCGTATCGTCGCGCGCGCCCATCACCACGATCCGGTCACCGGGGCGGGCCAGTTCAACGATCCGCGCTGCACAATCCGCGCGGTCGGGGACATATTCGGCCTTGCCGCCAGTTGCTGTGATCAGGCCTGTAATTCGCGCTGTGCCCTCGCTCCGATCAACCGTGCCGCCGAAATAGACCGGATCGCACATGACCGTTACGTCATCGGGTTCGAGTTCGCTGGTGAAAGTTTCCGCCAGTTCTGCGCCCATCTGGCGCAAGGGGCCATAACCATGGGGCTGGAAGAAGGCGATCACCCGCCCCGGATGCGCCTTCAAGGTGCGCAGGGTAGCGGCGCACTTTTCAGGGTTGTGGCCAAAATCGTCGATCACGGTCATACCTGAAGGGCTGGTTCCGATGATATCGAACCGGCGGGCCAGCCCGGCAAACGATGCCAGTGCTTCCACCGCCAGCGCAACCGGCACCCCGGCACAGGCCGCACCGGCAATCGCGGCGAGCGCGTTGGCGAGATTGTGCCGCCCCGGCATGGCCAGCACCAGCGGGTGTTCGCTGCCATCGTGCCGGTCAACCACGGTGGCGGCCTGGCGCACCGGGCTTTCGGCCATGCTACCCGGTTTGATCCCGATCTGCGCCTTTTCCTGATCAATCCCGAAGGTGACGACCTGTTGCGCACGGGGCAACAGGGCCAGCGCCTCGGCATTATCCGCATTGATCGCGGCAATGCGGCTGCGGGCGAGATAATCGCCGAACAGCACGCGCAGTTCGCCCATGCTCTTGTGATCGAGGCTGACGTTGAGCAACACGCCAACAGCGGGCCGGTAGAGCGCGATCGAGCCATCGCTTTCGTCCACTTCGCTGACATAGATGCTGCGCGAGCCGACGACGGCGCTGGCAATCGAATGTTCAGGCGTGACGAAGTTCTTCATCACTGCGCCGTTCATGATGGTCGGCTCGCGCCCGGCGACCTGCATGATCCATCCCAGCATCCCAGTGACGGTCGATTTGCCGCTGGTCCCGGCAATGGCGATTCCGGCACCGCTGGTGTTGAACAGGATCGAGTTAAGCTCCGCCCGGGTCAGGCGCAGGCAATCCAACTCCTTCGCCCGGACCATCTCCGGCACGGTGTCCTCGACCGCAGCGGAGGCGACCAGCACCTGGTCTTTGGACACGATCCCGCTGCCATCCTGCGGGAACAACGTGAAGCCTTGCGCCTCGAGCGCGGTGAATTTCTCCGGTGTGCGGCCTTGGTCGCGGCTGCGGTCGGAACCGGCTACCTTCGCCCCGCGTCCCTGCACGATCTGGGCGAGCGGGAGCATCCCGGAGCCACCGATGCCGCAGAAGAAGAACGGACGGGTGAAAAGTTCGTCAGGAGTGGGGAAATCGCTCATCGCCCTACCGCTATGCAGTTGTGCGCGGCAACACAAGCGGGCTAGCTGGCCCGATGAAGCGAATTGCCATCTGCGCTCCGGGCAAGCGGATTGAGCGGGAGCACGCCGACGCCGTGCTCGATCTGGCGCAGGCGATCGGCGGACTGGAGCTGCGGTTCCATCCGCAGTCTTTCGCCCGCCACGGCCATTTCGCCGGGAATGACGCCACCCGGCTGAAAGCGCTGGTTGAGTGCGCCAGCGATCCTTCCGCCGATGCAGTGTGGTTCGCAGCGGGTGGCTATGGCTCGAACCGAATTGCGGCGGATGCGCTGGCTGCGTTGGGGCCAGTGGCACGGGACAAGACCTTCCTTGGCTTTTCCGACACCGGCTACCTGCTAGCCGCGCTCTATCGCCACGGTATCGGCCGGCCGGCCCACGGCCCGATGGCCTCCTGCATCGCGCGGGAAGGGGGCGAGGGTGCAGTCCGCCGCGCGCTGGGGTTTCTGGCAGGCAGCGCGGAAGGGATTGAAGCGGGCATCGATGAGCGCCCGACCGCCGCCTTCAACCTGATGACGTTGGCCATGCTATGCGGCACAGAGCTGATGCCCGACCTGACTGGCCACGTGGTCATGGTGGAGGAGGTTTCCGAGCACCTCTATGCGGTTGACCGGTTGTTCTTCCATGTGACCCAGCACCTTGGCGATGTCGCCGGGATCAGGCTGGGGCGGATCAGTGACGTGCCGGAAAACGACCGGCCGTTCGGCGCGAGCGAGGAGGATATTGCCCGCTACTGGTGCGCCCGCAGCGGCATCCCCTATCTCGGTTTTGCCGATATTGGCCATGATGCCGGCAACAAGATCGTGCCGTTCGGGCTTGCGGCAGAGGCGCTGCGGGCATAGTCCGCCGCTACGGAGGAATTACCTGATGAGAGCATTCGTTTTCCCGGGGCAGGGCAGCCAGAAGGTCGGCATGGGCGCAGATCTCGCCAGTGCCAGCGCGGCTGCGCGCGAGGTGTTCGAGGAAGTGGACGAGGCGCTGTCTCAGCCTTTGTCCGGCATCATGCGCGATGGGCCGGACACCGCCTTGACCCTGACCGAAAACGCCCAGCCGGCGATCATGGCCAATGCCATTGCCACGCTGCGGGTGCTGGAGCGCGAGTTCGGCGTTTCGCTGGCCGAAAAGGGGGACTGCGTCGCCGGGCACAGCCTCGGTGAATACACTGCCCTGTGTGCGGTTGGGGCGTTCTCGCTGGCTGACACTGCCCGGTTGCTCAAATTGCGCGGACAGGCGATGCAGGCGGCCGTGCCGGTCGGGCAGGGGGCGATGTGCGCACTGCTTGGGGCGGATCTTGAGGCAGCACAGAACCTGGCCGAGGCCGCAGCAGAGGGCCAGGTGTGCGAGGTGGCAAACGACAATGACCCGGCCCAGGTCGTCCTTTCCGGCCATGCTGCCGCGATCGAGCGCGCGGTCGCCATGGTCAAGGACTTCGGCATCAAGCGCGGCGTGCCGCTGCCGGTCTCGGCACCGTTCCACTGCTCGCTGATGCAGCCTGCAGCCGATGCGATGGCCTCCGCACTGGCGGAGACGCCGCCGGGAAGCTTTTCCCTGCCGCTCTATGCCAACGTCACGGCTGCCGCAGTCACCGATCCACGCGAGGAACAGCGCCTGCTGGTTGAGCAGGTGACCGGCCGGGTTCGCTGGCGCGAGTCAGTCCTGGCCATGAAGGCAGCGGGCATGGAGCAGTTCGTTGAGCTGGGCGGCAAGGTGCTTGGCCCGATGATTGGCCGTATCGACAAGGATGTGCGGGCGATCAGCGTGGTGACCATGGCTGACCTCGAAGCTCTTGCGAAGGAAATCGGATAATGTTCTCGCTCGAAGGAAAGACCGCTCTTGTCACCGGGGCCAGCGGGGGGATCGGTTCCGCCATTGCAGTTGCGCTGGCAAAGCAAGGGGCGCGGCTGGCGCTCAGTGGGTCCAATGGCGCAAAAGTGCGGGCCTTCCGCGAACAGCTCAACGAAGAAATCGGCGGCGATCATGTCGAGATCACCTGCGACCTGTCGAATGCCACGCAGGTGGAGGAGCTGATCCCGGCGACGCTGGATACTTTCGGCAAGCTCGACATCCTGGTCAACAATGCCGGGATCACGCGCGACAACCTCGCCATGCGGATGAAGGACGAGGAATGGGACCAGGTGATCCGTATCAACCTCGAAGCCGCATTCCGCCTGATGCGGGCGGCGACCAAGCCGATGATGAAGGCGCGGCATGGACGGATCGTCACCATCACCAGCGTGGTCGGCGCGACCGGCAACCCGGGGCAGATCAATTATGCCGCAGCCAAGGGCGGGCTTACCGCCATGAGCAAGGCGCTGGCGCAGGAAGTCGCCAGCCGGGGCATTACCGTCAACTGCGTGGCCCCCGGTTTCATCCGCACCGCGATGACGGAAGTGCTGCCCGATGCGCAAAAGGATGCGCTCAACGCGCGCATCCCGATGGGCCGGATGGGCGAAGGCAGCGATATCGGCGCGGCCGTGGCTTATCTCGCCAGCAACGAGGCAGGCTATATCACCGGCCAAACGCTGCATGTGAACGGCGGGATGGCGATGCTTGGCTGATAATAAGCCGCTTTATCCCCAAGGAATCGGATGCGCGCCAAGCGGGCGCTTGCCCCGTGGAACGCCCTTGTTAAGGTCGTGGAACATTTACCGGCGCTCGCGGGCGATTCCGGCCGCTGGCTGTAACAGGGACATGAGTAGGGACCGATGAAGGCCACAATCGAACGCGCAACACTGCTCCGTTGCCTGAGCCACGTCCAGTCGGTCGTGGAGCGGCGCAACACGATCCCGATCCTGTCAAACGTTCTGATCGAGGCAAGCACCGGCGGGGCGGTCAAGGTCATGGCGACCGATCTTGATCTGCAGGTAATTGAGACAATGAGCGCGGCGTCGGTCGACGCTCCGGGTGCGATCACGGTATCGGCCCACCTGCTGTTCGACATTGCCCGCAAGCTGCCCGAAGGCAGCCAGGTCAGCCTGGAGACGGCGGACAACCGGATGGCAGTCAAGGCCGGGCGCAGCCGGTTCAGCCTGCCGACCCTGCCGCGGGACGATTTCCCGGTGATCGTCGAAGGCGACCTGCCGACCAGTTTCGAAATCCCGGCGCGGACGCTGTCCGAACTGATCGACCGCACCCGGTTCGCGATCAGCACCGAAGAAACGCGCTATTACCTTAACGGCATCTTCCTGCATGTCTCGGACGAAGATCGCCCGGTGCTGAAGGCAGCAGCGACTGACGGGCACCGGCTCGCGCGCTACACGATTGACCGGCCCGAAGGCGCCGAAGGAATGCCTGACGTGATCGTGCCGCGCAAGGCAGTGGCTGAACTGCGCAAGCTGCTCGAGGAATCGCTCGATGGCAGCGTGCAGGTCGACCTCTCCGCCAGCAAGGTTCGTTTCACGCTGGGCGGTGAGGGCGGCCTGGTGCTGACCAGCAAGCTGATTGACGGCACTTTCCCCGATTACAGCCGGGTCATCCCGACCGGAAACGACAAGCTGCTGCGGCTTGACCCCAGGAGCTTCTACGAAGGGGTGGACCGCGTGGCAACGATTGCCACCGAGAAGACCCGTGCGGTCAAGATGGGGCTGGAGCGGGACAAGGTCACGCTGTCAGTCACTTCGCCCGATAATGGAACGGCAGCGGAAGAAGTCCCGGCCGAGTATTCGGACGAGGGTTTCGAAATTGGCTTCAACGCCAACTATCTCAAGGATATCCTCAGCCAGATCGACAGCGACACGGTCGAACTGCATCTGGCCGATGCCGGCGCGCCGACCCTGATCCGCAAAGACGACAAGTCGCCGGCGCTCTATGTCCTGATGCCGATGCGGGTTTAACCCCTCGCCACGCACGGTCCGGTTGGCTAACGTTCCCTCCGCAAGAGGGGATATCAGATGCCGAAGCAGGTCCATGTAACGAAGTCGCACATCACCGAAACCGCGTTGGTCGACATTGGGGAAAGCCCACTCACCGATGGGGCAATTCGTCTCGCGGTTGAGAGTTTCTCGATTACGGCCAACAACGTGACCTATGCCGCGATCGGTGACATGTTCGGGTACTGGAACTTCTTTCCCCCCAAGGGACCAGCCACCGAGGGCAAGGGCATCGTCCCGATGTGGGGGCACGCCCGCGTGGTCGACAGCCGCCACCCCGAGATCCATGTCGGTGAACGGGTCTATGGCTACCTGCCCATGGCGAGCGAGCTTGATGTCCTGCCGGGCAAAGTCACCGCCCACGGCTTTGCTGACCTGGCGCCGCACCGCCAGCCGATGAGCCCGATCTACAACCAGTACAGCCGTCTCGCCGCGGACCCCGAGCACGATCCCGCGCACGAGGGGGAGCGGATGATCTTCGGCCCGCTGTTCAAGACCGGATTCCTGATTGAAAGCTTCATGCGCCGGGAAAACTGGTTCGGGGCCGGGGCGCTGCTGATGACCAGCGCCAGTTCCAAGACCGCAATGGGCCTTGCCAGCGTGGCCAAACACCGCTCGCCCCACATCCGCCGGATCGGGCTCACGTCAGCCGGCAATATCGGCTTTGTCGAACAGACCGGGCTCTATGACCAGGTGGTCGCCTATGATGCCATTGGCACGCTCCCGGTCGGGCCGGCGGTGGTGGTGGATTTTGCCGGCAACGCCGCCGTCCTTGGCTCCATCCACCGCCATTATGGCGATGCGCTGGGCTATTCGTGCATGGTCGGTGCGACGCATATCGACGCGCGCGGGCAGGGCGGGGCAGCGGACCTGCCCGGACCGGCCCCGACGCTGTTCTTCGCCCCCGATCATGCTGTGGCAGCGGTCAAGGAGCTTGGGCCGGAGCGGTTTGGCCAGGCTGTGGCCGAAAGCTGGCATGCCTTCCTGGCCGATCTCAGCCACACCGTACGGATCGAGCGGCACCAGGGCCTTGCCGCCGCGCGGGACCAGTTCGCCGCGA
This sequence comes from Sphingomonadaceae bacterium, assembly GCA_046294735.1. GTDB lineage: Bacteria > Pseudomonadota > Alphaproteobacteria > Sphingomonadales > Sphingomonadaceae > 34-65-8. Next base: position 21,477 of record JBKBKB010000006.1, read on the forward strand.
TGGTGCGCGGCGAAGTGGATCCTGCGGTCGGGATCGTGATCGAACCCTAGATATCGACTACGATCTTGCCGAAGTGCCGGTTCGCCTCCTGGTGGCGAAAGGCATCGGCCAGGTGCTCCAGCGCGAAGTGGTCCGAAATGACCGGGCGGATGCCGTTTGCCTCTATGCCCCGGATCATGTCGAGCTGCTGCGCCCGGCTGCCCACGGTCAGGCCCTGCACCCGCAGATTCTTGGCCATCAGCAGCGCGGTCTGCACCGGCCCGGCAAAGCCGGTTAGAACGCCGATCAGCGCGATATGACCGCCCACCCGGGTCGCCAGCATGGACTGGTCGAGCGTACCTGGCCCGCCGACTTCGATCACGCAGTCCACACCCTTGCCGGCGGTCAGTTCCAGCACCTTCATGCCCCAGGCGGGCACGTCCTTGTAGTTGATCAGGTGGTCGGCGCCGAGTTCGCCCATGCGGGCGAGCTTTTCATCGGAAGAGCTTGTCGCAATCACGGTGGCGCCCGCGGCCTTGGCGAATTGGAGCGCGAACACGGAAACGCCGCCAGTCCCCTGAACCAGCACCGCGTCACCCGGCCTGATTGCATTGTCGACGAACATCGCGCGCCACGCGGTCAGTCCGGCACAAGTCAATGTGGCCGCTTCGGCATGGCTGTAGCCTGTGGGTGACCGGGTGAACCACGTGGTTGGCGCAGTAATCGCCTGCCTTGCGTAGCCGTCGATCCCGTCGCCCGGAACGCGGGTGAAGGCGCTTTGCGGCGGCGTGCCGTCGAGCCAGTCAGGGAAGAAGGTGGATACCACCGCATCCCCCACTTTGAATTCGGTCACGCCGTTACCGACTGCCGTCACCTCGCCTGCACCATCTGACATCGGAATGCGGCCCTGCGCTGTAGGGATCATGCCCTTCACCACGGCATAGTCATGGTAATTCAGTGAGCTGGCCTTGATCGCTACCGTAATTTCTCCCGGGCCGGGGGCGCGAGCATCCGCCACATCGCTATATTCGAGCGCTTCGAGCGTGGAAGGCGAGGCGCCGGTGCGGATCGCCTTCATTCGGCTGCCTCCAGCATCTCGACCCGTTGCGGGCCGCGGATCAGGCCTCCCGGTGTCGCGCCGGTCCACTGCCCGTCCCGGAACGTCACCGTGCCGTTCTTGATCGTGGCGACATAGCCTTCTGCCTTCTGCAACAGACGCCGCCCACCGGCTGGAAGGTCGAACGCCAGCCACGGCTTGCCCAGCTTGAGCGCGTCGAGGTCGATCAGGTTGAGGTCGGCAAGATAACCCGGGGCGATGACCCCGCGGTCCTCCAGCCCATAGAGGCGGGCGGTGTCCTGGCACTGGCGCTTGATCGCGTTCTCCAGCGTGATCCGGTCACCCCGCTTGCGGTCCCGAACCCAGTGCTGGAGCATGAAGGTCGGGCTGGCCGCATCGCAGATCGTGCCGCAATGCGCGCCGCCATCGCTCAGCGAGTTGACCGTGTCGTCAGAGTGCTGGAGCGGCACGAGGAAGTCGAGGTTGCGGTCGGCATAGTTGAGGATCGGCAGGTAGATGAAGCCGGTGCCTTGGTCGCGGCACAGCAGGTCATAGGCATATTCCTGCGGATCGACCCCTGCGGCCGTAGCGCGGGCCTGCACCGTCTCGGCCTCGGTTGGTTCATAGTCGAAATCGGGGTCCATCTCGTACTGCATCAGCCAGCCCTGCGTGACCACCATGACCACTGTCAGGATGTCCTCCGGCGCGCCGGTGTAGTCATTGGCTTCGGCCAGCAGCTGGGCCTTGAATGCGGGATCGAACAGCTTCGCTTTCTGCTTGGCCCAGGGCAGGTCCTTGATCGCCTGCCAGCTGGGCCGGTAGACGAACGGATGGACCGTCCCCTGCCACGCCATCACGATCCCGTTGCCGCGCAGCGCGATCTGGGCGACGATGTTGGCGCCGTTGTCATTTTCCGCCCGCATGGTGGCGATCTGTTCTTCCAGCGGCATTTCCTTGGCGATTGACTGGAGCGCGGCGAAAGTGACCGGAAGGCCGGTTTCGCGGCTCAGCGTGCCCATCCATTCGAACTCGTTCCACTCGCGCTTGAGGTCGCTGGCCATTTCAAACACGCCGTGCCCGGCGCGGCCCATGGCGCGGCCGATCGCAACCAGCTCCTCGGCGGTGGCAGTGGTTCCCGGAACCAGCACGCCATTGATGTCCTTGTGGAGCACCGTCCGCGAGGTCGAGAACCCGAGCGCGCCGGCGCGAACGCCTTCCTCCACGATCTTCGACATCTGCGCGATGTCCTCCTCGGTCGGCAAAGCACCGGGCTCTTCCCTGTCACCGAGCACATAGGCGCGCACCGCGCCGTGGGGCACATGGGTGCCGACATCGACGGTCCGCGGCAATGCCTCCAGCGCGTCGAGATATTCGGGGAAAGTCTCCCAGTTCCAGGTTATCCCTTCGGCCAGGGCGGTGCCGGGAATATCCTCAACCCCTTCCATCAGCTGGATCAGCCATTCGTGCCGATCCGGCTTGGCCGGGGCAAAGCCGACGCCGCAATTGCCCATCACCACCGTGGTGACACCGTGCCAACTCGATGGGGCCATTTCCTGATCCCAGGTCGCCTGCCCGTCATAATGGGTGTGAATGTCGACGAAGCCGGGGGTTACGATCAGGCCGCTCGCATCGATTTCCTCGCGCCCATCTCCGTCGACTGTGCCGACTTTGGCAATCAGCCCATCCTTCACTGCCACATCACCGGTGAAGAGGGGCTGGCCGGTGCCATCGACAATGGTTCCGCCACGAATAATCAGATCATATGCCGCCATGGTTCTCTCTCTCCCATTTTGATTTGAAACTGGCATAGCACGCCCGCCGCCGCAATGGTAAGCTGGCAGGATGAATAGGCAGGCAAGCTGGCACCCCCAGGCCGACAGCGGCATCGCGATCCAATGGGTCGAGGCAAACGGCCTTACGTTCGAAGTCGCCGAGGCTGGCGAGGGCAAGCGGCTCGCGCTGTGCCTGCACGGCTTTCCCGAGCTGCACTACAGCTGGCGCCACCAGATGCCGGTGCTGGCAGGGATGGGTTACCGCGTATGGGCGCCCAATATGCGCGGCTATGGCGCAACCGACCGGCCTGAAGGCACGCACGCTTACCGGCTGGAGCACCTTGCTGCCGATGTCGCAGCCCTGATCGATGCAAGCGGGGCTGAAGAAGTGACTCTGATCGCGCATGACTGGGGGGCGATCGTGGCCTGGTACTTTGCCATCAGGAAAGTGCGCCCGCTCAAGGCGCTGGTCATTCTCAACGTCCCCCATCCGCTGTGCGGGCGGCGCGAGATGAAGCACTGGCGGCAGCTGCGGAAAAGCTGGTATATTTTCTTTTTCCAGATACCCGGCCTGCCCGAACGGATGCTTGGGCGCAGCCGAGCGGCGCCAATCGCGCGGATCTTCCGCGATTCGGCGGTTAACCAAGATCGTTTTACAGCGGCAGAGGTCGAGCCATACCGCGCCGCCGCTGCGAGGCCTGGCGCTCTGACCGCGATGCTCAACTATTACCGTGCCTTGCTTCGGACCCCGGACATCCGCGCCATCGGTGATGGCCGGGTGGACGTGCCGACCCTGATGCTGTGGGGAGAGCAGGACGTCGCCATCAGCATCGAGGTGCTCGACGGAACGGAAGAATATGTGCCGGACCTGACGGTGAAACGCTTTCCCCACGCATCGCACTGGGTGCAGCAGGATATTCCCGACGAGATCAACGCTGCCTTGATTGAGTGGCTGGCGGGCTAACCCCTCGCGCGGATCATCGCTTCGACATCGACGAACTTCTCGCGCGGCGCACCGGCGCGCGCGGCCGCTTCCTCGGCCTGTTCGATCTTCTTCCAGTCCCGGAAGGTGACCACGTCAAGCCCGCGTGCTTCGGCCAGCTTGTCGAAGGCAGTGCGCCCCTGTTTGCCGCCGGGGCCAAGCGCGCCGCTATCAAAATCCTCGGCCACCCGCTCGATCACGCCGTAACCGTCCGGCCGGTTGGTGCCAATGGTCCCGCTTGGTCCGCGCCGCGCCCAGCCGACGCAATAGAGCCCTGGCAGGATCCGCCCCTCGTCATTGGGAAAGCGCCCGGCCCGTTCGTCGAACGGGACTTCGGGAATGTGGGCGGAATGGTAACCGATGCAGGTGACCACGAGGTCGGCGGGAACGTGATAGAACTCGCCGGTGCCACTGGCGCGGCCGGACTCTACGGTGGTGCGCTCCACTTTCACTCGCTCAACCCGGCCATTGCCTTCGAATTCGACCGGGCTGGCGAAGAAGTCGATGTCGATTTCGACATCCTTTTCGCCGTGGATGCTTTCCGGAATGGCGGCAAAACTGCGCAAATGGCCAACAGACTTGCGCAGGCCCGGCTCGAGCAGGGCGTCCTCCGCCTCGTCCGGCAGGTCGGCCTTGTCGACTCGGGGGCTGGCGCGATCGAGGTGCATCAGCTCGCCCAGTTCCTTGGGCGTCATCATGATCTGGTGCGGACCGCGCCGCCCCAGGATAGTGATCTTGCGCAGCTTGCTGGCGCGCAGCAGGTCCAGCGCGTGCGCGACGATGTCCGACCCGGCGAATTCGTTTTCGGCCTTGGACAGGATGCGCGCGACATCCAGTGCGACATTGCCCATCCCGATCACGACCGCATGTCTGCCCGACAGATCGGGATCGAGCGCGGCAAAATCCGGATGGCCGTTGTACCAACCGACGAAGGCGGCGCTGCCATGGACATTGGCCAGCCCTTCGCCCGGCAGGCCGAGCTTGCGATCATGCGGCGCGCCAGTGGCGATCACGATCGCGTCGTACATGGCCTGCAACTCGCTGACCGAGACATGATGACCAACCTTGACGTTGCCGACGAAGCGGACGTTGTCGGTCAGTGCCACCTGCTCATAGCGACGGGAAACGCCCTTGATCGACTGGTGATCGGGGGCAACGCCGGTGCGGATCAGGCCGTAGGGCACCGGCAACATGTCGAACACGTCTATCCGTGCCGTATCGCCCCATCGCTTCTGTGCGGCCTCGGCAGTGTAGTAGCCAGCCGGACCCGAACCGATGATGGCAATATGGCGCATAGGCTAATTCCTGTGGTCAATCCGATCCTGGCCGCAACGATCAGGCAGCGCGAGATACATCCTCTTCGTCATGCGTGTCGAGGAAGCGGCGGATGGCGGAAATGCTCTGCTCGCGGTGGCTTAGCAGGAACAGGTGTCCGCCACCTTCCATCACCTCCAGTTCGCTGTTGGGAATCAGCGTGTTGAGAATGCGCCCGTTGGCGAGCGGCACGATCTGGTCGTCATCGCCCATCAGGATCAGCGTCCGCTTCTTCATGAAGGGGAGCGCAGGGGCACTGGTCCAGCCGAACATGGCCAACAACTGGTAGAAATAGCCACGCGGTGTCGGCGGGGTCAGGCGACCGATATGCTCGGACTTGCCGCTCGCCTCGCTGCCCAGAGCGCCGCCATAAAGTGTCTCGAAATGCTTCGCCATGAACGCAGCGTCGACGTAGCGGCGGGGGTTGGCCATCTTGGTCAGCGCTGCCGGGTTACCGGGCACCATGACCATGCCGGCACTGGTTGCGGCGAGCACCAGTCGCCGGGTCCGCCCGGGATGCTGCAGGGCAAAGTGCTGTGCCATGGCCCCACCCCAACTCACCCCCATGACATCGACCTTGTCCAGCCCGAACCGGTCGAGCAGCAAAGTGGTGGTCCAGGCCATGGTCACGGTGTTGTAAGGGATGACTGGCTCGGGCGACTCGCCCACGCCCGGCATATCGAACATGATGAAGCCGCGGTCATCGAGCGCATCGGCAAGCGGCGCAACGGCTTCGATATTCGCGCCTATCCCGTTAAAGAACAGGACCGGCAGATGCTCGCTTTCCATGTCGAGCCGCCAGCGGGCGACGCGCAAGGTGCGACCACCGACATTCTCCATCGAGATTTCGGCGGTTTCCATGGCATGAGTCAAAGGCAGTTTCCTTGTTGCGGGCGTGCGTGCCCCGTCAGTGTTAGCGCTCTTCGACCACATAAAGGCCGGGTGCCGGGTCAAGTGGCGTATACTTTTTGTTGCCGAGCGACTTGGGGGCTTTGACGACCTTGCCGGAGTTGCGGTGAACCCAGGCCATCCAGTGCGGCCACCAGCTACCGGCCACTTCCTCCACTCCGCCCAGCCATTGGTCTGCTGTTTCCGGCAATGGGCCGTCTGCCTTCTGGACATAGTACTTGGCCTTGGGATTGCCCGGCGGGTTGAGGATCGCCTGCATATGGCCCGAATGACTGAGTACGTATGTCACGTCATCGCTGCCGAACAGTCGGGTGGAGCGGTAGGTCGCTTTCCACGGTGTGATGTGGTCGGTCACTCCGCCCAGAATGAACAAGGGGGCATCGACCCGTGACAGGTCGACCATGTGCCCGGCCATCTCCACTTCGCCCTTCTTGGTGAAAGCGAGCGTTTCGAACAGTGTCAGGAAGTCTCCCATCAGGCTGGCTGAGAGGTTGGTCGCGTCGGCATTCCAGAACAGCACGTCAAACGCCGGCGGGTCATCGCCCAGCAGGTAATTGTTGATGACATAGTTCCAAATCAGGTCATTGGGCCGGAGCCAGGCAAACCCGCGGGCGAGGTCATCACCCTTGATCACGCCCTTTTTGGCCGCCCGCTGGCGCGCCAGCTGCATCCCGTTTTCGGTTACCAGCGAACCGGCTTCGATATCGTTCTGCTTGGGGTGAAGCACGCACACCATCAGGGTCAGCGCATTGAGAGCATCATCGCCATCAGCCGCCAGCTTGCTGGCCAGCACGGAAGCGGTCTGACCGCCGGAGCACCCGGCCGAGATATTCACCTTTTTCGAGCCGGTGATCGCCTGGACAGCCGCAATCGCTTCGCGGCAGGACCGGACGTAATCGTCCATGCCCCAGTGCCCCTGTTCCTTCGACGGGTTGCGCCAGGAAATCACGAAAGTCTGAATGCCGTTGTCGACCTGATATTTGACCACCGACTTCTCCGGGGACAAGTCGTTGATATACATCTTGTTTATCTGGGGCGGAATGGTCAGTTGGGGGATCTCGAAGACCTCGTCGGTGCTGGGCGCATAGTGGATCAATTCCATCATCTCGGTCCGCAGAACAACAGCGCCTTTCGAGGTCGCGATATTCTCGCCCAGCTTGAACGGGCGCTTGTCCACCTGGCTGACCATGCCCTTGTTGTGGACCATGTCGTTGTAAGCGTTCTTTAGCCCCTTCACCAGGCTCAGGCCGCCGCTGTCGATCACCCGCTTTTGCGCGGTCGGGTTGCCGAGCAGGGTGTTGGTCGGCGCCAGAGCGTCGATGATGATCGTGCTGATGAAGTTGGCCCGGTCGCGCTCAAGTTCGTCCAATTCCAGTTCTTCCAGCCAATTTCGCATCCCCTTCTGCACAGCGAGGTAATACTGTGCCCCGGCGCGGAAGAAGGGATTGTACTGCCACGCCGGATCGCGGAAACGCTTGTCCTTGGGATCGGGGGCAAGATCGGACTTGCCGGTCATGATCTTGACCATGTCCTGCCCGATATCCTGCGCATGTTTCATGGCCCGCTGCGGATCGGAAGCGGTTTCCCGCAGCAATAGCGCGATCGCGCCAACAAAATCCTCTCGCGCCAGCCCCACCAGCGGCCCCAGTGCCGTGGTTGACTGCGCGGCCTCGTTTTCAAGCTTCATGCCCTTGGTCATGTGGTTCTCCCTGTCGCAGTTCATGCACACCGCATGCGTCCTTGGCAAGCGGGGCAAAAAAGTGGCGGGATTAGCGGTATTTGGTGGGGTCGATTAACCGATTACCAACCACTATTCTGCATAACGGCGGGATGGGCGGGGCGCACCCCAGATCGGCCCCGGCGGACCTAGCTGCCGGCGATGCCGCCGTTGCATCCCCAGCACGTCTGCGCGTGCAGGGTGAAGAGCAGGGTGCTGCCCCACCTGACCATTCCGATTCATCGACTGCCCCGGCAGGACATCTGCAGGACCGCCGCTCCGCCCAGCGCAGGTCCACGCAGACGGCGCGCTCCCCGCTCAGCGGAGATCGCGCCCGGGCGGCCAGCTCCACGCTGCGCCGCCCGCATGTCCTGCCCGATACTTTCCCGTGGATGGCGCCGTCCATTGCCGGGGCCTTCGCGATTGCTGCGATGGTCTGCAATTGCCTGCCGCCTCTGGCGGGAGCGATCCTGGGCTTGCTGGGCGTCATCCTTGCCTCTGCCAGCAAGTTCTTTGTCGTGTGGGAGCGAAAATGTGAGCGGGACCCGAAGGTAGCTTATCCGGCCGGAGCCGGGTTCGTGGTGGTGAGCGGCCTTCTCGCCAGCAGCGGGATCGGCCTGTGGCTGTTTCATGGCCATCTCGATGTGCGTCTGGCCATTGCGGCGGTGGTGACCATCAATGCCGTCTTTGCGACCGTGCTGAGCGGACGAACCCCGCTTCAGTTTGCCGCAAAGCTGGCCTGCTGGCTGCCGATCGTGGTGCTGGATGCAAGCCTGCTTGCCTTTGCCGGTCTGGCGCTGGCCACCGTGGTTTCAGCGGCCATTTCCCGATATCAGGCGCAATTGGACCGGCAGCGCGAAGTTGAGGAAGAGGCCAAGGCACGGGTCCGGGAACGTGCGCAGAGCATTCTGGCCGATTACGAGGAAACAGGGCAGGGCTGGTTCTGGGAAACGGACCGCCGCGGGCAGCTCACCTATCTCTCGGCCTCCGTAGCCAAGGCGCTCGGTAAAACACGCAAGGCGCTGCTCGGTCGTCCGCTGACCAACCTGTTCGATTTGCTCGACAGCAGTGCCGATGGTGAGCGGACGCTGACCTTCCATTTGTCGGCTCGGTCTTCATTCCAGGATCTGGCTGTTCGTGCTGCGGTCTGCTCCGAAGAGCGTTGGTGGTCGATCAATGGCCGCCCGATCTATGACGGGTTCGGCAATTTCTGCGGCTTCCGCGGTTCCGGCACCGACTTGACGGAAAAGAAGCGCAGCCAGGAAAACGCGACCAGACTGGCGCAGTTCGACTCGCTGACCGGCCTCGCCAACCGCCACAACATGTCGCAGATGCTGGAAAAGATTCTGTCCAGTCCGCACCCGCGCGACCGCGAGTGCGCGATCATGCTGCTGGACCTAGACCGGTTCAAGAATGTCAACGATACGCTCGGCCATCCGGCGGGTGATGCCCTGCTCAAGCAGGTATCGCAGCGCTTGCAGCGCTCGGTCGGCAAGATGGGCCAGTGCGGGCGGCTTGGTGGCGATGAATTCAAAGTCATCATCCCAGGCAGAAGCCCACACGAACAACTGGGGGAACTGGCCCAAGAGATCATCCGCCAGCTATCGCAGCCCTATTCGATTGAGGGCCAGCGCGTTGTCATTGGTGCTTCGGTCGGGATCGCCATCTCGCCTGACAACGGCGTGACCAGCGAAACCATTATCCGCAATGCCGACCTGGCGCTCTATGCCGCCAAGGATGGCGGGCGCGGCCGGTTCCACTTCTTCTCGGACGATCTGCATTCGAAGGCGGAAGAGCGCAACCAGCTGGAACAGGATCTGCGCGATGCCATTGCGCAAGGGGGTCTTGAACTGCACTATCAGCCGGTCGTCGATGCCCTCACCGAACAAATCGGCGGGTTCGAGGCACTGTTGCGGTGGAACCATCCAGTCAACGGCTGGCTGTCCCCGGCGCGCTTCATCCCGATTGCCGAAGACGCTGGCCTAATTTCGGCAATTGGCGAATGGGCGCTGCGGACTGCCTGCCATGACCTGTCGCGCTGGCCGGACAGCATCCGCTGCGCCGTCAACGTTTCGACCTTGCAGTTTGCCAACCCCCAATTCGCGACCGTGGTTACCAATGCCATTGCCCAGGCCCGCATCGACCCTTCGCGTCTGGAGCTGGAAATCACCGAAAGCGTGTTCCTGAACGAGGACCAAGGCACCGACGCGATGTTCGCGGCGCTCAAGCGGATCGGCGTGCGTCTGGCGCTGGACGATTTCGGGACCGGTTATTCCTCGCTCGGTTACCTCAAGCGCGCGCCATTCGACAAGATCAAGATCGACCAGAGTTTCGTGCGTGGTGCCACCCAGCCGGGCAGCCGGAACGGTGCCATCATCGCGTCGATTACCGGGCTGGCGCAGTCGCTCGGCATGGACACGACGGCCGAAGGGGTGGAAACGCTGGATGAACTCGCCCTGGTCCGCAGCTATGGTTGCAGCCATATCCAGGGGTATGTCTATGACAAGGCCATGACCGGCGCGCAGGCCACTGCGCGGTTGGCTGAGGGCCTCGCCATCATCGCCATCGGCCCTAAATCCGCCCGGGCCAAACGCTTCACCGTGCTGCGCAAGGTCATCCTTGAGCATGGCGGGCATCATTATCAGGGCACCATCCGCAATATGTCGATGACCGGTGCAATGGTGGAAGGCTTGTGGAATGTGCCGGCCGGGACTCAGTTCACCATTGCCTTGAGTGAAACGCAGACAGTGGTTGCGACAAGCAGGTGGTCACAGGATGATCGGATGGGCGTGGAATTCACCAAGCCGCTCGAAGTCGAGGAGGATGGCACGCTATCGATCCTTGCGCGGGAAAAATCCAACAGGCTGGCGTGGGCCGGGTGACGGGTTCCACATTTAGGTGACCCTTAACCAATTGTCTTTAGTTTCGCGGTGCAAGAAAAGCCCAAAGGTCGCAAACCATACGGGACTATCGGACAAGGACGGCGCAGAATGGCCATCAAGGGCCTGTTTTCACGCAAAGGGAGCCAGGAGGTGGGTTCGTCGGACGAGTCCGGTGAGACTGCACCGCTGCGCCCGATCGAAAAGCGTGACGCTGAACGCCGCCTTGAACTGCTCGACAGTTTCGAGGAATCCGGCATCGGCTGGTTCTGGGCTACTGACGCCCAGGGCCGTCTGATTTACCTGTCCGAACAGGCCAGTGCCCAGATCGGATTGGAGCACCAGCACGTGCTGGGGCAAGGGGTCGCCAAGCTGTTCAGCACTGACCCGGTCGATGAAGCGGAAGACAAGCGTCGCCCGCTCGGGTTTCTCCTCAGCGCGAGAAATACGATCGCCGATCTGCCGGTCCGGGTCGCGATCGAAGGTACCGAAGTATGGTGGTCGATTACCGGCAAGCCGCAGTTTGACATAGAAGGCGGCTTTCTGGGTTACCGCGGGTCCGCCAAAGACATTTCTGCTGACATCGTGCGTCAGCGCGATGCTGCCAGGCTGGCGCAGTATGACTCGCTGACCGGGCTGTCGAACCGGCACCGCATGACCAGTCGGCTGACCGCTACCCTGACTGCCTACAAGGCGGCAAAGCGCAGCTGCGCCCTTTTGATGATGGATCTCGACCGGTTCAAGCATGTCAACGATACGCTTGGTCACCCGGCCGGAGACGAGCTTTTGCGGCAGGTGGCCCAGCGCTTGCAGACGATCGTTGGTAAACGCGGGGAAATCGGCCGACTGGGCGGGGACGAGTTCCAGATAATCCTGCCCGACATGGATGACCGCGGGCAGTTGGGCGAACTGGCCGGGCGGCTCATCCAGATGGTGTCGCAGCCCTACTCGATCGAAGGCAGCCGGGCGATCATCGGCACCTCAATCGGGATTGCCATCGCGCCGTATGATGGGCTGGACACGGATAATCTTGTCAGCAGCGCCGACCTTGCACTCTATGCCGCAAAAGGTGGCGGGCGCGGGCAGTTCCGGTTCTATTCGGCTGAGCTGAAAGACGGCGCTCGCCTGCGGAAGCAGATCGAGGAAGATTTGCGCGATGCCCTGTACCGGGACGAGATGAACCTGCGGTTCCAGCCTATCGTTCGCACCTCAGACGGGCTGGTTACCTGTTTCGAAGCGCTGCTCGATTGGCATCATCCTGAGCGTGGCCGGATTGCGCCAGATCTGTTCATCCCGATCGCCGAGGAAACCTCGATCATAAACGACCTGGGTGAATGGGCCATGCGCCGGGCCTGTGCCTGTGCAAAACAGTGGCCAGGGGAACTGCGGGTGGCGGTCAATGTTTCAGCTATCCAGTTCACCACCAGCGATGTACCGGCGATGGTCGAACGCGCTTTGGCACATACTGGGCTCAACCCGGCGCAGCTCGAAATAGAGCTGACCGAATCCGTGTTCATGGGTGACCAGCAGGCGGTTCAGGAAATTTTCGTCCGCCTCAAGAAGATGGGTGTGCGGCTGGCTTTGGACGATTTTGGTACCGGCTATTCCTCACTCAGTTATCTGCGCCACGCTCCCTTCGACAAGATCAAGATCGACCGCAGCTTCGTCCGCGGTGCAGCTGAGAAAGGCAACAACAATCCTGCTATCATCAAGGCCATTGTCAGCCTTGCCGAAGCGCTGAACATGGAAACTGTGGCCGAGGGGGTCGAAGCGATGGACGAGCTCCGGCTTGTCACCGATTTGGGTACCAGCCATGTTCAAGGCTACGTTTTCAGCAAGCCAACCTCGCATGAAGACGTTCTCGAACGGCTTGAGCGCGGAGAAATCCAGTATGACGCCCAAGGTCCGGCATTCCACCGGGCTGACCGGATGAGCACCTATCGCAAGATCGGGGTGATCCACGAGGATCATCGCTATAACGCCGTCATGCGCAACCTGTCGCGCACCGGCGCCCGGATCGAGGGTCTTTTGAACGTTCCGATCGGCACCCAGCTGGTGGTCGACTTCGGCGAAGGGCAATTGGGCGTTGCGACTGTTCGCCGGTCAACGGGACATACCCAGGGGCTTGAGTTCGAAACCCCGCTGGTCAGCGATGGCGCTGATGGATTGTGCACCCGGCATCGGGTGTCACCTTATTCGCTTGCCGCCGCCGGAATGCCGCTGGCCGCGCTGCCGCCGGGTTATTACCCATTGGTGCAGAGCGCCAGCGACGCAGACAGCAAGTCACGTCCGGCATTCATGCAGGTCGATCTTTCACAACCGGGATCGCGCGCCGGCTGATACTTGCCGTGGGATCTGCGATGTCCTGCTGACAGCAGCGCAGGGTGGCGCTAAGGGCCCGGGATGACTGAGCTCTCCCGCATTCGAAACTTTTCCATCATCGCTCATATCGACCACGGCAAGTCCACCCTGGCTGACCGGCTGATCCAAGCCACCGGCGGCCTGACTGACCGCGAGATGTCCGAGCAAGTTCTTGATAACATGGACATTGAGAAAGAGCGCGGGATCACTATCAAGGCACAGACCGTCCGCCTCAACTACACCGCGCAGGACAGCGAGACCTACGAGCTCAACCTCATGGACACCCCCGGCCACGTCGACTTCGCCTACGAAGTCTCCCGCTCGCTCGCCGCGTGCGAAGGCGCGCTGCTGGTCGTCGACGCCGCCCAGGGGGTCGAGGCCCAGACCCTCGCCAACGTCTACCAGTCGATCGAGCACGACCACGAGATCGTCCCCGTCATCAACAAGATCGACCTGCCCGCCGCTGAACCGGAGAAAGTCCGCGCCGAGATCGAGGACATAATCGGTCTCGACGCATCCGAAGCGGTGATGACCAGCGCCAAGTCCGGCATCGGCATCGCCGACGTGCTGGAAGCAATCGTCAAGAAGATTCCCCCACCCAAGGGCGACCGCGCCGCGCCGCTGAAGGCCATGCTGGTCGACAGCTGGTACGATCCCTACCTTGGCGTGGTCATCCTCGTCCGGGTGATCGACGGGGTGATCAAGAAGGGCCTCAACGTCAAGTTCATGCAGGGCGGCACCGACCACCTGGTCGACCGGGTCGGCTGCTTCACCCCCAAGCGCACCGACTTGCCGGAACTCGGCCCGGGCGAAATCGGCTTCATTACCGCGCAGATCAAGGAAGTGGAGCAGGCCCGCGTCGGGGACACTATCACCACGGTCAAAGGTGGGGCGACCCAGGCGCTGGCGGGCTACAAGGAAGTCCAGCCGGTGGTGTTCTGCGGCATCTTCCCGACCGACGCGGCCGACTTCGAAAAGTTGCGCGAATCTATCGGCAAGCTCAAGCTCAACGACGCCAGCTTCTCCTTCGAGATGGAATCGAGCGCTGCGCTCGGCTTTGGCTTCCGCTGCGGCTTCCTGGGCCTGCTGCACCTGGAAATCATCCAGGAACGGCTGACTCGCGAATACGATCTCGACCTCATCACCACCGCGCCGAGCGTCGAATACCGGCTCCAGCTCTCCAAGAGCCGCACCGATGACGCGCGCGAGCTGATGATCCACAACCCGGCCGACTGGCCCGATCAGAACCGGATTGACAGCGTGGAGGAGCCGTGGATCAAGGCGACCATCTACACCCCAGATGAATACCTCGGCTCGATTCTCAAGCTGTGCCAGGACCGGCGCGGTATCCAGACCGGCCTCACTTATGTCGGCGGGCGGGCGCAGGTCAGCTACGAGCTGCCCTTGAACGAAGTGGTGTTCGACTTCTATGACCGGTTGAAATCGATCAGCCGAGGCTATGCCAGCTTCGATTACGAAGCGATCGGCCTGCGTGAAGGCGACCTGGTCAAGATGACCATCCTGGTCAACGCGGAGCCGGTCGACGCGCTCAGCATGATCGTCCACCGCGGCAATGCGGAGGCAAGGGGCCGAGGGATGTGCGAGCGGCTGAAGGACCTGATCCCGCGGCACCTGTTCAAGATCCCGATCCAGGCCGCGCTGGGCGGCAAGGTGATCGCTCGCGAAACCATCGCCGCGTTGCGAAAGGATGTGACCGCCAAGTGCTATGGCGGGGACATCAGCCGCAAGAAGAAGCTGCTTGAGAAGCAGAAGAAGGGCAAGGCGCGGATGCGGGAATATGGCAATGTGTCGATCCCGCAGGAGGCGTTTATTGCTGCGCTGAGGATGGGGGAGGAGTAGGCTCGTGCTTGCCCGAACCCGAACTTTTATCCGCCGGCCCGTGCGCCGGCCACCGAACAGGACTGATATCGACCATGGCTGCCTATAAAGAACCGAGCTATGAAGAACGCGCCGCGCTGGCCCGGAAGGCGCGTGAGAAGGCGCTCACCAAGCTCGGCACCAAACCGAAGATGGACGAGGCTGAGTTGGCCCGCCGCAAGGCCGCCCAAGCCGAACGCGACGCCGCCGCCGCCGAAAAGAGCGCCGCCCGCAAGGCCGCCATCGCTCAGGCCAAGGCCGACAAGATCGCCGCAGCCAACGTGCCGGTGCCGACCGAAGCGGAACTGAAAGCGGCGCGGGACGAAAAGTATGCGGCCCGGAAGGCGCGCAGGAAGTAGACGGATGTTAGGCTGACCTGCGCCCGATCAAGGGGAAGGCGCGGGGCAGGGTGTCAGCGACAGAACCCGCTCGATCCGCCGCTTTCAAGGTGAAAGTGGTCCAGATGGGCAGTGTTGTAATCCGGTCCCAGCACCGTGCCGAAGCGCTTGCAAGCGCTGGCCTGAACCGTCCGCAGAAACTCCCGTTCGCGCGGCGAGCCGCCACGCCAGTGCTCGAGCACGCTGATCCGCCGCCCATCGGCAAGGACAAAGGCGGCCACGTCGACTGCCTCGGCCGTTGCATGGGCCGAGCGACGCGCACTGCCGGCCACGTTTCGGCAGGCATAACTGCCCATCGTTTCGATCTCCACCACCGGGCTGCCGAGCAGCTCGCGTGCTGCGCGGTCGACCCCGAACCGTGCCCAGGCGGCGAAAGCCTGGGCGGTGGGGCAGGCGACCGGCCCCAGTCGGGCGACCCCGAAGTTGCCCAGATCACCTTGCAATGCGCTGAGCGACACCGCATTGCGCAGGCCGCAACCACCGCCGTCGTAGCGGTCAGCCACGGCGGAAAAACGGATTCCGGCGCCCCCTAGTTCGCTCAGGCACTGCCGATCGGCAGGGTTGACCGGGATTGCCCCTGCACTGCTGGCCCCGCGCGGCGGCGCGCCCCGGCCCTCGGGCACGGCACCGCAGGCGGCCAGCGCCAGCGCGGCGAGGGAGACAAAGGTAAGGCGCAACCGGAAATCCATCGGCAGGATCTTGCCGCAAGTTGCTTAACGCCGGGTTGCCCGTTCTGGATAAGCCCCTGCACAAAGCGTGACGCATGGCTGCGGTTGGGCTAGATCGCATGAACCATGCTCACCCGCCTCTCGATACGGAACATTGTCCTGATCGAAGCGCTCGACCTGTCGTTCGGGCGTGGGCTGGGTGTGCTAACTGGGGAAACAGGGGCGGGCAAGTCGATCCTGCTCGATGCTCTGGGTCTGGTGCTGGGAGATAGAGCCGACAGTGCATTGGTCCGCGCGGGCGAAGACAAGGCGGCCGTCACCGCAACTTTCGAATTTGCGCACATGCCGGCCGCTATCACCGATGCGCTCGACGACGCCGGGATCGAGCTGGAGCCGGGCGAGCCCCTGCTGGTGCGGCGTCAGGTCAAGGCCGATGGCGGCAGCAAGGCGTATATTAATGATCAGCCCGCAAGCGTGGCTCTGCTGCGTCTGATCGCGCCTGCGCTGGTCGAACTGCACGGCCAGCATGACGATCGCGGCCTGGTCAACCCGGCAGGCCATCGCATGCTGCTGGACCGCTATGCCGGGGCTGACACCGCAACGCTCGCTGCAGCATGGACGGGCTGGCGAAAAGCCGAAGCGGTGCTGGCCGATGCGCGCAGCCAGATCGAAACTGCCCGCGAGGAACAGGACCTCCTGCTGGCGCATCTGGCCGAATTGACGGCGCTCGAACCGCAGGCGGGCGAAGAAGCGCGCCTCGCAGAAGTGCGCGTCTCGATGCAGAAATGCGAACGGCTGTCGGGCGACCTGGCCGAACTGCGGCATCTGTGGGAAGGTTCGGATTCGCCGCTGGCCGCCTTGCGCGTGGCGGCGCGCAGACTTGACCGGATCGCGCCCGAGCACCCCCTGCTGGCCGAAGCCCTCGCGGCGCTCGACCGTGCGGTGATTGAGGCGGGAGAGGCGGAAGACCGGCTCGCCCGCGCAGCCGAAGCGCTGGTGCATGATCCAGTGGCCTTGGAATCGGCAGAGACCCGGCTGTTCGAACTGCGTGCAATCGCCCGCAAACACCGCTGCGAGGTGGACGACCTGCCCGAGAGGATGCGCACCATGCGCGCTGCGCTCGACGCCATCGAAGGGGGGGAGGCGGAACTCGACGCGCTCGAAGCGGCGGCAAAGCTGGCAGGCGCACGCTACCGCGAGCTTGCTGAAGCGCTTCACCGCCAGCGGATCGAGGCGGCAAGGCAGCTCGACATGGCGGTGGCGGCCGAACTCGCCCCGCTCAAACTTGACTCTGCTCGCTTTCTCACCGCCATCGGCGTCTTGCCAAAAGAACGGTGGGGGCCGCATGGCAGCGACAGCGTGGAATTCCTGATTGCGACCAACCCCGGCGCGGACTTCGCCCCCCTCGGCAAGATCGCCAGTGGCGGTGAGCTGTCACGCTTCATCCTCGCACTCAAGGTCGCACTGGCCGAGCAGGGTGGGGCGGCGACGGTGATCTTCGACGAGATCGACCGCGGCGTCGGCGGTGCGGTAGCCAGCGCGATCGGAGAGCGGCTGGCGCGGCTTGCTGCTGATGGGCAGTTGCTGGCGGTGACCCACTCGCCGCAAGTTGCTGCGCGCGGGCGCACGCATTACCTGATTGCAAAGTCGAGTGAAGGCGTAGTCACCCGCACCAGCGTGACCCTGCTCGATGACGCCGGGCGGCAGGAAGAAATCGCCCGGATGTTGAGTGGTGCGGAAGTGACGCCAGAAGCGCGGGCCCAGGCCGACCGATTGCTGGAGGGGGTGTGAGGCATGCGCTGTATGGACTTGTGCTGCTGATGGCAGCGGGATGCAGTCCGGTGAATGAGCCGACAAATGCTGCCGGGCCGAACAACGCGATGTATGGCACCGATGCTTTCCTGCCACCATCGGATCCGGACGCCGTGCTGCACTACGCCAAGCACCAGCGCGGGATTGCCGAACTGCGGTTGCCCGCGGGTGAGGGGCCTTTCCCGCTAGCGGTGATTTTCCATGGCGGGTGCTGGAAGACCGGCATTGCCAGCCAGGCCTATATGGCACCGCTGGCGACACGCTGGCGGCAGTTGGGGATTGCCACACTCAATCTGGATTACCGCGAGGTCGGGGACGGGGGCGGATGGCCGGGTTCATTCGAAGACTGGGCCGCAGCGGCGACGCTGATCGATCAGGTCGCGGCGGACAATCCGATTGACCGGACACGCATCACGCTGGTCGGCCATTCGGCGGGCGCGCTGCCTGCGCTTTGGCTCCCCACTGAACAAACTACGGGCGGTCCAGTTGGGGCGCGTCAGCCGCTCGCGGCGCGGGCGGCAATCGTGCTCGACGGCCCGGCCGATCTGGGGGCGGAGAGGGAGGCGTTCGATGCCTTGTGCCAGTTTTCGGCTGTCGAGCCGTTCATGGGCGGCTCGCCCGAGGCCGAGCGAGCACGGTATGCCGCGTTGTCGCCGGCGGACCGGGCACCGCGCCTGGACGAAATCGTGTTTGTGCAGGCGAAGCTCCCCGCGCCGCCCGCAGGTGCGCTGGCGGCCCTGCGAGCCGGGGGGGCGGAGGTGTCCGTGAAGGATAATCCGGGTGCGAGCCACTTTGCCATCATCACGCCCGGCGATCCCGTGTACGATGCCGTCGAGCCTGCGATGCTCGCCGTGCTGAGGGGCGAGTAGGACGTCTATGCCTGACCTGCCGAACACCGAGGCCGAGGCCGCCAACGAATTGATGCGGCTGGCCCGCGCCATTGCCCGGCATGACCGGCTTTACCACACCGAAGATTCGCCCGAAATCACCGACCAGGAATATGACGCGCTGGTGCGGCGCAATGTGGAGCTCGAGGCGGCGTTTCCGCATCTCGTCCGGGCCGACAGCCCAAGCCGCAAGGTCGGCCACGCAGTGGCGTCCTCGCCGCTGGCCAAGGTGACCCACGAGGTTCGCATGATGAGCCTGGACAACGCCTTTACCGATGAAGAGGTGGCGGAGTTCGTGGCCCGGGTGCGGCGGTTCCTCAACCTGCCAGAGGCTGCGCCGCTGGCTTTCACTGCTGAGGACAAGATCGACGGGCTATCATGTTCGCTGCGCTACGAAAACGGGATCCTGGTCCGCGCTGCCACCCGCGGCGACGGGCAGGTGGGGGAGGATGTCACCGCCAACGTTGCCCACATCGCTGACATCCCGCAGCAGCTGCACGGAGAAGCGCCTGCCGTGTTCGAGGTACGCGGTGAAATTTATATGTCAAAACAGGACTTTACCGCACTCAATGCGGCGCAGCATGAATCCGGTGGAAAAGTGTTCGCGAACCCCCGAAACGCCGCCGCCGGATCACTGCGGCAGAAGGACGCGGGCGTGACCGCGAAGCGCCCCTTGCGCTTCTGGGCGCACGGCTGGGGCGCGGCAAGCGAGATTCCGGGCGTGACGCAGGAAGAACTGGTCGCGCGAATCGCGGCCTGGGGCCTGCCGGTCAGCCCACATTTCCGGCGGTGCGATACAGTGGAGGATATGCTGGCCGCCTACGCCGCGATCAACGCCGCGCGGCCCGATCTGCCCTATGAAATCGACGGGGTAGTCTACAAGGTTGACCGGCTCGACTACCAGCAGCGGCTCGGCTTCGTTGCCAAGGCGCCGCGCTGGGCGATTGCGCGCAAGTTTCCGGCTGAGCAGGCCGAAACCACGCTCGAGGCGATCGATATCCAGGTCGGGCGGACCGGCAAGCTGACCCCGGTCGGCCGACTAGCGCCAGTGCTGGTTGGCGGGGTGACGGTGACCAATGTCACGCTGCACAACCGCGACGAAATCGCCCGGCTCGGCGTCCGTCCGGGGGATCGGGTCATGGTCCAGCGCGCGGGTGACGTGATTCCGCAAGTGGTACGCAACCTCACGCCCGAGATTTCACGCCCGGCCTTCGCTTTCCCCGACCACTGCCCCGAATGCGGCAGCGAGGCGGTGGCGGAGGAAGGTGAGGTTGATGTGCGGTGCACCGGCGGCCTGATCTGTCCGGCCCAGCGAACCGAGCGGCTGAAACACTTCGTCAGCCGCGCCGCGCTCGATATCGAGGGGCTGGGCGAGAAGACCATCGACCAGTTCTTCGCGCTCGGTTGGCTGGAAAGCCCGGCCGACATCTTCCGCCTGCTCAAGCGTCGGGCTGAGATTCTTGAATTGGAGGGCTGGAAGGACAAGTCGGTCGACAACCTGCTCGCCAGCATAGAGGCCAAGCGCCAGCCGGATGCGGCACGGCTGCTGTTCGGGCTCGGCATCCGCCATGTCGGCGCGGTCACCGCACGGGATCTGATGAAGAACTTTCACGAGCTACCGGTGCTGAGGGATCTGGCGGAACGCGCACATGCCGGGGATGCGGAGGCGCGGGCCTCCCTCACCGCGATTGACGGGATCGGTAACGCGGTGGTGGATGCGTTGGGTGACTTCTTCCACGAACCGCACAATCGCGCGGTGTGGGATGACCTGCTGGGGGAAGTCTCCCCGCCGCCATATATCGTCGAGACGCAAGCGAGTGTGGTCAGCGGCAAGACGGTGGTGTTCACCGGCAAGCTGGAAACGATGAGCCGCGACGAGGCCAAGGCCCAGGCCGAACGGCTCGGCGCCAAGGCGGCGGGTAGCGTCAGCGCGAAGACCGATCTGGTGGTGGCGGGGCCGGGCGCGGGCAGCAAGCTCAAGCAGGCGGCGGCCCTCGGTATCGAAGTTATTGACGAGGCGGCCTGGGCGGCGATGGTCGCTGCGGCGCAATGACGCTGCTGCGCGAACTCCACCCGCAGGCGCTGCGGATCGCAATGCTACTGCGCGCGCGGGGCGAGAAGGTCGCGGTGGCGGACGGGGCCACTGGCGGCTTGCTTGCGGCGAGCTTGCTGACGGTACCCGGTGCGCTTGATTTCTATGTCGGGGGCGGGGTGGTCTATTCGTTCCGCGCCCGCGATGTGCTGTTTGCCCTGCCGCGCGACGCCTACAAGGGTATGCGTTCCGCGAGCGAGGACTACGCCCTGCTCCAGGCGCGGGCGATCCGCGGCAACCTCGGTGCGGAGTGGGGACTGGCGGAAAGCGGCTCGGCGGGATCGAGCGTGCATCCGATGGGGGTGGTGTCAGGCCGGAGTTGCACGGCGGTGGTGGGCCCCGACGGGTTCGAGCGATCGCTTGTGACCGAAACCGGCAGCGATGACCGGATTGACAATATGGAAGCCTTCACGCGGGCGGCGCTCGGCCTGTTCGAAGATGCACTTTCGCCTTAGCGGTTCCGCCGCCTGACCAGCCACAGGATCGACCAGTCGCCGTTCACCAATCGCGCGCGCAGGCGAAAACCGGCAGCGCGATAGGCGCGGCGCACGGCGAGTTCCTGCGTTTCCAGCAGGCCTGCCAGCAGCAATTGGCCGCCCGGCATCGTCGCTGCGGCAAAATCGGGCGCCAGTTCGACCAGCGGCCCGGCGAGGATATTGGCGATCAGCAGGTCATAGCGGCCGCGCGCCATCAGCAGGGGATCAGCCATGCCGTCTGCCACCACCATGGTCAGCTCTCCCCGGCGCGGACCGAGCGCGAAGCCGTTTGCCGCAGCATTGTCCTCGACCACGCCGGTACAGACCGGGTCGATATCGCTCGCCGTCGCCAGCGCGGGCGGCCACAGGTCTAGTGCGGCGAAGGCGAGCAGTCCGGTCCCGGTGCCGATATCGGCAAGATTGCGGACGACCACCCCGCGCTGGCGCATGGACGTCAGCATGGCGAGGCACCCGGCAGTGGTGGCATGCTGGCCGGTGCCGAACGCCTGGCTGGCGGGAATGACGAGATCGCGCACGCCGGGCTGGCCGAGCGGCGGGAAATCCGGGGTGTGGACATGGAACCGCCCGGCGCGGATCGGCTCGACCCCCTGCTGGCTCAGCGTGACCCAGTCGGCATCGGGCAGCTTCTCGGCGACGAGTTTTGGGGGATTCCGCCCGAACAGTCCGGCGACCATAGCATGGTCGGCCTTGCCCGGTTTACGCGGGAAGTAGGCTTCCAGCACCCAGTCATCGGGCTTGTCTTCAGCCACTTCGCTTCCCGAGATAATGACCTCCCAGTCCCACTCAGGCGCGTCCTCCTGTGCCAGCAAGGCGGCCTGCACGGCAGGCTTGGGGGCATGGGCCACGAGTTTCCAGCCGGTCACTTGGTTTCGGCTTCCCTAGCCAACCGATCTGCCAATCGCATAGAGCCTTTCGCTGAATAGGCCATGCAAGCCCGCGGTTGAATCATCGGTTGGGCACCAGACAGTCGTTCAAGAAGCGCGCTTTGTCCGGGATGGGGGGTGAGTAGCAAGTCGCACGGCAATGCCTCGATTACGCGCAGCCCTTCGCGGGCTGCCTCTACCCGCGCAGGGTGGTCACTGAAATGATACTCGTCAGTTGAAATCGTGCTGTTTGAATCGGCGTAGGCAATGGTCAGGCAAGCGCCGCTCTCGCAACTGCGCCAGGTCCAGCTGGTCGACCCGGGCGAGTGGACCGGGTTCGCGTGGATGGTGAACACGGTATTCCCAACTTGCAGCGCCTGGCGGTGCCCCAGCACGCGGTTAACCTTGACCGGCTTCATCGGTTCCTTCGCCAGCCACGACACCTGGGGATCATCACTGGCTGGTTGACCGGTCCGCATGACTTCTACCGCGCCGGTACCTGTAACGAGATGCGCGCCGGTTTCCTTCAGCAGTTTGTCCATGCCGCCAACATGATCGAAGTGCTCGTGCGTCATCAGCACCCACTTTATCTGACGAGGATCGAAGCCCAGTGCTCTGACGTTGGCAAGCACATGCGGCGCGGCATCGGCAGGGCCAGTATCGATCAGAACGAGTCCACCGGTGGTTTCGATCAAAAGGACTGTGATCCCGCAAGTCCCAACGTACCAGGTATGCCCGTGGATATGGGCGGGCGGAGCCGGATCGGACCAGCCATCGCGGTCACCGCAGGCGCCAGCAATATCCTTGCTTGCAGAAGCTGAGCGCTGGCTGGTTGTCGATGGCGGAACGACGCCGAGCAGGGCAAGCGACGCAAGGGCGATGAGCGTTTTACCGAACATAGCTCGCTCCGTTCGCATCGATGGTCGCGCCGGTCATGCTCTCGGGGGCATCGAGAACGCAGAACACGGCGATCTGGGCGATTTCCTCCGGTTCGGCCACCCGGCCCAGCGGGATGTCCGCCAGCAGGCCGGGGCCACCCCGACTCGCCAGGTAGTCGCCCGCCATTGCAGTGTCGGTGAAGCCGGGCGTGATCGCGAAGCTGAGGATTCCCTCGCTGGCATATTGCCGAGCGATGGTCTTGTGCATCGCCAGCATCCCGCCCTTGGCGGCGGCATAGTGCCAGTGCGCAGGCGAGTCGCCCCGGTGCCCGGCACGGCTGGCGATGTGGACGATCCGCCCGCCCCTGAAACCGTCTTTGGCTCCGCGTTCCTGCCAGTGCCGCACCGCGAACCGGCTGAGCTGCGCAGCCGAGGTGAGGTTGACTCTCAGGGTATCCTCCCACGCATCGAGCCATTCGATGTCCGACCGGTCGAGCGCGTTGGCTTCAAACAGGCCGTGGTTGTTGACCAGCACGTCAATGGCGCCGCCTGCACGATCGAGCGCTTCTTCCCACAGCAGGGCCGGGCCTTGTGGGTCGGCCAGGTCGGCCCCGATGGTCTGTTCATCATAGGCGAGGCGCCCATGGCCGATCACGCGAATGCAGCGCGATTCAAGCTGTTCGCGAATGGCAGCGCCGATACCTCGGCTCGATCCGGTGACGAGAATGCAGGTCATGCAAGCCGCTATCCGAAACTTTGCAAGCGGAGTCGAGGCTGCACGTTCTTGCCAGCAGCGTCATCTGCGCTAAGGGGGGTGCCAAACAGGGAAGAAGCGAGATTCACCGCCATGGCCAACCGCCCGCTTTCGCCGCATCTCCAGATCTGGAAATGGGGCCCTCACATGCTGGTTTCGATCCTGCACCGGGTGACCGGGGACGGGATGGCGCTGGTCGGCCTGTTCGTGCTGCTGTGGTGGCTGGGCGCGCTGGCCAGCGGTCCTGATTATTATGCCACTTTCACGGGCTACATCACGTCGCCGCTTGGGTATATCGTGCTGGTAGGCTTGAGCTGGGCCTTCTTCACCCATCTGTGCAGCGGCCTTCGCCATTTCGTGATGGATATCGGGGCGGGGTACGATCTCGACACCAACCGGGTGTGGTCAATCGCTTCACCGGCTCTGGCCGTGGTGCTCACTGCGGGCTTCTGGGCCCTTGTTCTGCTTCGCTGAGGATTGATCGCCATGGGTAACGGAACTTCGATCGGTAAAGTGCGCGGGCTCGGCTCGGCGCACCACGGTGCGCATCACTGGCTGCTGCAACGATTCACCGCAGTCGGCAACCTGGTGCTTTCGCTTTGGTTCGTCGCCAGCCTGCTGTTGCTGGGTGACCTGAGTCATGCAACCGTGACCGGATACCTGTCGCAGCCAGTTCCGGCGACGGCGATGTCACTGCTGATAGTCTCGGTGTTCTGGCATGCCCGGCTCGGCCTCCAGGTTGTGACCGAGGACTATATCCATACGCCCGGCAACAAGTTTGCCGTGATCACCCTGCTCAATCTCGCCACGCTGGGCGGGGCCGCATTCGGCCTGTTCTGCGTTGCCCGTCTCGCCCTTGGAGGAGCCGCCTGATGGCCACCGCTGCAAACGCCGCTCCGGCATATAAGATTATCGACCACACCTACGATGTCGTTGTGGTTGGAGCCGGTGGCTCGGGCCTGCGCGCAACAATGGGCGCGGCCGAGGCTGGCCTGAAGACGGCGAATATCTCCAAAGTTTTCCCGACCAGGTCGCACACGGTGGCGGCCCAGGGCGGAATTGCCGCGAGCCTTGGCAACAACAGCCCGGATCACTGGACCTGGCACATGTTCGACACAGTTAAGGGATCTGACTGGCTGGGCGACCAGGATGCCATCGAATACCTCGCACGCGAGGCTCCGGCGGCTGTGTACGAGCTTGAACATGCCGGGGTGCCGTTCAGCCGCAACGAAGACGGGACGATCTACCAGCGCCCGTTCGGCGGGCATATGCAGAACATGGGCGAAGGCCCGCCGGTGCAGCGCACCGCCGCAGCGGCGGACCGGACGGGCCATGCCATGCTCCATGCGCTCTATCAGCAGAGCCTGAAGTACGATGCCGATTTCTTCATCGAATACTTCGCCATTGACTTGATCATGCGCGGCGAGGGTGCGGACAAGCGCTGCGTCGGCGTGATCGCGATGTGCCTCGACGATGGCACCATCCACCGGTTCAAGGCGCATTCCGTGGTTTTGGCGACTGGCGGTTACGGCCGGTGCTATTACACCGCAACCAGCGCCCATACCTGCACCGGTGACGGTGGCGGGATGGTGCTGCGGGCTGGCCTGCCACTCCAGGATATGGAGTTCGTTCAGTTTCATCCAACCGGCATCTACGGTGCCGGTGTGCTGATCACCGAAGGCGCGCGGGGTGAGGGCGGCTACCTGACCAACTCCGAAGGCGAGCGGTTCATGGAACGCTACGCCCCTTCGGCCAAGGATCTTGCCAGCCGCGATGTCGTGTCGCGTTCGATGGCGCTGGAAATGCGCGAAGGGCGCGGGGTCGGGCCGGAAGGCGACCATATCTACCTGCACCTCGACCATATCCCGGCTGAAACGCTGGCTCAGCGCCTGCCGGGCATCACCGAGAGTGGCAAGATTTTTGCCGGGGTCGACCTTACTCGCGAACCGCTGCCTGTGACGCCGACCGTCCACTACAACATGGGCGGCATCCCCTGTAACTACCACGGCCAGGTCGTGACCATCGGGCCCGACGGCAACCCGGATCACGTGGTGCCCGGCCTCTATGCCGTGGGCGAGGCAGCCTGCGTCTCGGTACATGGTGCCAACCGACTGGGTTCGAATTCGCTGATCGATCTCGTCGTGTTTGGACGGGCGACCGGTTTGCACCTCAAGGCCAACCTCAAGCCCGGCACTGCACATGACGAACTACCGCGCGACAGCGCCGATTTCGCGCTCAGCCGGGTCGACCATTTCCGCCACGCCCAGGGCGGCTCGCCAACCGCGCGCGTGCGCGAGGAAATGCAGAAAGGCATGCAGAAGCACGCTGCCGTGTTCCGTGACAGCAGGCTGCTGGCTGACGGGGTGGACCTGCTCAAGAACGTCAACAAGCGGATGGAGGACATCCACGTCACCGACCGCAGCCTGATCTGGAACAGCGACCTGATCGAGACGCTCGAACTCGACAACCTGATGGCCCAGGCCAATGTCACCATTGCCAGCGCCGCCAACCGCAAGGAAAGCCGCGGCGCCCACGCGCATGAGGATTTCCCTGATCGCGACGACAAGGAATGGATGAAGCACACCGTTGCCTGGTTTGACGGCTGGGGTGGACAAGGCGGCGGCGTAAAGATCGACTACCGCCCGGTCCACGAATACACGCTGACCGACGACATCGAGTACATCAAGCCGAAGAAGAGGGTGTACTGACCCACTGAATGAGTTGCTTGGGTGAAAGTGCAGGAACGTATTCGGGCGCCCCTGCCTTTTTCTGGACGGGCCAGTCAGAACGCTGGCTCAGCGCCCGCCGAAAGGTCGATTCAACTGAACGATCTTCGCATTGAGCAGGGCGGCGAAGCTGACCCAGGCGAGATAGGGCACGATCAGCCAGCTCGCCAGGACTGACCATTCGCGCAGAAAGATGGTCAGGGACAGGACCGAAGCCCACAAGAAGGGCACTTCGATCAGCGCCCAATCGGGGCGTTCCAGCTTGAAGAACAGCGGTGACCATAGGAAGTGGCCGACGAAGTTGATGGCGTAGAGCGCAATCAGGAAGGTTTGCTCGGCTTCGGTGACCGTGCCGCGCCAGGCCAGCACGAAGGCCCATCCGGCCAGGCCGAGTATGATTGTCCAGGCCGGTCCGAACAGCCAGTTGGGCGGCTGCCAGGTGGGCTTTTGCAGGTTGTGATACCATGTGCCGATATTGGTCAGCAGGCCGCCAGCCCCGCCCAGGATCACGGCCCATGCAATGGCAAAGATGACTTCGAAGCTCACCAGCGGATGGTAGGGGGCTGGTCAGGCAATGGCAATCGCGCCTTTCAATCGGTGTGGGCGCTTCCCATCTCCCGATATGTCAATCATGCACCCTCCGCCTATCCCCTCGATCGCTGACAGAGAGCAGCAGCGCCTGATCGTGTGGCATGACGGTTCCTGCCCGTTGTGCCAGCGCGAGATCGCGCTGATGCGGCGGCTGGATCGGCGCGGAGCCATCCGGTTTGTTGACGCCGCTGATCCAGCCGAGGCAGCGGCATGCCCGATCGACCCTGCCCTGCTGCTCGCCCGGTTCCATGCACAAGAGGAGGGGCGCCTGCTGTCGGGAGCAGCAGCCTTTGCGGCGATGTGGCGTGCCATTCCGCTCTTGCGACCGCTCGGGCTTGCCGCGCGCTTGCCGTTGGTTCTTCGTGTTCTGGAGCAGGCCTATGTCCGGTTCCTGCGTATCAGGCCCCGATTGCAGCGCCTGCTCGGTTGATCGCAGCCTCAGCCGACTTTTTGCTCGTCTTCGACATGCACCACGGAGACCTTTACCCCCGGATCGGTGGCGTCGGTTTCCACGGTCGCATCAAGTTGGTTTGCCAGGGCCTCCACGATGCTGGTGCCGAGGCCGGATTTGGCTTTCTTCAGCATTGCCGGGGTGCCGATGCCATCATCACTTACAGACAGGGTCCAATCGGCCTTGTCGGCATGATAATCTACCAGGATCTTCCCGCCGCGTTCTCCGGGGAAGGCATGCTTGAGTGCATTGATGACCAGTTCGGTCACAATCAACCCCAGGCTGACCGAGATGTCGGCTTTCACCTTGCGGCTGTCGGAATGCAGGTCGATCGATACCAGCGCCTGATCATGGATCATCGA
Source organism: Sphingomonadaceae bacterium (assembly GCA_046294735.1). GTDB lineage: Bacteria > Pseudomonadota > Alphaproteobacteria > Sphingomonadales > Sphingomonadaceae > 34-65-8. The sequence goes on from JBKBKB010000006.1 coordinate 49,304, forward strand.
CGCTCCAAGGCTGGCGCAAAGCTCGGTGAAATAGTTGCGCAGCTCCACATCGCCGATCCGGGAGGCTGCCAGTTGCTGTTGCAGGGTGGCAATCGACATCACCCGATTGTGGGCATCGTGCAGGTGGCTGCGCACCTCGTCGGACTGGACACGGCGGGCGCTCTGCATCAGTACGCTTGCAATTATCTGCAGACTGTTGGCAACCCGGTGCTGCAGTTCCATCAGCAGGATGGCCTTTTCGCGCAGCAGGTCATCTTTTAGCTTTTCGCTGATCCGGGCCTCGGTAACATCGGATATGGTCAGGAGCAGCCGGATGTTCTCTCCTGCCCCGTATGCCAGTCGCTGGGCGTTGAGGACCAGCCGGCGCGGCTCGGATTCCCCCTTCAGATCCATCTCATAGGCTTCGATCCTGGCATGACCGGCCAAGGTTGCGCGGAGCAGAGAGCGCAATTGCGGCACGTCCCATTGGCCCCGGTCGAGCGTGAACAGTGGCTGGCCGGTCACAGCCCCTTCTTCCAGACCAAAGGCGCGAAAGAACGAGGCGCTGCAGGCAATCACTGTCATTTCTTCGTCAAGCAGCATGGCCGGCGCGGCTGAGGACGACAGGATCGCCAGCGCGAGGTTATGGGTGACATCGGGATTGGCGGATTGGTTCATGGTTTGGCACCCTTTCGGGGTGTCCGGAGTGCCAGCGGGAGAGCAAGCGGATTCCGGCGGGGCTACGTCGTAATCCCCCTTGATAAGGGTCGTTTGGACCCGTCGAACTCCATATAACACACAACGCGGGAAACCTGCCATCAATTCGCCGGTTCCCGGTGCCCGCTTGTACTCTTCGCGAACGGGACTGAGGATGTTTGGTCGAACCTAGGTCCCACCGATCCGCCGCGCCCGAAGCACCTTGACCGGCTGCGCGAGCATCTGGCCCTTCATCCAGCCTTCGCCCTTGTCGGGGTCGGGCGGCAGCGCGTGGATGGCCTCGACCACGTCCATGCCCTCGACCACATAGCCGAACACGGCATAGCCGTTGCGCCAGACCGGATCGTCCGAAGCGGGGTCAGCATCGAGACCAGTCTGATCCTGCACCATGATCGAGAAGTCGCCATTGGCCGTGCCCGGCTCGCCCATTGCCATCGACAAGGCGCCGCGGGTGTGGCTAAGGCCAGTCACTGTGGTCGGCTCGTGCAGGATGCCGGGCAGCACGCGCTTCGGATCCCACTGGGTGCCACCCTGGATCAGCCCATTCGGGTGCGGCTCCCAATCAAGCTTCATGGCCCGGTAGAACACGATCCCGTCAAACCGCTTTTCATCGACATAGCGCAGAAAGTTGGCGGCCGTGATCGGCGCGCGCTCGGTCTCGATCCGGACCTTGATCGTGCCCATGGTGGTCTCCAGCGCGACCAGATCGGTGCGCGGCGCGGGCGGGTCCTGCGCGGCGAGCGGGGCGGCGAGGACGACGGCGAGAGCGAGGATGATTCGTTTCAGCATGCTTGCAGTGTGCCACCAATTCATCGCCGGCGCAGCATTTCGCGGTTGAGCTGTTCAACCGCAGTCACCCCCATCAGCCGCATCCCGCGCTCGATCTCGTCCTTGAGCAGGGTCAGCGCGTGTTCGACCCCATTCTGGCCCGCCGCAGCGAGGGCATAGAGGTAGAGCCTTCCGCCCGATGCCGCGGTGGCTCCGGTGGCGAGCGCTTTCAGTACATGGGTACCGCGCCGCACGCCGCCGTCGCAGATTACCTCAATCTGCCCGCCGACGGCGTCGACGATTTCCGCCAACTGGTCGAACGGGGCCCGGCTGCCGTCCAACTGGCGCCCGCCGTGGTTGGAGACCATGATGGCGTCCGCCCCGATTTCGACCGCGCGGCGTGCGTCGGCTACGCTCATCACCCCCTTGAGGCAAAAGGTGCCGCCCCAGTCCTGCCGGATCCGTGCGGCGGTATCCCAGTCCATGCTGGTGTCGAGCATGGTGTTGAAATATTCCGCAATGCTCACCGCCTTTCCGGTGCCTTCGGCCACATGGCTGTCGAGGTTGGGCAAGCGGAACTTCTCGCGCAGCATATAGTCCAGCGCCCAGCGCGGGCGGGTGGCATAGGCCCATAGCGCGCGGGGGGTGAACCGGGGCGGGGTGGTGAAGCCCGATCGCTGGCACCGCTCGCGCTTGCCGGACACGATGGTGTCGACGGTCAAGGCAATGGCATCGAACTTGGCTACCCGACACCGCTCTATCATCGAAGTATTGAGCCCCTTGTCCTTGTGGACGTAGAGCTGAAACATTTTTGGGCCGCCGGTCAGCGCGGCGATTTCCTCAATGCTGACCGTCGCCAGGCTGGAAATGCCGAACCACAGGCCGAATTTCTCCGCCGCACGGGCAACAGCACGTTCGCCTTGCCAGTGGAATACGCGCTGGAGGGCAGTGGGGCTGAGCAAGAGCGGCAGCGCGCTTTGCCGGCCCATGATCGTGCAGCGGCTGTCGATTGCCTCGACCCCGGCGAGGACGTTGGGCACCAGGTCAACCTGGTCAAACGCAGCGGTGTTTCGACGCCTGGTGAGTTCGTCATCGGCAGCGCCGTCGATATAGTCGAACACCGGCCATGGCAGGTGGCGTTGCGCCAGTGTGCGGAGATCGGCGATGTTGTGACAGTCGGACAAGCGCATGAGCCGACTCTACCAGCCACATCGGCCTGAACCAATCCATTCATACAGCCTTCTTGTCTCCATCCGTGATCGTTACGGCTTCAGACGTAATCGCTTGAATGGGAGTGATCCTTGGCCGAACGCATCAGCGAAGCTGAACATGCCGAGATCGAGGCGCTGCTGAAGGAGCTGCGGTCATGACCGGCTGGCTCATCGACACCATGGTATGGACCGGCGTGCTGATCGCACGCGATCTGGCCCTGGCGCGCGAACTGGCGCACCATCGCGGGCATGATCTGCTGACCAACTACGGGTTGCAGCCGCTGGTCGCGCGGAACTTGCCCGAAACCAGAGCCTTTCCGGAGCGGTACGCGCCGAAGTGCTCAAGGCGCTCGACGAGCAGATCGCTAGAATGTCCGCACCGGAGTAGCCGGGCGGTCATTGACCGGTCGGTTGCACCACTGGTTCGGACACGAACAGTGTGCCGTCTTCGGCCCGTTCTTCCTTCATTGCTGCGCGTTCGCGGCCTTTCGCCGTGTCGGTCCGGTCGGCGCTGGTCACCCTGACCCGAGCGTATGCAGGCCGAGCGGGATAGGCGCACCCGCGCTGCTGGCCCAGCCCTTTCAGGAACCCGCGACGGATCGATCCGGCGTAGATTGCTTCCTCGAATGCCCGCCTGTGGTCGGCGGCTCCGGACAGTTCGCGCACGATGCTGCGGAACGGAATGAGCGAACCAACAGCGCTCTGGGCGATCCGGCCAACCGATATTCGGTCCCGCTCTTCCGCCGCCACATCGATGTCGGGCCCCAGCACTGCGTCCAGTTCGGCAATGGCCGCGCCGATGTCCCGGCAGCGTCTTAACCCGTTTGCATCGTATGGCGCTTCATTGGCCCGGATCAATACGGCCGGGATCGGATCGCGGGTCAAATTGAGATCGCGGATCGGCGTCGTCGCGATGCGCTGCAAGTCCGGTTCACGATCCCTTGCATTCGAAGTGCTATCCTGCGCTGCCGCGGGCACGGCAATCGCCAGCGCCAGCAGGCAAACGCTAACCCGTTTCGAAAATCCTGTCACACTTACGATCATCACCTGTTTCCAATCCCAGACGCAGGGCCTGCATGCGTTGTGCGCTGGTCCCGTGCGTGAAACTTTCCGGGTTAACGCGCTGACCGGCATTTCGTTGCAGGGTATCGTCACCGATCGAGGCGGCCGCATTCATTCCTTCCTGCAGATCGCCCGGCTCGATCAGCTTGCGGTTACGGCCGGCCCAGACCCCGGCGTAGCAATCGGCGTGCAGTTCCATCAGCACTTGCAGGCGGTTGGCAGCACGGGGGTTCTGTTGCTGGGCGCTACGGATCTGTGCGGCAACGCCGGTAATAGTCTGGATGTGGTGGCCATATTCATGCGCTACGACATAGAGCCGGGCGAAATCGCCCCGCTCACCCGCCATCTGTGCCAGCTGGTCATAGAAGCCGGTGTCGATGTAGATACCCTGGTCAGCCGGGCAATAGAACGGCCCCATCCCGGTCGCAGCTGCACCGCACCCGCTGTTGAAGCGCGTTTGGGTTACGAAATTGAGCGTCGGCTGAGAAAAGCTCGCGTTCTGCTCGCGGAAAATCTGTTCCCATGTTCGGTTGAGCGAATCGAGCGCGTTGCAGGTCTCCAGTGCATATCCGTTGGAGTTGCATAGCTGCTCCGTACTCTGGGCTGATTCAGCCTGCCGCTCCACCGGCGCAGGTTCGCCGCCGCCGAGCGCACCGATGGTCTGCATCGGATCGACCCCGAATACCAGTGCCGCGATAATTGCGATCACCACGGTGCCGCAGCCAACCTTGCCGCCGCCTCCACCCGGAAATCCGCCGCTGCCGCCAGTGCTGGTGACACGGATGTTGTTCGGATCGAACCGGTTCAGTCTCATCGCAACCCTCCGTAATGCGCGCGGTGCAAGCGTGCTTTCAATAACGCTGGACAGTTTGCCACAGCGCCGCAAAAGCTTGGCCAGAGCTGTCCATTCCACACTAATACCGGAGTCTGCAATGACCCTTGAAGGAAAGCGTGCCCTCGTTACCGGTTCCACTTCGGGGATCGGGCTGGCCATTGCCCGCGCCCTGCGCGCCGACGGAGCCGAGGTGATCCTGAACGGGTTTGGCGAGGCATCCGAGATAGATGCCCTGTGCGGGGAATTGGGTGCGCGCTACAGCCCGGCCAATCTGCTCGACGTGGGCGAAATCGAGGAGATGATGACCCGCTTTGGCCCGGTCGATATTCTCGTGAACAATGCCGGGATGCAGTATGTCAGCCCGGTCGAGGAATTTCCGATCGACAAGTGGAACGCGATCATCGGCCTTAATCTGACCGCTGCTTTCCACACCGTGCGGTTGGCGGTGCCGGGCATGAAGGCGAAAGGGTGGGGCCGGATCATCAACACCGCCAGCGCCCATTCGCTCACCGCCTCTCCGTTCAAGAGCGCCTACAATGCCAGCAAGCACGGGATTGCCGGGTTCACTAAGACCATCGCGCTCGAACTGGCGCAGACCGGGGTGACTGCCAACTGCATCAGCCCGGGTTACGTCTGGACTCCGCTGATCGAAGGACAGATCCCCGATACGATGAAAGCCCGCGGCATGACCCGCGAGCAGGTCATCAACGATGTGTTGCTGGCAAAACAACCGACCAAGAAATTCGTGCAGCCGGAGGAAGTTGGCGCACTTGCAGCCTTCCTCTGCCGCACGGAAGCAGGCAATGTGACCGGTGCTAACTGGAGTATCGATGGCGGCTGGACCGCCGAATAGGCATCAACGAGAGCAGTCAGGGGTAGCAGGGGTGCGGCGTAGAGGATGGGTTGCAGGGCTGCTCGCGCTGCTGGCTACGGCCTGCGCCCCGGTGGCGCGCCCGGATTCGGTGCCGGCGGCTGATCTGCGGGCGATGGAAGCAGCTCTGCTGCGTCATATCGAGGTGCTTGCCAGCGACGAGTTCGAAGGTCGGCGGCCTGGCACCGAAGGCGAAGCGAAGACCCTGCGCTATCTCGCCCGCGAATGGCAGGCGATCGGGCTGGAATCGGGCACCAACGATCCGGCGAACCCGTGGTACGCCCCGGTCGACCTGGTCATGGCCTTGCCCTCGGACGGGGAGGTCTCGTTCACATCGTCGGGCAAGTCGGTCAGCCTGCCGGGCGATGCGGTGACGGTGTTCGGCACGCAGCGCCGCGATCTGGTGGAAGCGGCGCCGCTGCTGTTTGTCGGGAATGTCGCTCAGGTTGAACCAATTGAGCTCGCCGGCCGCGTTCCCACGCTGAACTACGCCGGGCCATCCAGTGTCGAACGGATCGAGCAATTGGCCGCATCGGGTGCCTCGGCAGTGCTAGTCCTTGGCAGCAGGGCAGAACTGGCTCCATTGATCGAGGCGCGCAGCCATGGGGCCTATCGCCTTGCTTCCGACGACCGGCCTCTGGCGCCGGTGGTGCTGGTTGAACGGGAGGCAGCGCTTGCGCAGCCGGGTGTGCAAGCCTTTGCCGGGCGGTTTCGCGATGCCGACCGCAGCGATTTTCGTTCAGTGGCGCTGCCGGTAACATTGTCGCTCGATACCCGGGCGCAACTGGCGGATGTGCGCACCCACAACCTGATCGCCCGCCTGCCGGGCCGTGACCCGTCAGCGGGTGCGGTGCTGGTCCTGTCGCACTGGGACCATTTCGGGGTATGCCGTCCGGAAGGGGCGGAGGACCGGATCTGCAACGGCGCGGTTGATAATGCCAGCGGCCTCGCAATGATGACCGAACTCGCGCGCTTGCTGGCGAAGGGGCCGAAGCTGGATCGCGACATCTATTTCCTGGCAACGACGGCGGAAGAGTGGGGCTTGCTCGGCACTTATGCATTTACCGCAGAACCGCCGATTCCTTTGGGGACGATCATCGGAGCGTTCAATCTCGACACGGGTGCGCTGGCTCCGCGCCGACGACCGGTGGCGGTGATCGGGCAGGGGCTGGCCCCGTTCGATGCCGAGGTCCAGCGCGTGATCGCGGCCAGCGGTCGCACCGTAGCTGGGACCGACATCGCTGCACGTTTCCTGAGGCGGCAGGACGGCTGGGCCCTGCTGCAGGCGGACGTGCCGACCGTGCTGGTGTCTGGCAGCTATGCCGATGAGGCGCTGCTGGAGCGTTTTATTCAGACCCGGTACCACCAGCCGGGCGACACTGCCGAGGGGATCGAGCTGGGCGGCGCGGCCGAGGATGTGCTGCTGCACCTTGCCCTGGTGCGCCATTTTGCCAGCCCAACCCGTTTCCCGCCGCAGCAGGATTAATTCCTTCCGCCCCTAGCCGATGGGTCAAACCGCGGTTACATGGGCCGCCTCGAATCTTCGGCGCGAAAGACAGACAGTGGCATACAAGGAAATCCCCCTCGGCCTCACCTTTGACGACGTTCTGCTGCGTCCGGCAGAGAGCGACGTCCTGCCGAGCATGGCCGATACCCGCACCCGTCTTACGCGTGAAATCGGGCTGAATATCCCGGTCCTGTCGGCGGCAATGGATACGGTGACGGAAGCGGACATGGCGATCGTCATGGCGCAACTCGGCGGGATCGGCGTACTCCACCGCAACCTGGAGATTGGCGAACAGTGTGCCGCCGTGCGCGCGGTCAAGCGGTTCGAAAGCGGGATGGTGGTCAATCCGATCACCATTTCGCCTGATGCGACCCTGGGTGATGCCCAGTTGCTGATGCAGCAGCACCGGATCAGCGGCATTCCGGTGACGGACCGGGGCGGCAAGCTGGTCGGGATCCTTACCAACCGCGATGTCCGCTTTGCCGAAAACCCGGCCCAGCCGGTACGTGAGCTGATGACCACCGACAACCTGGCCACTGTGCCGCTCGGCACCGGCCAGGAAGAGGCGCGGCGGCTGCTCCATGCGCGGCGGATAGAGAAACTGCTGGTGGTTGACGATGCCTTCCGGTGCATTGGCCTGATCACCGTCAAGGATATCGAAAAGGCGGTCAACTATCCTTCCGCGACCAAGGACGCAGCCGGGCGCCTGCGGGTGGCGGCAGCAACCACCGTGGGGGACAAGGGCTTCGAGCGGACGGCCGCCCTGGTTGAGGCCGAGGTCGATGTCATCATCATCGACACCGCGCATGGCCACAACAAGGATGTCGCGCGCGCGGTAGAGCGGGCCAAGGCCCTGTCCAATTCGGTGCAGGTGATCGCAGGCAATGTCGCCACGGCCGCAGCGACCCGTGCACTGATCGATGCCGGGGCCGACGCGGTCAAGGTGGGGATTGGGCCGGGTTCGATCTGCACCACGCGTGTCGTTGCCGGTGTTGGCGTGCCGCAGCTGACTGCGATCATGGACAGCGCCGAAGAAGCGGCCAAGTCGGGCGTCCCGATCATCGCTGACGGCGGGCTGCGCACCAGCGGCGATGCTGCCAAGGCGCTTGCCGCCGGGGCCTCGTGCATCATGGTCGGCTCGCTGCTGGCTGGGACCGAGGAAGCGCCTGGCGAGACGTTCCTCTACCAGGGCCGTGCCTACAAGAGCTATCGCGGCATGGGCAGCGTTGGGGCGATGGCGCGCGGCAGCGCTGACCGCTATTTCCAGCAGGACGTGTCGACCATGAAGCTGGTGCCGGAAGGGATCGAAGGCCAGGTGCCCTACAAGGGCTCGGCAGCAGATGTGGTCCACCAGCTGGTTGGCGGGGTGAAGGCAGCCATGGGCTATACCGGCAGCCGGACCATTGCCGACCTGCAGGATCGCGCCGAATTCGTCCGCATCACCAATGCCGGCCTTGCGGAAAGCCACGTTCATGATGTCGCCATCACGCGCGAGGCGCCGAACTACCCGACCCGATGACCCCCGCCGCGCGGGTCCAGGCAGCGATCGAACTGCTCGACGCGGTGATTGGTGCCGCGCAGGGGCAGGGTGCGCCGGCAGACCGGCTTGTAGCCGAATATTTCCGGACCCGCCGCTATGCCGGCAGCAAGGACCGGCGGGCGATCCGCGAACTGGTTTATGATGCAATCCGAGCCTGCGGACCGGTTCCTGCCAGTGGACGTTCGGCCATGCTGCTGCTGGCGGAGCGGGACCCGGCGCTGGCCGGCCTGTTTGACGGATCGCCGCATGGCCCAGCTCCGGTCACAGCCGGTGACAGCGCCGCACGCAGCGGGATCGCCCCCGAGTGGCTGGTGCAGGCGCTGGAGAAGTCTGGCATCGCGGGCGAGGAGGCGAGCGCACTGCTGGCGCGCGCGCCGCTGGACCTGCGGGTCAATACCCTTAAGGCTGATCGTGCTAATCTCTCCCTTCCCGAAGCGGGCGAACCACTGGCCGCGCCGCAGGGCCTGCGCTTTGCAGCGGGAACACAGGTGGAGCAGTGGCAAGTCTACCGCGAAGGACTCATTGAGGTGCAGGACCACGGCAGCCAGATCGCGTGCCTCGCCGTGGCAGCGAAACCGGGCGAGACAGTGATCGACCTTTGTGCTGGCTCAGGGGGCAAGACCCTGGCGCTGGCAGCGGCGATGGACAACCATGGCACATTGCTGGCTTGCGACACCGACAAGCGCCGCCTCGGCAATCTTCCGCCGCGCGCCATCCGCGCCGGGGCCGGGCTGATCGAGACCATGCTGCTGGATCCGGGCCGGGAACCGGAAGCACTGGCCCCGTGGCTGGGCAGGGTCGATGCCGTACTGGTCGATGCGCCGTGCTCCGGCACCGGCACCTGGCGCCGCAATCCGGAAGCGCGCTGGCGGCTGACCCCGGATTTGCTTGACCGCTTGGTCGCCTTGCAGGCCCGTCTGCTCGATCTTGCAGCCTCGCTGGTCCGGCCGGGCGGGCGGCTGGTGTACGTCACCTGTTCGCTGCTCGACGCCGAAGGGCGTGGTCAGGTGCATCGGTTCATGCGTGACCATCCCGAGTGGCGCAGCGCCATGCCTGACTTTCCGTTGGGCCGGGCACACGGGCAGGGAATGCGCCTGACCCCGTTCCATGACGATACGGACGGTTTTTTCATCGCCCGTCTAACTTCCGCGTGTTAGCCTTGCGGTCTATGGCTCTGCCCGAGTCTTTTCGTCCTGTCGCGAGTGCTCTTGCGCTGAAGGAGACTGTAATGCGTTTTGCTGCTCCCGCTGCTGCCCTGTCACTGGTGCTGGCTGTTTCGGCCAGTATCGGTGTCGCCCAGCAACGCCAGGTTGATCCGCGCGCGGCTGTGCTGGTGATGGAAGGCCGGGCCGCGCTGGAGGCGGGCCAGCCGCAGCAGGCAATTGACTCCTTCGAAGCGGCGCTGGCAGTCGATCCTGGCCATACGCCGATCTTCCTTGACCTTGCCGAGGCGGCCCGCCGCGAAGGGCTGCAAGGCAAGGCGATCCGCTATTACCGCGAAGCGCTCAGTCGCGAGCCGGAAAATCTCGCCGCGATTTCCGGCGAAGGGGCGGCGTTGCTGGAAAAGGGCGCAGTCGAGAAAGCCAAGGCCAACCTGGCGCGGCTGCAGAAGATGTGCGGCAACAGCTGCCCCGAGGCGCGGGCATTATCGGCCGCGATTGCCCGTGGTCCGCAGCCGCGCATGATCGCTGCGGAAGCGGTGATGCCCGATGCGCAGGTTACCCAAGCGAATTAGGACGCCAACTAGATCAGGTCTGCAAACGCTTCCAGAACAGCGCGGTACACGCGCTTTTTGAACGGGACGATCAAGTCCGGCAGAGTGTCCGGATCAGTCCATTGCCATTGAGCGAATTCTGGGGGATCGTGCGCTTCGATGTCGATATCATCATCGGCACCATTGAAGCGGGCGAGGAACCAGACCTGTTCCTGCCCGCGATATCGGCCGCCCCACAATTTGCCCATCAACTCGTCGGGCAAGTCATACCGCACGGTCTCTTCCATCTGCGCGATGATCGCAACATGATCTTCGCGCACGCCGGTTTCCTCGGCCAGTTCGCGTAAGGCTGCCGCGCGCAAGTCTTCGCCCGGATCGACGCCGCCCTGGGGCATCTGCCATGCGCCTGAATCCTTGTTGTCGATCCTCTGGCCAACAAACACCTTGCCATCCGCATTGACCAGCATCACGCCCACACAGGGACGGTACCCCAGTTCATCCCTTGTTGCAGAATCCATTACGCGATGCGAGCCAGCTTGGACTTGATCGCACCGAGAAACGCGGTGAGGTCAGCTTGCCCGCTGGGCACTGCTTTGCGCAGGGTGACGAAGCCGTGGATGATCCCCGGAAACTCGAAATAGGCCACCTCTGTGCCTTGCTGGATCAGATGCGCGGCATAGGCGCGGCCGGAATCGCGCAAGGGATCGAGCCCGGCGGTGCAGATCACGGTGGGCGGAGTGTTGGCGCAGTTCCCCACCATCGGGGTATGGCGCGGGTCGCTGGGATCGCCGCCATACTGCTCGGTAAACCAGGCCATCGCCGCGCCGGTCAGCAGGAAGCCTTCGAAGAAGTCTTTCAGGCTCTGGTGCTTGCTGACATCGTCGGCCACGGGATAGATGGGCGCCTGTACCAGCACCGGCACCGCTGCCGGTTCATTGACCAGCTGGTTGGTGGTGACGATTGTCAGGTTGCCGCCTGCGCTGTCCCCCGTGATGACGAGGCCGGTTACCTGCCTGCCCAGTTCGTCAGGTGACGACGCAATCCACCGCGCGGCAGCCTCGCAATCGTCCGGCGCGGCGGGGAAGGGGTGCTCCGGCGCAAGCCGGTAATCGACCGAGACCACCGGCAGGTCGAGCTGGTGGCTGATCTCCGTGCACAGGTTGTTGTAGACCTCCAAATCGCCGATCACGAACCCGCCGCCATGGAGAAACACCACCACCGGGCCGGGGCCGCGGGTTTCCTGCGTATCGTAAAGCCGCAGCGGAATCGGGCCAGCCGGGCCAGGGCAGGTCAGGTCGCGGACAACCGGCAGGTGCACCGCGTCAGCCTCTGCCATATCGGACATGGCGCGCATCTGCAGGCGGCCCTCGATATGCCCGACCTCGTCCACACCCTTGCCACCGATCTGTTCCAGCATAGCAAGAAAGGCGCGGACATCCTCGCGCACGTAATGTTCGGCTTCGGCCATTGCTCGTTCTCCCATCCTTCTCTTTTGGGCAGGTTAGGCCGCGGCGCTGTGCTTTTCCACTCGACATTTTGCAACCATGGGAGAAAAACTTCATTGCGGGAGCGGGGTGCGGTGCATAGGTGCCGCGCTCCAAGCACATGATGCGCCGGATCACGGCGCGCGACAAGGAATGCCAATGGCTACGACAGCCGCCGAAAGGCCGCACCAGACTGCCTCCTCACCCGAATCCGTGGTTGTTCGCTTTGCCGGGGATTCCGGCGACGGGATGCAGCTGACCGGCGGGCAGTTCACCCTGTCCAGTGCGCTGGCGGGCAACGATTTTGCCACCTTCCCCGATTTTCCAGCTGAAATCCGCGCGCCGCAAGGGACGCTGTTCGGCGTCTCGGCGTTCCAGATCAACTTCGGCAGCAAGGAAATCAGCACCGCAGGTGATGCGCCGGACGTGCTGGTGGCGATGAACCCCGCTGCGCTCAAAACCAACCTGCCTGCGCTCAAGCCTGGCGGACTGGTGATCATCGACACTGGCGAATTCACCAAGCGCAACCTCGAAAAAGCCAAGTACGAGGTCAACCCGCTGGAAGATGACACGCTGGCCCGGCACGATGTGCTGAAGCTCGACATCTCCGCCATGACGATCGAGGCAGTCAAGCCGTTCGGCCTCGGCAACAAGGACGCCCTGCGCTGCAAGAACATGTGGACGTTGGGCCTGGCGCTGTGGATGTTCGACCGCGAACGCGCGCCACTGCATGAATGGCTCAAGGCCAAGTTCCGCAACAAGCCCGAGCTGGCCGAAGCCAATATCGCCGCGCTTGACGCTGGCCATGCCTATGGCGAAACGGCCGAGCTGGCCGGGCCGCTGCGACAGGTCCATCTCGATCCGGTGCCGACCAATCCGGGCCTTTATCGCACCGTCACCGGGGCAGAGGCGGTCTCGCTCGGCCTTGTAGCGGGCGCGCGTTTGCTGCGCCTGCCGATGTTCTTCGGCGGCTATCCGATCACGCCTGCCAGCGCGATCCTGCACCACCTGGCAAGACTGAAGGAGTTCAACGTCACCACCTTCCAGGCGGAAGACGAGATCGCCGCGATCTGCGCCGCGATCGGGGCGAGCTATGCCGGAAGCCTTGGCGTGACCTCGTCCTCCGGTCCCGGCATTGCGCTGAAGGGCGAGGCGATGGGGCTGGCGATCATGACCGAGCTGCCGCTGGTGATCGTCAACTCGCAGCGCGGCGGGCCATCCACCGGCCTGCCGACCAAGACCGAACAGAGCGACCTCTACCAAGCCGTCTATGGCCGTAACGGCGACGCACCGATGCCGGTTATCGCCGCGCGCAGCCCGACCGATTCGTTTGAATGCGCGATCGAGGCGTGCCGGATTGCGGTGCAGTACATGACCCCGGTCATGCTGCTGACCGATGGCTATATCGCCAATGCCAGCGAGCCGTGGAAGGTGCCCGATCCCGACCACTTCGAGCGCTTCCCGGCGCAGTTCCTGAGCGAACCCAACGGGCCGACCGACGAAAACGGCAAGGCTGCGCTGCTGCCCTACAAGCGCAACGAGCTGGGCGGGCGGCCGTGGATCAAGCCGGGCACGCCGGGCCTGATGCACCGCATCGGGGGGATCGAGAAGCAGGTCGACACAGGACACCTCGACTATTCGCCGGGCAACCACCAGGCGATGACGGATGCCCGCATGGGCAAGATTGCCAATATCAAGGTGCGTGACCAGCAGGTCGCCATGGGTGAGAAGAGCGGCAAGCTTGCCGTGGTCGGGTGGGGCAGCACTTATGGTCCCATTCATCAGGCCGTGGCGCGCGCGCGCCGTGCCGGGATGGATGTAAGCCACATCCATGTCCGCCATATCTGGCCGCTGCCCGCCAACCTTGGCGAACTGCTGCGGGGGTTTGAGTGTGTGTTGGTGCCGGAAATGAACACCGGACAGTTCAAGACGATCCTGCGCGATCAATACCTGATTGATGCGAAACCGTTGACCAAGACCAGCGGCCAGCCGTTCACGATAGCGGAAATGGAAGCGGCGATCGCCACCTATTTCGATGGTTTTTCAGGGAATGTCGGAGGCGAGACCGTCGATCCGAATGACCAGCAACTGCCAAACCCGATCGGAGTCGATCAATGAACGCGCCGGTGAAGTTCGAAACCACCCTCAAGGACTGGGAAACCGACCAGGAAGTGCGCTGGTGCCCGGGGTGCGGCGACTATGCCATTCTCAAGGCGGTGCAGCGCACGCTGCCGCAGCTAGGCTGCGATCCGGCCAAGACGGTTTTCATCAGCGGGATCGGCTGCTCCAGCCGCTTCCCATATTACATCGAAAGCTACGGCTTCCACACCATCCACGGCCGCGCGCCAGCGGTGGCTACGGGCGTTAAGCTGGCCAATCCGGAGCTCGACGTGTGGCTGGTTACCGGTGACGGCGATGGCCTTTCGATTGGCGGAAACCACATGATGCATGTGCTGCGGCGTAACGTGAACATGCAGATCATGCTGTTCAACAACGAGATATATGGCCTGACCAAGGGCCAGTATTCGCCCACCAGCCGCCCGGGCACCTTGAGCCCCTCGACCCCCGGTGGATCGATCGACCGCCCGGCCCAGGCCTGCGCCTTTGCACTGGGCGCTGGGGCGCGGTTTGTGGCGCGCGGGTTCGACGTGTCGAAGAACCTGCCCGCCGTTCTCAAGGCGGCGCATGCTCACCAGGGCGCCGCTTTCATCGAGATCTTCCAGAACTGCATCGTCTACAACAAGGACGTGTTCAACGATTTCGCCGCGCCCAAGGGGGCGGAGGAAAACCAGCTGTGGCTGGAAGACGGGCAGCCCATGCTGTTCGCTGGCGGGACCAAGGGCATTACGCTCAACCACGACACGCTATCCCTTGAAGTTGTCGATGTGCTCGATGGTGATTGGCAGGCGGCCAAGGTGATCGTCCACAACGTGACCAACCGTTCGATCGCGCATATGCTGGTGGAACTGCCGTTTGGGCCGTTCCCGATGGCATTGGGTGTGCTTTACGATGATCCCAGGCCCAGCTTCGATTCCGAGGTGATTGCGGAAAACAGGCGCCTTTCTGAAGGTAAGGAGCCTAATCTGGCAGCCTTGCTGGCCAAGGGGCAGACCTGGACGGTTGACGATGAAGCAGGGCACCCGGCTTGATCGTGTGAACGGGTAATCCGGCGTGGACAACCTCACCCATAGCCTTGTGGGCGCGCTGATCGGTCAGGCGGGGCTGAAGCGCAAGACCGGGCTCGCCATGCCCGCGCTGATCATCGGCGCGAACCTGCCCGATGTCGACGCAGCGTGCTTTTTCTGGCTGGAAGGGGTGGAGCACCTCGGCTTCCGCCGGGGGATTACGCACGGCCCGCCCGCGCTGGTGTTGCTGCCGCTGTTTCTCGCCGCGCTCCTGTGGGGTTTCGACCGTTGGCAGACAAAGCGCGGGAAACGGCCGGAGGGGCGGCTGCCGGTCCATTTCGGCTGGCTCTATGGCCTCGCCTTACTTGGCTGCCTGACCCACCCGGCGCTCGACTGGCTCAACGTCTACGGTATCCGCCTGCTGGAGCCGTTCTCGAGCCAGTGGTTCTATGGCGATACGCTGTTCATCATCGACGTGTGGCTGTGGGCGCTGCTGGGCTTTGCCACATGGTTCTCGCTTCGGCGCGAGAAGCGCGGCGGCGAGTGGAGGAGACCTGCGCGCATCGCGATAGGCGCGGCGCTGGCCTATATCGGGCTGAATGGGGCGATCACCCACAACGCGGCGAATGCTCCGGTTGAAACTCCCACCGGAAAAGGCT
This sequence comes from Sphingomonadaceae bacterium, assembly GCA_046294735.1. Lineage (GTDB taxonomy): Bacteria > Pseudomonadota > Alphaproteobacteria > Sphingomonadales > Sphingomonadaceae > 34-65-8. The sequence continues at coordinate 64,776 of JBKBKB010000006.1, forward strand.
CCGTCATAGCCAGCCCGGTGCCGTTCCTGTTCCATCAGCGAGAGATTATCACGGGCTCGGATGGTCTCTACGCAATCAACGGCACAGCTCTGCCCGGAGTGCCGCTTTCGGCTTGCAACCTTGCCGAATTGGCAGAAAGAGACAGCCAGCTGCGCGCTTTTCTGTTCTGGGCGAGGGCTCCGTTCATCGAGCCAGGTGAGGACGGGATGTACCGCCTGTTCGATGCACGGTTCTATGATCCACGAGCGCGCGGCAGGTTCTCGGTCGCGCTGCCGGAGGTGAAGTGTGCACCACTCGAAAGCTCATCGTTGTGAAGCGTCCTTGCGTGCCGAGCGAAGCGATGCGGATAAACGCGCGCCACAGCTTCGATAGCGGGGGCGATTGCGCCGCATTGCATTTGCAGATCAGGGCGATGTTGATGGGCTGGACGCCGTGACCGCCGCCCAGATCGTCTGGCTGCGGCGCGATTTGCGCATGGCCGATAACCCCGCCTTATATCATGCCGCCGAGGCTGGCCCGGTGGTCGCGGTCTATGTGCTCGACGATGCGCGGGCCAAGGGGCACGCCTATGGCGGTGCCAGCCGCTGGTGGCTGCATCATTCGCTCAGCAGCCTCGCCGCCAGCCTTGCGGCGAAGGGCAGCAAGCTGATCCTGCGCCGCGGCGATGCGGTGGAGGAACTTTGCAAGGTGGCGGTGGAAGTCCGCGCGACTACCGTTCATGCCAACCGCCATTACGAACCGTGGTGGCGCAAGGCGCAGGGTGAACTGGCGGAGCGGCTCGACCTTCAGCTTTACGATGCCAACTACCTGCTGCCGCCCGGTGCAGTGACCACCGGGTCGGGCACGCCCTACAAGATCTACACTCCGTTCTCGAAGGCCACTCTTGAACAGCTCCCGCCGCGTGACGTGGTGCCAGAACCGGAGATGCTGGCTGCGCCCGCGACCTGGCCCGCCAGCGACCTGCTGGAGGAGTGGAGCCTGCTCCCGACACGGCCTGACTGGGCGGGCGGGATGCGGGATTTCTGGCAGGTTGGCGAGGCTGCGGCGCATGAGCGGCTGGCATGGTGGGCGGATCACGTCGCTGACTATGACGAGGCGCGCAACCTGCCTTCGGTCGATAACACCAGCCAGCAGTCGCCGCATCTGCATTTTGGGGAAATCAGCCCGGTTCAGGTGTGGCAGGCCTTGAAAGATAAACCTTCAACCGGCTGGAAAACCTTCGAAAAAGAGCTGATCTGGCGCGACTATGCCCAGAACGCGATCTGTCAGTTTCCGGCCTACGCCACGCAAAGCTACCGCGGCGAGTTCGACCGCTTCCCGTGGCGCGATCATTCCGGGGAGGCCGCCGTCGACCTCAAGGCGTGGCAGCGCGGCATGACTGGTTACCCGATTGTCGATGCCGGGATGCGCCAGCTGTGGCAGACCGGGTGGATGCACAATCGGGTGCGGATGATTGCTGCCAGCTTCCTGATCAAGCACCTGCTGATCGACTGGCGGGTAGGTGAGCAATGGTTCTGGGACACGCTGGTCGATGCCGACTATGCCAGCAACGCCTGCAATTGGCAGTGGGTCGCGGGCACGGGCGTTGATTCCAATATGTTCGTGCGGATCATGGCCCCCCTGAGCCAGAGTGAGAAGTTCGATGCCGCAGGCTATATCCGCACCTATGTGCCCGAACTGAAGCACTTGCCTGACAGCGAGATTCACGATCCGGCCGACAATCGCCGCGGGCACTATCCGCGCCGGATCATCGAGCACCGTGAAGCGCGCGAGCGGGCACTGTCTGCCTATAAGGCGGTGAAAGCAGGCTGATCGCGCTTGCCCCGTTTCGGGTGCAACGCCATAGCGAAGCCATGTCGAGGGGTGCGGATTTTCGCGGGGGTAGCCTGCTGCGCAGCGCGGCGCGGTTTGAGCGCCAGCCGGGGCTGATCGCGCGGGCCTTCGCACCCGGCTTCCACAAGGTGCTTGACCGGATCGACGCCGGGCTCGCCACCGGCGTGCTGACCGGCATCCTGCCCGATGGCACGACCCGCCGCATGGGCGGCCGCGCACCCGGGTTCGAGGTCACGGTCACGATCCACGACTGGCGCGCGCTACTGCGGCTCGCCACCAATGGCTCGATCGGCTGGTATCAGGCCTGGGAAGCGGGCGAGTGGTCGAGCGAAGACCCGGTATCGCTGTTCGCGCTGTTCATGGCCAATGCTGCGACGCTGGGGGGGGTGGCGCGTGCAAAAGGGCCGTGGCGCTGGCTGGCCAAGGCGGCGCACTGGCTCAACCGCAATTCGAAAGCCGGGGCACAACGCAACATCCATGCGCATTACGACCTTGGCAACGATTTCTACGCTGCGTGGCTGGACCTGACGATGACCTATTCGAGCGCGCGTTTCCTCGAACCGCCGCGCATATCGCCCGATCTAGAGGCGGGCCAGCAGTTCAAGATGAGCGCGATTTCCGAGCGGATCATGCCTGATCCGGGTAAACAGTTGCTGGAAATCGGTTGCGGCTGGGGCACCTTGTCGTGGGCATTCGCTTACCAGTTCGAGGTCGGCGTGACTGCCATCAGCATTTCAGATGAGCAACTGGCATGGGCTCGTGATCGGCATGGCGGCTTGCCCAATCTGGAGTACCGCAAGCAGGATTACCGTGAGGTTCGCGGCCACTATGATGCGATCTACAGTGTCGAGATGGTCGAGGCACTGGGGCGCGAGTATTGGCCCGATTTCATGGACTGCCTCGCGCGTAACCTCAAACCGGGCGGGCGGGCGGCGATCCAGTATATCTCCATGCGCGACGACCTGTTCGATGCTTATGCCGCCAGCGCCGATTTCATTCAGGCTTATGTTTTCCCCGGCGGGCTGCTGATCCGTACCAGCGAGTTCCGCCGCTTGGCCGAGGAACGCGGCCTCAGCTGGCACGACCAGGACGATTTCGGGCTCGACTATGCCGAAACGCTCAAGCTGTGGCGGGAGAATTTCGATCTCGCCGTCTCAACAGGCAGGCTGCCAGCTGGCTTTGATGATCGCTTTATCCGGCTATGGCGCTATTACCTGATGTATTGCGAAGGCGGCTTTCGCGGCGGCGGGATTGACGTGCACCAGGTTACGCTGGTCAAACGATAACGATTCAAGAGGGGGGGGAAGAGGATGCTCAAGCGGACATTGATCGCGGTCCTGCTGGCGGCGCTGGTGGGGGGCGGGCTGTTCTGGTTCTCGCTCAACAAGGATGAGCGCAACCTGCTGGCAAACATGCCGACTGACCGCAACGTGCTGTTCTGGTCGCAGGACCAGCGCGATGCTGCCTTCCGAACGCTCGATGCCATCCCCATCCTTGCCAAGGCGCGCGTCGTCGAAGCGGGGGATACCGTCTATCCGATGCCCCAGGGCAAGCCGCTCGATCTCGATGTCGCCGACTATATGAAGAGCCAGCGCACGGCTGCGCTGGTGATCGTCCATGACGGCAAGGTGGTGCTGGAGGAATACGGGCTCGATTTCGGGCCGGAGGGCAAGTGGACCAGCTTCTCCGTCGCCAAGAGCCTGACCTCGACCATGGTCGGCGCGGCGGTGAAGGACGGCCATATCAAGAGCCTCGATGACAAGGTCTCGACCTACATCAAGGGGCTGAAGGGTTCGGAATACGACAACGTCACGATCCGCCAGCTCCTCACCATGACCAGCGGCGTGCGCTGGAACGAGGATTACGAGGACCCGAAGTCCGACGTCGCCCGGTTCAACGAGCACAAGGCCGAGGACGGACTCGACGTGACGGTCAGCTACATGCGCAAGCTGGGCCGCGATGCGCCAGCGGGGGAGAAGTGGGTTTACAAGACCGGCGAGACCAACCTGATCGGGGTGCTGGTGAGCGAGGCGACCGGCAAGCCGCTGGCCCAATACCTGTCCGAAAAGGTGTGGGCGCCGTTCGGGATGGAACAGGATGCGACCTGGTTGCTTGGTTCGACCGGGCGCGAAATCAGCGGTTGCTGCATCCAGGCTGCCACGCGGGACATGGCCCGGTTCGGGCTGTTCATCCTCGGCGGCGGCGTCGCTGGAGGCGAGAAGGTATTGCCAGACGGCTGGATTGAAGCGGCCACCACCCGCCAGGCCGATATCGGCCGGCCGGACAAAGGCTACGGCTACCAATGGTGGACATACGACGACGGCACTTATGCCGCGCAGGGGATCTTCGGACAGGGCATCTTCATCGATCCCGCGCGCAAGCTGGTGATCGCTTCGAACAGCAACTGGCCGCGCGCCACGATGGGACCGGAAGGCGAAGCGCGCGAGGCGTTCTACCGCAGGGTGCAGGCGGCGATCGATACCCGCGCTACGGACTGACCGGTCCGGTCAGGCGGTGTAGCGATAAACCGAACTCGGCGCATAGCGCGTCAGGATATTGTCGTGCACGATCGGATTGAGCAATTGCTCCAGCGCGCAGCCGACCAGCGAATTGTCCCACCAGATCACCTCGGCCTGGAGCGATTCGAGGCCGGGCAGGGTGATCCAGCACAGCTGGCCCGGGTGCATCCGGCTGATCGCCGAGGCGCTGAAGCCGGAGATCGACAGGTCATGGACCACGGTCTGGAACGCGCGCCCACCCGATGCGCGCAGCTGCGCCGGGATGGTCAGCCGCGTCCGCGGGGCGCAGCGGTCTTCCTGCGCGGCCAGGTGATAGCGATCTTGCGAGTTCAGGATCATCTTTGCCAAACCCTTGCGACACCCCATGTCCGGCCCATGCCGGGATGGTCTGTGCCAGTTTGGCGGGCCCTGATTACCTGCCGGTAAGGATGGAGCCTTAAGCCGAATTAACCAATCCGCTCGCGGTGGCCGGTGGCGAAGTCCTCGACCAGCAGCGCAAGGATGCGCTCGGCCACTACGCCGGGTTCCTTGACCGTGGCCGGATCTTCGCCCGGATAGGCCTTGGCCCGCATCGCGGTACGGGTCGCGCCGGGGTCGACCAGGGCGACGCGGACGCCGCCGATCTTCTCGACCTCCTGGGCATAGCTTTCCAGCAGCGATTCGAACGCCGCCTTGGACGCGCCATAAGCCGCCCAGAACGGGCGCGGCTGCGATCCGACCGAACTGGTCAGGCCGATGACCCTGCCCTGGCCGCTGCGCTTCAGCAGCGGATCGAACGCCGCCAACAGGGCCTGGGTGGCAAGGAAGTTGATCGTGACTGCCTGCCCCAGCTGCTTGGCATCGATCTGGCTTACCGGAGTGAGGGTCGGCAGGTAAGCGGCCGAAAGAACCATGGCATCAAGTTTGTCCCAGCGCGATGCCATGGCGGCGGCGAGGCGGGAGACCCCGTCAGATTCTGTCAGATCGACCGGCGCGATGGTTGAAGTACCGCCTGCGGCATGGATCGCGTCTTCCACCTCTTCGAGCTTTTTCACGGTGCGGGCGGTTAGCACGACATGAGCCCCGGCCCGGGCCAGAGCCACTGCGGTCGCTGCGCCGATTCCCTGGCTCGCGCCCGTCACCAGCGCCACCCGCCCGTCTAGCGGTCGATTGTCGCTCATCATGCTACCTTGTCGAAAGTCAACTGGGCTTCGCGCTCCGTGCGCAGGGCAAGGTCGGTCAGCGAAGTGGGATAGTCGCCCGAAAAACAGGCATCGCAGAACTGCGGTTCGGCGCCGTTGCGCTCGATCCCGCCCACTGCGCGGTAGAGTCCGTCGATCGACACGAAAGCAAGGCTGTCAGCTCTGATGAACTCCCGCATCGGCTCCAGTTCCATCCGCGCTGCCAGCAGCTTAGAACGCTCCGGCGTATCGACGCCATAGAAGCAACTATGCGCCGTGGGCGGGCTGGCAACGCGGAAATGGACCTCACTGGCACCAGCATCGCGCATCATCTCGACGATCTTCATGCTGGTGGTGCCACGCACGATAGAATCGTCGATAAGCACGATCCGCTTGCCTTCGACCAGGGCGCGGTTGGCGTTGTGCTTGCGCTTGACCCCGGAATGGCGGGCGCCGTCCGATGGCTGGATGAAGGTGCGGCCGACATAGTGGCTGCGGATGATGCCCAGCTCGAACGGCACGCCTGACTGCTGCGAGTACCCGATGGCCGCAGGCACGCCGCTGTCCGGCACCGGCACGACCAGGTCGGCCTCGACCGGGCTTTCAAGCGCCAGCTGCGCCCCGATCGCCTTGCGCGCCTCGTAAACGCTGCGCCCCGCGAACAGCGAGTCCGGTCGGCTGAAATAGACATGCTCGAAAATGCATGGTCGTGCGCCCTGCTTGCCGAACGGACGGTGGCTGGCGATACGGCCATCCTGGCGCACTTCAACGATTTCGCCCGGTTCGATCTCGCGCTCGAAGGTCGCACCCACGACGTCGAGCGCGACAGTCTCGCTGGCGAACACCACCGCGTCACCGATCCGGCCCATCACCAGTGGCCGGATGCCGAGCGGATCGCGGCAGGCAATCATCCGCTTGGGAGTCATGCAGATCAGCGAATAAGCGCCTTCGACCATGCGTAGCGCGTCGACGAACCGGTCCAACAGGGTGGGATAACGGCTGGTCGCAACCAGATGGATGATCACCTCGGTATCGGACGAAGACTGGAAGATCGCACCTTTCTCGACCAGTTCCTGACGCAGGTGCATCGCGTTGGAGATATTGCCGTTGTGGGCAATCGAGAACCCGCCGCGGGCAAGGTCGGCGTGGAGCGGCTGGACGTTGCGCAACCCCTGGCCGCCGGTGGTGGAGTAGCGCACGTGGCCCGATGCCATATGCCCCGGCAGCTCTGACAGCATGACCTGTTCCGAAAATACCTGTGCCACATGGCCGAGCCCGCGTCGGGCAAAAAATTCGTGCTCGTCCCAACTCACTATGCCGCAGGCTTCCTGCCCCCGGTGTTGCAGGGCATGGAGTCCCAGGGCTGTGACAGCAGCCGCTTCGGGGCTGCCGATTACCCCGAATATGCCGCATTCCTCGCGCAGCTTGTCGCCGTCGAGGTCCAGAAAAGGGTGCGTGAGGTTCATGACGGTTTCCGGGCTGGGCGTGGCGCGTCTCGCGGGCTCTTTGGCGATGTTACGGGCCAATTACAAGCGCGGGCTGGGGCAGGTGGTGTGTGGTCCGAGGGAATCCGTTGCGCGTTGGGGCAAGCCTGCCTACATGCCCCGGATGCGTAAACCATAACCAGCGGAAGCGGCGCTCCCTTGATCCTCAACCCTTTTGAATGGATGATTGCCAGGCGGTACCTGCTGCCCGGCCGTAGCGAAGCGTTTATCGCGCTGGTCGCCGGGATCAGCGTGGTGGTGGTCATGCTTTCGGTCGCCATGTTGGTGATCGTGATGAGCGTGATGAACGGATTCCGTGGCGAATTGCTCGACCGGATTGTCGGCCTGAACGGCCATGCGATCATCCAGGCCTATGGCGGGCGGCTCGATAACTGGCAGGATGTGCTGGAGCGTACGCAGGCAACCAAAGGCGTGGTCAGCGCCTCGCCTCTTATCGAGCAGCCCCTTCTCGGTACGGCGAACGGACGGGTCGAAGGCGTGGTGGTGCGCGGCAACACGGCAGAAGATATCGCGGCCCTGTCCGACAAGCTGGTGATGGGCAACCTGGCCGAAATTCGCGCCAATGATGGCACGGTCGCGATCGGTGGGCGGCTGGCCATGAACATCGGGGCCGGGGTGGGCGACACGATCACCATCATCAATCCCGCTGGTCGGTCGACGCCGTTCGGCACCGTACCGCGCCAGATCGGCTATCGCGTGGCTGCTGTGTTCGAAACCGGCGTCTATGATTTCGACAAGGCTTTCGTCATCATGCCGATCCCCGACGCCCAGACCCTGCTGTTGACTGGGGACACGATCGGCATGATCGAAGTCGTCACGGTCGATGCTGACAAGGTCGATCAGATCCTCGCCCCCATCTCGCAGAGTCTGGCCGGACAGGCGGAAGTGAACAGCTGGAAGCGGATCAACGCCTCAATTTTTGAAGCGCTGGAAGTGGAACGGGTGGCGATGTTTTTCGCGCTGTCGATCATTGTGGTTGTGGCGGCGTTCAACATCCTCTCCTCGCTGGTCATGCTGGTGCGGTCCAAGACGCGGGACATTGCCATCCTCCGGACGATGGGAGCGACCCGGCGCAACCTCGTCAAGATCTTCGTCACGACCGGTTTTACCGTGGGGATGATTGGCACCATGGCGGGACTGGCGCTGGGGTTTCTGGTGCTCGCCTTCCGCCAGCCGATCGTGACCGCGATCGAGTTCGTAACCGGCGGAAACATCTGGGATCCGCAAGTCCGGTTCCTGACCGAATTGCCGTCGCGGGTCGATCCGATGGAGATTTTCGGAATTGCCGCGCTGGCTCTCGGGCTCAGTTTTCTTGCAACGCTTTATCCTGCCTACAAGGCAGCCAATACCGACCCGGTGCAGGTGCTGCGCTATGAATAGGCCCGGATATGCCCCGGCCGTGCGTCTGCGCGGCCTGACCCGCAGTTTCGAGCAGGGCGGTGAACGCATCGACGTGCTTCGCGGAATCGATCTCGATATCGAACGGGGCGAGATTGTTGCCCTGCTTGGTCCATCGGGTTCCGGCAAGTCGACCATGCTGCAGGCTGTTGGCCTGCTCGAAGGCGGGTTCGGGGGCGAGATCGCGATTGCAGGTTCGCCCGCCCATGAAGTGGGTTCGGACGAACGGACGCGATTGCGCCGCGAAAATCTCGGTTTCGTGTACCAGTTCCACCACCTGCTCCCTGATTTCTCTGCGCTGGAAAATGTGGTCCTGCCGCAAATGGTCAGCGGCCGTCCCCGGCCTGAATGCGACGAGCGGGCGCGGCACTTGTTGACCGTGCTCGGTCTTGGACATCGGCTGACCCACCGCCCCAGCCAGCTTTCCGGCGGCGAGCAGCAGCGCGTGGCCGTGGCCCGCGCGCTGGCCAACAAGCCGCTCCTTGTCCTGGCGGACGAGCCGACCGGCAACCTCGACGAACATACTAGCGACAAGGTGCTGGCCCAATTCCTCGAACTTGTCCGCGAAGAAGGTAGTTCGGCGCTTGTCGCCACGCACAACGAACGGCTCGCAGCGCGGATGGACCGGGTGGTGCGGCTGCACGACGGCCTGCTTGGTTAGCTAGGCGCTTGCCCAAGGCAGGTTGGCGTGCAAATGACAGGGCAGCGCGCGGCAGTTGAAGGGGCACTGTACATGCAGGCGATTGACTGGAGTGCACCGTCGACGCTGATTGAGCGGTCAGACGGCGGTTCTGATCTCCACTATGATTTCCGGACGGTCGGAACCGGCTCTCTGGGTCAGCTGGTTCGGCAGGTTGCCGGGATGGATCCAGGATCCCGTGCGCGCCTGGTAATCGACTGCCAGAACAAGAGCCTGGGCATGAACGAAATCCTGGCACTGGCGCAAAGGGATGATCTTCCCTGATGGAGCCAGCCGACAGCCTACCAACAAATTGACATGAGCGGGGGCTCTCAACTCTGCCCGGGATTACCAAGGAAAGCGCAGCGCCTATGACCACAATTGCTGATTTCACCGTTACCACCAACCGCGGTGAGCCACTTGACCTGTCAGACAAGCTTGGCAAGGTGTTGCTGGTGGTCAACACCGCCAGCAAGTGCGGCTTCACACCGCAGTATGACGGGCTGGAAAAGCTGTTCGGCCAGTACCGGGATCGCGGCTTCGAGGTGTTAGGCTTCCCCTGCAACCAGTTCGGCGGCCAGGAACCTGGCGATGCAGACGAAATTGAGGAGTTCTGCAAGGTGAACTTTGGCGTCACCTTCCCGCTCATGGCCAAGGTCGATGTCAATGGCGACAATGCCAGCCCGCTGTTCGACTGGATGAAGGGCAAGGCGCCGGGCCTGATGGGTTCCAAAGGCATCAAATGGAACTTCACCAAGTTCCTGATTGACCGGCAGGGCAATGTGGTGAAGCGCTATGCCCCGCAGGACAAGCCGGAGCGGATCGCGAAAGACATCGAGGCGCTGCTGTAACCGTGCGAGCCATTCCAGCGAAAGCCTGCACATGATTGCCGATTTCAACCAGTGGTTCCTGTCACTTGGCGCCGAATATGGCGTGAACCCTTATATCTTTGGCGGCATCTACGTCGGGGCGATCCCGTTCTTCCTGCTGTCGATCGGCTGGCTGGTGAAATGCGCGCGCGCACATCGTTCGACCGTGGTGCCGACCCTGTGCGCGGGGTTGTGCTTCGTTTCGGCCTATCTCTACCTGGCGGTGGTGGGAGAAAACATTCCGATGTGGGTGTGGGTCTTCCTTGGAGTGCTGGTCGTCTACGGAGCGTGGTCGACCATTCGCGATACCCGCAGGAAGATCGCTGCCGCGCGGGCCATGCCCGGCGACTGACCGGGTTTCCCCTTGCTTTTCCGAAGGCGGAATTGCGAATCCTGCTGATGGGGCCATAGTGCCGCGATGGCTTTCGCTCCCTTTGTCCCGCTCCGTGTCCTGTCATCCTATTCGATGCTGGAAGGGGCAATCGAGCCCAAGGCGATGGCCAAGCTGGCGCAGGAGCGCGGCTTTCCGGCGATCGCGATTTGCGACCGCAACGGGCTCTACGGCGCGGTCATGTTCGCGCAAGGGTGCCTGGGCGAAGGTATCCAGCCGATCGTCGGTGCGCTTTTGGGTGTGGCGCGTGAAGGGCATGACGGGGTCGTCGATTACCTGCCGCTCTATGCGCAGGACGAGACCGGCTACGACAACCTGTGTCACCTGGTCAGCAAGGCGCATCTCGACCGGCCGCTGGAATTCGATCCGCATGTCACATTGGCCGATCTTGCCGGGCATAGCGACGGCCTGATCGCGCTGACCGGTGCAGGCGAGGGCGGTCTTGCCCGGATGCTGGCCGAGGGCCAGCGCGGCCATGCGCTGGAACTGCTCGATCGGCTGGAGAGGCTATTTCCCGGGCGTCTTTATATCGAACTGGCGAGGCGCGGTGACCCGGTCGAGGAAGCCGCAGAAGCGGCGCTGATCGACCTTGCCTATGCCCGAAACCTGCCGCTGGTGGCGACCAACCCGGCGTGCTTTGCCGACCCGCACATGCATGCCGCCCACGATGCCATGCTGTGCATCGCCGGCTCCACCCATATCGAGGCGGAGGACCGGCGCCGGTCCAACCGGCAGGCGTTCGTCAAGTCGGCTCCGATGATGCTGGAATTGTTCGCCGATCTGCCAGAGGCGACCGCCAACACGCTGGTGGTGGCGCAGCGCTGCGCCGTGGCACCGCCCAATCGCAAGCCGATCCTGCCGAGTCTGGCGGGCGATCTCGAGGGCGAGGCGCGGATGCTGGCCGAGGATGCACGCGCCGGCCTGGAAGCGCGGCTGGAGCCGTACAGTGACATGGCGGAGGAGGACCGCAAGGCCTATTTCGACCGGCTCGATTTTGAAGTCGAGGTCATCGTCGGGATGGGCTTTCCCGGCTACTTCCTGATCGTGGCCGACTTCATCAAGTGGGCCAAGGAGCAGGGCATTCCGGTCGGCCCGGGGCGCGGTTCGGGCGCGGGTTCGCTGGTGGCATGGGCGCTGACCATTACCGACCTTGATCCGATCCGGCTTGGCCTGCTGTTCGAACGCTTTCTCAATCCCGAACGTGTCTCGATGCCGGACTTCGATATCGACTTCTGCGAAACCCGGCGCGGCGAGGTAATCCGCTACGTCCAGCAGAAATACGGCCACGATCACGTCGCCCAGATCATCACCTTCGGCAAGCTCAAGGCCCGCGCGGTCCTGCGCGATACCGGCCGCATCCTGCAGATGAGCTATGGGCAGATCGACCGGCTGTGCAAGATGGTGCCCAACCACCCGACCGATCCGTGGACACTGCCGCGCGCGCTCAACGGCGCGGCCGATTTCCGCCGCGAATATCACAACGATAACGAGGTCAAGCGCCTGGTTGATCTGGCGATGCAGCTGGAAGGCTTCCCGCGCAACAGCTCCACCCATGCGGCCGGCGTGGTGATCGGGGACCGGCCGCTGGCGCAGCTGGTTCCGCTTTACCGCGATCCGCGTTCGGATATGCCGGTGACGCAATACGACATGAAGAACGTCGAAAGCTCGGGGCTGGTCAAGTTCGACTTCCTCGGCCTCAAGACCCTGTCGGTGCTGCGCAAGGCGGTGGACCTGCTGGACCTGCGGGGCATCGCGGTCGATCTCGGCGCACTCGAATGGGACGATCCGGCAGTCTACGAGCTGCTCAAGCGGGGTGATACGGTCGGCGTGTTCCAGCTCGAATCCGAAGGGATGCGGCGTACCCTCACCGCGGTGAAGCCGACCAAGTTCGAGGACATTATCGCGCTGGTCTCGCTCTATCGGCCCGGACCGATGGACAACATTCCCCTGTTCGGGAAACGCAAGGCGGGCGAGGTGCCGATCGAGTATCCCCACCCCAAACTGGAAGCCATCCTGTCTGAAACCTACGGCATTTTCGTCTATCAGGAACAGGTGATGCAGGCGGCACAGATACTGGCCGGCTATTCTCTTGGCGACGCAGACCTGCTGCGCCGTGCCATGGGCAAGAAGAACCAGGCCGAGATGGACGCCCAGCGGGCGCGCTTCATTGAGGGGTGCAAAGACGTCTCCGACATCCCACCGGCCCGCGCCAACGAGCTGTTCGACCTGATCGACAAGTTCGCGGGCTATGGCTTCAACAAGTCGCATGCTGCAGCCTATGCCCTGCTGGCGTACCAGACCGGTTGGCTCAAGGCGCATTATCCGGAAGAGTTCTATGCGGCTTCGATGTGCTTCGACATGCACCAGTCGGAAAAGCTGGCGGTGTTTGTCGATGACGCCCGGCGCAACGGAATTGCGATCCTGCCACCGTGTGTGAACGCATCCGAGGCCGAATTCACCGTCGAGCAGACCGAGGAGGGGCACGCCGTCCGCTATGCCCTGGCCGGCATCCGCAACGTCGGCGAAAAGGCGATGGAGGCGCTGGTCGAGGAGCGCAAGGCGAACGGTCCGTTCACCGGCCTGAAAGACCTGTTCGAGCGGGTGCCGAAAGGGTCGATGAACAGCCGCCAGTTGGAAGGGCTGATTTGCGGCGGGGCGCTTGATGCGCTCGACCCGGACCGGGCGCGGCTGCACGCCAATATCGATCTGCTGCTGGCAGTGGCCGATGCGGCCAGCCGTGAGCGTGAAAGCGGGCAGGCGGGTTTGTTCGGGGGCGACGATTCCGCTCAGGACGATCTCCGCCTGCGTGAGGCAGCGGAATGGTCCCGGCTCGACCGGATGGCGAAGGAGCGGGATAATTTCGGGTTCTATTTTTCCGCCCATCCGGTGCAGCAGCATTGGCAGATTGCCTCTGCCAACGGTGCGCGCACTTATCAAAGCCTGATGCAGAGCGGTCAGGCGGGACAAGGGCGCATACAGGCCGTGATGGCGGCGATGGTCGAAGGCGCGCGCAAAGGGCAGACCCGCAAGGGCAAGGATTTCATCCGCGCTGACTTTTCCGACCATACGGGCCAGTTCAGCGCCGCCTGTTTCGAGGAAAGTCTGGTCGAAAGCTTCACCCGCTGGTCGGAAAATGCCACCTGCGTGCTGCTGACTGTCGAATTGGATTCGCCCAGTGCGGATGAACCTCCTCGCCTGACAGTCCGCGGCGCGCGGCCACTGGACGAAGTGCGGGGCGCGGTGCGGATGTTGCTGACGGTCGATGTCCTTGATGCGGGCGCACTGAGCGAGCTGCGGATGGCACTCGCCCCCGGTGAGCCGGGAGGAGAAGTGCTGGCCCGGCTGCGGACCGGAGCAGAAGATGAGCCGGTGCTGCGCTTGGGGCGGGATTTTGCGCTGGACGGCGACCTGGCTGAGCTGCTTGCGTCAGTCCCCGGCCTCGCCAATGTCACGCTCAGCAACCGGCGCGGGATCGGCAACCTCCGCCTCGTTGCTTGACGGAACATCGGGCACGAAAATCCCCGACCACCGCGCCACCAGCATCAAGGCGGTGGGGGCAATCATGGTGTTCAGGATGTCCTTCACGTTGGCGTAGGGGCGGACCGGGTCGTTGTCGAAGTGGCTGTCAAACACATCGATCACTTCGCCCGCCACGGCTGCCGCCAGCACCACCAGCCACGGCTTCCACTGCCGCGCCTTCCAGCCGAACACCAGGCAGGCGGCCAGGAAGATGATCAAGCCAACGTAGATGTGCAGCGCGTCTTTCGACAGCGCGGTAAGATCGACCAGCAGGTTCTTTGCATGGTGAAACGGGCTCATCGCGCTGCCTGTGGCGGCGATTGCCAACAGGCGCAAGCATGGGCATGAACCGGCATGAGGATTCGACTGGAGAGGACACAATAATGCTTGGAGCGATGCAGGACTGGACGATGCGCATTACCGCGGTGATCGACCACGCGGCGCGTGAAGCCGGGAGCCGCGAGATCGTCACCCGCTGGGCAGATGGCAGCGAGACGCGAACCGATTGGGCCGGGATCCGCCGCGACGCGCTGAAGATGGCGCAGGCGCTTCAGGCGCTGGGGGTGAAGAAGGGCGAGCGGGTCGCCAGCCTCGCCATGAACCACTCGCGCCACCTGGTCAGCTGGTATGGCGTGGCGGGGATGGGCGGGGTGCTCCACACCGTGAACCCGCGCCTGTTCGACGACCAGCTCGAATATATCGTCAATCACGCCGAAGATCGGGTGCTGTGTTATGACGCCGCGTTCCAGCCGATCGTTGACCGGATGAAGAGCCGCTGGCCCACGGTCGAGCATTACATCTGCTACGATTCCGGTGCGCATTCGCCTGCGTTCGAGGACTGGATTGCCGGGCAGGACGGGGATTTCGAATGGGTCGAGGGCAGCGAGCGCGATCCGTGCATGCTGTGCTACACCAGCGGCACCACCGGCAACCCCAAGGGCGTGCAATACGAGCACCGCTCCACCATGATGCACGCGCTGGCCGGACTTCAGCCAAGCGCGTTCAACTTCAGCCCCTCCTCGGTCATGCTGCCAGTTGTGCCGATGTTCCATGCGGCAAGCTGGGGTTTGCCCTATGCCGGGGCGATGGCAGGCATCAAGTTCGTGCTCAGCGCGGTCAACGATCCAGCGGTGCTGCACGAGCTGATGCTGCGCGAAGGGGTGACCGACAGCGCCGGGGTGCCGACCGTATGGCTGGCGCACTTCCAGTATTGCGACGCCAACGGGTTCGACTTGCCGCCGCTCAAGGCGGCTACGATCGGTGGTTCGGCTGCGCCGAAGTTCATGATCGAGCGGCTGATGAAGAACGGCACCCGGGTGCAGCATGCCTGGGGCATGACCGAGACTTCTCCCATCGGCACGGTCGGTGCGCCGACCTGGGACTGGGACCAGCTCAGCTTCGAGGAGAAGGTCGAACGCACCGCGATGCAGGGCCGCCCGATCTTCGGGGTGCAGCTGCGCACGGTCGACCTTGACGACATGGCCACCGAGCTGCCGCGTGATGGCAAGACCAGCGGTGCACTACAGATCCGCGGGCCCTGGATCATCCGCCGATACTTCAAGGCGGAACAGGATGCGGCCAGCAACGAAGGCTGGTTTGATACCGGCGATGTCGGCATCCTCCATCCCGACGGCACCTTGCAGCTGACCGACCGGACCAAGGACGTGATCAAGTCCGGCGGCGAGTGGATCAGCTCGGTCGAGCTGGAAAACGCTGCGGTCGGGCACCCGGCCCTGGCGGAAGCGGCGGCAGTGGGTATTGCTCACCCCAAGTGGGACGAGCGACCGGTGCTGTTCTGCGTAAAGAAGGCCGGGGCCGAGGTGACGGCGGACGAAGTGCTGGAGCATCTCAAGCCGTTGGTGGCCAAGTGGTGGCTGCCCGATGCTATCGAATTCGTCGACGACATCCCCCACACTGCCACCGGCAAGATCAGTAAGAAGGATCTGCGCGAGCGGTTCAAGGACTACACGCTTGCCTGACCTGCAGATCAGGCCCGCGTGTGAAAGCGATGCGCGGGCCATCAAGGCGATTTACGATTACCACGTTGCTCACGGCACGGCCTCTTTCGACAGCGATGGGCCGAGCACAGGCGAATGGGCGGGCAAGATCGGCGATATCGTTGCGCAAGGCTGGCCGTTTATCGTCGCCGAACGGGGCGATGAAGTGCTGGGCTATGCCTATGCCACGCAGTTCCGCCCGCGTGCGGCCTATGCCCGCACCTGCGAGAACAGCATCTACATCGCCGACGCGGCACGGGGGCAGGGGGTGGGCACGGCCTTGCTTGGTAACCTGATCGAGGGCGCGCGCGAATGCGGGTTCGAACAGATGATTGCGGTGATCGGCGGGGGAGAGCCGACCTCGGTCGCGCTTCACGGCAAGCTCGGGTTCGTCCACGCGGGACGGATGCGCGATGTCGGTTTCAAGTTCGGGCGCAAGCTGGATACTGTGTATATGCAATATGATCTGACAGGAGAGGGATCGGGTAATGAGTGAGGTCTATATCGACCCTAGCCCGGCCAACTTCGCCGCGTTCAAGGCCCTGCCGCGTGACGAGCCGATCCACATGCTCAACCTCCTGCTCTACCGTGATCTGGCCGAATACCCCGAGGGGCACGAACACCACGGCAAGGGCTGGACCGGTCGCCGCGCTTACGAGGAATACGGTAAGACCAGCGGCCCGATCTTCCGCCATGTGGGCGGCAGCATCGTGTGGCGCGGCGCGTTCCAGACCATGGTGACCGGGCCGGAAGAGCGCTCCTGGCATGACGGCTTTGTGGCGCAATACCCCAACTCGGCTGCGTTCTTCGCAATGATCAAGGACCCGGACTACCAACTCGCCGTGGTCAACCGCACCGCTGCGCTGGTGGACAGCCGCCTGATCCGGTTTCAGCCGGGGAGCGCAGGGGAGGGGTTCTAGTTCGATTGCGAGCGAATTGGGTTCAGATCAGCCGCAACTGCCCACCCACCTCCGGCGCCACGAACTGCGAGCAATTCAACTCATAAGCCTCATTCCCGATCCCGGCGCGCTTGCGGGCGAGGCGGAAGCGGGTGCGGAAGAGGTCGGCCCAGGCACCTTGCGCCTTGAAGCGGGCGCCGAATCGGGGGTCGTTGTCGCGCCCGCCGCGCATGTCCTGCACCACGCTCATCACCTTGCCTGCACGGTCCGGGAAGTGAACGCTCAGCCATTCGCGGAACAGCGGGGCGACTTCGTGCGGCAGGCGCAGCGGGATCCAGCTGGCCGAACGCACCCCCGCCGCGCCCGCACGTGTGAGAATGCTCTCCATGAACTCATCGGTCACCGCCGGGATAACCGGGCTGACTGAACAGTGCGCCGGGACGCCCGCTGCCGCCAGTTTTTCCAGCGCCGCCAGCCGCTTGGCAGGCGAGGCTGCACGCGGCTCGAGCTTGCCAGACAGCACGGGATCAAGGCTGGTCACGGAAATTGCCACAGCCGTCAGCCGCTCGCCCGCCAGTTCCGCCAGCAGGTCGAGATCGTCCAGCACCCGGTCGGACTTGGTGGTGATCGTCACCGGATGGCGCACCTCCAGGCACAGCTCCAGCACCTGCCGGGTCAGGCGATAGGTTCGCTCGATCGGCTGGTACGGGTCGGTGTTGGTCCCCATGGCGATCGGCTGCGGCACATAGCCTTTCTTCGCCAGCGTTGCCCGCAGCAGCCGAGCCGCATCGGGTTTGACGAAGAGCCGGGTCTCGAAATCGAGGCCGGGGGAGAGGTCATGATAGGCATGAGTCGGGCGGGCATAGCAATAGACGCAGCCATGCTCGCACCCGCGATAGGCGTTGACTGAGCGGTCGAACGGCACATCGGGCGACTGGTTGAAGGTGAGGATCGATTTCGGGCTTTCCTCGGTCACCGTGGTGCGAAGTTTGACCGGCGGGCCGTCGAGCGTTTGGACATGATCGCGCCAGTCGCCATCAACCTCGCGTGTCGCAAGGCCGAAGCGCGCCGATACCGCGCCGGACTGCGCGCCGCGGCCGTGGATGGGTTCTGGCATAATGAGAACATATACGGAACAAAATTGTGTTGCGCCAGTGTTTTTCACACGAAAACACCAAGAGGGCAATCCTGTGGCGAAGCCGCTACAAACCACAAGCCCCAGTCACGATGCAGGAACGCGACACTGCGTGCCGCACGGCATCTTAGTGTCTTCGTGCGAGAAAATCACTTCTCCCGCAAGCGCGGCATCAGTTCCACGAAGTTGCAGGGCTGGTTGCGGCTGTCTAGCTGCTCCGCGAGGATGCCGTCCCAACCGTCCTTCACGGCACCGTTGGAGCCGGGCAGAGCGAAGATATAGGTTCCCCGCGCCACCACCGCGCAGGCGCGGCTCTGCACCGTGCTGGTGCCGATCGAGCGGTAGCTGATCATCCGGAACAGTTCGCCGAACCCGGGGATGTCGCGCACGTCACCGGATTTCTTCAGCCGGTCGAGCGCCTCGGGGGTCACGTCGCGTCCGGTCAGCCCGGTGCCACCGGTCGAAATCACGGCGTCGATGGCGGGATCGTCGATCCAGTCATTGAGCTTATTGACCAGCAGAGAGGCATCGTCGCGCATGATGGCCCGCGCGGCCAGCTTGTGGCCAGCTGCCTTGACCCGTTCGGCGAGGATATCGCCCGAGGTGTCGTCAGCGGCGGTGCGGGTGTCCGAAACGGTCAGCACTGCAATGTTGATCGGCTTGAAGGTGCGCTCTGGGTCGATGGCCATGCGCGGGTGGGTATCAGTCCGCGCGGGTGAGGTAAACGCCACCGCCCCCTCCCAATTCCGGGAATGTCGGCCACTGGCCCTGCGCCAGCGCCTCCCGGCTTTCCGAGCGGCCGCCTGCTTGTCGTTCATACATCCAGTAGTTGCGCATCACGATGGAGACGTAGCCGCGCGTTTCCCAAAAGGGGATGCTCTCCATGTAAAGCAGGGCATCGCCTTGGTCGCGCACTTCGCTGTTCCAGCGGGTGATCGGGCTGAGGCCGGCATTGTAAGCGGCCATGATCTTGGGCAGCAGGCCCTGGGTCGCGCGGCTGTCGCGCAGCATGACGAGATGCTCCTGCCCGAAGGCAAGGTTTACGTCGGGTCGGTTGAGCTCGCTGGCACTGCCGGACACACCGAGCTTTCCCGCATGGTCTCTTGCTGCAGCGGGCATGATCTGCATCAGTCCGCGGGCGCCAGCTGGGCTGACGGCGCTGGCGCGGAACACTGATTCCTGCAGCGTATGGGCATAGGCCAGCGCTGGGTCGACTTTCCACCCGTTCACCGGTTGCCAGCGCGGCGCGGGATAACGCAGTGCGGGTTCTGCCTGGGCGCCGCGCGGGGCGTTGTGCGCCATCCACAGCTGGGTCGAAGGCAGACCCAATTCTCGCGCCAGGCGCGAGAGCGAATCGTATTGCGAAGGATCGCCGATCCTTGCCTGGTGGCGCAGGACCTCGTCAGCCAGCTGGTCGCGGCCGATTTCGGCCAGCGCCACTGCCGCGCGGATATTGGCGTTGTCCCGTAGGCGCTGCCAGTCCGCAGGCGAGAAGTCGGCGCGGGCGTGATCCTGGGGCAGTTCCTGTCCCAGCTGCTCGCGCGCAAGCATGCCATAGAGCGTCTCATCAAGCCGGGCAGCACCGCGCAGTTCCTCAGTTGCCTTTTCCGGCTCACGGCAACGCACCATCGCACGGCTGGCCCAGTAATGGCTAGCGGCGACCAGTTCGACATTGTGCGCACCGCGTGCGGCGCGCTGGAAAGCGTTGGCCGCGGTCTCGCAATCGCCCAGGCGCCACGCAGCCAGTCCGGCCACCCAGTCGCCCTCGGCCACCCATGCGCCCGTGCCTTCGCGGGCGGTCAGCGCCATGGCGAGAGCAGCCGGGTCGTTGTTTTCGATGTAGTAGCTCCACGCGACTCGTTGGCGCCACTCGGCGCGGGCTTCGGCGCTGAGCCCGGAGTCGATTCCGTCCAGCAGCACACGCGCCCCATCGGGATCGTCGTTCTTGATCCGCTCGAGAATGGCGTTGCTGACCGAGCGCGGCATGGTGCCGTCGTCAATGCTGCGCGGGCGCAGCCGCTTGCTTGCAAAGGGCTGGCTGACGAAGCTCTGGGCCTGCGGCAGGTAGGGGGCGGACATCAATCCGCGTTTGCTGCCCATGGTCGCCATGCGATCGGCATGGGGCAGGGCGGTGCCTTCGGCCAGCCAGGCCTGGATCTGGGGCAGTTCCACCCGGGGGCTGTTGGCGTGGAGATAATACTCGGCGCGGGCGACCGCATGGAGCGGGCCGTCGCTGCGCTCTGCCAACAGGGCGTTGACCCGTCCCCAGTCTTGCCGATCGATCGCGCCGAACAACTCGCGGTAATACTCGCGGTCGGGGCGGGTCAGCAGGTCGGGCACCTTGCTGGTCACCGCGCGGGCGCGGAAATACTCGGCCGCACTGCTGGCCAGCGCCGGGCTCGCCGCCGGGAGCACTGTAGCTGCCGCCACACACGCAGCCAGCAATCGGACTGCAAATTGGTTCGTTGTTCTAGCCATCGGTCCCGTCAAGCCAGGTTTGCCACAGATCCCGACGCACCGCTGCCGACCGCAGCATGCGCGCAAGCCCATGGCTTTCCACATAGGGGAAGCTTCGCCCCTTGTGGTTAAAGCGACGTAAAGTTTTACCCTCTTGCGCCATGTCGTGGCCAAGAAGCGGTGGAATGTTTCGGCCGAGGAAAAGAATCCGCTGCGGCCGGACCAATCCGATGTGATGGGCGAGAACCCGTGCGGCGCCTGCCTCGGCAAGGCAAAGCCAATCCGGCGCGGCGCTGAAGCGGGGCAGCAGGCTGGCGCAATAGGCCTTGTTCGGCGCAATCCCGGCCGCCCGCAGGAACCCGGACAGCAAGCGCCCCTCCGGTCCGGACAGCAGGCTTTCCCGGTCCTGTTCTTCGGGACTGGCTACGACCACCATCAATTCGGCCCCGGCCGGGCCGCGCGGCGCAATGCGCGGACCGGTGCCGCCGAGTTCCAGGGTCGGTTCACTCAACCACCAGGGTGCAAAGGCCTCCAGCTGGTCCGGCCAGCCGCCTTCCTCTCCCCCGAACGCCGCCGCCTTGGGATTTTCGACAGGTTCCGGCCCTGCACCTGTCCGGGGCTGGGCAGCCGGTGGTGGCAAGGGTCCAGCGGCATCCGCCGCCTGTTCCTCGCTGGCTGATGGTGGGCCGGCCAGCCAGTCCGTAACGCCATTGCCGAAGTCGCAATCGACCCCCGCATCGCGCCACCAGTCCATCGCGGCGGCGAAATCCTCGGGGGAAGGCAGGCGGGCGGGGTCGGTCATCGTGCGCGCAGGTCTTGACCTGCCTTGCGCCAGCAATCAAGGAAATCGGGCATTTTGATTACCCGATCCAGTGAAGGACAATATCTGCGATGAGCGAACGCGAATCCATGCCGTGCGATGTCGTGATCGTTGGCGGCGGCCCGGCCGGGCTTGCCGCAGCGATCCGGCTCAAGCAGCTCAATGCCGAACTGGAGGTCGTTCTGCTGGAGAAAGGCTCCGAGATCGGAGCGCATATCCTCTCCGGCGCAGTGGTCGATCCCAAGGCGCTCGACGAGTTGCTGCCTGAATGGCGGGAGCAAGGCTGCCCGATGGCCGAGGTGCCGGTGACCGACAACTGGCACTGGGTGCTGTCGAAGAACGGCAAGACTTCGCTGCCGCACCTGATGATGCCGCCGTTCATGTCGAACGACGGCAACTACACCGGCTCGCTGGGCAATATGTGCCGCTGGCTGGCCGAACAGGCCGAGGGCCTGGGCGTGATGGTGTTTCCGGGCTTCCCCGCTGCCGAGGTCATCATCGACGAAAATGGCGCGGTCGCCGGGGTGATCACGCAGGACATGGGCGTGGCGGCCGATGGCAGCCACAAGAGCGATTACCAGCCGGGGATGGAAATCCACGCCAAATACACTCTGTTTGCCGAGGGCGCGCGCGGCCATTTGACCAAGCGGATGAAGGCCCTGTTCGACCTTGAGGCGAACTGCCAGCCGCAGGTCTATGGCCTCGGCATCAAGGAACTGTGGGACATCGATCCCGAAAAGCACGTGCCCGGCCGCGTGATTCATACCCAAGGGTGGCCGCTGACCGAGAGTGACAGTTGGGGTGGGGGGTTCCTCTATCATCAGGTGGGCGGGCAGGTGGCGGTCGGATTCGTCACCGCGCTCGATTACAAGAACCCCTACGTCTCACCGTTCCAGGAATTCCAGCGCTGGAAGCAGCATCCCGCGATCCGCGAATACCTCGAAGGCGGCAAGCGGGTTGCCTATGGTGCCCGCGCGATCAATGAAGGCGGGTGGCAATCCGTGCCCAAGCTCGCCTTCCCGGGCGGGGCGTTGATCGGGTGCTCGGCCGGGTTCGTCAACGTGCCGCGGATCAAGGGCAGCCACACCGCGATGAAGAGCGGGATGCTGGCGGCCGAGAGCATCGCGGCGGCGGTTGCGGCGGGGCATGAAAAGACCGAGCTTGCTGATTACGACGCAGCGGTGCGGTCAAGCTGGATCGCCAAGGAATTGCAGCTGGTGCAGAACGCCCAGCCTGCGGTCGCCAAGTATGGCGGCGATCTCGGCACGGTGTTGGCCGGCATCGACATGTGGATGCGCACGCTGAAGATCGGCCTGCCGATCACGATGAAGCACAAGCCGGATTACAGCTACACCGGCCGCGCCGACCTGTTCCGCCCGATTGCCTATCCCAAGCCCGACGGGGTGATCAGCTTCGACCGGCTGACCTCAGTCGCGTTCAGCTACACCAACCATGCGGAGGACCAGCCGGTCCATTTGCAGGTAAAGGATCTGGAACTGCAGAAGGCGAGCGAGCTGGCCGTCTATGGCGGCCCCTCAGCCCGCTATTGCCCGGCAGGCGTTTACGAGTGGCTGGTGGACGAGGCGACCGGCGCACCGAAGTTCCAGATTAACAGCCAGAACTGCGTTCACTGTAAAACCTGCGACATCAAGGACCCCAACCAGAACATCAACTGGGTCACGCCCGAAGGGGGCGGCGGGCCAAACTATCCCAATATGTGATCCGGCTTGTCGTTGATCGAAACCGCTCATGCCAAGGTCAACCTGGCGCTGCATGTTCGGCGGCGGCGGGAGGACGGGTATCACGCGCTTGAGACCCTGTTCGCCTTTGTCGATGCGGGCGACGTGCTGACGGCGAAGCCGGCCGCCGCTGACAGCGTCACCACGCTGGGCGAATTTGCGGGTGGGCTGGATAATGCCTTCGACAACCTCGTCGCCCGCGCGCTCAACACCCTCCCGCGCCCTCAAGGCCTCGCGGTGACGCTGGAGAAGAACCTCCCTGTCGCGGCTGGCCTCGGGGGCGGGTCGGCGGATGCGGGGGCGGTGTTCCGGATTGTCGAGGCGCTCCACGGCCTGCCCGATGACTGGCCAGCGCGGGCGGCGAAGCTCGGCGCGGATGTGCCCGCCTGCGTGCTCAGCCGCACCCATATCGGCCTCGGCACCGGCACCGAGCAGCTTGCCGTAGAGGACGACCTCGCTGGAACCCCTGTGCTGCTGGTCAACCCGCGCGTGCCGCTGTCGACCGGACCAGTGTTCAAGGCGTGGGATGGAATGGATCGGGGCCCTCTGCCAGAGGGTCCTGCCTCGAAGATCGCGAGGGAAGGGCGCAACGATCTCGAAGCCCCCGCCATCAGTCTTTGCCCGATGACTGCCGCGGTGCTGGCGGCCCTGCAAGCCACAAACCCATGGCTCGCCCGCATGTCCGGCTCGGGTGCGACTTGCTTTGCACTCTACGATACGGCTGAAGCGCGTGACGGCGCGCGGGCGGCCATGCCGCAAGAATGGTGGACCATGGCGGGGTGTCTGCGGTGAACGAAGCCTGGCGCACCCTAGGCACACCGCGGGCGGGTGGGGTGCTGATCGTGTCTGACCATGCCTCCAACCGGGTCCCGGAGGATATCGACCTGGGAATCGACCTGGCGCTGCTCGGCCAGCATATCGCGGCCGATATCGGCGTGGCCGAAGTAGCGGAAGTGCTTGTGCGCGAAACCGGTTGTGCGGCCTTCGTTGGCCATGTCAGCCGCCTGGTGTGCGACTTCAACCGTGACGAGCACCAGCCCACCGTTATCCCCATCGCCAGCGATGGCCATGCGATCCCGGGCAATGCACTGGACCACGAGGCGCATGAGGCTCGGCTGGCGCAGTTTTTCCGGCCCTATCACGATGCGCTCGAAGTCCTGCTGGCAGACCACCCCCCGGCGCTGATCCTGTCGCTGCACAGCTTCACCCCGCAACTTGCGAGTAGCGACGAGCCGCGCCCGTGGCACTGCGGCGTGCTCTACAATGCGGACGAGCGGGCGGCGCGACTGGCGATCCCGCTGCTGGCCGAAACCGGGGCGATGGTGGGTGACCAGCAACCCTATTCGGGCAAGCTGCTCAATGCCACCATGAACCGCCATGCCGAAGCGAACGGCCATCCCTATTTCGGGCTGGAAATCCGGCAGGACCTTATCGCTGATGACGAGGGGCAGGCGCGCTGGGCCGCGCTGCTAGCGAAGGTGCTGGCTGAAGTGGTGCGTCGCCTGCAGCCGGGCTAGGGCGCGCCCTAGTTCGTCTCGCTTGACCGCGCGCACCAAGCCCGCGATGGGAACAGCATAGACAACGAGGGGCCAATGACCGCAAAGTTCGACAAATCCCGCTTGCCCAGCCGCCATGTTTCAGTCGGCCCGGAGCGTGCGCCGCACCGTTCCTATTACTACGCGATGGGGCTGACCGAGGAAGAAATTGCTCGGCCCTTCGTCGGTATTGCCAGCGCCGGCAACGACAGCGCGCCCTGCAACACCACGCTCGATGCGCAGGCGGACATCTGCCGTCAGGGGGTGAACGAGGCAGGCGGGATGCCGCGCCGTTTCAACACCATCACCGTGACCGACGGCATCGCCATGGGCCACCAGGGGATGAAAAGCTCGCTCGTCAGCCGCGAGATCATTGCGGATTCAGTTGAGGTATCGGTCAGAGGTCATTGTTATGACGCGCTGGTCGGCTTTGCCGGGTGCGACAAGAGCCTGCCCGGCATGATGATGGCGATGTTGCGGCTCAACGTGCCGTCGATCTTCGTTTACGGCGGCTCAATCCTGCCGGGTACGTTCCACGGCAAGGATGTGACCGTGGTCGACGTGTTTGAGGCGGTAGGCCAGCATGCGGCGGGCAACTGCCCTTTGCAGGAGCTGATCGCGCTGGAGAAAGTGGCCTGCCCCGGGCACGGCGCCTGCGGTGGCCAGTTTACCGCCAACACCATGGCCTGTGTCGGCGAGGCCATCGGTTTGTCTCTGCCCAACAGCAACATGACACCCGCTCCTTACAGGTCGCGTGAGGAAATCGCGGTCGCGGCTGGCCGTCAGGTCATGGCGCTTATCGC
The DNA here is from genome assembly GCA_046294735.1 of Sphingomonadaceae bacterium. Lineage (GTDB taxonomy): Bacteria > Pseudomonadota > Alphaproteobacteria > Sphingomonadales > Sphingomonadaceae > 34-65-8. Next base: position 90,034 of record JBKBKB010000006.1, read on the forward strand.
GCGCAAGCTGCGCCCGCGCGATATCTGCACCCGCGCCGCGTTCGAGAATGCTGCGCGGGTGGTGGCAGCCACCGGCGGCTCAACCAATGCCGCGCTCCACTTGCCTGCCATGGCCAGTGAGTGCGGGATCGAGTTCGACCTGTTCGATGTAGCCGAGATATTCAAATCAACACCTTACATCGCAGACCTCAAACCCGGCGGGAAGTATGTCGCCAAGGACATGCATGAAGCGGGCGGGGTCTACATGGCGATGAAGACGCTGATGGATGGCGGGTTCATTGATCCCAACCCGATCACCGTCACCGGCAAGACCATCGGCGAGAACCTCGAAGAGATCACCTGGAACCCGGACCAGAAGGTGTTCTACGATGTGAAGACGCCGATCACTCCCACCGGCGGCGTGGTCGGTTTGCGCGGCTCGCTCGCGCCCGATGGCGCCATCGTCAAGGTGGCCGGCATGGAGCGGCTGCGCTTCACCGGTCCGGCACGGGTGTTCGATTGCGAGGAAGACGCCTTCGCCGCAGTCGAGGCGCGCGACATTGCCGAGGGCTGCGTAGTGGTAATCCGCTACGAAGGGCCAAAGGGCGGCCCCGGCATGCGCGAGATGCTGTCTACCACCGCTGCACTCTATGGCCTGGGCATGGGCGAGAAAGTGGCACTGATCACCGATGGGCGCTTTTCCGGTGCAACCCGCGGCTTCTGCATCGGCCATGTCGGTCCGGAAGCGGCGGATGGCGGCCCGATCGCACTGGTCGAGGACGGTGATGAAATCATCATCGACGCCGTCGAGGGCGTGATCGATCTCAACGTCGATCAAACCACGCTGGATGAGCGGCGGAAGAACTGGCGCCCGCGGGAGAATGAATATCAGTCCGGCGCCTTGTGGCGCTATGCCCAGAACGTCGGCCCGGCCAGCAAGGGCGCAGTGACCCATCCTGGAGCGAAAGCGGAGAAGCATGTCTTTGCGGATATCTAGTGTTTTCGCGATCACGCTGGTCGCGTCGGCCTGTTCGCAGGGCGAGGAAGTGCAGGCGCAGGCCGAAGCAGGTGCCGACATGATCGAATGCGCCATCGGCCCCGGTTCCGACTTCGGGCCGGATTGCCTGGTCGAGCGCACCACCGACGGCGATGCGCAGGTCCTGGTGGTGCGCCATGCCAACGGCGGCTTCCGCCGGTTCGAGCAGCTGCCAGACGGGGCGGGCCTTGCCGCCTTCGACGGGGCCGATCCGGTAGCGCAAACACTCGACGGTGAAACCCTGGTGGTAGAAGTCGGCGGTGACCGTTACCGGTTCGCGGCCCGTCCGAAAGACAATGCCGCAGGGGAGTGACCTCGTCCTGACCGTCGCCCAGATGCAGGCGGCGGAGCAGGCGGTGTTCGATAAGGGTCTATCGGTCGATGAACTGATGGAACGCGCCGGGCGCGGGGCGGCGGAATACGTCTGGCGCATGGCGGCAGGCAGGGCGGTGACCGTGCTTTGCGGCCCCGGCAACAACGGCGGCGATGGCTATGTCATCGCAGAGACCTTGCGCGCTCGCGGGCTGGCGGTGCGGGTGGTTGCACCCACAGAGCCGAAAACCAATGGCGCCCGCAGCGCCCGGGCCCGGTATCAGGGTGACGTGAGTGCTGGACGGGGCAATACTGGCGGCGCGGTGCTGGTCGATTGCCTGTTCGGCAGTGGGCTCACCCGTGGATTGTCGGATGAACTCAGCGATTTGCTGACCGGTCTTGCCAGCCGCCATCACCACTGCATCGCGGTCGATCTGCCGAGCGGCGTGCACAGTGACAGCGGCGCGGTGCTCTCCCCGCTGCCGCGTTATGACCTGACGGTGGCGCTCGGCGCGTGGAAATGGGCGCACTGCTTGATGCCCGCCGCGCAGCACATGGGCGCGCTGCGGCTGGTCGATATCGGGGTCGATGCGGAGGCGCAGCGGGATTTCACCACGCCGCGCCTGCTGGCGAAGCCGCGCCTGTCAGTGCCCGCGCGCGATGCGCACAAGTACACGCGCGGGCTGGTCGCCGTGGTCGCCGGAGACATGCCGGGCGCTGCCTTGCTGGCCGCACAGGCTGCACAGCATGGTGGGGCCGGCTACGTCAAGCTGCTGACCGACGGGGGCCACGTTCACGCCCCGGCCGATCTGGTGGTGGACCGGCGGACACTGGGCGAGGCGCTGGCCGACCCGCGCATCGGTGCCATCCTGATCGGGCCGGGCCTTGGGCGGGACTCAGCGGCGGCGCGGCGGCTGGAGCAGGTGCTCTATCTCGAGCGCGCGGTGCCGACCGTGCTCGATGCCGAAGCCCTGCTGCTGGTGGGGCCGGATCGCTGGCCTGCCCCGAGCGACAGGACTATCGTCGTTACGCCCCACGCAGCAGAAATAGCCTCCCTTGCCAAAGCCTTTGAACTGCCGCCGAACAAGGGCCCCTTTGCCGACAAGGTGCATCAGGCGATCGAACTTGATTGGCTGACCAATGCCACAGTCGTGGCCAAGGGGCCGGACACTGTGGTGTTCCAGCGCGACCTGGGGATGGTGCTGGCTCCTGCGGCCTCAAGCTGGCTATCGACCGCCGGAACGGGCGATGTGCTGGCCGGCCTGATCGCCAGCCGCTTGGCGACGGGGGCCGATTCCCTCAGCGCCGCCAGCGCGGCGCTGTGGCTTCACGGTGAAGCGGCGCGGCTGGCCGGGCCGGTCTTCACTGCCGCCGGGCTTGCCGAGCGGATACCCGAGGTCTACGCGGCCTGCCTGTGAATGACCTCCCCGTATCTGATCCCGGCCTGCCTGAACCCGGATTGATCGTCCGGCTCGCCGCCAAGGGCGATGGCGTCACGGCGGACGGGCGCTTTGTCGCCCGCACCGCGCCGGGTGACGTCATGACGCCAGACGGCAGCCTGCTGCACGGGCCGCACCACGTCGTGCCGCCCTGCCGCCACTTTGGCACCTGCGGCGGATGCCAGTTGCAGCAGGTCGAAGAGCAGGAACTGGCGCGGTTTGTAACCGAGCGGGTGACCAATGCAGCGGATGGGCAGGGACTGGCGATAGGCCACCTGCTGCCGACTCATCTCTCGCCCCCGCGCAGCCGCCGCCGGGCCACGCTTCACGCCCAGACGGGCGGCAGGCGGCCGCTGCTGGGCTATCGCGTGGAACGCTCGCACCGGATCGTGGCGCTGGCGGAATGTCCGGTGCTGGCTCCGGAACTTTGGGCCCTGGTCGAACCGCTGCGCCGCCTGCTGGCGCTGTGGCCGGGCAAGCATTCGGTCGACGTGGCACTGGCGCTGACCGGCCAGGGCGTCGATTGCGCGCTCAAGGGGCTGGAACTCGATGGCCTGGCGCAGACCGAGGGGGTGATCGACTTCGCCCGCAATCAGCGGTTGGCCCGCCTCTCGCTCGATCAGGGGTATGGCGCAGAAGCGATGTGGGAGCCGGAGCCGGTGACGGTCACCCTGTCGGGGCAACCGGTCGCGTTTCCCTCGGGCGCTTTCCTCCAGGCGACGGCGGACGGCGAAGCAAGGCTGGCAGGGGACGCGCGCGAATGGCTGGCCGGCAGTGCCACTGTGGCAGACCTGTTCGCCGGGCTGGGGACATTTGCGTTCGCGCTGGCGCCGCAATCAACGGTGGTGGCAGTCGAGGCAGCCCGTGAGGCCTATCTGGCCTGCCGCAGTGCTGCCGCCCGCGCACGCCTGCCGATCGAAGCGGTCCACCGCGACCTGTTCCGCAATCCCCTGCGGCCACAAGAGCTGGCGAGGTTCGATGCGGTGCTGCTCGATCCGCCCCGCGCGGGAGCGCGTGAGCAAGTGGAGCAGATCGCAGCCAGTGCGCTCGCTCGGGTCGTCTATATAAGTTGCAACCCGGCCAGCTGGGCACGCGATGCGGCGCGGTTGGTAGAGGTCGGTTTCCGGCTCGAGCAGGTCCGTGCGGTCGGGCAATTTCGCTGGTCGACCCATGTCGAGCTGACCAGCCTGTTCGTGCGCTAGGGTTTCAGTGCTGCCAGCACCTGGCCGAACAGCCATTCGCGCGCGTGCGGTTCGACTAGGGCATGGCTCGCACCGTCACACCGCTGGATGCGCGGGTCATCCTTGCCCCAGCGGCTCTCGAACAACTGACCGGTGCGGTCGTCCGTCGCGATCAGGAACGTCACCGGTCCGGCGAAGCCTTCGATCCCTTGCCGCATGGCTTCCGCCAGTGAACTCGGCAGCGGCGCAGAGCGCGCGGCCTGCTTCAGGCCGCTGAACAGTTTGCGCAGGTCCACCCCGCCGCGCAGCAGGCGCAGGACTTCCTTCGGGTTCTTGAGCTTTTCGAGATAGCGCGCGCGGATGGCCTCGGGCGGAGGTGTTTCGGTGGCGGGCATTCCGGCTTCACCCTCGATCGTCCACGGGTTTGACAAGACCAGTGCATCGCACCCCGCACCGCCAGCCAGCATAAGGGCACTGGCGGCGTCGCAATTGCCCAGGCCGACCACGCGCGTCATCGCGGGCACCATGGCGCGGAACGTAGCGAGCGCCGCTTCGATATCGGCCCGGCTGTGCTCGAACCCGGCATTCTCTCCGTCGCTGTCGCCCGTGCCGCTGCGGTCGAACCGGAACACCGGAAAGCCGGCCGCCGCCACCCGGGCGGCAAGCTGCGCCTGGCCAGAGAAGGCACCCGCCCGCACTTCATTGCCGCCGGTGACCAGCAGCAGGCCGGATGTGCCCGAGGCCGGATCGAGCGTTCCGGCCAGACGGACCTGGCCTGACTGGAAGGTGAGCGGCAGCCGGGTCATAGCGGGCGCATTCCGATGGCGATGATCGCCGCCAGGGCGTCGGCCTGTTCCGGATCCTCGTCCGGCTCGGCCCGGAGCCACAGCCCACTGCCGCCGAGATCGGCCAGGCCAAGGTCGGCCAGGCGGGTTACCTCGGGCGGGGTCGCCTGCTCCAGTTCCTGGAACATAATTGCACCCAGCCGCCATCCGGCCAGTTCTATGCCGCCGGTGCGGGCGGACGCCTGAATGCCGTCTATCGTCTCGTTCCGTCCCGCTTCCTTCGCGGCAATCGTGCGTGCGCGGAGCATGGAGCGCAGCATCGAGCGCCCGTTGACCGGGGCGAAGCGCCAGCCGGGCAGGTTGCCGGTGTCGAGCAGCGCGCCGCCGCGAATGGCAAGGACGTGGGTCGGGCGAAAATGGGCCATCGCCGCCACCGCCGCCTCGCGCCAGTGCGTGAAGGTCTGCTGCTCAAGGGGCTGGAGGCTGTCGTTGCAGCCGGGCAGGTCGGGCAGGACACTGTCGATCCCGGACAGGTCGAGCCGGTGCATGACCTCGGCGGTCTGGCGGCGCAGCTTGTTGGCTTCGTCGAACAGGGCGGGCAGCACCAGCAGGCGTCGCGCCCGGTCGGCGACGAAGGCAAGCGCGCTTTCCTCGTGCATGCCCCCGCCGATCGTGGGGCAGGGCCATTGGGTGTAGCCCCGGTTAGTCAGCGGCTTGCGACCTTGGCTTCGGCAAAGGCGAGCAGCCCGCCCCAGGTTTCAAGCATTTCGCCGTCGACGTCCTCGTCGTCGATGATCACCTCGAGTCGGTCCTCGATCTCTGTCAGCAACCCGGCCACGGCCATTGAGTCGAGCTCGGGCAGGTGGCCAAACAGGCCGGTCTCTGCCTCGAACGTGTCGACGTGATCGATATCGAGGCCGAGCACGTCGCACAGGATTGCGCGCAATGCTGCATCGGTCTGGCTGCGTTCGATCATCGCGGTGACGTCCCCCCTGGTTGCCTCGCGCGCGCCCTAGCGGCGGCAGCCGGTTCAGGCAACCCGGCCCAGCGCCCGTTTGAGCAGGGCAGGCCAGGCCTTCGGCTGGCGCGGGTCGAGGCAGTCGATCCGGTAGCGGGGCCGGTCAAGCTCCATCCAGTCACGCTTGTAGGGGTCGTTGCCAGTGCCGAAATCGACCATCTCGACCTGGTCGCGGTCGATGACATGCTCGAACAGCGCCGCCGACAGAGTGGTGCCCGCCGACAGCGGCTTGGCATCCTCCCGGTGCGCGAGCTTGTGAATGTAGGCGGCGGCGTTCTCCACCGTCCAGAATTGGGCTGCGACTGGGCGACCATCAGCGCGGGCGATCCCCAGCCGGATCCGCCCGGCTGCACCTTCCTGCTCGGCAAAGCGGCGCAGAAGGGCGGGATCGCCTTCCTCCGGTTTCCAGCTTTCGCTGTAGATCGCCTCGTATTCGGCCCAGGCATCGGCATCAAACCGGGTAAACAGTTCGAGCGTGACCCTCTTCGCCTTCCGTTTGAAGGTGGTGCGCATCGGGCCGGGGCGGCTCTGCCAGTATTCGGCAAAGCTGCGCCCGGCGACCGGCAGGACGTGGTTGTGGTCGCACGGTTCACGCCGCACGCGCCAACCTGCCGTGGTGAAAGCCTGCTCCAACCGGCTGGCGGAACCGTCCTCGTCCGGAACCGGCCACAGCGTGACCCGGTGGGACTGGCCCTTGAGCGAGCGGGCTAGCTGCTCCAGCAAGGGCTGGTCCGTGCCTAGCGGGCGCCAGATGAAGCTGTACCAGTTGCGCAGGGGTTCGATCCGGCCGTTGGCACGGGTCAGGGCCAGCTGCACGGTCGATCCGGCATCCTGTGCGGTCGCAATCAGCGGCTCCTGTCCGGCATCGGCCAGCAGGGCGAACCATTCGGGCCGGTCGAACGGGCCGCCTGCAACTGTCCCTTGCAAGTCGTTAACCCTGTCGTGATAGCTCGCCGTCATTCGTCGTCCTGTTTCCCGCCGGAGCCCCAAGTGTCCGTTGCCGCCGATCCCGCCCCGCGCCCGCTCGATCATCTCACCGAATTCGGGGCAAATGGCGATTCTGCGCTGGTGCTGCGCGGCTCGACCCTTAGCTACCGGGAATTAAGGGACCGTGTTGCCCGCCTTAGTGCGTGGTTAAGACATTGCGTCCCCGCACCTGGCGCACGGGTGGCGAGCTGGGCGGCCAAGGGCGAGCTGACCTGCCTTTTGCCACTGGCAGCAGCGCGGGCGGGGTTGGTCCACGTGCCGGTCAACCCGCTGCTCAAGCGCGCGCAAGTCGCCCATATCCTGGGCGATTGCGGCGCGAGTCTGCTGATTGGCAACAGCGCGCGACTCGCATCCCTGGAACCGGGTGACGTGCCTCCGGGTTGCGCGGTGTTGGAAGAGACTGCGGCGATGATCGAAGCAGCAGCCTGGGCCGGGGCCCTGCCGCCGTCGCTGGCGGATGTCGGCGAACTGGCGGCCATCCTCTATACCAGCGGTTCGACGGGCAGGCCCAAGGGCGTGATGTTGAGCCATGCCAATATGTGGCTCGGCGCAGTCAGCGTGGCGCATTACCTGAATCTAGAGGCGGATGATGTGACGCTGGCAGTCTTGCCGCTGTCGTTCGACTACGGCCAGAACCAGCTGTTGAGCACCTGGCGGGCTGGCGGCTGTGTGGTGCCGCTCGACTATCTGTTTCCGCGCGACGTGGCCAAGGCCTGCGCCAGCTACGGCGTGACCACGCTGGCGGCGGTGCCCCCGCTGTGGGTGCAACTGGTGGAGCTTGACTGGCCTGGCGAAGCCAGCGCGCCCTTGCGCCGCCTGACCAACAGCGGCGGCGCCCTGACCGAAGACCTGGTCCGCAAACTGCGCGGCCTGTTCCCGCAGGCCCGCCTGTTCCCGATGTATGGCCTGACCGAGGCGTTCCGCTCGACTTATCTCGACCCGATGATGGTCGATACGCACCCGACCTCGATGGGCAAGGCCATTCCGTTCGCGGAGATCCTGGTGATCGACGATGACGGCCGCATCGCTGCCAATGGACAGGAAGGCGAACTGGTGCACTGCGGCCCGCTGGTGGCGCAAGGCTACTGGCAGGATGCCGAGCGCACTGCCGAGCGGTTCAAGCCAGCACCTTCACAGGCGCAGTATCAGGGCATGGCGGTATGGAGCGGGGACCGGGTGCGGCGCGATGCTGACGGCCTGCTCTATTTCGTCGGCCGGCGCGATGCCATGATCAAGAGCGCGGGCAACCGGATCAGCCCGCAGGAAATCGAAGACGCCGCAGTCGCGACCGGGCTGGTTGCCGAGGCGGTCGCGCTCGGGGTGTCCGATCCGCGGCTCGGGCAGGCGGTCCATCTGGTCGCCCGCGCCGCCCCCGATGTCCCTGATGCCGCCGAACGCCTTCCCCGGGCGCTGATACAGGAACTGCCCAATTTCATGCAACCGCAGCAAATCCACTGGCGCGATGCCATGCCGGTCAACCCCAATGGCAAGCTCGACCGAACGGCGCTGGCGCAGGAGTATGGCGCGTGAAGCCGCTCGGCCCGATTCCAGCAGGGTTCGAGGCTATCTCGGGCGAACTGGGGATTGGCGGGCGCACGGCAAGCCAGCTGGCGGCAGAAGCGGGCGATACGCCATTGTTTGTCTATTCGCGCGCGCGGCTCGATGCCCGGGTGGCTGAACTTCGGGCCGCCCTGCCCGATCGGATCGGGCTCAATTTCGCCGTCAAGGCCAATCCCATGCCAGCCGTGATTGCGCATATGGCCGGGCTGGTCGACGGGTTCGACATTGCCTCCCAGGGCGAACTGGAGCTGGTGCGGGCAGCCGGGATTGACGGCGCGCGGGTTAGTTTTGCCGGGCCGGGCAAGCGCGACCGGGAACTGGAAGCCGCAATCAGCGCCGGGGTAACGCTAAACTGTGAATCCGGGGGCGAGGCGCGCCGCACCCTGGCTATAGGCGAGCGGTTGGGCATGGCACCGCGGATCGCCATCCGCGTCAATCCATCGTTCGAGTTGCGCGGTTCCGGCATGAAGATGGGCGGCGGGGCCAAGCAGTTCGGGGTTGACCAGGACCGCGCGGCCGCGCTCGCACGTGAGGTCATGGCAGCTGGGGCTGAATGGCGCGGTTGGCACATTTTCACCGGCAGCCAGGCGCTCGATGCCGATGCTCTGATCGAGACGCAGGGCAACGTGCTGGCGCTGGCCGACCAGCTGGCGGGCGAGGTCGGGCTGGCCATACCCAAGCTCAACATGGGCGGCGGGTTCGGCATTCCCTATTTCCACGGCGACCAGCCGCTGGACCTGGCGCGGATTGGTGACGCGCTCAGCGAACGGCTGGAAAAGCTGCCCGAATCGCTCATGGAAACAGAGCTTTGCATCGAACTGGGTCGGTTCCTGGTGGGCGAAGCCGGGGTCTATCTGACCCGGATCGTCGACCGCAAGGAAAGCCACGGGCAGGTGTTTCTGGTGACCGATGGCGGCCTGCACCATCAACTGGCGGCGTCCGGCAATTTCGGCACGGTGGTACGGCGGAACTATCCGGTGGCGATTGCCAGCCGCTTTGCCGAGACGCCGGTCGAGGAAGCCAATGTGGTCGGCTGCCTGTGCACTCCGCTGGACCGGCTGGCCGACCAGGCATTGCTGCCCCGGGCCGAAGTCGGCGATCTGGTGGTGGTATTCTGCGCCGGCGCATACGGGGCCAGTGCCTCGCCGATGGAGTTTCTGGGCCAGGGTCCGGCAAGGCAAATGCTGGTTTAACCTTTACAGGCGAGCTGTCCCACGATGGGACTGGACCTTGGAAAGTGCCGGAAAGCTAACGGTATATTCACCTATTTTGGCGAGGAAGCCTGTCTGAACCCGCGGGTGCGGAAGGTGAGGTCGCTCCTCCCTTGCGCATGAGTGCCCGCAGCAAGGCAAGGATGCGCGTCAATGCCAGAATACCGGTTTACCAAGCTGCTCGCAGGAAGCGCCGTTGCGGCGTTGGCCCTGTCCGGTTGCGCCAGCAGTGGCGGCCCCCAGTTGCCCCCTGCAGCCTTTGTCTCGATGCAGGAGGGACCGGGCGAGGAATACGTGATTGGCCCGCTAGACCAGCTGACAATCCACGTCTGGCGCAATCCTGAACTGGGCGCGGAAAAGATCCAGGTCCGCCCGGACGGACGCATCACCACCCCGCTGGTGACCGACATGCCAGCCGTGGGCAAGACCCCGTCGATGCTGGCCCAGGACATCCGCCTGCAGCTGTCACAATATATCGAAGAGCCGCTGGTGTCGGTAATCGTGACTGAATTCGCCGGCACCTTCAGCCAGCAGGTGCGGATCATCGGTGCGACCGAGAAGCCCGCCTCGATCCCGTTCCGTGCCAACATGACGGTGCTCGATGCGATGATTGCAGTTGGCGGCCTGAGCGAATTCGCCGCTGGCAACCGGGCACGCCTGATCCGGTTCGACAAGCAGGCCGGGCGCCAGCGCGAGTTCGCCCTGCGGCTGGGCGACCTGCTGCGCAAGGGCGACAGCAGGGCCAACGTCATGCTCCAACCGGGCGACGTGATCATCATCCCAGAAAGCATGTTCTGAACCAGGATCGGCGCGACGCATGAACGAAGTTTTCGACGAATTCCGCTCGGCCATCCATTCGGTGTGGCACCGCCGCTGGCTGACGCTGGCGGTGGCATGGGGCGTGTGTGTGCTGGGCTGGCTGGTGGTCGCCATGATCCCCAACACCTACGAATCCAAGGCCCGTATCTTCGTCCAGCTGGATGACGTGCTGGCCGAACAGATCGGCATTGCCAACAGCGGCCAGAAGGAAATCGATCGGGTTCGGCAGACGTTGGTCAGCGCGGTAAACCTGGAAAAGGTCATCCGTTCGACCAAGCTGGGCGATTCGGTCCAATCGCAGCGCGACATGGAGAAGGCGATTGTCGCGCTGACCGAGAAGGTCTCGGTCAAGAGCGAGCAAGGCAATCTGTTTGAGCTATCGGCCACCGCCGGGCGCGGTGATCTGTCCGATGCGGAAAACGCCAAGCTGTCGCAGGAAATCGTCCAGAAACTGATCGACATCTTCCGCGAGGAGAACATTGCCGGCAACCGCGGCGAAGTGGCCCAGACGGTGGTATTCCTCGACCAGCAGCTGGAAGATCGGAAGAAGGAACTTGAGGAAGCCGAGCAACGCCGCCTCGCGTTCGAAGCGGAACATCCCGAACTGATCGGTGGTAGTGCGGCGCTGACCGGACGGCTTACGATGATGCGGACTGAGCTGCGCGGCGTCGAGGCCGACCTTGCTGCCGCACAGAGCGCGCTGGCCGCGATCAACGGCCAGCTGGCTGGCACCCCGCGCACCATTGCAGGTGGTCCGGGCGCAGGCGGTGCCAGCGGTGCACTGGCCCAGGCGCGGTCGGAACTGGCCGGCCTTCAGGCGCGTGGTCTGACCGACAGCCACCCGGACGTGGTGGCGATGAAAAAGCGCATCGACCTGCTTGAGCCCCAGGCAGCTCGCGAAGGCGGCGGGGGCGGCTCTCCCAACCCGGCCTATAGCTCGCTAGTGTCAATCAAGGCCGAACGGGAAGCCAATGTTCAGGCCCTGATGGCGCGCAAGGCGGCGCTTCAGGCGGAACTTTCCGGGGTTATCGCCAGTCAGGCCAGTGAGCCTGCGGTGGCGGCCGAAGCCAACCGGATCAGCCGTGACTACGAAGTGCTCAAAGACAAATACGACGAAATCCTGAAGAACCGCGAGGAGATGCGCCTTCGCGGGCAGGTCGAGAACGAACGCAGCTCATTCCGCTTCGAAGTGATCGACCCGCCAACCGTGCCCAACGGTCCGGCGGCCCCAAACCGGCCGATTTTGCTGATCGGTGTGCTGCTGGCCGGTCTGGCAGCCGGCGCGGGCGCGGCTTTCGCAATGGGCCAGCTCCGATCGACTTTTGCCACTACCGTCAAGCTTGAGCGAGCAATGGACCTGCCCGTGCTCGGGGCGGTTTCGCAGGTGGTCAACGAAGCGGGCCGGGCGCTGCGGCGCAAGCGCCAGCGCCAGTTCTACGCCGCCAGCGCAGCCTTGGGCGGATTGTGCTTCATCCTGCTGGTGGTCGATTTTGTCCAGCGCGGCACTGTGGCTTGAGGAGAGGGATATGACCGAACACACCAAGATCCCGCTCCCCGGCGAACCGGACAAGAACGAAAACTCCCTGTTCGAGCGCGCCAGCGGTGCGTTTGGGTTCGATGCCTTCAAGCCGGCCCCGCTGCCGGTCCGGCTGCCGGAAGAACCGATGAAGCGCGCCAAGGTGCGCAGCAAGCGCAAGGCCGCTGCCGAAGAGCAGACGCCCATGCCGGCGCAGCCTGTCGAGGCCGCCATCGTGCCCGACGTGCCGGTGGCGGCGTCAGTTCCGGTTCCGGCCCAACCGGTGCCTGAAACCCTGCCGGTTCCGGCGGCTGCGTCCGAAGTGACGCTGGCGCAAGGCTTCGAGCCGATCCGGTTCAGTGGCCGCAAGCACAAGGTAGACGCCGCCGGGCTGCGCGAGCAGGGTATGATCGTGCCCGGCGCACCGGTCAGCCGACTGCTGGAAGAGTTCCGCATTATCAAGCGGCAATTGCTGTCCACCGCCCGCGAACGGGGCACGGCTGCGTCGCGGCGCATTCTGGTCTGCTCGCCGCTGCCGGGAGAAGGCAAGACCTTCTGCTCGGTCAACCTGGCACTGTCGGCGGCCAACGAGCGCGAGACGGAAGTCCTGCTGGTCGACGCCGATTTTGCCAAGCCCTCGGTCCTGTCGACGCTTGGCCTCCCCAAGCGGCCCGGCTTCATGGATTGCCTGGCCAATCCGGAACTGCAGATCGAGGACTTGGTGATGGGCACGGACGTTCCGGGTCTGTGGGTGCTCCCGGCCGGCAACCGGACCGATGCCGACAGCGAGTTCCTCGGTTCATCACGCACCGCGGAACTGCTGGACCGCCTGACCATGGGCGCGCCGAACCGGATCGTGATTTTTGACACGCCACCCGCGCTTGCTGCTTCGCCGGCGGCGGAACTGGCCAAGCATGTGGGCCAGGCAGTGCTGGTCGCGCGGGCCGACAAGACCGGACAGACCTCGCTTGAAGATGCCTACCAGCTGCTGTCGGCCTGCCCTGACATCAAGCTGCTGCTCAACGCTGTCAATTTCAGCCCCAGCGGGCGCCGCTTCGGCTCCTACTACGGCTATGGGGAGTAAACCCATGAAACGCCTGCCATACATCACCCTTGCGGCCATCGCTGCTCTCGCTTCGGCCAGTCCGGCACTGGCGCAGAGCCGTTCCGGCGCCAGCACGGAAGGAGCCGGGCGCAGCGAGCGCTCCGGCGGTGCCCGAAATGTCCGCATCGATCCCTATATTGAGGCCTCGCAACTGGTCGTGGCCGAACTTTCGCCCGGTGACGATGTGGTGACCTTCACCCAGCTCGCCGCCGGTGTTGATGCCAGCGTGACCGGCCGCAACAACGGCGCCTCCGTCTCGATCCGCTACGAATACAACGTCGGTTACGGCGATGCGGTGGATTCCAACACCCTGAGCGGCGTAGCCCGGGGCTATACCTCGATCGTGCCGCAACTGTTGACCGTGGAGGCCGGTGCGCTGGCCGCCCGGAATCAGGTCAACGGCAACGGCGGGATCACCCCCAATCCGCTGATTAACCAGGGCTCTGACAGCCGCCTCTATTCGGTCTATGCCGGACCGACGCTGGCCACCCGCGCGGGCGATGTCGACGTCTCGGCCAATTACCGGGTTGGTTATACCAAGGTCGAATCGCCGGATGCGCTGGTGACGGCGCCTGGTGCCGAGCCGATCGACGTGTTCGACGACAGCCTGGTGCAGAGCGCCTCGGTCCGGATCGGAACCCGTCCGGGCGAACCGCTGCCGTTCGGCCTCGGGGTCGGTGCGGGCTGGTTGCAGGAAGACGTCTCCAACCTCGACCAGCGGGTCCGCGACATGAACGTCCGCGCCGATGTAACCGTGCCGTTGACCCAGTCGCTCGCGGTGATCGGCGGGATTGGCTACGAGGACGTGCAGGTCTCCTCCCGCGATGCAGTGCTTGATGCAAACGGCGTGCCGGTGGTAGGATCGGATGGCCGCCTGGTGACCGACAAGAGCCAGCCGCGCCAGATCGCCTATGAAACCGATGGCCTGATCTGGGATGCCGGCGTGATGTGGCGGCCAAGCAGCCGCACTGTGCTGCAGGCGGCGGTCGGACGTCGCTACGATTCGACGACCTACTATGGCAGCCTGTCTTACGCGCCCAACGCGCGCAGCAGCTTCAACGTCAACGTCTACGACGCCATTTCCGGCTTCGGCAACCAGCTGACCACCGCGCTGGCCAACCTTCCGACCGAGTTTACCGCCAACCGCAATGCCCTGACCGGCGAACTGTCGGGCTGCGTCGACAGCCTCGAAGGCAACAACTGCCTGACCGGTGCGCTCGGCTCGATCCGCTCCGGCGTGTTCCGTTCGCGCGGGGTTTCTGCCAGCTATGCCATGCAGATTGGCCGGATGAGCGCGGGAATTGGGGCAGGCTATGATCGCCGCCGGTTCGTCGCCGCACCAGGAACGGTGCTGGCTGCGGCCAATGGCGTGACTGACGAGAGCTACTATCTCGCCGCCTATCTCAGCGGCGAGCTGGGGCGAAGCGGCGGCTTCTCTGCCAATGCCTACGCCAACTGGCTGGAGAGCGGCTTCGCCAACGCGGGCGACGTGTTCGCCACCGGCGGATCGGCTTCCTACAGCCGCCGCATCGTCAGCGGGCTGTCAGCCCGCGCCGCCGTCGCTCTCGACCATCTCGACAGCGACTTTGCCGCTCAGGACCTGACTGCCGCTTCCGCGTTGCTCGGCCTGCGCTACGATTTCTAAGGGGACTGACGCATGTTCGATGATTTCTATGGCCTGACCGGACGCCCGTTCCAGCTCACGCCTGATCCGAACTTCTTCTTCGAAAGCGGCACGCATCGCAAGGCGCTGTCATATCTCGGCTATGGCCTGGCGCAGTCCGAAGGCTTCATCGTTATCACCGGCGAGGTCGGGGCGGGCAAGTCCACTCTGGTTGCGCACCTGATGCAGCGGATCGACCGTGAACGGATCACAGTCGGCCAGATCGTGACCAGTAACCTCGACGGTGCGGAACTGGTGCATCTTGCAGCACAGAGCTTCGGCCTCGACATCGAAGGCCATGACAAGGCGGCCGCGCTGGGCGAGATCGAGAATTTCCTGCACGAGGAAGCGCGCGAAGGCCGCCGCTGCCTGCTGATTGTGGACGAATCGCAGAACCTCTCGGTCGAGGCGTTGGAAGAGCTGCGGATGTTGTCCAACTTTCAACTCGGCGCGCACCCGCTGCTGCAGGTGCTGCTGCTGGGCCAGCCTGAGTTCAAGAAGGTGCTGGCCGAACATCAGTCGCTTGAGCAGCTGCGCCAGCGGGTCATTGCCGCGCATCACCTGGAACCGATGGAACAGGGCGAACTGGAGCCCTATATCCGGCACCGGCTGGCCTGCGTCGGGTGGAAGGGTAATCCGGAATTCGACCAGCGCGTATTTGCCGAGATGTATGAAGCGACCGGAGGTATCCCGCGCCGCATCAATCAGGTGGCAACCCGGCTGCTGCTGCTTGGCGCGGTCGAGCAGCGCACACGGATCGATGCCGCCATGCTCAGTGCCGTGCTTAAGGAAATGCGAAGCGACAATGCCTTTCCGGAAGCGGCGCCCAGCCCGATGCCGCGGCCGGAACAGGCCCCTGCGCCAGGTCCGGTCAAGCACGCCGCCTACCAGCAACCCGCGCCGCAGCCAGTTCCGGCAGCCGATATCCAGGCCTTGCTGGCGCAGCGCGATGCACAGATTGTGGAACTGCAGCAGGCCGTGCTGGAATTGTCGGACAAGGCCGCCGCCGGTCAACACCTGCCCGCCGATGCCGCGCACCGGATTGCCGCTCTGGAGCATCGCTTGATCGAGCAGGAACGCACCGTGCGCCACGTACTGACTATGCTGATCGAGTGGGTCGAAAGCGGCCAGCCACCCCGCGCCGTTGCGTGACGGAGCACCTGATGGATCAGCCGGTGATTACCAATGGCCTGTCGGTCGATGTTGAAGACTGGTTTCAGGTCGGCGCGTTCGAGAACGTGATCGACCGTAGCGACTGGGACGGGCTGGCGCTGCGGGTGGAAGACAATGTCCTGCGCATTCTCGACCTGTTCGATGAAGCGCAGGTCAAGGCGACGTTCTTTACGCTGGGCTGGGTCGCCCGGCGCAATCCGGCACTGATGCGGCGGATCGCCGATGCCGGGCACGAGATTGCCAGCCATGGTTATGACCACGCCCGCGTGTTCACCTTTGACCGGGCCGAATTTGCCGAGGATATCCGCAAGGCGCGCCAAATTCTGGAAGATGCGGCCGGGGTGGCTGTAACCGGCTATCGCGCGCCCAGCTTCTCGATCGACCAGCGCACGCCCTGGGCGTATATGGAGCTGGCCGAGCAGGGCTATGCCTATTCCTCCAGCGTCGCCCCCGTGGCGCATGATCACTATGGCTGGCGCGAGGCGCCCCGGTTCGCCTTCAGGCCGTTACCTTGGTCAAGCTTGGTCGAGATACCGGTGACGACGGCGCTGCTCGGCGGACGCCGGGTGGCGGCGGGCGGGGGCGGGTTCTTCCGCGTCCTGCCCTATGCGTTCTCGCGGTGGGCGATCCGCCAGGTCAACCGGCGCGAGGGGCGCCCGGCGGTATTCTATTTCCATCCGTGGGAAATCGACCCGGATCAGCCCCGCGTGGGCCATGCACCGGTCAAATCGCGCCTGCGGCACTACACCAACCTGACGGTCATGGCCGACAAGTTGCGCGAACTGGTGCACGAGTTCCAGTGGGGCCGGATGGACATTCTTGCGCACCGCGAGGCGATGCGGGCGGAGGACCTGGCCGCGTGAACGCGCCGTTCCCCTTGTGCAGCGAGCAGGTCAGCCTGGTCGACCTGCGCGATCCGGGGGAGGTCGCGCGGATCGAGGGATTTGTTGCGGAACTGCGGGGAACGCCGTTCCATCGCCCGGCCTGGCTCCAGGCCGTGGAGCGGGGAACGGGCCAGCGAGCGCTGGGTCTGGTGGCGGAAAAGTGCGGCATCCTGACGGGCTGGCTGCCGCTGACGCAGGTCCATTCGCCGCTGTTCGGCCGGGCTCTGGTGTCGAGCGGGTTTGGCGTCGGCGGCGGCCCGCTGGCCGAAACCGGCAAGACCGCGCGCCACCTGTGCCGCGAGGCAGCGACCCTGGCCGAGCGCCACAGCTGCGCCAGCGTCGAGCTGCGCGGAGGTGAGGCACCGCGCGAATGGGCCGTGACCAGCGACAAGCATTGCGGCTTCGTCGCCGATCTGGCCGAGACCGACGAAGCGCAATTGCTCGCCATCCCGCGCAAGCAGCGGGCCGAGGTGCGCAAGAGTCTCGACCTTGACCTGGCTGTCTCGGTCGGGGCGGGCGAGGCGGACCGCGCGGCGCATTATGCGGTCTATGCCGAAAGCGTCCGGAACCTCGGCACGCCAGTCTTTCCGCGCAGCCTGTTCGATGCCGTGTTCGACCGGTTCGGCCCCGATGCCGACATCCTGACCGTGCGCCACCAGGGCAAGCCGGTGTCGAGCGTGCTCTCGCTCTATCATGACAATGCCGTGATGCCTTACTGGGGCGGTGGCACCCCGGCCGCCCGCATCCTGCGGGCCAACGAGCGGATGTATTACGACCTGATGCTCCATGCCCGGCGGCGCGGGTACGACCGGTTTGACTTCGGCCGCTCCAAGACTGGCAGCGGGCCGTATAGCTACAAGAAAAACTGGGGCTTCGTGCCTGAACCGCTCAGCTATGCCAGCTGGACTGCGCCCGGGATCAAGCCGCGCAATATCGATCCGACCAGCGATACCTATTCCGCCCGGATCGAGCTGTGGAAGAAGCTGCCGCTGCCGGTCGCCAACCTGCTGGGGCCGCCGATCGCGCGCGGACTCGCCTGATGGGCGAAACCCTGTTCCTGGCGCACCGCGTGCCATTCCCGCCCAACCGCGGGGACAAGATCCGATCGCATCACCTGCTCAAGGCGGTCGCGGCGCTGGGTCCGGTGCACGTGGGCACTTTTGGCGAAACCGACGAGGACATGGCCTGCGAGGCGGACCTATCTGCCGTGGCACGCACGCATTGTCTGATCCGACGCACCAAGCCCCTGCCGCAGGCGGGGCTGGAGGCGCTGGCAAGCGGCAGGCCGGTTAGCCTGACGGCCTTCGAGTCGGCGCGGTTGCGGGACTGGGTGGCCGAGACGCTTGCCCGCTATCCCATAGACCGGATCGTCGTGTTCTCCGGCCAGATGGGGCAATATGTGCCTGCTGGCTTCACCGGGCGCGTGGTGATTGACCTGTGCGATGTCGATTCCGCCAAGTTCGATGCCTATGCCAGCGATCATAGCTGGCCTCGCTCCGTGCTCGACCGGCGCGAGGCGCGGCTGCTGATGCGCGAAGAGGAGCGGCTGGCGCAGCGCGCCAATGTGACTCTGCTGGTGACCGAGGCCGAAGCGGCCCTGTTCCGCTCCCGCCTGCAGCAACCGGCCCGGGCCGATGTGCGTGCGCTCCGCAACGGGATCGACACTGTCGGCTATGATCCGGCGCGAGTGCCGTGCCATCCTGACCTTGCGTCCAAAACCGGGCCGCACCTCGTGTTCACGGGCCAGATGGATTATCCCCCAAACATAGCCGCTGTGGCCCGGATGGCGCATGCGGTCCTGCCGCAGATCCGCCGCGTACACCCGATGGCACAGTTCCATGCGGTCGGCCGTGCTCCCACTGCCGAAGTCCGCAAGCTGGACGGGCAGGGCGGGGTGCGGGTGTGGGGCGAAGTGCCCGACGTAAAGCCGTTCCTCGCCTCGGCTGACATTGTGGTCGCCCCGCTCATGATTGCGCGCGGGGTCCAGAACAAGGTGCTGGAGGCGATGGCCATGGCCCGGCCGGTGGTGCTCAGCTCAGAAGCAGCGACCGGTATCGACGGCGCCGATAGGGTGCATTTCGCGGTCGGGCAGGATGACGCCGCACTGGTGCGGCAGGCGCTTGCCTTGCTCAGCGATCCTGCCGCTGCACATGCGATGGGGCGGGCAGCACGCGAATTCGTGGTCAGCAACCAGGGGTGGGAGGCCATGCTTGCCCCGCTGGCCGGGATGCTGGGCCAGCCTGAGGGTTGCCGTGATGCAGCCTGACGCGGCCCTTCAGCAGACCGAACCAAGCACATGGCAGGACCGCGTGCCAGCCGCCTGGCGCCAGCCCCTGCTGCGGCTGGCGCTGCTCTGGGCAGCGCTGCTGGCGCTGACTGCGCAGGACTGGGCAGCCATGGTGCGGCTATGGTGGGATGTCTCGACCTACAACCACATCCTGTTCGTGCCGGTCATCATCGGCTGGCTGGTGTGGCACCGTCGCGGAGAACTGGCGCGCCTGACGCCAAGCCCGTGGTGGCCCGCGCTCGTGCCCCTGGCCGGGGCGCTGCTGCTGTGGCTGGTGGCGCGTCTGGGCGGGCTCGACATTGGCAGCCAGCTCGGCGCGGTGCTGGCGATGGAGATGGCGCTTGTCGCCGTGCTCGGCCCGAGGGTGGGTTATGCCCTGCTGTTCCCGCTTGCCTATGCGCTGTTCCTGGTCCCGTTCGGGGACGAACTGGTGCCAGCGCTGCAGATGATCACCGCGAAGATGACCATCGCCCTGACGCTGTGGAGCGGGGTGCCAGCAGTGGTGGACGGGGTGTTCATCGACACCCCGGCGGGCCTGTTCGAGGTGGCCGAGGAATGCTCCGGAGTGAAGTTCCTGATCGCCATGATCGCGCTCGGCGTGTTGGTGGCGCAGTGCTGCTTCACCAGTTGGAAGCGCCGCGCAGCGTTCATGGCGGCAGCTGTGGCCCTGCCGATCCTGGCCAATGGCGTGCGCGCCTGGGGCACGGTTTTCATCGCCCAGTTGCGGGGGATCGAGTTCGCGGTCGGGTTTGACCACATTGTCTATGGCTGGGTGTTCTTCGGGATCGTGATCATGGTGCTGCTGGGCGTGGCCTGGCGCTGGTTCGATCGCGACCCCGACGCGCCGCAGATCGACGGCCGTGCCATTCTCGCCTCGCCCCTGCTGGCGGCCCTTGAGCGCAATGCCATGTCGGCGCGGCGGGTGGTCGTCCTGGGGTTCGGACTGGTCCTGGCGGCTGGAGCGTGGCAAGCGGCAGCGGCCCGGCAGAGCGCAGCCTTGCCAGACCAGCTCATGGCCCCGGCCATCCCCGGCTGGCAGGCAGTGCCGCTCGACAAGCAGCTTCACTGGGAACCGCGCGCGGGGGGTGCCGATCGGCGGCTGCTGATGCAGTTTGCCGACGAAAATGGCGAGCGGGTCGAGGTGTTCTTCGCGCTCTACGCCAGCCAGAACGACCGCGCCGACGCGACCGGTTTCGGCGAAGGCGTTCTGCCGCCGGATACCGACTGGCGCTGGCTCGCCCCGGTCCCGGCCCCTGCGGGCATGACCGGCGATGCTCTGTTCGCACAGGGATCAATCAAGCGCGTCGCCTATACCCAGTGGCGCAGCGGCGATCTTTCCACCGCCAGCAGCATGGCTCTCAAGCTGGCCGTGATGCGCGACCGCACGCTGATGCGGGCGCGCCCGGTCGCCACCCTGATCGTCTCTGCCGAGGGCGACGACACTGACGCAATCGCTGCCCGGCTTGCCCGGTTCACCGCTGCCATGGGTGACCGGGACGCATGGATGGACCGCGCGGCAGGCTTGCGATAGGGCGCGCACCATGTGCGGGATTGCGGGTATCTTTCATTGCGGCACGATTAAGCCGGTGGATCCCCGGCGGGTCGAGGCGATGACCGATGCCCTGATCCACCGCGGGCCGGACGGTGGAGGGGTGTGGACCGCCCCCGGTGTGGGGCTTGGCCACCGCCGCCTGTCGATCATCGACGTGGCCGGGTCGCCGCAGCCGATGCATTCGCCCGATGGCCGGGCGGTGATCGTGTTCAACGGCGAGATATACAATTTCCGCGAACTTCGCCGCGAGTTGGAGGGCGAGGGCGCCCGCTTCCGCACCGATGGTGATACCGAGGTGATCCTGGCCGCATGGCAACGCTGGGGCGCCGACTGCCTGCCCCGCTTGCACGGCATGTTCGCCTTTGCGCTCTACGACCTGGACCGGCGGGAGCTGTTTCTTGCCCGCGACCGTCTGGGGGTGAAGCCGCTGTTCACCGCCATGCTGAGCGATGGCAGCATGGCCTTTGCCTCCGAACTCAAGGGCCTGCTGGCCCACCCGCTGCTCCGGCGCGAGGTCGATCCACTGGCGGTGGAGGACTATCTCGCCTGGGGCTATGTCCCCGATCACCGCAGCTTCCTCAAAGGCGTGGAGAAACTGCCGGCGGGGCATTTCCGCCTGCTGCGGCATGACAGCCCACCCGCCACGCCGCGCCAGTGGTGGGACGTCAGCTTTGCCGACCGCGATCAGGGCAAGACGGCGGACCTGTCGGCGCAATTGCTGCACCACCTGCGCGAAGCCGTGTCCTCGCGCATGGTCGCCGACGTGCCGCTCGGCGCTTTCCTGTCGGGCGGGGTCGACAGCTCCAGCGTGGTCGCGCTGATGGCTGAGATCAGCCGGGATCCGGTGCGCACCTGCTCGATCGGGTTCGACGTCGCCGCGCTCGACGAAACTGCCTATGCGCAGCACGTCGCGGAACGGTTCGGGACCGAGCACCGCAGCCGGATAGTTGACCCGGACGATTTCGAACTGGTCAATAAGCTGGTCGGCATGTTCGACGAACCTTTCGCCGATGCATCCGCTCTGCCAACCTGGCGGGTGTGCCAGTTGGCCCGAGAAACTGTGACGGTTGCGTTGTCGGGTGACGGAGCAGACGAGGCCTTTGCCGGTTACCGGCGGCAAGTGTTCCATCTGCGGGAGGAACAAGCCCGTTCGATCCTGCCGCATTCCTTTCGCGGTCCGGTGTTCGGCGCGCTCGGCCGGGTGTGGCCCAAGGCGGACTGGGCCCCGCGCCCGCTGCGGGCCAAGGCGACGCTGCTGTCCTTGGCCGAGGACGGTGCCACCGGCTATGCCAGAGCCCTGTCGGTCATCCCGCCCGAGGGCCGGTTTGCTCTCTATAGCGAGGCATTTGCCAGGGGGCTGGGTGACTACCGGGCCGAAACGCCGCTGGTGGAGATGATGCGGGCAGCACCGGCCCGCAGCGGGCTGGACCGGGCGCAATACGCCGATCTCAAGTTCTGGCTGCCCGGCGATATCCTGACCAAGGTCGACCGGACAAGCATGGATGTGAGCCTTGAGGCGCGCGAGCCGCTGCTCGACCACCGCCTGATCGAATTTGCCGCGCGCCTGCCCCATCGGGAGCGGGTGCGGGGCAAGCAGGGCAAATGGCTGCTCAAGCACACCATGGAACGCTATCTGCCGCAGGACATCCTTTACCGGCCCAAGCAGGGGTTCGTGACCCCGCTGGCCGAGTGGTTCCGTGGCCCGCTCGCCGCGACCGCGCGGACGATTGTTTCTGCTGGAGGGCTGGCCCGGACCGGCTGGTTTGAGCCGCAGGCACTGGCCCGTCTG
The DNA here is from genome assembly GCA_046294735.1 of Sphingomonadaceae bacterium. GTDB lineage: Bacteria > Pseudomonadota > Alphaproteobacteria > Sphingomonadales > Sphingomonadaceae > 34-65-8. The sequence continues at coordinate 112,330 of JBKBKB010000006.1, forward strand.
GCCGAGGATCACATTGCCGGACGGCGCGACAATTCGCGCGTGCTGTGGCAATTGCTGATGCTGGACAAGTCGATGCGCGGTTTGGGCGTGTCGACCTGAGTCCCATCCGCCACAGTGCGGTAACAAAATGTCGCCAGTGCCCATTTCGGGACGGCAATGAAATCAGTCGGGGAAAATAATCGTTTGCCAAGCGAGTCTGCTGTGGCCTAGCTTTGCCTTAACATGGTGCTGTCGATCGCAAAACAACAGGACTCCGGGGGCCGCGATGGATCGAATGAGTACCCAGATGGCAAATAAACAGGACGGGATAGACCGATCCGAAAGTCCCGCATTTGTCATGGGCGAAGGGGACGATCACTTGCTCGCGCAAAGTGCGGCACGTCTGGCTATTCCGGGTGAGCTGTTTGCCTTGCGTGAACTCGATGTGTTTTACGAGGAAGAACACCAGACCCTGTGGAGCTATATGCGGCCGGAAGGCCGGCCTAGCTTCACGCCTGCCATGCTGGGCGATTTCGAGGCGTGGCAGGGGTTGATAGCCCAGGGGTTCGGGCCGGACCGGGTGCCGCTGCGCTACCTCGTCCTGGGTAGCCGTGCGCCGGGCGTGTTCTGCTTCGGCGGCGATCTCAAGCTGTTCAAGCAGCTGATTGAGGCTCGCGATCGTAACGGCTTGGTGCAATACGGCCACCGTTGCTGCGCCATTCTTTATCGCAATATCCAGACCCTCGACATTCCGATGCTGACCATCGGGCTGGTCGAAGGGGCGGCGCTCGGGGGCGGGTTCGAGGCTCTGCTGTCGTTCGATTATATCGTGGCCGAGCGCGGGGCCACGTTTGGCTTGCCGGAAATCATGTTTGGCCTCTTTCCCGGGATGGGCGCCCATGCTTTGCTGAGCCGCAAGCTCGGCAGCGCCATGGCCGAGAGGCTGATTACCTCCAACCAGACCTACACTGCTGAAGAAATGTATGACCTTGGCCTGGTTCACCAACTCGCAGAGACCGGAGAGGGGCTGGAAACCTGCCGCGACTTCATCCGCAAAGCCGAGCGGCGCCATGCCGGGCTGGTCAATGCACGCAAGGCAATGAAGATATCCTGGCATCTGGAACTCGACGAGCTGAACCGGATTACCGAACTCTGGGCCGATGCCGCGCTGCAACTTCGTGAGCAGGATTTGAAGGTGATGAGCCGACTGGTGTCCGCACAGGTAAAGCTGGCGGACGCGGCCTGAGCGCTAGCTTCTGACTGGTGCGGCACTGCCTGATGCGGTGCCCACGGCAAAACGGTAGGCTTCAATCACCCGGTCCCGCGCGATCAGCCACAGCATTACGCCGTAGATCACTCCGCCTAGCGGTATCAGCAGGGCAAGCTGGCCCAATGCTGGCATGGCGGGCAGCGTGTGCTGCGCTGCGAGGAGGCCAACCGCCATGACCGCCGCAGCCAGAGCCGTCGGCAAGACAGCACTGGCCAGCCTGGCCGGGGAAAGCCCCAGCGTGCCGGTCGAGAGCGTAACCGTTACCGCCAGCATCACGGTCATCCCGCCCACCCAGGCCCAGGCGAAGCCCTGCAGACCAAACGGTGCGGCCGCGAGGAACACCGCCGGCATGGTCACACTGCCAACCATCGACACCCTAAGCGCAATGCCGGGTTTGCCGACCGCGTTGGTGGCCGGGGCGAACAGTATCTGGAGGGTCAGCATGGCCATGGCCAGTGACAGGATCGGCAGGATCGCGGCAATGCCCGTCCACTGGTCCCCCAGCAGGACCTGCACCAGTGGATCGGCCACCACGGCCATGCCGGCATAGGCGGGCAGCGCCACCAGCAGCACCAACCGCACGGTCGCCAGCAAGGCTTCGCCTCCGGCCCCCTGCATCCGGGCATAGGCGGCGTAGGCGACCTCGTTGATCGGTGGGACGAACTTGGTCGCCAGTAGCTGGGCGAGGAACAGGCCAGTGGTGTAAACCCCCAGGCTGCGGACGTCGAGCACCCGCCCGGCGATGATCACGTCGGCCTGGCTCTGGACGAACCAGAAGAATTGGGTCGCCGTCATCAGTCCGCCGAACCCGGCAATCCCGCCCAGCCCGGTGAAGTCGAAGCTGGGGCGCAGCGGCGCGCGGGCGGCGATCGTCAAGCCGATCGCTTCGGTCAGGAACAGTGCCATCGGCGCTGCGACCAGCGTCCACACGCCTGCTCCGGCGAGCGCGCAGGAAAGCGCGGTTGCGGCCCCGGCAAGCGAGGCGAGCAGGCGAACCTGCGCCGGGCGGCGGAAATCCATCTTCCGGCTGAGCATGGCATAGGGCAGCGCCAGCCAGGGGGTCAGCAGGTACATCACCGCCTGCACTCGCAGCAGGTCAGCGACCATTGGCTGCGCGAAATAGCTGGCGACCAGCGGCGCGGCGATGAACTGGATTGTCCCCAGCACGCCGTTGAGCAGCAGCAGCAGCCCCAGTGCCTGGCGTAGGCGGTGCTCGCTTACCTCCTGTTCTCGGATCAGCGCGCTGGCAATGCCATAGCCGTTCATGGTGTTGAGAAACACCAGCATGACCTGGGTCATAGCGAACAGTCCGTAATCCTCGGGCGCAAGGAGCCGGATGACGAGGAAGGTCGAGATCCATGCGATCGCCTGCGCCACGATCTGACTGCCCGACCGCCAGATCACCGCTGAGCGCACCTTGCGGCCCATATCGCCGGAGTCGGCGGTTGCCACCGACCGCCTCTATTCGGCCACGGCTACGGCCGTTCCGGCGAGAGCGGCGGCGGCAGCGAAAGCTTTGAGCGAAGGCATGGTCAGGTCGACCCGGTGGGGCGAAGCGAGCGTCAGCCGGCGAAGGTTGGCCGGTTCCTGCCCCCATTTGCGGGCCAGCAGCAGCGCGGCCTTTCGCTGCCGGACGATCAGCAGATCGATCAGCGCCGGACCAAGGACTGCGCCCATCTCGCGCTTGTAGCCGCTGTCGCCCGAGCCAAGGTCGACCAGGCTGACCCCCTGCGCCAGCGCGCCTTCAAGTTGGTGGTAGGTGACGATCTTGCCGACCCGGAAAGCGGCCATGTCCTCGGCATAGCTTCCGGCAATTGCGTATTGCTTGCCGCTGCTCCGCAGGTCGAAGGAAAAGGCGATCGGGCGCCCGTCCAGCAGCAGAATGGTGGCGGACAGGGCCTCAGCAATCACCGGATCGGCCAGCGCGGTTTGCCAATAAGCGCGCTGCGCCGAGGTGAGGAACTTGGCGCCGGAACCATCGGTCTTGCGCCCGATCCAGCTATCGGCCTCGATCCGGCCGAGTTGTTCGAGCACTTCGGCTGACCAGTCTGCCCCGCTGACCTGGAGCCAGCTGACTTCGCCCTCTTTCGCCAACCGGCGTTCGTAGCCGGCCAGTCGCTTGCGGCTCGACTTGCGCGGCCAATGGCCGCCGTTGTCTTGTGCTGCACCGGCCAGATCAAACAGCCACGTCTCGCCCAATTCGCGAACCAGCACAGTCCAGCCAGCCATGGCAGAGGCTTCCATGACCATCCGGGTGGCCGGGTCGGCCGCATTGGCCGGGCCGATGCGCCAGAGGGGGGCGAGGGCAGCAGCCGTGACCGGATCGGCCAGCATGGCAACCAGTTCGTCGCGCTGCAGGTCAGGGCTGAACACGGCCGAGCGGTAGGGCCAGTAACTGCCCGGTACGCCCTTGGCACCGACCAGTTCCGGCCCCATCCTAGTGAGCGGAATGGCTGCCACGATCGAGCCGTCGCTGCGCTCGGCGGTTAGGGTCTGGCCATCGCAGTTGGCCGCCGCGCGATACCAGGCCGACCGCAGGAACGGGCGTGGCTGGCCGGCCAGACCAGCCAATCGGTCAATCGCATCAGGGTAACCCGGATGCAGGGTGACCGTCAGCGCGGCAGGGATGATCGGGCTGTGTCTCATGACTTGCCGACCTACCTCCGGATCAGCTTACGCAGGCCGTGCAGGCCGAAGCGGGTGGCCAGACTCTTCGCAATCGCAACCAAGCGGTCGAACGAAGCCAGTGACCACAGGATCATCCGGTTGCGCAGCGTCGGCTTGAGCAGCAGCAGATCCACGCTGGGGATCGTGCCGGTGGCGAAGGACTGCTTGTGCTGGCCGCCGCCCTCGGCGAAATCGAACCAGCGGAACCGGCCTTCCTCCATCAACAGCCGCAAGGCTTCCAGTTGCAAGACGCTGCCGGGGGAATGGGTGGCCTGGCCCTCGTCATAGCCGAGATAGGCGTAAAGCAGGGTATCGCCCAGCGCAGGCGCATAGAGATAGGCTACGGGGCTGCCGTCGATCCACAGCAGGAATCCGCGCACCATGTCCTGTTCGGCCAGCCCGGTCATTACGGGCAGGCTGTTCTCTGGCAAGCCCGAGGCGAGCAGGCGTTCCTGATAGCTGGCCGCCGAAATCGCCCGGGCATGGGGAAAGAACTCGGCCATTTCCGCCGGGGTGCGATAGACCCTGACATCGACTACGCCTCCGCAATGTCGCTCCAACTTGCGATACTTGCGCCGCAAGGTCTGCCGGGTATTGCCAGAAAGGCCAGCCAGCCAGGCATCGTATCCCGCTTGCAGATCGACGTAGCTGCGTTCGTATCTTTGGCGTAGCAGCGGGAGGTATGGGCTATCCAAGAGCAGTTCGTCTGCGTGCTGCTCTGGCAAGGCCCGCAGTGTGTAGCCCCGGGCGGTGTCAACCAGCCGGGGCAGGGTGGGGCAATGCTCCGCCAAGGCTTCGGCCAGGGGTATCGAATGGCGCCACAGCGGCAGGACAATCTGTCCGATCCGTCGCCCGGATACGTCGAATGCGATGATCACATCGGCCAGCGTGAAGTCGTTCCCCACAGCGGCCACCGAGCCGGCGTGCGAGAGTGTCGCAGCGGGCTGGGCGCCGATCCAGGCGGACCGGGCCATCGGTGGTGGAAGCGCCGACATGGCCAAGTCTATGGCACATGGGCGTAAAGTTTCGGTTAGCTATATTGTCACACGGCAGACAATTACGGCCCAGGCCATTCAGCCGTCAGAGCCATGCCCCAGGGCGAGATAGTCGGCGCTCTGCATTTCCATCAGGCGGCTGACGGTCCGCTCGAACTCGAACGCCCCGTCACCGGCCGGATAGAGGCCCTGCGGTGCCGCAGCCGCTGTGGCGAACAGCTTGACCTTGTGTTCGTAGAGCGCGTCGATCAGCGTCACGAACCGCGCGGCTTCGTTGCGGTTTTCCCGCCCCATCTGCGGAATGCCCACCAGGATGACCGTATGATAGGTGCGCGCAATGGCCAGATAGTCGGACGCGCCGCGGGCATCGGCACACAGCTTCTTGAAACTGAACACCGCCACACCCTTGAGGCTCTTGGGCACGTGCAGCGTGCGCTTTCCGCCCACGTCCAACTCGGACGAAGGGACATGCGCCGCATCTTCAGGCGCATAGTCGGTCAGGCGGAAGAACGCCTCGCGTACCTTGGCGGTAGCGTCGTCGCCAAGCGGGCAGTGCCAGGTGTCCAGCCCGGCCATACGTTCGAGCCGGTAATCGACCGGGCCATTGAGCGGCAGCACGTCCAGGCGCTCCTTCACCAGGGCGATGAACGGCAGGAAATGCTCGCGGTTGAGCCCGTCCTTGTAGAGGTCATCGGGCGGGCGGTTGGACGTGGTGACCACGGTTACGCAGAAATCGACCATCAGTGCGCGAAACAGGCGGCTCATGATCGCCGCGTCGGCAGTGTTGTTGACGACCATTTCATCAAAGCACAGGCAGCGCACGCCTTCGGCCAGCCGCGCGGCCACTGGCGGGATCGGGTCTCCCAGCTTCTTGGCTCGCTCATCGCGCAGAAGGGCGTGGACGTCCTGCATGAAGGCATGGAAATGAGCGCGGCGCTTGTCGTCAATCGCCAGCGTGTCGTGGAACAGGTCCATCAGCATGGACTTCCCGCGCCCGACCCCGCCCCACATATAAATCCCGCGCGGTTGGGCCACTGGGTCCGCACCGAACAGGCGGCCGAGCAGACCTGGCTTTGCCGGTTCCCGATCAAGCTCCGACTGAAGGCGCGCAAGTTGGTCAACCGCCGCCGCCTGCTCCGGATCGGGCCGCAATTCCCCAGCTGCGACGAGTTCGTCGTAGCGGGCGCGGAGCCCGCTCATCGCCGGTTGGCTTTGCGGACCATCCCCGAAAATGCCGCGACCAGATGGTCTTCCTGCACCACCTCACCGCGTAGAAACAGCAGGCGGCCGGTTTCGCGCACGATCTCGACCACCGAATCGAGCGGCTCGCCGGGCTTGCCCGCACCGATAAACTGGGTCGACAGCTCCAGCGTCACCGCAGGACCCGGATCGCCGGTGGTGAGCGTGCGCATGGCGGCGAACAGCGAAATGTCGATCAGGGCCAGGGTAACCGCCCCGTGGATCATTTCCTGCAGGTTGGTGTGCTTGCGCTCTGGGAACATCCGCAGGCGGCATTGGCTGCCTTCCACCCGCGTGATTAGTTCGCCCATGACCACGCCGTTGAAGCGGGTCTCGTCCCGCAGGCGCCACATGTGCCACCCCGGATAGCCGGGATGCTCGCGGTATTCGAAAACCTGCTCGTCCACGCTCAGATCGCGCGTTCGGCGATCATCTTCTTGGTCTCGGCAATCGCCTTGGCTGGGTTGAGACCCTTGGGGCAGACGTTGGCGCAGTTCATGATCGTGTGGCAGCGATAGAGCCGGAACGGGTCTTCCAGCGCATCGAGCCGCTCGCCGGTCATCTCGTCACGGCTGTCGGCCAGCCAGCGATAGGCCTGAAGCAGGATGGCCGGGCCGAGGAACTTGTCGCTGTTCCACCAGTAGCTGGGGCACGCGGTCGAACAGCAGGCGCACAGGATGCACTCGTAGAGCCCATCGAGCTTCTCGCGCTGCTGCGGCGACTGGAGCCGCTCCTTGCCGCTGGGGGTGGTGGTGACGGTCTGCAGCCAGGGCCGGATCGAGGCGTACTGGGCATAGAAGTGGGTGAAATCGGGGACCAGGTCCTTGATCACTTCCATGTGCGGCAGCGGGGTGATGCGGATATCGCCCTTCAGATCCTCGATTGCGGTGGTGCAGGCGAGGCCATTCTTGCCGTTCATGTTCATCGCGCAGGAACCGCAGATCCCTTCGCGGCAGGATCGGCGGAAGGTCAGCGTCGGATCGATGTCGTTCTTGATCTTGATGATTGCGTCCAGCACCATCGGCCCGCAGGCGTCGAGGTCAATCTCGAAGGTGTCGTAGCGGGGGTTCTGGCCGCTGTCTGGGTCGTAGCGATAGACCTTGAAGTTCTTGACCCGCTTGGCACCATCGGCCTTGTGGACTTTGCCTTCCTTGCGGATCGTTGAATTCTTGGGGAGGGTGAAGGTTGCCATCGCCGGATTCCTGTTGCTTTGCGCCACCTATCTAGCGTCTAGTACCGAGAGGGCAAGGTGAGTGATGCCGCAAATAAGCGATAGTTTGCCATGGCCCCGGGTCGCCGCCGTCTTCGGCGCCGGTGGGGGAATTGGCCGCGCCTTGTGCGCCCAGCTTTCCGCGGAGGGCTGTGAGGTCTGGGCGGGATCGCGCAGCGGTGCGGTGGCCGGGCTTGCCGGTGCCCGCCAGTTCGCCTGCGACATCGAGGATGAGGGAGCCATTGCGTCTGCGGCCGTCAATATGCGCGACTTGCCACCCGACCTGGTGATCGTTGCCACGGGAGTGCTGACCCTCCCCGACGGCACCGGTCCCGAACGCAGCTACAAGGCGATTGATGGCGCAGCGATGGAGCAGGTGTTTCGCCTCAACACGATCGGTCCAGCGTTGGTGGCAAAACATGTTTTGCCAATGTTTCCAAGGGACCAGCGGGCGATGTTCGCGGCGCTGTCCGCCCGGGTTGGCTCCATTGGCGACAACCGGATCGGCGGGTGGCATTCCTACCGAGCGAGCAAAGCAGCACTGAATATGCTCCTAAAGAACTTTGCCATCGAACTCGGGCGCTCGCATCCGCAGGCGGTGGTGGCAGGCCTGCATCCGGGCACAGTCGACACCGGCCTCAGCGCGCCGTTCCAGCGCGGCTTGCCCGCAGGCCAGCTGACCAGTACCGCTGCCAGCGCTGCGCACCTACTCAGGGTCTGCCGGGGGCTCTCGCCCGCTGACAGCGGCGGCGTGTTCAGCTGGCGCGGAGAGCGGGTAGAGCCCTAGAAATTGCCCCGCACTGTCAGCGTGAAGATCGGCCCGATCCGCCGGTTGCGCAGTTCGGCAAAATCGACCGCGCTTTCGCCGCGCAAACCGGAATAGACGATCCGCTCCCGATACTGGCGGGCGCCCAGGATGTTGCCGACCCTGGCCCGCACGGTCATGCCCAGCACATCCTTGTGCTCGACGAAGGCAGACACGAACCACGGCCCCTCCCGTCTGTGGTCGGTCTGGTTGCTGCGGTAGCGCGGCAACACGTGGTTGTGATTGGCACCTACGCCCCAGGCCCACAGGCTTGCGGGAATGTCATGGCGCAGGTTGAGATTGGCCTGCCGGTTGTTGAATCCGCTCCACTGCCGTGCCACGCCGGTAAACGGATCGATCAGGCGCGAGCGCTGGAGGACGAAAGTCCCATCAAGCCGCACGCCCTTGAGGCCGATCGGATCGAACGTCAGCGTGCTGGTCGAGATGACCGCCGCCGCACTGGCCTTGGCCACGTTGCCGACCGACTCGCCGCCGCCTTCAACCGGGATGATATCGACATAGTCCGATACGTCTCGATAGATGAAACTGAGCTGCGTCTTGCCCCACGGACCAAGCGATTTGTTCACTTCGCCCTCGAAGCTCCAGTCCTGCTGCGGGCGCAGGTCATTGTTGCCCGCGTTCTGGTTGCCGTCGTCGATGAAGGCCCGGGCCAGAAAGTCGTAGAACGAAAGCTGGAGCACCCGTCGCTGGACGCTCAGCGCAAAGTCTAGGTCGCTCACCGCCTTCCATGCCAGGCTGAGCTTGCCCTTGGGCCGCAGGAAACTGCGCTCCAGCCCGTTCACACCGCTCTGCGCGATGGTCGAATGTTCGACCGCGAAATTAAGCTGGACCGAAAGGTTGGAGGCAAGGCTGCGGCTATGGCTGATCGACCCTTCGTACCGGTCTTCGCTGACACCTCCCGTTCCGAACGGGAAGGGCACCTCGACGAATTGACCCGCCGGATCAAGCGTGAACAGCGCGGCGGCATTGTCGAGCGAGTTGAAAGCGGCTTCGCCTGCAACCTGCCATTCGCCGCCGAGCATCGACCAGCCGAATTCGCCCCGGGCCACATTCTCGCCCAGATCCCCGGTCTGGCTGAAGCGCTCCCCGGTCACGGGTGAGCCAGCGTAGGAGCGATTGATTACATCGACGGTGAACGGTTCGTAGCTCCGGCGCAGTAGGCCGATGGCCTTGATCGTGCCGCCTGCGAGCGGGAAGGAATAATCGCCCCCGAATTCGTAATTCCAGCGGTTCTCACGCTGACGAACGGTGCGTAATTCGTCCGTCTGCCCCGGTCCGGTGCGCAGGCTGTCCTCGCGGAAGCGTTCGTAGATCCGCTGGTATTGCGCGGTCAGATTGAGCGCCTGCGGACCAGCCGGGTCCCAGGTCAGCTTGGCCGACAGCTTGGGCGAATCGTAATCGGAGGTCACACGCTCCTGCCGTAACTGCCGCACGGTGCCGTCGCCGCCGACAATCAGGGTTGGCCCGTCGGCACCGCCGCGGCCTGAATTGGCGTTGCTCAGTGCCACTTGCATGGTAGTCGGGCCGCTCGTTCGGCTTACCGAGATGTCACCGCGCCACAGCAGCGGATCGGTGTTGTGCGGCCGGACTTCGGGAATCCAGCTGAACTGCCCCGACCAGCCGCTGGAGCCATCATAGATGACGTTCGCGACTTCGCCTGACAGGCCGGGCGTATCCAGAGCCGCGCCGTCGAGGATTTCGATCCGGGTGACAGCATTGGCCGGAATGCGGGTCAGCTGCGCACCAATGTCGTCCGACTTGGAGGAGGGGCGGGCGCCGTTGAACAGGACATTGCCCGTGGCCTGCCCCAGGCCTCGTTGCTCTGCGCTGCCGCGAATGTTGAAGCCGGGTACGCGCTGGAGCATATCCAGCGCGTTGCGCGGGGCAAAACGGGCGAAATCGGCCGGATGATAAATGCGGCGATCACCGGATTCGCCGACCTTTGCAACCGGGCTGGAAACCGGAGCCGATGCCTCATCGGCCGCATCGCTGTCGACCGATTCCTGCGCCAGGGCAGGCACGGCAAGAACTGGAGCCAGCAGGACGGCCAGCGCAGCCGAGCCACCACGGCGTGGCATATGCATTCGTAATGTCATAGTCCTGCCGCTCCCGTCTCCCCCGACCGCATCTCGCGGGTAGGCGAACAGAACGCGCGTAATTTTCTTTCGATACGGGACAGTGATCGACAAGCCGGACATTTCTCCGACCAGCGACGTGAGTAATCGACGAACGTCCTAGGAGATCAGCGCATTGCGCCGCCAGGCTTCGGCCAGCAGAGTTTCGAGCAAGTCGGCATGGCTGAAACCGGCATGGCTGGCAGCCTTGGCCATGACCTTTTCCGACCACAGGTTGCAGTTCAGGTTGATCTCGATGAAGTTGATTTCAGCGGTGTCGAGATCGACCCGGAACTCGATCCGGCCATAGTCGAACGGCACGAATTCCTGCGCCACATTCCTGGCCATCGCTTCCACCTTGGCCGCCAGTTCAGGATGGTCGAACCGCTTGAGCGCCGCCTTTTCGGTGTTCTGCACCAGGTCGCGCTTTTCGTAGTAGGTCCACAGCTTCTGCGTGTCCTCGCGCTCGTACCACAGCATCGGCAGGGCGACCGGTTCACCGTGAATGGTGATGAAGGCGCACTGGACGTCATAGCCATCCAGGTAGGGTTCGACGATCGCGTCATGGCCCTGCAGGTGGATGTCGGCGATGGCGTTGGTCACCCCGTTCCAGTCGAACGCATCGGAAATACCCCAGCTGGCGGACGACGCATTGGGCTTGATCACCCAGCGGCCTTTGGGTGAGGGGGGCAGATCCGCTTCACGCACCGGCCCACCGCGGCGGAAGCAGAACCACGGTGCGGTCGGCACCCCGGCATGGGTCGAAACGAGCTTGGAGACCGACTTGTCGTCACCCAGGCCACGCAGGAACGGCATGGCACCAAGGTAGGGAATGCCGTGCATGTTGCACAGGATCGGGATCAGCATCTCGCTGTTCACGAACCCGCCGCGGTTGAGCAGCGGGAAGACGAAATCGACCTCCGGCTTTTCGAACAGCACCTTGTAGGTGTTCGACAGCTCCAGGTTAAGGCCGAGTTTCTCCAGCGTGGTCCGCACTTCGTGGTGATAGATCGCGTGGTTGCCATCCTCCGGATGCATCCCGCCACCCCACAGCACATGCTTGGCCATGAACAGCAGGCGGATCCGCTCCTTGGCTTCTTCCGGAATGCGCAGGGGTTGAATGGCTTTGCTCATGGAGGGTCCCGTCTGTGGCGTGTTTGCGGCGCATTACTGGCATTGCTGCGCTGCGAAAAGCACCTTTCGATCAGACGCCGGCCTTTTGGGCAGTTTCGAGGATGGCGGCGACGAACCCGTGCGGGTCATCTTCCTGGATGAAATGTCCGCCGTTGAGCGTGCGATGCAGGTCATTGCTGCGCGCGCCCGGTACCCTGTTCAGAAACAGCGCGTCGCCGCCTCGGGTGATCGGATCGAGATCGGAAAAGCAGCAGGTGAAGGGCTTGTCGAACTGCTCCAGTACTGCCCAGGCCGCCTTCTGATCCGGCACGGCCTCGTTCGGGCCGAGTGGGACGAGGCTGGGAAAAATGCGCGCGCCCGCCTTGCTTCCCCGGGTATCGAACGGAGCATTGTAGGCTGCAACCTCTCCCGGCGAGAGTTCCGTGGTGGTGGCGCGCTGGAGAATCCGGCCGACCGGGAAGACCGGGCTGTACCTGGAGAATCCGCGCCAGGCGGCAAAGGCGGCAGGCGGGTCCTGTCCCTCGGGCAAACCGCCATTGGACAGGACTACGCCCGCGAACCGGTCCGGCCTCGCCGCAACCATCCGCAGGCCGACCAGCGAACCCCAGTCCTGGCAGGCGAGGACAACCTGGTCGAGAGCCAGGGCATCGAACCATTCGAGCATCCATTCGACGTGTGCAGCGTAAGTGTAGGCCGCCTTGCTGGTCGGCTTGTCCGACTTGCCGAAGCCGATCAGGTCCGGCGCGAGCACGCGGTATCCGGCAGCAGCCACCGGGCCGATCATCTTGCGGTAGAGGAAACTCCAGCTCGGCTCGCCGTGCATCATCAGAACCGGGGTCCGGTCATGGGGGCCCTCATCGAGGTAGTGCAGGCGCAATCCGCCAGACAATTCGTGATAGTGCGGCGCGAACGGATAATCCGGAATGTCTGTAAAGCGCGCGTCCGGCGTGCGATGAACCTTGGTCATGGCCAGTCCCCCTGTCGCGCGCTAGCATGGCGAACAATTCGGGAAAGGGAAGGGGCAAGCGATGGGACTGGGCGACTGGTGGGACCGGCACGGGGTGCCGCGGGTGATCAAGATCGCGTGCGGGGCGCCAGCCATCATGAAGCTGCGCAGCCAGATCGTACCCCTCGCCAGCGGCACAGTGTTCGAACTGGGGTGCGGCGGCGGGATCAACCAGCAATTCTATCGCGCGGATGCGATCACCCGCTATGCCGGGATCGACCCGAACGGCAAGCTGCTCGACTATGCCCGCGCCGAGGCGGAGGCGAAGGGCTGGGCCGCCGATATCCGCCATGGGTTTGGCGAGGACATTCCCTTCGCGGACAACAGTTTCGACACCGTCGTCTGCACCTATACCCTGTGCTCGGTGCAGGTTCAGGCGAGGGTCGTGCAGGAAATGCGGCGGATCCTGAAGCCGGGCGGCAAGCTGCTGTTCCTCGAACATGGCCGCGCGCCCGATGCCGACGTCCTGCGCTGGCAGGAACGGATTGAGCCGTGGTGGAAGCCGGTTGCGGGGGGATGCCACCTGACCCGGCCGATTACCGAAGCCGTGCGAGCCGGTGGGTTCGCGATCGAGCCGATGGGCGCGCGCTATTTGCCCAAGACGCCGCGGCCGGTTGGTTGGAACGAATGGGGCGTGGGCATCAAGAGCAGCGCCTGAGCCCAAGCAAATGGCCCGCCGGAGTGTGATCCGGCGGGCCATGTTTGTCTGGTGCACTTGCGGGCGGTAATCAGGCCCCGAAGGTGCGCTGCCACCAGCCACGGCGGGGCGGTCCGCCGTTGTCCTGTGCCTCAGGAGCAACTGGGGCCGGTTCGGCACTGTCCTCTGCCGTCACCGGTGCCGGTTCATCAAGAGCTACAGTGAGGGATTCCGCCTCTGCGGTAACATCCACCTTCTTGCGCCGGGTGCGCTTGGGCTTTGCCGGGGCTTCCGCTGCCTGATCGCTGTCAACCGGATTGGCTTCTGCCACCGGCGGTGCCGCAGCCACCTGTGGCGCAACTGCTTCATCCGCCGGAGTGTCTGCCTTCTTGCGCCGGGTGCGCTTCCTTGGAGCCGGAGTGTCCTCTGCCACCGCCTCATCGGCAACGACAGGTTCGGCAACGGCCGCTTCGGTCGAACCAGGCTCGGCTTCGGCAGCAGGTTCTGCCTTCCGGCTGCGTGACCGGCGCTTGGGCTTCGGTGCCTCTTCGGCGGGTACGTCAGCAGCTTCCGCGGCAGGTGCTACCTCCGCATCGCCGCCCGGCTCTTCGGCATCGGCGCCGGCTCCGGCATCGTTGCCGTTTTCGCCGTTGCCTTCTGCGGTGTCATCGCTCGGCTCGCGGTTGCGGCGACCACGGCCACCGCGGCGGCGACGCTTTTTGCGCGGGCGATCGTCGTCTTCGCCTTCGCCCGCAGCACGGGGGGCGTCATCCGAAGCTTCACCGGCTTCACCAGCCTCGTCGCTGTCGCGGTCGTCATCTTCGGAGCTGTCTTCGTCCCGTTCGTCCTGACGGCGGTTCTTGCCGCCACGCCGACGCCGGCGCTTCTTGCGCTCGCGCTCGCCGTCCTGACGGTCCTCCTCGGCTTCGCCGTTCTCGACCTCCTCGAAATCCTCCTCAGGCAGGTCCTCGTCGTTGTCCTCGATCACGATCGGCTCGAACTTGGGGGCCTGGGTCGGGCGCGGACCGGCGCTGGAGACATTCATCTTCGCGCCTTCTTCCTCACCTTCGGGCACGATCTCGACCGACACGCCATAGCGGTCCTCGATCTCGATCAGGTCGCTCCGCTTGGCGTTGAGCAGGTAGATCGCTGCTTCGGTGCTGGCAGCGAGGCGGATGAGTGTGCCCTTGCCGCGCGCAGCCTCGTCCTCGATCAGGCGCAGCGCCGACAGTGCCGCGCTCGACGCGGTACGGACCAGGCCGGTGCCATCGCAGTGCGGGCATTCGCGGGTGGTCGCTTCGAGCACGCCGGTGCGCAGGCGCTGGCGGCTCATTTCCATCAGGCCAAAGCCGGAAATCCGTCCGACCTGGATGCGCGCCCGGTCGTTCTTTAGCGCATCCTTCATCGCCTTCTCGACTTTGCGGATATTCGATGAATATTCCATGTCGATGAAGTCGATCACCACCAGCCCGGCCATGTCGCGCAGGCGCAGCTGGCGGGCGATCTCGCGCGCGGCTTCGAGGTTGGTGTTGAGCGCGGTCGCCTCGATCCCATGTTCCTTGGTCGAGCGGCCGGAGTTGATGTCAATCGAAACCAGCGCCTCGGTCGGGTTGATGACCAGATAGCCGCCGCTCTTCAGCTGCACGACTGGCTCATACATCGCCCGCAATTGGTCTTCCGCGCCGTAGCGCTGGAACAGCGGAATGGGGTCGGAATAGGCTTTTACCCGCCGGGCATGGCTGGGCATGAGGAGCTTCATGAATTCGCGGGCGTCCCGGAAACCGGCCTCGCCTTCCACCACGACTTCCTCGATATCGCGATTGTAGATGTCGCGGATGGCGCGCTTGATCAGGTCGCTGTCCGAATGGATCAGCGCCGGAGCTGACGAGGCCAGCGTCTTCTCGCGGATTTCGTCCCACACCCGGGCGAGGTAATCGAAGTCCCGCTTGATTTCGGGCTTGGTGCGCTGGAGACCAGCGGTGCGGACGATCAGGCCCATGGTGCGCGGCAGCGAAAGGTCGCCGACGATCGACTTCAGCCGCTTGCGGTCAGCCGCGCTGGAAATCTTGCGGCTGATGCCGCCGCCGTGGCTGCTGTTGGGCATCAACACGGTGTAACGACCGGCCAGGCTGAGATAGGTGGTCAGCGCCGCACCCTTGTTGCCGCGCTCTTCCTTCACCACCTGGACTAGTAGCACCTGGCGGCGCTGGATCACGTCCTGGATCTTGTATCGGCGGCGCAGCGCCTGGCGCCGGGCGCGAACTTCGTCCACTTCCTTGGCGCGGGCACGGCCCTTGCCCTGGCGGCGGCCCCGATTGCGGTGACTGCGGTCATTGTCTTCGTCGCTGTCGGAATCGCTGTTGCCGTTCTCGTACTGGCCTTCCTCGATGGTGGCGACGTCATCCTTCTCGGAGGTGTCGATTTCCTCAACCCCGTCCTCGGCGAATTCCTCCACCAGAGATTCGCCCGTCTCGTCGTCGGCGTCATATTCGTCGCCCGGCATTTCGCCGCGCTCTTCCTCGGCGTCGCGCAGGCGCGCTTCTTCCTCGGCAGCTTCGGCTTCCTCGGCCAGCAACGCTTCCCGGTCTTCCTTGGGGATCTGGTAGTAGTCGGGATGAATTTCGCTGAAAGCGAGGAACCCGTGCCGGTTGCCGCCGAAGTCGACGAACGCCGCCTGCAGCGACGGTTCGACCCTGGTTACCTTGGCGAGATAGATATTGCCCTTAATCTGCTTGTGTTCGGCAGATTCGAAATCGAATTCCTCAATCCGGTTTCCCTTGAGCACCGCCACCCGTGTTTCTTCGGTGTGGCGCGCATCGATAAGCATGCGCGTTGACATTGTATTTTCTCCGGGCGCGGCCGGGCGGAGCGATGCTCGCCGGAAAGTTGCGCCGATTGTGGTGGGCACCGCTGCGGCATTGGCCACGGGCGGCGAGTTCGGACCGGACCGCGAGCCTTGCAGCGGCGGTCCGGCTTGATGTGTCTGCACCAATGGAAAAGCGCGGCAGTCGCGCGGAGCACCCTGCTGTCAGCGCTACGCGACGCTCGGTCACGTATTGCCGGGGCAGGGGGCAGTTTCTCATTCGTGCATCAACCTGTCGTCATGGGCATGGCAGCAAGGCCATACTTCGGCGGATTTCGCGATTTTCCCGCAACAGATGCAGGTCAGGCCCCAATTCAGGCCGGAAAGCCGCAGATGGAGAGCTAGCACCGTGGGTTACGTGCTGCAACCATATTGCAAGCCATAGCGACAACCCCCTAACAGAAAACTGTTATGTCCCGGCGTGCGCAAATCTGGCTGATTTTCCTTGCACCCGTAGTGGTGGTGGCCGGGTTGTTCGCTTTCGGCCTCACCATTCCAGTGCCGGTGCTCGGCCGGGACTACGTTGTGCGGATCGAATTGCCGGAGCCGGGCGCGCAGCTCGACCTGCCGACGATCTACGGCCCGGATGACCGCTCGCGCCCGCTGGTGGTGATCGATCCCGGCCACGGCGGCAAAGATCCGGGCGCCAGCGGGTTCGGCTTCAAGGAAAAGGACGTGGTGCTGGGCCTCGCCCTGGCCCTGCGCGACCGGCTGGTCGAGCAGGGCGGGGTCAGGGTTGCGTTGACCCGCGAGGATGACCGCTTTTTGGTGCTGAGCGAGCGGCCGGAGATCGCCCGGCGGATGGGCGCCGACCTGTTCATCTCGATCCACGCCGATTCTGCGGGCGAAGTCGAAGGGGTCCGCGGGGCCAGCATCTATACCCTTTCCGACCAGGCCTCGAGCGAGGCCGCTGCCCGGTTCGCGGACCGGGAAAACGCGGCGGACCGGGTCAATGGCGTGGTCATTGGCGACCAGTCCGACACCGTCGGCACGATCCTGATCGAGCTGGCGCAGCGCCGGGTGCAGGAAACCTCGTCGGAGTTTTCCGGGCTGATCGTGCGCGAAGGGTCTGGCGTGCTGAACTTCCATCCCCAGGCGCGGCGTTCCGCTTCACTGGCTGTCCTGCGCGCCCCCGATGTGCCGGCGGTGTTGTTCGAATCCGGGTTCATCACCAACCCCGATGAAGCGCGCCGGTTGACCTCGGACGAAGGCAAGCGGCAATTTGCCGAATCCATGGCGCAGGCGATCCGGGTCTTCCTTGCCCGTCAGTCGCGCCAATAGGGGCACCATAGCGCGGGTGAATGACAGCGGAATCGCACTGGCATCACCGCGACTTGCCATGCTAGGGGCGAGCCGACCATGGCAGAGCAATCGACCATCGAGACTTTTCGTTATCGCATTCGCCGCAACGCCAGCGGCGTGTCGGCATGGTTTCGCACCAACTGGGAGACAAGGCGCTGGTTCCGCTGGGTTTCTGTCGCTGGCGGTGCGTCGCTTGCCCTTGCCTTCCTGTTGTGGCTGATTCTCGCGTGGGATCTGCCGGATGCCGAAAGCCTGGCTGATTACGAGACCCCGCTGCCCACTGTGGTTCGGGGCATCGACGGCGAGATCGTGCATTCCTATGCCCGTGAACGGCGGGTCCAGCTGCAATATTCCGATTTCCCCGAGCAGCTGGTCGAGGCCTACCTTTCAGCCGAGGACAAGACTTTCTTCAGCCATGGCGGGATCGACTTCTTCGGCACCGCAAACGCCGTGCTCGACTACCTCAATCCGATGCGCGACCGCCGCGCGGTGGGTGGCTCGACCATTACCCAGCAAGTGGCCAAAAACCTACTGCTGGGGGACGAGTACTCGGTCACCCGCAAACTTAAGGAAATGCTCCTCGCCCGTCGTATTGAAGGGGTGCTGAGCAAGGAAGAAATCCTCACCCTCTACCTCAACGAAATTCCGCTCGGCAGGCGCAGTTTCGGGGTGCAGGCGGCCTCACGCGCCTACTTCGACAAGGATGTCGGCGAACTGGAACTGCATGAGGCCGCGTTTCTGGCAATCCTGCCCAAGGCTCCCGAAACCTATGGCCGGTTGGCCAATGCCGATCGTGCGCTCAGCCGCCGGAATTTCGTGCTCAACCGCATGGTCCAGGATGGGTTTGTGACCGCCCAACAGGCGGCCGATGCGAGGGCCAGGCCGCTTGGCCTCGTCAATCAGCGCAGCGAGCGGTCGGCTGATGCGGGCTATTTCCTTGAGGAAGTTCGGCGGCAACTGATCGCCGAATTCGGCGAAACGGCGGAAGATGGCGAGAACAGCGTCTACGCTGGCGGGTTGTGGGTCCGCACTTCGCTCGACACCGACCTGCAGGATGCCGCGCGCAATGCCTTGCGCGATGGCATCATGCGTTATCAGGGCAGCCGCGGTTGGGATGGCCCGATAGCAACGATCGAATTCAAGGACGGCAATTGGGCAGCTCAGTTGCAAAGCTCCTATCTCGGCATCGGTTACAAAGACTGGCGGGTCGGGGTGGTGACCGAGCGCGGTGGCACCAGCGGCCAGATTGGCTTTGCCGACGGCAGTACCGCCCCACTTGGCGGAATGCCCGATGCGCTCAAGGTGGGTGATGTCATCGCCGTGTCGCCTGAAGGTAATGGTTGGCGGGTGCGTACCGTCCCCGGCGTATCCGGCGGGTTCGTGGCTCAGGACCCGCAAACCGGGCGGGTGCTGGCTATGCAGGGCGGGTTCGACGACCGGCTGGGCAGTTTCAACCGGGCGACCCAGGCCGAGCGCCAGCCGGGTTCGACCATCAAGCCGTTCGTCTATGCCGCCGGGCTCGACCACGGGATGACCCCTGCCACTGCGGTGCCGGATCAGCAGTACTGCTTTTACCAGGGTGCCCGATTGGGCGAGAAATGCTTCACCAACTTCGGCGGCTCGCGCGGCGGCGGGGTCCACCCGATGCGCTATGGTTTGGAGCAGTCCAAAAACCTGATGACTGTGCACATCGCGATGGATGCGGGAATGCCCAATGTCATCAAGGCGATCGACCAGGTCGGGATTGGCAAGTACCAGCCCTATCCCGCGTTCGCGCTGGGGGCGGGCGACACTACAGTGTTGAAAATGGTCAATGCCTACAGCGCACTGGCAAACCATGGCCGACAGCACGAGCCGACAGTTATCGACTATGTCCAGGACCGGCGAGGCAAGGTGATCTGGCGCGCCGATAAGCGTGACTGCACCGCCTGCAACATGGCAGAATGGGATGGGCAGCCGATGCCGCGGATTAAGCCGGATGGCAAACAGGTGATGGATGCACGTACCGCGTTCCAGGTGCTGCACATGCTGACCGGCGTGGTGGAGCGCGGGACTGCTACGCGGCTGCGTGATCTGGGCTTGCCGATGTTCGGCAAGACTGGGACCAGCAGCGGCCCAACCAATGCCTGGTTCGTGGGCGGTACTCCCGAATTTGTCGCCGGGCTTTACCTTGGCTTTGACAGGCCGAGAAACCTCGGCGGCTGGGTCCAGGGCGGCAACACGGCGGTGCCGATCTTCCGCCAGTTCGTGGTCGAAACCAAGAATCGCTGGCGGCCCAATCCGTTCGTTGCCCCCGCTGGCATCCGGATGGTCCGGGTCGACCGGGCCAGCGGCAAGAGGGTGTTTGATGGCGCGCCCGGCAGCGATCCGAAGTCAGCGGTGATCTGGGAGGCGTTCAAGCCCGATACCGAACCACCGCGGATCACCCGGGCCGACGAGATCGAGAAGAAGCGGGAGCAGATCCTTGCGCTCATTCGGCGTGGCCGCTCGGCTGTTTCGAAATCACGGTCAGACGAAGAAAGCGAGACCCCGCCTGAAGGTTTCGTCGAGAGCCAGGGCGGACTGTACTGACGCTGGCCATTCCGACGGCCGCTTTACAATCGGCTGTTGTCCGCTAAGCGGTCGGCCAGTTTCACGGAGACAGACCATGCGTGCCGAAGGGCAGGCCCATATTGACCGGATTCATGCTGCACTCGCGCTCGTCCGTCAGTCGCTCGACTGGGATCGCGCCCTGCGCCGGATGGACGAGCTTGACGCGCGGGTGCAGGACCCGACGCTGTGGGACAACCCGAAACAGGCACAGGCGATCTCCCGCGAGCAGAAGCAGCTCAAGAATGCCATCGACACCGTTCGCGCGATCGAACAGGAAATGGCTGACGCGATCGAATTTGTCGAACTGGGCGAGTTGGAAGGCGATGCCGAAGTAATCGCCGATGGCCTTGCCTCGCTCGCCGGATTGGCCGAGCGGGCGGACCGCGATAAGGTCCAGGCGCTGCTGTCCGGTGAGGCCGACGGCAACGATACCTATCTCGAAATCCATGCCGGTGCGGGCGGCACTGAAAGCCAGGACTGGGCCGAGATGCTTCAGCGGATGTACACCCGCTGGGCGGAACGGCGCGGCTTCAAGGTTGATCTGGTTGACTACCATGCGGGGGAGCAGGCCGGGATCAAATCCGCCACTCTGCTGATCAAGGGCGAAAACGCTTATGGCTATGCCAAGACGGAAAGCGGCGTCCACCGTCTGGTCCGTATCAGCCCATATGATAGCTCGGCCAGGCGGCATACCTCGTTCAGTTCGGTCTGGGTCTATCCGGTGATCGATGACAACATCGACATCGAGATCAACCCGGCCGACCTCAAGATCGATACCTACCGCGCCAGCGGTGCGGGCGGCCAGCACATCAACACTACCGATTCCGCCGTCCGCATCACCCACGTGCCGAGCGGTGTGATCGTCGCCAGCCAGCAGGACCGCAGCCAGCACAAGAACCGTGAAACCGCGATGAACATGCTGAAGGCGCGGCTCTACGAAGCAGAAATCCGCAAGCGCGAGGAAGCGGCCAGTGCCGAACATGCCAGCAAGACCGATATCGGCTGGGGCCACCAGATCCGGTCCTACGTTCTGCAACCCTATCAGTTGGTGAAAGATCTGCGCACCGGGGCAACCTCGACCGCGCCGGACGATGTGCTGGACGGCTCCATCGACCTGTTCATTTCCGCCGCGCTGGCCCAGCGGGTTACCGGGGAGAGCATCGAGGTTGAGGATGTCGAGTAGTCACCGCGCCGGTTCATGGCGCGGCTTTGCCAACCCGTGCTTCTGCGGCTAGGGCTGCTGTGGTAGTGCGTCGCGCTGCATTGCTGGCCAGTCTGATGGCGTTTGCCGCACTGGCATCATGTCAGCCAGGCGACCGCACCCGCCCCGACAGCGCGCGCGAATTTCCCCGGGCAGACCGGCCGGTATCCGATCTCGGCTCGAACGAATTTTCTACAGAAACCGCTCGCGACAATCGCGGGGAAGCCGAAACCGTGATGGACTTTGCCGGTATCAAACCCGGCATGACCGTGGCCGATATTGGTGCAGGAGAGGGCTATTACACGGTCCGCCTGGCCGAGCGGGTCGGGGCCGAGGGCCGGGTGCTGGCACAGGATATCGACCGCGACGTGCTGGCCCGGCTGGGCGCCCGGGTCGAGCGCGAGAGGCTCGACAATGTCTCGATCAAGCCGGGCGAGGGCGATGATCCGAAGCTGCCGGCGGACAGCTTCGACCGGATATTCCTCGTCCACATGTATCACGAAGTGCAGGAGCCCTACGCCTTCCTGTGGCGCCTTTGGCCCGCCGTGCGCAAGGGCGGGCAGGTTATCGTGGTCGATGTCGACCGGCCAACCGACCAGCACGGGATTGCCCCGCTCCTGCTCGCCTGCGAATTCAAGGCGGTCGGGTTCCGGCTGGTTGCGTTTCGCGATGCGCCGGAACTGGCAGGCTACTATGCACAGTTCGAGGCAACCGCTAACAGGCCCGAGCCGAATGCGATCAAGCCTTGTCGCGGGATCGTCAGTGCCGCCAATAACGGTCGCAAGTGATTCTAGAGTGAGATCGGAAATAGAATGAGTTTCAAGGGTTTGCAGCCGATTGTCTACGGCGGCCGGGAAGTGTGGCCGCTGGTCGAAGGCGGCAAGGGCGTTTCGGCCACCAACCACAGGAGCTCCGGCGCCTGGGCTGCGGCGGGCGGCATCGGCACGGTCAGCGCGGTCAATGCCGACAGCTATGACGAAGACGGCAACGCGATCCCTCAGGTCTATCCCCAGGCGACCCGCAAGGAGCGGTTCGAACAGCTGGTGCGATATGCCATCGACGGGGCAACCGAGCAGGTCCGGCGCGCGCACGAAATCTCGGGCGGCAAGGGCGCGATCAACATCAACGTCCTGTGGGAAATGGGCGGCGCGCAAGCAGTGCTTGAAGGCGTGTTGGAGAACTGCCCCGGCCTGATCACCGGCGTCACCTGCGGTGCGGGGATGCCCTACAAGCTGGCCGAGATCGCGGCTCGCTACAACGTCAGTTACCTGCCGATTATCAGCTCCGCCCGTGCTTTCCGCGCGCTGTGGAAACGCAGCTATTCCAAGGTGCCGGAGTTGATGGCAGCGGTGGTCTATGAAGACCCGTGGCTGGCCGGCGGGCACAATGGCCTGTCCAATGCCGAGGACCCGCGCGTTCCGGAAGATCCCTATCCCCGCGTCAAGGCGCTGCGCGACACCATGCGCGCCGAGGGCGTGAGCGAGGACACCGCCATCGTCATGGCGGGCGGGGTGTGGTTCCTGCGCGAATGGAACGACTGGATCGACAATCCCGAACTGGGCAAGATCGCCTTCCAGTTCGGCACCCGGCCCCTGCTGACTCAGGAAAGCCCCATCCCGCAGGTGTGGAAGGACATGCTCCGCACGGTCGAGCCGGGCGACGTGTTGCTGCACAAGTTTTCACCCACGGGCTTCTATTCCAGCGCGGTCAAGACGCCGTTTCTCTATGACCTGATGCACCGCAGCGAGCGGCAGATCCCGATCTTCAAGCGGGACGAGGAAGAGGGCACTGTGCCCTTGTCCGACCACGGGAAGGCGAAGTACTTCTGGGTCCACCCGGGCGACCAGCGCAAGGCCCTCGCCTGGATCGCCGAAGGCTTTACCGAAGCGCTCAAGACGCCGGACAATACGGTGGTCTTCGTCACCCCGGAAAGTGCGGAGCAAATCCGTGCCGACCAGCAGGGCTGCATGGGCTGCCTCAGCCATTGCGGCTTTTCCAGCTGGAAGGACCACGACGATCACACCACTGGCCGTCTTGCCGATCCGCGCAGTTTCTGCATCCAGAAGACTCTGCAGGACATCGCCCACGGCGGTGATCCGGACAACAACCTGGCCTTCGCCGGTCACGCAGCCTACCGCTTCAAGCAGGATCCGTTCTATTCCAACAATTTCACCCCGACAGTGAAAGAACTGGTGGAGCGGATACTTAGCGGGGACTGACGCTCAAACGAGCCCTTCCAGCACCTGATCGGGCGGGCGGTGGCCGTCAACCCAGAAGCGGATGTTGGCGATCACCTTCTCGCCCGATGCCTCGCGACCTTCGCGGGTGGCACTGCCGATATGGGGCAAGGTCATGACATTGGGCAGGTCGAGCAGGCGCGGATCAACGTTGGGCTCGTCGGGATAGACGTCCAGACCGGCGCCGGACAGATGGCCCGAGGCAAGAGCGTCAATCATCGCCTCCTGCTCGACCAGCTCGCCGCGCGCGGTGTTGATCAGACAGGCACCGGGCTTCATCAGGCTGAACCGGCGGGCATCGATCAGGTGCTGCGTTCCCGGTGTAGCGGGGCAGTGGAGCGAGAGAATGTCCGCCTCGCTAACCAGCGTATCGAGCGATTCGACATAGCGCGCGCCGAGCATCCGCTCGACCGCTTCGGGCAGCGGCTTGCGGTTATGATAGGCAATTTCCAGCCCGAAGGCGCGGGCGCGGTGGGCTACGGCCTGCCCGATCCGTCCCATGCCGACGATCCCCAGCACCTTGCCTGCCAGCTTGCGGCCGAGCAGGGCCGTTGGGGTCCAGCCGGTCCATTCGCCGCGCCGCACCATCGCCACCCCTTCGCGCACCCGGCGGGGAATGCCGATGATCATTTCCATCGCGATGTCTGCGGTATCGTCGGTAAACACGCCGGGGGTGTTGGTGACCATGATCCGGCGGCGGTGGGCTGCGGCAAGGTCGATGTGGTCGGTGCCCGCCCCGAAGCTGGCGATCAGGCCGAGTTGCGGCCCGGCATTGTCGATCAGCGCCGCATCGATCCGGTCGGTCACGGTGGGGACCAGGACATGGGACATCTGCATTGCCCCGGCCAACTGGTCGCGGGTGAAAGGCACGTCCCCGGAATTGAGGGTGGTATCGAACAGCTCGCTCAGCCGCGCTTCCACGGTGGGCATCAGGTGGCGGGTAACGACGACACGCGGCTTGCCATCGAGTCGTCGGGTCGGGCTGCTGGAGTATCCGGTCATGCC
Organism: Sphingomonadaceae bacterium; assembly: GCA_046294735.1. Classification (GTDB taxonomy): domain Bacteria; phylum Pseudomonadota; class Alphaproteobacteria; order Sphingomonadales; family Sphingomonadaceae; genus 34-65-8. Next base: position 136,607 of record JBKBKB010000006.1, read on the forward strand.
CCTGCGCTAGGGCTTTGAGGGCGGGCTGGTCAAGCAAGGGTGGCTTGGCATGCGCGAATCGCTTGTTAGGGGTGCGGGCAAGGGGCTATCATGACAGGCATGTTGCGGTTCATCCTTGCGTCGTCTGTCCTGTTCGGAATGCTTGGTGTGATGCCGCTGGCGGCGCAGCAGCGCGAGGTGCCTTACTGGGCCACCATTCGCGCGCCGGAGCTCTACATGCGGGTCGGGCCGAGCCGGGACTACAAGGTGGCCTGGGTCTACAAGCGTCCGGGATTGCCGCTCAAGGTGATCCGCGTGGTGGATGGCTGGCGGCTGGTGGTTGATCCGGACGGTACCCAGGGATGGGTGGCGCAAAGCCTTCTCAGTCGGGATCGCGGAGCCATCGTGGTCGGTGACGGTCTCGCCGCGCTCAGGGCAGGGCCGGATGACAGCGCCAAGCTACGTTGGAACGCGGAACCCGGGGTGGTAGGCAAGCTCGGCAAGTGCGAATACGGCTGGTGCCGGTTCGATGTCGGCGGCCGGATCGGCTGGGTCCGGGCCGAGCGGCTGTGGGGTTCGAGCGAGCTCTAACGTTCTGGTCCCTGCACTGGCTGAACCAGCGCCACCAGCACGAAACTGATCAGCATCAGCAGGTACCAGCTGCCCAGCTTGCTGATCGAGACCGGCTCCCACCCGTCTTCCTGCCCCGGATAGTGCCAGGCATTGGCGAAGGTGGCGATATTTTCGGCAAACCAGATGAACAGAGCGACCAGGCCGAAGCCGAGCAGCAGCGGCATCCAGCGGTGCACACGCCAGTTGCGGAAGTGGACGCGGGTGTTCCAGAACAGCACGGCCGTCGCCGCGAACAGTCCCATGCGAATGTCGACTGTCCAGTGATGGGCAAAGAAGTTGACGTAAATCGCGCCCGCCAGCAGCCAGGTCGCCCAGTGCGGCGGATAGTGGCTGAAACGGAAATCGAAGATCCGCCATACCCGCGCGATGTAGCTGCCCACGGCGGCGTACATAAACCCGGAGAACAGCGGCACGGCGCCGATGTGGAGCACACTCGCTTCAGGATAGGTCCATGATCCGGCAGCGGTCTTGAACAATTCCATCACCGTGCCGACCACATGGAAGATCAGGATCACCCGCGCTTCGCGCCAGGTTTCCAGCCGCAGGGCGAGCATGGCGGCCTGAATGGCGATGGCTGCGATGGTCAGGAAATCGTAGCGGTGGAGCGGCGCGGTATCGGGATACAACAGGTGCGTCGCCAGCAGCAGCGCCAGCAGCAGCCCGCCGAACAGGCACGCCCATGCCTGCTTGAACCCGAACAGCAGGAACTCGTAGAGCCACAGCCGCCAGCCGATGCCGGGATCGTAGGCTTCGAGGCGGAGGCGGATGGCCTCGAAGCGGGTGTGGCGGGCCGTAATCAGGCCCCGTGCTTCCGGCTCAGCTCCCGCATCGCGTCATCCAGCCCATCTAGCGTCAGCGGGTACATCCGGTCGCTCAGCAGCTGCTTGATGACCTTGGTTGACTGTGAATAGCTCCACTGCTTTTCCGGCACCGGGTTTAGCCATACGGTCGCGGGGTAGGTGTCGGTCACGCGCTTGAGCCAGATCGCGCCGGCTTCCTCGTTCATGTGCTCGACGCTGCCGCCCGGATGGGTGATCTCGTAGGGGCTCATCGCCGCATCGCCCACGAACACGATCTTGTAATCATGCCCGAACTTGTGGAGCACGTCCCAGGTCTTGGTGCGTTCCTGCCAGCGGCGCTTGTTGTCCTTCCATACGCCTTCATACAGGCAGTTGTGGAAGTAGAAGAATTCGAGGTTCTTGAATTCCGCCGTGGCGGCGCTGAACAGCTCTTCCACCAGCTTGATGAATGGGTCCATCGATCCACCGACATCGAGGAACAGAAGCAGTTTCACCGCATTGCGCCGTTCCGGGCGCATCTTGATGTCGAGCCAGCCCTGCCGTGCGGTGCCGTCGATCGTGCCGGGAATGTCGAGCTCGTCCGCCGCGCCCTCGCGGGCGAACTTGCGCAGGCGGCGCAGTGCCATCTTGATGTTGCGGGTGCCAAGTTCCTTGGTGTTGTCGAGGTTCTGGAACTCGCGCTTTTCCCACACCTTGAGCGCACGCTTGTGCTTGCTTTCGCCGCCGATCCGCACGCCTTCGGGGTTGTAGCCGGAATTGCCGAACGGGCTGGTGCCGCCGGTGCCGATCCACTTGTTGCCGCCCTGGTGGCGCTTCTGCTGCTCTTCGAGCCGCTTCTTGAGCGTCTCCATGATCTCGTCCCAGTCACCCAGGCTCTTGATCTTTTCCATCTCCTCGGGGGTGAGGAACTTCTCCGCCACCGCCTTCAACCAGTCCTCCGGGATATCGACCGGGTTCTGGCCGTAATCGGTCATGATCCCCTTGAAGACCTTGTGGAACACCTGATCGAACCGGTCGAGCAGGCCCTCGTCCTTCACGAAGGTCGCGCGGCTGAGGTAGTAGAATGCCTCCGGCGTTTGCTCGATCACATCCTTGTCGAGCGCCTCCAGCAGGGTGAGGTGTTCCTTGAAACTGGCCCCGATACCGGCCGCGCGAAGCTCGTCGATGAAGTTGAAGAACATGGGCCACCTTTGCCGCACTGTTGGCCCTGCGCCAAGTGCGTAAATTGGGTAGGCGCCGAGGGCGATCTTAAGCTGTTCCTAACCATGACGCGGTTAGTCCCCGCTATCAGTTCACGGGGCATTCCGCATGAAACATCAGGCAATCGAAGCGGGCGGCAGCGAGTCGATCGGCCGCATCTCTGAGAAATGCGGTGAAGTTACAGTTGGTTGCACCGATGTTGCCGGGATCGTCCAGGCGGTAATCAATTCGTCCGAACGACTGAGGGCCGAGCATGACGCCTTGCGCGGTACGGTCAAAGCGCTGGAAATGGACCAGCGCAAGGTGTCCGATGCCAGCGATGAAGCACGCCAGCTGTCGGAGCGGGCAATTGACCGCCTGTCCCAGGGGACGGATCTGATCCATTCGTCGCTCGGCCAGATTACCGGGCTGCTCGAACTGGTCGAGGCACTTACCCATCACGTCACCGGCTTTGCCGCGGCGATGGAGCAGGTCCGCACCTGTTCACAGGACATCGAGCAGATTGCCGAGACCACCAATATCCTCGCGCTCAACGCCACCATCGAGGCCATGCGCGCCGGGGACGCCGGGCGGACCTTTGCAGTGGTCGCCAACGAGGTGAAGGGGCTGGCTGCTGATACCCGCAAGGCCACGGTCGAGATTACCCGCACCATCGATGCGCTCGGGCTGGAAGCACAGCAGGTGATAGAGCGGATCGAAAGCGGCGCACGCGCCAGCGGCGAGGCCAAGAGCTCGGTCGCCCGGATCGAGGAAACCATCACCGGCGTGGTCCAACTGGTCGAGGAAGTGGACCGTCAGAACGACCAGATCGCCCGCGCTACAGGCACGATCAGCGATCATGTCCAGGCGGTTCAGGGCGTGCTTCACAGCTTCGATGCTGCCGCGATCGAAAACGAGGCCAAGCTCGCGATCGCCAACCGCCGGATGGAGTCGCTGGAACTGACCGCGAGCGAGATGTTCGACGGGATCGTCAAGGCCGAGTTGTCGCCGGAGGACAGCATGATGGTCGAGCGAGCGATTGCCCACGCCGGCAATCTGGCGGCGGCGGCAGAGCAGGCGATTGCTGCGGGAACGCTGACCATGGAGGCCCTGTTCGACCAGGATTACCGGCTGGTCGAAGGGAGCAATCCTGCCCGTTACCGCACCCGCCTGTCGGACTGGGCCGATGCCCATTGGCGGCCGATCATCGATGCGGTGATAGCCGAAGGTGGTGCGATCAAGATGTGTTCACCCGCCGACATGAAGGGCTTCCTGCCGACTCACGTCACCGACCGGTCACGCGTGCCGACCGGCGATCTGGCCCATGACACCAAGTACTGCCGCAACGGCCGAATCCTGTTCGATCCGATCGACCGCAAGGCCAAGCAGAGCACCGCGCCCTACATGATGGCGGTCTATCGCCAGGAAGGGGACGGGCAGTCGTATGAAATCGTCCGCAACGTCTATGTGCCGCTGGTGATCAACGGCCGCCGCTGGGGCGATTCCGAACTGGCATACAGCTTTGAAAGCGCCTGAAGCCGCGCTCTCCCGCTAAGGATTGCGGCGGGCCATGAAGGCCAGGCGTTCGAACAGCATCACGTCCTGCTCGTTCTTGAGCAGCGCCCCATGCAGTGGCGGGATCGCCTTGCTCGGGTCCTGGCTTTGCAGCACGTCCAGCGGCATGTCCTCGTTGAGCAGCAGTTTGAGCCAGTCGAGCAGCTCGCTGGTGGAGGGCTTCTTCTTCAGTCCCGGCACGTCGCGCAGGTCATAGAAAATATCCATCGCCTTGCTCACCAGGGTCTTCTGGATGCCGGGGAAGTGAACCTCGATAATCTCGCGCATGGTGTCGCGGTCGGGGAACTTGATGTAGTGGAAGAAGCAGCGGCGCAGGAAGGCGTCGGGCAGTTCCTTTTCATTGTTCGAGGTGATGACCACGATCGGGCGCTCCTTGGCCTCGATCCGTTCATGGGTTTCGTAAACGTCGAAGCTCATTCGGTCGAGTTCCTGGAGCAGGTCGTTGGGGAACTCGATGTCGGCCTTGTCGATCTCGTCGATCAGCAACACGGGTAGCTCGGGGGCGGTGAAAGCCTCCCACAGCTTGCCCTTGCGGATATAGTTGCTGATGTCGTGGACGCGCTCATCGCCCAATTGGCCATCGCGCAGGCGGGCCACGGCGTCATATTCGTAGAGGCCCTGCTGGGCCTTGGTGGTCGACTTGACATTCCATTCGATGATCGGCGCGCCGATGGCCTTGGCGATTTCGTGCGCCAGCACCGTCTTGCCGGTGCCGGGCTCTCCCTTGACCAGCAATGGGCGACGCAAGGTCACAGCAGCGTTGACCGCTACCTTGAGGTCTTCGGTGGCAATGTATGAGGCGGTGCCCTCGAAACGTGTCTTGTCGGTCATCCGGTTGTCCCTTGCAACTTTACGTTTGCGTTAAGGGGCGCAGACGCACGGCGCAAGGGGGCAGAGCCCCGGCTAGCGAAATTGGTGGAGCCTCACCCGCTGACAGCCGCAGGAGTGGGAAAGCCCAGTTGCCGACGATCGGGTCAGCGCGAGCGGCACTTGCCGGTGTTGGTGTTTTCCACCACGCCGTCATCGTCATAGCGGATCTGCATATTGTATCCGTTGGCATCCATCCGCAGGATTGTGGCCCGGTACCACTCACCATCGCTCCATCGGCAGGCGATCCGGCTGCCGCGTTCCCAGTCGAACGGGCGAACCTCGCTGATATGGCGCGTTTCGGTGGTACCATCATCGAACCGGATGGTAACGCTTTGTCCCCCGCGTGCGGCAACCACACCGGGGAAGTCCATCGTGCTGTCCTGCCAAGGGGCGAGCACCCAGTCGCCGACTTGCTGGGCCTGAGCAGCGGCGGGGATTGCAAGGGCAAAGGCGGCAGGGAACAGGAAAGACTTCATCGTCGCTACTCCACGGAAAAATGCAAAGAACCCAGTGCGACTCACCGGCTTTGGCCGAGCTACGATGTTGGTCGCAGTCTCCGGGGATTTACACAAGAGGCAACCGCCAGCGACGGGGCGGGCCAGCATGCATCAGAGGAAGGACGCTGTGGTTGGATGCGAAAAAGCCGGGTTGGTCCACCTACCAACCCGGCTCCTTCACACGATCAGATTGTCGTCAGAAGCGGGCGCACTGATCTTCCTTGTTGCCGCCAACCACGTTGCGGGCTCCCGTGGGGGACTTCTTACCGAGCTAGCAAAAACCGGGCAGCCGACCGCGCGGGTTCAGGCATCGATCAGGTCGCGATCGATTTCGCCTGCACGGTTTTGAATGAAGTTGAAGCGGTGCTCGGGATTGCGGCCCATCAGCTGGTCAACCAGTTCCTTGACTGCCGCGCGTTGTTCGAATTCGGGCGGCAGGGTGATGCGGATGAGGCTGCGCGTGGCCGGATTCATGGTAGTTTCGCGCAGCTGCGCCGGGTTCATTTCGCCCAGGCCCTTGAACCGTCCGACTTCAACCTTCTTGCCCTTGAAGACGGTTGCCTGCAGCTCGGCCCGGTGCGCATCGTCACGGGCATAGCGGCTCTCTTTGCCAGACGTCAGGCGGTAGAGCGGAGGCTGGGCGAGATAGAGGTGCCCGCGCCGGACCAGCTCGGGCATTTCCTGAAAGAAGAAGGTCATCAGCAAAGTGGCGATGTGGGCGCCGTCAACATCGGCGTCGGTCATGATGATGACCCGGTCATAGCGCAGTTGGTCCGGATCGCAGTCCTTGCGCATCCCGCATCCGAGTGCCAGCGCCAGATCGGCAATTTCCTGATTGGCGCGGATCTTGTCGGCGGTGGCGCTGGCAACGTTCAGGATCTTGCCACGGATCGGCAGGATGGCCTGGGTCTTGCGATCGCGTGCCTGCTTGGCACTGCCGCCGGCGCTGTCACCTTCGACAATGAACAGCTCGGTTTCGCCTTTCCCTTCGCCGCTGCAATCGGTCAGCTTGCCCGGCAGGCGCAGTTTCCTGGCGCTGGTGGCGGTCTTGCGCTTGATCTCGCGTTCCTGCTTGCGGCGCAGGCGCTCGTCCATCCGCTCCATCACGCTGCCGAGCAGCGCCTTGCCGCGCTCCATGTTGTCGGACAGGAAATGGTCGAAGTGGTCACGCACCGCATTTTCGACCAGTCGCGCGGCTTCCGGGCTGGTCAAACGGTCCTTGGTCTGGCTCTGGAACTGCGGTTCGCGGATGAACACGCTGAGCATGACTTCGGCCCCGGTCATCACGTCATCGGCTGAAATATCCTTGGCCTTCTTCTGGCCGACCAGTTCGCCGAACGCGCGCAGACCCTTGGCCAAGGCCCCGCGCAAGCCCTGTTCATGGGTGCCGCCATCGGGGTTGGGTACGGTGTTGCAGTACCAGCTGGTCGATCCGTCTGACCACAATGGCCAGGCAATGGCCCACTCGACGCTGCCCTGCGGCTCGGCAGCGTCATTCGCGGGAAAATCCTGCCGCCCGGCAAAGGGCTGGGTCGTGATGCACTCACGCCCTCCGACCTGTTCGGCGAGGTGGTCGGCCAGCCCGCCAGGGAACTTGAACACGGCCTCTGCTGGAACATCATCGCTTGCGAGGGAGGCGGCGCATTTCCAGCGGATTTCGACCCCGGCGAACAAGTAGGCCTTTGATCGGGCCAATCGGAACAGGCGCTTCGGGCTGAACTGCCGCTCGCCGAAGATCTCCGTGTCTGGTGTGAATGCTACGGTCGTGCCGCGCCGGTTCGGGGTCGGACCGAGGGGCTGGATCGGCCCCAGCGTTTGCCCTCTGGCAAACTCCTGCGCGTAAAGTTGCCGCTCCCGCGCGACCTCCACGCGGGTGTGGCTGGACAGGGCGTTGACCACGCTCACACCGACCCCGTGCAGACCACCGCTGGTGGCATAGGCCTTGCCGGAGAACTTGCCGCCCGAGTGAAGGGTCGACAGGATCACCTCCAGCGTCGACTTGCCCGGGAACTTGGGGTGCTCGTCCACCGGGATGCCGCGTCCGTTATCCGCGATGCTCAGCCGGTTGCCCGGTTCCAGGCTGACCTCGATCCGGGTGGCGTGGCCAGCCACCGCCTCGTCCATAGCATTGTCCAGCACTTCGGCAGCGAGGTGGTGCAGGGCGCGGTCATCGGTCCCGCCGATATACATGCCGGGCCGGCGCCGGACAGGCTCCAGACCTTCCAGCACCTCGATCGATGAAGCGTTATAGTCGCCGCTCGAGGCAGGCGTTCCGGCAAACAGATCGTCAGACATGGCTCACGGCTATAGAGGCCCGTCCGCGCCTGCCAAGCGGTACGCTGGTGTTTTCGTCAGTTGCTCAGCAGGCGGCGCGTCAGGGGACGAAGGCTTCGGGGGCGGGGTCAATGATCACCACTCCGGTGCTGCGCACTTCGCGCACTTCGAGTGCTCGCTCGACCACACCATTGGCGCGGAAGCGGAACGGACCGTCGAGCCCGACGAAGCCGGTCTGATCGGCAAGTTGCCCGACCGGAAACGGACGTCCGACCCGCCAGTCGCGTGCGACCCGCAGGGTCAACAGGACGGCGTCATAGCCGAGTGTCGAAACGCGGTGCGGCTGGGAACCAAACCGCTGCGTGTAGCTGTCCGAAAAGCGCTTGAACCGATTGTCTGACACGGCCGAAAACAACGTGCCACGCATGGCTGTGCTGCGGGCCACAGAACCGTCCCCGCTCAGGAGTTCGGTGCCAAGCAACTGGGTTGCCCCGGTGCCGCGCGGCTTGAGTTCGCTAGCGGCCAGGATCGCGAGACGGGCACTGTCGGCAATCAGGACCGTGTCAAAGCCGCCTTTCTGGCGCAGTCGCTGTGCTGCGCTGACGATCGAGGTGTTGCCGCGGTCATATGTCTCAATCGCCACCAGGGTTCCGCCGTTGGCCGCCACGGCACTGCGCAAACCGGCCTCCGCCCGCCGGCCATAATCGCCAGCCGGGATGATCGCTGCGAACCGGCTGCTACCCTTGTTCCGCGCATAAGTGACCGTGCGCTCGATCGACTGATCAGGGACATGCCCGATCACGAATACATCCGGTGAGGCGACGGCTGGATCGTTCGAGAAGGAGATGATGGGTATCCGGGCAGCGCGCGCTTCTGGTGCCACCTGGGCCACTTCGTCGCCCAGCAGGGGGCCGAGGATCAGCTTGTTGCCATCGGCAATGGCCCGCCGCACAGCCTCGCGTGGGTTTTGGGTGGTGTCATAGGTGGTGATGCGCAGATTGTCTGCACTGGTGTCGAGCAGCGCCATGGTCGAGGCGTTGGCAATCGACTGGCCGACAGTCCCGTTGTCGCCGCTGAGCGGGACCAGCAGGGCGATCCGGTGCAGGGTTTCGTCAGCAGGCAGGACATCCGCGCTGGGCGCGGTGTCTGGAACCGTGGCGATGGTCGGGGTCGCCTTCGGTATGACCTGACAGGCCGAAAGCAGGGCGGTGACGCCTGCCAGTACAAAGGCGCGGCGGCCGGTCTTCCAGATGTTCATGCTTGCGACTCTCCGATTGCGTGGCCAAGACGGTGCGCGTGGCGCAGCAACCATCCGACCAGCGGCTTTCACCCGGCCTGTATATTGTAGCCACCCCGATTGGCAATCTTGGTGACATGACGGTGCGGGCAATCGAGACCCTGCGCCGGTGTGACGTTGTTGCATGCGAGGATACCCGGGTTACGGGCAAGCTGCTGAAGCACCTCGGCATAACCACGCGGCTGTGGCGCTATGATGACCACAGTGACTCAGCGGCCCGCGCCCGGCTGGTTGCGATAATGCGGGATTCGGCCGTGGCGCTGGTGAGCGATGCTGGAACACCGCTCATATCCGATCCCGGCTATCGCTTGGTGCGCGAAACACGGCAGGCCGGCATCGCAATAACCAGCCTGCCGGGCCCCTGTGCGGCAATCACGGCGCTGACCCTCTCGGGCCTGCCCAGTGACAGGTTCCTGTTTGCCGGATTCCTGCCGGTCAAGGACAAGGCAAGGCTGGATATGCTGACCGGTCTGGCGGCAGTACCGGCGACCCTGGTGTTCTACGAAACTGGTCCGCGGCTGGTCAAGGCGCTTGACGCGATTGCGGCGGCACTGCCTGGTCGAGCGGTAAGCGTGGGCCGGGAACTGACCAAACTGCACGAGGAATGCCGTACAGGTACGCCGCAGGAACTTGCGGCACACTACGCGGAGCATCCGCCCAAGGGGGAGATTGTTCTGCTGGTTGCTCCGCCCGGCGCTGTATCCACCGATGATCTCGATCCCGACGCCTTGCTGCGCGAGGCGCTGGCGGACTTCAAACCGTCCCAGGCGGCGGCGCATGTTGCACGCACGACCGGTCTGGACCGAAAGACGCTCTATGCCCGGGCGTTGGAACTGGGCCGCTCGTGAAACGCCAGCATGCCGAGGAGCAGGGCAGGTCGGGCGAGGGGCGGGCCGCCCTGTGGCTGCAGATGAAAGGCTGGCGCGTGCTCGACCGCAGGCGCAAGACTCCGCTGGGCGAGATCGACCTGATCGCCAGACGCGGGCGGATCGTGGCGTTTGTAGAGGTTAAATGGCGGGCGAGTGCGGGCGAGCTTGACTATGCCATCGATGATCGCCGCCTGTCGCGGGTCGCCGCGGCGGTGGAAGCCGTCGCCCATGAATACGCCACCGACGGGGAAGATATTCGGATCGACGTGCTGCTGCTTGCGCCGGGCGCTTTCCCACGCCACATCGTCAACGCCTGGCAACCTTGAGGAATAGCGGATGACCCTGCGTGTTGCAGTCCAGATGGATCCCATCGAAGCGATCAATATCGCCGGGGATTCGTCGTTCGCGCTGATGCTGGCGGCGCAGAAACGCGGGCACGAGGTTTTCCATTACGATGTTGGCGCGCTGACGCTTGATGAGCACGACCGGCTTCATGCGCTGGCCCATCCAGTCACGGTCCGGCCGGTGGCGGGCGATCACTTCGAGAAGGGTGAGGCCCGCCGCCTCGATCTGGGGCGCGATATCGACGTGGTGCTGATGCGGCAGGACCCGCCATTCCACATGGGGTACATCACCGCGACTCACCTGCTCGAACGGATCGAACGCGAGACGCTGGTCGTCAACAACCCGCGCAGCGTCCGCAATGCGCCGGAAAAGGTCATGGTGCTGGATTATCGCCGGTTCATGCCGCCGACACTGGTCACCCGGTCTGCCGACGAAGTGCGCGAGTTCATGAAGCGGCACGGCGCGGTGGTGGTCAAGCCGATCCATGGCAACGGCGGCAAGGCGATATTTCGCGTGCCGGAATCGGGCGACAACCTGTCTGCCCTGTTCGAGGTGTTCAATCTGACATGGCCGGAACCGCACATGGTCCAGCCATTTCTCCCCGAAGTGGCGCAAGGGGACAAGCGGATCGTGCTGATTGACGGCGAAGTGGCGGGTGCGATCAACCGCAAGCCGGGCGAGGGCGAATTCCGTTCCAACCTGGCGGTAGGCGGCTATGCCGAAGCGACCACCCTGACACCGGTCGAGGAGGAGATCTGTGCGGCGATGGGGCCGGAGCTGAAGCGCCTTGGCCTGATCTTCGTCGGGATTGACGTGATCGGTGGGAAGTACCTGACCGAGATCAACGTCACCTCACCCACCGGGATCGTCGCGATTGACCGTTTCAACGGCACCGACACTCCGGGAATGATCTGGGATGTAATCGAAGCGCGGCTGGGGTGCTAACATTTTTCCCGTGGATGGGCATTGCGGTAGGCGTCGAGCAATGTTGCTGCATCGACCCGCGTGTAGATCTGGGTTGAGCCAAGCGAGGCATGGCCCAGGAGTTCCTGTAAGCTGCGTAGGTCTACCCCCGCGCCGAGCAGGTGGGTGGCGAAGCTGTGGCGCAGTGCGTGCGGTGTGGCAGTGGCGGGCAGGCCGAGCGCAATGCGCGCCTGCGCCATCGCCTTCTGCACCACGCCCTGGCTGAGCGGGCCGCCTTTGGCACCGCGGAACAGCGGCTCGGCCAGGGGAAGCGGCCATGGGCAGCGGGAAGCATAATCAGCCACCGCATCGCGCACCACCGGCAGGATCGGCACGACGCGCTGCTTGTTCCCCTTGCCAGTCACTACCAGCGTTTCGTCAAGTGGCAGCGCCGACGCGGGCAGCGCCAGCGCCTCTGCAATACGCAGCCCGGCACCGTAGAGCAGCAGCAGCACGGCCCGGTCCCGCGCACCGATCCAGTCCTGCGCGGCGAGGCCGGGCACCAGGTCGACTAGGTTGATCGCTTCATCAGGCGTGACCGGGCGCGGCAGGCCCTTCTTCACGCGCGGCCCTCGAAGGCGGGGCGGGCGGGACTCCGGGTCTCCGGTTTGCTGGCGGGCAAAGGCGATGAAACCTTTCAGGGCCGATAGTTCGCGCGCAGCGCTCGCGTTGCCGATTCCTTCGGCGCGGCGGGCGGCCAAGTGTACCCGCAAACCATGGCCTTCCAATCGGGCAAGGGTCTGCCAGTCCCCGATCCCTGTTCGGTCGAGCAGGCGCGCAGCGCAGGCAAGGTAGGCACGCACGGTATGGGGTGATCGGCGACGCCCGGCCGATAAATGTGCTCCCCATGCGTCGAGCAGGTCGGCTGCACTCATGACAGAACCAGTGCTTCGGGCACCAGTTGGCTCAGCAGGGCATCAAGCAGAGGCATCCCGTGCGGGGTAATCATGATCCGGTCCCCTTGCCTGTGGACAAAGTCGAAACTGGCGTAGAAATGGAAGCGCTTCCAATCGACCAGTTCGCTTTGGGGGAGCTTGAAACGCGCAGACAGGTCAGCCACATCGACGCCCTCGACAAGGCGCAGACCCATCAACAGGGCTTCGCTCGCCTGTTCGGGTATGCCTAGCGGGCGTTCCTCGCTCAGGCCATGGCCGCTGGTGGCGACCGCTTCAAGCCAGTTCTCCGGCTTCTTGTGCCGCGAGGTTGCCACACCACCCCTCCGGCCATGGGCGCCGGGGCCGATGCCGACATAGTCGCGGTATCGCCAGTATGTCAGGTTGTGCCGGCTTTCTTCACCCGCACGGGCATGGTTGCTGATTTCGTAGGCCGATAATCCGGCGGTGGCAGTCATCCCCTGGGTCAATTCGAATAGGTCTGCCGCGCGCTCGTCATCCAGCGGGGTTAACGTGCCGCGCCGCACATCGGTGGCAAAACGGGTGCCTGGTTCAATTGTCAGTTGATACAGCGACAAATGCCCGGTTCCAAATGCCAGTGCGCGGGACAGCTGTTCGCGCCACTGTTCGGGCGTCTGGTCGGGCAGGGCGTAAATGAGGTCAAAACTGATCCGGCCGAAATGCTGCTGAGCAATTTCGAGGGCAGCGACACCCTCGCGCGCATTGTGGAGCCGGCCAAGGAAGCGCAAGGCATTGTCGTCGAGCGACTGCAGCCCCAGCGAGGCGCGGTTGATCCCGGCTGACGCAAGATCAGCGTATGCTGCGGCCTCAACCGACGAGGGATTGCCCTCCAGAGTGATCTCGATATCGGGTGCGAAGCCCCACTGTTTTTCGGCCTCGCCCAGCAGCGCCTCGACCAGCTCCGGGGGCATCAGCGACGGCGTGCCGCCGCCGAAGAACACGCTGTCCAATGCCTCGCCACCGGCCAGCGCCGCTTCATGGCGCATGTCTGCCAGCAGGCAATCGCGCCACAGGTCATGGTCCACGCTGGCGCGGACATGACTATTGAAGTCGCAATAGGGACATTTGCGGGCACAGAACGGCCAGTGGATGTAGAGCGCGCGGGCCATGCTTGCAGTTTAGCGCCCGAACAGCCCTTTAGCCAAACTGTTCGCTGACAAGCCTGGCGAAGGCATCGGCGCGGTGGCTGATCCGGTGCTTTTCAACCGGGTCGATCTCGGCAAAGGTCTTCTCGCCCCCGGTCGGCACGAACACCGGATCATAGCCGAACCCCAGCTTGCCGCGAGGCGGCCAGGTGAGGGTGCCTTCGCAGCGGCCCTCGTAGACCGCGTTCTTGCCGTCCGGCCAGGCGATTGCCAGCACACAATGGAACGCGGCCCCACGGTGAGTGTCCGGGCCGAGTTCCTGCAGCATCCCCTCGACCTTGCCCATCGCCATATACCAGTCGCGCCCCGGCGAACCTTCGAACCATTGCCGTTCGGCCCAGTCGGCAGTGTAGACCCCAGGCCGCCCGCCGAGCGCATCGACCGACAGCCCGCTGTCGTCCGCCAGCGCGGCAAGCCCCGAGGCCTGTGCTGCCGCCTGCGCCTTGATCAGCGCATTCTGGACAAAGGTCGTTCCCGTTTCCGCAGGCTCCGGCAGTCCGAGCGATCCCGCACCGATGCATTTGACGCCGTACGGCTCCAGCAGCGCGGAAATCTCCTTGAGCTTCCCTGCGTTGTGCGTCGCAATGACAAGCGTGCCGGAGCCGAGGCGGGGGGTCATTTCCTTACGGCATCCAGCTGTGCGGCAAAGATCCGGTCGCAACCGATCCGGGCGAGGCGCAGGAGGCGCAGCAGGCCTTCCTCGTCGTAGGTCGCGCCTTCAGCCGTGGCCTGGACCTCGGCAATCTTGCCGCCGGAAATCAGTACGAAGTTCGCATCGGCATCAGCGCCCGAATCCTCGATATAATCGAGGTCGAGCACCGGCGTGCCCTGATGGATGCCGCAGCTGATGGCAGCGACTTGCGCGGCAATCGGATCCGCAGCCAGATCGCCCGCCGCAATCATCTTGTCGGTGGCCAGCTTGAGCGCCACCCATGCGCCGGAAATGGCCGCGGTCCGCGTGCCGCCGTCGGCCTGCAGGACATCGCAATCGAGCGTGATCTGCCGCTCTCCCAGCTTCCTGAGGTCGACCACCGCCCGCAAGGACCGCCCGATCAGGCGCTGGATTTCCTGGGTCCGCCCGCTCTGCTTGCCCTTGGCCGCTTCGCGCTGGCCGCGCGTGTGAGTGGCGCGGGGCAGCATCGAGTATTCCGCCGTGACCCAGCCTTCACCCTTGCCGCGCAGCCATGGCGGGGTCCGCTCTTCGACACTGGCGGTGCACAGCACCCGCGTATCGCCGAAGCTGACGAGGCAGGAGCCTTCGGCATGGCGGGTAAAGCCGGTTTCAATGGTGATGGCGCGCATTTCGTCAGGCGCACGGCCGGAAGGTCGCATGGGTTTTCCTGTCTGTCAGATTCGATTCTGGCCCGCGTTAGGCGCTTGCCCCTTGAGGCTGCAAGGGTAGTGGCTACAAAAGGCTCATGGCATCCCCACCGCTCACCGACCTGACCGACCGTGCGCGGGAAATTTTCCGCCTGGTGGTGGAGGGCTACCTCGACAGCGGCCAGCCGGTCGGCTCCAAGACGCTGGCGGGCCCAAGGGCAGATGGCGGGGGCGGGCTGAACCTTTCGCCGGCCTCGATCCGCTCGGTGCTGGCAGAGCTGGAAGTGCTCGGCCTGCTGGCTGCGCCGCATACCAGCGCCGGGCGCATGCCGACCGAAACCGGCCTGCGGCTGTTCGTCGACGGGATGATGCAGGTCGCGGAACCGACTGCGAGTGAGCGGGAAGCGATCGAGCAGCGGCTCGGCGCGCCCGGCCCGATCGAGGCAGCGCTGGAGACGACCAGCGCGCTTCTGTCGGACCTTTCCGGCGCCGCCGGGATGGTCATGGTCCCGACCCTTGAGTCGCGCCTTGCCCAGCTCTCGCTTGTCAGTCTGGGGCAGAACCGGGCGCTGGCCGTGCTGGTCGGGGAAGATGGCGCGATCGAGAACCGGGTGGTCGATCTGGCTGCTGCGGCCACTCCGTCGCAGCTGGAGCAGGCGAGCAACTATATCACCGCCCGCCTTGCGGGCCGAACGCTGGCTGAAGCATCGGCGGATATGCGGCGAGAACTGGCATCGGGCCGCTCGCAGCTCGATTCGGCCAGCCGCGCGCTGGTGGAGCGCGGCCTGGCGGTATGGAGCGAGGATGCGGCCCGCCGCCCGGTGCTGATCGTGCGCGGCGCCTCGAACCTGCTCGACGAGGCCGCCTTGCAGGACATCGAGCGGGTCCGGCAGCTGCTCGATGATCTCGAAAGCAAGCAGTCGGTCGCCGAATTGCTCGACAGCGCGCGCGAGGCCGAGGCGACGCGGATTTTCATCGGCAGCGAGAACCGTCTGTTCGCCCTCAGCGGATCGTCGGTCATCGCCTCACCCTATCGCGACCGGGAAGGGCGGGTGGTCGGAGTGCTGGGGGTGATCGGCCCGACACGATTGAATTACGCGCGCGTCGTCCCCATGGTGGATTTCACCGCCCGATCACTGGGCAAACTCATCGGATAGATACGAAAAGACCATGACTGAACAAGACAAGCGGCCGCAAGACGACGCCGCCCAGAAGGAATTGGAAGGCGTGCCCGCGCACATGCTCGACAAGGGCGACGAGGACGGAGAAATTGACGGGGGGCTAGCTGACGCACTGGCTGCGCTGAAGGCTGATCTCGATGCGGCGAAGCAGGAAGTGCTCTACGCCAAGGCAGACACGCAGAACGTGCGCCGCCGGCTGGAGAAAGATATCCAGGACGCCCGTATCTATGCCGCGACCGGTTTCGCGCGTGATGTCCTGTCGGTAGCAGACAATCTCGCCCGCGCGCTCGACGCACTGCCTGCCGACGTGCGCGAGGACGAGAAGATGAAGGGCTTCGTCACCGGCATTGAAGCGACCCAGCGCGAACTGGAGAAGGTGTTCGGCCAGCACGGCGTGACCCGCATAGCCTCGGTCGGCCTGCCGCTCGACCCGAACCAGCACCAGGCGATGCTCGAAATCCCCACCGGCGAGCACGAACCCGGCACCGTGGTGGAGGAAATGATGTCCGGCTACATGATCAAGGACCGCCTGCTGAGGCCAGCCATGGTCGCGGTGGCAAAGAAGCCGGACTGACAGGGACCGTCGAGGAGAGGGCAATGAAGGCCGCATGGACAACGATTGCGGCCTTCGCTGCGCTGGCTGTGAGCGCGCAGGTCCATGCACAGGAGGCCGACGCGCGCCTGTCTGCGCTGGCGGATAGCTATCACAGCTACCAGATCGAGCAGTCCGGCCGGATCGAGCAGCCGGATGGCAGCACGGAGGCGGGTGACCGGCTGTGGTCGGTTACGCCGGAGGCGCACGTGGCCCGGGCCGAAAAGGCCAAGGTGTGGCTGGCTCAGCTCGACGCCATTGGCAAGGGCCAGTTGACCGCCGCAGGGAAAGTCGACGCAGCCGTGCTCCGCCACCTGCTGGAGACCGAGATCGGGGACGCGCAGTTCCGCGAATGGGAAATGCCGTTCGACAGCGACAACAATTTCTGGAGCTACCTTGCCGCCCGCTCGGCCTTTGGCAGTGCAGAGGATTACCGCCGCTACATCGCCCGTATGCGCGACATTCCGCGGTTCTTTGCCGAGCATACCGCCAACGCCCGTGCAGGCCTGGCACGCGGGTTCAGTGTGCCCCAGGTGACACTGGCGGGGCGGGATGCCTCGCTGACGGCCTATGTGGTTGACGATCCGGAAAAGAACCCGTTCTGGGCCCCGTTCGCCGGGCTCGGCGCGACCCGCATCCCGGCGGGAGAACAGGAGGCGCTGAAGGCCGAGGGCAGGGAGGCAATCGCGGCGGCTGTCACGCCGGCCTATCGCGACCTGCTGCGGTTCTTCCGCGAGGTTTATGTCCCCAACACCCGGCAGACGCTTGGCGCGCGCGAATTTCCTGACGGGTTGGCCTATTACCGGCAACAGATCAGGGAATACACCACCCTCGATCTGTCTGCCGAGGAAATCCACCAGATCGGCCTTGGTGAAGTCGCTCGTATCACTGCCGAGATGGAGCAGGTCAAGGCGGAGGCCGGGTTCACCGGAACCTTGCCCCAATTTGTCACCTTTCTGCGGACCGATCCGCAGTTCGTGGCGCGCACACCGGATGAGTTGATGGGTGTATCGTCCTATGTCGCGAAGCGGGTGGACGGTCGGCTGAAGGATTACTTCGGCTTTCTCCCGCGCTTCCGGTTCGCAATCCGCGAAGTCGATCCGGCCATTGCCCCGTTCTATACCGCCGGACGTGGCGGGCTCGATGCCTGCCAGATGAACACCTACAATTTATCCGCCCGCCCGCTGTACAACATTCCGGCGCTCACCCTGCATGAATGCGCGCCGGGGCATAGCTTTCAGGCCGCGATTGCATTGGAACAGCCCGAAGTGCCGCAGTTCCGGCGACAAGTCTATTTCTCCGGGTTCGGCGAGGGCTGGGGGCTCTACACCGAGTATCTCGGCGAGGAGATGGGGATTTACCGGAACCCCTACGAGCGCTTCGGTAAGCTCAGTTACGAGATGTGGCGCGCGGTCCGCCTGGTGATCGACACCGGCATCCACCACTACGGCTGGAGCCGCGAACAGGCGCAGGACTACCTCGCCAGCCGCACCGCGCTGTCCCAGCATGAAGTCGCGACCGAGGTTGACCGCTATATCAGCTGGCCGGGGCAGGCACTGGCCTACAAGCTGGGCGAGATGACCATCCGCCGGGTGCGTGCCAAGGCGGAAAAGGAACTCGGGCCGAAGTTCGACATCCGCAAGTTCCACGATGTCGTGCTGTCGCTCGGCTCGGTCCCGCTCCCGGTGCTGGAAGAGCGGATCGACGCGTTCATCGCCGATGGCGGGCAGGGCCTGCCGGGCGTGGCCTACGACTGACCGGCTCTATACGGCCAGATAGAGCGCAAGGTACCGTCCGCTCAGGGTCAGCAGCAGCGCCAGGCTCCACCCGGGATGCCGGATCACTGCGGCTGCGATCATCAGCGCGACCAGCATCAGTGTCATCCCGACCGAAAACGGGGTCAGCAAGGCTTGGCGTATTACTTCAATCGACAACAGGTAGGCCCATTGCACGCCCACCAGCGCGATCAGCAATCCCAGGACGAGCCTGCGAACCCGGAAATAATGGTCATCGATATTTGCCAGCCGCGCCGGGTCGCTGGGGAATACCAGCCGTGCAGCCAGATAATAGCACGACGCAAACATCATCACCGCGAGCAAGGAGGCCGGTGTGACCGAGAGCAGATTGCGCACGGACCATGCGAAAATCCAGAAGCTGAGCAGATCGAGCATCACAAAGGCACCCAGCGCCGGTGTGAGGTAGCCGATCTTGATGCTGGCTGCGTTATGTTGCGCGAACCGCAACTCGATCACTCTTCCCAGGCCGCCCAGTAGTTCGACCAGCGAAAGGCCGAGCAGCAGGCTGTAGAGAACGAAGATGAACTCGAAATCGCTCATCGTTCCGCTCCGGGAAAACGCACCAGCAGGTCATAGGCTGCCTTGTCCGCCACCCCGGCAATCCTGACCCCGCGCCGGAGCAGGAAGGCATGGCGGACGATCTCCGCCTGCTGCTCGATGCCGTACTGCTCCAGTTTCCAGCCCGGCCTGAGGCTGTAGTCATATTGTTCCCACGGCAAGCGGTTGAGCACCAGCCACCAGCTCCCGAATGCCTGGACCTGCCAGACATGGACCATTTCGTGAATGAAATGCCCCTGCAGGTGGATCGGCCCGGTCGCAAAATCGTCACAGTAGTTATCCGCGTGGGGATGGAAATGCAGGTGCCCGCGCGGTGCCATGGTGATCCGGCGGGGCTGGAAGGGAAACCATTTCCTTCGCCGGATCATGACTTTGCCATAGTCGATGGCGTCGCCGAATATGCTGCGGGCAAGGGCCGTTTCGCCGGGAGTGAGGGCGCGCTCGCCCCCGGCCGGGCAGATTGTTCTCAGAATGTCGGTACTCTGCGCGTTCAGCGTTCGCTACCCGCTGCGCGGACCTCGGCCGGGAAAGTGGTAGAAGCCCCGCCTGAAACCGTGATGGTGACGTCAACAGTTCCGCCTTCCGCCACCTCAGGTGACAGCTTCATCGCCATGACGTGCTTTCCGCCGGGCTCGAACGCATGCTTGTCCCCCTTGCTGAGGGGCAGGGGCAGCATCGGCTGCATCTGCATCTTGCCGTCCCATTCGCCATATTCGTGGAACTCGGCGCTTTCGGCGCCTGTAACGCTCACCCGGCTGAGGGCCACGGATCGGTCCCCGTCATAGGCGAGATCGAAATAGACCGCCGCCGGATTTCCCGATACCGCCGGGAGAACCAGTCGGGCATTGCTCACCGCAAGGCCCGCCACGCCCTGTTCCGCCTGCGCCGGGGCCTGTTGATCCTTTTCACCGCAAGATGCGAGGCTCAGCGACCCCAATGTCAGCGCCGCTGCAAGTATGGCATTCCTGTTCACGCCCGTGTCTCCTTGTTTCCGTGGTGCAGCCCTAGCTTGCGTAGTTCTCTTGTTCCACCGGATTCCACACCTATATCGCCGTCATCAAACGAGCTGCCGATCCGGCCTGCCTGTTGCAGGAGGCCGCACCGGGCAGTGTCCAATCAACTCAAGTGAGTGGGGAAGTAATGGGTAAAGTTATCGGTATCGACCTTGGCACCACCAACAGCTGCGTTGCCGTCATGGATGGGGGCAAGCCCAAGGTTATCGAAAATTCGGAAGGTGCGCGCACCACGCCGTCGATCGTCGCCTTCACCAAGGATGGCGAGCGCCTGATCGGCCAGCCGGCCAAGCGCCAGGCCGTTACCAATGGTGACAACACCATTTTCGCGGTCAAGCGCCTGATCGGCCGCCGTTTTGATGACCCGGTGACCAAGAAGGACACCGAACTGGTTCCTTATACCATCGTCAAGGGCAAGAACGGCGACGCCTGGGTCAAGGCGGGTGGAGAAGACTATTCGCCCAGCCAGATTTCCGCCTTCATTCTGCAGAAGATGAAGGAAACTGCCGAAAGCTATCTCGGTGAGACCGTCACCCAGGCGGTCATTACCGTGCCGGCCTACTTCAACGACGCCCAGCGCCAGGCCACCAAGGACGCCGGCCAGATCGCCGGCCTCGAAGTGCTGCGCATCATCAACGAGCCGACCGCGGCCGCGCTTGCCTATGGCCTCGACAAGGACGACGGCAAGACCATCGCGGTTTATGACCTCGGTGGCGGCACATTCGACGTGTCGATCCTGGAGATCGGTGACGGCGTGTTCGAAGTCAAGTCCACCAATGGCGACACCTTTCTGGGCGGTGAGGACTTCGACAGCGCGGTGGTGGAATACCTCGCCGACGCGTTCAAGAAAAAGGAGAACATGGACCTGCGCAGCGACAAGCTGGCCCTGCAGCGGCTGAAAGAAGCCGCCGAGAAAGCCAAGATCGAGCTGTCGAGCGCGCAGACCACTGAAGTCAACCTGCCGTTCATCACCGCCCGCATGGAAGGTGGCAGCACCACCCCGCTGCACCTGGTGGAAACGATCACCCGCTCCGACCTCGAAAAGATGGTCGCCAAGCTGATCGAACGGACCAAGGAACCGATGAAGAAGGCGCTGGCCGATGCCGGCCTGACCGCCAAGGACATCGACGAAGTGGTGCTGGTCGGCGGCATGACCCGCATGCCCAAGGTGCGCGAAGCCGTGAAGGAATTCTTCGGCAAGGAACCACACACCGGCGTCAATCCCGATGAGGTCGTGGCCATGGGCGCGGCGATCCAGGCCGGCGTGCTGCAGGGCGACGTCAAAGACGTGCTGCTGCTCGACGTGACCCCGCTGTCGCTCGGCATCGAGACGCTGGGCGGCGTGTTCACCCGCATGATCGACCGCAACACCACGATCCCGACCAAGAAGACTCAGGTCTATTCCACTGCCGAGGACAACCAGAACGCGGTGACGATCAAGGTCTTCCAGGGCGAACGCGAGATGGCGGCGGACAACAAGCTGCTCGGCCAGTTCGACCTGCTCGGCATCCCGGCCGCGCCGCGCGGGGTGCCGCAGATCGAAGTCACGTTCGACATCGACGCCAACGGCATCGTCAACGTCAGTGCCAAGGACAAGGGCACCGGCAAGGAACAGCAGATCCGCATCCAGGCCTCTGGCGGCCTGACCGACGCTGACATCGACCAGATGGTTAAGGACGCTGAGAAGTTCGCCGAGGAAGACAAGCAGCGCCGCGAAAAGGCCGAGGCCCGCAATCAGGCCGACAGCCTGGTCCACGCGACCGAAAAGCAGTTGGCCGAGCATGGTGACAAGATCAGTGCCGATCTCAAGGGCCAGGTCGAGGCAGCCATTGCCGAGACCAAGACGGCGCTCGAAGGCGATGATGCCGGGGCGATCAACGCCAAGGCACAGGCACTCACTGAAGTCGCGATGAAGATGGGCCAGGAAATCTACCAGCAGGAGCAGGCCAGCGCCTCGTCCGGTGGTAGCGATGCCGGAGCCAGCGAGGAACCGAAGGAGGACGTGGTCGACGCCGAATTCTCCGAAGTTGACGAAGACAAGAAGGGCTGAGGCCCGGACTGGAAACCATGACCTGCCGCCGGTGCAATCTGCCCCGGCGGCAGCAAGGTTTGGGGTGCTGCAATGTCTTCGGTTGAAACCGACTTCTACGAACTGCTCGAAGTGAGCCGGGATGCAGACGATCGCACGATCAAGTCTGCCTACCGACGCCTTGCCATGCAGTATCACCCGGACCGCAATCCGGGCTGTGCCGATTCCGAGGCCAGGTTCAAGGCGATCAGCTCCGCCTACGATTGTCTCAAGGATCCGCAGAAGCGCGCGGCCTACGACCGGTTCGGCCATGCCGCTTTCCAGAACGGTAGCCCGGGCGGCGGCCACCCGGGGTCCGATTTCAACGATCTGGGCGATATCTTCGAAACCATCTTCGGCAGCGCTTTTGGCGGTGGCGGCCGGGCACAGCCCCGACGCGGTGCCGACTTGCGCTATGACATGGAAGTCACGCTGGAAGAGGCTTTCCATGGCACCTCGAGCGAGATCGAGATCGAAGTCTCGCAATCCTGCGACACCTGCAACGGCTCCGGGGCGACGCCCGGCACCGGAACCCGCGGCTGCAAGCTGTGCAGCGGTTACGGCAAGGTCCGCGCCAAGCAAGGCTTCTTCGTGGTCGAGCGGCCTTGCCCGAACTGCCATGGGCGCGGTGAAGTGCTGGAAAATCCATGCCGTGATTGCGGTGGCGAGGGGCGAATCGACCGGCCCCAGACGCTCAAGGTCGATATCCCGCCGGGGGTCGATACCGGGACCCGCATCCGCCTGTCAGGGAAGGGAGAGGCCGGACCACGCGGCGCGCCGTCGGGCGATCTCTACATCTTCATCCACGTGAAGCCGCACGCCGTGTTCCAGCGTGAAGGCACCACGCTGGGAACGAAGGTGCCGATCAGCTTTACCACCGCTGCCCTGGGTGGGTGCGTGACCATCCCCGACCTTTCGGGTGAGACCAACACGATCGAGATTCCGGCGGGCATCCAGTCCGGCAAGCAGTTGCGCCAGCGCGGTGCTGGAATGCCGGTGCTGCAGGGGCGCGGGCGGGGTGACCTGGTGGTTGAAATTCAGGTCGAAACCCCGACGAAACTGACAAAGGCCCAGCGCGAAATACTGGAACAGTTCCGCGACACCGAGACCGGCGAGGAATGCCCGGAGAGCCGCAGTTTCTTGAATCGCCTCAAGGATGTGTTCGGCGGCTGACCTCAGGCTCGCAAGCGCTCGATCGCCTGTGCCAGGGCGACATAGAGCTTGCCCATGTCCGAACTGAGCAAGGTGACACTGACTGCCTTGCCATCGCGGGTCGAAAGCAAGGTGCGCAGCATATTCTCGAAATCGGCGATATAGCGGCTAACATTGTCGCGAAAGTCGCTGTCCGCGTCATAAAGCTCGGCAATCTCGCGTGCCTCGGTATTGTCGAGCAGCCGTACGGCGCGGCGGGTAAATATGCCCCGGTCGCCGCGCAGGTACGCCGTCCATGTGCTGTCGCTGACGTCGGTCGAAAGCACTTTCGCAATATCGATCGCAGTCGAGTTCAGCCCCTCGCTGATGAGGGCGACACGGCGGGAGAAATCGTTGTTGACCTGTTGCTCGGCCAACTCCCGGGCGCGGGCAACCCGAGTTTCCAGGTTACTGGCCAGTTCGTTCACCCGGACCAGTTGGTCGCGCATCTGTTGCGTCGCCTCACGCCCAGCCGCTGCTGCCTTGGCGCTGGCTTCCTCCAGAATGGCGAATGCACCCTGGGCATTGTCCGCCAGCGCCTGCTCGATCGCGACACCCGATTGGGATGCAATCCGCTCGGCAATCGCCTTGACGGCGCCAGCGGTGTTCGCATCGATAGTATTCAGTGCCGCCTGGGCCTGCCGCTCCAGCAGGGCGATGGCTTCGCGCAGGGTACCGGTTGCCTTGGCCGCAAGCGCGTCCGACTGGTCGTTCGCCTCGCCAAGTGCATCTCGCACTCCGGACAAGGTGGCGAGCGTTGCTGCGCTACCTGCTTCGATCTGCCCTTGCAGGGCAAGGATCCGCGCTTCTGTCTCGCCGGTGCGATCCTGCGTGGCAATTACGTAGGCCGACAAGTCCTCGCCCTTGCGCGCCGCGTCTTCCAGCACACCGCGCAGGTCGGAAGCCTGAACGGACAGGGCCCCGAGGCGGCCCTCGGCCTCGGCCAGCGCGGCGGGCAGCTGGGTGCGGGTATGATCCGCGCTGGCCTGGATCAATTCGAGCAGGCGCACACTGCCTTCGGTGAGTTCGGCCACGGCCGTATTGGTGCCATTGAGGACATGGCGGCTTTCGGTCAGTTTCTCGGCGAGGGATGCGATACTGGCGGCCAGCCGGTCCTCGGTTTCCTCCCCAGCTTCCGCAATCGCCCGCATGTCGGCGCGCAGTTCCCACAATTTCTCCGCCACCGCCTGGCCTTGGCTACCCAGCGCATCGGTCTGGGTCATGAATTCAGCCCGGCGTTCGGATAGCAGGGTGTCGAGCGCTCCAAGACGCTCTTCCAGGGCAGCAAGGCTGTCCCGCTCCGTCTTTGCCAGGGCCTGCTGCCGCTCGGCAATCTTGGCGAACAGGCGGGCGTCACGCTCGGCGATGTTTCGGTCGACGTTTTCGGCTTCATGGCGCAAGGCCTCGAGCTTCCGGTTGGCCGACGCCAACGCGGCCTCGTCGATACCCTTGATTTCCTCGATGGCTGTCAGCAGCCGCTGATGCAGCACATCCACCTGGCCAGCCCAGGCAACGCTGGCCTGCTGCTCTGCGTCACGCACGGCCGATGCGATCTGGCCCGCTTCCTCCTGCAAGGCGTTGAGGCGCGCGCGCATGGAGCGCAGGGCTTCCTCCTCGTCTTCATCCAACTTGCTGCGGGTGCTGGCCAGTTCGTTGGCCAGGCCCTCGGCGCGCCGCCGGAGCGACGCCATGGCCTCGACTTCGCGGCCATCAAGCTCGGCGCGGAAAGTCTCGCTTTCCGTCCGCAAGGCGTCGAACCGAGCGGCCGCAAGGTCGCCCATCTGGGCAAGTTGCAGTTCGAACGCCGAAATTGCGGCATCGATCCGGGATTGGAGCGAACCGACCTGGCGCTCGCTGGCCTGACCGAACTGGTTGAGCCGTTCAAAGCCGGAAACCAGTTCTGCGATCTGGCCATGGGCCGTCCGCCCGGCACCGCCGATGTTGTTGGCAACGTCGCGGGCCGAGTTGGCGATGACGGGCAGGTCGTCGCGCAGGCGGCCCATGTTCTCCAGTGCCGTGGTGCTGACTGACGCGATCGCTTCGACCTCGCTGCCGTTGCTGCGGACCAGTGACTGAAGCTGGTCCGCGTGGACCGACAGCCGCTCGCTCGCAACCCGCCCCAGCGATTCCAGGTCGCGCGACTGTGCGGCCAGAAACTCGCGTGCCAGGCTCAGTTCCCGGTTCACGACGACAAGACGTTCCTCCAACGCAAGCGACTCCTCGCGCAAGGACAGGGCGACTGTCCCGAACCGTTCCGCCTCACGGCTGCTGTTGCGGGCCAGCAACAGCCAGACAGCCAAGACCAGCAAGGTCGGGACCGACCACTGGACAATGTGTTCGATCCATTGCGGCGGCGTCCCGCCGGTCAGCAGGGGTTGCCGGTAAGTCCAGCCGTAAAATGCCGTCCACCCGGAAATGGTGATGAACGCCAGGGCGGGCAGGAGCCAGGTGAACCGGCGCGGTAGTGGAGACGAGACATTCGGCCAGTCCTCGGTTTCTTCGCCAGTACCGGCAGCGGGGACGACATCCACCGCATCATCGGCTGCCACACCGGCTGTTTCCGGCTGCTCTGGCCCTATGGCCCTGATCCGTGATCCCCCGCTCATAAGGGAGAATCTACCACGTTTCGAACCATGTTAAACCCCGTCTTAACCTCGATGGGCTTACTGCCCGTTCAGCGATGCTTTTTGACAACGGTTCCCTTGATGCCACGCTGGCGGCAGCTGCCGGTGACGACCCGTCCCTGCTGGCCGAATTGCGCGGTGCGTTCGTCGAAAGCGTGGCGCGCCAACTGGACCTGCTGAAGCGCGCGCGGTGCGATGGAAACTGGATCGTTGCCGCCATGCGCCTGAAGGGTCTGGCCGCATCGTTTCACGCTGAAGAACTGATCGGTCTGGCGGATGAAGCCCTGGCCAGCGCACCTGGCGATCCGGTCATCCTGCGCCGGATCGAGGCGTTCCTGACCGCATTTGTCGCACGAGGCACCTGACCGTCCGCTTGGCTTGAACGGGGGATAGGCCTAGACGTATGAGATCGTGCGTCGAGGAAATCCGCTTGCTGGTCGCCCTTCTGTCCTGCCTGGAACCCGCCGAAGACGGTGCGACCTGTCCGCGCGCTTTCCTCCAGCTGGCTGGCCGGACGGTGATCCGCTGGCAGGCCGGTCTGGCGCTTGAGCTGGGGTGCGAACGGATTATCTGCCTGGCGAATGGATTGCCCCCTGAGCTGGTTGAAGTTCAGCACCGTGTCGAGCGGGCAGGGCGCAGGTTTCATGTGGTCACGGGTCGGCAAGCTCTGCATGGCCTGATTGCGGGTGCGGATGAGATCATTGCACTGGCAGACGGTGTCCTGCCCGACCGTGCGCTGCTGCTCGAATTGACTGGGGACCGGGCGGGTGTGGTGACCATGCCGGCAGAACAGGGCCTGGCGGCCGGATTCGAACGGCTTGACCGGGACGATACATGGGCCGGCCTGGTCCGCTGCAGCGGGTCCGATCTGGAGCGACTGGCTGACTTGCCGCCCGATATCGACCCGCTGTCCGCGCTGATGCGGTCCGCACTGCAGGCGGGCAGGCCCCGGCTGGCATTGTCGGCCGCCCTGCTTTTCGAGGGTCGCTGGCTCCTGATTCGCAGCAGTTCGCAGGCGCGCGAGGCCGGACAACGGTTTTCGACCGCCCGCTTACAGCCCAGCCGCTGGGTTGCTCCGGCGAACGCGGTGATCGATCGCCTCATAAAGGCCCGGGCCGAAGTCTTGCTGCGGCGGGTGGACACGCTCGGGTGGCTGACCGGAGGCACCATTGTGGCCATGGTAGCGGCCGTCCTGCTTGGGATTTCTGGCTATCTGGCCGCTGCGCTGGCGATGTTGACCGCAGGGTCGGCTTTGGATCGGGCAAGGCGTTCACTCGCACTGCTTCAATCGGACCCGGGCGATGCAAGCGGTAAGATGGCCCGGGGCTCGGTGATGGGGGTGGGGCTTGATCTGGCCGCTCTTGGGGTAGTTGGGGGCGCCTTGGATACAGCCGGGCTGGTCAGCGGCGTCTTTGCCGTTGCCGTCCTGTTTGCGGTAACCCGGCTCGCCACGGTGCTGAACCAGGGCAATCTGGCCCGCGCCGCTGGCGACCGCATCGCCTTGTTCGGCGCGATGGCGATTGCTGCTGCCTATGGATACCTCGTTCCGGCCGTGCAGATCGCCGCTCTGTTTGTGCTGGCCGCCCTGTTGTTAGAGGCTGGGCGCGATAGGCTAACCGGGGCTTAACCACAGACGCGCTATGGCCCGAGGATGAGCGACGCTCCACCCACTCCTGCAGAAGAAATGCCGGTCGAAGCCGTGCTGCGCGAAGAGCTGGCACGTGGCGATATCGTGCTTGGGACAATTGGCCCGATCCTGGGGCATTTGCTGGCTCAGGCCGATCACTCCCTGTTCAACGACGAGGTGGTTGCGCGCATTCGCGGTATGACCCGCCATGTCGCCCGGCAACTGCTGGCAGCAGGGCAGGACGCCGCTGGCGAAAGCGAGCAAGTCGATCCGGCAGCGGAAGCGCGGCTGGCCGGTGTTCTCGCGGGCAATGTGCATTTTCTCATTCATTGCCATGCGCTTGCGCTGGAGGCGCAACTGGCGCGGCAGATCGAGCAGCGGTCCGGCATTGATCCCGTCCTTTCGCCGCTGATGCAGGCCTTGATCGCTTCGGATGACGCTGCGACAGCGAGCACGGCCATGGCTGCTCTGGCCGCTCAGGCGCGGTTTATGCAGTATCAGCGGCGGATGGAATTGCCGCTTGCCGAGTTGCCCGGCGACCTGTTCCATCAGGCCATGACCGCGTGGCGCGCTGACCCGGTTGCGGGCGGAGCCGAACAGACGGCCGCAGCCGAGCAAAAACTGCGGGCAGCATATGATGAAGGGGGCAGCCGGCTGGGCCTGCTGTCGCGGCTGGTCTCGGGGCTGGGCAATGGGGTAACCGCTGCTCTCTCGGTTAGCCATGCCGGGTCTGCGCTTTTCCTCTCGGGGCTGGCAGTCGCTGCGCGGCAGGAACGCGATCTTACCGCGATTGCCACCAATGACAGCCAGCTGGCACGGCTGGCGCTGGCCCTGCGGGCCGCAGGTCTCAAGCCTAAAGAGGTGGAGGAGCAGTTTCTCTATCTCCACCCCGATGTGGCCTTGCCCGAGGGATTCGAGTTCATGCGCGCGGACCGGGCAGCAGGACTGCTGTCGGCCTCTGGCCGACGGGTCGCGGGCTGAGCGATGGCTGCCAGTCCGCCCGCAGCGCTCGCTTATGCGCGCACCGATCCGGATGATCGCCTGATCGAAGCGGACGAACCGCTGGCCGGCCTGCAACTGCGGTGCGGCGGGGAAATACCCGGAACGGTCGCCATTCCCGAATTGCTCGCCCTGGTGCGAAAGTCGCGCCAGTACGGCCTGCGCCTTGCGCGGCTGATCGGTGCACTTGATGGTGACGAGCGGATCGAAGCCTGGGTCGAAATCGCTCCTGTTATGGGCCATCCGCAGGGCGGTTGCGAGATCACGGTGGCAAGCTGGCAAGCGAGTCCGCTGGCGCCCGAAAGCGATCAGGTTGCCGCGCGCCGACGGCTTGAGATCGACCGCGTGACTGCTGAACTTTCGGCCCGGCTCGATCCGGGGCAACGGCTGCTGGCGGTTGAGTCCGATGCTCCTGATCTTGCCGAGGCGGCCAAAGTGCTGCGGGCCGGGATCGGCAGGCCGTGGACCGATTTCGTCGACCTGGCCCAGAACAGTCATCGCCAGCCACTGCACTGGCGACTGCTCGATGGGGCACGCTGTTCCCTGCCGGGTTCGCAGCGCGAATGGACTGCATCGCTGGTGCCGCTGGGGCGCCCGATGGCGGGCAGCGCCGGGTTCGAGCTCTACCTGGTCGCTGATCGGCCACTGGCGCGCCAGCACAAGACGCAGCCGGCTCCCTCAGCGAGCAGCGAGCACCGGATCGGGCGGGAACTGTCGCCAGTGCTGCGCAAGCCGATTGCGCGGATCATTGCCAATGCGGAAACGATCCGGTCCCGCCTCGCCGGCCCCCTAGGTGACGAATACAGCCAGTACGCAGCCGATATCGCTTCGGCAGGGCAGCATCTGCTGTCCCTGCTGGATGATCTCAGCGATCTGGAAGTGGTTGAATCCGAGGGGTTCTCGACCGCCCCGGACCGGATCGACCTTATAGACATTGCCAAGCGCGCCACCGGGATCCTCGGGGTGCGCGCAAGGGAACGCCAGATTACCCTGGAGATAGAGGGCGGGACCGCGCCAGTCCTGGCCATCGGCGAATTTCGCCGGGCGTTGCAGGTGCTGCTCAACCTGATTGGCAACGCGATCCGGTATTCCCCGGTGGGATCGACCGTCACCGTTTCGCTGGCGGGACAAGGCGACCGGTCTCTGGTCACGGTTGCCGACACCGGACCCGGCCTGTCGGCTGAACAGCAGGAAGCGGTCTTCCGCAAGTTCGAACGGCTGGGGCGCAGCGGTGACGGCGGATCGGGCCTGGGCCTGTACATCTCGCGCCGCCTCGCCCTTGCGATGGGGGGCGACCTGTCGGTCGAAAGCCAGCCGGGCGAGGGTGCCCGCTTTACCCTGGCACTCCCCGCCCTGCCAGATGGTCGCAAAAAGCCGCGTTAACCAGCCTACCGCTGGCTGATGGGCACGTAATCGCGCTCGGTCGGGCCGGTGTAGAGCTGGCGCGGGCGGCCGATCTTCTGGCCGGGATCCGAGATCATTTCGTTCCACTGCGCCACCCAGCCCACGGTGCGGGCGAGAGCGAACAAGGCGGTGAACATGGTGGTCGGGAAGCCGATCGCCGAGAGGATGATACCCGAATAGAAGTCGACGTTGGGGAACAGCTTCTTTTCAGCGAAGTAGGGATCGCTGAGGGCGATTTCCTCCAGCCGGAGCGCGGTTTCGAACACCGGGTCGGACACTTTGAGCGCGTCGAACACCTCGCGCACGGTTTTCTGCATCACCGTCGCGCGCGGGTCGTAATTTTTGTACACGCGGTGGCCGAAGCCCATCAGGCGGAACAGATCGTTCTTGTCCTTGGCGCGGTCGATGTAATGCTGGATCCGGTCCGGCGTGCCGATTTCCTGCAGCATGTTGAGCGCCGCTTCGTTCGCCCCGCCATGCGCCGGGCCCCACAGACAGGCGATCCCGGCTGCGATGCAGGCGAACGGGTTGGCCCCCGATGATCCGGCCAGGCGGACGGTCGAGGTCGAGGCGTTCTGCTCGTGATCGGCATGGAGGATGAATATGCGGTCCATCGCCCGTTCGACCGCCGGGTGCAGTTCGTATTCCTCAGCCGGAACCCCGAAGGTCATGCGCAGGAAGTTGCCAGTATAGCTCAGGTCGTTCTTGGGATAAAGGAACGGCTGACCGACCGAATACTTGTATGCCATCGCCGCGATGGTCGGCATTTTGGCAATCAGCCGGTGGCTCGAAATCTTGCGGTGGTTCGGATCGGAGATATCGGTGCTGTCGTGATAGAAAGCCGATAGCGCCCCTACCACGCCGCACATGATCGCCATCGGGTGCGCATCGCGCCGGAACCCTCGGTAGAACGTCGCGAGCTGCTCATGCAGCATGGTATGGCGGGTGATGGTGTTCTCGAAGTCAGACAGTTCGTCTGCGCTGGGCAGTTCGCCGTTCAGCAGCAGGTAGCTGACTTCCATGAAGCTCGAATGCTCTGCCAGCTGGCCGATCGGATAGCCGCGGTGAAGCAGGACGCCTTCTTCACCATCGATGTAGGTCAGCGCGCTCTCGCAACTGGCCGTCGAGGTAAAGCCCGGATCGAAGGTGAAGGCGCCGGTTGCGGCATACATCTTACGGATGTCGACTACATCCGGCCCAACACTGCCTTCGAGGACCGGAAATTCGTGCGTGTTTCCGTCCAGCTCGAGTTTCGCCAGTTTGTCCGCCAAGTTGCTTCTCCTTTATTCCCCTGTTCGCCGCACCCCGATCAGGCTGCCTGAGCCTTGATCCGCGCGAGCGATTCTTCTCGTCCCAGAAGGACCAGCACGTCAAAGATACCGGGCGACGTCGTTGTACCGGTCAGCGCCGCGCGCATTGGCTGCGCCAGCTTGCCCAAACCCAGTTCGAGCTCGTCGGCAAGGCGCTTGGTAGTGGCTTCCAGCGCATCACTTGTCCAGTCGTTTTCAGCCTCCAACCGGGACGCAACCTGCCCCAGCAAAGCCCGGCCCTGATCGTTGAGCAGCTCGGCTGCCTTGTCGGTCATTGCAAGCGGGCGCGTGGTGAACAGGAAGCGGGCACCATCGGTCAGTTCGTGCAGATCCCTCGCACGCGGTTTGAGGACGGGCATGGCCCTGGTCAGCAGCCCTACATCGGCGGTCTCGCCAATCTTGGCGGCGACCAGCGCCGCCAGCCGCGCGTCATCCGCCTCGCGGATATAATGGCCATTGAGATGCTGGAGCTTCTTGAGGTCGAACCGCGAGGGGCTGCGCCCCACGCCATCAAGATCGAACAGCGCGATGGCTTCCTGGCGGCTGATCTCCTCCCGGTCGCCATGGCCCCAGCCGAGCCGGAGCAGATAGTTAAACAGCGCCTCAGGCAAGACTCCCAGTTCATCACGATAGGTTTCCACCCCGACCGCACCGTGGCGCTTCGACATCTTGGCACCGTCGGGGCCGTGGATCAGTGGCACGTGGGCATAGACCGGGTCGGGCCAGCCGGGTTGTCCGGTTTCTTTGGCGATCTGGTTCATCGCCCGGATGATCGGCAGCTGGCGGAAAGCATTGTTGAGGTGATCGTCGCCGCGGATCACATGGGTCACGCCCATATCGTGATCATCCACAACCACGGCGAGCATATAGGTTGGCGTGCCATCACCCCGCAGCAGGATGTAGTCGTCGATTTCGGCATTCTGGACCGTTACTTTGCCCTGAACCTGATCGATGATTGTTGTCGCGCCTTCGCAGGGCGTTTTCAGGCGGATGGTGTAGGGGGCACCTTCTGGGGCCTCGGCCGGGTCGCGGTCACGCCAGCGCCCGTCATAGCGCAAGGGCTGCTTGTTGCGGCGCTGTTCCTCGCGCATCGCCTCAAGCTCTTCCGGGGTCGCAAAGCACTTGTATGCATGGCCGGCATCAAGCAGTTGCCGGGCAACTGCGGCATGGCGCTCTGCCCGCTGAGACTGGAACACCGGCTCGTCATCGAATTCAAGGCCAAGCCAGGCAAGCCCGTCGAGGATCTTGTCAATCGCGTCCTGCGTGCTGCGCTTGAGATCGGTGTCTTCGATCCGCAGCAGCACCTTGCCGCCATGGTGGCGGGCGTAGAGCCAGTTGAACAGGGCCGTGCGCGCGCCGCCAATGTGCAGATAGCCGGTGGGCGATGGCGCAAACCGCGTCACCACCTGGCCGGTTGTGGTGCTGCTATCGCTTGCCATGAACGCCCGTTTCCTTTCCTATTGCCGAATGGCGATCAGCACCGCGCCACATGTGCCCATGGGGGAAGGGCCGGGGCAGGCTCCGGAGCCGACCGATGCTGCAGTGCAGCGCACTTGGCGCAAGGGCGTGCGCTTGTCCAGCCTCGCTGATCGCTGCGAGACTTTTGTCGGACGGGCCGGTTTCGACCGGGCACCATGGCTGACAGTAGCCTTCGCGGGCGGTATCTCGGCCTGGTTCGCGCTGGACCGGCCGTGGCAGTGGATCGCAGCAATCGGGGCTTCGGCCTTGCTTGCGATTGCGGCGCTGGCGCTCTGGCGCGATCGGGACACACGGGCAGGCCTGCGGATTGCATTGGTGAGTGTGGCGCTGCTGTTCGCCGCCGGGATTGCCACCGTGTGGGCTCGGTCCGCGCTGGTTGGGGCCGAACCGATTGCCCGCACCACTGTGACATTGCTCCAGGGCCGCATCCTCGAACGGCAGGAGCAGCCAGCCCAGCAGCGCGTGCGATTGGTGTTGGCCATCCGTGATGCGGAAGCCGGTCAGGCGCGCAAAGTGCGGATTAACGTCCCGGTTGCCGAGGCTGCGCCGGATCTGGCCGAAGGGGCGGTGATCCGGGTTCGCGCGCGCCTGTCGCCACCGGCGCCGCCGATGCTCCCGGGCGGCTATGACTTCGCCCGCCGCGCGTGGTTTGATGGTCTGTCCGCGACCGGATCTGCAATCGGCCCGATCGTGGTGACCGAAGGGGCGCCCGAAGCGCGCGGACTGGCCCGTGCGCAGCGCTGGCTTTCGGCCCATGTCCGATCGCGGGTTGACGGTGCGCCAGGCACGATCGCCGCCGCCTTTGCCAGCGGCGACCGTGGCGCGATCGACCTCGCCGACGAAGAAGCAATGCGCGATTCCGGGCTGACGCACCTGCTGTCGATCAGCGGCGTGCATGTCAGTGCGGTTATCGCGGCCGGCTATCTCGTGGCGCTCAAGCTGCTCGCCTTGTGGCCGTGGCTTGTGCTCAGGGTGCGTCTGCCGGTAGCCGCGGCGGCAGCGGGCGCGGTAACCGGCGTCGCCTATACCCTGCTGACCGGCGCAGAAGTTCCGACCGTGCGCAGTTGCCTTGGTGCCCTGCTGGTTCTCGCGGCGCTGGCGATGGGACGGGAGCCGCTGTCGGTACGGATGCTGGCAACGGCTGCCTTTCTCGTCCTGCTGGTCTGGCCCGAGGCACTGGTCGGCCCGAGTTTCCAGATGAGCTTTGCGGCGGTGCTGTCGATCATTGCCTTGCATGAGAGCCGATGGGTCAGGGCCTTCCTTGCGCCACGCGAAGAGAGTTGGCTGGTCCGGCAGGGGCGGCGGCTTGTGATGCTGCTGCTGACGGGGCTGGTAATCGAGGCGGTATTGACCCCGATTGTGCTGTTTCACTTTCACCGCGCGGGGCTGTATGGCGCGTTTGCCAATGTGGTGGCGATTCCACTGGTCACGTTGGTCTCGATGCCGGCGATTGCCCTGGGTCTGGTGCTGGACGCGGCCGGGCTGGGTGCACCGGCATGGTGGGTGACGGAGAAGTCGCTCGAAGCGCTGCTCGGCATTGCCCACTGGACTGCGTCGCAGCCCGGCGCGGTCAAGCTGATGCCGCAAATGGGAACGGTGACATTCGGCCTGTTCGTGGCTGGGGGGCTGTGGCTCGCCTTGTGGCACGGCAGGGTGCGCGCCTGGGGCCTGGTGCCGGTTGTGGCGGGAACCGCCTTGCTGGTGACGACGCCGGTACCGGATGTCCTGATCTCCACCGACGGACGGCAAGTAGCGATTGCCGGCGAGGGCGATCGGCTGCTGATGCTGCGCGAAACCCGGAGCGATTATATCCGGGACAACATGCTGGAGACGGCCGGGCTGACCGGGGAGCCTGCGCCTTTGCGGGAATGGCCAGGAGCGCGGTGCAGCCGCGACTTCTGCAGTATGACAATCGTCCGAGAGGGGCGGGAATGGGCCTTGCTCATGGCCCTGAGCCGGGAGCGGATCGAGGAACGCGCGCTTGCAGCCGCCTGCGAACAGGCCGACATTGTGGTAGCCGACCGATGGCTGCCGACCAGTTGCCGCCCGCGCTGGCTCAAGGCTGACCGGCAGATGCTATCACGGACTGGTGGGCTATCCCTTTACCTGGATCAGGACCGGATCGACACCGTCGCCGCTTCACAGGGCGAGCATGGCTGGTGGCGCGACCAGAGTACGTGGCGCCGCCCCGGCCCGCACCGTACTACCACCGTCAGTGATAGCGGCGGAGCAGCCCGGCCAGCTTCCCCTGCACCTTGACCCGGTGCGGTTCATACATCTGGGCATCGTAGCTTGCATTGGCAGGATCAAGCCGAACCATCCCCGATTCCCGGCGCAGATACTTGAGGGTCGCCTCCTCATTGTCGACCAGCGCGACCACGATCTCGCCATCGCGGGCGGTGTCGGTGCGGCGGACCAGCGCGAAATCACCATCGAAGATCCCGGCCTCGATCATCGAGTCGCCGGACACTTCGAGCGCGTAATGCTCGCCCGGGCCGAGCAGGGCGGCGGGCACCGGCAGGCTGGACTGGCCTTCGAGCGCCTCGATCGGGGCACCGGCAGCAATCCGCCCGTGCAGCGGAATTTCGACCACGTCGTTGGCCGGCCGCGGGGCAGGCCGAGCTGCGGGCCGTGCCAGGGTGACCGGATCATTGGCGGGAAGCGGCACAGGCTTGCCGCCCGAAACGACGTCTTCCGGCTGCTTCAGCACTTCCAGCGCGCGGGCGCGGTTGGGCAGGCGGCGGATGAAGCCGCGTTCCTCCAGAGCGGAAATCAGACGATGCACGCCGGACTTGCTCTTGAGATCGAGCGCTTCCTTCATTTCTTCAAAACTGGGGGAAATGCCGGTCTCCTCAAGGCGGACCTGGATGAAGCGGATCAATTCGTGCTGCTTGGCTGTCAGCATCGCGGAGGCTCCCTGTGCCGTTCCTGTTCCGTCCGCGACATGCGAACGAATGTGGAACAATTAGGCAACCCAATCCCTCTAGTCAAGCATTTCAGCCATTCCCGAACAGGTAGACCGGAACAGGTGTTCCCGCTTTAGCCTCACCGGCATGGGCGGGGCGGTCTATCAGCACGTCGGACCGGGCGAGGCTCAGCAGGGCGCTGCTGTCCTGCTGGGGCATCGGCGACACGCCGCTCGGCCCAAGGACCCCCCGCAGCAGTTCCCGCCTTGCTCCCCCTGCGGGACAGTCGGCCGCGAGCGGCAGGGTGACGGATTGAGGGAGGCATTCCGCTGCCCCCAGCAATCGGCGCAAGGCGGGCAGCATGAACAGGAAGCCGGTCACGAAGGCCGAAACCGGATTGCCAGGCAGGCCGAGCACCAATTGCCTGCCGCGCCGGGCGACCATCAGCGGTTTGCCCGGCTTCATTGCGACCTTCCAGAAGTCAAGCTCAGCCCCGATAGCTTCCAGGGCCAGCCGGGCAAAGTCGTGGTCACCGACCGATGCTCCGCCGGTCAGGACCACCACATCGGCTTCGCGTTGCGTCTCAAGCGCCGCCACGATTGCCTCAAGCCGATCGGGCAGTGGCGTGCCCTGCCGCACCGCGCAGGGCAGTGTGGCCGCCATGGCGCCGAGCATGGCGCCGTTGCTGGCGGGGATCTGGTGGACGGCGCTGGAGGCCGCATCTGCAGTCAGTTCGTCCCCGTTGTCGAACACGGCAAGCGTGGGGGCAGCGTGGACTGGCACCGCCGCATGCCCCGCAGAGAGCGCCAGCGCCAGCTGCGCCGGGCCGATCCGTGTTCCGACTGGGAGCAGGGGATCGCCCGGCACGAATTGGAAGCCCTTGCGGCGGATGTGCGTGCCGGCTGGCGGATCGTCTCTGGCGGCAACCTGTTCGCCCGCCACCACGGCATCCTCCTGGATCAGCACGCGGTCGGCACCATCGGGCATGATCGCGCCGGTCGAGATGCGGAGGCATTGACCGGCAGCGATCGCCCCGACGAACGGCTCGCCGCAGTGGCTCTCCCCCACGCGCCGCCACGGTGGGGCACCTGCTACCGCATAGCCATCCATGGCTGATAGGTCGGCAGGAGGCTGGGTCCGCGCCGCCACCAGCGGCCGCGCGAGGTAACGCCCCAGCGCCTGCTCGACCGGCACCACCTCCACCGGCATTGGCGCGCACAGGCTCAGCATCCGCGCTTGCGCTTGTTCAATCGTTAGCGCAGGCACCCTCATTCCCCGACCCAGTCCCCCGACTTGCCGCCGCTTTTGGCAAGCAGCCGCACCGAGTCGATCACCATGCCCTTGTCGAGCGCCTTAGCCATGTCATAGATTGTGAGCAGCGCCACCGAAGCGGCTGTCATCGCTTCCATTTCCACCCCGGTCTTGCCGGTGAGCGAGGCTGTGGCGGTGGCCGCGATCCCGCCCTCAACGTAGTCGAACGCGATGTCCACCGACGTCAGCGCCAGTGGATGGCACAGCGGTATCAGCTCTGCGGTCTTCTTGGCGGCCATGATCCCGGCGATCCGTGCGGTGCCGAGCACATCGCCCTTGGGCGCATCGCCAGCCCGGATCGCGGCCAGCGCCCCCTCGCTCATCCGGATCACGCCCCCTGCGCGGGCCATGCGCTGCGTTTCGGCCTTGCCGCCGACATTGACCATGTGCGCCGCCCCCGAATCGTCGAGATGGGTCAAACGGCTCATCGGCCGTGCCCTTGCAAGTGGCTGGAATCGCCAGACCTGTTACACATGTTACACTGTGCTGGAGAGAAAAAGCCCGAACAATGGAGGTGACCCGGCAAAGGCAGCAAAACGGACGGATGAAGGCTCATGCTCATCTGCCATCTATGGCAGACGACCGCCCTGTAGGACAGTGCCTGCGCGTCAGACCTGGCCTGTCAAAAGTGCCCGCGTCGCAGCCTCCACGTCCGCCTGCCGCATCAGGCTCTCGCCCACCAGGAAAGTCCGCACCCCGGCGCGGGCCAGCCGCTTGCAATCGGCATGGCTGTTGATCCCGCTTTCACCGACCAGCAAGGTGCCGGGAGGGGCGAGCGGGGCTAGCCTCTCGGTGGTGGCAAGATCGGTGGTGAAGGTCTTGAGATCGCGGTTGTTTACGCCAATCAGGCGCGATTTTAGCCGATGGGCGCGCTCCATCTCGGCCTTGTCATGCACTTCGACCAGCACATCCATCCCGCGTTCCAGCGCCGCCGCTTCGATTTCCGCCATAGCACTGTCTTCAAGCGCGGCGACGATGATCAGGATGGCATCGGCGCCGAATGCCCGCGCTTCGGCCACCTGCCATGGATCGACCATGAAATCCTTGCGCAAGGCCGGAAGGTCGCATGCAGCGCGGGCAGCGACCAGATAATCCTCATGTCCCTGGAAATAGGGTGCATCGGTCAGAACGGACAGGCACGCGGCACCCCCGGCCTGATAGGTGCGGGCGTGGTCAGCGGGATCGAAGTCGGCCCGGATCAGCCCCTTGGAGGGCGAAGCTTTCTTGATTTCCGCGATCAGGGCAAAGCCATCAGCCGCTTTCGCGCGCAGGGCAGCCTCGAACCCGCGCGGCGGGGTCTGCCCGGCGGCGCGATGGTCAAGCGCCGTCACCGACTGTTCGGCCCGGCGCTGTGCCACTTCGATCTGCTTGGTGGCGCAGATTTCCTCAAGCTTGTTCATCGGGCAATCTCGATCCAGCGCGTCAGCAGCGCAGCGGCTGCACCGCTATCGAGCGATTCGGCGGCCCGGGCGGTGCCGTCTGTCCAATTGGTCGCAGCGCCAGCCACCAGCAGGGTAGCGGCGGCGTTGAACAGCACTGCATCGCGGTAGGGGCCGGGCACACCATCGAGCAGGGCCTTGAGCGCTTTGGCATTGTGCGCCGGATCGCCGCCGCGGATGGCTTCGACCGGAGCATGGGGCAGCCCGGCAAGGCTGGCATCGACCCGCCGCATCTCGAAATCTCGCCCGCGAACGTCGGCCAGTTCGTTGCCGCCGGCCAAACTCAGTTCGTCGAGACCCTCGTCGCCGGAAGCGATGAAGGTGCGGATCGTGCCCAGCCGCGCCTTGGCTTCGGCATAGATCGGGACATAGGCCGGGCGGGCAATCCCGATCAGCTGGCGTTGAACCCCGGCCGGGTTCGACAGCGGCCCCATCAGATTGAAGATGGTGCGGCGCGCCAGACGCTGGCGGATCGGCTGGATCCGGCCCATCGCCGGGTGATGGTTCCTGGCGAACAGGAAGCAGATGCCGATTTCGGAGAGGGTCTTCTCAGCGGTGCGGCCAGCGGCTTCCATGTCGAGACCGAGCGCTTCCAGCGTGTCGGCGGCGCCGGCCTTGCTGCTGGCGGCGCGGTTGCCATGCTTGGCCACTGGCACACCCGCTGCCGCCACCACCAGACTGACGGCGGTCGAGACATTGAGCGTGTGATGCCCGTCTCCGCCGGTTCCACAGCAGTCGACCGCATTGGCCGGCGCGGTGATTGGGATCAGGCGGGCACGCAAGGCACGCGCGGCCCCGGCGATTTCCTCCGCCGTCTCGCTTCGGTCGGACAGGTCAACCAGAAAGCGGGCGATCTCGTCCTCGCTGGTTTCGCCGTCCAGGATCCAGCCGAACACTTCCTCGGCTTCGATTTCGCTCAGGTGGGCATCGGCACCGGGCAGCGATTTCATCGGATGGGCTCCGGCTCTATCCCGCACAGGCGCAGGAAGTTGGCGAGCAGGTCGTGGCCATGCTCGGTGGCGATGGATTCAGGGTGGAACTGGACCCCGTGGATCGGCAGCTCGACGTGGCGGAAGCCCTGGACATGGCCATCGTTGGAACGCGCGTTGACCGCAAGGCTGGCGGGAATGTCCTCCACGATCAGCGAATGGTAGCGGGTGGCGGTGAAAGGGCTGGGTAGCCCCGCGAACACGCCGCTGCCATCATGCGACACCGGGCTGGTCTTGCCGTGCATGAGCCCGCCGCGCACCACCTTGCCGCCGAAATACTGCCCGATCGACTGGTGGCCGAGGCAGACGCCGAGCAGCGGAAGGCGGGCGTCGGCACAGGCGGCGACGAGATCAAGGCTGATCCCCGCCTCGTTTGGCGTGCACGGGCCGGGGGAAATCAGGCAGCCTTTTGCCCCGCTGGTGACCGCCTGCGCAGCGCTGATCGCATCATTGCGCTCCACCCGGACCTCGGCCCCCAGCTCCATCAGGTAATGGACCAGGTTGAAGGTGAAACTGTCGTAATTGTCGATGACGAGGATCATGCCGCAAACTCGTCGGTCGCCCGCACCAGCCCATCGAGGATCCCCGGCTCGCTCGCGGCGTGGCCGCCGTCGTGGATGATCCTCAGATCGACATCGGGCCAGGCCTGCTTCAGCGCCCAGGCCGAGGTTGGCGGGCAGCAAATGTCGTGGCGGCCCTGGACGATGATCCCGGGGATGCCTTTCAGCCTGTGCGCGTCGCGCAGCAATTGCGCTTCCTCAAGGTAGAAATCGTGGAGGAAATAGCGTGCGCAGATGCGGGCGAAGGGGAGCGCCTTGGCCGGTTCGGCGAAGTCGGCCAGCAAGTCGGGATTGGGCAGCAGGGTCGCGACCGAGCCTTCCCACAGTGACCATTCCCTGGCCGCGGCAAGGCGGGTGGCCTCATCCTGACTGGTCAGGCGGTCGTGATAGGCGCGCACCAGGTCGCCGCGCTCAGCCTCTGGGATATGGCCGCTGAAACTGGCCCATTGCTCGGCCATGATCTCGCTCGCACCGTAGCGGTAGAGCCAGTTCTTCTCCTGCTCGCGGGCGAGGAACACGCCTCGCAGGATCAGCTCAGTCACCCGCTCAGGGTGTGTCTGGGCATAGGCGAGGGCAAGCGTCGCGCCCCAGCTGCCGCCGAACACCTGCCACTTTTCGTGACCGCACATTGCCCGCAGCCGCTCGATATCCGCCACAATCCGCCAGGTGTCGTTGCGCTCGATTTCAGCGAAGGGCAGCGACTGGCCGCAGCCGCGCTGGTCGAACAGCAGCACGTCATAGCGTGCCGGGTCCCACTGGCGGCGGTGCGATGGCGCCATGCCCCCGCCGGGGCCGCCGTGGAGGAACACCGCAGGTTTCGCGCCGGGTGTGCCGACCCGCTCGTAATAGAGCGTATGGCCTTCGCCCACGTCGAGCATTCCGCTTTCGTAAGGCGCGATCTCGGGGTAGAGGGTACGGGTATAGGTGAGGGGCATCAGCGGGTTTCCACGATGATCAGCGGGCCGAGCGGGGCACGGATATCGAGCCGCTCGCTGGCCGGATCCCACAGCGAGCTGACCGAACCGTCGAGATAGAGCGCGTTGGGCGTCTTGAGTTCGTCCCGGAACAGCCGCGCCAGTACCCCGAAGCTGACCGCACCGGCCGACTGGACGAAATGGGCGCGGCCCGCTGCATCCACGCCGACCCCGTTGCGGATCGTGCGCGAGGGGCCGTTCTCGGTGATCTCCGGGTGGATTTTCCCGCCGATCACCAGCATTGGCCCACTCTGGGTGCCGAATTCCGGCCGGTCGGCCACGTTGGCAAAGAAATCGTCCGCAGTGCGGACCTGCCATTTGGAGCCGGTACCGAAGAACACCCCGTTGGGCTTAAGGTGGAAATTGCCGGTGCCGTCGTTGCGGTTGAGTTCCTTCAGCCGCTTGCCCCCTTCGACGTAGTAGCCGATTGGCTTTCCCTCATCATCGAACATGCCGCCGTTGACTGCGAAGGCGACCGGGGCCGCGTCGGCCGGCCGACTTGCGGCGAGGTTGGCAAGGCTGCGGTAGGGCGGGCCGCCAGCCGGGCCGAGGTCGGTGACGATCCGGTGCAATTTCGCATCAGCAACGCAATGCGTGAAGCGGGCTTCCTCGAACATGATCGTGCGGCAGGCCGAGGCAACCGTGGGCGCCGGCAATGGTTCAGGCTGGGTCTGCGCCTTCTCCGTCCGTTCTGCTTTACCGCTGCCGATTTCGGTCCGCATGACCGGTTCTCCGGCCGGTTGCTGGCCGCAGGCGGCAAGTGTGAACAGGACGGTGCACAGCAGTAGCCTCATTGACCGTACCCCGGTTCCTGCGCGATGCGGGCCGCTTCGCGGGCAGCAGCGAGCAGCGCGCCCGCCTTGGCCTGGCATTCGCGGTGCTCGTAATCGGGCACGCTGTCTGCGACAATCCCGGCCCCGGCCTGGACGTGAAGCGTCCCATCCTTGACCACGCCAGTGCGCAGCACGATGCAGCTGTCGACTGAGCCATCCGGCGCGAAATAGCCGACCCCGCCAGCATAGGCCCCGCGCGCCTCCGGTTCCAGTTCAGCGATGATCTCGCAGGCGCGGATCTTGGGTGCGCCGCTGACCGTCCCGGCCGGGAAGCCCGCGAACAGTGCATCGAGCGCATCATGTGCCGGATCAAGTTGCCCGACCACGTTGCTGACAATGTGCATGACGTGGCTGTAGCGTTCGATAGTGAAGCTGTCGGTGACGGTAACGGTGCCCCTGGCGGCGACCCGGCCGACGTCGTTGCGCCCCAGATCGAGCAGCATCAGGTGTTCGGCCCGTTCCTTCGGATCGGCCAGCAGGCTGGCTTCGTTCGCTTCGTCCTCGTCGCGGGTCGAGCCGCGCGGGCGGGTCCCGGCAATCGGGCGAATGGTCACCTCTCCCTCTCTTACGCGGACCAGGATTTCCGGGCTCGATCCGACCACGGCAAATCCCGGCAGGTCGAGGAAATAGAGAAAGGGCGAGGGATTGACCCGCCGCAGCGCCCGGTAAAGCTCGAACGGCGGCAGCGGGAAAGGGCAGGTGAAGCGCTGCGCCAGCACCACCTGGAACACGTCTCCGGCGATGATATAGTCCTTGGCCCGCGCCACCATGGCGAAATAGCGGTCTTGCTTCATCACGGGCGTCAGGGCCATGTCGGGCAAGCCGGCGCTGCGCGGCTCGGGCGGCGCAGCGTGCGTCAATCGGGCGAGCACCGCGTCAATTCTTTCCCCGGCGGCAGCGACCCGTGCAGCAGGTTCCCCGGCGCCCGGCCACAACGGGGCAATCACGAACAGCGCATCGCTCAGCCGGTCGAACACCAGCAGCAGGGTGGGGCGGGCGAACACCATGTCAGGCAGGCCCACGGCGCTGTCAGGCGCGCGCGGCAGGTCTTCGACCAGGCTTATCGTCTCATAGCCGAAATAACCGACCAGACAGGCCAGCGCGGGCGGCAAGGCACCGGGCACCGCGATCCGGCAATCGGCGGCCAGGGCGCGCAGGGCATCGAGGCTGTTGCCCGGAACCTGTTCGCTGGCCGTGCGATCGGTTTGCCAGTGGCGGAATATCTCTGTCCGATCGCGGGTGGCCCGGAACAGCAGGTCCGGATCAAGACCAAGCAGGCTGTAGCGACCGCGCACTTCCCCGCCTTCGACCGATTCGAGCAGAAAATCGCCGCGCCCCGGCTCGATCAACTTGCGCGCCGCACTGACCGGTGTTTCCGTATCCGCGATCACCCGGCGCCAGACGAGCGCCGGTCGCCCTTGTGCCAGAGCTTCGACCGCAGCGTTGGCGTTTTCTGGCGCGAGGCCGGACAGGGCGGCCTCCTCAGTTCTCGCCGGTCAGTTGCTTGCGCACCGCATCGATTGCGGTCTGATTGCGCTCGACCCCTACTTCGGCGCGCACGGCGGTGCGCAGCTGGGCCGCATATTCCTGCCCCAGCGTTTGCCCCAGTTCGCGCTTGGCCTGGGCAAAGACAGGGTCGTCGCGGGCAATCGTGCCGGCCTCGATCCGGTCCAGTTGGACGAGGAACCAGCCAGCGTTGTTGGGCGCCTCCAGCTTCTTGCTGGTCCCCTGCGCCATGCTGAACATCAGCGCCAGCGGCGGTGGCACGCGCTGGCCGCTCTGGGCCAGCTGCTCGCGCGACAGCTTGATCGGATCGAGGTTGGTCAGTGCAGCATTCTCCGCCCGCATGGCCTGCGCCAGCGGGGTGCCCTTGCGCACTGCGGCAAGGATCCGGTCCGATGCCGCCTGGGCCCGCTTCAAGCCTTCGGCCCGGCGCCAGTCTGCGATGATCTGCGATTCGATTTCAGCCAGCGGCGCTGTGGCTGACGGGGTGATGTCGCTGACCTCGTAGATGATGAACAGTTCGCCCGGCACCAGCTCGGCAATCTGGGGTTCGCCTTCTTCCATCTGGAAGGCAGTCTGCAGCACCGGCCCGAGCACTTGCGGGGCCATCGCCCCCGCGGTGCCGTAGATCCGCCCGTCAGCGGTGATCGCCCCGGAGGTGGCGAGTTCGGCAGAAACGGTTTTGGCCACATCGGCCAGGCTTACGCCGCCATCGAGCTGTTCCTCGATAGATGCGGATACGTCAGCAATCGCCTGGCGTTGCTTTTCGGCGCGCAGGGCGGTCACCAGATCGCCGCGGGCCTGCGCCAGGGTGCGCCCCGGCGTCCGTTCGACCGCATCGACGCGAACCACATGCCAGCCGAGCCCGCTGCGGGCGAGGGCGGCGACTGTGCCGGACGGCGCTTCGAAGGCGGCCTTGGCC
This sequence comes from Sphingomonadaceae bacterium, assembly GCA_046294735.1. Classification (GTDB taxonomy): domain Bacteria; phylum Pseudomonadota; class Alphaproteobacteria; order Sphingomonadales; family Sphingomonadaceae; genus 34-65-8. Next base: position 180,546 of record JBKBKB010000006.1, read on the forward strand.
ACGGCGGCGGATGACTGCGTGGCAAGCGCTTGGCGTTCGATCGGGCCGACGCTGGCCGGGCGGAAACCCGCCTCGCTGGCCGCCGTCTCGAGCGAACCGCCTGCCTTCACCCGCTGCACGATGGCCGCAGCCGCCGCTTCGGTCGGCACGATCAACTGGCTAAGCCGCCGGGTTTCGCGGGCCGCGAACATTTCCCGGTTGGCTTCGTAGCGGGCCGCGATTTCTTTTTCGGTCGGTTCGGAAACCTTGGCAACGGCGGTTGCGTCGAACGTAGCGAAGCGAATCACCCGGCGTTCGGGCCGGACATACTCGGCCCGGTTCGCGGTGTAATAGGCCTGGACCTGCGCCTTGGTCGGCCCGGCGGTGGGTTCATAGAGCGCGCTGGGGACGATCCCAATCGTGCCCTGCCGCGTTTCCTTCAACAGGCTGGCATACTGGCTGACCATCTTGTTCGGCATCTGCGCGCCGAACGCGGACGGGACCAGCAATTGCTGGGCGAGGATGCCCTGACCCAGGTCGAGCCGAACCTGTGCATCGCTCAGCCCCTGTTGCCCGATGGCGGCGCGATAGACTTCGTTCGAGAAGTTGCCATCTGGTCCGCGGAAGGCCGGAATGTCGAGTATCTCGCTGTTGAGCAGGTTGTCGCCCGCCCGCAGACCGATTTTCCGTGCAAATTCGGCAATTGCGGTCCGGTCGAGCAACTGGTCCAGCACATCGTCAAGCGCGCCTTCGCGCAGAAATGCCGCCATGGTCAGGGTCGGGTTCTGCTGTCTGACCTGGTCCAGTGCATTGCTGGCGGCGCGGCTGAGGTCGGCCGTGCCGATCTTCTCGCCACCGACTACGGCCACCCGGTCACCTCCGGAAACGCCGCCGAACATGCCGGAGCCGGTGATATCGGAACTGGCAAAGGCGATTGCGATCAGGGCAAGGAAGCCCAGCGTGATCGGCACGCCGAGCTTGGAATTGAAGAACCTGCGGAAGAAACTGATCATGGGTCTGTGCGAATCCGGTAACGGGGCGCCGCGGCGCGGACATGGGGAGGCGCTTTATCGGCCCTGCGTCCATGCGGCAACAGGTGCGCGGGTGTTTTGACTATCGCCGAACATACGGCTAGCGGGCCACGGCGCGCCACCGCTAAGGCCGTGGGCGCGATTCACAGTCATGGCAGGATTTTTGCTCTATGGCCGCTCGGCCCTATATCGTTGGCAACTGGAAAATGAACGGGACCCGAGCGATGCTCGCACAGGCCCGTGCTATCGACCGTGCCGCCCAGAACATGATGAAGGTGGAAGTGGCGCTGGCGCCGCCATTCACCCTGATCCACGCGGTTCACCGCGAGGTGGAGCAGATTGGCGTCGGTGCACAGGATTGCCACCCTGGTCCGGACGGGGCCAATACCGGCGACATCAGTGCCGCCATGGTGGCTGACGCCGGAGCCAAATTCGTTATTCTCGGTCATAGTGAACGACGCCGCGATCACGGGGAGAACGATACCCTGGTGGCGGAAAAAGGTGCAGCCGCGCTCCAGGCCGGGATGCGTCTGATCCTGTGCGTGGGTGAACCTGAAGCGGTGCGCGACGCGGGCCAGGCAGAAGCGTTCGTTACCGCTCAACTGGCGGCTTCGCTGCCGACTATGCTGGAGAGCCCGGCCGAATCCCTCACCGTGGCCTATGAGCCGGTCTGGGCGATCGGCACCGGCCGCACGCCGACAGTCGACGAGGTCGGCGCAATGCACCGGGCACTGCGGGCGCTGCTGGTGGATCGCTACGGCGAAGCCGAAGCGGCGCTGGTACGGATTCTCTATGGCGGCTCGGTCAACGCCGACAATGCCCGCGACCTGCTGGCTGCAGACGAAGTGGGCGGGGCGCTGGTCGGCGGTGCCAGCCTGACGGCGGAGAGTTTCCTCGGCATCGTGGTGGCAGCGGCAGACCTGGTGGACAACTGATCCGATCAGCTTGATACGCCCCGTTCTTGCCACCGGCGGCCCGCGCGCCTACATGCGCGCGTGCATTCCGTTTCCGAAGGTTGATCCATGTCGCTGTTCCTGTTTCTCACCGTTGTCCAGGCCATCGTGGCCGCCGCGCTGGTGGCGGTGATCCTGATGCAGCGGTCCGAAGGCGGCGGGCTGGGCATCGGCGGCAGCCCGAACGGGATGATGAGCGCCCGTGGCGCGGCTGATTTCCTGACCCGCTCGACCAAGTGGCTGGCGGTAACGTTTGTCGCCCTGTCGATTGCGCTGGCGGTGGTTGCGGTCGGCGCGACCGGTGAAAACGAGATCACCACGACTCTGGACCGCAAAGCGGCGGCTCCGGCCGATCCGCTTGCCGCGCCCGCCGATCCGCTCGCTGCGCCGGCCGACCCGCTGGCAGCCCCGGCCACGCAGCCGGCTCCGGCTCAGCCAGCCCCGGCGGCAGAGTAACTTTTGCTTCGATCCTGTGGATGTGCGGCATTTTGCCGCGCCATTCCGCTTGCCCCGACTCACTCCAGACGCTTAAGGCCCAACTCCCATGGCGCGGTACATCTTCATCACCGGCGGCGTGGTCTCCTCGCTGGGCAAGGGCCTCATGGCAGCGAGCCTCGGCGCACTGCTTCAGGCGCGTGGCTACAAGGTCCGCATCCGCAAGTTCGATCCCTATTTGAACGTCGATCCGGGCACGATGAGCCCGTACCAGCACGGCGAGGTCTATGTCACTGACGACGGGGCCGAGACTGACCTCGATCTGGGCCATTACGAACGGTTCACTGGCGTCTCCGCCCGCCAGAGCGATAATGTGACTTCGGGCCGGATCTACCAGCAGATCATCACCCGGGAACGGCGCGGCGACTATCTCGGCGCTACCGTGCAGGTCATTCCGCACGTGACCGACGCCATCAAGGAGTTCGCACTGGCCGATCAGGGCGACCATGATTTTATTCTATGCGAAATCGGCGGGACGGTCGGTGACATCGAATCACTGCCCTTCATGGAAGCGATCCGCCAGCTCAGGAATGAGATGGAGCCGCTCCAGACGCTCAGCGTCCACGTTACGCTTGTGCCCTACATCGCGGCAGCGGGCGAACTGAAGACCAAGCCGACCCAGCACTCGGTGCGCGAACTGGCCAGCCTCGGCATCAAGCCTGATGTCTTGCTGTGCCGGGCCGAGCATCCGATTCCGGAAAGCGACCGGCGCAAGATCTCGCAATTCTGCAACGTGCGGCCGGAAGCGGTCATTCCTGCGCTGGACGCCAGCTCGATCTATGCCGTGCCGCTGCAATACCATGCCGAGGGGCTGGACGACGAGGTCCTGCGCGGATTCGGCATCACCGATGCCCCGGCGCCCGATCTGTCGCGCTGGTACGATATTGTCGACCGCTATGAGAATCCCGAAGGAGAGGTAACCATTGGGGTCGTTGGCAAGTATGTTGGCCTGCAGGATGCCTACAAGTCGCTGAACGAAGCGCTGATCCACGGGGGCATGGCCAACCGGGTCAGGGTCAACATCAAATGGATCGACGCCGAGGTGTTCGAACAGGACGACGCGGCAATCGCGGCCCGGCTGGAACCGATGCACGCGATTCTGGTGCCGGGCGGTTTCGGGGAGCGCGGCAGCGAGGGGAAGATCGCCAGCGTCCGCTTCGCGCGCGAACACAACGTGCCGTTCCTTGGCATCTGCCTCGGTATGCAGATGGCCTGCATCGAAGGCGCCCGTTCCGCCGGGCACCCGGGAGCAAGTTCGACCGAATTCGGCCCGACCAGGGAGCCGGTGGTGGGCATCATCACCGAATGGATGACTGAGGAAGGTTTGCAAACCCGCGAAGCGGGCGGCGACCTGGGCGGCACCATGCGCCTTGGCGCGTACGAGGCCGTGCTCGCTGGCAACAGCCACGTGTCCGGGGTCTATGACGGGGTTAGCACGATTTCCGAACGCCACCGGCACCGGTACGAGGTCAACATTGCCTACCGCGATGCATTGGAGAACGATGGGCTGGTGTTCTCAGGCATGTCACCCGATGGCCTGCTGCCGGAAATTGTGGAGCGGCCGGACCATCCGTGGTTCATCGGGGTGCAGTTCCACCCAGAGCTGAAGTCCAAGCCGTTCGCCCCGCACCCGCTGTTTGCCGACTTCATTGCCGCAGCTTTGCGTCAGTCGCGGCTGGTCTGAACCTGCATCTTGGCACACGAAATATGCAATCTTAGCAATTTTTTGACGTACCCACTTTATCTTTTGATAGTTTTGCCGCACTAGCGCTTCGACAACGAGCGGGGCCGCATTGCGAACAGGCCCCGGTCACATTCTAAATCGCGAGCTTGCCTCGGGACTGATCGTCTTCTGCGACCCGGACGGTCAGACCCGAGAAGAGGCGGCCTTGTGTCGCGGAGGCGGGCTTCGGCTCGCCTCCAAACAGGTCTCCGGATCGTTCGCCTTGCGCAGAACGAAAAAGCCCGCCTTCTGCAAAGAAGGCGGGCTTTTTGTCTGCGAGACGGAAAAGTTCAGGCGGCGCTGGATTCGTCGTTCTGAATCACTTCCAGCGGGCGCTGGCCGCCGACCAGAATTTTCTTTGGCTTCATCGCCTCAGGCACTTCGCGGACCAGATCGATCACCAGCAGACCGTCAGCCAGATCGGCCGCTTCGACGCGGACATAATCGGCCAGTTCAAACCGGCGCTCAAACCCGCGGTTGGCGATCCCGAGATGCAGGATTTCCCCATCAACGGTTTCCTCACGCTTCTTGCCTTGCACGACCAGCAGATTCTGCTGCGCGGTGATGTCGAGATCGCCGGGGCGGAAGCCGGCGACGGCCAGCGTGATGCGATAGTGGTCCTCGCCCCGCTTCTCGATGTTGAACGGGGGGTAGTTGTCACCACTGTTCAGGCGCGCCTGATTTTCGAGCAGGTCGAACAGGCGATCAAAGCCGACAGTGGAACGGCGATAAGGGGTAAGATCAAAACGTGACATGGTGCAAATCCTCCTATGAGCAATCTGATGTTGCCGGGCCCTGTGATCGGGCGCCCGGCGGGTTTCTGGTCACGCCCCCATTGCGGCGGGCGTTTCCATTGCTCAGATAAGCGGCTAATTCATGCTTTCAAGAACCCCAGAGGACGCCGATGACCATTCCCCGGATCGACATCTACACTAAGTTCGGCTGCGGCTATTGCGTTCGGGCCAAGCGGTTGCTGGACAGCAAGGGTGCCACCTATCACGAGCATGACGTGACATTCGGCGGCAAGGACAAGGCCGCCATGCTGGCGCGAGCGCCTGATGCGCGCACAGTGCCACAGATCTTCATCGGCGATGTTCATGTGGGCGGGTCGGACGATCTTCACGCGCTCGATAAGGCGGGCAGGCTTGATGCGCTGCTGGAAGGCTGAATGACCCGCATTGCCATCCTCCAGATGACATCCGGGATTGATTCGCAAGCCAACCTGCGTGCCATCGATGACGCGGCAAGGAAAGCGGCGGGCGAGGGCGCTGAGATCTTGTTCACGCCCGAAATGTCGATCTGCCTCGACCGCGATCGCAAGCGGGCTGCGCCTTGGATAGACGGCAGCGGTCCAGCCGAAGTCACTGCGCACTTATCAAACTGCGCCAGCGAAGTCGGGATCGCAATCGCGCTTGGTTCGCAGGCGGTGCGCGCTGCGGATGGGAAGTGGGCAAACCGCTCGATGTATTTCAGCCGCCATGGCGCGGGCGCAGTCAATCCGGTCACTTACGACAAGATCCATATGTTCGATGTCGATCTGGAAAGCGGCGAAAGCTGGCGTGAAAGCAACGCCTACCAGCCAGGCAGCGCAGTGGTTTCGGTAGCAGACACGCCGGTTGGGAAGCTCGGCCTGACGATCTGTTACGACCTGCGCTTTCCCGCCTTGTTCGGTGAGTTGGGCGATCGCCGGTGCGATGCGATCGCGGTGCCTGCCGCCTTCACCAGGTCGACCGGGCAGGCACATTGGCATATCCTGCTGCGAGCCCGCGCGATCGAGGCGAGCGCTTTCATCATTGCTGCAGCACAGGTCGGCAACCACGACGACGGGCGGCAGACCTATGGGCACAGCCTGGTGGTCGATCCCTGGGGCGAGGTGTTGCTCGACATGGGCGGTGAGGAGCCTGGCCTTGCTTTTTGCGATCTCGATCTCGCCCGAATTGCCGAGGTGCGCGCACAGGTTCCTGCACTTGCCAACCGCCGGGATATTCCCAAATTGGCCCAGACATGATCGTGTTTGACCTCCGCTGTGACCAGGGCCACCGGTTCGAAGGCTGGTTCGGTTCGTCGGATGATTACGCATGCCAGTTGGAGCGTGGCTTGGTGTCATGCCCACAGTGCGGATCGGCAGGGGTCGAAAAGGCACCGATGGCTCCGGCGGTTCCGGCCAAAGGCAACCAGCGCCAGGGGGTGACTGCCAGTTCGCCCATGTCCAATGTCCCGATCCCGCCGGAGGTGGTCCGGGCGATGCAGGCACTTGCCGCTGCCCAGGCCAGAGCGCTGGAAAACAGCCGCTGGGTGGGTGACAGCTTTGCCGACGAGACTCGCGCGATGCACTATGGCGACAAGGACCTTGAACTGATCCACGGCAAGGCAACGCTAGCTGAGGCCAAATCCTTGCTCGACGAGGGAATCGAGGTGGCGCCCTTGCCGTTTCCGGTGGCCGAGCCGGACAAGCTCAACTGATTGCAAGACGCGCGGCACCGCCGTATTGGGGCTGCGGCGCGCCCGTAGCTCAGCAGGATAGAGCACCAGATTCCTAATCTGGGGGCCATGGGTTCGAATCCCGTCGGGCGCACCAGATCTTACCGTCCCAGGCGCATCGCCCACCTGCTGAGCAGGACTACACTTGCCGACAGCGCCGCGGCGAGGGCCGCCGTGCCGCTCCACCCCGCCCAGGCATATGCGGCGGTACCGGCCCAGCTGGCCAGGCCGCCGCCGATGAACATCATCACGATAAACCCGGTCATCAGCCGGGTGCGGATTGCCGGGTCAAGGCCGAGGAAGGTCATCCGGCTGGTCACATCGATCGAGGGGCCGACCGCGTTGAGCATCACCACTGGCGCCAGCAACAGCAACAGCGAGTGGCCCAGCGGCCACAACAGGGCCACGCCGGCAAGCTGCACTGCGGCGAACCGGAACCGAGCTCGCCGGGCACCAACCGCGTCGGCCCAGCGCCCGAGCCGGGGAGTAACATAGATGCTGACGGCGGCGAGCCCGGCGAGATAGCCGACCACGTCGGTTCCGTAACCCATCTCCGCGCTGGTCAGGTGCAGGGCCAACCCCAGCCAGACCGACAGAAAAATCCCGAAATTGAGCGCCTGGATCAGGCCGGAAAGCAGAACTTCGCGGTTCTGTGCCAGGAGCGGGAACAGCGACCCCAGCAATTGCGGATAAGGCAGGTGGCGAACCGGCTCGCCGCTCGGGCGTTTGCCTTCCATCAGCCAGGGAAGCGCCACGGTGGTTGCGACCACGAGCATGCCGGCAGCGGCATAGACCAGCCGCCAGTCGAGGTATTCCGCCACCGCACCGGCACCGACGCGGGCGACCAGTATCCCGAAGATAATCCCTGCCGTGAGGGTCGCTGTAACCTGGCCAAGCCGCTCTGGCGCCACGCGCTTGGAGGCGTAGGCGGGCAGGATGTAGGGCGCGATGGTGAAGAACCCGAGCACCGTCGACGCGCTTACGAACAGCCAGAACTGTTCGGCCAGCGCCATCGTGATCAGCGCAACGGCCTGTCCTGCGCCAAAGATCAGGCACAGCGTCCGATTGCCGTAGCGGTCCCCCAATGGCAGGAGGAGGAAGATGCCCAGCGCCAGCGCCAGCTGGTTGAGCGCCGGCACGAGGCCGATGGCCGCCGTGTTGACGCTGTATTCGCGGGCAACTTCAGCCACGATCGGATGGATGTAATAAGCATTGGCAACGGTCACGCCGGTGACCAGAGCCAGCGCTCGCTCCTGCCCCTTGCTCAATCCTGGCGCTGGTGCCCTGTTGTCCGGTCCATCCACGCTGCGCGCGCTACCAGCTTGCGCGCGTTTGCCAAGTCCATGTCCACGCGATACTATTGAGAGCGGAACATATAGACCGGGTCAATGTCGACCGCGTGATCCGGCCCAGCCAACTGAATATCGACCATGGGTTCGCCCGGCGGCGCGCGATCGGGCAGGGGTTAGTCCACGCCATGTTCCTTGCGGGCAAGTTCGTGCAGCCACGCCGCATGTTGGGGTGCCTTCTTGGTCTGGCTCCATTCCTCCAGCATCATCGGGGCGACCCGCTTGAGTTCGGCATACTGTTCGTCAGTGCCGATGTCTGCGGCAAGTTCAACGCGGTGGCCATTGGGGTCGAAGAAATAGATCGACTTGAAGATCCCGTGATGGGTAGGGCCCAGAACGTCGATCCCGAGTCCTTCGATGTGCGTCTTGGCGGCGAGCAGCTGCTCTTCAGAACCGACCCGGAATGCGAGGTGCTGGACCCATGCTGGCGTGTTCTCGTCCCGGCCCATATCTGGCTGGTTGGGCAGCTCGAAGAATGCCAGCACGTTGCCGTTCCCGGCATCGAGGAAGACGTGCATATAGGGGTCATATGCCCCGGTGGATGGGACATGGTCCTCTGCGAAAGCTGTCGTATAATCCATGCCCAGGACCCGGCTGTACCATTCGACCGTCTCCTTGGCGTCCCTGCAGCGATAGGCGGTGTGGTGGATGCCGCCGAGTGCGATCGGATGCGCGCTCATTGGGCGGGCTCCACTTCCAGCACGCCGCGCTGGATCTGGTCACGCTCCATGCTTTCGAACAGGGCCTTGAAGTTGCCTTCACCGAAGCCGTCGTCACCCTTGCGCTGGATGAATTCGAAGAACACCGGCCCGACCTGCGCCTGGGCGAAGATCTGAAGCAGGAGGCGCGGTTGCCCGCCTTCGGTCGTCCCGTCAAGCAGGATGCCGCGCATCCTCAGCGCCTCGACATCCTCGCCGTGGCCGGGCAGGCGTTCGGCCAGCATGTCGTAGTAGGTGGCGGGCGGGGCGGTCATGAACGGCACGCCCAGTGCCTTGAGGCGATCCCAGCAAGCGGGCAGATCTTCGCAGATCAGCGCGATGTGCTGGATGCCTTCACCGTTGAATTCGCGCAGGAACTCCTCGATCTGGCCCTTGCCGCCTTCGCCCTCTTCATTGAGCGGGATGCGGATCTTGCCGTCGGGCGCGGTCAGCGCCTTTGAGGTGAGGCCGGTATATTCGCCCTTGATGTCGAAAAATCGGATCTCGCGGAAGTTGAACAGGGTTTCGTAGTAGTCCGCCCAGTACTTCATCCGCCCGCCGTAGACGTTGTGGGTGAGGTGGTCGATCAGCTGGAACCCGGCCCCCACCGGGTGCTTGTCCACCCCGGGCAGGTACTCGAAATCAATGTCGTAGATCGATAGCCCTTCACCAGCCTCGTTCTGGTAGCGGTCGACCAGATAGAGGATTGCCCCGCCGATGCCGCGGATCGCCGGGATATGCAGTTCCATCGGGCCGGTATGGACCTGAACCGGTTCGGCACCCTGATCGAGCAGGTGCTGATAAGCCTTGCGGGCATCCCGCACGCGGAAGGCCATGCCACAGGCCGACGGGCCATGCTCGCGGGCGAAGTACCACGCGGCGCTTTTGGGTTCGTAGTTGGCAATCAGGTTGATCCCGCCCTGACGCCACAATTGCACGTCCTTGCTGCGGTGGGTGGCGACATGGGTGAAGCCCATGGCCGCAAACACCGGTTCCAGCACACCCTTCTGCGGTGCGCAGAACTCGACGAATTCGAAGCCATCGAGGCCAGCGGGGTTCTCGAACAGGTCGGCCATGGGATGTCCTTGTGAAACTGGTTTCAGTGGAAACTATATCGCATGGGATCCACTGTGTAAAGACAACCGGGCCGATCCTGGAAGGATGATCCATTGCGAATGCGGCTTCATCACGGCAAAGCTATGCAGGAAGGGAGAGCACCATGATCCGCACGCAGGGAATCAACCACATTGCACTGGTCTGTCGCGACATGCGCGAGACAGTTGACTTCTACACCCGTGTGCTCGGGATGCCGCTGGTCAAGACAGTTGCCTTGCCCGATGGCGGACAGCACTTTTTCTTCGATTGTGGCGGCGGGTCCAGCGTGGCGTTCTTCTGGTGGGCAGACGGCCCGCCAGCGGCACCGGGGGTCGCTTCGGTCGAACATTTTCCCGACAAGGCCAAGACGGCGGTCGGTTCGATGAACCACCTCGCCTTCCACATGGAAGAAGCCGAATTGGCAGCCTCGATCGCCCGGCTCGCAGAGCATGGCGTAACTCACACCCCGGTGGTGGTGAACCATGACGACAGCCCGTTCGGCATGGCGCGCGAACTGCACGAAGGGGTATTCGTCCGCTCGGTCTACTTTACCGATCCCAATGGGATAATGCTCGAATTCGCCGCCTTCACCAAGGAGTTCGGGCCGGAGGACATCCGCCACGAACCCGCCACAGCCGCTGATCGGGTGGAGGCCTGAATGCCTCGCCTGCGCGAAGTTCCGCTGGCGGAGGCCGACAGTGATGTCGCCCGCCCGCTCTATCAAGTCCTGTTCGGCGACCGCGATCCAGTAGCAGACCCTGGCACTGCTACCGGGACCCGCGGAGACTGGTGGACGGTTTTCGCCAATTCACCCGATACGCTCAAGCATGCCGCGCAGGGTTTTGCCTATTATCGCAGTCCCAAGCGAAAGCTCGACCCGGCCTTGCGCGAACTGGGCCAGACCTGGGCCGGATTTGCCAATGGTAGCCAGTTCGTCTTTTCCCAGCATTGTAAGAGCTTGCGCGGCCATGGTGTGAGCGAGGCGAAGATCGCCGCGATACCCACATGGCAGACCGCGACCTGCTTCGACCCCCGCGAACGGCTGGTCCTGGCTTACGCCGACCGGCTCGTCAGCCACCGGGGCAGAGTGCCCAACGCCCTGTTCGCTGAACTGAAGGCCGCTTTCAGTGACGAGGAAATCCTTGAGCTGACCTACATCACCTGCCTTTACGACATGCACGCGGTGATGAGCCGCGCGCTGCGCACCGAATTCGACGACCGTGACGATCCGGTGGTCGAAGTGGCGGCCCCCGAGGGCTTTTCCGCCACCGATTTCCTCGACACTGGCCGCTGAAGGTATCCTGAAGAATGCACGAGACCCGCGAAGACCTGGCCGAAATCCGCCGTGCGGTGCGCGCGCTGTGCAACGAGTTTCCCGGTGATTACTGGCGCGAAAAGGATCGCGAACGGGCCTATCCGGGCGAATTCGTCGATGCGTTGACCAGGGCCGGCTTCCTCGCCGCGCTGATCCCGGTGGAATATGGCGGCTCGGGCCTGAAACTCGATGCGGCCTGTGTGATCATGGAGGAAATCCAGGCGGCCGGCTGCAACGGCGCTGCGGCCCATGCCCAAATGTATGTAATGAACACCCTGCTGCGGTACGGCAGCGAGGAGCAGAAGGCGACCTACCTGCCTGGCATCGCCAGCGGCGAACTGCGCCTGCAGGCCTTCGGTGTATCAGAGCCTACCAGCGGCACCGATACGCTCTCGCTGAAGACGCGCGCAGTCCGGGAAGGGGACAGCTATGTCATCAACGGCCAGAAGATCTGGACCAGCCGGGCCGAACATTCCGACCTGATGGCGTTGCTCGCCCGCACCACGCCGCGCGAGGAAGCGGCGAGCAAGACCGAGGGCCTTTCGCTGTTCCTGGTGGACATGCGCGAGGTGGTCGGAAACGGCATGACCATCAAGCCGATCCGCACGATGATGAACCACTCGACCACCGAAGTGTTCTTCGACGATATGCGGATTCCCGCCAGCGCGCTGATCGGCGAGGAAGGAAAGGGCTTCCGCTACATCCTGTCCGGCATGAATGCCGAGCGGGTGCTGATCGGGGCGGAGTGTATCGGCGATGCCAAATGGTTCATCGAACGGGCCACCGCCTACGCCAACGATCGCGGGGTGTTTGGTCGACCGATTGGAAAGAACCAGGGAATTCAGTTCCCTATAGCCAGGTGTTACGCCCAGATGCGCGCTGGTGAGCTGATGGTGTACCACGCCGCAGAAGTCTATGACCGGGGCGGCAACGCTGGGGCAGAGGCCAACATGGCCAAGATGCTCGCGTCCGAAGCGAGCTGGGCTGCCGCCGATATGTGCGTGCAGACCCACGGCGGTTTTGGCTTTGCCGAGGAGTATGACGTGGAACGCAAGTTCCGCGAGGCACGACTCTATACGGTCGCGCCGATCTCAACCAACCTGATCCTGAGCTATCTGGCTGAACACGTGCTCGGGTTGCCGCGCTCTTATTAGCAGATTTCGACTTTACCGCTTGACCGGCTGAATCGCATGTGATTCATGTGGCGTCATGACGCGCCAAGGGCACCGCATTTCTCTACCGAATGAGCAGCTGGTCCAGCTGTTCGCGCTGGGTGCGTTGCTGATTATGGGCGGTATGGTCATTGCCGGGCCCGGTGGACTGCTTTCCTGGCGTGAAAACCTCGACCTGCTGGAGCGGCGCGAGGCCCAGGTTGCCCGCTTGGCCGAACAGCGGGATGTCCTGCGCAACCGGATTGACCTGCTCCATCCCGATCATGCCGATCCTGATCTGACTGTCGAACTGCTGCGCCAGAACCTGAATGTGGTGCACCCGGACGAAGTTGTCCTGCCGCTTGAGCCTGCACCTCGGCCCTGATTGCTGTAATCGTATGCAGTCTGGCGTGATGGCGGCCGCAAGCGTTGCGTGCCGTAACGGCTTGTGCCTATAGCTGGGGCAGCAAGAAACTGCCCGTTTCCTCCCCGGGGCCGGGCTTAGCAAGGATCGTTGCATCTTGGCCAAGACCGCCAGCACCCGCAAAGCTCCGGCCGGCAAGAAAGCCGTTGCCACCGATGGCACCTTCATTCTGCATTCGCTGCAGGAAGCCCATGAAAAAGAGCCCAGATACCCGGCGAGTGCCGAGGAAATGCTGCATTTCTACGAACAGATGCTGCTGATCCGCCGGTTCGAGGAAAAGGCCGGGCAGCTTTACGGTCTCGGCCTGATCGGCGGGTTCTGCCACCTCTACATCGGCCAGGAAGCGGTCGCGATTGGCCTGCAATCGGCCCTCGATCCGGATCGTGACAGCGTCATCACCGGCTACCGCGATCACGGCCATATGCTCGCCTACGGGATCGACCCCAAGGTGATCATGGCGGAATTGACCGGCCGCCAGGCAGGTATCTCCAAGGGCAAGGGCGGCTCGATGCACATGTTCAGCACCGAGCATAAGTTCTACGGCGGGCACGGCATCGTCGGTGCCCAGGTGGCGCTGGGTGGCGGACTGGCGCTGGCGCACCAGTATCGTGGAGACGGCGGGCTCTGCCTGGCCTATTTCGGCGACGGTGCGGCCAACCAGGGGCAGGTCTACGAGACCTTCAACATGGCCGCGCTCTGGGGGCTGCCGATCGTGTTCGTGATCGAGAACAACGGTTACGCTATGGGCACGGCTGTCGGCCGGTCCAGCGCGGAAACCGAGTTCTACCGCCGCGGCACCGCGTTCCGCATCCCCGGCATGAAAGTCGACGGGATGGACGTGCTAAAGGTCCGCCAGGCGGCCGAGATCGCCTTTGCCCATGTCCGCAGCGGCAAGGGGCCGGTGCTGCTCGAATGCGTCACATATCGCTATCGCGGGCATTCGATGTCCGATCCGGCCAAGTACCGCAGCCGCGAGGAAGTGCAGGACGTGCGGGACAACCGCGATCCGATCGAAGGCCTCAAGAAGACCCTGCTGGAACAGGGCAAGAGCGAGGACGAATTGAAGGCGATCGACAAAGACATTCGCAAGATCGTGGCGGAATCGGCTGATTTTGCGGAGAGTTCACCCGAACCGGCGCCGGCGGAACTCTACACTGATGTCCTGGTCGAGGAGTATTGAGCGATGGCAGTCGAACTGAAGATGCCCGCGCTGTCGCCGACCATGGAAGAAGGCACGCTGGCCCGCTGGCTTAAGCAGGAGGGCGATGAGATCCGTTCGGGCGATGTCATTGCCGAGATCGAGACCGACAAGGCGACGATGGAGTTCGAAGCGGTCGATGAAGGCACGCTCGGCAAGATTCTGGTGGCCGAAGGCACCGAAGGCGTGAAGGTTGGCACCGTGATCGCGGTGATGGCGGGCGAGGGTGGAGAGGCTGATGCAACCCCGGCATCCGCACCGGAAGCCCCGGAGGAGCCCGCGCCTGAAGCGCAGCAGCAGGCCGCGCCAAAACGGCCGAAGGCGCAGCCAAAGGCTGATCCGGAAGTGCCCCACGGCACCAACATGAAGACCGTAACCCTGCGCGAGGCGCTGCGCGACGCGATGGCCGAGGAAATGCGCCGCGACGACCGGGTGTTCGTGATGGGTGAGGAAGTCGCCCAGTATCAGGGCGCCTACAAGGTCACCCAGGGGCTGCTCGACGAATTCGGGCCGAAGCGGGTGATTGACACCCCGATTACCGAATACGGCTTTGCCGGTATCGGCGCCGGCGCGGCGATGGGCGGTCTGCGCCCGGTGGTTGAGTTCATGACTTTCAACTTCGCGATGCAGGCGATTGATCATATTATCAATTCTGCCGCAAAGACCAATTACATGTCGGGCGGCCAGATGCGTTGTCCGGTTGTGTTCCGCGGCCCAAATGGCGCGGCAAGCCGGGTCGGGGCGCAGCACAGCCAGAACTTCGGCCCGTGGTATGCCAGCGTGCCGGGGTTGATCGTGATTGCGCCCTATGATGCGAGCGATGCCAAGGGTCTGCTCAAGGCGGCGATCCGCAGCGAGGATCCGGTCGTATTCCTGGAAAACGAGCTGCTTTACGGCCGCACTTTCGAATTGCCTGAACTGGATGATCACGTTTTGCCGATCGGCAAGGCGCGGGTAATGCGTGAGGGCAGCGACGTGACCATCGTCAGCTATTCAATCGGCGTCGGGCTGGCGCTGGATGCGGCGGAAACGCTGGCAGGCGAGGGGATCGAGGCGGAAGTGATCGACCTGCGAACCTTGCGTCCGCTCGATACGGAAACGATCCTCGCCAGCCTGGCAAAGACCAATCGTCTGGTGGTGGCCGAAGAAGGCTGGCCGGTCTGCTCGATTGCGTCGGAAGTGATCGCGGTCTGTATGGAGCAGGGGTTCGACGACCTCGATGCCCCCGTCCTGCGGGTTTGCAACGAGGATGTGCCGCTGCCTTACGCGGCAAATCTGGAAAAGCTGGCCCTGATCGATGCCCCCCGCATTGCCGAGGCCGTGCGCAAGGTTTGCTACCGCTAGGCGGGCGCTGCCGCGATCAGTCCTTCCAGTTCCATCCGCCTTCACCGCGCCGCTGTTTTGCAGTGGTGCGGAAGCGGTCGTATCTGTCACAGGTTGCGGCAGCAATCGGTGCGGTCGGATCGGCCTGGTAGATCTGGCTCAGATCCCGGTCGTCGCGGACCGTGAACGAGGCGTGGCTGCGGATAATCCGGTTGCTGATGAAGGCGTCGGTAACGATCGGCTGGTATTCGTAGATGATTTCCACGAACATCACCGCATCGCCGGGCATCGCCATGACTTCCTGTCCCGGCGGCCCCATGCCCGCGAATGACGGATTGTTCTTGCCATCGCCTTCCTCGCCAAAGGACGAATCGACGCGCATCTCGCCCATGCACCGCTGCCAGTGGATCCACTGCCGGGTGCCGCTGGGATCATCGGGATCGGTTTCGAGGCTGCTGAGTATCACGCGCCCGAACTTGTAGATGTCGAGCTTCTCGCCCGCCTGAAGGTCGGCCCCGATCAGCAGGTCGGTCACGTCGCTTTCGGTAATCCGGCGGTTGATCAGCATGGTATCGTCACCGATGCGCGAGGCATTGTCGGCCGCCATCATCGCTGCCTGGCTGATCTTCATGTGGGTGAGCGCCAGATTGGCCGATTCGAGGCCATAGAGCCCGGCGGTCAGCAGCACCGGCAGGGCCAGCGCCATCTCGGTCATGGCGACCGCGCGGTTGTCGCGGCGCAATCGGCGCAGGCGGCGGAGCAGGCGCATCACCGGCAGTTCCTGATCTTGACCCGCTTTTCCTGCTGCCGGAACGGCTGGTTGCGCAGGATCGTGGTGCCCTGAACCGTATTGGTCGGCGACCACCCGGCGAGGCTCGGCATCGGTAGCATCCGCTTGTAGGTCACGGTTACTGTGAACACCACCGCATCGCGGGCATTGCCCTGGCCACCAAGGCCATTGGCCCGATCCCGGCGCCCGTTGTCGTTCAGGTCCTCGAACGGCTCGCCATCATTGCAGCGCCCGTCTCCGTTCAGATCGGTGAACTGTTCCATCTTGCCGATGCTGGCGTAATGCTGGTGGTTGCGGCGGCGGAAAGTGATGGTGGCATTGGGGGCCACGCCCCTGATCTTCTTGCGCGTTTCGGCGGCAATCTGGTTGATCCGGGCGTTCTCGATCGTCGAGTTGCGGCCAGCTTCCTGCATTGCGCCATTCACGATCGACTGGACGTACATGGTGTGACCCAACTCGAACAAGCCTGTCAGCAGCAGCATCAGGGTGGGGGCGATCAGTGCAAACTCGACAATTGTCGCGCCGCTCTGGTCATTGCGGATCTGACGAAGGCGGGTCATTGCGAAACCCTCAGGTCACCCAGCGACCTGGCAATGGCCTCGAATGCGGCGCTTAGCTGTGCGGAATTGTCCGCCTCGAAATAGCGGCCAGCACCGGCGCATTCGGTCATCACCGGGTTAAGCTCCGTGCCGAACGCGATCACCCAGACGGTGATGTTGCGCTTCTTCACTTCCTTGCAGGCGGCGAGGAAACGCTGCTCGACCGTTTCCGCCAGCGTCATCGGCGATGACTGGCTCCAACGCCGCTGATCGAGGGCATCGACACCATAGGCACCATAAGCCAGGTCATAGGGTTCGGTCTGGCCGTCGGTCAGGAAGATCAGGTTGCGGTTGGTTGGCTTGATGGCGGAAACATCCGCGTTGTCGCTGGCAAACAGGCCGGTCGGGGACAGCAGGCGCCCGCCCCAGATCATCCCGATATCGTGATAGGTCGCACCTTCGGGGGAAAGGGTGGCGAGATAGCTGTCGAGCGTGGACGAATCCATTTCCGCCAGCTTACGTGCCGGGGCTGGGCAGCCGGAGAACCACCACTTGCCGGTATCGGCGAAGTTGTTCGTGGTCGTAACCTCTTCCGTCGTGATCGATCCTGATCCATCGGCCTGGATTGAACGGACATAGATCATGTCGCGGTAGCGCGGGCGCCACTGCGTGTCGGGATCGTTGTTGCGCGGGATCCGGTCAAGATCGAGATCGAGCGCGCGGTCGAAATCGATGTTGTCGTAATCGTCGATTTCGTATGTGCTGCGCTCCTCGATACAGCCGGGAGTATCCTTGCGCCAGTCAGTGACGCTGATCGAGACCGGGCGATATATCCATTCGGTCACCGCATCGCTGAACGCCGGGTGATAGACGTGGTCATAGGTCTGGATCAGGTTGTCGTAAGTAACGCGTTCCAGATGGCAGCTGCCGTCATAGCGGTTGTAGTAGATCGTGCCATTCTCGGTGATGCGGTTGCGTTCAATCCGCTTGGTTCCGGCAGGGGGGCCGACAAAGGGTTCACTGCTGCTCGAAAGCAGGTCCCAGTGAACTGTGAAATCGCCTGGTGGAACCGCACCGTCACAGGTGAAATACCCTGGGGTTCCCCCGCTCATGCCCATGTCGACCGAACCGCTGCCGGAAGGGGGGGGCCCGGGTGGAAGGTGGCCGGATACGTGCTGACCGTGGTAGGCGTTCCGGCCGTGCCCGATACGTAGGCCCAGTTCTCGGTGTAGTTGTGTTCGTAGACGCTGGAGCTGGTGCCAGCGGATTCGCGTGACTGGTAGGACCAGTTCCGCACCACCCAGCTGTTGTTCAGCAGGTGGCCGACGTTGATGTTGGTCGCATAGGGCACGAACCCATATCGGATGCGAATGCCCGGCGCTTTGTTGCTCTCGATCTCGGTATGAAAATCGCGGATGACCTGCTTCATCGTGTCGATCCGCGACTGGCTGTCGCCGGGATTGGTGTGGCGCATCGATCCGGTGGTATCGAGCACCATCATCAGATCGAGGTTCTGGAAGCTGAGCACGGCGCCGCAATTGACTGCGATGTTGACTTCGTTGAACCCGAAGATCTTCATGATTGAAGTGGGCACCCGCACGCTGGCTTCGCCGGTAACCGAATAATCGCTTTCAAGGTAGAGCTGGAATTCGCGGTCTTCGGTGCCGTAGATCCCGTCGCGGAAGTTGAGGTTGAAGAAGCGGTTGCCGAGCTCGGCCGCTTCGTTGGGCACTGTTCCGTCCACTGCAACGCGCGAGCCAAGGTTTTTCCGGGCCGCGAGCACACCGGCGTCGCAGGCCTGCTGCAGGCGGGATTGGGCCAGATAGGCGCGGCTCATGTCCACCCCGCCGCCGATAATCCCCATCAACGGCAGCAGGGCGGCGCCCATCATGGCGAGCGTATTGCCCGAAGTGTCGCGTGCCAGACGCGGCAGGAACCCCTGCGGCAGGGGCGCCTGGTTGGCGGCGGCGCGGGTGCCGAAAAAGTTGCGTCCCATTTTCACGCCATCGGCGTAACCCGCAGCGTGCCACTGTTTCGCAAATGAAACTGGTTAATCGGAAGTTGCAATTGCACCATTCAGCACAAATGCGCGACGGATTATGGTGTGGGAGCAACCACAAACACAGGCCGCGAATATGTTAACGTCGGCGGGCCGAGGTCGATATAGGGCACGAAGTCGGACAGGGTATAGGTCACGTCGATGGTGTATTCGATTGCGCCAGTGACCCGACTGGTGCCTGCCTGCTGGACAGCGATTTCGATCCGATCGGTATCGAGCAAGTAGGGCGAAGCGGTCGCCAGGCTGAGCAGGACGGCGTGGATTTCTTCGGCAGAAAGGTCGTTTTCCTTCTGGTATTCCACCGTCACGAACCGCGCGGTGTCGGACACGACTGATCGCAGCGCGTTGTAGTTCTGAACGTAGAAGGCCACCTGGAATACGCCGACCATCAAGATCAGGATAACCGGCGCCAGCAGCGCAAATTCAACAATTACCGACCCTTGCCGCGCACGCAGCAGGCGGGTCAGGACGCGCCGCAGGGTCATGACAGCTGCACCATCCGTTCGACATTGAGATCAATCGGGCCGCCCACCCCGAACCTGGTCCAGACCGGAACGTAGGTGTCGGTGAGGGTCAGCTGGATATAAGAACTGACCACGTCATCCTCTGCACACTGGTTGGCAGTGGCCCGCAGCGTGGTTTCTGCATTGCAGCGAAACCGGCGGACGATGCTGACTTGATCATCTTCCAGCCCCAGTGAGGTTTTGAGAATGTCCTCTATGGTCTGGATTTCCACCACGGCACCGGCTGCGGTGGCGAGTGCGATCGCTTCGCCTTCGGATGCGGCCGTCTGCAGCTCGTGCTGACGGGATACGACACTCCCGACCTCGAAAGTGCCCAGCGCCAGCACGGCCAGTACCGGCGCCACGAACGCAGTCTCGATCGCCATCGATCCTGTACTGTCGATCACAACCGCGCGGAGTTTGCCGAGCAGGCTCATCTGACCAGTTTCACACCCGCCACTGCGCTGCCAACCGCTGTCGTCCGGTTGGTCGGGCACAGGGTCTCGAGGGTCGCGTTGCCGCGAATGTCGATGGTGTAGGCTGAAATCTGCAGGCACTGGGCGCTGACATTGGCGGTGCCGTTGACCCGCAGATTGCTGGCGGGCAGGTAGATCAGTCCCTCGATCAGCGAATTCGAGTTGCCGTTGAAGATATGGCCGGGGTTCGACACGCTGTTATCGCGGTGCTCGAACACCAGGATATCTGCAAGTGTTTCGGCCTGCGCTTCATAGGGCGTGCCGATGAAATCGGCGGCAGACATCGGCGTGATGCGGATGCTGTTGCCATTGCCGTTTCCGCCCAGCTTCATCCGGGCGCCGTTCTTGAGCACGAACATCACGCCCGATCCGGTGACGTTGTAGTTGGCCGCCAGATCCAGCTCGCCGCCGTTGATTACGTAGATCCCGGGCGCGAGCACTGTCGTGCAGCTCACCACCAGCCCCGCATAAGTGCCGGGGAGCAGCGAGGCCTGGGCATTCTTGCCCTTGCCGGTGCACTTGTAGGTGCGGTTGGTATCGTTGGTTGGCGGTTCGAGATCGCGGTAAATATCCTCGAGGCCGCGAATACCCTCGGCCGTCACGTCCTCGTTCTCTTCCGGCACGCTGACCGTGCCGCATGCCGCAATCGAATCGGTTGTGACGCTGGCCGATCCGTCGATCACGATGGCGTTCTCGTCACACGACAGGGCCGCAAGGCCGCACTGGGCGTTGACGGTTGCGTTGCCGCCGATGGTGGTGCCGGTCCCTTCATCCGCAAGCGAGATCAGGCAGGCGTTATAGTTCAGGCCTTCGGCAAAGCTGGCCTGGGCGGTGGCCCGCACGGTTGCGGCGCTGCCGGTCAGGAAGCTGCTGAACGGCAGCAGCTTGCTGGCGGTGGCGGTAACAACCACGCTGTTGCTGTTACCGCCAGCATAACTGGCGATGGTAATGCTGGGTTCGGCCACGAAGTCGCTGGTCTTGGAGATGTTCGTATCTAACTCCTAACGCGCACGCGTCTGCCAGTTGTCGGCCGATTCCTCCCGGGCGAGGGCCCACGCCCCGGCATATGCCGCCTGATCGACCGAATGCTGGAGCTCGCGCTTCCACATGTACCATTGCGCGGTGTCGATCGCAAAACCGCCCGCGCCGATCAGCGCCGGGGCACCCAGAGCGACCAGCAAGGTCGCATTGCCACTGCGGTTGCCGCTCAGCTTGCGACAGAATCTCGCAATCGCCCCATGCTTTTCCCTTGGATATAGTCCATGACGGTTACCCGCATAACCGCCCTCGGTTATGTGAACGCCAAGCCTAGTGGTAAATGTCCGGTAAAAGAGCAGTTGCGGGAAAGCGCATAGTTGACCTGGCTCGCTGACCGCGATCAGGAGCAGGCAATGGACCTGGAAATTCTCCCGCCACCTCAGCGCGTCGCCCTTGGCTATGCCACCGCGGCGACGCGGGCGGCATGGGCCGCGCTGATCGGGTTCGACCTGCGGCTTGCGGCCACCGTGGCGACCGCGAGTGAGCCGATGCTGGCGCAGATCCGCCTTGCGTGGTGGCGCGAGACGCTGGAGTTTCCCCGGGACATGCGGCCAGCGGGGGACGCGCTGCTGGATGCGCTGGGCCAGCACCTCGCCGGGTCCGAGCCGATGCTGACCGGTCTCGTGGAAGCGTGGGAGCTGATACTGGCGGAGCCGCCCATCGCTCACCAGACACTGGATCGCTATCTGAACTTGCGGGCGGCGGCCTATGCCGGGCTCGGTGCGCGCTTTGGGATTGATCCGGCTAACGCCGATGCCGCAGCCCGGTGGTGGGTGCTTGGTGATACGCTGGCGCATTTGAGCGATCCGGAGGAACGGGCAATCGCAGCTGCTATGGCTGATAGCCTGCCTGACATGGACCTGCCCCTGGGCCGGCCGATGCGTCCGCTGGCAATCCTGGGGGCGCTGGGCCAACGCGCCGTCAAGGCAGGCGGGACTGGCCTGCTGTGCGACCGATCGGGCGCGCTGGTTGCACTCAGGGTTGGCATATTCGGCCGATAGGATAAGCTGTTGCTGCAACAGGAGGTCGTGCATGAAGCAGGTCGTGTTGGGGGCAACGGGCGCGCTGGCGCTTGTCGGGGTCGGGCTGTTCTGGTGGCAGGGGCGGGCCGAAGTCGAGCAGGGGGCGCCGCCCCCGGTTGCCATCGAAGCCGAACCGACCAGCGATGAATTGCCGGTAGCCGATGTGTCTGGTCTACGCGGGCCGGCTCCGCCCGAAGCGACTGAGTTGACCCGCGAGGAGCGGCGCTTCTTTCGTTACGACCGCAACCGGGATCGCAAGATCAGCCGCAATGAAATGCTTTCGACCCGCAGCGATGCATTTCGCAAGCTCGACAAGGACGGCAACAACCTGCTGACGTTCGAGGAATGGGCGGTGACCACGGTCGACCGCTTCGAAGGGGCCGACAAGGATGGCAACGGCGAATTGTCACAGGCGGAGTTCGCCACAACCGCGCCGAAACCCCGGAAACGTCCTGCCTGCCGCTGTTAGGCCGGGATCGGCTCCATGGCTTTGAGCCAGTCACCAAAATCGGCCTTCGCGCGCTCCGTATAGGCTTCCTTGCGAGACTTCTTCGCCACCTCGTGCAGTGGCGGAAACAAACCGAAGTTGACGTTCATCGGCTGGAATGTCGCTGCATCCGCGTCTCCGGTGATGTGCGCCAGCAGCGCGCCGAATGCCGTGGTCCGGGGCGGGGCAGCCCATTCGCGCCCGGCCAGTTCTGCCGCTGCCATCATTCCCGCCATCAGGCCGACCGCAGCACTTTCGACATAGCCTTCGCACCCGGTGACCTGCCCGGCAAAGCGGATGTGCTCCGCACCCTTTAGGCGCAGCTGGCGATCGAGCACTAATGGCGAGTTGAGGAAAGTGTTACGGTGCAGCCCGCCGAGACGGGCGAATTCCGCGTTTTCCAGGCCGGGGATGGTGCGGAACAGGCGGACCTGCTCGGCGTGTTTGAGCTTGGTCTGGAACCCCACCATATTCCACAGCGTGCCCAGCTTGTTATCTTGCCGCAGCTGAACAACGGCATAGGGCCAGCGACCTTGCGGAAATTCAGGCGTGGCTTCGCGCGGATTGTCCAGCCCAACCGGCTTCATCGGGCCATAGCGCAAGGTTTCCACCCCGCGCGCCGCCATGACCTCGATCGGCATGCAGCCGTCGAAATAGGGGGTACTCGCCTCCCACTCCTTGAACTCGGTCTTCTCGCCATCCAGCAGGCCCTGGTGAAAGGCAAGGTACTGTTCCCTGGTCATCGGACAGTTGATATAGTCCTTCCCGTCGCCGCCGATGCTGTCGACCTTGTTCCAGCGGCTCTGCATCCAGCAAATGTCCATGTCGATGCTGTCGCGATGGACGATCGGGGCGATGGCATCGAAGAAGGCGAGCCGGTCCTGCCCGGTGGCCGCGACAATGCTCTGTGCCAGCGCTTCGGCGGTCAGGGGGCCGGTCGCGACGATGGTGGGGCCGGCATTGGGCAGGGTGTCGATCCGCTCGCGTACAACTGTAATGTTGGGGTGGCCAAGCAGGGTGCGTTCGACCTCCTGCGAAAACAGGTCGCGATCCATGGCCATGGCGGAGCCGGCCGGCACCCTGGCTTTTTCTCCTGCCTGCATGACCAGACTGTCAAGCCGTCGCATCTCGTGATGCATCAGTCCGACGGCGTTCTTGGTGTCGTCGTCAGATCGGAAGCTGTTGGAGCAGACCAGCTCGGCCAAGCCGTCTGTCTGGTGCGCCGGGGTCGTCGTTCCGCTGCCGCGCATTTCCGAAAGGCGCACGCGCAGGCCGCGCTGCGCCAGTTGCCAGGCAGCTTCCGATCCGGCGAGGCCGCCGCCGATCACGTGAATGTCATGCGTCATGGCCTGCACCTAGGGGTTGAAGGCCACCCCCTTCAACCCCTAGGGCAGCAGTTGGAGGGAAAATGGCCCACGCAGCATTGATTGAACATCGGCCCTGGTTACTGGCCAGCATCGTTGCAGCGGTCGCATTCTTTGCCCTGCGCAACGCCCCGATCGGCGGCATCCAGTTGATGATGCTCAAAGGGCTGGGGGTCGGCTTCCTTGCCATCTATGCCCTGCGCCGGGCGAGCGGACCCGATGCGCGGTTGATTGCGCTGGTCATGGCGCTTGGCGCGATGGGTGACATGGCAATCGAGGTGAGCTTCACCGCGGGCGGGACGGCTTTCTTCCTTGGACACCTGGTCGCGATTGCGCTCTATCTGCGAAACCGTCGGGCCCAACCGAGCCCGAGCCAGAAACTGGCCGCATTCGCCCTGCTGGTCATGACGCCGGTGGTGTCGTGGCTGCTGACCCGTGATGCCGCTGTGACGTTCTATTCCGCCGGACTGGGCGCCATGGCCGCGTCGGCCTGGCTCAGCCGGTTTGGCCGCTATCGGGTCGGGACGGGGGCAGTTCTGTTCGTGGTATCGGACTGGCTGATTTTCAGCCAGATGGGGCCATTGGGACAGACGGCACTGGCACAATGGCTGATCTGGCCGCTCTACTATTCAGGGCAGTTCCTGATTGCGACGGGGGTGGTCCAGACCCTGCGGCGGCACAAGCCGCGTTAACCTTCAGCCGTGCCAGGCGGCGATGGTGGTGCGGTGCAGTTCACGCCGATGCCCCTCGTACCCTCCGGTCGCCCGGTGCAGAACGCAGCGGTTGTCCCACAGGATCAGCATGTCCGGCTCCCACCGGTGGCGATAGATGAACCGGTCCTGGGCCTGCCACTGCAGCAGATCGACCAGCAGGGCATGGGCTTCCTGATCTGCCATGCCCTCGACCCCGACAATGTAACCGGCGCAACTGAACAGCGTTTCCTCGCCCGTTTCAGGATGACGGGTCACCAGCGGATGAAGATGGGTCGCCCGAGCCGTTTCGCTGGGACGAATATCCATCGAGCGGCGCTTGTCGCGGATGCCATATGTTCCGTCCGGAGCGTAGGCTCCCCGCGCGGAATGGATTGCAGTCAGTTTACGCAGATGCGCCTTGCGATCGCCGGGCAGGGCGGCAAAGGCGGCCGCCTGATTGACGAACAGGGTATCACCTCCGACTGGCGGAATCTCCACTGCCATCAGGCAGGTTCCTGCCGGCGGACGGGCAAGGAAGCTCCAGTCACTGTGCCAGTTTTCGGCAAACAGCGGACTGGTCTCGTCCGCCTCCCGGCGGATGGCGGCAATGTGAGATCGGCCGGGAATGGGGCGGAAGAACGGGTCTTCACCGAATCCGCCCATCGCCAGCGTGAAGCGCTCGAGCGCGTCATCATCCATCGCCTGTCCGGGAAAAACGATGACCTTGTGCTCAAGCCAGATTGCGCGGATTTCCGCTGCCAGTGCGGCGCTGACCGGCTGCATGAGGTCTAGCCCGGTCACCCGTGCGCCGCACGCCTGACCACTGGGCTCGACAGAGAGGCTCATTCCGCTGTTCCCTGATCCTGTTCCGGCTGCGGTTCGGCGGGCAATCCCTCGCTGACCTCGTTCGCCTCCGGTTGCTCGTCGAGGCGTACGGCACTCACCACCTGCTCGCCGCCAGAGACATCGAACAACTTCACCCCGGCCGTCCCGCGTCCGAGGACACGCAGCGAACTCAACGGCATGCGGATCAGCTTGGCCTGGTCGGTTACCAGCATCAACTGGTCATCCTGCGTCACCGGGAAGCTCGCAACGACCGGGCCGTTGCGCTCGATATTGTCGATATTGGTGATTCCCTGCCCGCCGCGTCCGGTGCGGCGATAGCCGTAGGCGGAGGAAAGCTTGCCATAACCATTGGCACAGACAGTCAGGATGAACTGCTCCTTGGCAGCCATATTCGCCATCTGTTCGGCTGACAGCGTAGGCTCCCCTTCCTTTTCCGGCTTCCACGGGGCGAACCGGAGATATTCCTCGCGCTCTTCCGGCGTGGTCCCGACCCGCTTGAGGATCGAAAGCGAGATCACTTCGTCGCGCGTCCCGCCCTTGGTCTGGGCCAGCTTCATCGCCCGGACCCCGGTCGAGGCGCGGCTCTGAAACTCGCGGATGTCGTCCGCCGCAAACCGGATCGCCTTGCCGCCCCGGCTGGCCAGCAGCACATCGTCATCAGGCGTAAGCAGTTCGACGCCGATCAGCCGGTCGTCTGCGTCCTCTCCTTCGAACTTCATCGCGATCTTGCCGTTTGAGGGGATATTCGCAAAGGCATCCATGCTGTTGCGGCGCGCATACCCCTTGGCCGTGGCGAATACGACACTCAGCCCGCTCCACTCCGCTTCGTCCTCAGGCAGGGTCAGGACATTGGAAATGGTTTCTCCGTCGCCCAATGGCAGGAGATTGACCATCGGCCGGCCTTTGGTCTGGGGCCCACCTTCCGGCAGGCGCCAAACCTTGAGGCGGTAGACCTTGCCGATGTTGGAGAAGAACAGCACCGGGTTGTGAGTGCTGGTGACGAACATCTCCACCACCGCGTCCTCGTCCTTGGTCGCCATGCCGCTGCGGCCCTTGCCGCCGCGGTGCTGGGCGCGGAAAGTGGAAAGCGGGGTGCGCTTGATATAGCCATCGTGGGTAACGGTCACGACCATTTCGTCGCGCTCGATCAGGTCCTCGTCTTCGAGGCCATCCCACGCCGGGGCAATCTCGGACACCCGCGGGGTGGCATAGAGCGTGCGGATTTCCTGCAGTTCCTCACGCATGACTGCGAAGAGTTTCGCCCGGTCGGCCAGGATCGAGAGATATTCCTCGATCGCGCTGGCCAGTTCCTTGAGCTCGTCGCCGATCTCGTCGCGGCCCAGCGCGGTCAGGCGATGGAGGCGCAGTTCCAGGATCGCACGGACCTGGCGTTCTGACAGGCGATAGGTGCCGCCGGATTGCTCCGCATCAGGCTCGATCGCTTCGACCAGCCGGATGTATTGCGCGATGTCGCCAATCGGCCATTCCCTGGCGAGCAGTTTTGCGCGCGCCTCGGCCGGGTTGGACGATCCCCGGATCATCACCACGACCTCATCGAGGTTGGACACTGCCACCACCAGACCAAGCAGGATATGGGCCCGTTCACGCGCCTTGTTCAGTTCGAACTTGGTGCGACGCGTAATTACTTCCTCACGGAAGGTGATGAACGCGGCGATGAAATCACGCAGAGTGAGTACCTCGGGGCGGCCACCACGGATCGCCAGCATATTGGCCGGGAAGCTCGACTGGGCCGGGGTGAACCGCCAGATCTGGTTGAGCACCACTTCAGCGGTGGCATCCCGCTTGAGATCGACCACCACCCGCACCCCCTCGCGCGAGCTTTCGTCGCGAATGTCGGAAACGCCTTCGATCCGCTTGTCCTTGGCAGCCTCTGCGATCTTTTCCACCAGGCCCGACTTGCCGACCTGAAAGGGCATCGAAGTCAGCACGATGCTCTCCCGCCCCTCTCCTCTGGCACCGCGCGTTTGCTCGACTGTGTGTCGCGCCCGCATGAGAATAGAACCGCGCCCGGTGGTGTAGGCCTGACGTGCGCCATGGGTACCCAGGATCAGCGGGGCAGTGGGGAAATCGGGGCCGGGGATGATCTGGAACAGTTCCTCGCTGGTAATCGCGGGATTGTCCATGAAGGCGAAACAACCATCGATCACTTCACCCAGGTTGTGCGGCGGGATGTTGGTGGCCATGCCAACCGCGATCCCGCCCGCGCCGTTGACCAGCAGGTTGGGGAATCGGGCTGGAAGAACTGTGGGTTCCTGGCGCGAACCGTCATAGTTATCGGCAAAGTCGACGGTGTCCTTGTCGAGATCTTCGAGCAGGCTGTTGGCGACACGGGCAAGCCGTGCCTCGGTATAGCGCATCGAGGCGGGCGGGTCTGGATCCATCGATCCGAAGTTGCCCTGGCCATCGATCAGCGGGACCCGCATGGACCAGTCCTGCGTCATCCGGGCCAGCGCATCATAAATCGCCGAATCGCCGTGCGGATGATAATTGCCCATCACGTCGCCGACGATCTTGGCGCTCTTGCGGTAGGGGCGGCCCGCAACAAAACCGCCTTCCTGGCTGGCAAACAGGATGCGCCGGTGGACCGGTTTCAGGCCATCGCGCACATCAGGCAGCGCCCGGCTGACGATCACACTCATCGCGTAATCGAGGTAACTCGTCTTCATCTCGTCGACGATGTCGATCCGTTCGAACTCGTCAGGGGCCGAAGGCGGCGAAAGGGTGTCTTCAAGATCGGTCAAGGTGGTTCCGTTTCCGTCATTGCGGATGAATTCTGGTTGTGTGGCAACCCTAGGCCAAGACCGCCGTAATCGCCACTGCGGCCTTAAGAAAAGCCCTCAGGACTGCCCCGTTTTCCACACTTCGGGGCAGATACGGCCGGGGCGCGTCGTGCACCTTGCCGAACGCGGGCTGCACGGGCCATTCAAAGCGCATTCAGCCCGGCATGGCGATAGGCGATTGCAATGCGGGGGCTGAGGCGGCACTAGCAATGCGCCAGGCACTTCCCTGACAGACGCATGAACCAGTTACCTGTGGGAGATACCCCGATGTTC
This sequence comes from Sphingomonadaceae bacterium, assembly GCA_046294735.1. GTDB lineage: Bacteria > Pseudomonadota > Alphaproteobacteria > Sphingomonadales > Sphingomonadaceae > 34-65-8. The sequence continues at coordinate 208,651 of JBKBKB010000006.1, forward strand.
GCACTTACCCGCAGCACCCGTCGCCGCTCCGGCGCCAGTGCAGCGCTCGCCCTCGCACTTCTGTGCGGCTCTGCCGTCACGCTGACGGCACTTGCATCACCAGCTTCTGCGCAGAGGAACAAGAAGGAAGACCGGGCAGGAAAGCCGAACTACTCAAAGGGCTTCATCGCCGCCTATCAGGCTGCCGAGGCGTTGACCAAGGCGGGCGACAACGCCGGGGCCAAGGCCCAAATTCCGACTGTGGTGGCGGCTATCGAGAACGACGATGATCGCAACGTGGCGGGCGGTCTGCTGCTCAATGTCGGGATCGCGACCAATGATACCGCCTTGCAGTTGCAGGGTGTGGAAATGATGCTGGCAAGCGGCAAGGTCGAAGCGGCCCGCCTCGGCACCTTCAACTACACCGCTTATCAGCTGGCATCGCAAAACGGGAACCACGCCGCAGCACGAACCTATCTTGATCGTGCCATCGATCTACAACACACATTCGAAGCGCGGATGAGCGACGGTTCAACGCGCACTCTCGGCCCGGACGATATGCGGCTGATGTATGCCGAAACCTACTTTGACCAGGATAAGTATGCCGAGGGGCTGGCTTACATGAACCAGCAGGTCGAGGATCGCACCGCTGCCGGTGGGGCAGTCCCGCGTGACTGGATCGCGCGCTCGCTCGGGGTGGCCTACAACAACGATCAGTCTGACGCTGCGCTCTCTTTCAGCAAGCTTTTCGTGAAGCATTTCCCCTCGGACCTGAGCTGGGGCGATGCCATTGCGATCCAGCGTAACCTGATCGACTATGATCCGCAGCAATCGCTCGATATCCTGCGGCTCGCTGCGCGGACCAATGCCCTGCGCGATACCCGTTCCTATGTCGATTACATCGACGCCGCCGACGCACGCCGTCTGCCGGGCGAAGTCAAGCGGGTGATCGAAAACGGCATTGCGGCGGGCAAGCTGACCAGTGGTGATGTCTATGTCGCTGAAGCGAGCGGCATTGCCAATGCCCGGATCGCGGCGGACCGGGCTGACCTGCCTGCGCTGGAGCGCGATGCCAAGGCAGCCAATGCCACTGCCGCAACGGCCAGCGGTGCGGGCGATGCCTTTCTGAGCTATCAGGACTATGCCCGGGCCGAAGCCATGTACCAGATCGCGGCCGGCAAGCCCGGGGCGGACATGAGCCGGGTCATGCTGCGTCTGGGCATTGCCCAGGTCGGGCTGGGCAAGATGGACGAAGCTCTGGCCAGCTTCGCCAAAGTCGACGGCAGCCGCCGCCATATTGCGGACCTGTGGGAAATCCATGCCCGTCAGGCGGCCACTCCGGCCAGTTGATGGTGGAGCGCTGGATTTGAGGAAAGGCGCGGGGCTTCAGCTCTGCGCCTTTCCGATTCAGCGAACTCGCCGGGCGTAATAGTGCCCGTTTTCCCGCCGTTCGACTTTGAACTGGTCCAGCGTCGCAAACAGGTCGGATAGCCGTTTGTATCCAAAATTGCGGACGTCGAAGCTTGAACGGTTGCCGGCGATCTTGCCGATCTCGCTGAGCGAGGCGTAGCCGTTCTCGTCGCGCTTGGCGGCTTTCCAGGCGGTGCCGAGAAGTTCGATCAGGTCTTCGTCGATCACCGCCTTGATCGGGGCCGAGACCAGCTTGCCTGGGTCCGGCTCGTCCTTGGCATCCCGGATCAGCGCATCAATATCGATGAACCGGGTGCAGGCAGACTGGAAGGCGACCGGTGTCTTTTCTTTGCTGCCGAAGCCATAGACGATCAGCCCGTCCTGCCGCAGCCGCGTGACCAGCGGAGTAAAATCGCTGTCAGAGCTCATGATCCCGAACCCGTCGACCTTGCCCTGATATAGCAGGTCGATCGCATCGATGGTCATGGCCATGTCGGTGGCGTTCTTGCCCGCGGTCAGGTCGAACTGCTGCTGCGGCCGGATCCCGTACTTGTGGGTGATCTGGTCCCACCGCGCCAGGTTGTTCTTGGCAAAGTTGCCGTAGGCCCGCTTGATGTTCACCTGCCCCAGTTCAGCCATTACGGTCAGCACCGGATCGATCCCCTTGGGCGAGGTATTGTCTGCATCGATCAGCAGGGCGATGTTCTTGAGTGAGGTTTCAGCCATCTGCCATCCCTGAAGCGACCGTGGGCAGACTGCAAGTGGGTTAGACGACCGGTTCGAATTCGCCGGACTTTTCGTCCAGCACGTGCAGCACGCCGTCGGAAATGGCAAAGAAAGTGCCACGCAGTTTCAGCGCGCCGCTCGCTTCCTTTTCACGGATGCAGGGAAATGTTCGCAGATTGTTGAGGCTGACCCGGACCCCGGCCAATTCCATTGCCCGTTCGGCCTCCTGCCCTTCGGTTCCGAGCCTGGCCGCAATCGGCGCGCGCGCTTCGTCGAGCAGGTGTATCCAGTCTGCGATGAAGCCGCCTTCGCCGGGCCGGGCGCCGCGCAGCTCTTGTGTCAGAGCAGCCCGGCAACCGCCACACATGCCGTGGCCCATGACGACGATCTGTCGGACTTTGAGCACCTGCACGGCAAACTCCAGCGCAGCAGAGACACCATGCAAACCCGGTGAGATTTCGAACGGCGGCACCAATGCAGCCACGTTGCGGACGACGAAAATCTCGCCTGGATCTACGTCGAATATCTGGGCCGGATCGACCCGGCTATCGGAACATCCGATGATCAGCAGCTTGGGGTTCTGCCCTTCTGCAGCAAGGCGATCGTAGCGGGCGCGCTGCAGGGGATAGCCGTGTTTGCGGAAACGGCGATATCCAGCGAGCAATTGCAAAAACTCAGGCATCAGAACCGCTCACCGCGAATGACTTCGACATCCCACATGGTGAGCAGCAGGCCATGACTCGACAGGATCGGAGCCAGGTCCTCGGCCAGGGCCATGGCCCTGTCCTGTGCGGCGATGGTAAGCACGAAGACCTTGTCCGTGCCCATGACCCGTTCCTCGCGCCAGCGGCCTTCACGGCCCTTGCCCGATGTCACCGGGGTGATTGTCCAGCCGGAGATTCCGGCCCTGTCAATCGCATCAGTGACCCGGCGGGCCAGCGCCGAGTCGGTCAGGATTTCAATCCGCTTGCGGATGACGGTTTCGATCATGGGGCAATTTCCATCATGGCACAGGCGCGGCTCCTCCGGCCAGCATGGTCGCAAACGCTGTAGTGAGGCCGATGTTTACGAGGATATTGAACGGGAAAGTGATGCTGAGCGACATGGTCAGGTAGATGCCGGGATCGGCCTCTGGCAGGGCAAGCCGCATAGCTGCGGGGACCGCGATATAGCTGGCGCTGGCGCAGAGCACCCCGAAGGCGGCGGTTGAGCCCAAGTCCAGCCCGATCGCGTGTCCGGCCAGGGTGCCCAGCGCACCGTTGATTAGAGGCAGCACGATGGCGATTGTGGCCAGCCGCCAGGTCACTGCGCGTGCGTCCATCATCCGGCGTGCCGCGATCAGGCCCATGTCGAGCAGGAACAGGCACAGCACACCCTTGAAGCCGGCCTCAAAGAACGGCGAGACTTCGGCAAAGCCATCCGGTCCGGCAATCATCCCGATGGCAAAGGCCCCCAGCAGCAACACCACCGATGCGTTCAGAAATACCTCGTGGAACAGCTCGCCGCGCCCGCGTCCACCGTCCTTGTTGGACAACCCGCGTGCCAGTAACAGGCCAGTCAGGATCGCTGGCGTTTCCATCGCGGCGAGAACCGCAACCATGTAGCCTTGGGGAACCAGTGCCGAGGCGGTGAGAATCTCGACTGCGGTAACGTAGGTGACCACGCTGACGGAGCCATAATGTGCGGCCACCGCCCCGGCGTTGATCCGATCAAGCCGACCAAAGCTGCGGAGCAGGACATTGGCCAGCAAGGGCAGCAGGAAGCTCGCCATAATCCCGGCAAGCAGGGCCAGCGTGACGTTCGCGTCGATCCCAGACTGAGCCACGGCGACCCCGCCCTTCAGTCCGATGGCCGTCATGAGATAGAGCGACATGCCCTTGGCGATCGCTTCCGGAATGGCAAGATCGGACCGCGCGAAGGCAGCCAGCAGCCCAAGCACGAAAAACAGCACCACGGGCGACGTGAAGGTTTGGAAGACAGTAGCGTCCATGAGATGCGGCGCTAGCTGAGGCTGTGCCTGCGAACAAGTCGCAACATCGCGCCAGGCCAAACGGCCATTGCACGGTGATGTGAGCAGGCCTAGATGGCGAAGCATGAACGACCTCTCCAGCGCCCCGCAACCCGAAGACGAGCGGCCTGCGCGCCAGCGCAAACCGGACTGGATTCGCGTCAAGGCGCCAACCAGCGAGGGCTATCACGAGACTCGCCGCCTGATGCGCGATCTCAACCTTAATACCGTGTGCGAGGAAGCCGCCTGCCCCAACATCGGTGAGTGCTGGAGCAAGAAGCACGCCACCGTGATGATCCTGGGCGATGTCTGCACCCGCGCCTGCGCGTTCTGCAACGTGAAGACCGGGATGCCGCGCACGGTCGATCCGATGGAACCGGAAAACGTCGCTATCGCGGCGGGCAAGATGGGCCTGGAGCACATTGTCATCACCTCGGTCGACCGTGATGACCTGCCCGATGGCGGGGCGGGGCAGTTCGTGAAGGTGATCAAGGCCCTGCGACGCGAGACGCCGCACACCACCATCGAAATCCTGACCCCTGACTTCCGTGGCAAGATGCGCCCTGCGGTCGAGGCAATCTGCGAAGCTGGGCCGGATGTCTACAACCACAACCTCGAGACCGTTCCGCGTCTCTATCCCACTATCCGTCCGGGTGCGCGCTACTATGCTTCGCTCCGGCTGCTGGAGGAGGTCAAGGCCCACGACCCGATGATCTTCACCAAGTCAGGCATAATGCTGGGTCTGGGCGAACAGCGGCTGGAAGTTCATCAGGTGATGGATGACATGCGCAGCGCCGATGTCGATTTCATCACCATGGGGCAATATCTCCAGCCGACCCCGCGCCATGCCAAGGTTGAGGAGTTCGTCACCCCCAAGGCTTTTGCGGCCTATGGCGCGATTGCCCGGGCCAAGGGATTCCTGCAGGTGGCAGCAAGTCCGCTGACCCGCTCAAGCTATCATGCTGGTGACGATTTCGCCCAGATGAAGGCGTCGCGCGAAGCAAAGTTGGCCAAGCAGCGCGGCTGATGCCGGGTATTCGTGAACAGAGGACGGTGCCTTACAGCGCGGCCCAGATGTTCGATCTGGTTGCTGATGTGGCGCGCTATCGTGAGTTCCTGCCGTGGGTGGTGGCGACCCGGATCCGGTCCGACAGTGACAGCGAGATGATTGCCGACATGGTGGTCGGCTTCAAGAGCCTGCGGGAAAGCTTTACCTCCCGCGTCCTCAAGAACCGGCCTGACAAGATCGAGGTGATCTACGTCGATGGCCCGTTGCGCGATCTCGACAATATCTGGCGGTTCGAGGACCTACCCGAAGGCGGGTGCCGGATCGATTTCGAAGTCCAGTTCACCTTCCGCAATCGCGTGTTTGAGGCGTTGGCGGGTCAGTATTTCGATCGTGCTTTCCGCAAGATGGTGGAAGCGTTCGAGGCCCGCGCCCACGCGCTCTATGGCAGCAGCAACTCCAGCGCGCAAAGCGTCGCATGACGGCGGATTTCCGCCCGCCCGAGATCACCGAATGACTTGAGCTCGCCTTCCGGAGTGCCGTCCTCCCCGCGCACAACGCGGGCGAAAACCACGGTGCCAACCGGCTTGTGCAGTGTTCCGCCGCCCGGCCCGGCGACCCCGCTGACCGCCACCGCTACATCCGCGCCGCTCTTCTTGAGCGCGCCGGACGCCATCGCCCAGGCGCAGGCGATCGAGACGGCGCCAAAAGTCTCGATAATATCGCTCGAAACTCCGAGCATCTCCATTTTGGATTCGTTCGAATAGGTGACGAAGCCCCGGTCCAGCACAGATGACGAGCCAGGAATCTCGGTCAGGGCCCCTGCCACCAGACCGCCAGTGCAGCTTTCGGCCAAGACGACCTTGCGCCCCAGAGCGGCGTTGGTTTCGACTACCCGGCGTGCAAGATCGTCGATCTCCGGCGGTAGCAGTCCGTCAGCCATCAACGGGTTGCCGGGCAAAGGCGGGGGTTTTCGACCTTGGCAATGTCGAGAATGAATGTCAGCAAACCGCCGACATTTTCCGGCGGCAGCGGGGCCATCAGTTCCACACCGCGCTCGATCCGGGCACAATCGGTGGGCTTGATTTCCTCGGCAACCTTCTGTTCGACGATGGCGTCAACCAGGGGCCGAACCGTATCCGGGGGCAGGACGGCCAGCATGGCTATCATGCCAGCCCCTTCCTTATCATCACCGGCAAATTGTGACAGCATCCGCATAGCGCCCGGCCATGCTTTTGACTGTTGGGCCACGTAGGGCGCAAGGAAAGCTGCGCTGTTGGTCGCCATGAACCCGTTTGGCGAAAGCGTTGCAGCGCATTTGCTTTGCACTGCCTGAGCGAGGATCGGCATGGTGTAGACGACAGCATCGGAGAGATCGGCCTGGGCAATGCAGGCTTCGGCCTTGGCCTGGGCCAGTGCCACCTGATGCTGGGTCATGGCCGCAAGACCGAGTCCGAAAGCGAGCATTCTGAAACGAAGCGAAGTCATTGGTCTCATGCCTCCTTGAAAACTGTCGCAACCGCCTGCGCGGCAATACCCTCTCCACGGCCGGTAAATCCAAGCCGCTCGGTGGTTGTCGCTTTCACGCTAACCTGTTCGAGACCGGTCGCCAAGAGCGCGGCGATTCGGGCGCGGATCGTGTCCCGGTGCGGGCCGATCCTGGGTGCCTCGCATATGATCGTCAGATCGACATTTCCGATTGCATAGCCCGCCTCGCGCACCAGCTGTGCGGCATGCTCGACAAAGCGGGACGATGGCGCGCCCTTCCACTGGGGATCACTGGGGGGGAAATGGCTGCCGATGTCCCCTTGGGCAATGGCCCCCAGCAAAGCATCGACCAGTGCATGGAGTGCAACATCGGCATCACTGTGGCCGGAAAGGCCTTTGTCATGCTCGATCCGGACTCCGCCCAGCCAAAGCTCTTCGCCAGTCGCCAGCCGGTGGACATCGTAGCCCGTCCCGATCCTGAAAGCAGGGGCACTGCCCATGAAGTCCTCCGCAAAAGTCAGCTTCTTCAGCCGTTCGTCGCCATCGACCAGCGCAACCTCATGCTTGGCTGCGCGCAGGACCTGAGCGTCGTCCCCGGCAACCGGTTCGCCTTGCCATGAACGATGGGCGCCCAGTATTTGACCGAACCTGAACGCCTGCGGGGTCTGCACCCGGCGCAGCGCCTCGCGCGGTGCGGCTCCGGTCATCAGGCCTTCCTCGGCCAGTGCCAGACTGTCAACCACCGGCAGGACCGGGATCGCCCCGGGATAGCGGTCGAGCGCGGCCAGCAATCGCGCAATCACCCGCTCAGGCAAATCGGGGCGGGCAGCATCATGGATCAGCACCCGCTCCGGCGAAGCAGGCGCAAGGGCTTCCAGCGCATGGCGCACGGATTGCTGGCGGGTTGCCCCGCCGGTTACCAACGTCACCTGGGGAAGTCCTTCAAGGGCTTCGGCCATGGCCAGTTCGCCATTTTCCGGAATGGCAACCACCACCAGACTGGCGCCGGCCCCAAGCAACCGTTCGACCGAATGGCGCACCACCGGCTTGCCGCGCCAGGGCGCGAACTGCTTGGGTAGGGGCTGCCCGGCTCGCAGGCCCTTGCCCGCGGCAACCACAATGGCGGCGAAGGACGGGAAGTGGGCGGGTTCGGTCATGACTGCGCGCGGGCTAGCCGCTTGCAGCATCCCCTGCAATGCACTATGCGCTGCCCAAATTTTAGGCACAATCAGACATGACCGCGCTTCCCCCTCCACCGGCTTTGCGGCCGATCCAGATCGGGCCCGTCCAGATCGAGACGCCGGTCGTGCTGGCGCCGATGACCGGCGTCACCGATATGCCGTTCCGCACCCTGGTGCGCCGCTACGGCTCCGGCCTCAACGTGACGGAAATGATTGCCACCCAGGCCGCGATCCGTGAAACGCGGCAGAGCATTCAGAAAGCGGCGTGGGATCCAGTCGAGGAGCCGGTATCCATGCAGCTGGTCGGCTGTGATCCGCTCAGCATGGGTGAGGCAGCGCGGCTTAACCAGGATCGCGGTGCCCAGGTGATCGACATCAACTTTGGTTGTCCGGTGCGGAAAGTCACCAACGGGATGGCCGGGAGCGCGTTGATGCGTGAAGTGCCGCTGGCCACAAAACTGATGGAGGAGACGGTCAAGGCTGTATCGGTGCCGGTCACGGTCAAGATGCGGATGGGGTGGGACCATGACAGCCTCAATGCCCCGGACCTGGCCCGGATTGCCGAGGATATCGGGGTCAGGATGATTACCGTCCACGGCCGCACCCGCAACCAGATGTATAAAGGTTCGGCTGACTGGGCCTTCATCCGGCGGGTCAAGAAAGCGGTTTCGATACCGGTCATCGTCAATGGCGATATCTGCGGGATCGCCGATGCGGCAGCAGCGCTTGAGCAGTCGGGCGCGGACGGGCTGATGATCGGACGCGCGGCCTATGGCAAACCGTGGCTGCTGGGCCAGGTCATGCATTGGTGGCGGACAGGAGAAGTGCTGGCCGACCCATCAATCGACGAACAATACGATGTCATGGTTGAACACTACCACCGGATGCTCGACCATTATGGTGACGACGTCGGCGTCAAGATCGCCCGCAAGCATCTCGGATGGTATACCAAGGGGATGCCGGGCTCGGCCGAGTTCCGAAACATGGTCAACTTCGTCGACGATCCTCGCCGCGTGCTGGACGAACTCGAGCGGTTCTACGCCCCGTTCCTGCTGCGCGAGGCGGCGTGAGCGACACCGGGGCCCGCCCGGACGGGAACACCCAGCTTCAGGGGCTAATTTTCGCCGCCCTGCTGATCGATCCGGACCTGCGGATCGCCGAGGCCAACCACGCCGCGGAGGAAATGCTCGGCAAGAGCGCCGCTCGCCTCGCAGGGACGCCGCTGATTGACGTACTGGTGCCCGAGGAACGGCGACTGATGGAGCGGCTTGGCGCGGCTGACACCCGGATCATTGCCCGCGGCACGGCTGTCAGGGTGGGGGAACAGGTGCTTGAGATAAACCTCACCGTCTCCCCGATCCTGTCCCATCCGGGCTGGCGCATGTTGACGCTTTCGGATGCGCGGCAGGACGACATGAGCGGGCCGGATTCGAGCGACGGGGTCTTGCGCACCCCTGCGGTGCTGGCCCACGAGATCAAGAACCCGCTGGCCGCCATCCGCGGGGCCAGCCAGTTGATCGCCCGCAAGCTGGACGACAAGGATCGCCGCCTCGCCAACGTGATCGCGGACGAAGTAGACAGGATTGCCCGGCTGGTCGACCGGATGCAGCAACTTGGCAGCGCTACGCCGGAGCCGGTTACCGCAATCAATCTGCATGAAGTGATCCGCAGTGCCTGCCAGAGCCTTCGGGCCGGCAGTGCCATGCAGATCGTGCTGGAAGAGGAGTTCGATCCCTCGATTCCCCCGGTGCTGGCCAATCGCGATGCACTGGAGCAGGTGATGGTGAACCTGCTTGCCAATGCCCGCGATGCGGCGATGGCCGACGAGGCTCCGATGGTGCGGGTCCGGACGCGCTTTGTCAGCGGGCTTGTGCTGAACGCAGTACGCTTCGGCCGGGCGGTCAAATTGCCGGTCGAAATTACTGTCAGTGATAACGGCGGCGGGATCGACCCGGAAATCGCCAAGCAGATCTTCGACCCCTTTGTCTCCTCGAAGAAGGGCGGGCAGGGACTGGGCCTGGCGCTGGTGAAAAAGCAGGTGCGCGATATGAATGGGCGGATCAGCCACGAGCGTGACAGCAGGGCAGGCCTCACGCATTTCCGCGTTCATTTGCCGATTGCCACCGGGGAGGCGGCCTGATGGCGAACAGAATTCTGCTGGTTGAAGATGACAGCGCGATTGCCACGGTGATCGAAACCGCCCTGGCCGATGAGGGCTTCGAGGTAGACCGCTGCGACAGCATGGCCGAGCGGGATCGGCTGCTCAATGCAGGCAGTTACCGCGCCATGCTGACCGATGTTATCCTGACTGACGGAGATGGACTGGCCGACCTTGCCCGGATCGCGCCGACCCTGCCGGAGATGCCGATCATCGTGCTGTCGGCGCAGAATACGCTCGATACCGCTGTCCGCGCCACCGATGCGGGTGCGTTTGAATATTTCCCCAAACCGTTTGATCTGGACGAATTGCTGCGCGCTGTGCGACAGGCTGCCGAGCGCAGTGGCGCGCGTCCGCAGAAGACGGAGGAACCGGCCGAGGGCCTGCCGATGGTTGGACGCAGCCAGGCGATGCAGGGCGTCTACCGAATGATCACGCGCGTGCTGCGCAACGATCTGACGGTCCTCATTCTCGGCGAATCCGGCACTGGCAAGGAACTGGTCGCAGAGGCGATCCACCAACTGGGCCACCGCAAGACGGGCCCGTTTGTAGCCGTAAACACGGCCGCCATTCCCGGAGAGCTGATCGAGAGCGAGCTGTTCGGGCATGAGAAGGGCGCGTTCACGGGTGCCATCAGCCAGGCTATCGGCAAGTTCGAGCAAGCGAACGGGGGCACCCTGTTCCTCGACGAGATCGGTGACATGCCAGCCGATGCCCAGACCCGCCTGCTGCGCGCGCTCCAATCCGGCCGCATTCGCCGCGTCGGCGGGAGGCAGGAAATCTCGGTCGATGTCAGGATCGTCGCTGCCACCAACCGGGATCTTTCGCCGATGATCCGTGAAGGGCGTTTCCGGGAGGATCTCTACTACCGCCTCAATGTCGTCCCGATCCAGTTGCCCCCCTTGCGGGACCGGGCCGAAGATATCGAGCCGCTGGCACGGCATTTCCTCGGGCTGGCCGCCAGTGAAGGCCTGCCGTCTCGATCGCTTGACCGGGATGCGATCGAGGCGCTGAAGGCGCATCCATGGCGCGGAAACGTGCGCGAGTTGCGCAACGCCGTGTTCCGCCTCGCGCTGATGGCGCGGGAAGATGTGATCGATGCTCAGACCGTGCGCGAGATGATCGGTGACAGCCTGGCATCGCGACCGAGCAGCACCGATGGCGGGTTTGCCGATGCCCTGCGGATGTGGCTGGCAGAATCCGGCCCGCAGGAGGGCACGCTGTATCACACATCCCTGGCTGCGTTCGAGCGCCCGCTGTTCGAATATGCCTTGCGGCAGACAGGTGGCAATCAGCTGCGCGCTGCGCGCCTGCTTGGAATCAACCGCAATACCTTGCGTAAGCGCTTGAGCGAACTGGCTATCGACGTAGAGCATTTCGGCGGATCGAACTGACATTAGGCTCCACCTGGCGGCATGACCGCAGAATACGCTTGCGTATCTGCAACAGTGGTGTTGTAATCTTGCAACGATGATCGAGCCAGACCTCTTGAACACCCGCAGCAATCCGCGCGTCTGGCGCAGGCTGATGGTCGTGCTGAGGCGGGCCAACGTCATCGCATGGCTGGAGGTCGGGGCTGTTCTGGCCTTTGTACTAATGGTCGGAGCAACCTATGTTGCCTTTACCGCCGGTGCTCCCGATGGCGGGCTGCTGCCTTCGGCTCAGGTGGCGACATTGCTGATCGGGACTCTGATCCCTGCGCTGACCTTGGTCGTGTTGATCGGTCGCCGAATCGCCAAGCGCCGCGCTGTCGGCAGCACAGCGCAGATGCATGTCCGACTGGTGTTCTTTTTCTCGCTTGTGGCGGCAGTTCCGACCTTGCTGGTTTCGGCCTTCGCCGCGATCCTGTTCCAGTCAGGAGTCGATTTTTGGTTCTCGGACGACTCCCGAGGGCTGATGCGCAATGCGAATGAGATGGCCCGTGAATACTACGAGCAGAACCAGCTGGAGGTGGCGGAGGAGACGACCACTATGGCCAGTGACCTGCGCTTCTATTTTGACAACACCCGGCAGGTGTCCTTTACGGGCAGAGAGTTTGTCGATTTCGTCAATCTGCAAATGCAGGGCCGGGACATCAATGAGACCGCTATCCTGCAGGCAATCGACGACGGCAGCCTGCGGACGGTTGCCACCTATAACCTGACGCAGGGGAGCGAGCCGGGCAGTTTTGGCAGCGAGGTCGTGGACCAGCTGCGAAGCGGGCAGGGGGTCGTGGTCAGAGCAAACGAGGCGAAACTGGAAGCGCTTGCACCGATTGATCTTGCGACCGGTGTGTTCCTTTACAACGCGCGCAATTCCGAAGCGATGTCGTTCATTTCGTGGGAGCGGGCGCAGGATATTGCGACTAACTACGATAGCTTGACGAAACGCGCCCGAGCGCTGCAGTTGCGGTTCAACCTCGCGCTGTTCTTTGCTTCGATCGGGTTGGTCGGGATAGCGGTGTGGTTTGCCCTGCGCTTCGCTGACCGTCAGGTGGAACCCTTGACCGACCTGGTGGCTGCTGCACGTGAAGTTGGTTCGGGCAACTTTGCTATGCGGGTCGAAGGACGAACCGGCGCCGACGAGATTGGCCTGCTGAACCGGGCATTCAACCGCATGGCTGCCCAGATCGAACGCCAGACCGACGCGCTGGTTGGTGCCAACCGCCAGCTCGATGATCGGCGTGCCTTTATCGAGACCGTGCTGGAATCGGTTTCGGCCGGTGTCGTTTCGGTCGATGAGGAAGGGCGTATTCAGCTGATGAACGGCCCCGCCCAGGCGCTCCTATTTGCCGAGGGTGGACCGGGTCACGGGGCATTCTACCTAGCTGAACTTGCCCCGCAGATCGGGGCCATGCTTGACGGACCGGTAGAGAGCGGGATTGTGACGCACAGCCGAGGCGGGGACTTGCTGACGTTGGCGGTGCGAATTACCGCCACCAGTACCGGTCAGGTGATTACCTTCGAGGATATCACCCGCCAGCTCCTCGATCAGCGCCAGGCTGCGTGGTCCGATGTTGCCCGCCGTATCGCCCATGAGATCAAGAACCCGCTCACACCAATCCAGCTTGCGACCGAGCGTCTGATGCGGCGCTATCGCAAGCAGATTGAGCAGGATGTCGAGCTGTTCGACGAGCTCACCAGCACCATTGTCCGCCAGGTTGGTGACTTGCGGAAGATGGTCGACGAGTTCTCCTCCTTCGCGCGGTTGCCGAAGCCGGTGTTCCGGACAGAGAATGCGCTAGATCTGGTGCGCCAGGCGATGTTCCTGCAGGAAGTCGCGCATTCACAGATCAATTTCCGGATAACAGGGGATGTTGAGCGTCCAATCACCATCCTGTGTGACCGCCATCAGGTCGGCCAGGCCATGACCAATGTGATCAAGAATGCAATCGAAGCAGTCGAGAGCCGGGCGCGCGATGCCGAGCCGGATTTTCGCGGCTCCATTCTGGTTACCGTTTCCGCTGACGCCCATGATTTTACCGTGATAATCGAGGACAATGGCATCGGCCTGCCGCAGGACCGGGACCGGATTGTAGAACCCTATGTCACGACCCGGGAAAAGGGCACCGGTCTTGGCCTCGCCATAGTCAACAAGATTGTCGAGGAGCATGGCGGTGACATGAGCTTCGCCACCAGTTGCACGGGCGGCGCGCGTGTGCAGTTGCGCTTCGCCCGCGATCCAGCCCGCAAGTCCGAAGCCGCAGAATGAGTACCCTGGAGGAGACCCCGCAATGGCGCTAGAAATCCTGGTTGTCGATGACGAGCGCGACATCCGCGAGCTGGTCGCCGGAGTCCTCAGTGATGAGGGCTATGTGTGCCGGACGGCGGGTGACAGCGAAGCGGCACTGGCTGCGATCGATGAGCGCCGTCCCAGCCTTGTCCTGCTCGACGTCTGGCTGCACGGCAGCCCGATGGACGGGCTCGATGTGCTTGACCAAATCAAGAAGCGAGAGCCACAATTGCCGGTCATTATCTTCTCCGGCCACGGAAACATCGATACCGCCGTATCGGCGGTAAGCCGCGGCGCGATGGATTTCATCGAGAAGCCGTTTGAAGCGAGCAAGCTGCTCCATCTGGTTGAGCGAGCGACCGAGACCGAGCGATTGCGCCGCGAAAACACACAGCTAAGGCAAGGTTTCCCGCGTGGAGAAGAGTTCACCGGCAGCTCTACGACCATCAACCAGGTTCGCGCCACTCTCAAGCGCGTGGCGAGCACAGGCAGCAGGGTCCTGATCAACGGACCAGCCGGAGCAGGCAAGGAAGTGGCCGCCCGCTTGCTGCATTCCTGGAGCCAGCGGTCGGACTGTGCCTTTGTCATCGTGAATTCCGCCCGGATCACTCCGGAGCGGTTCGAGCAGGAATTGTTCGGTGAAGAAGCCGACGGTAAGCTGATTCGCCCAGGTCTGCTTGAACTCGCTGACGGCGGGACCCTTTACCTCGATGAGATCGCCGACATGCCGCTTTCTACGCAGGCGCGAATCCTGCGGGTGCTCACCGACCAGAGCTTTGTCCGGGTTGGTGGCAACCGCCAGATCGGGGTTGACGTCCGGGTCGTATCTTCTTCGTCGCGTGATTTGCACCGCGAAATGGAAGAGAAGCGTTTCCGCGAGGACCTGTTCTACCGGCTGAACGTGGTTCCGGTCATGGTGCCCTCTCTGGCGGAACGGCGCGATGACATCGCCGAACTCGCCGAGCATTTCTTCACGCGATATGCTGCTGAGCAGGGGCTCGCACCGCCAACGATTTCTGACGAGGCGATGGCGGCGCTTCAAGCCTATGACTGGCCCGGCAATGTGCGCCAATTGCGCAATGTGGTAGAGCGCACCATCATTCTCACCCCCCGCGAACGGCTGACCGTTATCGCGCCGGATATGCTTCCGGCAGAAGTAACCGGCGGAAGGCTGGGCGGCAGCAGCGTCGTGGCAGCGCTGATGGGGGCCCCCCTGCGCGAAGCCCGAGAAAGCTTCGAACGGGAATATCTCTCGGTTCAGATCAGGCGTTTTTCCGGGAACATTTCCAAGACCGCGAGTTTTATTGGCATGGAACGGTCGGCTCTGCACCGCAAGTTGAAGCTATTGGGCATGAATGAGCGGTCCGACAGTGACAGTGAAGATCAGGAAAAATAGTCATTCCGTTCTGGTTCGGCTTTGCGTGTGGGCAGCGCGATCATATATACGGAATCTGAACCCCGGTTGTCCGTTTGCCTGACAGCCAGAATGTGTCCGCTCAAGCGGATGCCAAAAAGCAAGAAGGATATCGGTCTATGTCAAGTGGACGCACACTTTCTGCCCGGACCCCGCCGCCCTCGGCTTCTCCGCCGCCGGAGCAAGGCAAGCCGCAGAACCTGCAGGATGCGTTTCTCAACCTGCTGCGAAAGAACAAGATTCCTGTCACGATGTTTCTGGTTAAGGGCGTCAAGCTGCAGGGTGTTGTCACCTGGTTTGACAATTTTTCCATCCTGCTGCGCCGTGACGGACAATCGCAGCTGGTCTACAAGCACGCTGTATCGACGATCATGCCGGGTCAACCGGTCGATGTACGCCAATTTGCCAGTCAGGACAGCAATCGCAAGCAGAGGCTGCTTCAGGACGTGTTCCTGTCGCGAGTGCGTGAGGCACAGGCTCAGGTCACGATGTTCCTAGTCAATGGGGTCATGTTACAGGGCCGGATTGCGGCATACGACCTGTTCTGCACCTTGCTTGAACGGGATGGGTTCGTCCAGCTTGCTTACAAGCACGCAGTTTCGACGATCCAACCCGCTACGCATGTAGATCTCACCGACGACTGGGAAGGTGAGGACGGCTGAGCTTCGACGATAACCTGCTGGGTGAGGTCTCGCGCGGCGCGCGAGCCCTTGTGGTATGCCCCGATATTCGTGGCACCAGGCACGATCTCGATCCCGAGGTGCGGCTTGAGGAAGCTTGCGGACTGGCCTCGGCGATCGGCATTATTGTCGCCGATTCGTTCCTCCTGCCTGTGCGCGATGTTCGGCCTAATACCCTGTTCGGCACCGGGCAGGTGGAGAACATTGCCATTCGCTGTGAACAGCACGAGGCCGAACTGGTTGTGGTCGATGGTGCGCTGACGCCGATTCAACAACGCAATCTCGAGGAAAGGCTCAAGCGCAAGGTCATCGACCGGACCGGTTTGATCCTCGAGATTTTCGGCGAGCGGGCCGCAACTGCAGAAGGTCGGCTTCAGGTCGAGCTCGCTCATCTGGACTATCAGCAAAGCCGTCTGGTGCGCAGCTGGACCCACCTCGAACGTCAGCGTGGTGGCTTCGGTTTCCTTGGGGGACCAGGCGAAACTCAGATCGAAGCTGACCGGCGCATGATCCGGCAGCGGATGAGTCGGCTGCGCAAGGAGCTGGAGCAGGTTCGCCGCACGCGCACCCTTCACCGGGATCGGCGGGGCAGGGCTCCATGGCCGGTAATCGCTCTGGTCGGTTATACCAATGCCGGCAAATCGACCTTGTTCAATCGGCTGACCGGCGCTTCAGTGATGGCCGAAGACCTGTTGTTCGCCACTCTTGACCCAACCATGCGGGCGATCCGCCTGCCAGGGGTCGAGAAGGCGATCCTGTCGGACACGGTCGGGTTCATCTCCGACCTGCCGACCCAGCTTGTCGCGGCGTTCCGAGCGACCCTGGAGGAAGTGACCGCCGCTGACGTGATTGTCCATGTACGTGATATGGCAAGCGAAGCCAGTGGCGCCCAAAAGTCGCAGGTTCTCGAGGTGCTAAACGAACTGGGTATCGCAACCAGCAAAGGCAACGATGCGGCCATTCCGATGATCGAGGCGTGGAACAAGATCGATCGGCTCTCGCCGGAGCAAGCTGCGGAACTCAGGTCAACCGCCGCAGAGCAAGACAATGTCGTACCAATATCGGCGTTGAAGGGAGATGGGGTGGAAGCCCTGCTGGCAATGGTGGAAGCCCTTCTGACCAGCGGTGCGCGCAGTTATGAACTCACTTTGCCGACGTCGGCCGGGCGCCAGCTTGCCTGGCTGCATCAGCACGGTCACGTAGTGGGAGAAGTTCCGGCGGACCGGGACGGAAATCCGTCCGTAACCGTGACTGTCCGCCTTACTCCCAAGGAATACGGCCGGTTTCACGCTCTGGCTGCGGAAGAATAGAGGCCATCCCAGGGCAATCAGTCAGGAGACTGATGCACCCGCGATTGTCGGTACTGCTGCCGCTGCGTCAGAACTTGTAGCCCAGTTCCACCCCGACCAGGCGCCGCGCGCCGGGTGAGATGAACGAGCCACCGAACTCGACCGCGGTAATCACTTCAGCGAGGTATTTTTCGTTCAAGGCGTTCTCGGCAAAGACATAGGCGCTGAGATTGCCGGCCTCGATCCCGGCGCGCACGTTCAGAACGCCGAATGTATCACGCCGGGCCACCGAGTAGTCGGCATCGCCCACAAACGCGGGGAGGCCGAGCGCCGAAATCGGCAGCAGACCCGAAAACACGGTGGGCCGGATCTGGTCCTGGACCGAATGGAACCAAGTCGGGCCGGTAAGGCGGTAGTCAGCGCGCACCACCAGATCCACGTTGGCACTAAGCGGGGCTTCGATTTCGGTTCCGAAGTTCAGCGTCCAGTCGGCTGTATAGGGTGACTTGTTACCGATCGTGTAAGGCCGCGCGGCATTGGCCTTGATCTCGCTGTCCGTGACATTGGCAGAGCCAAAGAAGGTCCATCCGTCGACCACTTTTGCCGTAAGGTTCGCTTCGACACCCTTCACTTCGACCTTGTCGATATTCGACACCACCCGCAGCAGGCCAAAGCTGCCGACGAAGAATTCGAAGAACTGCATGTCGTCGATTTCGGTATAGTAGCCGGCCAGATCGAAGGTGACTGCGCCGTCAAGCGCCTTGCCCTTGATGCCGACCTCGAACGCGGAGCTCTTTTCCTTACGGTACTGATCGGTGATGCTGACATCTGCATCGATGGTACCAGGCGTGACGCCATCATTATAGAAAGTGTCAATGATCGCCCGTGAGCCCTGGTTATTGAAGCCGCCGGATTTAAAGCCAATGCCCCAGTTGGCATAGATGCTGAGGTCATCGGACGGTTTCCAGCTCAAGTTGATCTTGGGCTGGAGCTGCTTGAAGCTGGCATTTTGCGGGGAAAACGGGCCGAATGCTTGTCCCGGGTTGATCGGGCCGCCGGTGAAGGGATCAGTGGCGACGGGCACCATCGAGCGCGACGCCCGGTCCTCGATATCGTACCGCAAGGCCAGGCCGACCTTGAACTGCGGGCTGACCTCGTAGTCCAGCGAGCCGAAGGCGGCGTAGACGTCGGTGTCGAAGGCATCGGCCAGAAGCAGCGACGTCGGGTTGGTGCTGTTCGCAGGATTGAACAGGTTCGGGATGACCCCATTGCCGGTATCGCCGCCAATGCTCACGCCCGTTTCGCGGTCGATGTGCAAGTAATACGCGCCAAGTTGCCAATCGAGCGGGCCGTCACCCGATGAGGCGAGACGCACCTCGGCGCTGAAGTCCCTCTGGTTGCGCAGCTGGAACTGCGTGCCATCGCACGTCGACGGGCTGTAGGGACCAAAGGTTGACCCGTTCGCGGGTGCGAAAATGAACGGGACTGGGATCTGCCCGATTCCGCCCGGGGGATTGACCGGGAACCCAGTCAGTGCCGCGGTGCTGGCAAAGCAGGCATTAACCGTGGCAACACCGGCAGGATCAGTTGCGCCGATGAAGCGGGCGAAGTCCGCCGCCGTACCATCGGCAACCAGCGATTGCTTCACATCCGAATAGAGGCCCCATGCGGTCAGCGTGATGCCGCTGCCAAACTCATGCTCGATCTTGGCAGAAACGTCGAAGCTGTCCTGCCGGTTGGTTGGACGGATATTGCTGTAAAACCGGAACGGATGCTCGTTCACGTTCTCGTAAAAGGCCGGATTGGCGGCCGCGAAATTGGGTAGGTGGAAAGCGGCGTTGAAGTTGATCGAGGCACCGCGCAGCTCCGAATAACGGGCCTTGACGTCCAACTCGGTCGCCTCCCCAAGGCTAGCGACCAGGCGTCCGTCAACGGCCCAGACTTCCTGATCGTCGACCGACTTGGAATCAGCCAGGAAGATGTTGCGGAAAAAGCCGTCGGTTGACCGGTAATACCCGGACAGAACAAAGCCGAGGCCATCGCCGATTGGCCCGGCGATGTGTCCGGTCGCCTGCCAGGTGTTTTCCTCGGCATAAGAAGCGCGGACAGCGCCTTCGAACCCATCACCCGGTTTGAGCGTCTGGAGCACAATCGCTCCGGCAGCGGCGTTGCGACCATAGAGTGCGCCCTGCGGACCTTTCAGCACCTCGGCCTGCCGCAAAGTCCCCTGCGGCTGGTTAAGCAGAGCGGTATTGGTCTTCAGGATACCGTCAACCACCAATGCGACCGAACTCTCCGCGTCGCGCGCACCGTTGATCCCGCGAATGTTGATCTGGGTATCGCCAGCTTCGGCCGTGCCGGTGACAATAGTGACACCCGGCGTCAGCTGCGCGAAATCGTCTGCGCTGGTCGCACCGGTGCGCTCCAGCGCGGTCGCCGTGAGCACCGAAACAGACGCGGGGACATCTTGCAGACTTTCGTTCTGGCGCCGTGCAGTCACGATAATCTCATCAGACTGTGCTTCGGCGCCTGAAACCTGCGCCATGGCAGGAGAGGCAAACAGCGGAGCGATCACGGTAGAAGCAAGCAAAAGGGTCTTGATCGGGCGCATGTCTCGTTAACTCCCCAAACCGCCCGCCCGCGCGGGCACTTGTATCTTGCGACCGGACATACTTATTGTATACAAAACGTGCAGGTCAAGATGACTCGGAGAAATAATGTCACGCGCTTCCGACAGGGCATACGATCAGATACGGGAACTGATCATCTCCGGCGAACTGGCGCCCGGTGACGCATTGGGCGAGGAGGCACTGGCTGAGCGGTGCGGCGTGTCCCGCACGCCTGTGCGCGATGCGCTACGGCGGCTTGAGGCAGAGATGCTGGTCCGGCGGAGCGAGACCCAGCGTAGTTATGTAGCTGACTGGTCGCTTGATGATATCGAAGATGTATTTGATTTGCGCGCCATTCTTGAAGCGCGCGCCGCGCGCCGAGCAGCAGAACGCATGACTGAGGCGGCGCTGCAGGATTTGCGTGCGTGCAATGCCACGATTTCCCGGGCAATTGCCCAGAGCCCACCCGATATTGATGCATTTCTGGAGGGCAATCGCGGATTTCATGCAGCGATCCTGGCAGTCGCTGCTTCGCCGAGGCTGGCCACTCTGCTCAATTCGCTGATCGAGCAGCCGGTGGTTTGGCGCACGGCGCACCACTATGGGCAAGATGAATTGCGCCGGTCACACGGTGAACACGAGGAACTTCTGGCAGCATTTGCACGGCGAGACGGTGACTGGGCCGAATCGGTGATGGCAAGCCATATCCGGCGTGCATTCCATGCCTATGCTGATGCACATCGGGGGCTAAGTCCGATTGACACGGTCACCCGGAAAAGGCGCGCCTGAGATTATGGTGTATACAAATCATGTCGAGATAGTTGAAGTCAGCCCGCGTGACGGCCTGCAGAACGAAGCGGCCATGGTTCCGGCTGCTGACAAGCTGGAGTTGATCGGCCGGGCAATCCGAAGCGGTGCGCGCCGGATCGAAGTGGCCAGCTTCGTGAATCCGCGCGCGGTGCCGCAGATGGCAGATGCGGAGCAGGTCTGCGATGGGCTCTACCCTGTCGAAGGGGTCACCTTCATCGGTCTCGTCATGAACCGGCGCGGGGCCGAGCGCGCGATTGCCACCGGCAAGATCGGGCAACTGGGCGCTGTTTCGGTCAGCACCGACACTTTCGCAATGGCCAACCAGGGGCAGACAAGTGACGGCTCCATCGACGCGGCGCGCGAGATTATCGCGCTGGCAACCGGGTCCGGTCTTTCTGGTCAGGTGACCATTGCGGCGAGCTTCGGGTGTCCGTTCGAAGGCGAAGTCAGCGAGGACCGGATCCTCGCGATGGTCGAATCTCTGGTCGAGGCCGGTGCCGTCGAGATCGGCCTCGCAGACACAATCGGAGTCGCAAACCCGGCGCACGTCGTTCGTCTTGTCGAACGGGTCGCCAAGGCCATCGCCCCCCTGCCGGTTAGGGTGCATTTCCACAATACCCGCGGTACGGGCCTTGCCAATGTCTGGGCGGCTATCGGTGCAGGTGCGCGCATCGTCGATGGATCGATCGGCGGGTTGGGTGGATGCCCGTTTGCACCGGGCGCGGCGGGCAACGTCGCGACCGAAGATGTCGTCTACATGCTGGGACGGGCGGGAATCGAAACCGGGCTCGACCTTGACCGGCTGATCGAAACGAACCGCTGGCTGTCCGGCGTCATGCGGAAGGAGCTGCCCTCGATGGTGGGCAAGGCGGGCGGTTTCCCCAAGCCGCCCTCGAATGAAAGGGAATGTGCCTGATGCGGTATAGGCTGGGTGTCGATGTTGGCGGCACGTTTACCGATCTGTTGTTGTTCGACAACGAAACGGGCAGTTTCTGGCGGCACAAGACGCCCTCGACCCCGCATGACAGTTCCGAGGGGATCCTGAACGGCGTGACCGCGATCACGGCGCAGGCCCGGGTCGACCCAGCCGAGATCGAGTTCTTCCTTCACGGCACCACGGTAGCGACCAATGCAGTGCTGGAAGGGAAGGGTGCTCGCGTTGGCCTGATCACCACCGAAGGTTACCGCGATATTATGCAGATTGCGCGCAGCTTCGTTCCGGGAGGCCTTGCGGCATGGATCGTATGGCCCAAGCCGCAGCCGCTCGCCGCGCTGGAGGACACGGTCTCCATCAAGGGTCGGATGGACGCCGATGGGAACGAAGTGCGACCGCTCGACGAAGCTGAGATTCGCGCCAAGCTGGTCGCTTTGCGCGATTCCGGCGTCGAGGCGATCACGGTCAGCCTGATCAACGCCTACGTCAGCGGGGTGCACGAGCAGCGCGTCGGCGCCATTGCGCGGGAGGTCATGCCGGACGTTCCAGTCTCGCTGAGCCATGAAGTCCTGCCGGAAATGCAGGAGTACGAACGAACGCTGTCGACCGTCGCCAACGCATCGGTCCGGCCAGTGGTTGGCAAATACGTTTCCAACCTCCGGAAGCGACTCGAACAGTCCGGGGTCACTGGCAAGCTTTCCTTGCTGCGTTCGGACGGCGGGCTGATGAGTAGCCAGAAGGCAGAGGAGCATCCGGTCAACATCCTGATGTCTGGCCCGGCTGGGGGGGTAACGGGCGCCCTGTGGGTGGCGAAGAACGCAGGCTTCCGGAACATCCTGACCCTGGATGTCGGCGGCACCTCGACCGATGTGGCGCTGATCGAGAACCTCGACCCGCGCCGGGTCAGAACCACCGAAGTCGGGCATCTGTCCGTGCGGGCGTCCTCGCTTGATGTAAAGACCGTGGGGGCGGGTGGCGGCTCGATCGCCTATGTTCCCGAACTGACCAGGGCTTTGCGCGTCGGCCCGCAATCGGCCGGTGCGGTGCCAGGGCCGGTGGCCTATGCTAAAGGCGGGGAACTGCCTACCGTGACCGATGCCAACGTCGTGCTCGGTTATCTGCCGGAAGACTTGCTGGGCGGTTCGTTCAAGCTCGACCGCGAAGGCGCCAAGCGCGCGGTACAGACCATTGCCGATGCGCTTGGCATTCCGCTGATGGACGCAGCGCGCGGGATCATCGACATCGTCAACGAGAACATGTTCGGCGCCTTGCGGATGATCTCGGTGCAGCAAGGCTATGACCCGCGCCACTTCGCGCTGATGGGCTTTGGCGGGGCAGGGCCGCTCCACGTCAACGCGGTCGCCAGGTTGATGGGCAGCTGGCCGGCCATATCGCCCGTGTCTCCCGGCGTGCTTTGTGCGCTTGGTGATGCGACCACAAGGATGCGAACCGAGACTGCGCGCAGCTTCAGCCGTCTCGCCAAGCATACCGATGCCAACGAGTTGATTGCCATCCTTGAGGAAATGGCCACCCAGACCCGCGCCGAACTGACCAATGACGGCATCCCCGAAAGCGAAGTCACCAGCGAATTCGAAGTCGATGTGCGCTATGCCGGGCAGGCGTTCGAAGTGCCGCTGACCATTGATCAGGTAACACTGCGCGACATGGGGATCGCCGGTATCGTTGAGCGGTTCGACGAGGAGCACCGCCGCCTGTTCACCTTCAACATGGATACCCCGCACGAAATCGTGAACCTGCGGGCCGTTGCCCTTGGCCAAGCGCCGCAACTCCCGGCCGCCAAGCTGCCGAGGGGCAATGGTGACCCCTCCGGCGCGAAGATCCGCGACCATGTGCTGTGGATGGACGGGCGCGAACAGGCGGCGGTGATCTACGACCGGTCGCGGCTCAAGCAGGGGGACATCATACCCGGCCCGGCCATCGTGACCGAGATGGACTCAACTACCCTGATCGAATCCGGCTGCGTCGCCACCGTCGATGCCGTCGGGAACATCCTGATCAACCCCCAAGTAACCAACAGCGCGGAGGGCTGAGCCATGCCTGCCCGGATTATCGAGGAAAATACCACCCCGTTCGGCAAGGTCACGATTGACCCGGTCACGCTCGACATCATCGAGAACGCGCTGCGCAACGCGCGGATAGAGATGGACGCGACGCTTGTGCGCACCGCCATGTCGCCCGGCATCCGCGAGCAGGGTGACGCGTTTCCCCTCATCGCTGACCCGGCCGGCAAGATGATTGTGGGCCAGTTCGGCAGTTTCATCGACGGGTTCCTGCGCGGCTATGATGGTACGATCGAGGATGGAGACATGATCTTCCTGTCCGATCCCTATTCCTGTGAAGGCGCGATCAGCCACTCCAACGACTGGCTGGTGCTGCTGCCGGTGTACAAAGAAGGTCGCCTGCTCGGCTGGACCGCGATGTTTGGCCACCAGAGCGACATTGGCGGCAAGGTGGTTGGCTCAATGCCGATCGACGCCAGGTCAATTTTCGAGGAAGGGGTGCGCATCCCGCCGGTGAAGATCTGGAAGAAGGGTGAGTACAACGAAGACTTGATGAAGCTGGTGATGCACCAGACGCGCAAGCCCGACTGGTGCCAGGCCGATCTCAACGCACTGATCGCGTCATGCAGGGTCGCCGCACGGCGGATGATCGAGATGGCGGACCGGTTCGGCGATGATGTCTATATCTCGGCAACGCAGGAGTTGCTGGCCCGCAACCACCGGGCGATGAAGGCGCTGATCGGCATGGCTGTGGCCGAGGAGCCGGTCAGCTTCGAGGACTACATCTGCGATGACGGGCTCGGCTACGGGCCCTACCGCATCAAGTGCACCATGTGGCGCCAAGGCGACAAGGTGGTGCTCGATTTCGAAGGTACCGACCCGCAGAGCGCTGCCTCGATTAACTTCTACCTCAACGAGAACATGTTCAAGATGTTCTTTGGCATCTACATGATCATGGTGTTTGATCCGCAGATCCTGTTCAATGACGGGTTCTACGATCTGATCGAAGTCCGCATTCCCGAAGGTTCGCTTCTCAAACCCAAGTTCCCGGCAGCCCTGTCGGGTCGCACCCACGCCCTCGGGCGTATCTTTGATATCCTCGGCGGGCTATTGGGGCAAAAGACCCCGGAGTTCCTCAATGCCGCGGGTTTCAGCTCCTCCCCCCATTTGTTCTACTCCGGTTGGGACAACCGGACCGGCCGCGAAGGCGAATGGTTCCAGCTGTTCCAGATCGGGTTCGGCGGCATTCCAGGCAGGCCGCTGGGAGACGGGCCGGACGGCCACTCGCTCTGGCCCGGTTTCACCAATGTTCCGAACGAGTTCCTGGAACGATATTTCCCGCTCCGGATCGAGCGCTACGAAACCGAGCCGGACAGCGGCGGGGCAGGGCTCCATCGCGGCGGCAACGGCATCCACATGACTTACCGTTTCCTTGCTGACGGCGAGATTGCGATCCATGATGACCGCTGGTTCGTGCCGCCCTGGGGGGTGAACGACGGGCTCCCTGGCAAGCGTGCGCGCAAGATCATCGAGCACGCAGACGGAACCTCCCAGATCGTCGGCAACAAGATCGACAATATCGCGGTGAAGGCTGGCGACCAACTCCATTTCATCACATGGGGCGGGGGTGGCTGGGGCGACCCGCTGGCTCGCGATCCGTCAATGGTGGGCCTGGAGATCAGGCAGGGCCTTGTGACGCCGGGCGGTGCGCGTAACTACGGCGTGGTGGCTGACGAACGGGGTGAGATCGATGGTCCCGCTACTGCGGCCCTTCGAGCCGAAATGGCGGCCGCACGGGGCGCGGGCAAGCTGTTCGACTTTGGCCCCGGCATCGACGCGCTACGCGCCACTTGTGCCGCCGAGACCGGACTTCCCGCTCCTGTGCAACCCGTCTGGCGCGGCCAGTCCCTCGTGGAGGCAGCCGAGTGAATATCGCCAATCCCAGTGCCCTTGCCGGTCTGAAAGTGGTTGAACTCGGGCAGTTGCTGGCGGGCCCGTTCTGCGGGCAGCTCCTCGGCGACATGGGCGCTGACGTGATCAAAGTCGAACCACCGGGGAAGGGCGACCCGATGCGCGTCTGGGGGCAGGGCGCGGAAAAGGTTCAGTGGGAGGTTATCGCCCGCAACAAGCGCTCGGTCACCGCCAACATGCGGGTGCCTGAAGGTCAGGCGATCGTGCGCGATCTGACCCGCCATGCCGACGTTCTGATTGAGAATTTCAAGCCCGGCACACTGGAGAAATGGGGCCTGTCACCTGAAGTCTTGCACCGGGACAATCCAGGCCTGATCATTGCCCGGATGTCGGGCTATGGGCAATATGGACCTTACTCCAACCGGGCCGGGTTCGGTGGTATCGGTGAGGCCATGGGCGGCTGGCGTTATATCGTCGGCGAACCTGACAGGCCACCGGCGCGCATGGGCATATCCATCGGCGACACGCTTTGCGCCACCTACGGCACCATGGGTGTGCTCGCAGCACTCCAGCACCGTGAAAGAACCGGGGAAGGGCAGGTGATCGATACTGCCCTCTACGAGGCAGTGCTGCAGGTGATGGAGGGGCTGGTGCCGGAATATGACCGGAACGGGTTCATCCGCGAACGGTCTGGCTCTATCCTGCCCGGCATTGCCCCGTCCAATGTCTATGCGTGCAAGGATGGGCCGTTCATGATCGGCGCCAACAACGATGCCATCTTCCGCCGCCTGGCCGAAGCAATGGAACAACCGGAACTGGCGGAAGACCCTCGCTATGCGACCCACCTGGCGCGGGGCGAAAACCAGACCGAGCTCGACAAGTTGATCAATCGTTGGACCGAAGGCCTGACGATCGACCAGGTCGATGCCTTGATGATAGCCCATTCGATCCCGGCAGGGCGGGTCTACACAGCGGCCGACATGATGGACGATCCCCATTTCAAGGCGCGCGAGGCGATCGTTGAAGTTGAGACCCGCCAGCGCGGCAAGCTCAAGATGCAGGGAACCTTTCCCAAGTTCTCACGCACACCTTCGAGTATTCGCCGCGCGGCGCCCGCAATCCCGGGGCAGGACAATGCGGAGGTCTATGGCGAACTGTTCGGGTGGGATTTTGACAAGTTGTCCGAGCTTGCCGGACAGGGTGTGATCTGATGGCAGACGATGCCCTGGCCGAAAGCTACGCCGGGGCTTTTGACGGACGGTTGATGCCGGGCAAGCGTCCGGCACTGTTGCTGGTCGACATGGTGGTTGCCTACCTCGATCCGGCCTCACCCTTTTTCTGCGAAACGTCAGCGGCGGCATTGGCCTGTGCGGTGCGGTTGCGCCAAACGGCGCGAATGGCTGGACGTCCGGTGTACTATACCAGCGTTGTCTATCAGCCCGGTGGAGCTGATGGCGGATTGTTCTATCGCAAGATACCGGCGCTCAGTGTCTTCGATGAAGGCTCGCCGCTCGGTGCCTTTCCGCAGGAACTTGCCCCGGCCGCTGGTGAGCAGGTCATCACCAAGCAGTACCCGTCCGCCTTTTTCGGGACCAGCCTTGCAGCCCAGCTGTCAGTTCTCGATGTCGATACACTCGTAATCGGCGGTTTCAGCACATCGGGCTGCGTCCGCGCAACGGCCCTGGACGCCATGCAGAACGGCTTCGCGCCGTTCGTCGTGCGCGAGGCCTGCGCTGACCGTCACGAGCAGCCGCATCAGCAGAATTTGTTCGATCTTCAGGCAAAGTACGCCGAGGTGATTGGCGAGGGCGAAGCCTGTGCCATCCTGGGCTAGACCGGTTTCTCGTCAGCCTTGACCGCCTGCCAAAGCGCTTCCTGCTGGTCGAGCGTGAGCTTGGCAAAGTCTCCGGATGCCTTGTCTTCCATCGCGCGGAAGCGGCGCTCGAACTTGGCATTGGCGGCGCGTAAGGCGCTTTCCGGCGCGATGCCGTAAGCGCGGACCAGATTGACCGCGGCAAACAGCAAGTCGCCTGCTTCCTCCTCTCGCTTCTCGGATGGAGCCTCGGCCAGTTCACGCACTTCCTCGGCGAGCTTGTCCGCCGGGCCCTGTGTGTCGGGCCAGTCAAACCCGGTACGCGCGGCGCGCTTCTGCAATTTGTCAGCGCGGATCAGTGCAGGAAGGGCAACTGCCACGCCATCAAGCGCACTGGCTGCGCCCTTGGCCTTGCGTTCTTCCGCCTTGATCGCTTCCCAGTGCTCTTCCCGCATTCCGCCGGGTATAGCGGCGTCGCCGAAGATATGGGGATGTCGTGCCTCCAGCTTTCTGGCGATGGCCTCTGCCACTGCGTCGAAGTCAAAAAGACCCGCTTCCTCGGCTATGCGGGCCTGGAAGACGACCTGAAGCAGCAGGTCGCCGAGTTCGTCACGGATATCGTTGATGTCGCCACGCGCGACTGCGTCCGCCACTTCGTAGGCTTCCTCGATGGTGTGCGGAACGATGGTTTCAAACGTCTGGGCGCGATCCCATTCGCAACCGTTGTCCGGATCGCGTAGCGTTTTCATGATGTCCAGCAGGCGGTCGAGATTGTCCGGCATGGCGATGCTTTCATTGGAAGGCGTTGGCGGCTTTCGGGGGAGCGGGTTGAGCAAGCGAGGCGCGGCGCGATCCGCCACAACTTAAATCGATAATATATATTATGTTAAATCACAACAAGAGGGCGACAGCGACATCGGCTATTGACCGAAATAGGAAATGATCAGCGTCAGACCGGCGAAAAGGCTGGCCCAGATAAATGCCTGCTGCACCATGGTGCGCCATTCCAGCTTGTAGGAAGCATAAGCAGAAGCGGCCAGAACCAGCCAGGCCACCAGCGCAACCAATTGGACAATGCTTCCCTCGGTCATGCGAACACCTCCATCCCGTCGTAGCCGACCAGCACATTGGCCGGTACCTCACGGGACAAAGTGGCATAATCCATGCTCTT
>JBKBKB010000007.1:0-178611 GCA_046294735.1 Sphingomonadaceae bacterium
GAAGGCCGTGGGTGCCCCGGTTGCGGCGGAGGACTGCCAGCCCAACGCGCTGCTGATGTTCGCCAAGGACGGGCCGAGCGCGATCGATGAACTTCGCGTAGATCAGGCCTGGCTGTTTGCTCGTGTACCGCCGAGCAAGATCAGGGAAATGGCCGGACCGGGCGAGATGACGTACGCCTGGAACACTACTGAATTACGTGGAGTAGACGGGAAGCCGCTGCGCATCGTTGAGGTCGAGGTTGGGATCCCCCCAACCAAGCGCGAAGTCATCTTGAACGAACAGTTCCAGACCGGTCGCCTCAACCCGCCGATCCGGATGGACGTGATGGGCGCGGCGGTGCTGATCGATCTCGACCATGTCGGAGGCAAGACATTGGAGCAGCTCGCTGCCTATGCTACCGTCCGTCTGCTTGCCACCGTACGTGACCGCAAGGCGGATGAAGTGAGCGCGGTCCCCAGTGTGCTTTCACTGTTTACCCAACCGGAACATGCGCCTGCGGGCCTCACGCGCTTCGACCTCAGCCTCCTGCGCGCGTTCTACGCGATGCGCCCCAACGAACGCTCCTCCGCTATCCTCGATACCACTGCCCGATATTATCTGTCGGACAAGGTGGAAGTGACGGACAATTGAATTTGCCTGCCGCGTCCAACTGCCGCGCCAGCGCGACCACCCGCATGGTTAAATCCGCCCTAACCCAGCGGCTTTAGAAAGTCCTAACGCGGCGGTTACATACCGGTAACCGGTCCCCGGGTTGGTCTCTGCCGGAACCGGTACCCCCACCTGGTACAGAGACCCAACAAAAACTGGTCCCGTCCCATTGACCAGGCAAGCACAAAAGGGCGGCCTCGCAAGTCCGGCGGGGCCGCCCTTCCCGTTAATCTCACCTGCAAGCTGGCAATCAGCCTTCGTTGCGAACCTCGCGCCGTTCGGCGATGCGGGCGCGCTTGCCGGTGCGGCCGCGCAGATAATAGAGCTTTGCCCGGCGCACTACGCCGCGGCGGACCACCGTGATGCTCTCGACGATCGGGGCGTAGAGCGGGAACACGCGTTCCACGCCTTCGCCAAAGCTCATCTTGCGCACGGTGAAGTTGGAACCCATGCCGCGGTTCGAACGCGCGATCACCACGCCTTCGAAGTTCTGCACACGCTCACGGTTGCCTTCCTTGACTTTGACGCCAACACGCACGGTGTCGCCGGCACGGAATTCGGGGATGTCCTTGCCGGACTTGGCAATTTCTTCGGCTTCAATCTGCTGGATCAGGTTCACTGGTCCGGTTCCTTGTTTTTTCGCCGCGCGCCAGAGGCAGGCTGGACCCGAGCGCCCTCATAGCGCTCCCACAAGTCCGGCCTGCGTGACCGAGTGTCTTCCTCGCTGCGCAGCTTGCGCCAGGCAGCGATCTTCCCATGATCCCCCGATCGCAGCACTTCGGGGATCGTGCGCCCTTCCCATTGCTGAGGTCGGGTGTAGTGGGGGTATTCGAGCAGGCTTTGTTCAAAGCTCTCATCATCCCCGCTGGAAGCCGCGCCCATTACGCCGGGAAGCAGCCGAATGCAAGCATCGAGTAAGGTCAGCGCCGCCATCTCGCCGCCGGACAGAACGATGTCGGCAAGGCTCACCTGTTCGATCTCGGGCCGGGCTTCGAACAGGCGCTCGTCAAACCCCTCGAACCGCCCGCACAGGATGACCACGCCGGGGCCAGCCGCGAGTTCGCGGATGCGCGCTTGCGTGATGGGTTTCCCGCGCGGGGTCATGGCGAGGAAGGGGCGACCAGTGCCAGCCGTGCTATCGATCGCCCGCGCCAGCACATCGCACCTGAGCACCATCCCCGCCCCGCCCCCGGCCGGCGTGTCGTCGACGGTGCGGTGCCTGTCGGTGGCAAAATCGCGGATCTGGACTGTGTCGCAAGTCCAGTCCCCCCGCTCCAGCGCCCGTCCGGCAAGCGACACACCCAGCGGCCCGGGAAACATCTCCGGGTAAAGCGTGAGGATGGTGGCGGCAAAGGTCATTGCCCCGCGAAGTCCGACGCAACCACCAGTCGCTCGTCATCCCATCCGGGCACCGCATCGAGGGTGAGCGGGACCATGAAGCGCTTGCCGTCGGGTCGCTCGATTTCGATGATGTCGGTCGCGCCGAAGTTCTCGACCGCGCAGACGGTGCCGAGCGGTTCGCCTGCATCGCTGACCGCGGGCAGGCCGAGCAGGTCGGAATGGTAGAACTCGCCCTCGTCCAGCGGCGGCAGGGCAGATCGGGGCACGGTCAGCACAGTGCCGCGCAGGGCCTCGGCGGCGTTGCGGTCACCCACGCCTTCAAACCGGGCGACAGCGCCGCCCTTGTTGTCTGACCGGGCCTTGACCAGCCGCAGCGTGCCCGCTTTGCCGCCAGTAGTGAAGCTGGCACAGCGCGAGAGGGTGTCGAGGCTCTCGCTGAACAATTTCAGACGGACTTCGCCCGCCACGCCATGCGCGCCGATGATGGCTGCGAGCGTGACGGGCTTGTCTGACATGGGCGCGATTACTCGGCCTTTTCGGCAGCGACTTCCGTCGGGGCTGCATCAGCGGCGGGCGCTTCTTCAGCAGGTGCTTCCTCAGCCGGAGCAGCTTCCTCAGCCGGGGCAGCTTCTTCAGCCGGAGCAGCAGCAGCGGCCTTTGCTTCTTCCTCGGCAGCCTTGGCGGCTTCTTCGGCTTCAGCGATCTTGGCCGCCTTTTCCTCGGCGCGGTCCTTGGCGGCCTGGCCCGGTTCACCCTTCTTCGGGTTGTTGCGCGCGGCCCGCTCGAGAATGCCGGCGGCATCGAGGAAGCGCAGCACGCGGTCAGTCGGCTGGGCACCGACGCCGATCCAGTAGCGCGCGCGGT
Organism: Sphingomonadaceae bacterium; assembly: GCA_046294735.1. Classification (GTDB taxonomy): domain Bacteria; phylum Pseudomonadota; class Alphaproteobacteria; order Sphingomonadales; family Sphingomonadaceae; genus 34-65-8. Next base: position 2,855 of record JBKBKB010000007.1, read on the forward strand.
CTTCGTTCAGCTTGACGCGCTCGCCCGAATCCTTCGGCAACATCGGATTGTAGGTGCCGATCTGTTCGAGATACTTGCCGTCACGCGCGCTGCGCGAGTCCGACACGACGATCCGGTAATAGGGGCGCTTCTTCGCACCACCGCGCGAGAGACGGATTGCAACTGCCATTGTGTGTTACCTTTCGAGTGTAAGTTGTTGAATCATTTTTTCTTGAGGAGGTCCTGAAGATCGGGCGGCAAGGTGGTGGGATCCACACCTGCGCCCTGGCCCAGGCCCGGTAGCCCGCTGCCCCTCGGCCCGCCAAGGCCGGGCATGGCGGCGCCCATACCGCTTTTGCCGAACAGCGCACCAAGGCCTTTGAGCCCACCCATCTTCCTGATCTGCTTCATCGCGCGGGACATTTCTTGGTGCATCTTGAGCACCTTGTTGACGTCCTGAACCTGAGTGCCACTGCCCGCCGCGACGCGCTTCTTGCGCTTGGCGTTGAGCAGTTCGGGGCGCTGGCGTTCCTTGACCGTCATCGAGCCGATGATCGCGTCCATGTGGACCAGCACCTTGTCGTCCATGCCGCTAGCGGCCATCGCCGCCTTGGCCTTCTTCATGCCCGGCATCATGCCCGCAAGCATCCCGAGGCCGCCCATCTGCTGCATCTGCCGCAGCTGCATCCGCAGGTCCTCAAGGTCGAACTGCCCCTTGGCCATCTTGCGGGCAAGCGCTTCGGCGTCTTCTTCCTTGATCGTCGCCGCGGCCTTTTCGACGAGGCTGACGACATCGCCCATGCCCAGAATCCGCTCGGCCACGCGGCGCGGGTGGAATACCTCGATCGCATCGAGCTTTTCACCGGTGCCCGCAAACTTGATCGGCTTGCCGGTGACATAACGCATCGACAGCGCCGCGCCGCCGCGCGCATCACCGTCCATCCGGGTCAGGACAACGCCGGTCAGCGGCACCTCGTCGGTGAAGCTCTTGGCCACGTTGACCGCATCCTGCCCAGTCAGCGAATCGACAACCAGCAGCACTTCGACCGGGGCCGAAACCCCGGCCACGGCCTTCATTTCGGCCATCAGCGCTTCGTCGACGTGCAGACGGCCGGCGGTATCGAGCAGCAGCACGTCGAAGGCTTGCAGGCGGGCGGATTCCATCGCCCGCCGCGCAATCTCGACCGGCTGCTGGCCGGCCACGATCGGCAGGGTGGCAACGCTGGTCTGCTGCCCCAGCACCGCCAACTGCTCCTGCGCCGCCGGACGATTGACGTCGAGCGAGGCCATCAGGGCCTTCTTGCCGTGTTTTTCCTTGATCAGTTTGGCGAGCTTGGCGGTGGTGGTGGTCTTGCCCGAACCCTGCAGACCGACCATCATGATCACCACCGGCGGCTTCGCATCGATCAGCAGGCCTTCCTGCTGCTCGCCGCCCAGCATCTCGACCAGTTCGTCGTTGACGATCTTGACGACCTGCTGGCCCGGCGTGACTGACTTAAGCACTTCGGCGCCGATCGCCTTTTCGGTCACCGCATCGATGAAGCGGCGGACGACCGGCAGGGCCACATCGGCTTCGAGCAGAGCCACGCGCACTTCGCGCATGGCATCGCGCACATCCTGCTCGCTGAGCGCACCGCGCCCGCGCAGCTTGTCAAAGACGCTGCCAAGGCGGTCTGACAGGCTGTCGAACATAGGCTCGGTTACTCCATCTGCCGCCCGGGTGACGGCCAAAACGCAAAAATAGCCGGCGGACGAAAACTCGTCAGCCGGCTTGCAGCTCTCACTGCAAAAATCGAGTGACTGGTGGAGCCTAGCGGGATCGAACCGCTGACCTCCTGCATGCCATGCAGGCGCTCTCCCAGCTGAGCTAAGGCCCCGTTCCAGTCAGTCTATGGCATTTCCCAAAGGATAGCCACGATCACCTTGCGGCGAGGACGCGCCCTTTATGGGGAGCATCCCCGCAATGCAAGAGGGAAAAAGTCAATCAAGTGTCGTCGTTGTTGCTGTCACCGCCGGTGTCGACACCCAGGTCATCATCGTCACCCAGGTCGACGTCCGTGTCGGGGCGGTTCTCTTCCTCGTCGACATCGTCCAGATCGTCATCGGCCAAATCGGCGTCAGCCTCGGCATCCTTCTTCTTTTCGAGTTCCTCGAACGGAATCGGCTGCTTCGACTTCAGCACAGGCTCGGGATGCCACTGTTCGCCGCATTCGATGCAGTTTACCGGATCCTCGTTGCCGAGATCGTAGAAGCGCGTACCGCATTTCGGGCAGGTGCGCTTGGTTCCCCATTCGGGCTTGGCCATCGTCAATCCTTGTCTGCTGCCCGCCGGGCCTGGCGGAGCTGAAAAATCCATGTCGCTTGATGGGTGCGAAACCGCCCTCACACAAGAGCGCGGCGCGCCTTGCCATAGGGCAATGCCGCTGTCAAAAGCCGCGGCGCTCTGGCCCCATCGCACAGGAAAGTCCAGCCCCTTGGCACATCTCGCCGCTGCCCCACACCGTTTCCTGCCGCAAGGCCCAATCAAAGGGCGCCTGCGCCTGCCCGGCGACAAGTCAATCAGCCACCGGTCGATCATGCTTGGCGCGCTCGCCGTGGGCGAGACCCGCGTCACCGGCCTGCTCGAAGGCGAAGACGTGCTGGCCACTGCCGCCGCCATGCGGGCGATGGGCGCCACGGTCGAAAAGCATGGCGATGAATGGCATATCCATGGCGTCGGCGCAGGCGGGCTGCTCCAGCCGGAACAAGCGCTCGACATGGGCAATTCGGGCACCTCCACCCGCCTGCTGATGGGGCTGGTGGCGAGCCACGGGATCAGTGCCACCTTCATCGGCGATGCCAGCCTGTCGAAACGGCCGATGGGCCGGGTGATCGAACCGCTAAGCCTGATGGGGGCAAGCGTCGAGGCGAGCCCGGGCGGGCGATTGCCGCTGATGGTGCGTGGCGCCCACCCCGCAGTGCCAATCGAATACCGCCTGCCGGTCGCCAGTGCCCAGGTAAAGAGCGCCATCCTGCTGGCCGCGCTCAACACGCCAGGCGTGACCACCGTGATCGAACCGGTCCCGACCCGCGACCATTCTGAGCGGATGCTGCGCGGTTTCGGCGCTGATCTGGAGGTCGCGGAAGTGGTCGGCACCAACGGAATGGAACGCGTCATCCGGATTCGCGGCGAGGCCGACCTGGTTCCGCAAACCATCGAGGTGCCGGGGGATCCTTCCTCCGCCGCGTTCTTCATGGTTGCGGCTACGCTGGTCGAAGGCAGCGACCTGGTGATCGAGAACGTCGGCCTGAACCCGACCCGCGCCGGGCTGGTCGAAGTGCTGCGGCAGATGGGCGGCAACATCGAGGAATTGAACCCGCGCGAAGTCGGCGGCGAGCCGGTGGCGGACCTGCGGGTGCGCCATGCACCACTGCGCGGGATCGAGGTCGACCCGGCGCTTGCCCCGAGCATGATCGACGAGTTTCCTGTGTTGTTCGTCGCCGCCGCGCTGGCTACGGGGCGCACTGTCACGCGCGGACTGGACGAACTGCGGGTCAAGGAATCGGACCGGCTCTCGGCCATGGCCGCAGCCCTCGCCTTGGCCGGTGCCCGGGTGAAGGAAACCGCCGATGGCCTGATCATTGACGGCACCGGCGGACATCCGCTGGCCGGAACGACCACCGGTCAGGTCGCCACCCATCTCGACCACCGCATTGCGATGAGCATGGCAGTGGCTGGTCTTGTGTCTGCCGCAGGCGTCGAAGTCGACGACACCGCCCCGATCGCCACCAGCTTTCCGAACTTCATTGCCTTGCTTGCCGGGGCAACCGCATGATCATCGCGGTCGACGGCCCCACTGCCTCTGGCAAGGGCACCATCGCCAAGGCGCTGGCGGACCACTTCGGCCTGCCTCATCTCGATACCGGGCTGCTCTACCGTGCGGTCGGGCGGCAGGTCCTGCTCAATGGCGGGGCAGCGGACAACCCGGAAGACGCAGCCGCGGCCTGCACATTTCCAGATAGCCTGCTGGCCGATCCCGAATTGCGGACCGAGGAAACCGGGGGGTTGGCCAGCCGCGTCTCGATCCACCCCGCAGTGCGCCAGGCTCTGTTCGAGCGCCAGCGCGCCTTTGCCACCCAGCCCGGCGGCGCCGTGCTCGACGGGCGCGACATCGGCACCGTGATCGCGCCCGATGCCGCCGTGAAGCTGTTCATCACCGCCAGTGTCTCGGCCCGTGCCCGCCGCCGCTGGCTGGAAATGCAGGGCCGCGAACTCGACATCACGCTTGACGAAATCGAACGCGACATTGCCCGCCGCGATGCGCGTGACATGAGCCGCGCCGATGCCCCCTTGCGGGCCGCCGAGGGCGCGCTGGTGATCGACACCACCCATTTCGGCCGCGAACAGGCCATCGAAGCCGCGATCGAGGCGGTCGAAGCAACACTCGGCTGATCGCCCGCCCGGCCCCATTTTCCTTGCTTTCCCGCTTGCCTTCGCCTAGGCGCGCGGCGTTCTCGTGCATCCTTGGATAAGCGGAACCTTCGCGGTGGCATCCGGCCTCGCGAAGCAGTCGGCCCTCTTGCCCCGTTAGCCCCGCAATCGTGCGGGAGGCGGAATAAGACCCCGGTAGAACCGGTGGCCGGTAGCAAATGTGAAGGAACCTGAACCTATGGCTTCAACAGCCAACCCCTCGCGCGCCGATTTCGAGGCGATGCTTAACGAACAGCTCGGCGGCGCCGGCGAAGACGGCTTTGAAGGCCGCGTCGTCAAGGGCACCGTTACCGCAATCGAAAACGGTTTTGCGATCATCGACGTGGGCCTCAAGAGCGAAGGCCGCATCGATCTCAAGGAATTCCAGCGCAGCGACGATGATCAGGCTCTGGCTGTCGGCTCTGAAGTCGAAGTGTTTGTCGACCGCGTCGAGAACGCCGACGGCGAAGCCATGCTCAGCCGTGACCGCGCCCGCCGCGAAGCCGCATGGGACAAGCTGGAAAGCGAATTTGGCGAAGGCAAGCGCGTGGAAGGCCGCATCTTCGGCCGCGTCAAGGGCGGTTTCACCGTCGATCTCGACGGCGCCGTGGCCTTCCTCCCCGGCAGCCAGGTCGACATCCGACCGGTGCGCGATGTCGCCCCGCTGATGGACGTGCCGCAGCCGTTCATGGTGCTGAAGATGGATCGTCGCCGCGGCAACATCGTCGTTAGCCGCCGCGCAGTGCTGGAAGAAACCCGCGCCGAACAGCGCAGCGAGCTGATCGACAAGCTCGCCGAAGGCCAGATCATCGACGGCGTGGTCAAGAACATCACCGACTACGGGGCGTTCGTTGATCTGGGCGGAATCGACGGCCTGCTCCACGTCACCGACATGAGCTACAAGCGGGTCAACCACCCAAGCGAAGTGATCGAGATCGGCCAGACGGTCACGGTCCAGATCGTCCGCATTAACGAAGAAACCCAGCGCATCAGCCTTGGCATGAAGCAGCTCGAAAGCGATCCGTGGGATGGCGTGAGCGCCAAGTACCCGATCGGCGCGAAGCTGAGCGGCACCGTCACCAACATCACCGAATATGGTGCCTTCGTGGAACTGGAGGCGGGCATCGAAGGCCTGGTCCATGTCAGCGAAATGAGCTGGACCAAGAAGAACGTCCACCCCGGCAAGATCGTCTCGACCAGCCAGGAAGTCGACGTGCTGGTGCTCGAAGTGGATAGCGACAAGCGCCGTATCAGCCTTGGCCTCAAGCAGGCTCAGGGCAACCCGTGGGAAGAATTCGCCGCCAAGAACCCGGTCGGGACAAAGGTCACCGGCGAAGTCAAGAACGCGACCGAATTCGGCCTGTTCATCGGGCTCGACGGCGACGTGGATGGCATGGTGCACATGTCGGATATCGCCTGGGGCCTGTCGGGCGAAGACGCGCTGGCCCTGCACCGCAAGGGCGAGCAGGTCGAAGCAGTGGTACTCGATGTCGATATCGAGAAGGAGCGCATCAGCCTCGGCATGAAGCAGCTCGAAAAGGGTGCCCCGAGCGAGGCCGCTGCCTCAGGCGGTTCGCTCAAGCGCAACGACGTGGTCACCGTGACCGTGCTCGAAGTGCGTGATGGCGGTCTCGAAGTGCAGGTCGGCGACGACGGAGCGACCGGCTTCATCAAGCGCAGCGACCTCGGCCGTGACCGCGACGAACAGCGCCCAGACCGCTTCCAGGTCGGCGGCAAGGTCGACGCCATGGTGATCGGCTTCGACCGTTCGAAGAAGCCCAACTTCTCGATCAAGGCCCGCCAGATCCACGAGGAAAAGGAAGCCGTCGCCCAGTTCGGTTCGTCTGATTCGGGTGCCTCGCTCGGCGACATCCTTGGTGAAGCGCTCAAAGCCAAGAAGGACTGAGGCCAGCGCCCGGACCAAGAAAGGCCCGCCCGGAGCGATCCGGGCGGGCCTTTTCTTTTGCTCTCCGGCACCCTAGGTGGAACTGATGCTACAAATTCACCAGTTTCCGTGCCTGTCCGACAACTATGGATATCTGATCCACGATCCCGCCAGCGGCGAGACCGCGTGCATCGATACCCCCGATGCCGAGGTTTATCTGCGCGAGGCAGAGGCCAAGGGCTGGCGGATCACGCAGGTCTGGAACACCCACTGGCATCCGGACCACGCGGGCGGAAACGAGGCGCTCAAGGCGGCTACAGGCTGCACCGTCACTGCCCCCGCCGAAGTCGAAAAGATCGCTGCACCTGACCGGGTGGTGGCGCATGGCGACACTGTTACGCTTGGCAGCATCACCGCGCAGGTGATCGACGTTTCGGGCCACACCAACGGCCACATCGCGTTCCATATTCCGCAAGCCGGCGTCGCCTTTGTTGGCGATGCGGTGTTCGCTCTGGGCTGCGGCCGGATGTTCGAAGGCGAACCGAAGCAGTTCTGGGACAGCCTCACCCGAATCAAGGCCCTCCCGGCGGAAACCGTGCTCTACTGCGCACACGAATACACCCAATCGAACGCGAAGTTCGCGCTCCATGCCGATCCTGACAACGCGGCTTTGCAGGATTACGCGGCGGAGGTCGATCGCAAGCGGGCCGCGGGGGAATGGACCGTGCCCACTACCCTCGCCCGGGAACTGGTCACCAATCCCTTCCTGCGTGCCGACAACGACGACATGCAGGCCCGCTGGGGCGGCACTGCCCCGCATGAGACATTCGCAGCGCTGAGGGCGGCGAAAGACAATTTCTGAACGGCTGATGATGCAGGCCCTGAGGGTCCAGCGGCTGACGCCTGATCTATCGGGCGTGGCGCTGCTTGACCTGCCGGTGCCAGAACCCGGCACCGAAGAAGCGCTGGTGCGCGTCCGCGCCAGCTCGCTCAACTACCCCGATCTGCTGATGACCCGCGGGGACTACCAATTCAAGCCGGAGGTGCCATTCACACTCGGGCTGGAGTTGGCGGGTGAAGTGATCAGCGCACCGGCAGGCTCGGGCTTCACACCCGGCGACCGGGTGATGGGCGGTGCCAAGACCGCCGGGATGGCGGACTATGCAGTTCTGCCCGCCGCCAATTTACGGCTTGTTCCCGGTGCTTTGTCATTCGAACACGCCGCTGTGATGGGTGCGGCCTATTCCACCGCATGGACCGCGCTGGTTGAAATCGGCAGGCTAGAGCCCGGCCAATGGGTGCTGGTCCAAGGCGCAAGCGGCGGGGTCGGCCTGGCCGCCTGCGATCTGGCCACGGCGCTTGGCGCGCGGGTCATCGCCGCAACGCACCGGGCGGACAAGCTTGGCCGGATCGAACAGGCCGTCTCAGTCGAGGCAGCCATCCTCAACACCGGGCGTTTCCGCGATGAAGTCATCCGGATCACTGACGGCGCGCTGTGCAACATCGTGTTCGATCCTGTTGGCGGCGACGTGTTCGACGAAAGCACGCGGTGCGTGGCTTTTGGCGGGCAGTTGCAGGTGATCGGGTTCGTCTCAGGCCGCATCCCGGAGATCGCGGTCAACATCCCGCTGATCAAGGGCTTCTCGGTGGTCGGCGTGCGCGCGGGCGAATATGCGCGCCGCTTTCCCGAGCGGGGCAAGGCGATCGCGGCCGAGATCGATGCGCTGGCCAGCGCGGGCCGGATCACCCCGCACATCGATCGCACCCTGCCCCTCGCCCGCTGGCGCGAAGCGTTTGACGCCATGGCGGCAGGCGAGGTGGTCGGCAAGGTGGTGCTACTGCCAGCCTGATACGAAAAAGGGCGGCCCATCGGACCGCCCCTCTTTCAGCATCGACAGGCTGCGCCGCGATCAAATCCCGGCAATGACCTCGTCCGCCAGCTTGGCATCAGCCGCCGCATCGTGCTTGGCCGCGATGAGCTTGCGCGCCGCTCCGGACGCTGCACTGGCCGCCCTCGCCCGGACCTGCTCCACAGCTTCACGCTCGGCCGCGCCGATCTTGTCTTCCGCCATTTGGGCACGGCGGGCGACCATTGCGGTGCTGTCCGCCTCTGCCTTGGCGAGCAGCGCATCCGCTTCACGCCGGGCACCTTCCAGCATCGCTTCCGCGTCTTTCTCGGCATTGGCGATCTTGGCAGAATATTCGTTGCGTAGCGCTTCCGCCTCGGCGCGCAGCGCCTTGGCTTCGTCAAGCTGGGCGCGAATGGCGGCAATCTTGCTGTCCAGCCCACCGGTGATCATCCCGGGGACCTTTTTCCACACCATTACCGCGATCAGAACCAGCATCGCAATCGAGACAACCTGATAGGCCTGCAGCCCGAACAGGGTGGGTTCGACATGGGCCGCTTCTCCGGCAGCGTCGGCGAGGAACTCAAGCATGGCTCATGGCCTCCTTGACGGCAGCCTTTGCGGCCGGCTTGGTCACCTTGATGCCTGCCAGCCGCTGGACAATGTCTTGCGCGGCTTCAACCGCAACATCCTCGATCTCGGCCATCGCCGAGGCGCGGGCTGCGGCAATCGCGGCTTCTGCTTCCGCAATCCGGGCATCGATGCCCTGCTGTGCCTTGGCCAGCCTGGCCTCGCTTGCAGCCGCCGCCTCCGCCTTGGCCTTGGCCACAGTTTCCTGCGCCGCTGCACGATTGGCATTCTCACGTGCCCGCCACGCCTGTTCCTCTGCGTCGGCTTGCGCGCGCGCAGCCTCGGCAGCGGCAATGTCAGCCGCGATCTGGCCGTCGCGCTGGTCCACGGTGGCCATGACCTTGGGCACCATGCCCCGGCCAACGATGAAATAGACGGCGCCGAAGAAGATCAGCAGCCAGAAGATCTGGCTGGCATAGGTCTCCATCAACTGGGCTATTTGAGGCATGGGTCGAAACCTTGCGCGGGAAAGCGGGAAAACGGCAGGCGGGCGCCGGACCGTGCCGACGCCCTGCCCGATTTATCAGTTCGTCAGGCGACGAAGATCAGGATCATCGCCACGACGAACGCCAGCAGGCCGAGAAGTTCGGCGGCGGCGAAGCCGATGAACAGGCGGCCCTGCTGGCCGTCAGCGGCGCCCGGATTGCGCAGCGCGCTTTCGAGGAACGAACCGAACACGTTACCAACGCCGATCGCGGCCATACCGGCACCGATCGCGGCAAGGCCTGCACCGACGAGCTTTGCAGCTTCTGCTTCCATGATGAAACTCCTTTGGATTGAGATAGTTGATTGAAGGGATTGAAACTCAGTGGAGGTGTTCGGCGTCGTTGATGTAAAGCGAGGTCAACAACGCGAAAACATACGCCTGGATACCGGCAACCAGGATTTCCAGCGCGCTGATGGCAATCATCAGGGCAAAGCTGGGAATGCCGACCAGGGCGGCAATCCCGACCCCGGCATTGCCCCCGTTGATGACGAAGCCCGACAGCACCTTGAGCAGGACGTGGCCAGCCATCATCGCCACGAACAGCCGCAGCGCCAGGCTGAACGGGCGGATCATGAACGAGAACAGCTCGATCAGGAAGATGATCGGGATCATCGGCACGGGCGTGCCGTGGGGGATGAACAGGCTGAAAAAATGGAAACCGTGCTTCCAGAAGCCCACAATCAACACGATCGCAAAGCTGATCGCGGCGAGCACGCCGGTGATGGTGAAGTGGCTGGTGAAAGTGAACGGATGGATTCCGACCACACCCAGCGGCAGCAAGCCCAGCAGGTTGGCAAACAGGATGAACATGAACAGCGAGAACACGTAGGGGACATACTTGCGCCCTTCCTTGCCGATGTTCGCTTCCAGCATGTTGTCGATGAAGCCGGTGAAGCTTTCGACCGCCATCTGCCAGCGACCGGGTACCAGCTCGCGCTTCAGCCCGCCCGCCACGAACACCGTAAGGATGATCGTGGTAACCAGCATCCACATGGCGCTGTTGGTGAAGGAAAGGTCATAACCCGCAAGTTCGAAGGGGACCACCGGTTCAATGGTGAACTGGTGCATCGGATCGATCTTGCCCTGTTCGGCTGCCACGTCTGCTACGTCCCTAGTACCTGAAGAACCCCTACGCCCCGATTGCCCCGGCTATTCGGAGCGGTCATCGGGACGGGTGTTCGCCATCCGGATAATGTTCCTGAAAGCCACCGCTATTCCGAGGAACAGCCCAACCAACAGACCCCAGGGCGCGGTCCCGGCAAAACTGTCCACCAGCCAGCCAAACACCAGTCCACCGAGAATCCCCCCGAGCAGGTCCGCCAGGACCCGGTTGCCGCTGCGATAATTCGCGTCGGCACCCGTGCCTCGCGGCCGGTTGCGCTCCTCTTCACGCTCGCGTGCGGCCTTGAGCCGCGCTTCGAGCGCGTCGACACGCGCATCCTCGCCGATGGGTTCCCGTGCGGGTTTCTCGTCGCTCATGCCTGCCTCCAGTCAAGGGAATGCGCAGCACGGGCGAGAGGCGCCCGCCGAGGGCGCCGCCCCCTTAGGCGGGGGTCATACCCAAGTCAACCGGTGGCAGACCAAACTCGGCCGGGTATTTGCTGCATTTGCGAAAAGGGCTGTCAGGGGCAGCGCGGATCGCGCATCGGCGGGGCGCTGGTGCGGGTCTGCCAGCTGCCATCCGGGGCCTGGTATTTCTCCCCCGGGACAGTCCGCGCGATCGCAAGGCACCCGGCGGTGAGGGCATATTCCTCCAGCGTGGCTTTGGCTGCCTTGGCCCGCTCGGCATAGACTTCGCGGCGCTTGATGTTGATGTTGTTGACCATCCGCTGGAGCGCATCGCTGGGCTGGCCGACAATACCCAGATAGCCGTCCATCTTTTCGCCCACTTCCCCGCTCGAACGGGCTGCCTCGTAGGCGGGATCGCGCTGGGCAGATGCGGCTGTCGCCAGGCCGCCAATCGCAAGGATCGCGAACGCGCCTGCCAGCATCCGGCTGCGGATCGGTTGTACACCCATGACACTCTCCTTCGGCGGACCTTCCGGTTCAGAAGATATCCGCGTTTTCGTCGATCGTGTTCCCCGCATCTGCGGCGAGACGATAAATCACTTCTTGCCGGATGTTGATATTGAGTTCGATGACGATCGGCTCGCTCGGCGCATTCACATTGATGCACCCCGACAACGCCATGGAACTCGCCAGCAACACCAGCATCCCGGCGACCCCGCGCCCACCTCTGTGATCCAGCCCCTGCATGGCTGGGTCAATCGCAGCGTGTGCGCCTCGGGTCAATCTGGCAGAGGTCATGGCATGGTCTCGCTTTCCTGAGTCTGAATGGGCAATTCATCGGGCGCAGGGTCTTCCGGCTTGATCGCATCCAGCGGCGGACGCGGGGTCAGGCGTTCGCCGTCCGAGGTCAGCAGGCCGACCGAACGCGGATCGCGGATGAAAGCCGGATCGTACATCGCCCGAATCGAGGTGATGAGCTGGTAGAACGGGGCACGGATGTTGACGTTGAAGCGGATCGGCAGACCGGCGATCTGACGGGTGATGAAGTTCTGCCTCGTGCCTTCGCCCTGGCTGACCCCGTCGAATCGCACGCGGGTCACGATCTCGCCAGTCAGCGGGCCATCCATGCGAACTTCCATCGTCTTGTAGTCGAGTGAGCGCAGCGCGGCGAAGGCGAAGTTGGCGATCGCGCCCATGTCTTGGTAGGTCAGCTCGCCGATATACGAGATATTGCCGCCCGGCCGCCGGGAATCGAGTGCCCCGCCTTCAATCCGGCCATTGCCCATTTCGTCAAACACGATCGGCAGCACCCCGTCGAACACGCCGGTGGCATTGATATTGCCCAGTTCCATTTGCTGCACGAACCGGGCAGCCTCCAGCCCCTCCACCCGGAAGACATAGCGCCGCACTTCGCCTTCACCGAAGTTCAGCGTGACTGGCTCAAGCGTGAGCTGTCCGCCAAGAAACGGCCATGTCCCGGTGCTGACCGCCAGCGTCTCGCCGCCCTTCAGTGCGAATTCGATCACCCCGTCGAACGCCTCGATCCCAGGATTGACAGACGCAATCCGCAGCTGCTGCGCCGGGGCAGTGGTCAGATTGAGCAGGTCGGTGAAGCGGATCGTGCCGCTGACACCCCGCACGGGGCCGAAAGCGGCGGCCAGGTCGAGACTGTCGGATTCGAACAGGCCGGAACTGGTCACATTGCCCGCCGACCAGTCGAAACGGCCCCGCCCGGTCACCGTTCCGCGAACATTGGCGACAAAACCCAGCGCCAGTTCGCTCAGCATGTCGGGCTGGAGCGATCCGTCGAAAGCGATTCCGCCGACCACCAGATCGGCCTGGCCGGTGCTGCGCGACAGGTCATGCATGATTGTCAGGTCAGCCAGAGTGCGGCTGGTGGCGGGGTGCACCACCGCTGCCGTGGCACGGACCACGCCATCCTGGAGGGTCAGCGCCCCGCCCGTGATCGACAGCGGATTGAACCGGGCCTTGTCGGCACGGTCAAGCAGGGCGAAGGTACCGTCGGTCAGGGTCAGCACCCCGTTGCGCACAGCCCAGCTTCCACTGCCGCCGGTCAGGTCGAGCGGAACGGCCGCAAGCCCTGCATCCGCCCGCTCGAAGGTGCCATCAATCAAACCTGCACTGATTTGCCCTCGAACCTCACCCAGATCGAGCCGGTTGATGTCCGGGCCTTCGCCCAGCTGCAGCATGACATTGCGAGCCACCAGCGCCCCGGGCCATGCCAGAGCGACCGGGCCGGTGCGCACCTGCACCTTCGACCCCGCCAGTCTGCCGCTGAGGTCGAGACCAGGAACAGCGGCTGCAACGAGCAGGCCTGACGGTCCGCTGCGGACGATTGCGCTTGCGCGTCCAGGGCAGACCTGCAGCCGCCTGCCATCCAGCTCCAAATTGGCGATCGTGAGGCGATCAAACCGCACCTCGGTGCAGCGGCGCCACAATTCCAGCCTGCCATTGGCGGCCAGAGCGCCCGAGACCGGAACAACCAGATTGCGGACCGATCCGCCCGGCACCTTTCCGGTGGCCCTGACCTCGCCCGCAAATCCAAGCGATCCGTCGCCGCCTTGGGTGAAATAGAAGGCTGGCAGGGCGAGCCTGCTGTCGCCTGCCGCATAGTCCTCCATCCGGGCGCGAAACACCACGCTGCCGCCGGGCTGACTCTCCATCCGCCCGGCGATGCGCGGCAGGCCGTCCCCACCGGTCACGACATTGCCAGTGAAGCGCGGCAGACCGGCCCCGGCCATGGTGAGCTGGAACCGCGACAGCGACAGCAGCGCGGCACCGCTGGCCCCGCGCAGACTGGCCGAGGGAACGATCAGACTGGTCGCATCCCCGGTCCGGCGGACCCTGACATCGGCATCCAGCCGGCTCGCCGCCAGCTCCCGACCGAGCGCGGTGCGAACCCGGCCGACAAGCGGTGACAGGAGGGTGTTCTCGCTCGCCTGTTCCATCCCCGCCAGGGTGCTGTCGAGCGCCCGGCCGGCAGTGATCTCGCGTCCAGCGATTGTCGCATCGAGGGTCAGGCGCTCGAGCCCGCCGCGCGCCCGCACCGCCCCTTGCCCGGTCAGAGAGCCGATCAGCGCCTGGGCATGGCGCAGATCGCTGGCGGCAAGATCGAACGCGGCGTCAAGCCCGGTTCCCGTCTGCGAGCCCGCGACCGTTGCGCTGATATCGCCGCCCACCCGGGCCATCGACACCGGCCCTGCCACGATCTGTCCGAGAGTCAGGGCAGCGGTCGCGTCAAGCCGGTCGAAATCGGGCGAGGCGGTCGCCTTCAAGCGGGCAGACGAGCGGGCCAGGACAAGCCCTCCATCTGCACACTCGCCCCGTTCAAGCCGGATCGGGCCGTCGAAAGAAGCCTGTCCAGTAGCGGTTGCAAGCGTGCCGTAGAAGGTGGCTCCCCGCGCGCGGCAACCGTCCAGCGCCAGCTCCGGCGCGGTCGCGGCAATGATTCCGCTGAAGCCACCAGGCAGCCAGCCACTGCCTTGCGCCTTGATCCCGACCGGCCCCAGGTCCGTTTCCAGCAGCGCCCGGGCATCGACCAGCACAAGGTCAAGATCGGGCAGGCCCGGCGGGCCGGCGCGCTCGGCAAAAACCAGCGGATCGAGCGCACCGAACGACAGAGTCCCGCCGCGGTATGTGGCATGCAGACGCGGCCGGACCAGTTCCACCCGCGCAATTCCAGGCAAGCCGAAGCCATAGCGCGGAACGACCACTGCCCGATCTACCGTCAGGTCGGGCCGGGCCGGATCACCCACAACAATGTTGGTGAATACCTGCCGGTCCGGCGCAATCGATTCGATGGTATAGGTAGCCGGGACGCCGTATTCGCCCAGTTGGTCGGCCAGAATGTCATCGACGATTGCCGCGCGCTGGGTCCAGATCCATACAATGCTGCCGAGCAGGAAGGCGATCACCGCCAGCGTGACCCACCACCGCTTGCGCCGGGGGACGAACCGGGCCACGAGGCTCTTTTCCGGATTGTCGATCTCGGCCTCGGCCATAACCCCACTCTTGCGCGCAACGCACTGCAAAGGCAATGCTGTCTCCCTACGCACTGGCGGGGATCGAGTTGCCAAAAGCTGAAGACAAGAGCGCGGAACATGGCGGCACCGGCCACCGTGCGCGCCTGCGCCAGCGATTGCTGGAAGGCGGGGCCGAAGCGCTGGCAGATTATGAGGTGCTGGAATACCTCCTGTTCGCCGCATTCCGGCAAGGGGACACCAAACCGCTTGCCAAGGCCTTGTTGGCGCGGTTCGGTTCGCTGGCAAGCGTGCTCAACGCAACGCCGGGCGCGCTGATGCAGGTAAAAGGCATGGGTGAAACCAGCGTCGGCGCACTGAAATCCGTGGCGCTGGCCGCCCGCCGCATGGCCCGCAGCGAAGTGCGCCAACAACCTGTACTGGGCAGCTGGCAGGCGCTGCTCGACTATCTCACCATTGACATGGCCCACCTGACGGTCGAGCGTGTGCGGGTGCTCTATCTCGACACCCGCAACCGGCTGGTGCTGGACGACCATGTTGGCGACGGTTCAATCGACGAAGCCGCGATCCATCCGCGTGAGGTGATCCGCAAGGCGCTGGACATCGGCTCAAGCGCGCTGATCCTGGTCCACAACCACCCCAGTGGCGACCCCTCCCCCAGCCGCGCCGACATTCAGATCACCCAGCGCATTGCCGAAGCCGGTCGCCTTCTGGGGATTGTGGTCCACGACCACGTGATCGTGGGGCGCGAAGGGCATACCTCGCTGCGGGCCAAGGGTCTGATCTAGGCGCATTCCACAATTAAATTTCGGCAATCATTGTCCGATAGTTGCGGGCAAGACCAGGCGACATCGCCAGCACAATCAGCATGCCCTCGTGCATCCAAACTCACCGGCCCTTGCCATCGCACCCCTCCCGCTCTAGCCGCGCCCGCATAGCTGCAAACCGGAGTCACCCATGGTCCCCCGCTATTCCCGCCCCGCCATGACCGCCATCTGGGAACCGGAAGCGCGCTATCGCATCTGGTTCGAGATCGAGGCCCACGCCACGCAGAAGCTGGGCGAACTGGGCGTGGTGCCGCCGAGCGGGGCCAAGGCGCTGTGGGACTGGTGGGCCACCAGCCCGGCAATCGACGTCGAAGCGATCGACGCGATCGAGGCCGTCACCAAGCATGACGTGATCGCCTTCCTCGACTGGGTCGCGCAGCAGGTCGGCCCCGAAGCGCGCTTCATGCACCAGGGCATGACCAGCAGTGACGTGCTCGACACCACGCTGGCGGTGCAGCTCGCCCGCGCGAGCGACATCTTGCTGGACGACCTGGACGCCCTGCTCGTTGCGATCAAGCGCCGCGCGCTGGAGCACAAGTACACCCCGACCATCGGCCGCAGCCACGGTATCCATGCCGAGCCGACCACCTTCGGCAAGAAGCTGGCCGAAGCCTATGCCGAATTCAGCCGGTGCAAGGCGCGGCTGGTGGCCGCCCGCGCCGAGATCGCCACCTGCGCCATTTCCGGCGCGGTCGGCACCTTTGCCAATATCGACCCCTCGGTGGAGGATTACGTCGCGGACAAGCTGGGCCTGAAGCCAGAGCCGGTCAGTACCCAGGTGATCCCGCGAGACCGGCACGCGATGTTCTTCGCCACGCTCGGCGTGATCGCCAGTTCGATCGAGCGGCTCGCGGTCGAGATTCGCCACCTGCAGCGCACCGAAGTGCTGGAGGCGGAGGAGTATTTCTCGCCGGGGCAGAAGGGCTCGAGCGCGATGCCGCACAAGCGCAACCCGGTGCTGACCGAGAATCTGACCGGCCTCGCCCGCGTGGTCCGTTCGTCCGTGACCCCGGCGCTGGAGAACGTGGCGCTGTGGCACGAGCGGGACATTTCGCACTCTTCGGTCGAGCGCTTCATCGGCCCCGATGCCACGATCACGCTCGACTTCGCGCTCGCCCGTCTGACCTCGGTGGTTGACAAGCTGGTGGTCTATCCGGAGCGGATGGAGAAGAACCTCAACAAGATGGGCGGGCTGGTGCACTCGCAGCGAGTGCTGCTGGCGCTGACTCAGGCCGGGCTGGAGCGCGATGCATCCTATCGCCTGGTCCAGCGCAACGCGATGAAGGTGTGGGAGTCCGACGGACAGCTCAGCCTGCTCGAGCTGCTCAAGGCCGATCCCGAAGTGGCCGCGGTGATGAGCGCCGCTGACCTTGAGGACAAGTTCAACCTCGAATATCATTTCAAGGCGATCGATACGATCTTTGCGCGGGTGTTCGGCGCGTAAAGGCAAGCCTACCAACCTTCCTTTTATGCGCCAACCGGCTTAAGCCCGTGGCAAAGCAGGTCGGAGAGAACGAATGAACGTGATCCGCACAGCCATCTGGGTGGTGATTACCGCGCTCGTTGTCGGTTTCGTGGTGCTGAACCTGGGCGAGCCGCAGGCAGTTAGGATTTGGCCTGGCGGCACCGATGCCTACGTGGTCGACTGGCCGGTCGGGGTGATGGCGCTGGTGTTCTTTCTCGCTGGATTCGTGCCGATGTGGCTCTATCATCGCGGGGTCAAATGGGGGCTGAACCGGCGCATTGCCGCGCTGGAAAATGCAGCCCGGGTCAATGCCGTGGTGGCCGCCACTCCGCCGCCGCCTCAGCCAGAGTCTCCCGAACCCATGGTGCCGCTGGGTAACGGGGAAAGCACCCGGCCGTGAGCAACCCTGTCTATCTCGCGCTTGACCTGCCGCAGCTGGACGCCGCCCGGGCCATGGCCGAAAAGGTCAAGGCCCATGTCGGCGGGCTGAAGCTGGGGTTGGAGTTCTTCTGCGCCCATGGCCACCATGGAATGCACGAAATTGCGCAAGTCGGGCTGCCGATCTTCCTTGACCTCAAGCTGCATGACATCCCCAACACGGTGGCCGGCGCGATGCAGGCGATCAACGTGCTGGAGCCGGCCATCGTCACCGTCCACGCAAGTGGCGGACGGGCAATGATGGAAGACGCCAAGGCAGCAGCGACCGAGCGCACCCGGGTGGTGGCCGTGACCATGCTGACCAGCCTGGACGAGCGTGATCTCGCTCGTACCGGCGTGAACGGCAGCGCGCATGACCAGGTCATGCGGCTGGCCGAACTGGCCGAACTGAGCGGCCTCGACGGGATTGTCTGCTCCGGGCAGGAAGTCGGCCACGTCAAGAAGCAGTGGAAGCACGGCTTCTTCGTCGTGCCCGGCCTGCGCCCTGCAGGCAGTTCGGTGGGCGACCAGAAGCGCGTCGTCACCCCGCGCCAGGCCCGCGACGACGGCGCGAGCGTGCTGGTGATCGGCCGCCCGATCAGCCGCGCCGACGACCCGATTGCAGCGGCGCGGGCGATCGAGGCGACGCTTTAGGGCGAGCGCGATGGTCGACCACGCCACCCCCAACCTGCCCGCCCGCGATTTCGCGACGACGGCGGCGTTCTACGCCAAACTCGGGTTTGAGGAAGGCTACCGTTCGGACGGTTGGATGATCCTATCGCGGGGTGATGCGACGCTGGAGTTTTTCCCCTACCCCGATCTCGACCCCTACCATTCCTCGTTCACCTGCTGCCTGAGGCTGGATGATCTTGAGGCTATGATGGCGCAGGTGCGCGCGAGCCATGTGCCCAATGCCCGCGTCGGCCTCCCGCGCTTTCACCCGCCGCAGCTAGAAGACAGCGGGCTGACGATTGCCTATCTGATCGATCCGGATGGCACGCTGCTCCGCCTTATCCAGAACGATTGAGTATGGCGACCCTTGTCAAAATCTGTGGCCTGTCAACGCCCGAAACCCTTGCCGTCGCTGTGCAATCCGGGGCGGATTACGTGGGCCTTGTCCATTTCGAAAAGAGCCCGCGCCACCTGAGCCTCGCCGAAGCAGCGCGGCTGCGGGTACTGATCCCGCCACAGGTCAAGACGGTGCTGCTGGTGGTGAACCCCTCCCCCGCACTACTTGCCGAAGCGGTGCGAGAGGTGCGCCCCGATGTTGTGCAATTCCACGGCAGCGAGACTCCCGAAACCCTCGCTCGTTTTCGCGCCGACACCGGCATTACAGCATGGCGAGCGTTCGGCGTGCGGGACGCCGCCAGCCTCGCCGATGCCGCGCGGTTCCACGGTGCGGCGGACATGTTACTGTTTGATGCCCCAGCCTCTGGCCTTCCCGGCGGCAATGGCACCCGGTTCGACTGGGGTCTGCTCAAGGCATATAAATCTCCGACCCCGTGGGGCCTCGCGGGGGGCCTCACCCCCGCCAATGTCGCCGAAGCGATCCGCCAAACCGGCGCGCCGCTGCTCGATACCTCATCAGGCGTGGAGAGTGCAGTGGCGGTCAAGGACGCAGCAAAGATCGCTGCCTTCTGCGCCGCCGCACGCGGGGCATAAAAAAAGGGGCGGCCCCGCAAGGAGCCGCCCCTTCCCGTTACCGGGAGACTTCTGCGATCAGAAGTTGACACCGAGGCCGAGGGTAGCGGCATTAATGTCGTTGAAGTCGCTGAAGAAACGACGGTATTCAGCAGTCAGATAGGCGCCGCCGATCTTGTGGCTGTAGCCCAGGCCCAGGTGCGGCACGTCTTCGCCCTCACCGAAGGTGTAGCCCCCAGCAACAAACAGCTTGCCGTTCTCGCTGACCTTGGCACCGATGCGGCCGGTTGCGCCCCAGGCGATGTCCGCGCCACCGGCGAGGATCTTGTCGGCCGACGCTTCGACACCGATGAAGGCAGCGTCGCCGAGGTCGAAATCGTAACCGGCGGCGACACCGGCGATGGCTTCTTCAGCACCGCCAGCCCAGGCGATACCACCACGAACTTCAACGCGGCCTTCATTGGCCTGCGCCGGGACGGCGACGAGAGCGGCAGTGGCCGCTGCGAGTGCGATTGCTATCTTGCGCATAAAATTGTTCCTTTATCCTGCGTTCCGCCACGAACGATGCGGCGAGCACGGTTTAAATGGGCACAGTCACTATGAATGCCAAATGACAAACATTGTTTCATGATGATATTGCATTGTTGTTGCAAATTCGCAACACTGACTTAAGGCGGTGATACACCTAGCGTTCATCTTCACGGCCGCGCTGGCTGGACAGCGGGGCAGGGCTCTGCCAACGGCTCAGGTCATGAATACCCCCAACACATTTCGCAACCAGCCGGACGATCGCGGCCATTTCGGCAACTATGGCGGTCGCTTTGTGGCCGAAACGCTGATGCCGCTGGTGCTCGATCTGGAGCGCGAATACCGCAAGGCGCAGGCCGACCCGGCGTTTCAGGCCGAGTTCGACGACCTGCTGGAGCATTACGTAGGCCGCCCTTCGCCGCTCTACTTCGCGCCGCGCATCACCGAAGAGTTGGGCGGCGCGCAGGTGTGGTTCAAGCGCGACGAGCTCAATCACACCGGCGCGCACAAGATCAACAACTGCATTGGTCAGATCCTGCTGGCGATGCGGATGGGCAAGACCCGCATCATCGCGGAAACCGGCGCGGGCCAGCACGGGGTCGCCACCGCGACTGTCTGCGCGCGGTTCGGCCTGCCTTGCGTGATCTACATGGGCGCCGAGGATGTGGCGCGCCAATCGCCCAACGTGTTCCGCATGAAGCTGCTCGGCGCAGAGGTGATCCCCGTCACCAGCGGCGGCGCGACGCTGAAGGACGCGATGAACGAAGGGCTGCGCGATTGGGTCGCGAATGTCCACGACACGTTTTACATCATCGGCACCGCGGCTGGCCCCCACCCGTACCCTGAGATGGTGCGCAACTTCCAGAGCGTGATCGGCAAGGAAGCGCGCGCGCAGATGCTCTCGCGCACCGGACGCCTGCCCGACCTGCTGGTCGCCTGCATCGGCGGCGGATCGAACGCGCTGGGGCTGTTCCACCCGTTCCTTGATGATGCCGATGTGAAGATGCTCGGCGTCGAAGCCGCAGGGCATGGCTTGGACGGCGATCAGCACGCCGCCAGCCTGCTTGGCGGATCGCCCGGCGTGCTCCACGGCAACCGTACCTACCTGTTGCAGGACGAAGACGGCCAGATCACCGAGGGCCATTCGATCAGCGCAGGCCTCGACTACCCCGGAATCGGGCCGGAACACGCCTGGCTCAAGGACATGGGCCGGGTCGAATACACCGCTGTGACCGATCAGGAGGCGCTCGAAGGCTTCCAGCTGCTCTGCCGCACCGAGGGGATCATTCCGGCTTTGGAGCCTTCGCACGCGATTGCGGCGGTGAAGAAGGTCGCGCCGACGATGTCCAAGGACAGCATCGTGCTGATGAATCTGTGCGGGCGCGGGGACAAGGATATTTTCACCGTTGCTGAAAAGCTGGGGGTGGAGCTGTGACCCGCCTCACCACCACCTTCGCCGCCCCCCGCCCTTCGCTCGTCTGCTTCATCACCGCAGGCGACGGCGACACTGCGGCCAATCTCGATGCGCTGGTCGAAGGCGGCGCGGATGTGATCGAGCTGGGGATGCCCTTCACCGATCCGATGGCCGATGGCCCCGCAATCCAGAGCGCCAATCTTCGCAGCCTCGGCGCGGGCACGACCACCGCCGATGTGCTGCGCTACGCCACCGATTTCCGCGCCCGGCACCCGCACGTGCCGCTGGTGCTGATGGGTTATGCCAACCCGATGGTCCGGCGCGGCCCCGAGTGGTTCGCGCAGGCAGCGGCGCAAGCAGGCGTTGACGGCGTCATCTGCGTCGACATCCCGCCTGAAGAAGACGACGCGCTCGGCCCGGCCTTGCGCGCCGTCGGCATCGCCCCGATCCGCCTCGCCACCCCCACCACCGACGAAGAACGCCTGCCGCAGGTTCTCGCCGGGTCAGAAGGGTTCCTCTACTACGTCTCGGTCGCCGGAATCACCGGCAAACAGCAGGCGGACATTGCTTCGATCAAAGGTGCGGTTTCGCGGATCAAGCAATCGACCGATCTGCCAGTTGCGGTCGGCTTCGGCGTGCGTACGCCGGAGCAAGCCGCCGCCATCGCCAAGGTGGCCGACGGCGTGGTGGTCGGCTCCGCACTGGTCGAACTGGTCGCCGAGCATGGCGCAGCGGCGCCCGCTGCGCTAAAGGAGTTGACTTCGGCGCTCGCGCAGGCGGTCCATTCCGCCCGATAAGGACTGAACGATGAACTGGCTCACCCGCGTCCGCAATTCACTGCCTTTCGGCACCAAGCGCGAAACCCCTGACAACCTTTGGGTCAAGTGCCCCGGCTGCCAGGAAATGCTGTTCACCAAGGAATACGAGGACAACCTCCACGTCTGCCCGCGGTGCGAGCATCATGGCCGCATCGGTGCAGACGAGCGACTGGCGCAGCTGCTCGACCTTGGCTTTGCCGTGCTGCCGCAGCCGGAGGTGGCGGAAGACCCGCTCAAGTTCCGCGATTCGAAGAAATACACTGACCGTCTCAAGGAAGCCCGTGCCAAGAACCCGCACATGGATGCCTTCGTGGTCGGCTCCGGCACGATCGAGGGCCGTCAAGCGGTGGTCGGCGTGCAGGATTTCGGCTTCATGGGCGGCAGTATGGGTATGGCCGTGGGCGAGGCGTTCTGCGCCGGTGCACGCGAGGCGCTGCGCCGCCGCTGCGGCTACATCGTCTGCACCGCCGCCGGGGGCGCGCGGATGCAGGAAGGCATTCTCAGCCTGATGCAGATGCCGAAGGCCACCGTGATGACCCGCCGTCTGAAAGAGGCAGGCCTGCCCTATATCGTGGTGCTGACCGACCCGACCACTGGCGGCGTCACCGCCAGCTATGCCATGCTGGGCGATGTCCATATTGCCGAGCCCGGCGCACTGATCGGCTTTGCCGGGCAGCGGGTGATCCAGGACACGATCCGCGAGAAACTGCCCGAAGGGTTCCAGCGTGCCGAGTACCTGCACAAGCACGGCATGGTCGACATGGTGGTGAAGCGCGCTGACCTGCGCGAGCGGCTTGTGACGCTGCTCGACTACCTGCAGCCTGCGAAGGCGGCCTGATCTACTACTTCGATCGGACTGCGCTGAAACGTGGGTCAGAACGGTAGTGCGGCAAATCGAGCAAGCGCGCATCCTTGGGCACCCGGTCGCGCTGGACGAAGTAATAATCGTTGTTGAGATAGCGGAAACCGGTTGGCCCGGTCACTTCGATCACTTCGGTCGAACGCGAAGCCGGGCCCCCGTCCTCGGCCGGAAAGCTGTTGGTCAGCGCGAACTTGTTCTTTCCGGCCGGTTTCATTCCGGCGAAATCGCCCGACCCTGCTTCGACCAGACGATCTTCGCCGAGATAGCCGACGCAGACCTCAGACAATTGCGCGCCGCAGAACTGCTGGTTGGCGTAGTATCCGATCGGAAGCCCGCCGATCTTCGATAGCTTGATTTCCTCGCACACTTTGCCGCCGACCGAGAAGGCGGATAGGTCAAAGGCCTTACCGTTCCATCGATAGGCCGGAAAGCAGAACGAACCGGGCCCGCCGATCTCAACCAAAGGCAGCTTACCCCCAGATTGCGGGAAGACTTGAGCGAGGCCGATGACATCCTCCATCACCACCTTCCACGCGCCGCCGGTTTTGGATACGATATCGAAGCTATTGCCGGTATTGCCGAAACAGGCTGAACTTTGGCCGTCTACGATCACTTCGGGCGAACCGTCGCCGGTCAGGTCGCCTGTGTAACTGATCGCCGCTTCGTACTCGAACTCGCTCCCTCGATTGCTATCGTCACATGATGCGACCCATTTGCCACCACGCTGGGCGAAGCCTGCCGCGCGCAGTATTGCAGCCCGATCGTCAGCACTGAGCCTGGTCGCAGATCCCCCATCCTTGGCGCTAGTCGCCATTGCCTGCGTGTCAGCACCAGACACGGTATCCGGCACTTCCACAGGATCGCTCTGCTCGCTGCATCCGATTAGCATCACCGTGGCCACAACTCCCGCACCACGTAGTAAGAAATGCGACACAACCGCGCTGGTTGATTTCCAAGTGTTCACGGCACCCCCCCTCAAATCTTGTTTACGCAGCTTAAAGCAAATCGGGCGCAACGTCTTGCTGATATTGCGCAAGACTTCTACGATTTGGGACACTATCCGAGACGCAGGCCGGGGCTCGCTGAGCACCGGATCGAAGGGCATACCATGCACGATTTCGGGCGTTCAGATGATGCCGCTGTCCAACTACAACTCAGCCGTTTGGCAGCGTTGAGCCTTCCCACAGGTCGGCTCGGACTGGAGACAATCCGCGCGCTGCTTGCCCGGCTGGGTGATCCCCACAAACGCCTGCCGCCGACCTTCCATGTCGCAGGCACCAACGGCAAGGGTTCGACCTGCGCCTTCCTGCGGGCGATGCTGGAGACGGAAGGCTACCGCGTCCACGTCACCACCAGCCCCCACCTGGTGCGCTACAACGAGCGCATTCGGGTGGCGGGCAAGCTGATCGAGGACGACCGGCTGGCGGGGCTGTTGGAGGAGGTGTTCGATGCGGGTGCGGACCTTAACCCGAGCTTCTTCGAAGTGACCATCGCCGCCGCCTTCACCGAGTTCGCCCGCGTTCCCGCCGATGCCTGCGTGGTCGAAGTGGGCCTCGGCGGGCGGTTCGATGCGACCAATGTGCTGGAGCCGGAAGTGCTTGCCGCCTGCGGGATCGCCGCATTGGGCCTCGATCACGAACGCTTTCTGCTCGCGCCAGAGGAAGGCGTGCCCAAGGAGCCAATGGCGCGGATTGCGTTCGAGAAGGCAGGGATCGCCAAGCCGGGCGTGCCGCTCGTCACCATTGCGCAGCCCGAGATGGAAATGGCCGCCATCCGCGCGGTTGCAGGCCGCGTGCGCGCGCCGGTGAGTGTGGCTGGGATAGCATCGGACCTACCGCTCGCCCTGCCTGGCACTCATCAGCGAGCGAACGCAGGCCTCGCCATCGCCATGCTGCGCGCACAGTCCCTGCTGCCGATTGCAAGCCAATCCATCGAAGCCGGAATGAACGAGGCCCGCTGGCCTGCCCGGCTCCAGCGCGTTTCGCCCGGCCCGCTGACCGGCACCCGCGAAGTGTGGCTCGACGGCGGGCACAACCTATCTGCCGGACAGGCTCTGGCAGCGCACTTTGCCGGGCAGCGCTTACATCTGATAATCGGGATGATCGAAGGCAAAGACCCAGCTGCGTTGACTGGGCCGCTTGCCAACTATCTGGCCAGTCTCTCGGCCGTGCCGGTGCCCACACATGACTGGCATCCAGCAGAAAACTTCGGCAATCAGGCGGTTCAGTTTCCCGACGTGCCCTCCGCCCTTGCCGCAATCCCGAACGATGGCCTGCCCATCCTGATCGCCGGTTCGCTCTACCTTGCAGGCGAGGTCCTGCGCCTGAACAACGAATTGCCGGACTAAGCACGCGCCGCGCCAGCCTCAGGCGCGATGACCCCTGCCGCTCTCCCCAGCCGCGCCTGACGCCACCACTCGATGCATACCAGCAGCACCGCAATGAAGCCGATCAGCGTGGTGAAGATGAACACATCGTAGTAGCCCTGATCCTCGATCATCTTCCCCAACGCGCCGCGCCCGAGCGTTCCGACCAGCATCGTCAGCGATGACAGCAAGGCATATTGCACCGCGCTGTAGCCCTTGGCGACAATGCTGGAGAGCCAAGCGACAAACGCCGCTCCGGCGATGCCCACCGCCAGGTTCTCTGCCCCGATTACAACCATCAGCTTGCCCATGCGCTGGTCACTGCCGAACTGCTCGACCAGCCAGGTAAAGCCGGTCCAGTCCGACACCAGTCCCATCCGCACCCCGCCGATCGACAGGTCGGCATAGAGCAGGTTGGTCAGCGCAGCGAGGACCGCCCCCAGCAGCAGCGTCGCCATCCGGCCGAGTACCGTCAGCAGATAGCCGCCAAGCGCGAGACCAAGGACCACCGCACCAACCCCGAAGAACTTGGAAGCAATCGCCACCTCGTCTTTCGTATATTCCATTTCGCCAAGGTAGAACGGATAGGCAAACGTGCCCCAGATGGAATCGGTGATCCGGTAGGTCAGCACCAGCGCCAAAACCAGCACCAGCGACCAGCCCATCCGGCCGACGAACTCGGTCAGCGGCAGAACCAGCGCACGGTACATGTGGTCAGCCATCCGGTCAGAGCCAGTCCTTGCCGGAGCCGGTTCGCTCAGCCGGTATCGCTCCGACCGGCCGAGCCGCACCAACAATCCGGCGATCAGTGCCGGCAAGACCACCGTCGCGATCACCACCAGCGGCCCCATGGTCGAGATGAACTCCACCGAATCGGGCCGTGCCTCTGGGTCATTAGCCAGCGAGCGGACCATGAACACGCCGACTGTGATCAGCGCCCAGCCCCACAGCGCCGCCACAGCTGCCAGTGCCCAGCCGCGGACCTGCGGGGCCAGCTGTCCCGGCTCGCGCAGGAAGGCCAGGTCGTCGCTCTTGTCCGCTGGGTCACGGGTGGACGAGGCATCGGGTGCCCACAGTCCCGCGATGCCGACCATCAGCAGGATCGCCCCCATGGTCAGATAAACAGTCGGCCAACTGGTCCGCTCTGCCATGATCAGCGCCAGTGCACCGCCCACCAGCGCGGCGAGGCGATAACCCATCTGATAGACGGTCGAGAGCATGTCGATGGTGGCCACTTGGTCCGCCACATCGACGCGCCAGGCATCGATAACCACGTCCTGCGTGGCGCTGGCAAAAGCGCCGATCCCGGCCAGCAGGCTGAACCAGCCGAGCGCCGACTTCGGATCCAGCGCGGACAGGGTGACAAGGATGATCCCCAGCAGGATCTGCGCGGTGACGATCCACTGCTTGCGCTTGCCCAGGCGGCGCAGCACCGGCACGTTGACCCGGTCCAGCGCCGGCGACCACAGAAACTTGAAGGCGTAGCTGAGTCCGATGAGCGAGAACACGCCCATCGTTTCAAGGTCCACCTCGGCATCGGACAGCCAGGCGTAAAGCGTCCCGAGCAAAAGGGCATAAGGCAGGCCTGCGGCAAACCCGAACAGCAGCATGTAGGCGGTCTTGCGGTGGCGCAAAGCCGCCAGCACCTCGCGCCAGCCCGGTTTCCCCTTCGCAGCACTTTCTGCAGCCATTCCCTAACGTCCTTCCCGTTGGCGCAAATTTCTGCGACATTAGCCGCCTGTGAGAGGGTTGGGGAAGAGAGCATGAACGTGTCCGAAACCGCTGTCCCCGGTTTACAGCCGACTGCCGGACAATTGGCCCTGGCCGAAGCTCTGGCGCGCGGCGAAAGCCGGGCCGAGGGCAGCGTTACCACCGTCCCGGCGAGCGTCTATACCGACCCGGCCCATTTCGCGCGTGAGAAAGCGGCGCTGTTTGACCGAATGCCGCAGGTCATCGCGCCTTCTGCCCTGCTGCCCGATCCGGGCATGGCGGTGCCGCACGATGCCACCGGCCGCCCGCTGCTGCTGACCCGCGACAGGAACGGCGCTGTTCACGTGTTCATGAACGTCTGCCGCCATCGCGGCACCCGGCTGGTCGAGGGCACCGAAGTCCAGTGCACCAGGCGGCTGGTCTGCCCCTATCACGCCTGGACCTATAGCACTGACGGGCGCCTGCTCGCCCTCCCTCGCCCCGAGACATTCCCCGGCATGGACAAGGGCGAATACGGACTGGTCGAACTGCCCAGTTGCGAGGCGGGCGGGCTGATCTGGTTTGCGCCCGCTGCCGATGCCGATTTCACCCACGCCCGCGACCTTGGGGCCGATTTCGACGCTTTCGGTACCAGCGACCATGTGCTGTTCCGCCGCAAGACCCATACCGTCCGTGGCAACTGGAAGCTGATCATGGATGCGTTCCTGGAAAGCTACCACGTCACCCGCCTGCACGCGAAAACCATCGGGCCGTTCTTCAAGGACGGCATCACCAGCGGCGACATGGTCGGCCCTCACCAGCGCAGCGCAGTGGGCCGGGCAGAGGAGATGGCCGGAGTTGACCTGACCAACATGGCCGCCCTGCGCCGCCTCGTCACCTTCGCCTACCAGTTGCTTCCGGCCACCATTGTGATCCCCAGCCCCGACTATCTCAACCTCATGGTGCTGATGCCGCAGGCCCACGACCTGACGCTGGTGGAGGATTTCATGCTCATCCCGGAAGCACCTGCGACCGATAAGGCACGCGACCACTGGGAACGCAGCTGGGCCCTGCTTGATGGCGGAGTGTTCGCCAGCGAAGACTTTCGCGCGGCGGAACTGGGCCAGCAGGGGTTGTCGAGTGGCGCGGTAAGTGAGGTAACGCTCGGTACGCTGGAAGGCGGCATCCGGCGCTTCCACGAGACGGTTGAGCAGGCGTTGCGCGCCGGCTGCTGAAGCCCTAGGGCCAGCCCATGCCCAAATATGATCCCCTCGCTGGCGACCGCCCGGAAGGCGAACGCATCGCCAAACTGCTTGCCCGCGCAGGCGTGGCCAGCCGCCGCGAGGTAGAGCGGATGATCGCCGATGGGCGGGTTTCGCTTGACGGAAAGGTGCTGGAGACGCCGGCCACGATTCTGCCTGACCTGCGCGGCGTGTCGGTCGATGGCAAGCCGGTCGGCAAGGCGGACCAGACGCGCCTGTTCGCTTTCCACAAGCCCAGCGGCCTGATCACTGCCGAGAGCGATCCCAAAGGCCGGCCCACCATCTATACCGCACTGCGCAATGCCCTGCCCCGCGATGCGGGCCGGGTGATGCCGATCGGGCGGCTCGACTACAACACCGAGGGCCTGCTGCTGCTGACCAACGACGGCGAATTGAAACGCCAGATGGAACTGCCCGCCAGCGGCGTGCCCAGGACCTACCGCGCGCGGGCCTTCGGCGACATCACCCAGGAACAGCTCGAAAGCTTGATGGAGGGGATCGAGATAGACGGGGTCCGCTATGGCCGGATCGATGCCAACATGGAGCGGCGGACGGGGCGCAACCAGTGGATCGAAATGACCATTACTGAAGGCAAGAACCGCGAAGTGCGGCGGGTGCTGGAGCACTTCGGACTTGAGGTCAGCCGCCTGATGCGCCTCGGCTACGGTCCGTTTGCGCTGGGTGACTTGCCGCGCGGACAGGTGGCGGAAATCCGCAAGGCCGAGCTTGAGCGCTTCCGCGCCACGCTCAAGAAGCAGCCAGCCCGCAAATGAGGATCGTTGCCGGTCAATGGCGCGGGCGCAAGCTCGTGGCACCAAAGGGTGAAGCGACCCGCCCGACCGCCGACCGCACCCGCGAGACCCTGTTCAACATGCTTGCCAGCCGTCTGGGTTCTTTCGAGGATCTGCGTGTTGCAGACCTGTTTGCGGGGTCAGGCGCGCTGGGCATAGAGGCGCTCAGCCGGGGAGCGGCCCATTGCCTGTTTGTCGAGCAGGAGGCCGAGGCACTCAAGTCCATCCGCGCCAATGTCGCAGCGCTTGGCGCAAGAGACCGATCGGAGGTGCGTGCAGGATCGGTGCTCGCCCTGCCGACCGCCCCGGAACCGCTCGACCTGCTCCTGCTTGACCCACCTTATGGCACAGGTGCCGGCGCGGTGGCACTCGACCGGCTGCTGCGCCTCGGCTGGATCGGAGCGGGCACTTGGATGGCAGTGGAAACCGGTGCAAAAGAGCACGTCAACGTTGATGGCCTTGTGATTGATGCCGAACGCACGGTTGGCAAGGCCAAGCTGACCTTGCTTCAGGCTGGCGGTTGTTCCTGAACCACGTCAATCCAGCGTCAGGTTCGCCCAGAACAGCCCGATCAGCACGATCCAGATTACTGCCAACAGGTAGTCAAACCACATCTTGCGCAGCCTGATCGCGGCCAGCGCCGCCACCGCGAGCAGGAAATTGGCCAGGTTTCTCTCGAAAAATGTCGCCAGTGACCAGCCTGCCTCGATCCCGCGCAGGCTGACATTTACGATTACCAGCAGCAGATAGACCGCGAACATACCCCAGAACTGGCTCCGGTTGCCGCGGTGCCATTCGGCCAGATCGGACCCCGGTTCCAGTTCCTTGTCTGGCAGGGCAGACGCACTGAGCAGGAACAGGGCGAGCAGCAC
The DNA here is from genome assembly GCA_046294735.1 of Sphingomonadaceae bacterium. GTDB lineage: Bacteria > Pseudomonadota > Alphaproteobacteria > Sphingomonadales > Sphingomonadaceae > 34-65-8. Next base: position 32,594 of record JBKBKB010000007.1, read on the forward strand.
CGCCACTTCGGGAAGGAAACGGACGAACGAAATTTCTTCGAGGCCGGTATAGTTGCGGAACAGTGCCCACCACATGTTCAGCACCAGGCACAGGACCAGAAAAGCCAGCAGCGGCACCAGCGGCGTCCACCGGATCGTGCGTCCGGCACGCAGCAGGCGGTGCAGGCTCAGCGCGAGATCAGCCACGGCCAGACCCACCAGAATGGCGGCAAACAGGATGATGTATTCCCCAATTGCCACGTTCACCCCCCGGTTTGCGCTGTCATGCTGCCGCAGACTGCTTGCACAGTATTACCCCGTTCCCTAAACGTTCACGGGTGAACAATCCATCCCCCCCTGTCCCTGTCCCACCCTATGCCGCGCGGCTGAACCCGCCGCAGCAGCAGGCCGTACTAACCACCGAAGGGCCGGTGTTGATGTTGGCGGGGGCAGGCACCGGCAAAACGGCCGCGCTCACCGCCCGCCTCGCGCACCTCGTCGCCACCCGGCGCGCCTGGCCAAGCGAGATCCTGTGCGTCACCTTTACCAACAAGGCTGCACGCGAAATGCGGCACCGTGTCGGCCAGCACATCGGTGACGCGGTGGAAGGGATGCCGTGGCTTGGCACCTTCCATTCGATCGGCGCCAAGATGCTGCGGCGCCACGCCGAACTGGTGGGCCTCGAATCGAACTACACCATCATCGATACTGACGACCAGCTGCGGCTGCTGAAGGCACTGATCCAGCAGAACGACCTCGACGAGAAACGCTGGCCTGCGCGGCAGCTTGCTGGCCTGATCGACCGCTGGAAGAACCGTGGGCTCAACCCCGGCGATCTCGATGCCGTTGAAAACGAAGCCTATGCCAACGGCCGCGGCCAGCATTTCTATCAGCTCTATCAGGACCGGCTGAAAGCGCTCAATGCCTGCGATTTCGGCGACCTGCTGCTGCACATGCTGAACATTTTCCGGACGCACCGCGAAGTGCTGGAGCAGTATCAGAAGCGCTTTAAATACATCCTCGTCGACGAATACCAGGACACCAACCAGGTCCAGTACCTATGGCTGCGATTGCTGGCGCAGGAGCGCAAGAACATCTGCGTGGTGGGGGACGACGACCAGTCGATCTATTCCTGGCGCGGAGCGGAAGTGGCCAACATCCTGCGCTTCGAGAAGGATTTTCCCGGCGCAGCGGTGATCAAGCTTGAGCAGAACTATCGCTCCACCCCGCATATTCTTGCCGCCGCCAGCGGTCTGATCCGCGCCAATAGCCAGCGCCACGACAAGACCTTGTGGACCGAGGCCGATGGCGGGGACAAGGTCCGCGTGATCGGTGTATGGGACGGGCCGGAAGAGGCCCGCCGCGTTGGCGAGGAGATCGAGCGGCTGGAGCGTGAAGGCGCCCCGCTCGACCAGGTGGCGATCCTCGTGCGCGCGCAATACCAGACCCGCGAGTTCGAGGATCGGTTCATCCAGATTGGCCTGAGCTACAAGATTGTTGGCGGTTTCCGGTTCTACGAGCGTGCCGAAATCCGCGATGCGCTGGCTTACCTGCGGGTCATAGCCCAGCCGCAGGATGACCTTGCGTTCGAGCGGATCCACAACCAGCCTAAGCGGGGCCTGGGTGCCAAGTCGCTCGAAAAGATGCACCAGCATGCCCGCCGCACCGGGCTACCGCTCGCCGCAGCCGCCCTGCAATTGGCGGACAGCGACGAATTGCCAGCGCGCGCGGGCAAGACGATCGCCGGGCTGCTTGGCCAGTTCCTCCACTGGCGCGAACGGGCTGAGCAGACCAGCCCGGCGGAACTCATGCGCCAGGTCCTCGACGAGTGCGGCTATCTCGCCATGCTGGAGGCGGAGAAGACCGCCGAGGCCAAGGGCCGGATCGAGAACCTGTCCGAACTCGCCCGCGCGATGGAGGAATACGACACGCTCGGCGATTTCCTCGAACATGTCGCGCTGGTGATGGACAACGAGGCAGCGAACGACGCTGAGAAGGTGACCATCATGACCATGCACGCGGCCAAGGGGCTGGAGTTTGACAACGTATTCCTGCCCGGATGGGAAGAAGGCGTCTTTCCCAGCCAGCGTGCGCTCGATGAAGGCGGGCTGGCCTCACTGGAGGAGGAGCGGCGTCTCGCCTACGTGGCCCTTACCCGCGCCCGGCGGCGCTGCACCGTGTTCCATGCCGCGAACCGGCGCATCTATGGCCAGTGGACCAGCAGCATTCCCAGCCGTTTCATCGAGGACCTGCCAGCCGAACATATCGAGCAGGACACCACGCTGACCGGAGGCGCTTCCTTGTGGCGCGCCAACTGGAGCGAGACCGAGGACCCGTTCGCCCATGTCAGCCAGGCCCGGCCTGAACGCGGCAACACCCGCGGCCCCGGCTGGCAGCGGGCGCTGGCTACCGGTTACGACAGCCGTCCGGCGCGCGTACAGGAAAGCCGCCGCAGCGCGGCCAGCTTCGCCGCAAAGGCCCGCACCGATGTCGTGGTCGGCAGCCGCGTGTTCCACGACAAGTTCGGCTATGGCACGGTCATCGACCAGGAAGGCAACAAGCTGGAAATCAACTTCGAGCAGGCCGGGACCAAGCGGGTGATCGACAGCTTCGTGATGCTGGCGGAGTAAGAACGGGCATCGCTCAACTTGCCAAGGCTGCAATCGCCCCCACCTCCAGCCTGATCCGCACCGCATCTGCCGGATGCTTGGCCCCAAGTTTACCCATCATGTTGGCGCGATGGATCTCCACCGTGCGCGGACTGATCTCCATTGCGCGGGCAATCGACTTGTTGCTGTTTCCTTCGACCAGGTAATCCAGCACCTCCCTCTCCCGCACGGACAGCTTCGAGAGACGGTCCCGCGCCTCGATCAACCTGCGCCGGGCGTCTGACTGCCTGATGGCTTCTTCCAATACCGCAAAGATGCACTCCTGGTCCTGACCCCCGGGCAGTGGCAAAGCGAGATAATCGAGCGCACCCGCCTTTAACGCCCACACAACATGGCGAATTGACGGGTTCGCGCCGGTTGCCACGATCGGAAGCCAGATTCCACTTTCCGCCAGGTCCTTTATTGCCTCTCCACACGTGCGATCAAGCGTCTCAGTATTGAGAAGAATTACCCCGGCTTGCGGTAAAAACTTCTTCAATTCCGATACATCATTATAGGTCTCTCCATGAAAACCTGACTGAACAGCAAAATGAAATTGTTCGATGCGGGATTTCGGGTTCCCATCAATAATGTGAAGCACCATTTTGTTCATCATTTGTCGAAAATGACAGAAGATGATTTTCGAACGAGCCGATTATTATCTAAAATGGTTCAAAGTCGAAAATGGTGATCGATAAACTGCAGCCATATCGCGTGATCCCGGTTCGACAAACCGAACCACAGCGATGGTAGCGGCATCGAATCGTCCGCTGACGGACCTTTCCAAAAGGTTGCATAAACGCCTTGTTTTCAAGCTAGGTGTCTGGCGAATCGAAAGAATTACCGGCAGACCGGAGATTTTCCAGACGCGGCATCAATCAGACCTCTGGTGTGGTGATTGATCCTGGGCAAAAGAGTTGTGTCCTGAACGAGGGGGCTATGCCCTCGCAAATTTATCTCTGTTTTGGAGATTTCTCGCTAGGAGAAGCTCTTGAGATCGAACCACAACGCTGACCCTGTGGCAACCTTTCCAGCCCCTGGTTTCGAAAGCCCGGATTCCCACAGGCGCAAAGAACGCTCCGCGCGCGTTCACCGGGTTGCTTGCAGAAGCCAACACTTTTGAACGAATGGGTGGTGCCCCTGGCCCGACTCGAACGGGCACTCCGTAAGGAACTCGATTTTGAGTCGAGCGCGTCTACCAATTCCACCACAGGGGCACTGCAGGGCAGCCCCGCCGATAGCGGGCGCTGTGCGCCGCTTCAAGCCTTGAGGGCGCCTGCCAGCAGCTTGTGCAGTTTTGAATGCAGCGCGTCGTTGGCCGCAAGGACCTGTTCGGCATGGATCGGCTGCGACCGGCCACGGAAATCGCTCACGAACCCGCCCGCCTCACGGACGATCAGGCAGCCTGCGGCGGTATCCCACGATTTGAGCCCGCTTTCCCAGAACCCGTCAAACCTGCCCGCCGCGACCCAGGCGAGATCGAGCGAGGCGGCGCCGAAGCGGCGGATACCGGCAACTTCCGGTCCGATCGCATTGTATATCTTCGACCATTCCGCCGGACTGCCCGCACCTTGAAACGGAATGCCGGTGGCAATCAGGGCATCAGGCAGTCGCGAACGCGCCGAGACCCGCAGGCGCCCGTCATGCAGCCATGCGCCGCGGGTCTTTTCCGCCCAGAAAGTCTCGTCGGTAATAGGCTGGTAGATCACCGCTGCGATCACGTCGCCCCAGCCCGACCCATCAAGCTTCGGCTCCTGCGCCGCGATGGAAATCGCGAAATGCGGGATGCCGTGGAGGAAGTTGCTGGTGCCGTCGAGCGGGTCGATGATCCACCGCGGTTTGCCCGGATCGCCTTCGATCACGCCGCCTTCTTCCAGCACGAAACCCCAGTCAGGGCGTGCGCTGAGCAGTTCATCGTACAGCGTGCGCTCAGCGATCTGATCGGCCTTGGACACGAAATCCGCCGGCCCCTTTCGGCTGACCTGCAAGTGCTCGACTTCCCCGAAATCGCGCCGCAACCGGCCGCCCGCCTTGCGCGCAGCCTTTTCCATCACGCGAATGAGACCGGAAAGGACAGCCATGAAGGTTAGCTCGCTTTCCCGACATAGGACTGCTCGTAGACGTCCACCACGATCCGGGTGCCGCTTTCGATATGCGGCGGGACCATGATCCGCACCCCGTTGTCGAGCATGGCAGGCTTGTAGCTGGATGAGGCGGTCTGTCCCTTTACCACGGCGTCGGCTTCGACAATCGTGGCTTCCACCTGGTTCGGCAGTTCCACGCTGATGGGGCGTTCGTCCCACAGTTCCAGCATGACCTGCATGCCGTCCTGCAGGAACGGGCGGGCATCACCCAGCAGGTCGCTCGGAAGTGTGATCTGCTCGTATGTGTCCTGGTCCATGAATACCAGCATCTCGCCATCCTCATAGAGGAACTGATAATCCTTGGTGTCCAGGCGAACCTTCTCGACCGTGTCGGCGCTACGGAAGCGAACATTCGTCTTGCGGCCGTCGATGAGGTTCTTCATCTCGACTTGCATGTAGGCGCCGCCCTTGCCCGGCTGGGTGTGCTGGATCTTGGCGACCTTCCAGATGCCGCCTTCGTATTCAAGGATGTTGCCGGGACGGATGTCCACGCCGCTGATCTTCATGTTCAAAGAGCCTTTGCCTGGGAAAAGACGGAGGCGTTGCCGCCCACCGTTGCGGCGCCGCCCTTAGCCGAGCAGTCAGCCAGGAGCAAGGTCGGTGGCAATAGAGGCGCTTCTGCGCTAGGAGACCGCCATGCAGTTCGCCCCTCTTTGCCTTGCCCTGCCGCTCGTCCTGGCCGCGCTTCCGGCATATGCCAGTCAGGGCGGCAAGCTGGAGACGCTGCCGCAAGGCCGCTATACCTGCGCCTTGCCGGGTGATGCACTGGGCAAGGCGTTCGTGGTATTGCCCGACAAGGCGTTCGTGATCGACAATGGCTCAACCTACCGGACCGAAACAGGCAGCGGCACCTATCTGCTAACCGGCACCGCCGTACAATTCACCAGGGGCCCGATGAAGGGGATGCGGTTCGAACGGGTCAGCGGCGGGACCTTGCGGTGGCTGGATGAGGACGGCCAGCCAAGCCGGGTGCGCTGCGTGCGCGCGGTTCGCTAGGCGATTGCCCTGCTAAAGGCGGCGATTGCGTCGGCTTCATCCCCGCCCCAGACCGCGCCGGACACTGCAAGGAAATCCGCGCCTGCCTCCACCAAGGGACGACAATTGGCAGGGGTGATCCCGCCAATGGCCACGCAGGGAATCTCGAACAACCCGCTCCACCACTGGACAATCTCTGGCTCGGCGCGGTGTTCGGTCATCTTGGTGGTGGTCGGGAAAAACGCACCGAAGGCGACATAGTCTGCCCCCGCCTCGCCCGCTTCCATGGCAAGGTGACGGCTGGCGTGGCAGGTAACGCCGATCTGTGCCTCACGCCCCAGTTCATCGCGCGCTTCCTTGACCGTGCCGTCTGTCTGGCCAAGGTGGACCCCGTCCGCCTTGAGCCGCTTTGCCAGGGCCACGCTGTCATTGACGATGAACGCAACATCACGCGCAGCGCAGATTTCCTGCAACGGGCCAGCCAGCCGCGCCGCCTCATGCTGGTCCATGCCCTTCACCCGGAACTGGAACGCGGCGACCGGCCCGGCAGCGAGGGCACGTTCAAGCCGGTCGGGAAACCCACCGGCGACGTCGAGCGGTGAGATGAGGTAGAGCTGGGTCTGGATCATGGTCCCGGGGTGCCTAGCCGCACCCGGTGCCATGCTCAAGCGACAGAAGCCGCGCAAATCTGGTCAATCGCAGCACCCAGCGTTGCGTCGAACTCCGCATCGCTCTGCCCGGCACGCAGATCCTGCAGCAGGCCGCGGCTGAAGCTGGCGATCATGCCGGGGTTTTTCGCCAGGTGTTCGCAAGCCTCGTCGGTCGAGTAGCCGCCCGAGAGCGCCACCACGCGCAGCACGTTGGGATGGGCAATGGCCGGAGCGTAAAGGTTCGGTTCGACCGGGATCGACAGCTTGAGCATGACCTTGCGGTCGCCCAGCGTATCGAGCCCCTGCATGATGGCATCGAGCAGCATTGTCTCACCTTCGGCGCGGTCAGCTGCGGTGATGTCGTATTCCGGCTCCAGCATGGGAACCAGGCCGGCGGTGAGGATTTGCCCGCCGACTTCGAACTGCTGGGCCACGACAGCCGCGATGCCCGCCGGATTGGCCGACTTGATCACCGAGCGCATCTTGGTGCCGAACATTCCGTGCTCGACCGACTTGGCCAGCAGTGCGGGCAGCTTGTCCATCGCCTTCATCAACTGCACGCCATCAGCCTCGTCTTCCAGACCCTGGTCGACCTTGATGAAGGGCACCACGCCCCGCGCCTTTAGGGCATCAGCGGTGGTCTTGCCGTCAACCATGCCGTCCATCGTCTTTTCGAACAGGATCGCCCCGATCACTTTGCCACTGGCGAAGCTGGGCGCAGTAATCACGCGGGCGCGCATTTTGTGGATTTGAGCGAACATCTCGTCATCGCCCGACCATTCGCTGTCGTCGACGCCATAACCGCGCAGCGCCTTCGGGGTTGACCCGCCCGATTGGTCGAGCGCGGCGATGAAGCCCCGCCCAGTGGCAATACGATCGGTCATTTCGTCAAAGGTCATGGCGCGCTGTCCTGTTTGTGCATTCGTATGCAGTCGCGCGCGCCCTTAGCCAGAGGCGATGCGGCGCGCAACCGCTCAGCCCTTGCGAATCTTGCGGATGATGCCGTTGAAGGCGAACACCGGCTTGCCGTCGCCGGTGATAAGGCCGCGCACGAAAATGGTCTTGCCGCCCGCGCGGGTGACCTCGCCGCGGGCTTCGATCAACTGGCCCACATGGGCGGGGTCAAGGAAGTCACCTGACAGGGTCAGCGTGACCGCGTGGCTGCCCTCCAGCTCCTTCGTGGCGATCGCGAACAGGGCGAAATCGGCGAAGGTCATCAGGCACCCGCCGTGCATGAAGCCGCCTCCGTTCATGTGGCGCGGCTCGGCCCGGAACGCGCTTACGACCGTCCCGTCCAGCTCTTCACGGTAATAGAACGGGCCGGAGCGCGTTTCGAACGGATCGTGCGGCCAGTGGGTCCAGCCGTCGAATTCCCCGCCGCTGACCTGCTTCGGCCCGTGATCGGTTACGCCGTGATCTTCGCTCATGCCTGCAGCGCCACCACGCCCGGCAGCTCGCGCCCTTCCATCCATTCGAGGAAGGCCCCGCCAGCGGTTGAAACATAGGTGAAATCACTCGCCACCCCGGCGTGGTTGAGCGCGGCGACAGTATCCCCGCCCCCCGCCACCGAAACGAGCGATCCGTCCTGCGTCAGCGCAGCAGCCGTGCGGGCGAGCGCAACCGTGGCGGTATCGAACGGCTCAATCTCGAACGCCCCCATTGGGCCGTTCCACACCAGCGTGCGGCAGGTCTTGAGCACGTCGGCCAAGGCCTCAACCGCGTGCGGGCCAACATCAAGGATCATCTCGTCTGCCCCGACCTCGTGCACGTTGCAGGTGCGGACACTGGCGGGATTGGCGGCAAATTCAGTCGCCACCACCACATCATAGGGGAGATGCACGGTGCAGCCGGCATGGTCAGCCTGATCCATGATCCGGTTGACCGTTTCGGCCAGGTCATGTTCGCACAGGCTCTTGCCGACATCGACCCCGCGGGCGGCGAGGAACGTATTGGCCATGCCGCCGCCGATGATCAGGTGCTGCACCCGCCCGACCAGGTTTTCCAGCACCGCCAGCTTGGACGAAACCTTGGCCCCGCCCACCACTGCAGCGACCGGCTCCTGCGGAGTGCCGAGCGCGGCATCGAGCGCCTTGAGCTCTGCCTCCATTGACCGGCCAGCGTAAGCAGGCAGGAGATGCGCCAGCGCTTCGGTGCTGGCATGGGCGCGGTGCGCGGCGGAAAAGGCATCGTTGACGTAGATGTCGCCGTGAGCCGCCATGCCGCGGGCGAAGTCCATGTCATTGGCTTCCTCGCCGGGCCAGAACCGCGTGTTCTCCAGCATTCCGATATCGCCGGGGCGCAGGATACCGATCGACTGTTCGACCACCGGCCCCTGCACTTCAGGAATGAACATGACCTCGTGCCCGAGCACCGCCTGCACTGCATCCAGCGTCATGCTGACCGACAGAACAGAGCTGCGCTGCCCCCTGGGGCGCCCGAAGTGCGCCAGCAGCAAGACCTTGGCGCCTTTGTCCGACAGTTCGAGAATGGTCGGCGCGCTGGCCTCGACACGGGTGACGTCGGTAACGGAGCCATCGTGCATCGGCAGATTGAGGTCGACGCGCACCAGCGCGACCTTTCCGGTCAGGTCACCCAGATCATCGAGAGTCTTGAAATTGGCCATAGGACAAAGCTCCGTTCGCATCACGCGAAGTCGAGAGGCCGCCGCCCGTGTCTCGACTTCGCTCGACACGAACGCAAATCAGCGCATGATTACATTAGCTTCGCCATCACCCCGGCGGTGTCAATCATGCGGTTGGAGAAGCCCCATTCGTTGTCGTACCAACTGACCACGCGGGCCAGCTTGCCTTCCAGCACGGCCGTTTCCAGGCTATCCACGGTCGAGCTGGCCGGGTGGTGGTTGAAATCGCTGCTGACCAGCGGCTGGTCGGTGTAGTCGAGCACGCCGTTCATCGGGCCGTCTGCAGCTGACTTGAGCGCATCGTTCAGTTCTTTGGCCGTGGTCTCGCGGCCAGGGACGAAGGTCAGATCGATCAGGCTGACGTTAGGGGTCGGTACGCGGACCGAGGAACCGTCCAGCTTGCCCTTCAGCTCAGGCAGGACCAGGCCGACTGCGCGCGCCGCGCCAGTGGTGGTCGGGATCATGTTCTGTGCTCCGCCGCGCGCGCGCCGCAGATCGCTGTGAATCTGGTCGAGCATCCGCTGGTCGTTGGTGTAGCTGTGGATCGTGGTCATGAACCCACGCTCGATCCCGACCAGATCGTGCAGCACCTTGGCCACCGGTGCGAGGCAGTTGGTGGTGCAGCTGGCGTTGGAGATGATATCATCGTCGGCAGTCAGCGTATCGTGGTTGACGCCGTAGACGATGGTCTTTGACACACCGGTGGCCGGGGCGGAAATGATCACCCGCTTGGCCCCGGCAGAAAGATGCGGCCGGGCCGCCTCGTCCGACTGGAAAAAGCCGGTGCATTCCATCACCAGGTCGATGCCGTTTTCCTTGTGCGGCAGCTTGCCCGGATCGCGCTCGGCCGTGACCTGGATGCGCTTGCCGTTAACAACAATGTCGCTGCCATCGACCTCGATCTTGCCCGGGAAACGGCCGTGGGTGCTGTCGAAGCCGAACAGCAGGGCATTGGACTTGGTGTCCGACAGGTCATTGATCGAGACGAGGTCCAGATCGTGGTCGGTCCGCTCCAGAATCGCGCGTGCCACCAGGCGTCCGATGCGCCCGAAACCGTTGATTGCAACCTTCGTCGCCATGTCAAAGCTCCTCTGTCAGGAATTGAGTTTGTTCAGGATTTGCGGAACGATCGCATCCGCGGTGAAACCGAATTTTGCGAACAGCACTTCCGCGGGAGCGGATGCACCGAAGCGGTCGATGCCGATGTTTATACCGTCCATGCCGGTGTAGCGTTCCCAGCCGTGGGTGACACCGGCTTCGATCGACACCTTCAGCGCATCGTCAGGCAGCAGGTCGGACCGATAGGCCGCATCCTGCGCGGCGAACAGTTCCATGCACGGCATCGAAACCACATCCGCGCCGATCCCCTGCCCTTCGAGTACGCCTGCTACAGCGCAAGCCAGTTCGACTTCGGAACCCGTCGCCACCAGCACCACCTTGCGCGCTGCCTGGGCAGCCCGCAAGCGATAGGCACCGCGGGCCGAACGATTGGCAGCAGCGGACCAGTCCGCATCGCCCTCGCCCCGCATGGGTGCAAGATTCTGGCGAGTCAGTGCCAGCACCGACGGCGTGCCCGGCGTCTGCAGCGCCAGGGCCCAGCATTCGGCCGTCTCGATCGCATCGCAGGGACGATAGACGTTGAGGTTGGGGATCAGGCGCAGGCTCATGATCTGTTCGACCGGCTGGTGGGTCGGCCCATCTTCGCCCAGCCCGATGCTGTCATGCGTCAGGACATAGACCACCCCGGCCTGCTGCAAGGCGGACAGGCGGATTGCATTGCGGCAATAGTCACTGAAGATCAGGAAGGTGCCACCATAGGGCACCACGCCGCCGTGCAGCAGCATTCCATTCATCGCCGCCGCCATGCCGAATTCGCGGATGCCGTAATAGACGTAGCGGCCCGAATAGTCGCTGGCGCTGAATGGCGCGGTCGAGGGGGTCTTGGTGTTGTTCGAGCCGGTCAGGTCGGCGGAGCCTCCGATCAGCTGCGGCAGTTTTTCGGTGAGCGGACCGAGCGCCATCTCGGATGCCTTGCGGGTCGCCACCTTGGGCGGATTCACGGCGAGGCCGCGGATGTAATCTTCGAGGGCGGGCGCGGCAGCATCGGCGACACCGGCAAGCTGCCTCTCGAATGCGCCGCGCTTGTTGGACGCTTCCAGCCGCGCCTGCCATGCACGATGGGCGCGCGCCCCGGCCGCGCCGGTTACCTTCCAGTCAGACAAGATCTCCGTCGGGACTTGGAACGGTGCGGCGCTCCAGCCGAGATAGTCGCGCGCGGCGGCAATTTCGTCGGCGCCGAGCGGTGCGCCGTGGACATTATGGCCACCCTGCTTGTTGGGCGCACCCTTGCCGATCACCGTGCGGCAGGCGACCAGTGAGGGGCGATCGTCCGCCATCGCATCCTCGATCGCACGGGCGATATCGGCAAAATCATGCCCGTCGCACGTGGTGACGTGCCACCCGGTTGCGGCATAGCGTGCCGCAATGTCCTCACTGGTGGAAAGGTCGGTATCGCCGTCGATAGTGATGCGGTTGTCGTCCCACAGCACGATCATCCGGCCCAGCTTGAGATGCCCGGCAAGGCCGATCGCCTCGTGGTTGATGCCTTCCATCAGGCACCCGTCACCCGCCACCACCCAGGTGCGGTGATCGACCAGATCGTCCCCGAACACCGCATTGAGGTGGCGTTCTGCCATCGCCATGCCGACCGCCATGGCCAGACCCTGTCCCAGCGGGCCGGTGGTGCATTCGACCCCGTCGAGCAGGAAATTTTCCGGGTGGCCGGCGCAGGGGCTGCCGAGTTGGCGAAAGTTGCGGATGTCATCCATCGTCGGCCGGGCATAGCCGCTGAGGTGGAGCAGGCTGTATGCCAGCATTGAACCGTGGCCGGCGCTCAGCACGAACCGGTCGCGGTCAGCCCAGCCGGGCGCTGCCGGATCGAACTTGAGATAGTTCGACCACAGCACCGTGGCCACATCGGCCATGCCCATCGGCATACCGGGATGGCCCGAATTGGCGGCCTGAACAGCATCCATCGACAACGCCCGGATTGCATTGGCCATTGGGGCGAGGCGGGCGGGATCGAGGCTCATGCGGGTAGGCTCCTGCCAGTATCGGCGCGCGCGCGATTCGCACGGCTGGCGCGTCTCTTGCGGACAGGGCTGGCGAGGTCAACAGGCCCGCCTGATAGCTTTTCCCCACCCATGGCTCAGCCGAGTTATCAACAGCCCCCGCCAAGCCTTTGCAGCGCCGCGTCAATTGGCTATTTCACAGCGTCATGGACGCACAGCGGATTGAGGGGGCAGTGCAGCGGATAGAGGCTGCTCTGGCGCGCATAGCGGCAGCGGCCGATGCGGTCGTGCCGCCGCCCGCGTCGGTCTCGGCCCTGCTCGACCGGCACGAAGCCTTGCGCGAAGCTGCACAGGCGACCCTGGCCGATATCGACGCGCTGATCGACAGGCTGGACCAATGAGGGCGAAGCCATGAGCGAAGTGCGGCTCTCGATCGGCGGCAAGCCCTATACCATCGCTTGTGCCGACGGGCAGGAAGCCCACGTCGCCAGCCTCGGCGCACTGGTCGATGCCAAGCTCGCGGAATTCGGTCCGAACCGGGCACCGCAGGAAGCGCAGAACCTGCTGTTCGCGGCTCTGCTGATCGCCGAAGACCTCCATCAGGCGCGTACTGCCGCCGCAGCGCGCGACGGTGAGATGGAGCAGTTGCGCAGCGATGTGGCCACCGCCCAGCGAGAGCGGAATGTGGCGATGGGCCAGCACGATCAGCAACGCGCGCGGATCAGCGAATTGGAGCAGGAGCTGTCCAATCTGCAAAGCGCCGCCCAGGCCGCCTCGCGGGAAAGCGATGACATCAAGGCCGAACTGAGCCGGCTCCGGTCCGAGTTGATCGACGCCGAACAGGTCGAGGCCGAACTGCGGTCCGGCCTGGCCGGGACAGTCGAGGAACGGGACGCGCTGCAGCTGGAGCTCGACGATCTGCGCGCCACTGCCGGGCGCACGCCGACCCTGCCGCTGCTCGCCGAAACCGACCCCGAACTGGCCCCCGCGCTCGAGCGATTTGCCGAATTGCTCGAAAATTGTGCTGACAAGCTTGAGAGCAAGGTCGCAAACGCCTAAATAGCAGGTGGCGGGACTGCCCGATACGAGCCGCATGAATATCCCTGAGGCTATAAGCAATCCATGGGAGCTGTCCCTGTCTTGGTCCACTGGTTCGTCCGGAGGGTTGGGACATACGGTGCCCACCTGACGTCATGCGTCAGAGGATTTTCCGGCAAACGATCCATGGTGGTTCCGCCACTCGCGCTAGGGATGTGATGCACAGCAAGGCCGCCTTGAGGAAACATTTGCGGGCCGAACGCCTGGCGCATGTCGCCACGATCCCTGAATCGATGCTCGGCCTGCTGTTCCGCCATCCGCCTGCCCCGCTTCTCCGCCATGTTCCCGAAGGCAGCACGGTCGGCCTGTACCGGGCGATGCCGGGGGAAGCGCCTGCCGCGCGCTATGCCGGGTTCTTTTTCGAGCGGGGCCATACAATCGCCCTCCCCCGGTTCGACGGCGCAGCGGCGCCAATGGAATTTGCCCGGCACGTCGATCCGTTTGGCGAAACCGACCTCGAACCGGGGCCTTACGGGCTGCTGCAACCCCCCGCTTCAGCCGAAAAACTGGCACCCGACGTGCTGTTCGTACCGCTGGTTGGCTTCACCGCCGACGGGCACCGCCTCGGCCAGGGCGGCGGCCACTATGATCGCTGGCTCGCCTTACACCCAGGAACGACCGCGATCGGCCTGGGATGGGACTGCCAGCTGTGCGAGGCACTGCCCCTGGAACCCCATGACATCCCGCTTGCCGCAGTGGTGACGCCCACGCGAGTGTTTGGAGAGCTTTGATGCGTGACCAGCCCACCTGGCGAATCCCGGTCGGCCTGCTGGCCCTGCTGGTCGGGCTGCTGGTCTATGGCATAGTGATTGCGCGCTACGTGCCGGAACTGATCGGCGGCTGGCCAGCCCTGGCGCAGGCCCCGGTCTACCTTGTGCTCGGCCTGATCTGGCTCTTGCCGCTGCGCCGATTCCTGATCTGGATGGAAACCGGCCGCACCCGCTAACGTGGTTGCCCCCAACTTTGTCACAGGATAGCCTCCGGCGCAGAGGGGGTTCCAATGGCAAGACGTATCGCGTGGGTTTCCCTGACGCTGGTCGCGCTGGTGCTAGTAACCGGATGGTTCGCCCAGAGGCAGATCGGCAACTGGCTGTTTGAGCGGGCGGTCACCACAACCGTCGGGATTGATCGCACAGCCACCCTGCCCGATGGACTCCACGCCTACGTCTGCGGCAGCGGATCTCCCATGCCCGATGCCGAGCGCGCCGGGCCGTGCATCGCCGTGCTGGCCGGCCAGCGCGGGTTCGTGTTCGACGCCGGTTCCGGCTCGATCCGCAAGCTCGGGCGGATGGGCTTTCCGATGGACCGGCTCGATGCCGCTTTCCTGACCCACCTCCATTCCGATCATTTCGATGGCCTGGGCGAGCTGATGCTGCAGGCGTGGATGGCCGGCGGGCGCGGCTCGCCGCTGCCGATCTACGGGCCGGAAGGAACCGAGCGGGTCGTGGCCGGCTTCATCGAGGCCTATACCATCGACCGGGGTTACCGCATCGCCCACCACGGCGAAGCGGTCGCCCGACCCGGCGGGTTCGGGGGCGAGGCGCGGATCGTCCCGATGGTTGGCGCGGGAGTCGTCATTTACCGCAGCAGCGATGTCACCATCCGCGCCCTGCCGGTCGACCACGCACCGGTTGACCGGGCGCTGGCTTACCGGATCGACTATGGCGGGCGCAGCCTGGTGATCAGCGGCGACACGGTTAAGTCGGGTGACCTTGCCCGCTTTGCCAAAGGTGCAGACGTGCTGTTTCACGAGGCGCTCAATCCGCAGATGATCGGCCGGATCGGTCGGCAACTGGCGACGCGCGGTGACTCGGATGGAGCGAAAATCATGGCCGACATTCCGGATTACCATGCCTCCCCCGAAGAAGCGGCAGAAGTGGCGCGCGAGGCCGGGGTGCGGCAGCTGGTGCTTTATCACCTCGTCCCCGCGCCGCCGGTCAGGCTGATGGAACCGGTGTTCCTGGAGGAGGCCCACAAGGCGTTCGGCAAGATCGCGCTGGCGCAGGATGGAATGCTGGTCAGTCTGCCCGCACAGGGCGAGAAGATCACGTTCAACCAGCAATTCTGAAAGGCCCCAAGTGGCGCGAGTGACGGGGCTCGAACCCGCGACCTCCGGCGTGACAGGCCGGCGCTCTAACCAACTGAGCTACACCCGCACATCTTGATGCCTAAGCAATCAAACGGGGCAACGCCGCTTGGGAGCCGCGCCACTAAGGCAGGTGCGCGGGGCTGTCAATGGCCCGCCCGCGCAATTTTCCAACCCTATTTGGGTGGCGCGCAAGGCAGCATCACGAACCGCACGTTAACCATATTTTGGGGTCTTGCCGCCACACCGTCGGTGCTGGCCAATCGTGGCCGGGACGGGGGCTGCGATGAAGAAAATCCTGCTGGCACTGGCCGCTGCCACTCTTGCTGCGGGCGCCACTGCGGCGCAGACCGGCATGGAAATCTCGCGCGCGGTGTTCATCGAGCGCAAGGCGCCGGTGGCACCGGGGCGGATGGCCCTGTCGCTCGAACCCGCAACCACGCTAAAGCGTGGCGACGTGGTCGTGCTGATGCTGGAATGGAGCGCCCCGGGCCGTCCTGACGGGTTCGTCCTGTCCAGCCGGGTCCCGCGCGACCTAGCCTTCCGCCGGAGCGGGGGCATGAACCCGCAGGTCTCCGCCGATGGTGGTAAAAGCTGGGGTGAACTTGGAACGCTGCGGATCGGCCAGCGCAAGGCCTCGCCCGAAGACGTCACCCACCTGCGCTGGCAGGTCAGCGATGCGGAAGCCGCGCTCGGGCGCGGAACGCTGACCTACAGCGCAATCGTGCGCTAGTCAGCCAGCAGCAGCACCGGCGCCTCGATCAGGCGCTTCATTTCCTGCACGAAGCTGGCGGCATCGTGGCCATCGACCACGCGGTGGTCGCAGCTGATCGAGATGTTCATCAGCTTGCGCTTCTCGATCCGTTCACCGCCCATACCATCAGCCACGAACATCGGGCGTTCGACAATCCGGTTGGGCCCGATGATCGCCACTTCCGGGCGATTGATGACCGGCGTGGTCGCCACCCCGCCCAACGGACCCAGCGAGGTGATCGTGAGGGTCGAACCAGAAAGTTCCTCGCTGGTCGCCTTGCCGCTGCGGGCGGCCTCCGCCAGGCGGCCGATCTCGTTCGCCAGTTGCCACAGATTGCGCGCCTGCGCGTCGCGGATCACCGGCACCATCAGCCCGCTGTCCGTCTGCGCGGCCATGCCCAGGTGGACGGCGCCGTATCGGGTGACGACACCGGCTTCGTCATCATAGCGAGCGTTGATCATGGGATATTTCGGCACCGCCTTGCAGATCGCCGCGATCAGCAGCGGCAGCATGGTCAGCTTCGGCCGAGACCCTTCAGCGCTCCCCCGCGCACCGTTGAGCTGAGCGCGCAGACGCTCCATCTCGGTCACATCGCATTCGTCCACATAAGAGAAGTGCGGGATGTTGCGCTTGGCCTCGGCCATGTTCTGGGCAATGCGCTTACGCAGGCCGATCACGCGGATCGGCTCGTCTGCCCGCGCCTTGCCGGATGGAGCGAACCCGCCACCGGCATTGTAGGCGAGGAAGGCGTCGAGATCGGCATGGCGAATGCGGCCATCCTCGGCCGGTTTCACTTCGGCCAGATCAACGCCCAGATCGCGCGCCCGCTGGCGCACGGTGGGAGTGGCGAGAACCTTTTTGCCTCGTCCGTTGGTATCGAGTTCCGTCGAAGCGGGTAGCGCTTCGGGCTCAGTCCCGGTTTTTTCGGTCGCGCGAGGTGTCTCGACTTCGCTCGACACGAGCGGGTCCTGGGAAGGGACGTTCTTGACCTCCTCTGCATCGGGCGTCTCTGCCTCGATCCGCTCTGCCACGATGTCCGCAGCATCTTCACCCTCGACTTCGATCACCACCAGCGCCGAACCGATCGCGACCATGTCGCCGACCTCCCCCGCCACTTCCAGCACGGTGCCAGTGACGGGACTTTCCAGCGGCACGGTGGCCTTGTCCGTCATCATGTCGACGAACTCCTGGTCTTCCTCGATCCGGTCGCCCGGTTTCACGTGCCAGGCCACGATTTCGGCCTCGGCAATGCCTTCGCCGATGTCAGGCATGTTGAAGATGAATTTCGCCATGGCGGTCAGTCCTTGAGGAGCTTGTCGATGGCCTCGCCGATACGGATCGGGCCGGGAAAATAGGCCCATTCGAGGCTGTGAGGATAGGGCGTGTCGAAGCCGGTGACCCGTTCAACCGGCGCTTCGAGATGGTAAAAGCACCGTTCCGTGACGAGGGCGGACAGCTCCGCGCCGAAGCCGCTGGTACGGGTCGCTTCGTGCACGATCAGGCAGCGCCCAGTGCGCTCGACCGAGGCTTCGATCGCCTCGATGTCGAGCGGCATAAGCGTGCGCAGGTCAAGGATATGCGCGTCGATGCCTTTGGCCGCGCAAACCGCTTCGGCCACATGGACCATGGTGCCGTAAGCAAGCACGGTCAGCGCATCGCCTTCAGTCACGGTCCGCGCCTTGCCCAGCGGCACGCGGTAATACCCTTCCGGCACCACGCTGTCCTTGTGCCGCTTCCATGGCTCCACGGGCTTGTCATAATAGCCGGTGAACGGGCCATTGTAGATCCGTTTGGGCTCGAAGAAGATCACCGGATCGTTATCCTCGATCGCGGAAATCAGCAGGCCCTTGGCATCGTATGGCGTGGAGGGGATGACCGTCTTCAGGCCCGATACGTGGGTGAAGATAGCCTCCGGGCTCTGACTATGGGTCTGGCCGCCGAAGATGCCGCCACCGAACGGGCTGCGCACGGTCAGCGGGGCGATGTAGTCGCACGCCGAGCGGTAACGCAGGCGGGCGGCTTCGGAAATGAGCTGGTCGAGCCCGGGGTAGATGTAATCCGCAAACTGGATTTCGGGGACCGGGCGCAGCCCGTAAGCACCCATCCCCACCGCCACGCCGATTATCCCGCATTCGGAAATCGGGGTATCGAACACGCGGCTCTTGCCATGCTTGGCCTGCAATCCGGCGGTGGCGCGAAACACCCCGCCAAAGTAGCCGACGTCCTCACCCATGACGACCACATCGGGATCGCGCGCAAGCATGATGTCGAGCGCGTCATTGATTGCCTCGATCATGTTAAGGCGGCGTTCGGCTTCGACCGAAGTCGCGGTTTCAGGGGCCGTGCTCACGAGTTGGGCCTCCCTTCGGGAAACTTGATCAGCCGTTCGCGGGTCGCCTGCGCGGCCTGTTCCTTCAGGTGCCACGGTAATTCCTCGAACACGTCCTCGAACATGGTGCGGAAGGGGTGATGCAGGCCGTGGCCGAGAATACCGTTCTTCTCCGCCTCGCGGGTGGCTTCCTTGACCTGTTCAGCAGCAGCAAGGTCCATCGCGGCGTGTCGCTCATCGTCCCACTCGCCCAGCGCGATCAGGTGGTTGCGCAGCCGGGCAATCGGATCGCCCAGCGGCCATTCGATCCCTTCCTGCACGCTGCGGTAGGCGCTCGGATCGTCGGAGGTGGAATGGCCTTCGGCACGGTAGGTGAAGTATTCGATCAGGGTCGGCCCGCCATTGGCGCGGGCGCGGTTGGCAGCCCACTGCTGCGCCGCGAACACCGCCAGCGCGTCGTTCCCGTCCACGCGCAGGCCAGCCAAGCCATAGCCCAGTGCACGGGCGGCAAAAGTGGTCCGCTCCGCCCCGGCAAAACCGCTGAAGCTGCTGATCGCCCATTGGTTGTTGATAACGTTGAGGATAACCGGTGCATTATAGACCGTGGCAAAGGTGCAGGCGCTGTGGAAATCGCCTTCCGCGGTGCTGCCCTCGCCAACCCAGCTTGCGGCAATCCGGCTGTCGCCCTTGATCGCGCTGGCCATGGCCCAGCCGACCGCCTGCGGGCACTGCGTCGCCAGATTGCCGCTGATCGAGAAGAAGCTGTGCTCCCTGCTCGAATACATGATCGGCAGTTGGCGGCCCTTCAGCTTGTCGCCCTTGTTGGAATAGATCTGGTTGATCATCTCGACCAGGGGATAACCGCGGGCGATCAGAATGCCCTGCTGGCGGTAGCTGGGGAAGACCATGTCGTCGCTCGCCAGCGCCATGCCAGCGGCAACTGAGGTGGCCTCTTCGCCGGTGCACTTCATGTAGAAGCTGGTCTTGCCCTGGCGTTGCCCCCGGAACATCCGCTCGTCAAATGCGCGGACCAGCACCATGTGGCCGAGCATGGTCCGCAGCGTATTCGGTTCAAGCTTCGGATCCCAGGGCCCGTGGGCACGGTCGTCCTCGCCCAGCACGCGGATCAGGTCATGGCACAGCGGCGCTGTCTCGCTGGCATGGCAGGCCTCATCCGGGCGCGGCTGCTGGCCGGCTGCGGGAATGGCGAGATGCGAAAAATCCGCCGCGTCGCCGGGGCGGAAACGCGGTTCGGGAACGTGGAGGTGCAAGGCGGGCTTGTTGCTACCCGTCGCACCGCCTTCGGGCCGCTCGGCCATATCGATTCTCCCAGACGCAATATTTTACGCGGGCGTTATTTTATTTCACGCACGCCTTTCGGTCAAGGTGAACGACTCACACCGCCACCGGCGCGCTGAGCGCCGCGTGAGGGGCATAGTCCCGAACCTCGAAATCGCTGATTTCATACCCGAAAATCGAAGGCGGCCGGCGAACAATGTCGAGCACCGGCGTGCTGGAAGGGGCGCGCGACAGTTGTTCGCTCACCAGATCGGCATGGTTGAGATAGAGGTGGACATCGCCCCCCATCCACACCAACTCCCCCGGCTCAAGATCGACCTGCTGCGCGATCATCCGGGTCAGCAGCGCCCCGCCCCAGAGGTTGAACGGCAGCCCCAGCGCGACATCGCAGCTGCGCTGGTAAAGCGCACAGTTGAGCATGCCGTCAGCCACGTGGAACTGGTAGCTCTTGTGGCACGGCGGCAGCGCCATCCGGTCAAGCTCGGCCACATTCCAACCCTCTAGAATATGGCGGCGACTGCCAGGATTGGTGCGGAGCGAGTCAATCACCTGCGCCACCTGGTTGATGCCCTGGCCCCGCTCGTAGAGCCCATCGGGCCGATAACGATAGGTCGGCCAGTCAACCCACTGCTTGCCGTAGACCGGGCCAAGATCGCCCCAGCGTGCGGCGAAGGCCTCGTCGTTGGCGATGCGCTGGACGAACTCCTCCAGCGTGATCGCATCGCCGGTCTCGCGCACATAGTGCGCATGGGGCCACTCGTTCCAGATCTTCACCCCCTGCAGCACCAGCGGGCGAATGTTGGTTTCGCCGGTCAGGAACCACAACATTTCGCGGGTGGCGGTCTTCCAGTAGACCCGCTTGGTGGTGACCAGCGGCATTCTGCCGCCGGCCAGATCGAACCGCAGCATGGCGCCGAACAGCGACCGCGTGCCAATGCCGGTCCGGTCGACCCGCTCGCTGCCAGTCTCCCAGATGGCGCGCATCAGGTCGAGGTATTGCCATTCCGGGTGATCGGGATCGGTCCGGGGCAGGGGAATCGCGGCAGGTGCCATGAATGTGTCCTAGACCCGCATTTGCCCGCTTGCCACCCCGCACAACGCTGCCTATAGCGCGCGCCTTGCCTCGACTCGCAAGCCTTTTGGGCCAGCGGGGACGATACGGTCGGGGAGTAGCTCAGCCTGGTAGAGCACTGTCTTCGGGAGGCAGGGGCCGGAGGTTCGAATCCTCTCTCCCCGACCATTTTCTTAGGTTTTTGCAGTATTTTGCCTGATGGCAAGACAAGGTTCCAAAGCACAATTTGAACCTCGGCGCCCTATGTGACCGGTTCGTTAACCGGTTTGTGCGATTGCCCGTGTTGTGTTCGGAGAGACGGAACCGGCGCTGCCCACAGGGCAAGGCGCGCCGATAAATCGGCGATCCGGCTGGCGCGCCCATGCGATGCTGGCCTGTATGGCCCTGCTCGCCCTGCTCCTGGCAGGGGCCAGCTTTTCTGCCTACCAGTCAGCCCAGCAGCGTGTTACCACCGAAAGGGTGCAGGAGCGCACCCGTGCGATCCTCGATGCCTCGGCCAGGCTCAAGGTCGAAATGCTGAACTCGGTGCGCGGCGAACGCGGCTATGTCATCACCGGTGACGAACGGTTCCTCGAACCTTATATCCAGGCGCATCCGGTGCTGCGGCAGGAAGTGGCAAGGCTGAAGGAACTGAGCGACCCGGTGCCGGAACAGCACGCCCGTGCCCGGTCGATCGAACGCCTTCTGACGTCTTTCATGGCCTGGCAATCACGCGTCGTCATCTTCCAGCGCCAGGGCGACGGCGCAGCGGCGTCGGCGATGATCGCAGACGGCGATGGCCGCCGCGCAGTCGATTTGATACTCGACGAACTGGCCCATGTCGAAGTGCACGCCAATGATGCTTTGTCGGAAAGTGCCGTCCGTGCCGCCGCGCTCGCGCAGAGGAACGAGATTTACCAGTACGGCCTGGCCGTGGTCGGATGTCTGCTGCTGCTGGTGAGCCTGCTCACCACGATCGCCTTGCGCCGGGCTGCGAGAGCCGAGCAGCGGGTGCGTGACGAACTGCACCGGCGCGCGATGACCGACGACCTGACCGGTCTTGCCAACCGGCGCGAGCTGCTCGCCTCGCTCGACCGCGCCATTGCTGCGGCCCGGCGTAACCGCAGGCCGCTGGCGCTGGCGCTGATCGATATTGACCACTTCAAGCGTATCAATGACCGACACGGCCACCCGGCCGGCGATGCCGTGATCCGCAGAATTGCCATGCTCGCCGTCGACGTGATGCGCGGGCAGGACACAGTCGGACGGCTCGGAGGCGAAGAATTCGCGGTCGTCCTGCCGGACTGCTCGGCCGAGGATGCCCTGTTCGCGTGCGAGCGGCTGCGGATCGCGGTCCGCAGCACCGATCTGGAAATGGAAACCGGCGAAGAGGTCTATATCACGCTCAGCACCGGCGTCGCCGTTTTCGAGCGCGACGACACCGGCGAAAGCATGATCGCCCGCGCTGACGCGGCACTCTATCATGCCAAGAATGGCGGGCGCGATCAGGTCAAGCTGGCCGCCTGAACCTAGCCGCCCCTGAGAAGTTGCACCCCCCAGTCGCGTTCGAACAGGTACAGCAGCACCCGCGCCGCCTCGCCGCGCGGCCCGGTCAAGCCGCCGTCACGCTCGATCAACAGGCGCGCATCGTCATGCGCGGCAGGCAACAGGCGGGTGATCTGTTCCAGCGTCGCGATCCGGAACGGCGCATCGCCCGACTGGCGCGTGCCGAGCAGCTCGCCGCCACCGCGCAGGCGCAGGTCTTCCTCCGCCAGCCGGAATCCGTCCTGTGTCTCGCGCATCAGGGCCAGCCGCTCACGCCCGGTCTCCGACAGCGCTTCCCCGCGCAGCAGCAGGCAGGTCGACTTCTCGCTCCCGCGCCCGACTCGCCCACGCAACTGGTGCAGCTGGGCGAGGCCAAAGCGCTCGGCCTGCTCGATCACAATCAGGGTGGAGGCCGGAACATCGACCCCGACTTCGATTACCGTAGTCGCCACCAGCAGCGAGGCCTCGCCGCTGGCGAAGCGCTCCATCGCGGCGTCTTTCGCCTCGGGCCGCAATTGCCCATGAACCAGCACTACCGCCGTCCCGAGCCTTTCACTCAGCATGGCATAGCGCGCTTCGGCGGCAGCGATATCCTCGCTCTCGTGCTCATGCACCATCGGGCAGACCCAGTAGGCCTGCTGCCCGCTGGCGATGTGCCGCCCCACCGCCTCGATCACGTCAGCCAGCCGCTCCTGCGACACCACCCGGGTATCGATCGGCTGGCGACCGGGCGGCATCTCGTCGAGTCGGCTCACGTCCATTTCACCGTATTGCGCCAGGGTCAGCGTGCGCGGGATCGGGGTGGCCGTCATCGCCAGCGTGTGCGGTGCCGCCCTGCCCTTGCTGGCGAGCCGCAGCCGCTGGGCCACGCCGAAGCGGTGCTGCTCGTCGATCACCACCAGTCCAAGATCGCGGTAAGCCACCGCGTCCTGGAAAATCGCATGGGTGCCGACCACGATTTGCACCGATCCGTCCATCAGCCCCATCAACACACTTTCGCGCGCCCTCCCCTTGTCCCGCCCGGTCAGAATCGCAATCTCGACCCCGGTCGGGGCGAGCATCCGGCGCAGGGTTTCGTAATGCTGGCGGGCGAGGATTTCGGTCGGCGCGAGCAAGGCGGCCTGCTTGCCTGCCTCGACCGAGATCAGCATGGCCATCAGCGCCACCACCGTCTTGCCCGCGCCGACATCGCCCTGCAGCAGGCGCAGCATTGGTGCCTGCTGGGCAAGGTCGCCTTCGATCTCGGCAATCGAGCGGGTCTGCGCCCCGGTCAGCGGGAACGGCAGCTCCAGCCGCGCCCGCAAGGAACCGTCACCATGCAGCGCGTTCCCGCTGCGCCGCCGGTTATGGGCCCGCACCAACAGCAGCGCGAGGCTGTTGGCGAGCAGTTCGTCATAGGCAAGCCGGTCCCGCGCGGCGGCGTGTTCGCCCTTGTGGGCAAGGTGCAGCGCGTCACGCCAGGTGGGCCACCCGGGCCGGTCAAGCTGGCCCGGCTCGATCCATTCGGGCAATTGCGGCAAACGGGCCAGTGCCTGCGCGGCCAGGCCAGCAACTCTGGGCTGGGTCAGCCCTTCGGACAGAGCATAAACCGGCTCACACAGACGGCCAAGCCCGGCTGCTTCCGTTTCCTCGACATGGTCTGGATGAACGATCTGAAGTATGTCACCATAGCGGTCGAGCCGTCCGGACACCCGGCGCAGTTCGCCCACCGGCAGCAGCTTCTTGGCGCTGTAGGCGGCCCGCCCGAACCAGGTCAGCGAACAGATATTGCCCATGCTGTCCTGGGCCAGCACCCTGTATGGGCCGCGCGGACTGCGCGCCGCGCGATGTTCGGTTGCGGTCAGGGCGATCACCACCAGCTCGCCCTCGGCAGCATCGTCGAGGCTGGCGACAGGGCGGCGCGACACGAATCGTTCGGGCAGGTGATAGGCCAGATCGCGTATTCGGGTCAGGCCGAGCTTCTCCAGCGGCTTGCGCAGCTTTGGCCCGACGCCATCGAGCGTCTCGGTCTCGGCAAACAGCGGATTGAGAATGTCCGGGCGCATGGCGCGCAGTCTATACCCGCTTGCGCCGCCAATGCGAGTGCCCTACCCGCCGGGCCATGCCCGACGCGCTGTCTTTCCATGGCCGCCTTGCCCGAGCCAAGTTTCGCGCCTGGCACCGCGGCACCCGCGAGGCCGATTTTACCATCGGCGGGTTCTTTGACCGTTATCATGCAGCCTGGAGTGAGGCGGAACTCGACTGGTTCGAGCGCCTGCTCGACGAAGATGATGTCGACGTGCTCGCCTGGGCTTTCGGCACCGCGCCCGTGCCTGACCGATTCGCGAGCGAACAGATGGCGCTGATGCAGCGGCTCGATTACGTTTCAATCCCGCGTTGACCATGCCCGATATTGCCCGCATCCTTTCGGCCAGGGAGCCGCTGACGCTCGCTTCGGTGGCGCGCGGGGCGCAGCCGCTGCTGATGGCGGACCTGGCCCGCGCATCAAGGCAGCGCGCGGTGTTCATCGCGCCCGACGATGCCGCGATGCGTTCGGTCGCCGAGGCCGCGCAGTACTTCGCACCCGAACTGGAAGTGCTCGAGTTCCCGGCGTGGGACTGCCTGCCCTATGACCGCGCCAGCCCGGCGCTGACAGTCAGCGCGCGGCGGCTCGCCACCCTCTACCGCCTGCAAACGGGCAAGCCGGGTGCACAACTGCTGGTGACGACCATCAACGCCGTGCTGCAGCGGGTGCTGACCCCGTTCCGGGTGCGCGAGAGCGTGCGCGAATTTCGCCCCGGGATTGAAATCGGGCGAGAGAGCCTCAGCGCCCTGCTCCAGCGCCAGGGCTACAGCCGCACCGATACCGTGATCGACAAGGGCGAATACGCAGTGCGCGGCTCGATCGTCGATATCTTCCCCTCCGGTCTCGACGAAGGCTTGCGGCTCGATTTCTTCGGGGACGAACTGGAAAGCCTGCGGCGCTTCGATCCCTCGACCCAGATGAGCACCGGCGTGCTCGACGCTCACCTGCTCCTGCCGGCCAGCGAAGCCCTGCTCGACGAGAACAGCATCAAGCGCTTCCGCACCCGCTACCGCGAACGGTTCGGGGCAGCGGCCACGCAGGACCCGCTCTACGAAGCTGTCAGCGATGGGCGGCGGCTGGCCGGCATGGAGCACTGGTTGCCGCTGTTCGAAGAACGGATGGTGTCGATTTTCGACTACTTTGTCGATGATGATATCATCATTGTCGATAGCGCCGCGATCAGGGCTGGCGAGGAGCGGCTGGCAGATATTGCCGACTACGCCGAGCAGCGGCGCTCCGGCGGCGCACAGGCCAAGGGCAGTTACCGACCCCTGCCGCAGGATGCGCTTTACCTTGCCCCGGACGAGTTCACCCACGCTCTCGCCAGCGCTCCCGCCCACCGTACCGCCATCTTCGCGGAACCGGAGAGCGCGCAGGTCATCGACTTCGGATTTGCCTCAGCGCGCGATTTTTCGCCCGAGCGCGCGCGGGGGGACAATGTCTACGAAGCAGCCGCCAGCCACCTGAAATCCCTTGGTAAAACAGGCCGGAAGGCACTGCTGGCGACCTATTCGACCGGCAGCCGGGCGCGGATCGCCTCGATCCTGTCCGAGGCCGGGGCGGAAACTTTGCTCGCCGATAGCTGGCAGGAAGCGCTCGGTCTGGCAGCCAAGGGCAAGCCGGTAGCGGTCGTCCTGCCGCTCGAAAGCGGCTTTGCCAGCGACCAGCTGGAGCTGCTGACCGAGCAGGACCTGCTTGGTGACCGTCTGGTCCGCCGCCGCAAGAAGCGCAAGGATTCCAACGCTTTCCTTGCCGAATTGCAGGCGCTCAACCGGGGCGACCTGGTGGTTCATGTCGAACATGGTATCGGCAAGTACCTTGGCCTTGAACCGATCACGGTCGGCAAGAGCAAGCACGATTGCGTGATGCTAGAGTACCGGGGTGGCGATAAGCTCTATATCCCGGTCGAGAACATCGATGTCCTTACTCGCTACGGCAGCAGCGAAGAAGCCGCAATGCTCGACCGGCTCGGCGGGGAAGGCTGGCAGAAGCGCCGCGCCAAGCTGAAGGACCGCATCAGGGAAATCGCCGGCGAGCTGCTCGCGGTCGCCGCCCAGCGCGCGCTGCGCAAGGCCCCGGTGCTGGAACCGGAAGATGCCAGCTTCAACCAGTTCGTCGAGCGCTTCCCGTGGCAGGAAACCGACGATCAGGACCGCGCCATTTCCGACGTGCTGGAGGATCTGGCGGCAGGCAGACCGATGGATCGGCTGGTGTGCGGCGATGTCGGCTTCGGCAAAACCGAAGTCGCGATGCGGGCGGCGTTCGTCGCGGCCATGAATGGACAGCAGGTGGCGGTGGTTGCCCCCACCACCCTGCTCGCGCGCCAGCATTACCAGAACTTTGCCGAACGCTTTGCGCCCTTCCCGCTTACCGTCGGGCGGCTCAGTCGGCTGGTTCCGGCAAAGGAGATGGCCGAAACGCGCGAGGGGCTGGAAAAGGGCTCGGTTGACGTCATCGTCGGCACCCACGCGATTCTCTCCAAGACCACGAAGTTCCGCAACCTCGGACTGGTGATCGTGGACGAGGAGCAACGCTTCGGAGTCAACCACAAGGAGCGGTTGAAGCAGCTGCGTGCCGACGTGCACATGCTCACCCTGACCGCGACCCCGATCCCGCGCACGCTGCAGATGGCGATGAGCGGGTTGCGCGAACTCTCGACCATCCAGACCCCCCCGGTCGATCGGCTGGCCGTACGCACTTACGTGATGGAGTGGGACGACATGGTGATGCGTGAAGCGCTGCTGCGCGAACACCATCGCGGCGGGCAGAGCTTCATCGTCGTGCCCCGCATCTCCGACATGGAAGGCGTGGAAAGCTGGCTGGCGGAGCACGTGCCCGAAGTGAAGGCAATTGCCGCCCACGGCCAGATGGGCGCAACCGAGATCGAGGAGCGGATGAGCGCCTTCTACGAAGGCAAATACGACGTTCTGCTTTCC
This sequence comes from Sphingomonadaceae bacterium, assembly GCA_046294735.1. GTDB lineage: Bacteria > Pseudomonadota > Alphaproteobacteria > Sphingomonadales > Sphingomonadaceae > 34-65-8. Next base: position 59,865 of record JBKBKB010000007.1, read on the forward strand.
ACCACCATCGTTGAAAGCGGACTCGACCTGCCCAGCGCGAACACGATTATCATCCACCGCGCAGACATCTTTGGTCTGGCCCAGCTATACCAGCTGCGCGGCCGGGTCGGGCGGGCAAAGCTGCGCGCCTATGCCTATCTTACCACCGCGCCTGATACCCAGCTATCAGAGGTCGCGGAGAAGCGGCTGAAAGTGCTCGGTGATCTCGACAGCCTCGGCGCCGGATTCCAGCTCGCCAGCCACGATCTCGACATCCGGGGCGCAGGCAACCTGCTCGGCGACGAACAATCAGGCCACATCCGCGAGGTCGGGTTCGAGCTCTATCAGTCAATGCTGGAAGACGCGATCCTGGCCGCCAAGGCCGGTGCCGCCGGGCTGGAAGCCAAGGCTGACACGGTCAGCCCGCAAATCACGGTTGATGCGCCGATCATGATTCCGGAGGAATATGTTCCGGACCTTTCCGTCCGTATGGCTCTGTACCGCCGCCTGAACGATGCGGCTGACAAGGCCGAAGTCGAGGCCATGGCGGCCGAGATGATCGACCGCTTTGGCCCCCTGCCCGCCGCAACCGCCAACCTTGTCAAGCTGATCGAAATCAAACAGCAGGCCATCGTCGCCAATATTGCCAAGGTCGACGTGGGCGCGCGGGGCACGCTGGTCAGCTTCCACAATGACCATTTTCCCGACCCGGCGGGCCTGCTGGCGTGGGTTGCCCGGCTCGATGGCACGGCCAAGTTGCGCCCGGACATGAAACTGGTGATCAACCGCGCCTGGGCCGACCCGCAGAGCCGCCTCAACGGCCTGTTCCAGCTGACCAAGGGCCTGAGCGGGATTGCGCGGCGCGCCGCGAAAGCCGGCGCCAACGCTTAGCTGTCGATCAAGGCAGCGAACATCTCGCTGGTCATCGGCTTGCCGCCAAGGAACCCCTGCCACCGGTCGCACCCCTCGCGGCAAACCGTCTGGCGCTGGCCCTCGGTTTCGATGCCTTCGGCAATGACCCGCAGATCCAGCGCCCGAGCCATCGCCATGATCGCGCGAAACACGGCGAGGTCGCGGCGGTCAGTGGTAATACCTTCGATCATCGACCGGTCGAGCTTGAGTGCCGCCAGCGGCAGGGCCTTCAGATAGCGAAAGTTGCAGAAGCCCGCCCCGAAATCATCGAGCGCGATTGCCACTCCGCGGTCGGTCAGGCCGCTCAGCACCCACGCCGCGTCGTCGATCCCGTCGACCAGCGCCTGCTCGGTGATTTCCAGTGTCAGCCGTGTGGGTGAAAGCTGCGCGGTTGCGAGCATACCCAGCAACATGGCCGGATAGAGGGGATCGGCCAGATCGCGGGCAGTGGCATTGATCGACAGGCGCACCTCGTCCGGCCATTGCGCCGCCGCTGCCATGGCCCTGGCGCAGGCGTAGGCTCCCAGGCGGTGTGCCAGACCAGCATCTTCGGCGAGCGCGAAAATCCTGTCTCCGGCCAGATTACCTTGCTCCGGATGGTCCCATCGCAGAAGGGCCTCGGCCCCCGCCAAGCGACCATCTGAGCAAAGAAACTGCGGCTGGAACAGCACTTCGATCTCGCTATTCTCGATCGCACCGGCCAGTTCTGCCACCTGCGCGGGGGCGGCCTGTCGGCGGCGGTCGGCGCGGCTGCTGCGGCGTTCGGTCATAGGCTTGGCGAGGGAGGCAAGCTGGCTCATCCTTTCACGATAGAGCATCGCAGGCATTGCAGGGCTGTCAATTCAGATGCGTTGCCAAATGGCACAGGCAACCATAGGTAAGCATTCCGCGCCACGGCGCCACGGAGGGGACCGGACTTTGGGCAGCAATCACGGCTTCAAACGGCTTGCCCTGCTCGCCTCCGACACCGGCCGCGCGCAGGAAGCGGCGGCCGATCTCGCCGCCGCGCATCACTGGGTGCCATTGGACGAGGCCGATGCAGTGGTCGTGCTGGGCGGCGACGGGTTCATGCTCCACACGCTTCATGCGATGCTGGATGCCGGTCAGATCCTGCCCGCCTATGGCCTGAACCTTGGCACGATCGGTTTCCTGATGAACCGCTATCGCAGCAGCAACAGGATCCTCGACAAGGTCAACCGTTCGCGCTCGATCGCTATCGCGCCGCTGCGCATGGAGGCGGTGACCCAGACCGGCGAACGTTTTGTCGCCTGCGCGATCAATGAGGTGTCCCTGCTGCGTGAAACCCGCCAGACCGCCAAGATCGAGGTCTCGGTCGATGAACGGGTCCGCATCCGCGAACTGGTCTGCGACGGCGTGCTGGTGGCGACGCCGGCCGGTTCCACCGCCTACAACCTGTCCGCCCACGGACCGATCCTGCCGCTTGATTCGCAGCTGCTGGCGCTGACGCCGATCAGCCCGTTTCGCCCGCGCCGGTGGCGCGGGGCGATCCTGCCCGACCGATCCACCATCCGCTTCCGGGTCAATGAGCCTGGCAAGCGCCCGGTATCGGCCGTGGCCGACCAGAAGGAATTCCGCGACATTGCTGAAGTCTCGCTCGAAATCGCGGGCGATTCGGAGCTGACGCTGCTGTTCGATCCGGGCCATGCCCTCGACGAACGGATCGTGGCCGAGCAATTCCTCGCCTGAGCGTAAACTGGCCCCTTGCCAAACGAATCCGTCGCCCATATAGGCGCGCTCTGCCTGCAAGAGGCTGCTCCCCGATAGCTCAGCGGTAGAGTAGGTGACTGTTAATCACTTGGTCGTTGGTTCGAATCCAACTCGGGGAGCCACTTTCCAGCATCGGACATGAAAAACCCCGCGCAAGGCTCTGGCCTCGCGCGGGGTTTTCCGTTTCTGTTACGGGAATCAGGCCGCTGCGCCGTGGCAGTGCTTGTACTTGCTGCCCGAACCGCACGGGCACGGCGCGTTGCGGCTCACGTCCATCCCGGCATAGGGATTGTCTGCCGCAGTGGCCGCACCACCAGGCGAGAACGCAGCCCGCGGGCTACCCGCAAGCGAGCCGAACAGCGCGGGCTGGCTTTCCGAACCGTCACCGTCACCCGAATTGTCGAGCCCGGTCAGCGGGTCGATATGGCCGGTCAGGAAATCGGGCAGTTCCGGCAGTGCGGGCGCCTGTGGCGGCGCCATGCGCAGCTCGCTCTTGACCAGGATACCGGTCACGTCTTCACGCAAGGTGTCGAGCATTCGCTCGAACAGGCCAAAGGCTTCCTGCTTGTATTCGTTGATCGGCTGCTTCTGGGCATAGGCCCGCAGGAACACGACCTGGCGCAGCGCGTCGAGCGTGGCGAGGTGTTCCTTCCAGTGATGGTCAAGCCGTTCCAGCAGGATCGACTTTTCCACCCGGCGCCAGATTTCAGCGTCGGCCCCGGCGATCTTGCGCTCCATGATCGCATCGGTTTCGGCGCGGATCCGTTCCTCGAACAGGTCCGGTTCGACCGCATCTTCCTGGAGCCAGTCGTCGATCGGCGGGGTAATGCCGAACACTTCCTCGACCTTGGCCTTTAGCCCTGCGATATCCCATTGCTCGGGATAGGAATTGGGCGGGCAGGCGGCGCCTACTAGCGCGTTGACGGTGTCATGGCGCATGTCGGTCACGACATCGGCCACTGCCTCGCTATCCATGATCTCGGCGCGCTGTTCATAGATGACCTTGCGCTGGTCGTTCATCACGTCATCGTATTCAACCACCTGCTTGCGGATGTCGTAATTGCGTGCCTCGACCTTCTTCTGGGCGGTCTCGATGGCCTTGCTGAGCCACTTGGAGCCGATCGCCTCACCATCTTCGAGGTTGGAGTTCATCATCCGGGAGAACAGGGTGTCCGGCCCGAAGATGCGCAGCAGGTCATCTTCAAGACAGAGATAGAACCGGCTCAGGCCCGGGTCACCCTGGCGCCCGGAGCGGCCGCGCAGCTGGTTGTCGATGCGGCGACTTTCGTGCCGCTCGGTGCCGAGCACGAACAGACCGCCCGCCTGCTTCACTTTCTCGCGTTCCTCGGCGACTTCCGCCTTGATCCGCTCAATCGCTGCGTCGCGCTGCGGCCCTTCGGCCATGTCGGACAGTTCATCGTTGATGCGGAATTCGACATTGCCGCCGAGCTGGATGTCGGTCCCGCGCCCGGCCATGTTGGTGGCGATCGTTACCGCGCCCATGCGCCCGGCCTGGGCGACGATATGGGCTTCCTGTTCGTGGAAGCGGGCATTGAGGACCGCGTGCTTCACGCCTTCCTCGTCGAGGAACTTCGACAGCAGTTCCGACTTCTCGATCGAAACAGTGCCGACCAGCACCGGCTGGCCGATCTTGCTCTTCTCGGCAATCGCCTTGGCAATCGCCTGAAACTTGTCCTGCGTGTTCTTGTAGAATTCGTCCTGCTCGTCAATCCGCTGCACCGCGACATTGGTCGGGATCTCGACCACGTTCATCTTGTAGATGTCCCAGAACTCGCGCGCTTCGGTGGCGGCGGTGCCGGTCATGCCGGACAGTTTGGGATACATGCGGAAATAGTTCTGGAAGGTGATCGAGGCGAGCGTCTGGTTCTCCGGCTCGATCTTGACCCCTTCCTTGGCCTCGACCGCCTGGTGCAATCCGTTCGACCAGCGGCGGCCATCCATCATGCGTCCGGTAAATTCGTCGATGATGACAACCTTGTCGTCCTTGACGATATAATCCGTGTCGCGCTTGAACATGATGTTCGCCTTGAGCGCCTGGTCAAGGTGGTGGACGACCTGAGTGTTCTCAACGTCATAGAGGTTGTCGGTCGCCATCAGCCCTGCTTCGCGCAGCAGTTCTTCCACTTTTTCGTTGCCTTCTTCGGTGAAGGTCACGTGGCGGCTCTTCTCGTCCTTCTCGTACCAGTCCGCCGGAACCTGCTTCACGATCGCGTCGAGCTGGGTATAAAGTTCACTCTTGTCTTCGGTCGGACCGGAAATGATCAGCGGTGTCCGCGCCTCGTCGATCAGGATCGAGTCCACTTCATCGACAATCGCGAAATTAAACGGGCGCTGCACCATCGACGCCCGATCATGTTTCATGTTGTCGCGCAGGTAGTCGAACCCGAATTCATTGTTGGTGCCGTAGGTGATGTCGGCAGCATAGGCTTCACGCCGCTCAAACTCCCCCAGGTTGGGCACGATCACGCCCACGGTCAGGCCGAGCCAGCGGTAGATCTGGCCCATCCAGTCGGCATCGCGGCGAGCAAGATAGTCGTTCACCGTGACGACATGGACGCCCTTGCCCTCGATGGCGTTGAGATAGGTCGCCAGCGTGGCCACCAGGGTCTTGCCCTCGCCGGTGCGCATTTCGGAGATTTCACCGCGGTGCAGCACGATGCCGCCCACCATCTGAACGTCAAAGTGACGCATTCCGAGCACTCGCGACGAGGCTTCGCGAACCGTGGCGAAGGCTTCGGGCAAAATGTCGTCGAGCTTCTTGCCGTCCGCCAGCTGGGCCCGGAACTTGCCCGTCTGCGCCTGAAGTTCGGCATCGCTCAGCGCCTGGATCTGAGGCTCCAGCGCGTTGATCTGGTTGACGATCTTGCCGAGTGATTTGACGTAGCGATCATTGGCCGAGCCGAAGATCGATTTGACGAGTGACTGAATCATGCAATGCGTTCCCTTGCGGGCGGATAGGAGAAAGGCCACCCGTGCGCCCTTGGCGCATGGTGGCATGACAGAAACCGGGTATGGCAGGGGCGCGCTATTCCAGCGCGCGATCAGGGCCGTACTGGATTGTCGGGATGGTGATGACGACCGGCCGCCGTTGCTTGCACTGGGGTGCTGCGTCGCGCTTGTCCGCCGCGGTTCCGCGCTGGGCCGAACATTCGCACCGTTCGGTCGAGGGCGTGCCGGGCGCCGCCTTGCTCACACCCACCTGAGCGGAAAGGGTATCCGCAAAAGCTGCATTGGCCGGGGTGCCGATAGCGGCAAGCCCGGTCAAAAGCGCAAGGCAGGCAAGGAGACGGCGAAGCATCACACGGGCGAGATAGGCCGTTAAGCAGCGTCCGTCCAGCCCTCTCCACCTTCGCTGATTTACCTCGCCCACGTTCCTATCTATGCGCGCGGGCATGGACCTGATTTCAAGCCCCCTCGCCCAGCCCTTTCCCGCCCTGCCACCGATTGCAGGCGTGACCCTGCGCGTGGCCCGCGCGCGCTACAAGGAATGGGACCGGTGCGACCTAACATTGGTCGAGCTTGCTGAGGGCACGGCGGTGGCAGGGGTGTTCACCCGCAGCGCCTGTGCCTCCAGCGAAGTGGAACTGGGCCGCGCCAATGTGACGCAGGGCCGCGCGCGGGCGCTGGTGGTGAACGCAGGCAATTCCAATGCCTTCACCGGCTATCGCGGACGCGAGGCAGTCGAAGCGATCATGGCGCAGGTTTCAGGGCATCTCGGCTGCCAGCCGGAGCAGGTGTTCGTGTCCTCCACCGGCGTGATCGGCGTGCCCCTGCCGAAGGACAAGGCCTGCGCCGGGATCGAAGCCGCGCTGGCGGCAGAGACCTGCGGGTGGGAGGCAGCGGCCAGTGCCATCGGCACGACCGACACCTTCACCAAGGGTGCCCACGCCTCCGCCATGGTCGGCGGCAAGCGGGTGGAACTGTGCGGGATCATCAAGGGCAGCGGGATGATCGCACCCGACATGGCGACGATGCTGGGCTATGTCTTCACCGACGCGGCGGTGGACCCGGCTTTCCTGCAACACTTGCTTGGTCGCGCCAATGCCCAGACTTTTTCCTGCATCACGGTCGATGGCGATACCTCGACCAGTGACACCGTGCTGGCCTTTGCCACTGGCGCGGCGGGCAACGCTCCGCTCGCCTCGTTCGAGGATGCCGGGGCCGACGCATTTGCGGCCGCACTGGAAGATGTCTGCCGCCAGCTTGCCCATCTAGTGGTGCGGGATGGCGAAGGCGCGCAGAAGTTCATTGAAATTGCGGTGTCGGGCGCCGTATCGGACGACAGCGCCCGCCGGGTCGGCCTGGCGATTGCCAATTCGCCGCTGGTCAAGACTGCCATCGCGGGCGAGGATGCCAATTGGGGCCGCGTGGTCATGGCAGTAGGCAAGGCTGGGGAGCCGGCCGACCGCGACCGGCTCTCGATCGGTTTCGGAGGCGTGTGGTGCGCGCGCGACGGACAGCCGCTGGCGAACTACGATGAGGCGCCTGTCGCTGTGCATCTCAAGGGACGCGATATTCGCATGGACGTCGATCTTGGCCTGGGTAACGGTCGCGCCACGGTTTGGACCTGCGATCTGACCCACGGCTACATCGCGATCAACGCGGATTACCGCTCATGAGCACGAAGCTCGACAGCGCCATTCACGAACTGATGCAGCGGGTCAGCGAGCAGGTCATCCTGCCGCGCTATCAGTCGCTGGCTCACGGTGAAGTGACGGCAAAGGCACCCGGTGACGTTGTCACCATCGCCGATCACGAGGCCGAGGCGATGCTGAGCGAAGCACTGGCGGCCCTTGATCCGGGCATGGCCATTGTCGGCGAAGAAGCCACTCATGCCAATCCGGCGGTGCAGGATGCGCTCGGCCGCGATTGCTGGATTATCGACCCGCTCGACGGAACCCGCAATTTCGCAGCCGGCCAGCCGCCCTTCGGGATCATCCTTGCCCGTGCCTTGGGCGGAGTCTGCACGTCCGGCTGGGTTTACGACTGTCTGACGGGCCGGTTCTGCGCCGCCCATGCGGGCAAAGGGGCGTGGCTTAACGGCGAACGGGTCGCTGCCCGGCCTACCGGCCTTGCGACCCCCGTCGCCGCGATCTCGCTGATCTACATGGATCCAGCTCACCGCGAAGCCGTCAAGGCGCAGGTCGCACCACACTATTCGCTGGTCGATATTCCCTACTGCGCGGCGGAGCAGTACCCGCGCCTCGGGCTCGGCGTGAACGACGTGTCGATTTTCGAGCGCACCCTGGCGTGGGATCACGCCGCAGGGGTGCTGTGGCTCAACGAGGCCGGCGGCAAGGCCGCGCGACCCGATGGCTCGGCTTACCGGGTCGATGAATGGGATCGCCGCGGCCTGATCGGCGCGGCCAGCCCCGCCTTGTGGGAGGAACTGGCCGTCCGCCTGGAAAATCTGGTTTAGAGCACACTCTCAAGCCAGGCCTTGAGTTGGCTCTTGGGGCGGGCACCGGTCAGTTCGGCTGCCTTTTCGCCATTCTTGTAGAGCACGAGATAGGGTATGCCCTGCACCCCCAGCTTGGCCGGGGTGTCGGTGTTTTCCATGATGTCCATTTTGGCGATGGTGACCTGCCCGGCCAGTTCATCGCTGATTTCTTCCAGCGCGGGGGCAATCATCTTGCACGGGCCGCACCATTCGGCCCAGAAATCGACCAGGACCGGCTTGTCGCTGCCCAGCACATCGGTGGGAAAGCTGGCGTCGGTGACGGTAACGGTTGCCATCGCAAATCTCCTGTTAGGTTGCGCGCCAAGGTAGGAATTCCTGCGGCTCACTCAAGCAGCAGCGGATCAAAGCTTTGCTGCGCTGTGGACAACGCGGCCTTGTGCTTGTCGAGGACTGCCGCCGGGATTTCGATCAGTTGCGGGGTCTGGGTGTAGAGCAAGGCGGCGCGGATCGTTCGGCCAGGATAGATATGCTCCAGCACAACGGCATAGGCCGCCATCTGACGGCGGACATGCTCCGGCACCCTTTCGAGCGAAGCGGGCGGGCACCGTGCGGTCTTGAAATCAACCACCGTGACACAATCGGGCGTAACCAGCAGCCGGTCCGCCACCCCAGCGATCACCTGCCCGCCGACTGTCGCGGCCAGTGGCACTTCGGCCAGCGCACCCGGACCAAACAGGTCGGAAAAGCCGGGTTCGGCAATCACGCCCAGGGCCGAGCGCAGCAGTTCTTCCCGCGCAGCCTCTTCCAGATCGGCGGCGGTGCGCCCGAGCCAAGCGCGCGCCTGCTGCTCGCGCTCAGCCACTGGAACTTCAGGCAGACGTTCGAGCAGACGGTGGATCAGTGCCCCGCGGCGGGCAGCTTCTGCCAGGCCGGCTACGGGCAGAGGCGGCTCGGCCCCGCGATCCTCGCCCACCGCAGACGGCGCCAGCGGACGCGGCGGGCGCGGCTCCTCTCCCACCGGCCTCAGGGCCCAGGCGGGCACTTCCGTTTGGGTCTCTGGCAGCACATCGCCTGCCGCAAAAACCGGCTCCGGCGCATTGCCGAACCGCATCACATGGCCCCAAACTGGGTCCTCGACGTCCAGTCCCCCCGGCAGTGCTGCCAGCCGGGCATACCAGCTGTCCGCGGCCGGTTCTTTTTCATTCTTGCCCAGCGCCCCGCCAATGAACAAGGCCTCCTCGGCCCGGGTCATGGCGACGTAGAGCAGGCGCCAGTGCTCCTCCCGCTCGGCCAGCTTCGCCAGTTCCTCCGCCTCGGCGACCGGACCAACCCGTTCCTCCTTGCGCAACGGCGGCAGCGGCACGTCCCGCTCGCCGTCGGCAAGGCTGAGGCGGCGCGGAATCGAACGATCAGGATTGCCGGTGGCATCGGCCAGGATCACGATCGGCGCCTGCAGGCCTTTCGAGCCATGCACGGTCATCACCCGCACCAGCCCGTCACTCGCCCCCGCCTCGCGCTTGAGATCGCCATCGGCGCTGTCGAACCAGCGGATGAACCCGGCGAGGCTGGCGGTGTGCGCGCTGGCATAGGCGTTGGCCGCATTGAGCAGTTCGTCGATCGGATCGTTGGCTTCCGTCCCGAGCCGCGCAACCAGCTTGCGCCGCCCGCACCATGGTCCGACCAGAATCCAGTAGAGCAATGCTTGCGGCGGCTCGGTATCGGCCCGGCGCAACAGTTCGCGCAGGCTGTCCGCCGCTGCCACCGCATCGGGGTGATCCGATCGGCGCAGGTGGTCCCACAGCACCGCGCCCTTGGGCCGCCAGCCATGTTCGAGCAGCTGCGCCTGCGTCCAGCCAAGCAGCGGCGAGACGAGCAGATTGGCAAGACTGAGGTCATCCATCGGCTGCGTGGCGAAGCGCAGAGCCGCCATCAGGTCTTTCACCGCCAGCGGCGCGCCCAGCCGCAGCCGGTCAACCCCGGCCACTGGCAGACCATTGGCATAGAGCCGCGCGACGATCAGCCCGGCAAGTCCCCGCCGATTGCGCACCAGCACCATGATGTCGCCCGGCCCGGCATTGCGCGGATTATCCTTGTCCTTGACCAGAGGATAACCATGGCTCAGCCAGTGCTTGACCTGGGCAGCAATCTGATCGGCCATGCGCCGCTCCGGCTCCGAAAACAAGTCTGGCCCTTCGGCTTCACCGTCGTCTGCATCGGCGTCCTCCGCGACGGATCGCAGGGGCGGCCAGATCACCACCTGGCCCGGACGGTCGAAGCCGGTGTGCGGTTCCGCACCCTGCCGCAGTCCGAAGTTTTCTGGCCCGACCGCAGCAATCGCCGCATCGACGAAATCAAGCACCGGCTGCGACGTGCGGTAGGAACGGCCGAGGCCCAGATCCTGCAATCCCTTGCGCTCCGAACCGGACTTCATGGCGTTGGCGTTGCCCGCCGCAGCACCAATCACCCGGGCGAACTCGGTGCGTGCGGATTCGAAGTTTTCGGGGCTGGTGCCCTGGAAGCCGAAGATCGCCTGCTTGTAGTCCCCGACGACAAAGATGGTCCGCTGCTTGCCTGCCCGCTGTCCCTCGCCGCTGAAAAAGTCGTCGCTCAGCGCCTTGATGATCGACCACTGCTCGGCATTGGTGTCCTGCGCCTCGTCGATCAGGATATGGTCGAACTGGCGATCCAGCTTGAACCGTATCCACGGGCCAAGATCGGGTGAAGCCAGCAGCCGTGCGGCCCGCGCAATCTGATCGTCGAAATCAATCAGCCCTTCGCGGTTCTTGGCGTCATCCCAGGCCAGCGCAAACCGCCGCCCGGCGGTGAGTGCGGGAACGAGGTAATCGACGAGCGCGAGCAGGCTGGCCTGCGCGGCGGTTGCCTGAAGCCAGCCCAGTGTCTCGGCAGAAAGCTCCGCGACGCCATCGACCTTCTTTTCGAGGTTCGACTGGTATTTCAGCAGGCCCTTGTCGTTGAACAGTCCGGCGAGCAGGCTGCCGGCGCCAGCAAACCGCGCATCCGGCGTGCCGAGCAACCAGTCGCCGATCAGCCCGGCATAGGACTGCCCGCTGGCAGTGCCCCACTGGTCGTAGGCCCACATCACCCGCCGCAGGCCATCGACCCCGCCAGCACCATCAGCGCAGCACTGGGCAATGCTGGCGGCATCGGCATCGGCAGGAATGCCCAGAACCGACCGCACGCGGGCCGCAATGTCGCTCTCCTGCCAGGCACCGGTGCCGTGCCACAGCTCGCGCGCTCCCGCGCACCGGGTCATCCAGGCTTTCGTGCCGTCCGGGCCGAGCCGGACACTGAGCATTTCGACTGCTTCGGTCAGCACCCGTTCGCCCCGATCCTCCCACTCCACCAGCAGGCCTGCAAGCACCTCATGCGCCAGCAGGTCACGGTCGCGGTCTTCCATCGGGCGCGAACCGGGGGCAAGCCCGGCCTCTTCGGGGAATGCCGCCAGCAGCCACTGGGAAAAGGCGTGGATCGTATCAATCCGCAGCCCGCCGCCCGGGCAATCGAGCACCCGCGCAAACAGGCTGCGCGCCCGCTCCCGCGTGGCCGGGCCGTTGTCTGCGCCAAGGGCGATGAGGTCGGTGCCAAGCTGCGTGTCCGGCATCCGCACCCAGTTGGCCAGCACCTCGCTCACCCGGACCGCCATTTCCGCCGCCCCGGCCTTGGTGAAGGTCAGGCACAGCAACTGTTCAGGTTCGACATCCTCGCGCAGCAGCAGGCGCAGCACGCGGGCGGACAGGACCTGAGTCTTGCCCGTCCCGGCCGAGGCTGACAGCCAGACGTTGTCGAGCGGGTTCACCGCCGGGAGTTGGTTGCCCTGGAGCGGGAATACCCGCCCGGTCTTGCGCCCGCCGCTCATTCCTCGCGCCCCATCCATTCGTCGAGCCGCATTAGTTGGTCGAACGTGGCATATCCCGGCGCATCAGGGTTGAGCCGCGCGGTGAACGCGTGATCGCCCAGAATCCACTTATCGAGCGCCTCGTCGAGGAAGAACCGGGCCTGGGGGAGGAAATCTCCGGGCAGAATTCCGGTCCGCTTACTGCCGACCAGCAAGGGCGTGTCATGGTAGCCGAAGCCGGTCTCGCTCTTGTCGCACTTGCCCAGCGACCAGTATTCAAACCCGGTCGCCTTGCCCTCAACGCCCTCAAATCCGCCCGCCTCGACGATCAGGCCCAGCGTGCCCAGCTGAAGCGCGAAACCTTCCTTCACCTGCTTCCCGCTAGGCGGCTTCCCGGTCTTGTAGTCGATGACCACGAAGCTGCCGTCCTCGCACCGATCAAGCCGGTCGATCCGCCCGAACACCCGCACCCCGCGCACGTGCATGTTGCCCCACTGCTCCCACATGAACGGGGTGCGCGACGGATCGCTGTTAATGGTCTGCTCAACCCATTGCAGCGCCTTGAGTAAGCGCGGACGCCACAAGGCGCGGGTGAGCGGGTGGGCGTTCATCGCTTCGAGTTCACGCGCAGCCAGTTCCGCCAGCGATCCCTGCCGGCCGTGCCATTTCTCCAGGATCGCATGGGCCAACTGGCCCTGCCACGCCGGAGTCGGCTCTGCGTCGAGCGCATCGAGTTCCTTGAGGCGCAAGATGGCCGAAGCGTAGAACTGGTACGGATCGGAGCGCAGCCGGTCGACCGCAGTCACGCTGACATCGACCCTGCGCTGCTCTGCACTCGGGCACGGTGCGGGCCGCGGGTAGGTCGGCAGCCTCGGTGCAAAATCGATCGCCCTTGCCCATCCGGACACGGTGGTATCGAGATGGCGCCCCAGCAGATCCTCGCCCAGCAAGGCACGGACGCGGAGCAGGAAGCGCGAGGGGATGGTCGGACCGCCGTCGTCCCGATGGGCGCGGCTCAGCACCACTTCCGGCGCGCCGAGCATGGCGGCCAGATCGTGCGCCGACAGCCCGATGCGGAAATCCGCTCCCGGCACGCCCAGCGCCCGCAGCACCGACGGGGCAAGTAACGGATCGGTGGCCGGGCGCGCGGGCCATGCGCCTTCGTTGAGTCCGCCGCAGATGACCAGGTCCGCCCGGGCCATGCGCGCTTCGAGCAGGCCATAGATCGCCACCCGCGGATGCCCGCCGTAGGGCGGCCGCACGGCGACCTGTTCCATCGCATCGCGCAGGATTGGGTGCAGGTCGTCCCGCTCTATCCGCGTACCGACGATCCGCGCCTGCTCGCGCAAGTCCTCGATGAAACGCGCCAGAGCGCGGCCATCCTCGCGCGCCCACAGCGCCTCACCGCATAGCGCCTCGCCCGCCTGCGCCAACCGGTCGAGCCAGTCGACCAGAGGAGCGTCATCCACCGCTTCCAGCAGTGCGAGCGTCGCCTCGACCTCACTCCACCACGGCAAGACTCTGGCCTGTTCGGCAACGGCCTGCAGCGACGCGAGACCGGGCTCCAGCCGTGGGCCGCGCAGCTCCAGATCGAAGGCACGAACGGCCTCAAGCCACGGCCCGCGCCCTTCCCCCAGCCGGACCAGCGGGTGCGACAGGACTGCCACCAACGGAACCGGGGCGGCTTTCTCGCTCGCCAGTTCCGCCAGCAGCAACAACAGGCGCCCCGCTGCGGTGAGGGACAGGGGGCGACCGGCGGAATCGTCAGCCACCACGTTCCAGCGCCGTAAATGGGCGCTCACCCGCCGAGCGAGCGCACGGTCCGGCGTGACCACGGCCACCCGCCTCTCCGGCACCTCCAGCGCTTCGCGAACCAGCAGGGCAATCGCTTGGGCTTCAGCTTCGGGGTTGATGGATTCGATCAGCCGCACGCCTGAGAGACGTCGCCGCTCGGCGGGCAGTCCGACCCATAGCTTGCTTGCCTCTGGCGGCAGGAACAGGCTCGACAAGGCATGGCTGCGGTCCGGGTTGGCAGCGGTCAGGCCGCGCCGGTGCCAGGGCCGCACTTCCTCGCGCGCCACGCTCATCCGGTTGAGCAGCAACTTGAGATGATACTGCGGATGTGTCACCGCGTCATTACGGCCGAACGGTGGGTCGCCCGGTTTCTCGGGCGCGCCCGCCACACCCAGTTCATGCCAGACGGCGTCGTCCAGCGACAGGTCAAGATCGGGCAGGATCACCGCGCCATTGGGCAGATGCGCGACCACCCTGAGCAACTGCGCGAGGGCGGGCGCGGCGCTGGTCACCCCGGCGGCGACCACCGGACTCGGCGGCGGGCTTGCCTGCCACCGCTCCGCTGCGCGCCGGAACAGCAGGTTGCGCCGCTGCGCTGCATCGACCTGGCCCAGTGCTGCCAGCTCCGCCAGCCAAAGCTGCTGGATCGTGGCGAAGGTGTGAAGGTTGGTCTGCCAGTGCCGTGACAGGTCCTGTTCGAACAGGTTGAGCACCCGGTCCCCTAACAGCTCTTCCGGCGCGATATCCTCGGCCAGCAGGCGGTCCATCGTCCGGGCAAGCTCGCTTGCGAGCCGCAGCAGCGCGCTACCCTTTGGTGCCTTGTCGCCGAGGTGCGCGCGCAGCAGCTCGGCAATGCGCAGCCATCGATAGGTTGGATCGCATGCTGCCGGAATGTCGCTCGCACCCAGCGGATCGAGCAGGCTGCCCAGCGCTTCATCCAGATCGAGGTCGCCCACGGTCACCATGCGCGGCATCAGCATCCCGGCTTCGCCATTCTGCCCGAACAGCCGGATGAAGGCTTCCTGCACTGTCCGCATCGCGCGCGCGCTGGGCAGCAACAGGGTCAGCCGGGCAAGGCCAAGGTCGGGATCGGCGTAACGCGGCACCAGACCCGCCACCAGCGCATCAGCAAACCCGCGATGGGCCGCAATCGAATAGACGCTCGGCCTAGTCAGATGAGGTTGGTCGTCAGACACTCCGCAGCGCTTCTTCGGTGGGCCGGATGGATTGCGGGGTGCCGACTTCGAACCACAGGCCGGTGAAGCTTGCGCCGAACAGGCGGCCCTCGGCTGCAGCGCGATCCCACAGCACGTTGGTGGAAAACTTGCCCGCCGGAGCATCGCGCAGCAGGTGGTGCGCCACCAGCTGGATGCCGGTGTAGATGAACGGTGCCACCCGCCCCGGCCGCCGCCGGGTCAGTCGGCCGAGCGGGTCCATCGTAAAGTCCCCCTCGCCCCGGAAATTGAGCGCCCGGGCATGGGGAACGACCAGCAGCAGGGCATCCATCACCGCCGGATTCCACCGCCGGGAGAGGTCATGAAATGCGCTTTTAGGTCCGTCGAGCCAGATGTTGTCGGCGTTGAGGCAGAAGAACGGATCGGGCAGATGCGGCAGCGCCCTGACCATTCCGCCGCCGGTTTCCAGCAGGTCCGCCCGTTCGTCGGAGATGATCACCTGCGGGCTGCAGCGCGCGGCGAGGTGCGCTTCGAGCGCATCGGCGAGATAGTGCACGTTGACCACCGCCTTGCTCACCCCGGCTTCGGACAGGCGGTCCAGCGCATGGTCGATCAGCGGCTTTCCGGCCACCCGCACCATCGGCTTGGGCTGGGTTGCGGTGAGCGGGCGCATCCGCTTGCCCAGCCCGGCCGCCATGACCATCGCAGTATCGGATGCAAGCGCGCTCACCGCACCTTCCCGCCATGGTCCGCACGGATTTCGGCCGGGATGTTCGCTGCGAACCAGTCTGCCACCGGGGCCAGCGCCGGATGCGCAAGATCGCGCTCCATCGCCTGCCAGACCCGCGGGATCAGCGACAGGTAGCGCGGCTTTCCGTCGCGCTTGGCGAGACGGGTGAAAATGCCGACAATCTTGGCATTGCGCTGCGCCCCGAGCAGGGCGTAGTCCGCCGCAAACGTCTCAGGCGCGCCGGTGGCAGCCAGATAGCGCTCCAGCATGGCCCGCTCCAGATCGGGCGAGACATCACGCCGCGCGTCCTGCAGCAGCGAGACGAGATCGTAGGCGGGGTGCCCGACCAGGGCATCCTGGAAATCGATCAGCCCCTGCGCGCCGCTGCCATCGGCGCGGGGGGACAGCAGCATGATGTTTTCGGAATGGTAGTCCCGCAGCACGGCCACCCCCGGCTGCTGCCGTTCGATCAAAGGAGCAAGCGCCTGCTGCCATGCCAAACGATAGCTTTCCGCATCAACCGTAAGGTCCGCGGCAGGGCAGTACCATTCGGTCAGCAGATCCGCCTCCCGCAGATACACCGTCATGTCGTAAGGGGCGAACGGGCCCGGGGGGCTGCGGTGCAATCGCACTAGGGCATCGATCGCGGCCGCATAAGCCTCGCCCTCGCCACCGGGGTTCAAGTCAAGCCAGTCGCGCATCCGGTCATTGCCGAAATCCTCGATCAGCACCCATCCTTCTGCCGCTGCGGCAGCATGGATTGCTGGTGCACGATGGCCGTGGCGGTTGAGCCAGTCTGCGACATCGAGAAAGGGCTGCGGATCCTCGTGCGGTGGCGGCGCGTGCATGAGCATCGCCCGGCGGTCACCCTGGCTGACGCGGAAATAGCGCCGGAACGAGGCATCGCCCGGGATTGGATCGACATCTGCGCCTGCCCAGCCGGCGTGATCGAGGAATCCGTGAAGTCCGTCCGGGATGGTGTTCATGGCCAACGGGTTAGCCAATCGGCCCCCGGACGGGCAATCGCAATCCGCCCGCCGCCCACAATTTCCAGCGTGATCGCCAGGCAGCCCGGCTCGTGTACGAAGCCACCGGCATGATCGGGCCATTCAGCGATCAGGGCAGCGCCTTCACGATAATCGTCGAGACCCAGTTCGGCTGCATCCTCCGGCCGTTCCAGCCGGTAGAAATCTGCATGCACCAAGGGCGGATCGAGCTGGTCGTAGGTTTCGATCAGAGTGAAAGTCGGCGACGGCACTTCGCCCTGATGCCCGCGTGCGGCGATAATGGCCCGGGCCAGAGTGGTCTTGCCCACCCCCAGCCCGCCGGTCAGCGCCACCACATCGCCTGCCATCAGCCGCGCGGCTATCCGCGCGCCGAAGGCTTCCATCGCGGCGAGGTCAGGCAGATCGAAGGTCATGGCAGGGTAATCGTCACCGTCGTGCCTTCGCCAAGGTGAGAAACGATCTCCAGCGTCCCGCCATGCGCCTCGACCAGCTGGCGGGCGAGCGGAATGCCAAGACCGTGTTTGCGGCCATCCCCTGCTGCGGCGCCGCCGCGGGCCCGCCGCAATTCGTCCTGGCTCATGCCGCGCCCGCTGTCGGATACGATGATCCGCGCAGCGCCCTGCACCCGGGCAAGGTCGATCAGCACCTTTCCGCCCGCGGGCGTAGCGGCAATCGCATTGTCGAGGATCAGGCCGACGGCCTTGGCCAGCTGGCGCGGGTCGGCATTGACGGTGCCACTGGCTTTGCTCCCGCGCAGATCGAGGCTCAGGCCAGCATCGAGGATGGCCTTCTCGCGATCGCGGACAACTTGCGCGGTAAAACCGAATAGCTCCAGCCGTTCCTTGTTGAGCGGCATCAGCCCGGCCTCGCTCTGCGATAAGTCGAGCACGTTCTCCACCTGGGCCGTCAGCCGTTCGACCGATTCGAGAATGGCCGCCAGGTAATCGTGCGCCTGGTCGCTCAGGTCCCCCGCAACTCCGCTTTGCAGCAACTCGGCAAAGCCGCCGATGGATGTCAGCGGGGTGCGGAATTCGTAGCTCATGTTGGCGAGGAACCGGGTCTTGACCTGATCGGCCTGCTCCAGCGCCTGGTTTCGTTCGCGCAGGGCGGATTCGGCCTGCTCGTTGGCGGTCACGTCCAGCACGGTCAGCAGGCCATTGCCGTCAGGCAAAGGCACCCCGGCATACTCCAGCGTGCGCCCGTCGGCGAGCGCGATCCGCCCCGCCCGCTGACGCCGGTCGAGCGTAGCTGCCCGGATCGTCTCGCCAATCAGGCTTGACTGCCCCGGCCGGTGCAGGTTGGGCGCGATCGCCGCCAGCAGTTTCTCTGCCGACGGATGCGAATCGAGCAGTTCCGGCTCCAGCCCCCAGGTTCCGGCAAAGCTGCGGTTCCACAACTGCAGGTTTCCGTCCGGCGCAAATACCGCCAGGGCCTCAAACAGGCTGTCGAATGTTGCCGTGCGGGTTCGCAGCAGGGTGTCGCGGGTGGATGCGAGCGCGAGTTGCTCGGTTCGGTCCTCGGCAATAAGCACCAGCCCGCCATCGGGCATCGGCTGGCCAATGATCCGCAAGTGGGTGCCGTCCGACAGCGGCCACGCCTCTTCCCGCGTCTCGCTGCTGGCGAACCAGTCGAGAAGCTCCGCCCGCCATGCGGGGAAATCACGCACTTCGGGCAACCGCCCGGCATCGCGCGCATCGCTCAGCACGCGGCCGAATTCCAGCTTCGCCCCGACCGAACCGGGCGAGAGGGCAAAGATGCGCCGAAACGGCTGGTTGGCGAAAACGATCTGGCGCCTCGCATCGAACTGCGCGACACCTGGGGAAAGCTGATCGAGCAACTGCCGCTGCGCATCGCGGAAGGCGCGGAATTCGCGCGCCAGTTCTTCCATCTCCTCGATGTCGACGGCGTAGCCGGCCACGCCTTCGCTTCCGAGCGGAAGATCGCTCACCCGCAGCGCACGCCGCTGTCCGCCGATGGTCGCGGCGACAATTCGCTCGATCGGCAGTTTCTGCGCCGCTGCCTGCTGCGCAATCTGCGCGGCAGACAGACCATCGACCATCTCGACCAGTTCCACCTGCCGTTCGACGACGGCTTCAGCACTGTCAGCCCCGACTGCTTCGACATAAGATTGGTTGACCAGCCGCAGGGTGCCATCGTCACCGCGGAACCACATGGGCATCGGAGCCGCTTCGATCAGGCCAACCAGTGCGGCAAAGTCATTGCGCGCACGATGGGCCTCGGCCCGCAGGCGGGATATCTCGGCTTCGCTCTCGCTGAAATCGAACACCCAGACCAAGGCCGAGCCGCCCGGCGAGACCTGCGGATCGGCCAGCATGCCGCGAAAGGCAAGGCTGCGCTGTGCGCCCGGCTGGGTCGCCACCATCCGGAATGGCGCGGCACTCTTCTGGGTCGTGCGGACCAGCCCTTCCAGCTCGCGCAGTTGCGCTTCAGTCAGCCCCTTGCCCGGCCCCGCAGTCAGTTCAGTGAGAAACTGCGGCGGCTTGTCGAGATCGAGCCAGGCTGCCAGCCGGTCAGAGACTTCGATCCTCCCGTCGGCGCGCACCAGCATCGGGATCGCCGGGGCTTCCTCGATCATGCGCGCCATGCGGCGTGCCGCGCGGCGGCTGCCTTCTGCCCGGCGCGCCTTGCCGAATGCCCACAGCGCGATCCAGGCCGCGGCCGCTGTCCAGACAGCCAGCAAGACCCCGATCAAGGTAAGCGCAGTGGGCGAAAGCTCCATGCCTGCCAGCTATGCGGTAGTTGCTCCGGTTGCAATGATCGCTGCACCCGAATGCACGAAACGCCGCCCCTGCAGTGGCAGAAACGGCGTTTCGACTGACCCTGACTTGCTCAGTAGCGGTAATGATCAGGCTTGAACGGGCCGTGCTGCGGCACACCGATATAGTCGGCCTGCTTCTTGCTGAGCGTGGTGAGCTGAACCCCGAGCTTGGCCAGATGTAGCTCTGCAACCTTTTCGTCCAGATGCTTGGGCAGCACGTGAACTTCCTTGCTGTAATCATGCCCACGCTGCCACAGTTCGATCTGTGCCAGCACCTGGTTAGTGAACGAGCAGCTCATCACGAAACTAGGGTGGCCGGTGGCGCAGCCCAGGTTTACCAGGCGGCCCTTGGCCAGGATGATGATCTGCTTGCCGTCCGGGAAGGTGACCAGATCGGTGCCCGGCTTCACTTCCTTCCAGTCGTAATTGTCGAGCGCGGAAATCTGGATTTCGCTGTCAAAGTGCCCGATGTTGCAGACGATGCTCATTGGCTTCATTGCCATCATGTGTTCGGCGGTAATGACGTCCTCGTTGCCGGTCGCGGTCACGAAGATATCGCAGCGTTTGATCGCTTCTTCCATGGTGACGACTTCGTAGCCCTCCATCGCCGCCTGCAATGCACAAATCGGATCGATTTCGGTCACCATCACCCGCGCGCCGCCCTGGCGCAGCGAATCAGCGCTGCCCTTGCCGACATCGCCGAACCCGGCGACGCAGGCGACCTTGCCGGCCAGCATGACATCGGTGGCCCGGCGGATCGCGTCGACCAGCGATTCCTTACAGCCATAGAGGTTGTCGAACTTCGACTTGGTCACGCTGTCGTTCACGTTGATCGCGGGGAACGGCAGGTGGCCGTTCTTGGCAATCTGGTAGAGCCGGTGAACCCCGGTGGTGGTCTCTTCCGACACGCCCTTCAGCGCTTTCACGGTGGCAGTCAGGTAGCCAGGCTTCTTCGCGATGAATTCCTTCAGCGCGCGCTGCATTTCGATTTCTTCGGCATTGGTCGGCGCAGGCATGGTGTCACCCGCTTCCAGCCGTGCGCCCCACAGCGCGAACATGGTCGCATCGCCGCCATCATCGAGGATGAGGTTGGCCGTCAGGTCAGGCTCGCCCTCACTGGTCCAGTCAAAGATGCGGCCGACGTAATCCCAGTATTCCGCCAGCGTCTCACCCTTGACCGCAAACACCGGGATACCGGCGGCAGCAATAGCAGCAGCCGCGTGATCCTGGGTTGAATAGATGTTGCAGGTCGCCCAGCGTACGTCCGCGCCCAGGTCTACCAGGGTCTCGATCAGCACGGCGGTCTGGATGGTCATGTGCAGCGAGCCGGTAATGCGAGCCCCGCGCAGCGGCTTGGAAGCACCGAATTCCTCACGCAGGGCCATCAGGCCCGGCATTTCGGTTTCGGCAATCGCGATCTCGTCCCGTCCGTATTCGGCCAGGGCAATGTCGCGGATGAGGTAGTCTTGCTGGGCGTTGGCCAAGGGATGCTCCTGCATTTCGGTAAGAATGGGCGGTTGGATGCCCCGGAATTGCTGGTTCGGCTCTAGCGACGGGCGCACTCAGAGGCAAATATAAAGCGATCTTTATATCCTTTGGCAGTTGCCGCGCCGCAATGCCGGACTATATCGGGCGCGGATGGGTGTGCAGACGAAAGGATATTGCCCGATGACCATTTCCGTAGGTGACAAGCTACCCGATGTGACCCTGATCAAGGCGACCGACGAAGGCCCGCAGAAAGTCCAGTCGAGTGAATACTTTGCGGGCAAGAAAGTGGCGCTGTTCTCTGTGCCCGGTGCGTTCACCCCGACCTGTTCCGCGCGCCATCTGCCCGGTTATGTCGACAAGGCCGCCGAACTGAAGGCCAAGGGCGTGGACGAAATCGTCGCCACGGCAGTCAACGACCCATTCGTGATGGGCGCCTGGAACAAGGCGGCCGGCAGCGACGACATCACCATGCTGGCTGACGGCAATGCCGAATTTGCCGAAGCGCTCGGCCTGACCATGGACGGGTCCGGCTTTGGCCTGGGCAAGCGCGGGCAGCGCTTCTCGATGGTGGTCGAGGACGGCGTGGTCAAGGAACTCAATGTCGAGGCACCGGGCGATTTCTCGGTCTCCAGCGCGGAGCACCTGCTCGGCCAGCTCTGATCCGGTTCAGACCAGCTCCAAACAGAAGGGCGCCGGTGCCGGCGCCCCTTTTTTGTGGCTCGTCATCCGTAACCCATCAGGCCCAGCACTTCTTCGCGGCTTCGATGGTCGTCAAGGAAACAGCCCAGCAACCGGCTGGTAATCATGCCGACACCCGGAGTGCGCACGCCGCGCCCGGTCATGCAGCCATGCTGCGCCTCAATCACCACCGCGACCCCATGCGGGTTGAGGTTGTCCCAGATGCACTGTGCAACTTCCGCCGTGAGCCGTTCCTGGATCTGCAGGCGTCGGGCATAGGCGTGCAGAACCCGCGCCAGTTTCGAGATGCCGACCACCTTGTCGCGCGGCATATAGGCAATGGCCGCCTTGCCGGTGATGGGCGCCATGTGGTGTTCACAATGACTCTGGAACGGAATGTCCTTGAGCAGGACCAGTTCGTTGTAGCCACCCACTTCCTCGAATTGCCGCGCAAGATGCGATGAGGGATCTTCGTGGTAGCCCTGGCAATATTCCTTCCACGCCCGGCCGACGCGCTTGGGCGTATCCAGCAACCCTTCACGCGAAGGATCGTCGCCAGACCAGGCAATCAGCGTGCGGATGGCCTCCTGCACTTCGGGTGGAACGGCGATCTTGCCGGACCCATCATCATCGTCATCAGGCCCGATCAAACAATTCATGCACCCTGTTTCCTTTTCCTGTTCCTGATGCGACTCAGCATCATCCCTTTGCGGAACAGGCCACCTTTCGCAAACGGTTCGAACAGTTCATCGGGTTTTTCAGGGTCGAGCAGGGCGGAATCAGCAATCATTTCAGCCGCGCCATTGATCTCGGGGAGATCAAACCGGCGCAGGGTCCGCACGCGGTCCTGCCCGAGTTTGCCGATCATTTCCGCTATCGAACCAGCCTGCTCGATCCGGGCCGCCACCTCATCAGGTTCAATTCCGCAATGCTCAGCCAATAGCGACAAGCGCAAATCGCGGATGGCTGCGGCCGCATGACTGTTGCCCGCACGGTCTGCATCAATGAACACGTCGCATTCACTGTCTAGCCCCATCGACCGATTGTTCATGTTGGCCGACCCGATTCTCAGGATGCGGTCGTCGACGATCATGATCTTGGAATGGACATAGATCGGCGTCTCGCCGGTATAGGGGACAAAGAGATTGAACCGCCTCCCGGAATCAACCTCTCCGAGCAGACGGACCAGCCGCGCACGGGCATGGTCCATGGCCTGCTGCTCAAGCCAGCCATCGGCATTGGCCGGGTGGACGATCACCACTTCCGGCGGATCCGGCTCTGCCAGGCGGCGGCACAAAGCCTCAGCAATCCGGCGCGAGGCGAAATATTGGCTTTCGGCATAGATGAAGTGCCTGGCCTGCCTGATCTGCCGGACGAACAAATCAGCAATCTCGCATACCTGCGGTGCGTCGGCATGGGCAGCCCGCGTCCGGGCGATGCCCACTTCGACATCCTGGAACTGAACTTCAAGGCCCTCGGGCCAGTAGCAATGGTCAGTCGGCTCATGGGCAAACAGTTGCTCACCGCCTGCGCGACGCCAGCGATCCCGGCCCAGATCTCCCAACGCCTTGGCTGCATCGCCCTCCATGATCATGGTTGCATCGTGCCACGGGCCATAATGGCCCGATCGGGGATATGACCGACGCGGCTCCTCCTCGCGGTGCTCGCGGGTATCCCACCGGCCGATCGTCATGTCGATCCCGCCGCAGACCGCAAGGTGATCGTCGATCACGACAATCTTCTGGTGGTGCGAACCGCCGATCGGGTGGGCAATGTCGGATTTGAAGTCAATTCGTCGATGCGGCGCCCAGCGCAGCAGGTCGAGCAACATGGTTCCGCGAAACCACATAGCGGCCATGCCCAATCCCCATTTGAGGATTTTGATGTCCAGTTGCTTGTGGTGGCGGCTGAGCCACATGATGAAGCTGCCCAGCCGAACCGGATGGGCACGATCGCGACCCTTGCGCCACCATCGGCGGCCGTGGGCCAGGTGCACCCGGGTGTCGAAATCCCATCCGATCAGCAGGATGCGGTGCCGAGCTTGTAGCATTGCACATTGCATATGCCGGAAATAGTCCTCGGCATCGACCACCACACTAGCGCGGGTGGCACGGGCAAAGCGCCAGACGCCCGGTTCGACCGGGCGATCATCGAAGCCCCCATCCACGTCTGTCAAGTTGTCCAACTCTCCCCAACCCCCTACGCGACCGGCGTTATTCCTTGGCGTCCTCGGCCTTTTCCGGAGTAACCTCGGCAGCTGCCTTCTCCGCCTTCTTGCGGCGGTCGAACACGGCCTTCATATGCGCTTCGTCAGCATCGGTTAAATGTTCGGCAAATTCGGGAAAGTGGTCATCTTCCTCCTCCTCGATATGGTGGAGATAGCGGTGCTCGAAACTACGGAATTTCAGCAGCCAGCCGCCACTTGCCATATCCGTCGCAGCCAGATCATTGAGCATTTCATCGATTTCCTGATGCTCGGCCACGGAATGACGGGTCTCGTCCGTGGTCGGCGGCTTTCGCATCATGGTCGAATAGAGCGCCTGCTCTTCGGCAGCCGCGTGTCCCTTGAGTTCACGGGTCAGTTCGGTGAACAACTCGTGCCGCTCGGGCGAATCGCCCGTGGTCTCGCCAAGCTGCGCAATCAGCGCCCGGTGCTTGTCGTGATCCTGTTTCAGCCGTTCGAAAATGGCATGTCCTTGCGTCATGCATGCCTCCTTTTTTACCATGGGTACCTGGCCTACCAACGGCGATGCGCGCGCCCGGTTCCGCAGGTCTGGCACAAGCGGCAGGCAGCCCCCATATCTGCACGCATGACCCGCCCGCTCCTGCCGCCCCCGACAGCGGCCGACATGGAACAAATGGCTGCGTCATCGATCCGGTCCTTGCCAGAGCATTTTCGGCGCGAGCTGGCCGACGTGGTCATCAAGATCGAGGAATTTGCCACCCGCGAACAGCTCGATTCCGTTGATATCGCATCCCGCTGGGATTTGACCGGACTGTATGAAGGGCGCCCGATAGACGAGCAGTCACAGTGGGACTCGGGTGACCTGCCGCCCATCATTTCCTTGTTCCGGCAGCCCCTGATCCGGGAGTGGCGCGAAACCGGGGTCGATTTCGGTGCACTCATCCATCACGTCACCATTCACGAAGCGGGCCACCACTTCGGACTGTCAGACGATGACATGCACGCGCTGGAGGATGCCGCCGATAACATCTGAGACGTTTGCGGCAGTGCTCTAACCCTTGCGGGTGTCGAGCTTGTCCCGGATATGTTCGAACACCGGGCCATAAAGCGGCGTTTCAAACTGCACTCCAACCACCTGCTGGCGGCACCAGCGCACGATGCCGATCACCGGCCCGATCGGACCGATCCGCAGGCTGATTTCCGTTCCGGGCACCATTCGGCCAAACCGATCATAAAAACGGCAGCCAGATTCCGAAAGATCAAGGATGTCGACATCCTTTGCGATACCGGACCCCGTCCGGTATCGTCCGGGAACCGAGATCGGATGCCGGGGTTTGCCGCGATCTTCCATCATGGGCAAATGTTAGGGTTCACTTTGCGCGGTCGCAACCTGCCAATTGGGGCCTGCCGCTAAGGTCCTGCTTTATCGCCAAAGGAAAATGGCGCGCCCGGAACGATTCGAACGTCCGACCCCCAGATTCGTAGTCTGGTGCTCTATCCAGCTGAGCTACGGGCGCGTGTGAGGGTGGCCACATAGGCAGGGCGGCACAGCTTGGCAATCCCTATCGTTCCCGATTACGCGTGTTTCTGCGCCAGCTGCCGGAACAGGACCTGATCGAGCGGAGGCATGGGAAGGCGTTCGATTTCATCGAGCGCGCACCAGGCAAGTCTCCCGCCCTCCAAAGGATCGGGCGTGCCCTGCCATTTGCAGCACTCGTAAAGAAACAGGACAACCGATGACGCGCTCTTCAGCAGGCCACCATCGGCAAAGCCCACCGGCACGAGATCGGCCGCAGCAACTACGATGCCCAGTTCCTCCGCCGCCTCCCGGATCAGCGCAAGTGACGGAATCTCCGCCATTTCCACCTTGCCGCCGGGAAATTCCCACAGGCCGCCGTGCTGCTTCCCGGCGGGCCGCCGGTGCATCAGCCAGCGCCCTTCCCCGTCATGCAGCGCCAACGCCACCACCGGCAACCAGGCTGGGCATGTCGGAGAATTTTCCACCTGCAAGGCTCCCGTCAAACATTTCTTAACTTCCGGCGCAGATATCCCAGCTGTCGGGTCCATGTCCGAAAGGTGTCCAAATGCCGTTCAAGTCCTTCCTGAAGCAACTCAGGGCCGACCAGGCCGGGGCGACAGCTATCGAATATGGCCTGATCGTTTCACTGATTGTGATCGCCTCAATCGGCGCTTTCAATGGCATTGCCAACGAAAACGACGGTCTGTGGGCTCGCGTGAGCAACAGTGTTTCGGCGGTCTTGTAAGAGATGTCGGATAATTTTCCACGTTAGGATTTTTTCAATCCCTCGCCTCTAACACCGCAAATGCTCGTTCCGGAAGACCACTGGAAAGAGTCGGGTACCGAAGACCAACCAGGAGACTAACAATGAAGTTCATCAACAAGCTGCTCCGTGACGAGCAGGGCGCCACTGCCATCGAATACGGCCTGATCGCTGCTCTGATCGCGATCGCCGCGATCACCGCCATGGGCGGTCTGGGTGACCAGCTCACCACCACGTTCTCGACCGTGTCGAGCGAACTGGCTAGTTCGAACACCGTCTGATCGCCTCGCGATTGACGATGAAGGGGGCGGCAGGAGCAATCCTGCCGCCCTTTTTCGTGCGCCGCACGAACAGCTGCGAAGGCATCAACTGCCGCGAACGACCAGCTTAACTTTCTGACCGGCACGCAGCGTATCGTTGCTTCCCAGCCCGTTGAGCACGCGGAACCGGGTTTCCTGCGCACTGTCGAACGCCATGCGCCGGGCGAGCGAGGCGACTGTATCGCCGCTGCGCACCGTTACGACCTGCAGCTTGCGCGGCACGACCTGTGCCGCCTCGCTGGCGCTGATTCGCCGCATCGAATTAAACATCGGCGTGAACACACCGGCACTGCCTGCCGGGGTGATTGCGGTGAAGTGATAAGCGCGGTCGCGCGCAAATTCGTAAGCGAACACCACCACGTCGACCTGACTGCCGCCGGAATTCACCCGTGCCTGGCCATAAGCGGCGGTTATGCCATTCACCGTCGTCCGCTGAATCGTTGAAGGAGCCAACTGCTGCTCCTGCCCGCCCAGCGCAGTGAAAGCCGCCCGAATGTAGGTATCGAGATTGCCATTGTAGGGTGCCAGCGTGAGCTGCGCCCGACCGCTTTGGCCGTTGATCGTAACCGCACGGGTTCCATTGACCATGTAGAAGCCCTGCGGCGCGCTGAACGACAGCCGCATCTCCGGGTGGATGAAGGCATTGCCTTCGATCATGCCCTGCTTGGGATCATCGCCATAGGTCATGCCGTCGACCCGGGTGAGGAAGGTATCAGCGTTGGTCTGCCCGGTTGCTGCCCCAGCCCGGGCCAGCGCGGATTGAACCCGGCTGGCCGGGTCAGGGTGAGTCGAGGCCCATTCCGGCATTCGCGCATCACGGCCCTGCAATTGCGCATCGAGGGCGTTCTGCGCAGCCAGGCTGTTCAGTACTGTGCCCATGGCGCGCGGATCATAACCGGCGCGGGTCAGGTATTGTATGCCGAGGTCGTCGGCCTGAAGCTCCTGAGTGCGCGAGAACTTCAACGTGACCAGCTGCGAGACCTGCATGGAACCGCGGGCCAGAGTGTTGCCGAGGCTGCTGTCGCCCAGCAAGACGCCAGACAGGATCGCCCCTGCGGCACCAAGCAGCGTATTGCGCTGGGCGGTCGCCTGCCGGCGCTGTGAATGCCGCGCTGCCACGTGAGCCACTTCATGGCCGAGCACGGCCGCCAGCTCCGCCTCGTTGTTCATCAGCCCGACCAGCTGGCGGGTGCTGTAGACGTAGCCGCCTGGAATGGCGAAGGCGTTGTTGACCGGGCTGTTGAGCAGGGTGACGGTAAAGTCGGTCCGAGCATTGCCGAGGCCCGACTGCATGGCGATATTCTTGCCCACGCTTTCGACATAGGCGGCCTGCGGGCCGATGTAGGCACCGCCGAATTCATTCAACAATTGCGGATGATATTGTGCCCCCTGCTGTGCCTCGGCCTGAGTGATCGGCGTTGACGCATCAGGTATCTCTCCTCCGGGCATACAGCCAGCCAGGGCAAGACTGGCAACAGCGGTGGTGACAAGGGCTTTTGATTTCATCGGGCGCATCAATAGGTTTCCTCCAGCCAGAGCGGCCCCACCTCGCCGCGCGTAGACGCTTATGTATATCCGCACGAACGATCTCGTGCGAGACCGGTTCCGCCTTTGAGCAGTCTGGCCAACTGTGTGATCCTAGAACGTGCCGATTCGCAGGAACCGGTCTTCCCGCATCGCGCGCAGATCGGCCGGATCGCGGCCTGCCAGCTGGTCAAGTTCCTCCCCCAGCGCCTTGGCCAGGGATTGCGCGGTTGCCACGGGGTTGCGGTGCGCCCCGCCAGCAGGTTCGCCCACGATCCGGTCGATCACGCCCAGCTTTAGCAGGTGCTGAGCCGTCACTTTCATGGCCTCTGCAGCATCGGGTGCCTTTTCAGCCGTACGCCACAGGATCGAAGCGCACCCCTCGGGCGAAATGACCGAATAGACGGCATGCTCCAGCATCAGCACCCGTTCAGCGCTGGCGAGCGCTACCGCGCCGCCCGAGCCGCCTTCGCCGACAATCGTCGCCACCATCGGGACCGGCAGGGCCAGGCAGGCTTCGGTCGACCGGGCAATCGCTTCGGCCTGGCCGCGCTCCTCCGCTTCCACGCCGGGAAACGCGCCCGATGTATCGACCAGGGTCACCACCGGCAGGCCGAATCGCCCGGCCAGCTCCATCAGACGGATCGCCTTGCGGTAGCCTTCCGGCTTCCCCATGCCGAAATTGTGGCGCAGCCGGCTCTCGGTGTCGTTGCCTTTCTCGTGCCCGATCAGGACCACGCGGCGTTGGCCAAGCAGGGCAAAGCCGCCCATGATCGCTTCATCCTCGCCGTAGTAGCGATCACCGCCCAGCGGGATGAACTCATCAAACGCGTGTTCGACGAAGTCACGGAAGTGCGGCCGCACCGGATGACGTGCGACCTGCGTCTTCTGCCACGGCGACAGCGAGGCATAGGTGCTGGCCAGCAGGTCTGCGCTTTTCTGCTCAAGCCGGGCGATCTCGGCGGAGATGTCGACATCGTCGTGATTGGCAGCGGCGCGCAGTTCGGCGATCCGCGCATCGAGCTGGGCGACCGGCTTCTCGAATTCGAGATAGGAAATCATCCCACCCCGCTAGTCGCGCCGACGCTTCTCTGCAAGCGGATGCCGTTCGTTGACCAGCGCAACCAGCCGCGCCGCATCGACATGGGTGTAGATTTGCGTGGTGACAATATCGGCATGGCCAAGCAGGGTCTGAAGCACACGCAGATCCGCGCCGCCCTCCAGCAAGTGTGTGGCGAAGGCATGTCGCAGGACATGCGGGCTGACCGTTTCAGGTGCCAGCCCCGCCCGCACCGCCAATTCCTTGAGCAACTGGAACAACCGTACGCGGGTCAGATGCCCGCGGCGCGAAGGGAACAGATATGTCGACCCGGATGGCCGCAGCGCCAACCAGCGCGACAGAGCCAGCCTGGCCCGGGTGCTGACCGGCACCATCCGCGCCATGCCGCCCTTACCGGTTACGGTGAGAAAAGGTGCATCACGCGGCACCGCGGAGAGCGGCAGGGACACCAGCTCCGTCGCCCGCAGTCCGGAACCATACAGCAGTTCCAGAAAAGCCAGCAACCGGACGGCTGCAGGCGAATCAGCCCGTGCTTCCTGCTCGGCCTGCGCGAACAGGCGCTCGATCGCGCCGTGCGACATGACCTTGGGCAATCGCCGCCGGTTTGCGGGACGTGGCAGCGCGGTCGAAGGATCATCATCGCGCCAACCTTCATCCGCCGCAAAGGCGTAGAACTGACGCAGGGCAGAGGCTTTGCGGGCGACAGAACTCGAAGCCAGGCTGGCCCAGACCAAGCCCAGCTTTTCCAGATCAGCCCGGGTTGCAGCAACGAGCGGGCCGATCGCCTCCTCGGCACCCTCCAGATCACGGCGATAGGCCGCCAAGGTATTCGGCGCAGCACCCCGCTCAGCTGCGATCATGGCGAGAAAGGCACCGATGCCGTCGCTCATGCAGCCCCGTGCATCAGCCGCGCGCTACCGCCTCCGCCGCGATCATCCTCGCCTCGGCTGACAAGCCGACCCGGTTGAGCGCGGAGACGATTTGATAAAGGTGGCGGGGAGTCATCCGGTCCCAGCTGCTGCCCTGCATCCCGACTCCGGCGAGGAATGCCACCAGCGCCGGATTGCCGACATCGGCGGCCTGGTCGATCAGCGTGCTCCAGCGGGTGCTGCGCTCGAAATCGGTGCCGAGGTCAGCCGCCAATCCGGCCACCGCCCCCGGCTCGATCCGCCCCAGGCCAGCCAGGCCCGCGAGCAGGAAGGCAGACTTGCGCTGTCCAACACTGTCGTCGTTGCCCCGGAAGGCATCGAACTGGCCGGAACTGACCGGCGTGTTGCGGTTGGGCTGTGCAAAGACCAGCAGCGCCCAGCCTTCGCTGCCCTGCGGCAATATGCTGGCCCAGCGCAGGGCATCGCGCTCGAACCCGGCAGACAGCATTGACACGATCAGCATCGCCGCATCGTCGCGCAAATCCTCGCTCGGTTCCAGCCGGGCAGTGGCATAGGCGGTCAGTACCTGCCGCCCGTAATCCGGCTCGGCCCCGCCCCACACGTCCTTGATCGCTGCGACCCGCTGCGCAGGATCGGCCAGGACATAGGCATCGCGCAGCCGCGCAGCGATGCGCGCGCTGTCCCCGCCTGTCTCCCCGCGGGCTCGCAGCTGAGCCAGCAGGTCAACATAGGCAGCAGAAGACAGGATGCCCTCACGCGCCGCGCGATCAGCCGCACCGGCCCGCTGCGCCAGCGGCAGCATGGGCGATGTCGCAGCCATCCGCTGCAGGACCGGTGACGGATTGGCCAGCAGGGGCTCGGGAATGGAGGCGCCCACGGCACTGGCAAGAGCAAAACGCCAGGGTGTCAGCCGTTCGACATTATCCCATTCAAGATTGACCGCCCGCCGCCCGGCACCTGCCGCCCCGGCATATCGCTGGGCCAGCAGGACATCGATTGGCTCGGCTGCCCCGCGCGACAGCATCCGGCTCAGATCGCTGCCAGCCCGCGCGCCTTGCCCGGCGAAGGCAGCGCAGATCGACCTGACCATTTCCCACTGCGCGTCTTCCCGCGCATGGCTGCCCACCTGGACACGCGGGCAAATACCAACGATGTCGGTACTGTGGAGATAGGCATCGAACGCTGCATCGGTCAGCGGGCCATTCCAGTTGCCGGTATCGACATCCTGCGCCAGCGCCCGCGCCACGCCCCATTCACCCATCGCATTGAGCGTCGCCACCCGCAGGGCGGCAAACTCTGCCGGGTCCATGCCCGCCGGAGCCTCAAGCCGGCTGGCCAGCGCGCGGCGGAGCAGGATATGGCCCCAGCGCGACACCAGTGGGCGCTTCGTCCCGGCAAGGGCAGCGCGCACGATCGAGGCAGGCTGGTTGGCCAGCGAGGCAGTCGGCAAGCCGCCTTCGCTCATGTCGAGCACGCCGACCCGCTCCATCGACCGGCGGGCGGCGACCGGCATGTCGAACTTTGGCTTGAGGCCGAGCAGCTCGTCCAGTTTGTCGTTGTCCAGCTTCTCCAGCTCGTCCAGCGAAGGCAGGTTACCGGGGATGGCCGACGACGGGATCGAAACCGGCGGAGGCGCCGTCCCCCCGGGCAAAGGCTGGATCACCGGGGTGCCGGGTGCCGGCTGGGCCGTTACCGATCCCGGCTGAGCGGGCTGGGGTTGGGGCCGCGGTGCCGCAGTTGCCGTGGGTGCAGGGGCGGGATCGTCGAACCCGGGCGGCAGGAGCGATTCGGGGCGCTGCTGCGCCGTCACCAGCGTGGAAGATAGCGCCAGGGCAGCGCCGCCGATCAGCCAGCCGCGCTTCATTGCCCGCTCTCCGGCACCGCCACCGGCTGCACGATCGGCCGCAGGGCCTGTTCGCCGCCGTCTACCCAGGCATAGAGCAGCACCAGCAGCACCAGCCCGGCCCCGGTCAATCCGATCCTGCGCGATTTCGTCAAAGCGGCGATCCCCAGTATTGTAGCAAACGACGCCAATGGCGCCGGTGGTTGCGCCGCGTCTAGCGCATCTATAGGCGCTGCATCAATGACCCAGCCGCCGCAAGCCCCATCCGCCGATCGGCCGACCGAGCAA
Organism: Sphingomonadaceae bacterium; assembly: GCA_046294735.1. GTDB lineage: Bacteria > Pseudomonadota > Alphaproteobacteria > Sphingomonadales > Sphingomonadaceae > 34-65-8. The sequence goes on from JBKBKB010000007.1 coordinate 91,805, forward strand.
AGCATTGCCGCACTGGTTCGGCGGCTGGACCGGCCGGTCGTTTTGGTCGGCCTGATGGGTGCCGGCAAATCGACGGTCGGACGCAAGCTGGCCACGCTGCTGCACCGCTCCTTCGTGGACGCAGACGCAGAAGTCGAGAGAGCCGCTCAGATGACCATCGCGGAAATCTTTGCCGAGTTCGGCGAGGACTATTTCCGCGATGGCGAACGCCGGGTCATCGCCCGGCTGATGCAGGAAGGACATGGCGTCATCGCGACCGGCGGCGGCGCATTTGTCAACGATCAGACCCGTGCGTTGATCCTAGAGCAAGGAATTGCGGTGTGGATCGATTGCCCGGTGGACACACTGGTACTTCGCACCGCCCGAAAGAACACCCGGCCCCTGCTGCGCCAGGGCGATCCCAGGGAAATTCTTACCCGCCTGCACGCCGAGCGGCAGCAGTTCTATGCCCAGGCCCCCATTCGCGTGACCAGCGAGCAGGGCCCCCAAAGCGAGACCGCACTCGCCATCATCGGAGCAATCGACCAATGGCTGTAATTCCCGTTATGCTGGCCGGGCGCTCCTATGAGGTGCGCGTGGCGCGGGGCCTGATCGGCAACGTGGCGCAGGAAGCGCAGGCCTTTGCCCGCAAAGGTCGGGTGGCCGTTGTGGCAGATGCCAATGCCCGACGTTTTCATGGCGCAGCGCTGGAGACCTCGTTCGTGAGCGCCAATGTGGCTGTGGATTGGTTTGAACTCATACCCGGCGAAGGGGCCAAGAGCTGGGATGGCGTGCGCGAACTGGTGGAGTGGTTGCTGGAACGCGAGATCGAGCGCGGCGATCATGTGTTTGCCTTGGGCGGCGGGGTTGCCGGCGATCTGACCGGCTTTGCCTGCGCCATCCTCAAGCGCGGCTGCGGCTTCGTGCAGATCCCCACCACCCTGCTGGCTCAGGTCGATTCGAGCGTCGGCGGAAAGACCGCGATCAACACGCCAGCGGGCAAGAACCTGGTCGGCGCATTCCACCAACCGTCACTGGTGCTGGCGGACCTGGCGGCCCTCGACACCCTGCCCGACCGCGAGATGCGCGCCGGTTACGCTGAGGTCATCAAATACGGCATCCTCGGCGATGCAGCGTTTTTTGACTGGCTTGCCGATAACGGCGCAGCGGTGCTGGCGCGCGATCCGACGGCGCTCGAACATGCCGTTGCCACCAGCGTTGCGGCCAAGGCCCGGATCGTGGCGGAGGACGAGCGCGAGACCACCGGGGCCCGCGCGCTGCTCAACCTCGGGCACACATTCGGCCATGCTCTGGAGGCGGAAACCGGCTTTTCCGACCGCCTGCTGCATGGCGAAGGCGTAGCGCTGGGGATGGTACTGGCGGCGCGCTATTCCGTGCGGCGCGAGTTGATCACCGCAGCCGATGCAGAGCGGATTGCGCAGGCGATTGCCGCCGTAGGCCTGCCCGCCAGCCTCGCAGCGCTCGGCCTTGACTGTGACGGCATGCGCCTTGCCGACCACATGCGCCACGACAAGAAGATGGATGCTGGCACCCTGCCCTTTATCCTGCTGCGCGGCGTGGGAGATGCGTTCCTTGCCCGCGATGTCGAACTGGCCGATGTTGCCGCCTTTCTGGACGAGCAGTTAAAGGGATAATTGCATGACCCGGTTCATCGACCTGTCGATCCCGATCACCAACGATGTCGTCTCCGACCCCGAGGTGATGCGGCCCAAGGTCACCTACATGACCCACGAAAGCACGTGGGCGCAGATCGCCATGTTCTTTCCCGGTCTGGAGCAAGCCGATTTGCCCGATGGCGAAGGCTGGGCAGTCGAATTCGTCGAGCTATCAACCCACAACGGCACCCACATGGATGCACCATGGCATTACCATTCAACCACGGATTCGGGCGCGACCCCTGCCCCCAGCATTGACGAGGCGCCGCTCGACCGGTTTTTTCGTCCCGGGGTGAAGCTCGATTTCAGCCACCTCCCACATGGCCATGTGGTGAGCGCGGCTGAGGTTAAGGCCGAGCTGGCGCGGATCGACTACACGCTGCAACCGCTCGATATCGTGCTGGTCCAGTCGGGCGCAGTCTACGGGACGGACAATTTCACCGACCAGGGTGTCGGGCTTGGTGCGGACGCGACGCTGTGGCTGACCGCACGCGGCATCGAAGTGGTCGGTACTGACGCATGGAGCTGGGACGCGCCGTTCAGCCACACCGCAAAGCGCTGGGCGGAGACCCGCGACCCGTCGATCATCTGGGAAGGCCACAAGGCCGGGCGCATCCGCCCCTATTACCAGATCGAGAAGCTGACGAACCTCGCTGCCCTGCCCCCGCACGGCTTCACCGTAAGCTGCTTCCCGGTCAAGATCGACCGGGCGAGCGCGGGGTGGATCAGGGCGGTGGCGCTGGTGGAGGATTAGAACAACCGCGAGCCGTCCGGCACTTTCACGTCCGGCGCAAACAGCACCACTTCGCCCGCAGCATCGGCAAAGCCCAGCGTCAGCACTTCCGAGATCGCCGGGCCGATCTGGCGCGGGGGGAAATTGACCACCGCCGCCACCTGCCGTCCGACCAGCTCGTCAATATGGTAATTGGCCGCGATCTGGGCGCAGCTCTTCTTTTCACCGATCACCGGGCTGAAGCCGATCCGCAGCCGGTAACTCGGCTTGCGCGCCTCGGGGAACTCTACTGCCGCCACGATCGTCCCGATGCGGATGTCGACGGCGAGGAAATCTTTGAAAGTGATTTCCTCGCCCGCCGGTGCATCGGGGTTGTGATTCACGTGCATTATTCGAGCTCGAGGATCACTGCGTCGACCGCCAGACTGTCGCCCTCGGCGGCGTTGATCTTCGCGACGGTCGCCTGCTTTTCGGCGCGCAGGATGTTTTCCATTTTCATCGCCTCCACGGTCGCAAGCGGTTGGCCGGGCTGGACTTCCTCGCCTTCGGCAACGTGCAGTTTCACCAGCAGGCCCGGCATCGGGCAGATCAGCAGCTTGGACAAGTCGGGCGGCACTTTGTCGATCATGAACCCGGCCAGATGCGCCACCCGCTGCGGCAGCACACGCAAGCCATGGGTCGCCCCGCGGGTGGTAATGGCATAGCCGGTGCGAGTGGGCTTCAACTGGATGGTCATCGCCTTGCCATCAAGTTCAAGCTCCACCACCGTATCGCCGGGGGTATAATCGAAGCTGACCTCGACCGGCGCACCGTCAACGGTGATTGCGTCCTCCTCTAGGCTGACTGCGTAATCGGTTTCGCCGATCCGCACGGCCCAGTCACCCGGCGGCGGGTTGGCGCCATTCAATTGCTGGTCGATCCGCCGGGCACGGTCCGCGTCTGCCGTCGCCAGCACCCCGCCGATCGCGGCGAGGCCGCGCAGCAGTTCGGGCGACGCGGGCGCGCCGGTGAACCCGTCCGGATATTCCTCCGCAATGAAGCCTGTAGTCAATTCGCCGCTGCGGAAGCGCGGATGCTGCATGATCGCACTGAGGAAATCGACGTTGTGCCCCAGCCCTTGTAGCCGGAACGCGTCGAGCGCCTGCACCTGAAGGTCCGCAGCCTCGTCGCGGGTCCGCCCCCACGTGATCAGCTTGGCGATCATCGGGTCGTAGAACATGCTGACTTCGCCGCCTTCATAGACGCCGTCATCCACCCGCACACCGTCCATGCCCCGTCGGCCATTGGCGCTGCCATCATCGGTCCATCCATCAACTGGCGGCTGATAGCGCACCAGCCGCCCGGTACTGGGCAGGAACCCGCGATAGGGATCTTCGGCATAGACGCGGTTTTCGATCGACCAGCCGTCAATCCCGATGTCATCCTGCGTCATCGCGAGGCGTTCGCCCGCCGCAACACGGATCATCTGTTCGACCAGATCGATTCCGGTGATTGCTTCGGTAACGGGGTGTTCCACTTGCAGACGGGTGTTCATTTCGAGGAAATAGAAGCTCTCACCGGTCGGGTCTGCGCCGGAAACGATCAGTTCCACCGTGCCTGCGGAATGATAGCCGACCGCCTTGGCCAGCGCCACGCACTGCTCGCCCATCGCCTTGCGCATCTTGGGGGTGACGAACGGCGACGGCGCTTCTTCAACCACCTTCTGGTGACGGCGCTGGATGCTACATTCGCGCTCGTTGAGGTAGAGCACGTTGCCGTGTTTATCGCCCAGGATCTGGATCTCGATGTGACGCGGGTTAAGGATGAATTTTTCGAGAAAGACCCGCTTGTCTCCAAACGAATTCAGACCTTCGCGCTGGGTCGCCTCGAACCCTTCTTCAACATCCTTGTCGTTGAATGCGAGGCGCATCCCCTTGCCGCCGCCCCCGGCACTGGCTTTCATCATGACCGGATAGCCGATCTTGTTCGCCCACATCAGCGCATCAGCTGTCGTCTCGACTTCGCCGTCCGATCCGGGAACGGTGTTGACCCCGGCTTCCTTGGCCAGCTTCTTGGATTCGATCTTGTCACCCATCGCGGCAATCGCATTGACCGGCGGGCCGACGAAGGCGATCCCCTCGGCCTCCAGCGCCTCGACGAAGCTCGCTCTTTCACTAAGGAACCCGTAGCCCGGATGGACCGCATCGGCCCCGGTCTGTTTGCACGCGGCAATGATCTTTTCCGGGATCAGGTAGCTCTGCGCGGCGGGAGCCGGGCCGATATGGACCGCCTCGTCCGCCATCTTGACGAACGGCGCGCGGGCATCGGCATCGGAATAGACGGCCACCGTGGCAATGCCCATGCGGCGGGCGGTCTTGATCACCCGGCACGCGATTTCGCCCCGATTGGCGATGAGGATCTTCTTGAACAAATCCAATCTCCCGGCAGCAAATTCTGCCTTCTCATTCATGCCGCCCTGCCATCTTCGTGGCAAGAACGCCTAGCCCATACTCATTCGCCAGCTGAAACGTATTCTCGCAGCATCTTGGTGCGAGCGCGGGTCAGATCGGCCATACAGAAACTGGCCAGCATGGGTTCCATGGACCCTCCTCGCGCGCTGTAACCATCAAGCCGGCAATGCGCATCGCGAAAGGCCAGCCAGGCCCGCTGTGCTTCAAGAAGCGTCGCAAAATAGCCGGGTCGCTGGTCCCCTTCATATCCGCCATACTGGGCAAATTGCGCATCAACTGCCTTCATCTGCTGTGCTGCAATTTTCCATTGCACGTTCATCTCAGCATCGGCGGCCAGGAATTCCTGCTGCGCGCAATAGTTCATTTCCTGCTGCACCAGCGGATCGGCGCAGTTCCACTGCGGCTCTTCCGAGGCAGCCTGCACAGCGAGCAGCAGCGGGAGCATGATCATGCCGGTTCTCCCTGCAGACAGGCCCGCGCCTCACGCTGGCCCAGCCGCATCGGTTCCGCGCCTTTCAGCGCGGTCAGCCCAAGCTTGGCGAACAGCGCGGCGTCCTTGTCATCCCCGGCATTGGCGGCGGTGAGCAGCTTGTCACCGGTGAAGATCGAGTTCGCACCCGCTATGAAGCACAGCGCCTGGGCCGCTTCGCTCATGCTCTCGCGCCCGGCCGACAGCCGCACCATCGAACGCGGCATGGTGATGCGGGCGGCCGCGACCGTGCGGACAAACTCGATATCATCGATCTTCGCCAGCGGCGTATCCGCCAGCATATCACCCAGCACCGTGCCCTTGATCGGCACCAGCGCATTGACCGGCACGCTTTCGGGATGCTGCGGCAGGGTCGCGAGCGTGTGGATGAAGCCGACCCGGTCCTCGCGCGTTTCGCCCATGCCGACGATCCCGCCGCTGCACACATTGATCCCCGCCTTGCGCACGTGATCCAGCGTATCCAAGCGGCATTGGAAGTCGCGGGTGGAGATGACGCGCTCGTAATACTCAGGGCTGCTGTCGATATTGTGGTTGTAGTAGTCGAGCCCCGCCTCTGCGAGCATCTCGGCCTGATGCGGTTCGAGCATCCCCAGCGTCATGCAGGTTTCCAGCCCCATCGCGGCAACGCCCTGCACGATTGCGACAATCGCGGGCATGTCGCGGTCCTTGGGATTGCGCCACGCCGCGCCCATGCAGAACCGCTGGCTGCCCGCATCCTTCGCCTGGGCCGCGCGCTGGAGCACGGCCTGCACATCCATCAGCTTGGTCGCCTCGACGCCGCTGTCGGCGTGAACCGACTGCGAGCAATAGCCGCAATCCTCCGGGCACCCGCCGGTCTTGATGCTGAGCAGGGTGCACAGCTGGACTTCGGTCGCGGGGTGGTTTGCGCGGTGGACGCTGGCGGCCTGAAACAGCAGCTCGGTGAAAGGAAGGTCGAAAAGGGCCGCGATTTCGGTTCGGGTCCAGTCGGTGCGGATTTCAGTCATTATGTCTCATCATCGAAAAACGGTTTCCATACGTTGTAAACGGCCCAGAAAGTGAGCGCGGTCAACGTTAACATCACCTCCCAGCCAAGCCAGTCAGCCCACCAATAGTAACGCGGTCCTCCAGATGGCTCGACCATTACGGCAGCCAGCGCAACTGCGCTCCGCAATGCGATCAGCACCGTGACGATCAGTGAAGCAACCAATGCTATCGATCCCATTATTCGAAGAAATAGGACCATCGGCGCGCACTCACTCCGCCGCCTCGTCCAGCCCCTCGCCCAAGGGCGGCATATTGTGGCCGAGCAGCACCAGAATATCCGCCGCGCATTCCACCACGTTGGAGCCAGGGCCGTAAATCCCCTGCACCCCCGCCTCGCGCAGGAAGTCATAGTCCTGCGGGGGGATCACGCCGCCTGCGGTGACCTTGATGTCCCCACGGCCCGCTTCCCGCAGCAGGCGGATAAGTTCGGGGATCAGCGTTTTGTGGCCTGCCGCCAGCGACGATGCACCGACCACGTCGACGTCCTTCGCCAGTGCCATCGCGGCGCTCTCCTCGGGCGTCTGGAACAGCGGGCCGCTGATCACATCAAAGCCCATGTCACCGAAGGCGCTCGCGATCACATTCGCGCCGCGATCATGCCCGTCTTGGCCCATCTTGGCGATCATGATGCGGGGCGCGCGGCCCAAGCGGCGGCCCACGGCTTTGACGCCGTCTGTCACCTGCGCCCAGCGGCGGTCGAATTCATAGGCGCTGGCATAGACCCCGCTGACCGGCGCAGGCGTGGCGTCGTGGCGACCGAAGACTTCCTCCATCGCAGCCGAAATCTCGCCCAGCGTCGCGTCATGGCGGGCAGCTTCCACCGCCAGCGCCAGCACGTTCGCGCCGTCCGCACAGCCCGCTGTCAGCGCTGCCAACGCCGCGCGGCACGCCGCCTCGTCGCGCCCTTCGCGCACCTTGGCGAGGCGGGCGATCTGGCCGGTGCGGACCATCTGGTTGTCGACTTCCAGCGTCTCCAGCGCGTCCTCGGCATCTTTGCGATACTTGTTGACGCCGACGATCACCGTCTCGCCCTTGTCCACGCGGGTCTGCTTTTCCGCTGCCGCCCGTTCGATCGCGGCCTTGGGCGCGCCGGTGGCGACATAGGCGGTCATGCCGCCTGCCCTATCCACCTCGGCCATCAAGGCCTCGGCCTGCTCTACCAGCGTCTGCGTCAGCGCCTCGATATAATATGAGCCGCCAAGCGGATCGACCACGTTGCAGATGCCACTTTCCTCTTGCAGCACAAGCTGCGTGTTGCGCGCGATCCGGGCGCTGAAATCGGTCGGCAGGGCAATCGCTTCGTCGAGCGCATTGGTGTGCAGGCTCTGCGTGCCGCCCAGCACCGCCGCCATGGCCTCCACCGTGGTGCGGATGACGTTGTTGTAGGGGTCCTGCTCCTGCAAGCTGACGCCGCTGGTCTGGCAATGGGTGCGCAGCATCTTCGAGCGTTCGTCCTTCGCCCCCAGATCGTCCATCACCTTGTACCACAGCGTCCGCGCGGCGCGCAGTTTGGCGATCTCCATGAAGAAGTTCATGCCGATGCCGAAGAAGAAGCTGAGGCGGCCTGCAAAGGCATCAATATCCAGCCCCGCGGCCATCGCCCGCTGTGCATATTCCTTGCCGTCGGCGATGGTGAAGGCCAGTTCCTGCACCGCAGTCGCCCCGGCTTCGTGCATGTGGTAGCCGGAAATCGAAATGCTGTTGAACTTCGGCATCTTGGCTGAGGTGTAGGCGATGATGTCCGCAATGATCCGCATCGAAGGTTCGGGCGGGTAGATATAGGTGTTGCGGACCATGAACTCCTTGAGGATGTCGTTCTGGATCGTGCCTTCCAGCTTATCCTGCGACACACCCTGACGTTCGGCCGCGACGATGAAAAAGGCCAGCACCGGGATCACCGCGCCGTTCATCGTCATTGAGACTGACATGGCATCGAGCGGGATCTGGTCGAACAGGATCTGCATGTCCGCGACCGTATCAATCGCCACGCCCGCCTTGCCGACATCGCCAACCACGCGCGGATGATCGGAATCGTATCCGCGGTGGGTGGCAAGATCGAAGGCCACAGACAGGCCCTTCTGCCCCATTGCGAGGTTGCGGCGGTAAAAGGCGTTCGATTCCTCGGCGGTGGAGAAGCCGGCGTATTGGCGGATCGTCCACGGCCGGCCTGCATACATGCTCGCCTTCACCCCACGCGTGAACGGGGCGAAGCCGGGCAGGCCGGGATCGGTGGTCACGTCATGCGCCGTGTAAAGCGGCTTGATCGGGAACCCTTCCGGCGTGTGCCAGGTCAGGTCGCGACCCCGGACTTCCTTGTCGGCGAGGGTTTTCCAGTCGGAGTATTCAGCCATTCCAAAATTTCCGTTCGTGTCGAACGCAGCCGGGACACCATGCGCCAGGGTATCTCGACTACCGCCTGCGGCCTCCGCTCAATACGAACGGAGGTTGGTTGGGCGTCAGTGCCCCTTGAACTCGGCCTTTCGCTTCTGAAGGAAGGCCATCCCGCCTTCCATCGCGTCCGCGCTGGCACCGGCGATGCGCTGGCCTTCGGCCTCGGCCAACAGCACTTCGGGCAGAGTGCCGTCCATCGCCAGGCCGATGTTCTTCTTCATCGTGGCGTAGGCCAGCGTCGGGCCGTTCGCCAACTTGAGCGCCAGTGCGCGGGCCTCGCCCATCAAGTCGGCGTCTTCCACTGCCTTGTAGATCAGGCCCCATTCCTCGGCCTGCTCGGCACCGATCTTCTCTCCCAGCATCATCATCCGGGTGGCGCGGGCACGGCCAATCGCGCGGGCGAGCAGCCAGGTGCTCCCGCCATCAGGCACGAGGCCAATGTTGACGAACGCCTGGAGGAAATAGGCGCTCTTGCTGGCAATGGTGAAGTCCGCCGCCAGAGCGAGCGAGCAGCCGACCCCCGCTGCGGGTCCGTTGACCGCGCAGACCACCGGAACCTGAAGGCGTAGCACATGGCTGATCGCGGGGTTGTAGTGGTTCTGCAGTGCCCGGTGGCTGCCGCCCTTGGCCGCGAGCGCGCTGGCCTCGCCGCGTGCGGCCAGATCCGCGCCAGAGCAGAAGCCTTTGCCCGCCCCGGTGATCAGCACTGCGCGCGCATCGCCCAGATCATACAGCGCCGCGCCGATCTCGTCTGCCATCACCGGCGGCATGGCGTTGAGCCGCTCGGGCCGATTGAGGGTAATGGTCAGCAGCGGGCCATCGCGTTCTGCGAGGATAGTTTCATAGGCCATCAGTGGTCTCCAGCAGGTGTTTCCATGATTTCCGTCAGCATGCCCTGCATGTCCTTGGGATGGACGAAAAAGATAGGCGTGCCATGCGCGCCGATCCGGGTGGGGCCAAGAATGCGCTTGCCAAGTTCCTCGAACGCGGTGCGGGCTTCGGCAATATCGGGCACTTCGAAGCACAGGTGGTGCTGCCCGCCGAGCGGGTTCTTGGCGAGAAAGCCCGACAGCGTGGAGTTTTCCCCCAGCGGCTCGATCAGCTCGATCTGGGTGCCGTTCATCGCCCCGTCCGCACCGGGGGTATCGACAAAGCAGACCTTCACGCCCTGCTCCTCGAGGTCGAAGGGGTCATGGATCTTGGTCGCGCCCAGACAATCGCGGTAGAACGCGATCGAATCCGCGATGGAGGGCGTGGCGACCCCGATGTGGTTGAGACGGCCGAGTTTCATTGTATTCCTCTTTCATTCGTCATTGCGAGGAGCCGCAGGCGATGCAGCAATCCAGAGCATAGTGCGAACCGCTCTGGATTGCTTCGCTCCGCGCGCAATGACGGGGGCTGTCACAGCGGAATATTGTCATGCTTCTTCCACGGGTTCTCCAACTGCTTCGTCCGCAGCTTGCGTAGCCCCAGCGCGATCCGGCGGCGGGTTGAGTGCGGGTGGATCACCTCGTCGATATAGCCGCGCGATGCCGCCACGAAGGGGTTGGCGAAGCGATCTTCGTATTCCTTGGTCTTCTCGGCGATTTTCTCCGCATCGCCGCGGTCCTGACGGAAGATGATCTCCACCGCGCCCTTGGCGCCCATCACCGCGATTTCGGCGGTGGGCCAGGCGTAGTTCAAATCGCCGCGCAGGTGCTTGCTCGCCATCACGTCATAGGCCCCGCCGTAAGCCTTGCGGGTGATGACGGTGATCTTGGGCACGGTCGCCTCGGCATAGGCGAACAACAGCTTGGCGCCGTGCTTGATGATCCCGCCCAGTTCCTGCGCGGTGCCGGGAAGGAAGCCGGGGACGTCGACAAAGGTCAGAATCGGGATTTCAAACGCATCGCAGAACCGCACGAACCTTGCGGCTTTCTTTGACGAATTGATGTCGAGCACGCCCGCCAGCACCATCGGCTGGTTCGCCACCACGCCCACGGTGCGGCCTTCCACCCGGCCAAACCCGCACAGGATATTGCCTGCGTGCGCCGGTTGAATTTCAAAGAAATCGCCCTCGTCCAGCACCTTGCGGACGACTTCGTGCATGTCATAGGGCTGGTTGGCATTATCGGGGATCAGCGTGTCGAGGCTCGGCTCCTCTCGGTCCCACGGATCGCTGGTCGGCCGTTCGGGCACGGTCTCGCGGTTGCTGAGCGGCAGGTAGTCAAAGAACGCACGGGTAGCGAGCAAGGCCTCGATATCGTTTTCGAACGCCACGTCGGCCACGCTGGTCTTGGTGGTGTGCGTCACCGCCCCGCCCAGTTCTTCCTGGGTCACGACCTCGTTGGTCACCGTCTTGACTACGTCCGGCCCGGTGACGAACATGTAGGAACTGTCCTTCACCATGAAGATAAAGTCAGTCATCGCCGGGGAATAGACAGCCCCGCCCGCGCATGGCCCCATGATCAGGCTGATCTGCGGCACCACACCACTGGCCAGCACATTGCGCTGGAACACTTCGGCATAGCCTCCAAGTGAAGCAACGCCTTCCTGGATGCGTGCACCGCCCGAATCGTTGAGGCCGATCACCGGCGCGCCGACCTTCATCGCCATGTCCATCACCTTGCAGATCTTTTCCGCATGGCGCTTGGAAAGCGAACCGCCGAACACGGTAAAATCCTGGCTGAACACGAACACCAGCCGCCCGTTGATCGTGCCGCTGCCGGTGACTACGCCGTCGCCGGGGATCTTCTGCCCCTCCATCCCGAAATCGACGCAGTCATGCTCGACATAGGTATCGAGCTCTTCGAAGCTGTCCTCGTCAAGCAGCACTTCGAGCCGTTCGCGCGCGGTCAGTTTGCCCTTGGCGTGCTGCGCGTCGATCCGCTTTTGGCCGCCGCCCACGCGGGCAGCTTCGCGGCGCTTTTCCATTTCGGCGATATTGGCGGACATCGGCGCTCCCTGAGTGGTGCCTGGTTCACGAGCAGGCATTCGTATGCATTGTCTTGATCGGGCGGTTAGCCATCCCCCTGCCCCAGCGTCAAGCAAACGCAGCTTGGGCTGTCAAAAGCGCAGGGTGATGCGCCGAGCCAGCGCAGGCGAGATCGATTCGGCCCAGCGCAGCGCGCGGGTCATGCCGATATTGGCCTCGTCCCGGCCCTGTTCGATCGCGGCGACAATCTGGCGGGCACATTCGGCGGCAGGCATCTTCTTCATCGGGTTGCCGGCGTTCATCTGGGTATCGACCACCGGCGGCAGTGCCTCGATCACCCGCACCGCGCTGCCCTTGAGCTGTTCACGCAGTGCCAGGGAGTAAAACCTGAGGCCCGCCTTGGTGGCGCAATAGACCGGCTGGCGCGCCGCCGGTGCGATGGCGAGGCCGCTGGTAACATTGACGATTGCCGCCTCCGGGCGGGCACGGAGCCGCTCGATCAGCGCGGTGGACAACCGGATCGGGGCGGAGAGGTTGGCGTAGATGCAGTCATCGGCCGCGTCGGCATCCGGCGTGCCCTTGCGAACATCGTGATCGACCAGTTGCCCGGCGTTGTTGATCAGCACGTCGATGTCATCATCGGTAAGCTGTGCAACCAGTGCGTCGACGCCGGCCGCGCTCGACAGGTCGGCCTCCCGTGCGTCGAATCCCTCGGCGCGCATGAAATCGAGCCGTTCACGATTGCGCCCGGTCACGATCACCCGCGCACCCTTCGCTTTCAGCTGCCGCGCCAGTTCGCGCCCGATCCCGGCGCTTCCGCCGGTCAGCAGGACTGTCTTTCCCTCAAGCTGCATGGCATCCGCCCTCCTTCCCTCGGGCTTACGCGCAAGCCTTGCCGCCCGCAACGCAATGCGCGAGACGGGCAGGTATGGAGCAGGTCGACTTTCTGGTGATCGGGGCAGGCATTGCGGGACTTTCCGCCGCCGCCCGTCTGGCCCGGCACGGGCGCACGGTGGTGTGCGAGGCAGAGGGCGCACCGGGGGTCCATTCCTCCGGCCGCAGCGCCGCCTTCGCGCACTTCGATATGGACGCCCTGCTGGTGCGCGCCCTCACCGCCGCCAGCCTGCCGCTGCTGGATGAGCCGGGCGCAAGGCCGCACCCGGCGCTGTTCATCGCGCTGAATGGGCAGGAAGCTGACCTCGCGCGGGTCGAGGCCGGTTATCGCGAATGGGCCGAAGTGGAGCGGCTTACTGCAGGCGAGGCGCAGGCGCTGGTTCCCGTGCTGGAGAGTGGCAAGATCATCGGCGCACTGCTCGATCCCCATGGCCGCAAGCTCGATGCCCATGCCCTGCTGGAAGGGCATCGGCGCGCCCTGATGCAGGGCGGCGGGGTGCTCGCCACCAACGCGCAAGTCACAGGAATCGCGTTCCGCAGCCAGCGCTGGCAGGTCGATACGCCGGAGCAGAGTTACGCCGCTCGGATGGTCGTCAACGCGGCTGGTGCCTGGGCGGACGAGGTCGCCGCGCTGGCAGGCGTGGCAGCGATCGGCCTGCAACCGATGCGCCGCACCGTGATCACCTTCGACGTGGACAATGACGTTTCCGCCTGGCCCTTCACCAAGACGGTCGGCCCCGGCTTCTACATCGAGCCGGAGGGCCGCGGCCGCCTGCTCGCCTGCCCGATGGACGAGCATCCCTGCATGCCGTGCGATGCGCAGCCGGAGGAAGAGGACGTGGCGCGCACCGCCTGGCGGGTCGAGCAGGCGACCACCCTCACCATCCGGCGCCTCGCCGGCAAATGGGCCGGCCTGCGCAGCTTCGCACCGGACCGGCTGCCGGTGGCAGGGTTCGACCCGGACGCGCCGGGGTTCTTCTGGCTGGCTGGGCAAGGCGGGTTCGGCCTCCAGACGTCGCCCGCAATGGCCCTGGCCGCCGAGGCGCTGGTTGCTGGCGGCCCATGGCCCGACGCGCTGCGCGCAGTCGGCACGGCGGCCAGCGATCTCTCGCCAACGCGCCTTCGCCGCTAGGCTACTTCAGCAGCACCAGTTCTTCCGCCATGGTTGGATGGATCGCCACGGTCGCATCGAAGTCGGCCTTGGTCAGTCCGGCGCGCACCGCCACGGCAAAGCCCTGGAGGATTTCCGGCGCGTCCTGCCCGATCATGTGGATGCCAACCACCCGGTCGGTCGCCGCATCGACCACCATCTTGTAAAGGCTGCGCTCGTTGCGACCGGCCACGACGTTCTTCATCGAGCGGAAATCGGACTGGTAGACCCTGACCGAGCCGAGCGTGTTGCGCGCCTCGCCTTCGGTCAGGCCGACCGAGGCAATCGGCGGATGGCTGAACACGGCGCTGGGCACGCAGCTGTAATCGACCGTGGTTGGGGTATTGCCAAACACGGTATCGGCAAAGGCCTGCCCTTCGCGGATCGCCACCGGGGTCAGTTGCACCCGGTCGGTCACGTCGCCCACGGCATAGATGTGATCGACATTGGTCTTGCTGAACCGGTCGACCAGAACTTCGCCCCGGTCGCCCTGCTCCACGCCTGCCTTGTCGAGGCCGAGCCCTTCGACGTTGGGCACGCGCCCGGTGGCATAGAGCACCAGGTCGACCTCGCACGGTTCGTAACTGGTCATGTGGACGCGCAGCTTGCCGCCATCGACCTGCTCGATTTTCTCGAACTGGGCGTTGAAGCGGAAATCGATGCCCTTGGTCAGGCTGATCTGGAGCAGCCGGTCCCGCAGTGCCTCATCATATCCCCGCAGCAATTGGTCGCTGCGGTTCATCAGGCAGACCTTGGATCCGAATTCGTTGAAGATGCCGGCAAACTCGTTGGCGATATAGCCGCCGCCCGCGATCAGCACCTTCTCCGGGATGGCATCGAGGTGGAACACCTCGTTGGAGGTGATGCCGTGCTCGCTGCCGGTAAACTCGGGCACATGCGGCCGGGCCCCGGTGGCGATCAGGATATACTTCGCGGTCACCACCTTGCCGCTGGCGAGGGCAATTTCATGCGCGCCAGTGATGGCGGCGCGTTCGTTGAAGATGGTAACGCCGTGGTTGTCGAGCGTCTGGGTATAGAGGCCGTTCAACCGGGTCACGTCATCCTGCACGATATCGCGCAGGCGCGGCCAGTCGAATGTCTTGCCTGCGACATCCCAGCCGAACCGCTGGGCGTCGACCAGGTCTTCGGCAAAGTGCGCGCCGTAGACCAGCATCTTCTTCGGCACGCAGCCGCGGATCACGCAGGTGCCGCCAACCCGGTATTCCTCTGCCACCGCCACTTTCGCGCCGTGCGCCGCCGCAACGCGGCTGGCGCGGACCCCGCCGGAGCCCGCGCCAATCGTGAACAGATCGAAATCGTAAGTGTCGGGCATGCGTGTTCTCCGTCAGGCCGACGATATGGCGGGTGGAGGCACGCTTGCCAACCTCCCGCCATCACACCGGCTGTGCGGAGACCCGTTCACACAGCCCCGCTGGCTGCGGTTACCGCTGGCCGGGACGGCTACGGCGGCGATCGCCCGAGCGGCGCTGTTCGCCCTGCCCGCCAGCACTCTGCCCGCCGTGGCCCTCGCGTCGGGGCTGCCCCGGACGGGCCGGACGCTTGGCCTTGCTGGCACCGCCCTCGCCCCGTTCACCACCGCCACGCGGGGTAACCCGGGGGCGGGCCATCTTCTGCTGCACTTCGCGCTTGGTCGGGCCAACGCCCTCCACCACGGCGCGGAAATTTTCGGGCAAGGCCAGCCGTTCGAACTCGGCATCGGTGGTCTTGCGAATGTCCTTCAGGTAAGCGCGTTCATCCTCGGCGCAGAAGGCAATTGCGATCCCGTCCTTGCCCGCACGCGCGGTCCGCCCGATCCGGTGGACATACTGTTCCGGCACATTGGGCAGTTCGTAATTGATCACGTGGCTGACGCCGGGAATGTCGATCCCGCGCGCGGCCACGTCGGTTGCCACCAGCACCGGAACCCGGGCCGATTTGAATTCAGCCAGAGCGCGTTCACGCTGCGGCTGGCTCTTGTTGCCGTGGATGGCGTTGGCGGGAATGCCGATCTGGGCCAGCTTCTTCACCACCCGGTCTGCTCCGTGCTTGGTGCGGCTGAACACCAGCACCCGCTCCAGCTTGCCCGGAACCGGGTGGCGGCCCTGCAGGATCATTTCGAGCAGCGACTGCTTCTCGTCCTGCTGGACCATGAACAGATACTGGTCGACCCGCTCAGCCGTGGTCGCCGCCGGGGTAACCGCGACCTGCGCCGGGTTGTTGAGGTAGTTCTTTGACAGGTCGCGAATGCTGGTCGGCATGGTGGCGCTGAACAACAGTGTCTGGCGTTCCTTGGGCAGCATCGGCACGATCTTGCGCAGCGCGTGGATGAAGCCGAGGTCAAGCATCTGGTCCGCCTCGTCAAGGACGAGGATTTCAACGCCGCCGAGGCCAAACGCCTTCTGGTCGATCAGGTCGAGCAAGCGGCCCGGGGTGGCAACGAGGATGTCTGTGCCGCGGTGCAGCTTGTTGCGATCCTTGCCGACGGACGTGCCGCCGACGATCGACTGGACCTTGAGCCCGCACAGCGCGCCGTAGTCCTTGGCACTCTGGGCAATCTGCCCGGCCAGTTCACGGGTCGGGGCAAGAACCAGCATACGGCAGGACTTGAACGGAGTCTGGCGGTCGGCTTCGCGCAGCCGATCAATGCTGGGCAGCATGAAGGCGGCAGTCTTGCCGGTGCCGGTCTGGGCGATCCCGAGCAGGTCGCGCCCTTCGAGAAGGTAAGGGATCGCCTGTTCCTGGATCGGGGTCGGCGTGGTGTAACCCTTCAGATCAAGCGCCTGAAGGATGGGCTGCGACAGCCCGAGTTGTTCGAAAGTCATGGTCATGTTCTACTCGCATTCAAATGCGGCGCGCTGACGGATTCCGGACGGAATCGTCGCGCGGCGCGGGTGTGAGGGCACCCATGAAAGTATTACTTTCACGGGACCCGGAAAACGACCCGCGTGAATAGGGAAGTCTCTTGGAAAACCGAAGTGCGGCCGGGGCGATGGATGTTTCAGATCATCGCCACTTCACGCTGGCTAGCGCGCTTCGTTGGTGCGGCATATGGCGCGGAACCTGCGGAAAGTCAATCGCCTTCCTATTCGTTGCCCTGCCACTCATCGTTACGGGGCGGCTCCATTGCGGCCAGTCGGCGGGAAGTGACACCGGTCTGGATCACGAACAGCGTGATCAGGATAGTGCCAACCAAACCGGTAAACACGTCGAACCCGGATATGGCACCGAACCAGCCCTGGCCCTGATGCCCCAACGCCATCATCGCCAGGGTCAGGCCGATCAGCATGAAACGCAACTCGGTCGGTCCGGCATTGAGGTAGGACAGTTTGAGCTCCCCCAGCACCCGTACCGACAGGAAGGCGTGGATCGACAGCAGCAGGTAACCCGCCAGCGCCACCAGCGCGATTTCCAGCGTGACGTAGGGGCTCAGCCCGATCCCGACCACGACCAGCGTGGTGGCGAGCCCATCGCAGCTATGATCGAGGAAATAGCCATATCGGGGCCGCTCGATCTTACGAAAGCGCGCCAGGCTACCGTCGGTGCTGTCGCCGAACCATTGCACCGCGTATCCTGCAATCGAAAGCCACAGCCACTCTTCGCCCAGGTTGCTGGCAAGATAACCGCCGAATACCAGGAACGCGCCAGCCATGCCGATAAAGGTCAGCAGGTCTGGCGAGACCCAGCGCGGCATCCGCGCACAGATCCAGTTGAGCAGGCGCCGCTCCGACCGCGCGAGCAGGTTTTCCTGAATACGGTCGATCGGCCCAGGGGCGACCGAAGCCTTGAGGCCGTCCAATTACATACCCTTCGCGACACACGGCGCCAAGGATGGCACACATTGTCACAAAACCGTAATCGAGTTTCAGTTCCGCGACAAGCAAAGGTTCTGGCGGTTACCCCGCCGGGCTTTCAGGCGGCACGATCAGCATGTCGATCGGCACCCATTCGAGCAGGTCGGAGGCAATGCTGCCGATGGTAGCGCGCCGCCAGCCGCCCTTGCCATGTGTGCCCGCGACCAGCAGATCGGGCTGGACCTGCTCCATCGCAGTGCGGATGCCCTTGGCCACCCCGCCGTAGCACAGGCGCCATTGCACCCGCTCGGCCAGCTTCGCCAGTTCGGGCCGGGCAAGGAAGCGGCCCATCTCGTCGCTTACATCGGCCTCGACCTGTTCCTTGACGTGGCCAGCCTTCTGGAAGCCCTCGAACGGCACATGGAATGCGTGGACAAGGTGCAACTCGGCATCGGGGAACAGCTCCGCTGCCACCGCCAGCGCATGGGCGGAATGGTCGGAGAAATCCGTGCCTGCGAGCACTTTGTCATAGGGCTTGTGCGGGCGCTGCTTGACCACCAGCACCGGGCGATGCCCCTTGGTGATGATGTGGTCCACTGCGGTGCCGGAAAAATAGTCTCCGATCCCGTTGAACCGGGCGACCCCGCACACGACCAACGCGGCGTCGATCGCCTCGGCAGTCTTGGCGATCACTTCCGGAGCCGGCCCGACCGGCATCCGGATTTCCACGTCTGCGGCCGGATCGGGCAGCGCTGCCCGGCCAAGCACGGCAAGCTGCTCAGCCGTCTCGTCGGTAATGCGGGGCGAGCGGGCATGAACCAGACTCACGGTCCGCCCCATGGCAGTGCCCAGTTGGACCGCGCGGTCAACCGCACGGTCGTTCCGCGCGCTAAGGTCGGTTGCAACAATAATCGGGCCTGTGGACATCGGGTTTCTCTCCTGGATTGTCGTTCAGCCCTCCCCGTTGGCACGATGACCAAGGAAAGGGGGCAGAGCAAGGAAAACCGGCCTTCGACGCCCGGATTTCCAGCTCATCGTCAGGTTCAGGCCAACCCCGCCGCTGCCAGCAAGGCCTGCGTGCTCGCATCAAACTCGGCGCCGCCTGCTTCGATGTCGTTCGCCATCTTCTTGCCCAGTTCGACCCCGAACTGGTCAAACGGGTTGATGCCCATCAGCACCGCGTTGGCGAACGTGCGATGCTCGTGAAAGGCGATCAGCGCGCCGAGGGTGGCCGCGTCGATATCGTCGCACAGGATGGTCACGCTCGGGCGGTCACCGGGGAAAGCGCGCGCCGGATCCCTGCCGTCGGCCGCCATGTTGCCGCCCGCCATCAGCGCAGCCCCTTGCGCAAAGCAGTTGGTCAGCAGGATAGCGTGGTGCGCCGGGTCGAGCGTATCGCCGGGAGCGATCGAGGCGATGAAGTCGACCGGCACCAGGTGGGTGCCCTGATGGAGCAACTGGAACACCGCGTGCTGGCTATCCGTCCCTACCCCGCCCCAGGTGATCGGTGCGGTCGCGCCGTCAACGCCTGCGCCCTCCGCCGTCACCCGTTTGCCGTTGCTCTCCATTTCGAGCTGCTGGAGATAGGACGGCAGCAGCCCCAGCCGCTCGTCATAGGCAAACACCGCGCGGGTCTGGCATCCGCGCACGCGGGTGTAATACTGGTCGGCAAAGGCGGCGCGCAGGGCCAGGTTAGCGCGGCCGTCAGTATCACGGAAATGCTGGTCCATCGCCCGGGCCCCCGCCAGCATTGCTTCGAACTCGTCCCATCCCGCCGCCAGCGCGACCGGGAAACCGATGCTCGACCACAGCGAGTAGCGCCCGCCGACGCTTTCCGGGAACGGCAGGACGCGGGTTTCATCAACACCCCATTCGACCGCCTTTTCCGGGCTGGCGGTGAGTGCCACGACCCGGCCATAGGGATCGGACACGCCGTTTTCCCCCAACCACTTCAATGCGCTCAGGGCGTTGGTCATGGTCTCGATGGTGGTGAAGGTCTTGCTCGCCACGGCCACCAGGGTGGTGGCGGGATCGCAGGCAGCGAAGGCCTGCTCCAGCGCCAGCCCGTCGATATTGGAGACGACATGGCAATCGACCAGCGCCAGGTCGCGGGTCAGTGCGTCGATCGCCAGCTTGGGGCCAAGCGCGCTGCCGCCGATGCCAATATGGATCAGGTGGCGCACCTCGCCTAGCGCGCCGGCATGAATCGCCTCGACCAGAATCCGCATCCGCGCGTGGAGCGCTGTGGCCTCTTCGACGCTCGCGTCGGCGCCGATGCCGCGCTGGGCGGTATGCTCTGCCGCGCGGCCCTCGGTCACATTGATCCGCGCGCCGGACAGCAGTTGTTCACGCTTTCCGGCAAAGTCGCACGCCTCGGTCAGATCCTCGAACGCATCGAGCAGCGCATCGTCGAGGTGGGTCTTCGACCAGTCGAACAGCGCGCCTCCAGCCGTCTCGCCCTCGCCCCACTGCAATCGGGTGGCAAGCTTGTCCAGCCGCGCCGGATCGGTGAACAGATCGCCCAGCGTGCGGGTCGGCAGGCTGCGAACCTTGTCCCAGGCGGCGTGAACGGTCGTGGCCATGCGAAAATCCTTTTCCGATTGCAGGCCTTGCGACTAGGGACTTGGACGATGCATTTGAAGCCTTTCCTCGCGCGGCGCCTGCCTGAATTGGTATGCCTGCCCCAGTCGGCCGCCCGATGACCACGCCGGTCGAAACCACCGCCACCCCGGCCTCGCAAGAGCCGGAAAAGGAGACGCTTGGCAGTTTCCTGTGGTTCGTGCTGAAGCTGGCCCTGCTGGCGCTGGCGTTCCGCAGCTTCGTGTTTTCGCCCTTTTCGATCCCGAGCGAATCGATGCTGCCGCGGCTGATGATCGGGGACTATTTCATCGCCGCCAAGTGGCCCTATGGCTACACCAGATACTCGTTGCCGATGAATGCGCCGCTGATCCCGGGGCAAGTGCTGGGCAGCCTGCCCGAGCGTGGTGAGGTTGTGGTGTTCAAGCACCCGGTCGATAAAGTCGACTATATCAAGCGGGTCATGGCCCTACCCGGCGATACGGTCGAAATGCGCGGTGGAGTATTCGTGCTGAACGGTGTCCCGGTAACGAAAGAGCCGATGGCCGACTTCCTCCAGCCGGTAGACCAGCATCTGCTCAAAGCCGCTGCCCTGAGCGGACGCAGCACAGCCTGCGCATGGGGCGGGTTCGAGGAACGGCTGCCAGACGGCGCGCGCCAGTGCCGCTACATGCGTTACCGCGAGACGCTGCCATCGGGTGTCAGCTACGAAGTGCTCGATTTCGGCACGACCGATGCCGACACATGGGAAGCGAAGACCGTGCCTGAAGGCCACGTTTTCGTCATGGGCGATAACCGCGACAATTCGCAGGACAGCCGATTTCCGGCGCGGCCCGGCGGCGGGGTGGGCTGGGTGCCGCAGGACCACCTGGTTGGCCGTGCCAGCATGATGGTGTGGTCGACCGACGGCAGCGCGGAATGGGTCAAGCCGTGGACCTGGTTCACCGCCGCGAGGTGGGATCGGATGGGGGACGGGATATGACCGGCTTGCCGGCGGAGACCCACCAGTGGCTCGATCAGCACGGGTTCGCCGTGACCGACGCTGCCCTGTGGCAGCAGGCGCTGACCCATGGCAGCACCGGCCGCGCGCACGACTACCAGCGGCTGGAGTTTCTTGGTGACCGCGTGCTTGGCCTTGCCATCGCGAACTGGCTCTATTGCGCCGGCAATGACGCGGAGGGCAAGCTGGCACAACGGCTCAACGCGTTGGTCAGCAAGCAGGCCTGCGCCAAGGTCGCGCGCCAGATTGGCCTGCCTGCCCATGTCCAGCTCGGCAAGCAGGCGCGGGACGATGGCGCAGCCGAGAGCGACAATATCCTCGGCGACGTGATGGAGGCGCTGCTCGGTGCGCAATTCCTCGAAGCCGGGTTCGACAGCGCAAGTGATCTCGTCCGTCGCCACTGGCACGAGGACGTGAAGGGCGATGCGGGCCACTCCAAGCATCCCAAGAGCGCGCTGCAGGAATGGGCCGCCGGCAACCAGCGCCGCCCACCACAATACGAACTGGTTGAGCGCTCCGGCCCCGACCACCGCGCCCGCTTCACTGTGCGGGTGAGCGTGCACAAGGTCGGCGAAGCACTCGCTACCGCCGGCAGCAAGCAGGAAGCGGAAACCGAAGCCGCACGGCTGTTCATGGAGCAATTCGGATGACCGACAAGCAACCCCGCTGCGGCCTCGTGGCCGTGATCGGTGCCCCAAACGCGGGCAAATCCACCCTCGTCAATGCCCTGGTCGGGCAGAAGGTGGCGATCACCAGCGCCAAGGCCCAGACCACCCGCGCGCGAATGCTGGGGATCGCACTGATGGGCGAAACCCAGATGATCCTGGTCGACACCCCCGGCATCTTCACCCCCCGGCGGCGGCTCGACCGGGCGATGGTGAGCGCTGCCTGGGAAGGCGCCGAGGCCGCCGACGCGGTGCTGCTGATGGTCGATCCGGTCAAGCAGCGTCGGCACGAGCTCGACCCGCTGCTCGACAGCCTGAGCCATCGGCCCGAACGCAAAATCCTGGTTCTCAACAAGGTCGATGTGGCGAAGAAGGAACCGCTGCTGGTGCTGGCGCAGGAGCTGTCCGCCAAGGTCGATTTTGGCGAAGTGTTCTTCATCTCCGCACTGACCGGCGACGGGGTGCCGGAACTGAAGGCAGCCCTTGCCGCTCTGATGCCGGAGGGGCCGTGGCACTATCCGGAAGACCAAGTGAGCGATGCCAGCGAGCGGCTGCTTGCCGCCGAGGTCACCCGCGAACAGCTCTACCGTCAACTGCACGAGGAACTGCCCTATGACAGTGCGGTGCGGCCGGAGAAATACATCCAGCGCAAGGACGGCAGCGTCGAGATCCACCAGCAGATCGTGGTCATGCGCGACAACCAGCGCGCCATTGTGCTGGGCAAAGGCGGTAGCCGGATCAAGGCAATCGGCGAGGCTGCACGCAAGGAGCTGTCCGAAATGCTGGGCGTCAAGGTCCACCTGTTCCTGCACGTGAAGACGGACGAGCGCTGGAGCGAGGACAAGGAAATGTTCGAGGAAATCGGGCTGGACTGGGTGCGCTAGCGCCGCGCCTCATACACCCCTACATTTCCCGTTGCACCGCCTACGCGGGCAAGCCATAGTCCCTCAAATCAATGGAATAGGGGACGCAGGGTGAAGTTTGGGGAAGGCAGTCTGGTGGCCGAGCAGTCCGGCGAAAGTGCGGTGGTTTCCCGTCGCAGGGTGCTGGCCATGGCGACCCTGCTCGGCGGGATCAGCATTGCCACGCCCGCCATGGCCCAGCTGAGGCTCGGCAAGATCATCGATGCGGCAGGCGATCTGGCCAAGGCAGAATCGCTCGATGATGCAGATATGAAGAACTATTTCGATCAGATGGCTGCCCAGATGGACCAGCAGAACCCTCTGGCACCGGCCAAGGACCCATACGCCAAGCGGTTGGCAGCGCTGAGCAAGGGCATGGAAAAGCACGACGGCCTCGACCTCGACATCAAGGCCTACCTGGTCAAGGATGTGAACGCCTTTGCCATGGCCAATGGCACGATCCGGATCTTTTCCGGGCTGATGGACCAGTTCACCGATGACGAGATCCGCTATGTGATCGGGCACGAGGTCGGCCACGTGAAGCTCGACCACACGAAGAAGCGGATGCAGGCTGCCTATCGCCAGAGCGCGATCCAGAAGGCGGCCCAGGGTGCGGGCGGGAAAGTCGGCCGGATTGCCGGAGGCGAACTGACCCAGTTGTTCGGCCAGGTCATCACCGCACAGCACAGCCAGAAAAACGAGCGCGAGGCAGACGACTATGCGCTCGCCTTCATGCGCGGCAAAGGATACGACGCCAACGCCTGCGTCAGCGCGCTGGAGAAGCTCGGCGGCGCGCCCGGCGGGCTGCCGTGGCTCCAGACCCACCCCAGCCCCGCCAGCCGCGCCAAGCGTATCCGCAGCCAACTGGGGTGATTGCCGCCACCGGGTCTGGTCGCTAGTGCACAGCCCGGTGAGACTGACTTGGACCTGACCGCACACTTGCCCGATCTGGGCGCTGCTCTGGCTGCCGGTCTGCTGATCGGGACCGAGCGCGGCTGGACGCTGCGCAGCGCTGCCGAAGGCGCAAGGGTGGCCGGGATTCGCACCTTCGGCCTGCTGGGTCTGGTGGCCGGGCTGGCCGGGTTTCTGGCGGTGCTCGACCATGCGGTGCCGGCTGCCCTGCTGGTCGCCGGGCCGGTCGCGATCGTGGTGATCGGCTATTTCCGTGGCAGCCGTTCCGCCAGCGGACCGGATGCGACCTCGGCAGTGGCGGCCATGGTCGCTCTGGCGCTCGGCTTCCTGGCCGGAAGCGGCGCCCCGGCTTTGGCGATTGCCGGCGCGGCAGTCACGACCCTGTTGCTGGCGCTGCGGTCCGAAACCCACGGCCTGATCGACCGACTGGACCAGGCTGATATCATGGCGCTGGCGCGTTATGCGGTGATCGCGCTGGCGATCTACCCTTTCCTGCCAGAGGGTCGGTACGGACCCTATGACGCGTGGGAGCCGCGCATGCTGTGGCTGGTCGTGGTGCTGGTCACCGGGTTTTCCTTCCTCGGCTACATTGCCAACCGCCTGTTCGGGGCACGGCGGGGGACCATCGCCACGGCGGTGATCGGTGGCATCTACAGCTCGACCGCGGTGACTCAGTCGCTGTCGCAAAGGCTTGGTAGAGGAGAAGGCAGTGCTGCCGAGAACGCCGGCATCGCGCTGGCAACCGCCGTGATGTATCTGCGCGTGCTGGTTCTCGTTGGCGTACTGGCTGGGCGGCTGTTCCTACCCTTCACTGTGCTGCTGATCCCGGCAGTGCTGACCGGGCTGGTCGCCAGTTATCTGATCTTTCGCCAATCCCCAGCCTCCATTGGCCCGTCCCCGCCGGGCAACCCGATTGCCATGCTCCCCGCCCTCAGCTTCGCTGCCTTCGTCGCGGTCGCGGCAGTGGCCGCGCGCTGGGCCGAGGGGCAGTTCGGCGAGCAGGGCATCGCTATTCTGCTGCTGGTGATGGGCGTGATGGACGTCGACGCGGCAATCGTCACCGCCGGGGGCCTGGGGCCGGACACAATCACCGCCAGACTGGCGGCGCTCGCCATCGCAGGCACGATCTTCGCCAACATGTCAGTCAAGCTGGGGGTGACGCTGGCTTATGGGCGCAGCCATGCCCGCCCCGCCGCACTGGCGCTGGTGGCTAGCATGATCGTGCTGTTGGTTTCCATCGCGATCGGCGTGGCGCGCCTCTAGCGCCTACCGTTTCTTGACGATCTCGATCCCGTTCTTCTTGGCGAAATCCTTGGTCGATTCCTCGCTCCGGCCGAGTGCCTTGGCGATCTCGCGCAGGCCCTTGCCCTTCGCAGCCAGGGTGCGCAGCTGACCCGCCTCGTCCGATTTCCACGGCTGCTTGTGGCGCTCGAAGTTCTCCTTGCCCATCAGCCGTCCTTAGCCTTGGTGGCCGTCTTCTTCGGAGCGGCTTTCTTCTTGGCGGGAGCTTTCTTGGCGGCGGCCTTCTTGGGAGCAGCCTTGGGAGCAGCCTTCTTCCTCGCGCTCTTCTTCTTGACCGGGCCCTTGGCAATGCGGGCATCGATCAGCTCGATCGCCTGCGCCTCGGTCAGGTCTTCGGGCTTCACGTCCTTGGGGATGGTGGCGTTGCTGGTGCCATCGGTCACGTAGGGGCCATAGCGGCCCGGCATGACCTTCATCTCCCCGCCGCTGGTCGGATGGGCTCCGAAGGTCTTGACCGGCTCGGCCTTGGCTCGCCCCTCCCCGCGCCCGCCACGGTTCTGCGCTTCGGCCAGCAGAGTGACCGCCGCATTCATGCCGACCTCGAACACCTCGGCAGTGCCGGTAAGTTTGGCATACTTGCCATCGTGCCGCAGGTATGGCCCGTAACGGCCGATATTGGCTTCGATTTCCAGCCCGGTCTCAGGATGGGCGCCGACAATGCGTGGGAGCGAAAGCAGCTTGACCGCCCAGTCGAGATCGAACTCGGGCAGGTCCTTGGGAATGCTCGCCCGCTTGGCTTCCTTGCCGCTGCCCATTTCCACATAGGGCCCGAAGCGCCCGGTCTTGCGGTTGATGTCCTCGCCCGTATCCGGGTGCTGGCCCATCACACCGTCATCCGCGCCCGCCGTGCCACCGCCTCCGGCCTGGGCAAAACGGCGGGTGAACTTGCATTCAGGGTAGTTGTTGCAGGCCACGAACGCGCCGAACTTGCCGCCCCGCAGCGCCAGCCGCCCGGTGCCGCAACTGGGGCACTGGCGGGGGTCGGTGCCGTCGTCGGTCGGCGGGAACAGATAGTCCGACAGGTATTCGTCCAGCGCCTCGGTCACTTCCGAAGGCAGCTTGTCCATCACCTCATCGGCCTTGGGCTTGAAATCGGCCCAGAATCGGGTCAGCAGCGCCTTCCACTCCTCGCGCCCGCCGGAGACCTCGTCGAGCTCGTTTTCCATCCCCGCCGTGAAATCGAACGCGACGTAATTGGGAAAGAACCGTTCCAGGAACACCGTCAGCAGGCGGCCCGATTCCTCAGCGAAGAAGCGGTTCTTCTCCATCCGCACGTATTCGCGGTCACGCAGGGTCTGGATGGTCGAAGCGTAAGTGGACGGGCGCCCGATGCCGAGCTCCTCCAACCGTTTGACCAGGCTGGCTTCGGAAAAGCGCGGCGGTGGCTGGGTGAAATGCTGCACCGCCTCTACGCCTTTCTTGGCCGGACTATCGCCCTTGCGCATGGCCGGGAGCAGGCCGCTGTCGTCATCGTCACCGCCCTCGCCGCGCTCGTCGAACCCTTCTTGGTAGACCGCAAGGAAGCCAGGGAATTTCACCACTTGGCCGGTCGCGCGCAGCTCGTTCATCCCCGTCCCGTCAAGCAGGCTGACCGTCGTCCGCTCCAGCCGCGCGGCGGCCATCTGGCTGGCCATGGCGCGCTTGAAGATCAGCTCGTAGAGCTTGCCTTCGTCGCCCGATCCGGCGCGGTCCCGCGCGAAATCGGTCGGCCGGATCGCCTCGTGCGCTTCCTGCGCGTTCTTGGCCTTGGTGGTGTAGAACCGCGGCTTTTCCGGCAGGAAATTGGGATCGTAGCGCTCGCTGATGGCCTTGCGGCAGGCATTGATCGCGCTGCCATCCATCTGCACCCCGTCGGTCCGCATATAGGTGATCGCCCCGGCTTCGTAGAGGCTCTGCGCCAGCCGCATGGTGTGGCTGGCCGAATAGCCGAGCTTGCGCGCCGCTTCCTGCTGTAGGGTGGAGGTGGTGAACGGCGGGGCCGGATTGCGGGTGAGCGGCTTGGTCTCGACCCCCTCCACGGTGAAGCGCCCGGCTTCGACCGCGGCCTTGGCGGCCATGGCGCTGCCCTGGTTGCCGAGGGTCAGCTTGTCGAGCTTCTTACCCTCGAACCGCACCAGCCGGGCAGTGAACTCGGTCCCGTCCTGCTCCATGATGGCGGCGACCGACCAGTATTCCTCGGCCCGGAACGCCTCGATCTCGCGTTCTCGGTCAACGATCAGCCGCAGCGCGACCGACTGGACCCGCCCTGCGCTCTTGGCCCCGGGCAGCTTGCGCCACAGCACCGGGCTGAGGGTGAAGCCGAACAGGTAATCGAGCGCGCGGCGGGCAAGATAAGCGTCGATCAGGTCGGTATCGAGCGCGCGCGGGCGGGTCATCGCCTCGGTCACAGCCTGCTTGGTGATGGCGTTGAAGGTCACCCGGTCGACCACCTTGGGCAACGCCTTGCGCTTGGCCAGCAGCTCCTGCACGTGCCAAGAAATCGCCTCGCCCTCGCGGTCAGGGTCAGTGGCAAGGACCAGCCGGGTGGCCGTCTTGGCCGCGTCGGCGATTTCCTTGAAGCGGCTCTGCTTGTCACGATAGAGTTCCCAGTCCATCGCGAAGTCCTCGTCCGGGCGGACGCTGCCATCCTTGGGCGGCAGGTCGCGGACATGGCCGTAGCTGGCGAGAACCTTGAAGTCCTTGCCGAGATATTTCTCGATGGTTTTCGCCTTTGCGGGCGATTCAACGATGACAAGCTGCATAAGATTTTCGGTCTGTCCCTACGCGTATACGTACGCGCGAGGGTGGGGTCTGCGGTTTGCGGGTGTCAAGCGGGGGTGTAGCTCACCCTTCCACCCGCATGCCGCACCAGCTTACCTGCCAGTTCCAGCTCCAGCAGCGCCAGTTGCACCGCCGCTGCGCTTGTCCCCGACTGGCGGATCAGTTCGTCGACCGGAACCGGCGCGGTGGTGAGCAGGCTGGCAATGTCGGCCGGCTGCGCATCGGCCAGTTCGTCGACATCGAAATCGAATCGCGCCGTGCTCTCGCGGAAGGTCGAACGCGGGGTGCCATCGAAATGGCTCAGCAGTTCGATCACTTCCCCGGGCGACTGGACCAGCACCGCGCCTTCGCGGATCAGCTGGTTGCACCCTTGCGCACGGGCGTCGAGCGGGCTGCCGGGGATCGCCATGACCTCCCTGCCTGCTTCCGCCGCCAGCCGTGCAGTGATCAGGCTGCCGCTCTTGGGCGCGGCCTCCACCACCAGAGTGCCCATGGCGAGCCCGGCAATGATCCGGTTGCGGCTGGGAAAGTGGCTCCCGCGCGGCTCGGTGCCGGGGGGCTGCTCGGCCAGCAGCAGGCCTTCATTGGCGATGCGTTCCTGCAAGGCTTGGTGCTGCGGGGGATAGGTCACATCGATCCCGCTGGCGATCACGCCGACGGTGGCAGGATGGGCGCCTTCATGCGCCGCGCCGTCGATACCGCGCGCCAGGCCGGAGACGACCGCGAAACCCTCGCCCACCAGTTCGCCGGCAAATTCACGCGCCAGCTTGACCGCCGCCGCACTGGCGTTGCGCGCGCCGACCATGGCCACACATGGGCGCTCCAGCAGCGACAGGTCACCGCGCCAGGTCAGGATCGGCGGCGATCCGTCGATCTCGCGGAGCAGGCGGGGATAGCCCGGCTGGTCATGGAACAGGTATTTCGCGCCCGCTCGGCGGACCCCCTCCACCTCCCGCTCCACCATGTCGCGCAGGGCTGGGCGATAGGGCTGCCCGGTCTTGCCGGCGAGATCAGGCAAGGCTTCAAGCGCCGTCACCGCATTGCCGAACCGGGCAAGCAGGTGGGTGTAGGTAACCGGGCCGACGCGGGGCGAGCGCAGCAGCCGGATGCGGGCAAACGCCTCGTTCTGCGACAGGGGGGCCTGCGGCAGCGCGGTCATTTCTTACCGCTGCCCACCTTCGGTTCCTCGCCGCGCATCAGGCGGCCGATATTGGCCCGGTGCTGCGCCAGCACGATGGCGGCAATGGCGACCAGCGGCACGATAATCTGCGGGTATCCCAGCGCCCACGCCGCGACCGGTGCCAGCACCACGGTCGTCATCGAGGAAACCGAGGAAATCCGGCTCACCGCCAGCGTTGCCGCCCAGATTGCCGCGCAAACCAGCATCACCGGCCAGGCGAGTGCCAGCAGCACGCCAGCAGCAGTGGCAAAGCCCTTGCCGCCCTTGAAGCGCAGCCAGGGAGTGAAACAGTGCCCCGCAACCGCTGCGACCGCCGCCCACCCTTCGGTGCCCGGCCATAGGTGCGCCGCGAGCAGGACAGGCACGGCGCCCTTTGCTGCGTCGAGCAGCACGGTCGCCGCTGCCAGCCCCTTGTTGCCGGTGCGCAGCACGTTGGTCGCGCCGATGCTGCCGGACCCGATATCGCGGATGTCGCCCAGCCCGGCGGCGCGGGTCAGCAGCAGGCCGAACGGGATCGATCCGCCCACGAAACCGAGCAAAACCGCAAGCAGAATGTCCTGATCCATGTCCCCACCCGGCAAGAAAACTTCGCTCTATCATAGGCGCATCGCTTGCATTCGGGCCACGGAAAAATAAGGAAGATCGCTTCGAACCGGGGGAACCAGCCGCGATGCCCAGCACCGTTGATCCAAGCGCCCCCGTGCTGCTGTTCGATTCCGGCGTTGGCGGGCTGAGCGTGCTGGCCGCCCTGCGCGAAGTGTTGCCCGATGCTCCGGTAATCTACGCTGCGGACGTGGCTGGCCTGCCCTATGGCACCAAGAGCGAGGCGCAGGTCACTGCACGGGTCGCCGGTCTGCTCGGGCGGATGAGCGAACGCTACCGGCCGCGTCTCGCCTGCATTGCCTGCAACACCGCCAGCACGATCGCACTGGGCATGGTGCGCGAGGTGTTGGAGATCCCGGTGGTGGGCACCGTACCCGCGATCAAGCCCGCCGCCGCGTTGACCCATACCGGGGTGATCGGCCTGCTCGGCACCGAGGCGACCTTGCGCCAGAGCTATGTCGACGAGCTGGAGCGGGCCCATGCCGCAAGCAAGACACTGCTGCGCCATGCAGCACCTGAACTGGTGACGCTGGCCGAGGCAAGGCTGCGGGGCGGCGTGGTGCCACTGGATGCCGTGCGCCGCGCGGTGTCCGGACTGCTAGACCATCCCCGTGCTGGCGAAATCGACACCGTGGTGCTGGCCTGCACCCATTTTCCGTTGCTGCGCGATGAATTGGCCGCTCTGTTCGGACCGGTCGTCACTCTGGTCGACGGGGCGCAAGGGATCGCCCGCCGCATTGCCACGCTGACCGAAGGGCAGGCGTTCCAGCGCCGCGAACCGGACCTGGCCGTGACCACCGGATCGCTGGACGAATTCCGTTCGCTCGCTTCCCGGCTGTGCGAATTGGGTCTGGCCCGGATCGAAAAGTTCTAGCTGCGAACGCCTCGCAAAGATCGTGATGGAAATGCAGCCGTTCTGCGCCTAAATCGCTCCCCGAAAGGCCGCGAGCATGGCGGCGCTGACGCGGGCAAGCGATGAACTACGATCAGATTTTCGAACAAGCGATCGACCGCCTTCACTCCGAAGGCCGCTATCGCGTCTTCATCGATATTCTGCGCAACAAGGGCGCGTTTCCCAACGCCCGCTGCTTCCACGGCCACAACGGCCCCAAGCCGATCACCGTGTGGTGCTCGAACGACTACCTCGCCATGGGTCAGCATCCCAAGGTGATCGCGGCGATGGAAGAAGCGCTGCACGATGTCGGCGCCGGTTCTGGCGGCACCCGCAACATCGGCGGCAACACCCATTACCATGTCCAGCTGGAAGCCGAACTGGCAGACCTGCACGGCAAGGAATCGGCGCTGCTGTTCACCAGCGGCTATGTCTCCAATGACGCCACACTCTCGACCATTTCCAAGCTGCTGCCCGGCTGCGTCATCTTCAGCGATGAACTGAACCACGCCAGCATGATCGCCGGCATCCGCAACTCCGGCTGTGACAAGCGGGTGTTCCGCCACAACGATGTGGAGCACCTTGAGGAACTGCTTGCGGCCGAAGACCCGTCCGTACCCAAGCTGATCGCCTTCGAGAGCGTCTATTCGATGGACGGCGATATCGCCCCGATTCATGCGATCTGCGATCTGGCCGACAATTACAACGCCCTGACTTACATCGACGAAGTTCACGCCGTTGGCATGTACGGTGCCCGCGGCGGCGGCATTACGGAGCGCGACGAGGCAGCCGCCCGCATCGACATTATTGAGGGCACGCTGGGCAAGGCGTTCGGGGTTATGGGCGGCTACATTGCGGCCGATACCCGGATCGTCGACTGTATCCGTTCCTATGCGCCGGGGTTCATCTTCACCACTTCACTCAGCCCGGCGCTGGTGGCAGGCGTGCTCGCATCAGTGCGTCATCTCAAGGGCAGCTCGGACGAGCGCGAGGCCCAGCACCGCAACGCCAACCGGCTCAAGGCCTTGTTCCGCGAGGCAGGGCTGCCGGTGATGGACAGCACCACCCATATTGTGCCGTTGATGGTGGGCGACCCGGTGCGCGCCAAGAAGATCAGCGACATCCTGCTGGCCGAATACGGTGCCTACGTGCAGCCGATCAACTTCCCGACCGTGCCCCGCGGGACCGAGCGGCTGCGCTTCACCCCCGGCCCGGCGCATACCGAGGCAATGATGGAAGACCTGACCAAGGCGCTGGTGGAAATCTGGGATCGGCTGGATCTGGAATTGCGCCAGGCCGCCTGAAACCCGCTGGAGTCAGCCCTTTCTGGCGGAAATTAGGGTGATTTAAACCATCCGCGCGTTAGGCGTACGCGCATGGCCATCAGTTTTTTCAAGCGGCACCTGCCTGGCGGCAATGCGCCTCAAACAGCGGCCTCGCCCACGCCAGTCACGCCGCTGGTCGATCCGACCCTCCGCGCGCAGGTGCTCGATGAATTCGAGCAGGTCGGCAGCGTGTGGGTCTGGGCGACTGACGCCGAAGGCCGCCTCGTCTACCTGTCGGGCAAGGCCAGCGAGACGCTGGATACCTCCACCGAGGTGCTGATCGGCCAACCGCTCAACGAGCTGTTCGAAGTCGACGACCACAGCCCCAGCGCCAGCACCGGCCGCTCGCTGCGGTTCCAGCTCAAGGCCCATTCCACCATCCGAGATCAGATCGTGCGGTTCACACTTGATCGCCCGGTCCACGGCCCACGGCAAAACTGGTGGGCAATGACCGGCCATCCGGTGCGCGACGCAAACGGCACTTTCACCGGCTATCGCGGCAGCGCCAAGGATGTGACAGTGGAATACGAACGGCAGCTGGCCGATTCCCGCCTCGCCGATTTCGACTCCCTGACCGGCCTGGCCAACCGCCATGCGATTGGTCGTCATCTCGATGCCGCGATCAACCAGCACGGTGCCTCCGGCCGCCCCTGCGCGCTAATGATGCTGGACCTAGACAAGTTCAAATACGTCAATGACACGCTCGGCCACCAGGCGGGTGACCAGTTGCTGATCGAAGTCGCTTCGCGCCTGACCGGGATTGTCGGCAACCGCGGGCGGGTCGCCCGGCTCGGCGGCGACGAATTCCAGGTCGTGCTCGCGGGCGAGGACGATCGCGGCAAGCTGGGCGAACTGGCGGAGAAGATCATCCAGATCCTGTCCCAGCCCTACCCGCTCGACGAAGGCAAACGCGCGGTAATCGGGGCCTCGGTCGGGGTGGCGGTGTTTCCGTTCGACGGCGACGACCGGGAAAAGCTGATCCGCAGCGCCGACCTGGCGCTTTACGCCGCCAAGAACGGTGGGCGCGGCCAGTACCGGTTCTATTCAAGCGACCTCCAGAACGAGGAAGAGGTTCGCCAGCAACTGCTCGACGAGCTGCGCGAGGCACTGGCTGCGGGCCAATTGTTCATGCATTACCAGCCGGTCGTTTCGATCAGCAGCGGGGCTGTGGTCTGCCTCGAGGCGCTGATGCGGTGGGAACACCCGGAAAAAGGCATGATCAGCCCCGGGCTGTTTATCCCGGCGGCGGAAGAAAGCGACCTGATCAATCCGCTCGGCGAATGGGCCTTGCGCGAGGCCTGTATGGCGGCAACCCGCTGGCCGGAAGCGGTCAAGGTAGCAGTCAACGTGTCGGCCAACCAGTTCGCCAATGGCGGGTTTCCCGATGTTGTCGCCAATGCGCTCGCTTCAAGCGGCCTGGCGCCGGAACGGCTGGAGCTGGAGCTGACCGAGAGCGTGTTCGTGGGCGACAGCGAAGTGACCGAGAAGATGTTCGCCACGCTCAAGGGGCTCGGCGTGCGGCTTGCGCTTGACGATTTCGGGACCGGCTATTCCTCGCTCAGCTACCTGCGTTCAGCCCCGTTCGACAAGATCAAGGTTGACCGCAGCTTCGTCGATTCCTGCACCCAGAAGGATCGCAACAGCGCCAAGATCATTGCTGCCATCGTCGGTCTGGCCAATGCGCTGGGCATGGAAACCACGGTCGAAGGGGTCGAAGCGTTCGACCAGCTGGAGGTGGTGCGCGAAAAGGGGGCCGAGCTGGTCCAGGGCTTCCTGTTTGCCCGCCCGATGCCGGAAGCCGAAGTGCTGGCCGGATTTGCCAGCGGTGAATACCGGATCGAACCCAGGGGGCCGGAAAAGTTCCGGCCAGACCGCCGCTCTGTTTATCGACGGATCGGCGCGATTCACGAAGATTACTACTACAACGTGGTCATGCGTGATCTCTCGCGCACGGGTGCGGGGATCGAAGGGATTGTCGGCGTGCCGGTCGGCACCGCGCTGGTGCTGGACCTCGGCGACGGCCAGCTGGCGGTAGGTCAGGTTATCCATTCGCATGGCGACGAGATCGGGGTGGAGTTTGAAACACCCCTGGTCAGCGATGGAGCGGGCGGTCTGTGCACCCGCCACCGGGTCTCGTCCTACATGATCTCCGCCGCCGGCCTGCCGAAGAAACCTGGTACGGCTGGGCCAACCGAAGGCAAGCGGAGCGATTCCAAGCCGCAGTTTCTCGAAGTCGCGCCAGGTTCCGCCGTTTCCGCATCTTGATCAATTGGCGGCTCGACAGGCGCTGACTGATTGCTATGCACCCCGCACACCGCATGGCAGGGAGCAAACATGGGCAAACACGGACCGGGTTATGACGAGGTAGTCCTCGGGCGGCGCAGCATTCGGGGCTATCTCGACAAACCGGTGCCGCGCGAACTGATCGAGCAAGTACTGGCGCTGGCAATGCGGTCACCCACTTCGATGAACACCCAGCCGTGGCACTTCCACGTCATCACCGGCGAACCGCTTGATCGCATCAGGCGTGGCAACACCGAGCGGATCTTGGCGGGCGAGCCTGACAGCCGCGAGTTTCGCCGGGGGGAACCCTTTGCCGGTATCCACCGCGAACGGCAGGTCGAGGTCGCCAAGCAGTTGTTCGGCGCGATGGGCATAGCCCGTGACGACGCGGCGGCGCGCCAAGACTGGGTGCTGCGCGGCTTCCGCCAATTCGACGCGCCGGTTTGCGTGATCGTGGCTTACGACCGCGAACTTTCCGGCAGCGACGACACGGCGTTCGATTGCGGCGCGGTAACCACCGCGCTGGTCAACGCAGCGTGGAGCCGGGGCCTGGGCTGCGTGATCAACTCGCAGGGGATCATGCAATCACCGGTGGTGCGCGAACATGCCGCCATTCCGGAAACGCAAGTGATCATGAAGGCCGTGGCGATGGGCTGGCCCGACCCGGACTTTCCCGCGAATGCGGTCGTCAGCCACCGCAAAAGTGTGGCCGAGGCGGCCCGGTTCGTAGGGTTCGACTAAGGCGGCCCGCACGGAAACGCCCCGCCGGGCTGGAAAGCCGCCTGAGCGCGTGTTAGCCGGGCATGGACCAACCACGGCCTGATCAAGGAACCCTGTGATAATGCGCGCATCGATCTACGCCGCCACTGCCCTTGCCCTTGTTCTCAGTGCCGGAATTGCCTCCCGAGCCGAAGCGCAGGACGGTTATCAGCTGCCGCCGCAGAACGTGGCCGATATTGTCACCAGAGCGCCCAGCCCAAGCGTTTCCGTATCGCCGGCCAAGGATAAACTCCTGCTGCTTGAGCGAGAGGCACTGCCGCCAGTGGCCGAACTGGCCAAGCCGATGGAAAAGCTGGCCGGGCTGCGGCTCGACCCGGCCACCAATGACCAGCATGGCACACGGTCAATCGTCGGTCTGTCGCTGCAGGATGTCGCCACCGGTCAGGTCCGCCGGGTCGCGCTGCCCGCCAATGCCGACATATCCGATGTCGCGTGGTCGGCGGACGGTGGCAGGGTGGTCTTCACCAACACCCGGTCCGACGCAATGGATCTGCACGTGCTTGATGCCGCCACCGGCGCCGCCCGCACATTGATGACCGGCGGGGTCAACCCGATTTTCCAGGGTCCGTCATGGATGCCTGACGGATCGCTGCTGGTGCTGACGATCCCGCAGGGACGCGGGGCGATGCCGGTCGAATCGCTCACCCCGCAAGGCCCGGCCATCCAGGTGGCGACGGGCGGACAGCTGGCCCAGACCCGCACCTATCAGGACCTACTTGAAAACCCGCATGACAAAGCGCTGTTTACCTGGCTCGCCACCAGCCAACCGGTGCTGATGAAATCCGATGGCGCCGGCAAGCGAGCCGTGGGCGAACCGCGCATCTACACCGATGTGACCCCATCACCCGACGGCCGGTTCCTGCTGATGAAATGGCTGAGCGAGCCGTTTTCCTATCAGGTGCCATGGTCCCGCTTCCCGCTGACCACGGCGGTCTATACCCGCGACGGCAAGCTGGTCGCGACCATCGCCCAGCAGCCGCTGGCGGATGCCCTGCCGGTTCAGGGCGTGGTGACCGGGCGGCGCAATATCCAGTGGCATCCGACCGAGGATGCCCTGCTGCTGTGGGCAGAGGCGCAGGACGGCGGCGACCCGCGCGTCAAGACCGACAACCGCGACAATGTGCTGGCGCTGGCCGCGCCTTTCACCGGCGAAGCGCGCCTGCTCGCGCGGCTGGAGGACCGCGCCTCAGGCATGATGGGGATCGAGGGCTCCGATGATCTGATGGTCTACGAGTACGACCGCGATACGCGCGAGCTGCGCCAGATGCTGGTCGACGTGAACGATGGCACAGCCCCGCGCCAACTCGGCATCCGCAATATCCAGGATGCCTACAACGATCCCGGCCAGCCCCTGACGACCACCACCAATCGCGGACAGGTGGTGGCGCGCAATCTCGGCGGGAAGCTGCTGCTCAGCGGCGCAGGCGCGACGCCCGAGGGCCTGCGCCCGTTCCTGCGCCGGTTCGACCTGGCTTCGCTCGAAACGGAAGAGATCTGGCGCAATTCCGGGGAACAGCTGGAATCGGTGCTCGACATCGTCGCGCCTGACGGCAGCGCCTTCATCACCTTCTATGAAAGCCCGACCAATCCCGGCAATGTCCGGCTCTATACCAATGGCACGGCGCGCTTCCTGACCAACTTCCCCGATCCGCACCCGGAACTGACTGGCATCAAGCGCGAGCTGGTGACCTACCGGCGGGCTGACGGCGTGGACCTGACCGCCACGCTTTACCTGCCGCCCACCTACAACGATGGCGACAAAGTGCCGGTGGTGGTCTGGGCCTATCCGATGGAATTCAACGATGCCGCCACCGCCGGGCAGAACCGCGATTCGCCTTATCGTTTCACCCGCATCGGGGGTTCTTCGCACCTGTTCTTCCTGACGCAGGGCTATGGCGTGCTGGATCGGGCCTCGATGCCGGTGGTCGGCGCCGACCCGGAAACGGTCAACGATACCTTCATCGAGCAGGTCGTCGCCAATGCCAAGGCTGCGGTGGATTTCACCGTGGAGCGCGGCTTCGGAGACGGGGTGCGGATCGGCGTCGGCGGGCACAGTTACGGCGCCTTCATGACCGCGCACCTGCTGGCTCAAAGCGACCTGTTCCGCGCCGGGATCGCCCGTTCAGGCGCCTACAACCGCACTCTGACCCCGTTCGGATTCCAGGCCGAGCGGCGGGTGTTCTGGGACACGCCGGAAACCTACTATCGCCTCAGCCCGTTCATGGCAGCGGACAAGATCAAGGAACCGGTCCTGTTCATCCATGGCGCGAACGACAGCAATTCCGGCACCTTCCCGGAACAGTCAGAGCGGATGTTTGCCGCGGTCAAGGGCACCGGCGGCACCGCGCGGCTGGTGATGTTGCCGCACGAGGATCACGGCTACCGCGGCCGGGAATCGGTTCTGCACACGCTCTACGAGATGTTCGAGTGGTTCGATCGCTACGTGAAGAACGCGAATACACCCGAAGGAAGCTGACCGGCGAAACCATGCTGGCGACCGATGAAGAAACGGCGCCCAGAGATAACCGGGCGGCCCGTGGCCGCTAGCGCAGGCTCACCACGTTGTCGCTTACCTGGCGCGCGCGGCCACCGCGATAGAGGCTGGCCATCGGCTCATCCTCGACCACGAACTGCTCGGCATTGCCGAAGCCGTTGAAGCCGGTCTTCATCGCTGCGCCATAAGCGCCAAGCATCCCGATCTCGATGTAGTCGCCGGCCTGGATGTCGCCCGGCAGCAGGAACGGGCCCTGCATGAAGTCGGCATCATCGCAGGTCGGACCGTAAAAGCTGAACTCCCGTTCTGCATCGCGCAGGTCGTCTTCCAGCGCAGCGACCGGGAAACGCCATTCGACGTGCGCGGCATCGTAAAGCGCGCCGTAGGCGCCATCGTTGATGAAGAGCTCGTCGCCGCGGCGCTTGTCCACGCGCACCACCAGCGAGGAATATTCAGCGCACAGCGCGCGTCCGGGTTCGCACCACAGCTCGGCGTTGTAGGCAATCGGCAGCGCTTCGAAGTGGCGGTGGATCACGTCGAAGTAATCCTCCAGCGGCGGCGGTTCCATGCCGGGATAGACGCTGGGGAAGCCCCCGCCAACGTCGATCATGTCGATCACCACGCCCGCTTCGGCAACTGCCGCACGGACGCGTTCCAGCGCCTGGACGTAAGCAAACGGGGTCATCGCCTGGCTGCCAACGTGGAAGCACACGCCCAGCCAGTCGCAATGCTGGCGGGTGGCCTGAAGCAGCGGCGCAGCATCGGCAAGGTCAACCCCGAACTTGGCGGCAAGGCTCAGCTCGGAATATTCGCTGGACACACGCAGCCGCACGCACAGGCGTAAGTCGCGCGCTGGTTCGCCCGCTTCACTGGTGCAGGCGGTGACGATCTTCTCCAACTCCTCAGCCGTGTCGAGGCTGAAGGTGCGCACACCATGCTCGAAATAAGCCTCGCGGATGGCGCGCTCGGTCTTGACCGGGTGCATGAAGCACAGCTCGGCATCGGGCAGAGCGGCGCGCACCAACCGCACCTCGGCGATCGAGGCGACGTCGTAATGCGTCACGCCGTTGGTCCACAGGATCTTGATCAGCTCCGGCGAGGGATTGGCCTTCACCGCATAGAGCGACTTGCCCGGAAACTTCTGGGTAAAGAAGCGGGCAGCGCGCGCAGCAGCGTGCGGGCGGTTGAGGATGACCGGTTCGTCGGGCGAAAGGGCGCGAACTACAGACCGTGCGTCAGGATAATGGTGCAACTCAAGGGACCCCCAATAGGCCTTTCGGCCAGAACGACTACAGGTTGAAGCTGCCTTGCGGTTTGGAAGTCCCCATGGGGCAGCGAGGGGGCGCATATAAGGGACCCCCGCTGAACCGCAAGTGAAAATACCCCCCTTTTTGCGGTTCAACTCAACCGGTCGCGAAAAGCCTCGTATCCGAATGATTTTACACATTCGAGCTGATCGGTTTCACTGTCCCACAGCCAGATCGAAGGGAGCGGCACACCGTTGAAAGTGTTGGTCTTCACCATCGAGTAGTGCGCCTGGTCGAGGAATGCGATTCGCGCCCCCGGCTCGCACGGCACCGGCAGGCGGTAGTCGCCAATCACATCGCCCGCGAGACAGGAGGGGCCACCGAGGCGGACAGGCTCGCCCTCCCCATGCACATCCTCACCCAGCATAGCGGGGCGATAAGGTGCCTCGATCACGTCAGGCATGTGGCAGGTGGCGGAAATGTCGGTGATCGCCACTGGCATCCCGTTCTCGTGCGCATCAAGGATCGTGCCGACAAGGATGCCCGCATCGAGCGCCACCGCTTCACCCGGTTCGAGATAGATTTCCGCCCCGGTGTCTTCCTTCGCGTCGCGCAGGAACTCGACCAGCTCCTCGCGCTGGTAATCGGCGCGGGTCACATGGTGTCCGCCGCCCATGTTGATCCACTTCAGCTGCCCGAACCACGGCTCGATCGCGTCGAACACTTTGTCCCAGGTCTGCTGCAGTGGTTCGAGGTCCTGCTCGCACAGATTGTGGAAGTGGATCCCGTCGACCAGCTCCATCACCTCGGGCGTCAGCTGATCCAGCGGGAAGCCAAGCCGGCTGCCGGGGCTGGACGGGTCATAGCGCGGCACTTCGCCGGTCGGCACCTGCGGGTTGATGCGCAGGCCCACGTCAAAGGTCTGCCCGCTCGCCCGTGCGGCATCGAGGATAGGCGCCATCCCCATGAGCTGGCCGGGCGAATTGAAGATGATGTGATCGGACAGGCGGCAAATTTCCGCGAGATCGCCCGGCTTGTAGGCGGCGCAATAGGTGGCGATCTCCCCGTCATAGAACTCGGACGCGAGCCGCGCTTCATACAGGCCGGAGGTACACACTCCATCGAGATATTCCCCGATGATCGGCGCGACCGAGAACATGCTGAACGCCTTGAGCGCGGCCAGCACCTTGATCTCCGCCGCATCGCGGATGTCGGCCAGGATCTGGCAGTTGGCGCGCAGTTTCGCCGCGTCCACGACGAACGCCGGGCTGTCAACGCGGGTCAATTCGAATTGGGCAAATGCGCCCGGAACGCCAGCTTTGGTTTCCATCAGCCGAACGGAGCCTTGAACACCATGAAGGCGCCACCTGCAATCATCGCAAAGCCGGCAATCTGGCTTGGCCCTGGCCGCTCCCCAAACAGGACCCATGCGACCAGAACGAAGGCCGTGAGCGAGAGAACTTCCTGCATCGTTTTGAGTTCGGCCAGCGAATAGCTTTGCACCCCAATCCGGTTGGCTGGAACGGCCAGACAGTATTCAAACAATGCAATGCCCCATGCCAGCAGGATCGCAACCCCCAACGCCAGATGGGGCGCCCGCAGGTGGCCATACCACGCCAGATTCATTAGAATGTTCGATCCGGCCAAAAGAGCCACCGGCGCTATCAAATTCCAGTTCACAGTGATCAAAACTCCACTGGCCCGGCCAGTTCTTCCACCGTCCACGGCAGGCCGTGCTGATTTAGCATCTCCATAAACGGATCGGGGTCCATCTGTTCGATGTTGAACACACCCTTCCCGCTCCACACGCCCTGCACCACCAGCGCGGCTCCGATCATCGCGGGGACGCCGGTGGTGTAGCTGACCGCCTGGTTGCCGGTTTCCTCGTATGCCGCCTCGTGCGAACAGATATTCTTGATATAGAACGTCTTCTCGCCCGAACCGTCAAGCGCCTCTCCGGTGGCGATGCAGCCGATGTTGGTGTTGCCTTTGGTCGTCTCACCCAGCGTTTCCGGCTTGGGCAACACGGCGGCGAGGAACTGGAGCGGGATGATGTCCTTGCCCTGGTACTTGACCGGCTCAATGCTGGTCATGCCGACATTCTGCAGCACGGTGAGGTGCGTGATATAGGCATCGCCGAAGGTCATCCAGAACCGCGCGCGCTCCATTTCGGGCACGAACCTGGCGAGGCTCTCCAGCTCCTCATGATACATCAGGTACATGTTCTTCGGGCCGACCGCCTCGAAATCGAACGGCACCTTGACCTGCATCGCCGGGGTTTCGACCCACTGCCCGTTTTCCCAGTGCCGCGCGGGGGCCGTCACTTCGCGGATGTTGATTTCCGGGTTGAAGTTGGTGGCGAAATGCTGGCCGTGGTCGCCGCCATTGCAATCGAGAATGTCGAGCGTGCGGATGGTCTTAAGCTTGTGCTTCTTCAGCCACATGGTGAACACGGAAGTGACGCCCGGATCGAAGCCCGAACCGAGCAGCGCCATCAGGCCCGCATCCCTGAACCGGTCATGATAGGCCCACTGCCATGAGTATTCGAACTTTGCTTCGTCCTTCGGTTCGTAGTTGGCAGTGTCGAGATAGCTCACGCCGGCTTCCAGGCAGGCATCCATGATCGGCAGATCCTGATAGGGCAGCGCGAGATTGACCACGAGGCTGGGCTGGACCTTGCGGATCAGGTTGACCATGGCGGGCACCTCTTCCGCGTCGATCGAATAGGTGGAAATCTCCACCCCGCAGCGCTCCTTCACACTGGCCGCAATCGCATCACACTTTGATTTGGTGCGGCTGGCGAGGTGGATATCGCCAAAGATGTCCGGGTTGAAAGCCATCTTGTGGACGCAGACCGAGCTGACGCCGCCGGCACCGATCACGAGGATTGTCGAGGCGGCTGAGGAATTGGCTGAGGGCATGGGGGAATTCTCCGAAGCTGATTCTGGCGGGTTCTGTAGTCGAATGCGGAAGGGGCGTAAAATGATCCGCGTTTCCTACTTGCGCGTGATGCGGCATAGCGGTGACATGATCGTGAAGCGTCCTTCCCCCGCACACCGGAACCGGCGCTGCTGCGGCCCGGACTTTTTTGCCCCAGGACAGTGTAACATGTGGTCCATGTCTCCCCCCCAAATGGCTGAAAGCCGCATCCAATGAGCACGCAGCGGATGCCAACGCGCGAGGGTGTGCTGCTGGCGGCTGAGCGGGTCGCCGCGATTCTGCCGCCGACCCCACTGCTGCCACTGGAGATTGACGGCACCTGCCTGTGGGCCAAGGCCGAAGTGCTGCAACCAATCGGTGCGTTCAAGATCAGGGGCGCGTGGCACCGCCTGTCTGCGCTGAACGACGAGGAGCGCGCGCGCGGCGTGGTCGGCGTCTCCAGCGGCAATCACGCGCAAGGGGTAGCCTGGGCGGCGCGGCGGCTAGGGATGGCGGCGACTATCGTCATGCCGACCGATGCGCCGCGCACCAAGCTGGATGCGACCCGCGCGCTGCGGGCAGACGTGGTGCTCTACGACCGCCCCGGCGGTGAGGACCGTGACGAAGTGGCCGCGCGGCTGGTCGCGGAAAGCGGCGCGACCCTGGTCCACGCCTTCGCCGACCCGTGGGTGATCGAGGGGCAAGGCAGCGCGGGGATCGAGATCATGGCGCAGTTGGGCCACGCACCCAGTCGGATCATCGCCTGTTGCGGCGGCGGCGGGCTGGCGGCGGGGCTTGCGCTGGCCTGCCCGGATAGCGCGGTGGTTCCGGTCGAGCCGGACGGGTGGGACATGGTGGGCCGGGCGATGGCTTCCGGCGAGGTGGTCCATGTCAGCCCCAACCCGCCGGCGACAATCTGCGATGCGCTCCAGCCCCCGGCGACCAGGCCGGTCAACCTCGCCGTGCTGCGCGGCCGGGCCGAACCGGGCGTGACCGTGACCGACGACGAAGTGCGCGCGGCGCAGCGGTTCGCCTTCAGGCACCTGCACCTGGTGGTGGAGCCCGGCGGCGCGGCGGCGCTGGCAGCGGCGCTGGCAGGCAAGGTGCCGCTCGATGGCGAAACGGTGGTTATGCTGACCGGCGGCAACGTCGATCCCGCCGCCTATGCCGCCACCATCAGCACGGGATGAGTTGCGTTTGACAATCGACCGTTCGACCGCCACGTTCTGCCGGCAAGGATCATGGGAGGGATAACCGTGCAAGCCCAAATGCTCTCACCGGCGGCGGTGCTCGTCGCGTGGTCACTTATCATGCTGTTCTGGATGGCGGGCACCCGCCTGCCGGCGATGAAGGCAATCAAGGCCGACATGGGCGACCGGCCCGGCGGCCGGGGTCAGGATCTGGAAGGGCGGATTCCTGA
Organism: Sphingomonadaceae bacterium; assembly: GCA_046294735.1. GTDB lineage: Bacteria > Pseudomonadota > Alphaproteobacteria > Sphingomonadales > Sphingomonadaceae > 34-65-8. Next base: position 134,560 of record JBKBKB010000007.1, read on the forward strand.
CTCCATCAACTGGAAGGCGCACAACTACAGCCACCTGATGGAGCAGCCCACCATCTTCTACCCCACCGTCGTGATCATCGCGCTGATGGGCGCCGGTGCGGGCGACGTGCTGGCGGCGTGGATCTACGTCGGGATGCGGATCGTCCACTCGGTGTGGCAGGCAACGGTCAACAAGGTGCCGGTGCGCTTCCTGCTGTTCCTGGTCTCGACTTTCGCCCTCGTCTACCTGGCCTATCGTGCGGTCGCCCTGACCCTGTTCGCTGATCCGGGAGCCATTCCGCAATGATCGGGGCTGCCATCCTGCAACCCGTCGTCGCGCTGGCGGCATGGACCATGGTCATGTGGCTGTGGATGTACGCCACCCGCATCCCGGCCATGAGCAAGGCCGGGATCGACGGGACCAAGCTGGTCGGCTCCGATGGGGCCAGCCTGCGCGCAAAGTTGCCTGATACCGTCAGTTGGAAGGCTGACAACTACAACCACCTCCACGAAGCGCCTACAGTGTTCTACGCCGTCGCGCTGGTGCTGGCTCTGGTTGGCGCGGGCGACGGGCAGAACGCGCTGCTGGCGTGGATCTACGTCGGCCTGCGGGTGGCGCATTCGCTGGTGCAGGCAACCGCCAACCGGGTGCTGGTGCGGTTCGTGCTGTTCGCCTTGTCCAGCCTGGTGCTGATGGCGCTGATCGCGAAAGCTGCGCTGGCGGTGTTCTAGGGGGCGGTGTTCTAGGCGGCGAATTCACGGGTCGCGAGGAACCGCTCGGCGTCCAGCGCGGCCATGCAGCCGGTGCCGGCCGCAGTGACCGCCTGGCGGTAGGTGTGGTCCATCACATCCCCGCAGGCGAATACGCCCGGGACCGCCGTCTTGGGTGTGCCCGGTTCGACAATCAGGTAACCAGCAGGGTCCATCGCCAGCTTGCCCTTGAACAGCTCGGTCGCCGGCGCGTGGCCGATGGCCACGAAGGCACCGTCGACATGGAGTTCGCTCGCGTCGCCCGTCACCGTATCGCGCAGGGCAAGATGTGTAAGTCCACCCGATGCCGGGTTGCCCTCGAAGCTCGCCACCGCCTTGTTCCACAGAACCTTGATCTTGGGGTTGGCAAACAGCCGCTCCTGCAGGATGCGCTCCGACCGCAGGCTGTCGCGTCGGTGGATCAGGGTCACGTCGTCGGAATGGTTGGTGAGGTAGAGCGCTTCCTCGACCGCAGTGTTGCCGCCGCCGATCACCGCCACCTTCTTGCCGCGGTAGAAGAACCCGTCACAGGTGGCGCAGGCGGATACGCCCTTGCCGCCCAGTTCCTGCTCACCCGGAACGCCCAGCCACTTGGCCTGCGCGCCAGTGGCGATCACCAGCGTTTCGCCGATGTATTCGTCACCGCTGTCGCCGATCGCACGGAACGGCGGGCCGCTAAGGTCGACCGAGACGATCGTGTCCCACATGGTGCGGGTGCCGACATGCTCGGCTTGGCGTTGCATCTGCTCCATCAGCCACGGCCCCTGGATCACATCGGCAAAGCCGGGATAGTTCTCCACATCGGTGGTGATGGTCAGCTGCCCACCCGGCTGGATGCCCTGCACCACAATCGGCGCGAGCATAGCGCGCGCGCCATAGATTGCTGCGGTGTAGCCGGCCGGGCCAGAGCCAATGATGAGCATCTTGGTATGGTGGGTTGCCATGGGTCGGGTCCGTGTTCGCGTGAGGCGGAATGTGGTTACGCTTCCACAAGGCGCAAGCGCAGCGCCTCGCGGGTGTCGAGGGTCACTCCAAGCACGTCTTCGAGAAACCCGTCGAGGCTGCCGTGCGCGGCTTCCACAGCTTCGCGCATGGCCTCGAGATAGCGGGCATCGACTCCCATCAGCACGCGGATGGTCTCATCGCTAACCTGGCCATACTTGCTGCGGATTGCGTGGCTCCCGGCGGCAATACGCGCGTCAATATTGCCAGCGGTGTTGGTCAGGAGGAAGTCCTCCATCGCGTCATCCCAGTGGACGCCCAGCGCATGGTGCAAAAGCGCGACGGACATCCCGGTGCGGTCCTTGCCTGCCAGGCAATGGACCAGGCTCGCGCCCTCGCTGCCCGCCAGCACCGCGAAGTAGCGCCGCATGACCCACAGCACCGGCTCGCGACCCGGCAGGTTGCGGTAGATCCGCTCCATCGCGCGGTGCGCGCCCTCTTCATCGAGCACACCGTTTGCGGCCTCCAGATGAGGTGCAAGGTTGGCGGTTTCCCCGTCATAGAAATGCACGTCTGCCGCGAACCCTTGCGGGCGGCGGCACGGCGCATGGCTGCGCTCGCTCACACCGCGAAAGTCGATCACGTGAGCGAGCGCCAGCCGGTCGAGCGCGGCCAGGTCGGCCTCGGTCGCATCGACGTGCTGGCCAGAGCGCCACAGCACACCGCGCTTGAGCCGCCCGCCCCCGGCCAGCGGATAGCCGCCGTAGTCACGGAAGTTGTGGACACCTTCGAGCGGCAGGACGCGGTCGTCGTTCATGCCCAGGCACTTGCCAGCGCCTACGCAGCAACGCAAGCGCCCTGCCCGCTTATCCGAAGGCGAGCGGCCCGTGCTCGATCAGCGGCAAGACATGGCGCGAAAACAGGTCGCACTCCGCCGCATGCGGGTAACCGGACAGGATGAACGCCTCGATCCCTTCGGCCTGGTAGGCGCGCAGCTTGGCCAGCACCTGGTCCGGCGTGCCGACAATCGCCGCGCCGCAACCCGATCGCGCCCGCCCGATGCCAGTCCACAGGTTGTCTTCGACAAACCCGTCGCCACCAGCGGCGCCGCGCAGTTCCTGCTGCCTCTGCACGCCATAGTTCTTGGCATCGAGCGACTTCTCGCGGATTGCCCGGCCGGCCTCATCATCGAGCTTCGACAGGAGGCGGTCAGCATAGGCACGCGCTTCCTCTTCCGTTTCCCGCACGATCACATGGGCACGGTAGCCGAACTTGAGCGTACGGCCGTAGGCCGCAGCCCGCGCCTTCAGGTCCGCGATGTTCTCGCGCACCTTGTCCATGGTGTCGGGCCACATCAGGTAGACGTCAGCGGCTTCCGCAGCGCACTCACGCGCTTCGTGGCTGAGGCCGCCGAAATAGAACGGCGGGCACTTGCCACTGAGCGTGGTGATCCGGGCAGGGTCGAGCTCCATCTGGTAGAACTCGCCCTGGAAATCGAGGTGTTCGCCGTTCAGAAGCGTGCGCACGATCTTCATGATCTCGGTGCCGCGGCGGTAGCGCGGGCCGCTCTCGATCCTTTCCCCGGGCATGTCGGAGGAGATGATATTCACGTTCAACCGGCCGCCGGTGCCTGCGGCATTGGGTCCGAGGATACGGTCGAGCGTGGCAATGCGCCGCGCCAGTTGCGGCGGCCAATCCTCGCCCATGCGCGTTGCCCACAGCAGTTTGATCCGGCTCAGGAAAGGCGCAATGGCCGCAGCAAAGATCGTGGTGTCCAGACCGAGCTGGTAGCCTGACGGGAGCAGGATGTTGTCGAAGCCGCCCTTCTCCGCCTGAAGCACGATATTCCGGCAATGCTCCCAACTTGACTTGAGCCGTTCGTCGGGCACGCCGAGGAACTCGTAGTCGTCGTCACACAGCGCGGAAAACCACGCGATTTCGCATTGTTGCTTGTCGGTCATCAGGGAAGCCTCTCTCCACGCGCGGCGACGAGTACCGCGTACCAATCCTGCCGGGTCCAGCGCACGGTGCTGGCCTGGGCCGCCTCGGCAATGCGCCCCGCGTTCTGGGAGCCGACAATCGGGATAATCCGCGCCGGGTGCGCCATTAGCCAGCTGTAGGCAGCGACGCTGCGGGAAACGCCATGCTCACCACCGATACGATCAAGTTCGGCTGCGACCGCGCGGTCCCGTTCACTTTCCGGCGCAAGCAGGCGGCCACCGCCCAGCGGAGACCAGGCCAGCGGCGTCAGGCCGAGCCGCATTGCCTGGTCCAGTTCGCCATTCTCGAAACATTCGATCCGCAGCGGACTGATCTCCGGCTGCGTCGTCGCAAGCGGGGTGTCGAGGAAACGGGACAAGGCCTCGATCTGCTGGATGGTGAAGTTGGACACTCCAATCGCGCCGATCTTGCCCGACGCGAGAGCGTCTTGCAGGGTGCGCGCGACTTCCTGCGGATGGGTAAGAATGTCCGGGCGATGGATCTGGTAGAGGTCGATCCGCTCCACCTGCATCCGGCTGAGTGAAGCGTTTATCGCGCCGCCAAGGTATTGCGCCGACTGGTCATAAGGCAGCGGTGGGAGAATCCCGCCCTTGCTGGCCAGAACCATTCGCCCGCGCAGGGCCGGTTCGGCAGCCAGTACCTCGCCCAGCAGCGCCTCGGCATCGCCAAACCCGCCAGCCCCGTCGAAGCCGTAGATGTCTGCCGTATCGAGCAGGGTGATCCCGGCATCGAGCGCGGCATGGACCAGCCGCGCGGCTTCGGCGGCAGTACGGCCACCCTCGGCCAGGCGCCACATACCCCAGGCGATCGGCGCAACCGACAGGCCGGACTGGCCAAGCGCCACAGTTTCAGGGGGTGCGGGTAGAAGACTCATCCAGGTTTCCTTGCAGGTGGGGCGACCGAGGATCGCTCGACCAGTTGATGCGGCAGACGGCGGTGGGTGATGTCCCCCCCGCCGATCAGGATTTCCGCCGCCGTGCGTGCCAGTTCGGCCATTGGCTGGTGGATCGTGGTCAAGGGCGGCCAAACGGTCCGCGCCAGCGTAGTATCGTCGAACCCGGCCACCGACAGCTCGCCCGGCAGGTCGATACCCCGGTCATGAGCGACCGAGAGTACACCCGCCGCCATGTCGTCGTTGGCGGCAAAGATCGCGGTCGGGCGCGGATTGAGCGAGAGGAAATACTGGCCCGCCGCAACACCGCTTTCGAAGTTGAATTCGCCCTTGGCCACCAGCTGCGGCTCGAACGCGATCCCGACCCGGTCGAGCGCGCGGCGATAACCGAACAGCCGGTCATCGGAGGCCATGTGGTTGGGGTGGCCTTTAATGAACCCGATCCTGCGGTGGCCAAGGTTGATCAGGTGGGTGGTCATGTCGTCCGCCGCCTGTGCGTCGTCCATGAACACCGAGCTGGTGAGCGCATGGTTGGTGCCGGGCGAGATACGCACGAACGGAATGTCCATCGCCTCCAGCGCGCGCAGCACCGGGTCGCAATCGGTCACCGGGGAGGACAGGATAATGCCATCGACATGCGTTTCGCTGACCAGCCCGCGGACCTGATCCCCTACACGCGGATCAGCCACATCAACCGGCTGGGCGAGCAGGCGAATCCCTTGCTCTTGGCACACGTCCCAACAGCCCTTCTGGATCTGGAACATGTAATAGGGGCTGTGATTGTCGTAGATCAGCGCGACCTGGTTGGACTTGGCTCCGGACAGGATGCGGGCGGCAACGCTGGGGCGGTAATCGAGATCGGCCATGGCCTGCTCGACCTTCTCGCGCAGCGCCTTGCTGACATAGGGGTGGCCATTGAGGACACGGCTGACGGTCTTGACCGCCACCCCGGCCCGGGCGGCGACATCGCGGATATTCGCGCGGCTCATTGCGGCAGCTCCGCAAACAGGCCCGCAAAGGGGCTTTCAGGGCAATAGAACACCGGCGGCTGGCCGATGGGTGCGGACACCTCATGCCAGCCCGGCGTCCACTCCGCACCGCTCCACATGTGCCGCCAGACCTGCCCCGCCTGCCCGGGAAGGTAGACCCGCCGCGCCACTGCCCCCTGTTCGATCACCGGTGCCACCATCAGGTCGGCACCATAGAGGAACTGGTCCTGAATGGTGAAGGTCTGTCGATCTTCGGGATAGTGGAGGAACAGTGCCCGCTGCGCCGGGAGGCCCGTGGCAAGCGCCTCGGTGACAAGATGGGCCGCGTAAGGTGCCAGCGCCGCATGGACCCGGCTCCAGCGGACAAACGCGGACACCAGTGCAGGCGTCGAATCGATCTGCAGGTTGTCATCCGGCCGGTTGCCCTCATGCGTGCGCATGACCGGGCTGAAGGCGCCCAGCTCATACCACCGCAGCAGCAGTTCTGAAGTCCGCACATTGTCGAACAAGCTGGTGTAGCCGCCTACGTCCGAATGGCTGAAGGCATTGCCGACCAGGCCGGAGGACAGCGCGGCGGTGATGACCGTGCCGATGCCGTCATGACGGCTGAAATCGACCGACTGGTCGCCCGCCCACAGCAGGGGACAGTGCGCCTGCACCCCGGTATGCCCGGCGCGCATGAACCATAACACATCGCCGGTTCGTCCGCGTGAGGCGACCGCTCGGGCATTGACCTCGGCCCAGCGCACCGGCCAGCGGTTGTGTTCCTGCATCGGATCGCCATCGAACAGGCGCAGGTCGACCGGCAGGTACTCGCCGAAATCCGCCATCCATCCGTCGAGCCCGAAATCGAGCATCCGCTTGGCGATCACTTCCTCGGCGAACCACGCCGCAGCGGCGGGGTTGGTGAAATCGACCACCCCTGCGTCAAACTCGCCGAAATCGACCAGATAGGGCTCGTCACTGTCGAGCCTGCGGGCAAAATAGCCCCGCTCCGCAGCCTCCAGGTAGAGCGGCCCATCGACCGCCAGATAGGGGTTCACGTAGCCGAGAAAGCGGATCCCGCGTGTCTTGAGGGCCGCAATCCGATCCGGCAGGTCGGGATAACGGGCCACATTCCACTGCCAGTCCCAGAACAGGCGGCGGCCGAAGCTGGTCTGGCGCACACCAACCCAGTCCTCGCACCACAGGCCCGATACCGCAGCGCCCGCTTCGATCAGGCGTTCGAGCCGCTCGAAACTGCGGACCCCGTCCTTGAGGCCGACCACCGCACCGCCCAGCGCCCATTCGGGCAAGGGTTGGCGCGGGCCGAACCGGGCGCCCAGTTGCTGGACCAGCCTGGCCGGATCGCCGGAAAACAGATCGATGGTGACCTCGCCCGACCAGACATGCACCGTGAGCCGCCCTGCCTCAGTGCAATCGAGTTCGCAATAGTCGGCATTGGCCAGCGACAAAGCCCACCCGGCCGAGGAAAGCACGGTCGGCTCAGGATAGTTGGTGGTCCAGTAATCGCCCCCGGCAAAGGACCCGTCGGCGCTCGCCAGATCGGTCAGTGCCGTGCCAGGTTCGCGCCCCACGCCCGGCTCGCTGGTCCAGATCGGGAAGTTGCGGCCATCCAGCGCAAGGTAGCTCATCTGCTCCCCGCCGCCCCACAGCACTTCATCCGGACCGACCGTGAAATCGACCGTGACGCGGTCATGGCCGCTCCGCGCACGCAGATGCAGCCTGCCTCCTGCCGGATCGAGCCGGCCGTCCAGAATCGCGCTCCCGTCACGGCTGGCGAGTTCGAATTGGTTTTCACCGTTGCTTTGCAGCAACATCAGATCGGGGGCCGGGGTGAGCCTGTCGGACATCCGGAAATTGCCCCGCACCATGGCCACGTCCGGTGCCCCATGGCCGATGGAAAACGCCGCCTTTTCAGGACGGTGGACGAGCAGCTTGTGCCCGCCAAGCAGCAGGTCGAAGCCCCCATCCACAACGGCCAGGCGCAAACCCAATGCCTTGGCTCCTCTTTCCGATCCCATATGACACCGCTTGACATATCGAGACGGAAAGAGCAATTCAAGCGTCACATCGCCGCCCCGTGCGGCGGCGATATTGCACGTCCGGCCAGCCAAATGGCCGGGGCACAGGGAGGAGAGAACAGGATGTCTGCCAACACCGGAATTGCGCTGCGCGCGCTCGCCGTTTCCGCCAGCTCGCTGGCCCTAATCCACACCGCACCGGCCATGGCCCAGGTGGCCGAGATCGTCGTTACCGCCCAGAAAGTCGAAGAAAACGTCCAGGACGTGCCGATCGCCATTACGGCGGTGACGTCCGAACGGCTTGAGCAGGCTGGCGTGACCAGCCTTGAGAACATCGGCACGGTCGTTCCTTCGGTAACCTTCCGCAAGGGCACCACCAGCGCCAACAGCGCGATCGTGATGCGCGGTGTCGGCACTATTACCTTTTCGATCGCAGCCGAGCCGAGTGTGTCCACGGTTGTCGACGGCGTCGTGCTTTCCCGCTCGGGCCAGGCCTTTATGGACCTTGTCGATGCCGAACGGATCGAAGTGCTGCGCGGACCGCAGGGCACCCTGTTCGGCAAGAATGCCTCGGCCGGCCTGGTCAACATCGTCTCCAAGGGCGGCACCGAAGAAGCGGAACTGGAGGTGCGCGGGGAGTGGTTCGAGGGTAAGGAATACCGGCTTCGCGCCGCTGCTTCCGGCCCGCTCTCGGAAGACCTGAGCGGCCGTTTCACCGCATTTTACGGCAGCTACGACGGCAATATCACCAACATTTTCGGTGGCCGCAACGAGCAGGTCAACGGTTACGAGCGCTGGGGCCTGCGCGGTATCCTCGACTGGGAAACCGATGGCGCCGATATCCGCTTCATTGCCGACTATTTCCGCGCCGCTGATGATTGCTGCGCCGATGTGACCGGCGCCAGCCGTGGCGCCGTGCTCGATGCCGAACTTGGCCTGCCCGGCGGCGTGGCGCTGGGTGAAGACCAGCGCTTCATCAACCACAACCTGGTCACCCGCACCCGGGACAAGCAGTGGAGCGTGACGACCTCGGGCGATTTCGACATCGGCAGCAGCCACACGCTGAGCCTGATTGCCGGCTATCGCAACTGGCGCAACGAGGAAGTCCGTGAAGGCGATTTCCTTCCGCGCGCCCTGGTTGGCACAGCCGAACTGCATGACTTGGGCGTGGTCCGGACCGAACAGCTTTCGCTTGAAGCGCGGCTTGCGTCGGACCAGTCGAAGTCTGTGTTCTATCAGGTCGGTGCCTTTGCCTGGAAGTCTGACAACGAACAGGACTTCACCCGCCGCGACATCACCTGCGCCAGTTCCAACCTGCCGGTCGATCCGGTAACAGGCGGTCAACCCTGTAATATCTTAAGCACTGCGTTGACCCTGCTGCCGACCGCGACGTCGCGCAGCGACGTGACATCGAAGAACTTTGCCATCTTCGGACAGGTGACCTGGAAACTGAGCGAGATGATCGCGCTGACTGGCGGGCTGCGCTACACGTGGGATGACCTTAAATACAGCCACTTCCGCGCCCCAGGCGTCAACGCCTTCAACAACCAGCCTGCAACCGGTCCCGGCATTTCCGGCAACCCGGCCGGCGGCACCATCGCCAACGGCGGCAACGGCACCAACACCTCAACCGGATCGAGCAGCAACGGCAACCTTTCGGGCAAGGCCGTGCTGCAGTTCATCCCGAGCGACGACGTAATGCTCTACGGCAGCTACACCCGCGGCTACAAGGGCCCGGCGTTCAACGTGTTCTTCAACCACACGGCCCCGGTCAACGCGATCCCGATCGACGAGGAAACCTCCGACGCGTTCGAGGTCGGCCTGAAGTCACAGTTCTGGGACCGCAAGGTGCAGTTGAACCTGGCCGGCTTCCTGGTTGAGTATGACGGGTTCCAGGCCAACAACTTCGTGGTGCTGAACGGCGCCACGGTGACCAACCTGACCAATGCCGGGACCGTCAAGAGCCAGGGGTTCGAAGCCGACCTGATCGTCGCCCCGACCACTGGCCTCACCTTCCGCGCCAGTGCCGCCTATGCCGATGCCAAGGTCAAGCGGTTCAATCCGAATCCGGCCACCAACGCGCCCGACGCCCGCAACGGCACACAACTGCCGCTGGCGCCGAAGTTCGTCTATACTCTGGGGGCCGATTACGAGACCGATCTGGGTGGCTTCAAGGCCTACCTGTCGACCGACTTCCGCCATGTCAGCGAGCAGTTCTCCGACTTGGGCGAGGCGGGTCGTATCGCGCCTTATGGCATGTGGAACGCATCGGTCGGGTTCTCCGACGCGGACGACAAGTATCGCCTGACCTTCCACGTCCGCAACATCACCGACGACAGCTACGTGCTGCTGAACGTGGGTAACGGGCAGCGGCTGCAGATCCCGCGCGATGCCGATCGTTATGTCGGGGTCAGCTTGCGCGCCCGGATGTAATGGGCAGCCTGCTGACCGCACCATAACTCAGGGCCGCCGGAGCGATCCGGCGGCCCTTTGCTTGCCTCCCATCGCTCTGGATCGTTAGGACAGGTCATGGCTTCGCATTCCGGCCACATCACTACCCGCCTGCGCTGGTCGCTGTTTACCGTGCTGTGCATCGCGGGGGTGTTCAACGCGATGGACAGGCCGATCATCGCGATCCTGAAGCCCGACATGATGGCCGATTTCGGCTGGACCGACAGCGATTTCGGGGATCTGGCGGCAGTAACACAGTTTTCCGCCGCATTTGCCTTCCTGTTTACCGGCTGGCTGGTCGACCGGCTCGGGGTGCACCGTTCGATGCAGCTTGGTGCCTCGGCCTGGAGCCTGGCTGCAATGGCACATGGTTGGGCGATGACCACCTGGCAGGTCGTGGCCGCCCGTGTCGGGCTGGGCGTGACCGAAGCGGTGCAGACTCCGCTCACCATCAAGACCGTCGCCACCTTGTTCGAACCGGACCGGCGTTCGCTGGCGTTCGGCTTTGCCACGCTGCTGGCAGGCGCAGGCACGATCGCCATGCCGTTCGTCATTCCTGCCCTCGCCCTTGCGGTCGGCTGGCGCGGCGCGCTGGTGGCCGGCGGGATCGGCGGCTTCATTTCGCTGATTGCATGGATCTGGCTCGCCCGCGGGCTTGCCCAATTGCGCCAGCCCACGATCGAGCCAGAACCGGTTGACGGTGACGGGGACGCGGATCATTCCGGCTATGGCCCGATCCTGAAGAACAGCAAGACCTGGGGCATAGTCGTGGCCAAGGCGCTGTCGGACATGACCTGGTGGTTCATCAACTTCTGGCTGGCCGATTACTATCGCAAGGAATTCGGTCTCACCACGCTGGAACTGGCCGTGCCGCTGGCGATCGCCTTTGCCGGGTCAGGCCTGGGCGCATTGCTGGCCGGCTGGGCCTCGACCCGGCTGCTCGAACGCGGCTGGTCGGTGAACCGTGTGCGAAAGACCGTGATGCTGATCTCGGCCCTGGTGGTGACGCCGCTGCCGCTGGTGCTCGAACTCAATTCCTTCTGGCCGGTGGCGGTAATGATGGGCGTGGTCATGGCCGGGCACCAGGGCTTCTCGCTCTCGATCTTCTCGACCATCACCGATGTGGTTCCCAACGCCAAGGTCGGGCGGGTGACCGCCTTCGGGGCGTTCATGGGCAACATGGGCGGGGTGGTGATCAGCCTGGTCACCGGCCGTGTGCTGGATGCCGGGTTCGGGTTCGTCCCGCTGTTCCTGTTTGCGGCGGCATCCTACCTGTTGGCGCTGGCCTGGTTCCAGTGGCTGCTGCCGGACATCCGGCGGGACGAAGGCGCGCTGGCATCGGCCGCCTGACCCGCCGGTTGGCGTGACCGGCAAACCGGCCTATCACCCGGTTGCAAGGCAGACCGGGTCGGTCTAGAGCTATGACACCGTAGGACAGAAGGCGCTTTCCGACGACATGGACAGGGGCAGGCGGACATGACGGGCGAGCGAAAGCCCGACTTTGACGCCTACGCGGGCGACCTGTTCGGCGAGATCATGCTGGCCGACAGCACCACTGCCCCGGCAGCGCGCAAGCCACTGGCGCGGTTCGTGCCCGGCTTTGCCATCTGCGCCATCGCCAGCGCGGCAGCCGCCTGGTTCAGCGATCATTACGGTGTGCCGGTTATCCTCGCCGGTCTGCTGCTCGGGCTGGCACTCAATTTCGTGGCTGGCGACCGCCGGACCCATGACGGGCTCGACGCTGCCTCCCGCCACGGCTTACGCATCGGCATCGTCCTGCTGGGCCTCCAGGTCACAGTTATGCAGATCGGGGCGATGGGTATGGTGCCGTTTGCGGGGCTGGCGCTGGTCATGCTGGCGGCAGTGCTGGCAGCACTGGCCGCAGCGCGGCTGACCCGCCAGAGCACCTCGGTCGGCCTGCTCGCCGGGGGTTCAACCGCGATCTGCGGGGCCTCCGCCGCCCTCGCCCTCTACGGCGTGATCGGGCGTGAGCGGATCGACCAGGCCCAGTTCACCCTCACCCTGGTGATCCTCGCCGCAGCGAGCGCGATTGCCCTGACCACCTACCCTGCCCTGACCCAGATGCTGGAGCTCAGCGACGCGCAGGCGGGTTTTCTGGTCGGGGCCTCGATCCACGATGTCGCGCAGGCAATCGGGGCTGGGTTTGCCGTGTCCGATTCCGCGGGGGCGCAGGCGACCGTGGTTAAGCTGACCCGGGTTGCCTTGCTCGCCCCGCTGGTTGCGCTCGCCGCGCTGGTGATCGCGCGCCTCCACCCGGTGCCTGCCACCAGCACGACTGCCCGGGTGCCAATCCTGCCCGGCTTCATCCTCGCCTTTCTTGCGCTGGTGGGGGTGAACTCGCTGATCGCCATGCCGCCCGAAATTTCGACCGGGGCACTGGTCGCCTCCAAGGCGCTCCTGCTGCTGGCGGTGACTGCCACCGCGATCCGCACCCGGACTGACCTGCTGCTCCAGCTTGGCTGGCGCTCGGTCATGCCGGTGCTGGCGGCGACGGTGGCCTCGCTGGTGGTGGCGCTGGCCTTCGCGCAGTGGGTGATCTGATGGACAAGGTCTTTGATCTGGCCGTGATCGGCGGCGGAGTGAACGGCGCAGGGATCGCCCGCGATGCCGCCGGACGCGGGGCCAGCGTGCTACTGCTGGAGCGCGGCGATCTGGCGACCGGCACGTCTTCCAATTCGACCAAGCTGATCCACGGCGGCCTGCGCTATCTGGAGCACTACGAATTCGCGCTGGTGCGTGAATCGCTCAGCGAGCGTGAGGTGCTATGGGGCATTGCCCCGCACATTGTCTGGCCACTGCGCTTTGTCCTGCCCCACCGCCCCGGTCTGCGGCCGCGCTGGCTGCTGCGGCTGGGCCTATGGCTGTATGACCATATCGGTGGGCGCAAGGATCTGCCCCCGGCGCAATCGGTCGCCCTTGCCCGGCACCCCGCCGGCGCCGCGCTCAAGCCCGAATATACCCATGGCTTTCTCTATTCCGATTGCTGGGTCGATGACGCCCGCCTGGTGGTCCTCAACGCCCGTGATGCCGCCGACCGGGGCGCCGAGATCCGCACCCGGTGCGAGGTCAGCGCACTGAAGCGACAGGGCGATACCTGGCAGATCACCGCCGGGGGCGAACAGTTCCGTGCCCGCTGCGTCGTCAACGCGGCCGGCCCGCGCGTGCTCGACCTGCTGAGCCGCGCGGGCGAGCCAAGCAGCCAGCGGATGCGGTTGGTACGCGGATCGCACATCGTGGTGCGCAAGCTGTTCGATCACCCGTTCGCCTATTTCTTCCAGTTGCCGGATGGGCGAATCTTCTTCGCCATTCCCTACGAACAGGATTTCACCCTGATCGGCACCACCGACGTCGACCATGGCGCCGATCTGGACAGCGTGCAGGCCAGTGCAGAGGAGATTGCCTATCTCTGCGCCGGGGCGAGCGAATACTTCCAAACGCCGGTGACCCCGGCAGACGTTGTCTGGACCTATTCCGGGGTCCGCCCTTTGGTCGACGACGGGTCGGGCAAGCCTGAGGCAGCAACGCGCGGCTATCGCTTCGAACTTGACGGCGGACCGGGCGAAGCGCCGCTGCTGTCGGTGTTCGGCGGCAAGATCACCACCTATCGCCACCTTGCCACCGAAGCGGTCGAACGGCTGGCCCCGCTGTGCGCCGCCCTGGCCGGGCCGGAATGGACCGGCTCAGCACCCCTGCCCGGCGGCGATTTCGGATTGCGCGAGGCAGACGACAAGGCGCGGGATCTCAAGGCGGCATACCCCTTTCTGGACCAGCATCAGGCAGAGCGCCTAATCCGGCTTTATGGCACCCGCGCTTGGGTAATCCTGGGCAAGGCCACTACCCCGGCCGACCTTGGCGAGCATTTTGGTCATGGCCTGACCACCGCCGAGGTCGATTACCTGATTGCGCAGGAATGGGCGCGGTCGGCAGAGGACATCCTGTGGCGCCGGACCAAGCTGGGACTCCACTTCAGCGCCCCGGAAACGGCGCGCCTCGACCAATTCATCATCGAAAGGACAGCACTGGCATGACCCGCATCGTGGCCCTTGGCGGCACGGTCAATCCCGGCAGCTCCACCGAGCAGGCGCTGCGCCTCGCAGCTTCCATTGCGGGCGGGGAGGGGGCCGAAGTAAGGGTGTTTGGCGGCGAATACCTCACCGCCCTCCCCCACTACCTCGGCCCGACGCATGATGCATCGTGGGGCGCGGAAATGGTCGAGGCCGTGCGGGCAGCCGACGGATTGCTGATCGCGGCCCCCGGCTATCACGGAACAATCTCCGGCGTGGTCAAGAACGCGCTTGATTACCTGGAGGACCTGGCGGGGGACCAGCGGCCCTATCTCGATGGTCGCGCTGTCGGCCTGATCGCTACCGCGTTCGGCGACCAGGCTTCGATGAGCACATTGCTGACCATGCGCGCAATCACCCATGCCCTGCGCGGCTGGCCGACCCCGATGGGCGTAACCATCCGCACCTATCGCGGGCTGTTCTCGCCCGATGGCGAGTGCCTCGATGAACGGGCGCGGGGCCAACTCGAATTGGTCGGAAAGCAGGTGGTCTTGGGCGCTCGCAGCTTCGCTGCCGGGAGGGCGCAAGCGTGACCACGCAAGCCGACTTCGAGCGTGCGCTGGCCGATGTGGCAGCCGGGCGGATCGTGGTGCTGAGCGGCGACAGGCTGCGCGGCGGGGACGTCGATCTGATGATCGCCGCTCGCCATGCCGACGCCGCCGCAATAAATTTCATGGCCACCCATGGCCGGGGCCTGATCTGCCTGACGGTGACGCCGGATCACGCGATCAGGCTTGGCCTCAGCCTGGTTAATGCAGGGACCGAGCGCCAGACAGGCCGCCCTTTCGCCCGCTCGATCGAGGCGAAAACGGGTGTCTCAACCGGCATTTCAGCCGCTGATCGCGCCCGCACCGTCCAGGTGGCCATCGACACGGCAGCTACTGCCGACGACATTGTTTCGCCTGGACACGTATTCCCGCTCATCGCGCAGTCGGGCGGCGTATGCACGCGCCCATCAGCCGTGGAGGCATCGATTGACCTGTGCCGGATGGCTGGTGCAGGCGAAGCGGCGGTAATCTGTTCGATCTTGCGCGATGACGGCGAAATGGCGCGGATCGATGATCTGGCCGCTCTTGTCGCGGAGCATGGCCTGGCCATCGCGGACATAACAGCCCTGCTTGCACGATTGGAGGGCGCGGCAGGCTAGCCTTCGTCCAGCGTATAATCCGGAAGCGAGTTGAAGGCGTTCTGCAGCGCCTTGCCCCATCCGGTCGAGATGGCCTGGTAATAGGGATCGTCGTACGTGATCCGCCGCTCGTGCGAGGCAACGAATTCGTCCTTGCCGATCACCAGAAGGTCCAGCGGCAGGCCGACCGAGAGGTTGGCCTTCAAGGTTGAATCGAATGAAACAAACAGCAGCTTGATCGCTTCCTCGAAGCTCATCGCCCGGTCATAACCGCGCAGGATGATCGGGCGACCGTACTTGGTCTCACCGATCTGGAAGAACGGCGTGTCCTGGCTGGCTTCGATAAAGTTACCTTCGGGATAGATCAGGAACAGACGTGGTTCCATCCCGGCAATCTGCCCGGCCACGATCATCGAGGCGGTAAAACGCCCTTCGCCTTCCTGGCCATTCGCGGTCTGCTGGCCAAGCACGGTCTCGCGCAGCAAGCGCCCGATGTCGGTCGCAACCTGGAACATGGTCGGCGAACTGAGTAGGCAGTTGATCCGCTCGCCGGGGGTCTTGGTCCGCTCTTCCAGTTGGCTCACCACCGCCTGGGTGGTGGCGAGATTGCCCGCGGTCATAACCGTAATTATCCGTTCGCCCGGCACTTCCCAGCGGAACATCTTGCGGAACACCGAAATGTTGTCGACCCCGGAATTGGTCCGCGTATCGCTCATCAGCACCAGCCCGCGATCGAGCATCATGCCGACACAATAGGTCATGTCACTGTTCCGCCTGTTGCTGTTCCACGCCAATCGCCACGTGCAGGTTTTCCTGCATGGAGCCGTAGAGAATCCCCGTCACCGGAGCGGCATCGCGGTAGTCGCGCCCGGTTGCAACCCGGATGTAGCGCGGATCGGGACTTATCCCGTTGGAAACGTCGAATCCGACCCAGCCCAGTCCCTCGACATGAGCCTCGGCCCAGGCATGGGTTGCTTCCTGTTGCACCCGGTCGTCCATCATCAGGTAGCCGCTGACGTAGCGGGCCGGCACCTCCATCGCCCGTGCAGCGGCAATGAAGACATGGCTGTGGTCCTGGCAGACCCCGTGGCCTGCCTCGGCTGCCTCCTCAGCCGTGGTCGTCACCCCGGTATGGCCGGTTTCATACGCCACCCGTTCGCGGATCAGGTGCGATACCCGATGCAGCCGTTCAAGCAGGGTGCCCGGTTCGGCCTGGACATCGCGCACCAGCGCCCGGATCCGGGTGCCGGGGCGGGTCAGCGGGGTCTGGCCAAGGAAGCTCCACAGTGGCAGATGGCCGGAATGGCGGCCGATGATCCCGGCATTGTCGCGCGTTTCCACCTCGCCCGAACAGTGGATGGTCACCTCGCTGGCGCCCGGCTCGATCGACAGCAGGCAGACATGGTTGAAGTGCTGGTCGTCATATTCCAGTTCGACCCGGGCATTCTCCAGCGTCATGTCCCAGCACACGATGTCCTGTCCCTGGGTCCGCTTGGGGGTCAGCCGGATGCGCTGGAGCGCATGATCGACCGGCCCGGAAAAGGCATAGCGGGTGGTATGGGTGACAGCGAGGCGCATCAGGCGAGGAACCTGTAATCGTCAGCCACGGCCTTGGCTATGCCTGCGTTGCGATCGATGAAGCCGGTCAGGAATTCGTGCAGGCCCACTTCGAAGATATCGTCGATGGTCAGACAATCGAAGGTCTTCGATGCTTCGTGCATCAGTTCGTGGCAGCCGGTTTCGGCACCATGGATTGCCGCGAGGCAGGCCAGTTCTTCGTCCAGTTCCCCGTGGCAGTAGGCCAGGCTACGGGGGAAACGCCGGTCCAGAACCAGGAACTCGACAATTCCGCGTGCCTCGATCCGCCCGGCGTTGAGCCAGTGATAGGCGCGGTCACCCGAGACCGACAGCAGCACCTGTTCCCACTGGCCGGTGTCCATCGTGCTGCCGACATAGCGCAGCGAGGGCAGCAGCAGGTAATACTTCATGTCGAGAATGCGGGCGACATTGTCGGCCCGTTCGACAAAGGTGCCGACGCGGGCGAAATGAAATCCCTCAAACCGCAGTAGGGTGCCTTCCATCGCGCCGTGAACGAGCATTCCGGCGCGGCGGATCGTCTCCACCACTTCACCCACTTGCCCCTGCGACACAGGCCGCTTGAGCTGCGCGCTGATCTCCATCCAGCTGGTGTTGATCGCCGTCCACAGCTCTGTGGTGATGGCGGTGCGGGTGGAGCGCGCGTTTGACCGCACCGCATTCATCATCCGTACGACGCTGTTCGGGTTCTCCCGTCCGCGCAGGATGAAGTTCCATACCTCGTGGCCGATGTAGCTGTCGTTGTGCTGTTCGTAGATCGCCCGCAGCCCGAGCGTCTCGACCAGCGAGCGCCATTCCGCCTCGGCGGTCTGCAGGTCACGTGTCAGGGCCATGCGGAACGCGGCTTCGAGCAGGCGCGCCGTGTTCTCCGCCCGTTCGAGATAGCGAGACATCCAGAACAGGCCGTTGGCGGTTCGTCCCAGCATCGCGCCCATCAGTCCTTCAGCACCCAGGTATCCTTGGTGCCTCCGCCCTGAGACGAGTTGACCACCAAAGACCCCTTCTTCAGCGCCACCCGGGTCAGCCCGCCGGGGGTGATATCGATCCGGTCGGGCGAAACGAGCACGAACGGCCGCAGGTCGACGTGGCGCGGCGCCAGCCCCTTGGCGGTGAAGATCGGGCAAGTCGACAGCGCCAGGGTCGGCTGGGCGATATAGTTCGAGGGGCGCGCCTTGAGCTTGTCGCGAAAGGCAGCGATTTCCTTGCGCGACGCAGTCGGGCCGATCAGCATCCCATAACCGCCCGATCCATGCACTTCCTTGACCACCAGTTCCGTCAGGTTGTCGAGCACGTAGGCGAGACTGTCCTGATCCGCGCAGCGCCAGGTCTGGACATTGGGCAAGAGCGGCTTGGAGCCGGTGTAGAACTCGACGATCTCCGGCATGAAGCTGTAGATCGCCTTGTCGTCGGCAATCCCGGTGCCGGGGGCATTGGCGATGGTGATGCCGCCCGATCGATAGACGTCCATGATTCCGGGTACGCCCAGCACGCTGGCGGGATTGAAGGTGAGCGGATCTAGAAATTCGTCATCGACCCGGCGGTAGAGCACGTCGACCGGTTCGTAACCGCGGGTGGTGCGCATCTGCACCCGCCCGCCGATCACCCGCAGGTCGCTTCCCTCGACCAGCTCGGCCCCCATCTGGTCGGCGAGGAAAGCGTGCTCGAAAAAGGCGCTGTTGTAGATCCCGGGCGTCAGGACCGCGACGGTCGGCTTGCCCCGGGCAGCGGCAGGCGCGCAGGCGGCGAGGCTCTTGGCCAAGCGGCGCGGATAATCCGACACCGTGGCAACCGGCACCCGGGTGAACAGTTCCGGGAACATCGCCATCATCGTCTCGCGGTTTTCCAGCATGTAGCTGACGCCCGAGGGGGTGCGCGCGTTGTCTTCCAGCACAAACCACTGGTCCGGCCCGGTCCGCACCAGGTCGATACCGACGATATGGGTATAGACCCCGCCCGGCGGGGTCAGGCCGACCATGTGCGGCAGCCAGGCCTCGTTATGGCGGAACAGGTGCTCCGGCACGCGCCCGGCGCGGATGATCTCCTGCCGGTGATAGAGATCGTGGATGAAGGCGTTCAGAGCGCTGACTCGCTGCTCGATCCCGCGGGTCAGGCGGCGCCATTCGGTTGCATTGATAACCCGCGGCACCATGTCGAACGGGATCAGCCGCTCTTCCGCTTCGCCCTCGCCATAGACATTGAAGGTGATCCCGGTGCGGCGGAAACTGCCCTCGGCATCCTTGTTCTTGCGGCGCAGCAGGTCAGGCGGCTGCTGGTCGAACCATTCGCAATAGTCCCGATAGGCCGGACGGACCCTGCCGTCGGCGTGCCGCATTTCATCGAAGGTCGCGCTCGCGTTATCCATGCACCCCATCTGCCACCCTGTTGCACTGCACAATCCCCGCCCACGTCGCGCCCGTCAAGAGGCAATCGGCGGGGTCGGCTGGGGCCGCGCTCCGCTTGCACCACCGTGCACCCGGTCAGCGCCGCAAATGGCCAGGACAGCATAGGGGCACAGTACTGCTCTCCATACTGGGGGCTGGGTAGTCTACGCACCCTTCCCGCGCTGGCCGGAACACTGTATCACAGCGTGCAGAGGTACCGCGCGTTCATGTCCACCTATCTCCCCACCATCAAGCAGTTGCAGTACCTCGTGATGCTGCATGAGCACGGGCACTTCGGGCGCGCGGCGGAGGCCTCGTTCGTGTCGCAGTCGACCCTGTCGGCGGGAATCCGCGAGCTGGAGACGCTGCTGGGCGTGACGCTGGTCGAACGCAGCCGCCGGGTGGTGCGCTTCACCCCGCTCGGCAATCAGGTGGTGGCCAAAGCGCACCGGCTGCTGCGCGAGGCGGAGGAACTGGCCGACCTCGTCCATGCAAGCGGCAAGCCGCTGACCGGCACATTGCGGATGAGCGTGATCCCCACGATCGCCCCTTTCATGTTGCCGCGCATCCTGCCCCGCCTGAAGCGGGAGCGGCCTGACCTCAAGCTGTTCCTGCGAGAGGAGACCAGCCACGACGCGGTCGAGAGCCTGCATCACGGGCGGGTTGATTGCGTGCTGCTCGCCCTGCCCTATGCGATTGGCGAGGTGGAGATGGCGCATATCGCCGACGACCCGCTGCTGGTCGCCTTCCCCAAGGATGACCCGCGCGACCCACCCGAAAGTGTGCCGCCAGCGATGATCGACGCCATGGGGCAAGGCGGCCGCCTGCTGCTGCTGGAGGACGGGCACTGCCTGAAGGAGCACGCGCTGGCGGCCTGCAATCGGCCTGAACTGCGCGCCTCGGCCACCATGATTGCCACCTCACTGCATACCCTGGTGCAGATGGTCGACAATGACCTCGGCCTGACCATGTTGCCGCAGATGGCGCTCGACGCAGGCATTCTGGAAGGCACCAATGTGGTCGCGCGGCCGCTCAGGTCCAAGGTCGCAAGCCGCGAGATTGCCCTTATCTGGCGCAAGAACTCGCCCCGCGGGCCTGAGTTCGAACTGCTGGCAGAAGAGCTGCGGGCGGGGTAAATGTGCGGGTTTTCACGATTTGTTGGTAAATCGGGGGCTAACCCGGACATCGGGAAGCAGCACGAGGAAACGGGCGATGCGCGCCTTCAACCGGTTCAAGACAGACGAGATGATCGATTGCGCGGTCAGCGGCAAACGCGGCAAGGTGGCGCTCTATAACCTCTCATGTGGCGGCTGCATGATCGAAAGCGGCAGCAAGCTGCTCAAACAGGGGGCCAGCGTGGCACTGGTGCTACGCGAGAAGATCGAGGTTAGCGGCCGGGTTGCCTGGCGGATCGGCAAGAACGCCGGGATCAATTTCGACCAGACCCTGCACCCGCGGGTGGTCCAACAGTTCGGATACGAGGGCGAGGAGTTCGACCGACACGACCCGCGCGACCGGTTCGGCATTCCGCTGGTCGAGATGCTCCACGCCAGCGCAGGGCGGCTCGACTGAGGATTCAGTCCATGTGCTTGAGGCCGACACGGAGGTAGTCCCACCCGGTCACCAGCGTCAGAATTGCCGCTGCCCACAGCGTGGTCAGGCCCACCGTATGGGGGACATTGGCCTCGACCTGGCCGATCATCATGGTCCATTCCGGCAGCCCCTTACCGAGGATCAGCGCACCGAGGCAGACCAGCTGGAAGGTCGTCTTCCATTTGGCCAGCTTCGATACCGGGACAGAAACCTGCAAGCCGCCGAGAAACTCGCGTAGGCCCGACACTGCGATCTCCCGCACCAGGATGATCAGCCCGGCGATCACGTGCAGGTCGCCGACATAGGGGCCGCTCAGCACCCCCTGCGCCGCCAGCACCAGGATCACGGCGGCAACCATGATCTTGTCGGCAATCGGATCGAGGAACACCCCCAGCCGCGACACCGCCCCACTGCTTCGGGCAAGATAGCCGTCAAAGTAGTCGGTGATCCCCATCGCGCAGTAGAGCACGAATGCAATCAGGTAGCCCGCCGTCCAGTTCGGCCACCACAGCAGCGCGACCAGAAACGGCAGCGCCACGATCCGCGACAGGGTCAACAAGTTCGGGACAGTCAGCATCTTCTTGCCCTGTAGCGGCTTTGCCGCCGCGGCAAAAGCAGCCATCGCCCCTTGTTCCCAACCGCGATACCGCTACACCGGAGGCGAACCGGGAGGGGCCGCAAGCACGCCATGACCACCACGACGCATCTGCTGCGGCGACGGCGCTTCCTGCCGTTGTTCGTGACCCAATTGTTCAACGCATTCAACGACAACCTGTATAAGAACGCGATGGTGTTGTTCGTTGTCTACAGCGTCTACAACTCCGAAGAAGCTGAAGGCATGTTTAGCGCCGTCGCCTCGGGCCTGTTCATCCTGCCGTTCTTCCTGCTTTCAGCCATTGCCGGGCAACTGGCCGACATGCGGGACAAGGCCAATGTGATCCGCGCGGTCAAGCTGCTGGAGATCGCGCTGATGCTGATCGGGGCAGTCGGGCTGTACCTGGCGTGGCAAGGCATCGCGGTTGACACGTTTGCCATTCCGCTGTTGCTCCTCGCGCTGTTCCTGACCGGGGTCCAGTCGACCTTCCTCGGCCCGATCAAGTATGCGATTCTGCCGCAGCACCTTAAGCGCGAAGAGGTGCTGGCTGGCACCGGTCTGGTTGAGGCCGGGACTTACCTCGCAATTCTTGCCGGCACGATCCTGGCCGGCTGGATCCCGGTGCAGTGGGCCGCCGCCGGGGTTATCGGAGTGAGCGTGCTCGGCTATCTGGTCAGCCGCCAGATCCCCCCCGCCCCACCGCTAGCGCCCCCGGAGAAGCTCGACTGGCACATTCTGCGTGCCTCCATCACCCTAGTGCGCGAGACGATGCACAACCGCGAGGTATTCTACGCCATTCTCGCCATCAGCTTCTTCTGGACTATCGGGGCAGTGCTGTTCATCCAGTTCCCGCCTTTGGCGAAGAACGTCATCATGGCGAGCAAGGAAGTGGCGAGCCTGTTCCTCGTGGTGTTCTCGATCGGCGTCGCTATCGGCTCTGTCGCGGTCAATGCGCTGCTCAAGGGGACGGTCTCTGCCCGCTACGCCCCGGTTTCGGTCATTGTGATGAGCCTGTTCGTGGTGGCGTTCTATCTGGTCTGCCGGTTGTGGCAGATGGACCAGCCAACCGACCTGCTTGACGTGCGGGAGTTCGTCGCCTGGCCATTGGCCAGCGTGCTGCTGCTGTGCCTGCTGGGCATTGCTGTATCGGGTGGGATGTTCGTGGTGCCGCTTTATGCCTTCCTGACCACCCGGGTCGCGCCGGAGCGGGCCTCGCGGACCATTGCGGCTAACAACATCGTCAACTCCGGGGCCATGGTTGGAGGCTCGCTACTGGCCATGTTGCTTAGCATCCTTGGCATTGCCATCAGCGAACAGGTGCTGCTCGTTGCTGCGATGTGTCTTGTGTCAGCCTGGCTTGGGCGGCGACTGGTGGCGGCGGAAAGCGCCGCTTTTACCGCCCCCTGACGATCAGACCGCTCGACTCAGGCGATGAACGCGCCGATCACCACCAGGCTGGCAAGATAGGTCGCGAAGAAGCCGCGAATGTCCGCCGCGTTCAAGCGCCAGCCCGTCCGGGCGCGAACCGGTTCGGTTCCCCCGCGCACATGCGGCGGCAGCGAGGCCAGGAATGGATGGCGGGCGGTTTCGTCGGTCAGAACCAGGGCGCGTCTCATCACGTTGGGTTAACGCGTTCCTAACCATGTTGCACCAGCCGAAAGCGCATTGTCGCAGGCTGGCACACAAAACCCGGGGGCAGGTTATTCCCCGGCCATGTCCAGCACTATCTGCCACTCTTCCGGCGTCACTTCGCTGACCGACAGACGTGACAGTTTGACCAGTTCCATGCCTTCAAGGCGCGGTTCGGCCTTGACCTGCTTCAAAGTGACCGGATGCGCCAGCTTGCGCACCGGCTTTACTCTGACCGCCGCCCACTTGCCTTCCGGATCGGTCGGATCGGTGATGCCGGAAACCGAAACCTCGGCAATTCCGACAATCTCAAGCCCGATGTTGGAATGATAGAAGAATGCCTGTTCACCCACCTGCATGGCGGCCAGATTGTTCTTGGCCCGATGATTGCGCACCCCATCCCACGTGCCCTCGCCTTCCGCCACTAGGTCATCCCAGCTATAGACATCGGGTTCGGATTTCATCAGCCAGTATCGTGACACACTTCATCTCCGGTTCGCACTCCAGCCCCCTGTGGCAGGGAATTAACCGGTTGTTCAAGCACCTGTGCGAATGCTTCAGCACAACAACCGGGGGCAAGACCGCGCAAGCGGCATCATCAGCATGGGCACAGTCACGAGCACCGGCGACAATCGCCTCGAAACCGCCAAGCGCCACGACCAGAGCAAGGTCCGCGCCGACCGCGACGTAGTGGCTCTGGGCATTGCCGCTGCTGCCATCATCATGTTCGTGGGCACCGGCGGCGCAATCATGCCGCAGATCCTGCGCAGTTGGATGGGGACAGGCGACGGACCCAGCACCCTGCTGGTCAATGCGGTGCTGCTCAACATTGCCCTGATCATATTCGGCTGGCGCCGCTATCGCGAACTCCTCGGCGAAATCGAGGAACGGCGACGAGCTGAGGAAAAGGCGCGCGAACTGGCGCATACCGATCCCCTGACCGGCTGCCTCAACCGGCGCAGCGTTGGCGAACAGACCGACCGCCTGATCGGGGAACAGGCCGCCATTGGCGGGCGGGTCGCATTCCTCATGATCGATCTCGACAACTTCAAGCAAATCAATGACTATCACGGGCACAGCAGCGGTGACCGGTTACTGGTAACCGTGGCTGACCGGATGCGTGAACTCCTACCTCCGGGTGCCATCCTGGCAAGGATCGGCGGCGACGAATTCGCCTGCGTCGCGCCATGCACCACCTGTGACGCCGACCAGATCGGCACCTTTGCCGCTCGGCTGGTCGAACGGGTTTCAAAACCGGTCCGGTTCGGCGAGCACCCGGTGGAAATCACGGTTTCGGTCGGTATCGCCACGACCGACAACGGTGCCGAAGATGCCGCACGGCTGATGCACTATGCCGATGTCGCGATGTATCACGCCAAGAAGCTGGGCAAGAACCGCTGTTGCTGGTTTGAGCCTGCACTGGAAAACGCCCTGCGGATGCGCCAGCGGCTGGAGCAGGGCATTCGTCAGGGGATAGATAACAGCGAGTTCGTTCCCTTTTACGAACAGCAGGTCGATCTGCAGACCCTTCGGCTGACCGGGTTCGAAATGCTGGCCCGGTGGGATAATCCCGAGATGATCGGGACGGGGCCGGAAACCTTCATTCCGGTGGCCGAGGATATGGGCCTGATCGCCGACCTATCCTTCATGGTAATCGGCAAGGCTCTGGACGATGCCAAACAGTGGGACCCCAGGCTGACCTTGTCGGTCAACATCTCACCATATCAACTGCGTGATCCATGGTTTTCGCAGAAACTCCTCAAGCTGCTGGTCGAACACAATTTCCCGCCCGAACGGCTGGATGTCGAGATCACTGAAAACGCTCTGCTGGAGAACCTGGCGCTGGTCCGGTCGATGATTACTAGCCTGCGTAACCAGGGGGTGCGGATCAGCCTCGACGACTTCGGCACCGGATATTCCAGCCTGGCTCAATTGCGCAATCTGCCGTTCGACAGGCTGAAGATCGACCGCAGTTTCGTCAGCGAACTGCGCGAAGACGGATCGGGCGCAAAGATCGTCGATGCCATCATCCGGCTTGGCGACGGGCTTGACATGCCGGTCACGGCCGAAGGGGTAGAGGACGAGGTGATCCTCGCCGCGCTGGCCAAGTTTCACAGCCTCAAGGCGCAGGGCTATCACTTCGGGCGACCGGAAAACGCCGCCGAAGTGCGGACGCGGCTGGCCGGTCTCGGCCTGCTGCTGCAGGATGCCACAGACGGGCCTGAAGCCCCTGAAGTGCAGGCACCGAAAGTGTCAGAACCGGCCCCGGCCCGCAGACAGGCTTGATCCCGGCGCGACTGGACGGCGGCGCATCGCACCCCTAGATGCGGTGGATGGTGCGTGTCCCGTTCATCAAGATGCATGGCCTCGGCAACGACTTTGTCGTCATCGATGCGCGGGACAGCGTTCTGCCGCACGATATGTCTGCCCCGATGGCGGCCCGTCTTTCCGACCGCCATACCGGCATCGGCTGCGATCAGCTGATAATGCTCGAACCCTGTGTAGCAGCTGATTTCCGGATGCGCATTTTCAACGCCGACGGGGGCGAAGTGGAGGCATGCGGCAATGCCAGCCGCGCCGTTGCCCTGCTTCACGGCAAACCCGCCCGGGTCGAAACCGCGGGCGGAACCATAGCGCTGGAGCCGGTGCCAGGGGGGGCGCGGGTGGATATGGGCCTGCCCCGGTTGGGGTGGGAGGATATCCCGCTGGCCTACCCGATGGACACTCTGGACATGCCGGCGGCGTGGGAGGAACTGGCCGGGCCAGTCGCGGTCAATGTTGGCAATCCCCATGCGGTGTTCTTCGTGACTGATGCCGATGCAGTCGATCTCGCCCGCCTTGGCCCCCTGATCGAGCACGACGCGCTGTTTCCGCAGCGAGTCAACGTCAATGTCGCTTCGGTCCACGGCAATGCAATCACGCTGCGGGTTTGGGAACGCGGCGCCGGACTGACCCGGGCCTGCGGCACCGGGGCCTGCGCAACGGCAGTAGCGGCGATCAGACGGCGGCTGGTTACTTCTCCGGTCACAGTGAGCCTGCCTGGCGGCGATCTGACCATCGAATGGGACGGTTCGGGCCCGGTGTTCATGACCGGGCCAGCCAGCGAGAGCTTTCGCGGCACCTTCGCGTGGAATGACTTCGCATGAGTGCGCCCGGTGCAGAGGTGATCTCGCTCGGCTGCCGCATGAACCTGGCGGAAAGCAGGGAGATCCGCGACCTGCTGTCGGGCGAAACCGGCGTCGTCGTGGTCAACAGCTGCGCTGTTACCGCCGAAGCGGTGCGGCAGACCCGTCAGGCAATCCGCCGCGCCCGGCGCGAACGGCCCCAGGCGCGCTTGCTGGTGACCGGCTGCGCAGCAGAGACCGAGCGGGCATCACTGGCCTCGATGCCCGAGGTGGACGGCATCATCCCCAATGCGGCCAAGCTTGACCCACGCGCCTGGAATGCACCGCAACCGGCGGCAAGCGCACCGAGGCACCATACCCGCGCGTTCGTGGCGGTGCAGAACGGATGCGATCATGCCTGCACGTTCTGCATCATCCCGGCCGGGCGCGGCGCGAGCCGCTCGCTGCCGGTTGCGCTGGTATTGCGGCAAGTTGAAGCGGAGCTCGCTGCCAGCGCGGCGGAGATCGTGCTGACCGGGGTAGACCTGACCAGCTGGGGGCACGATCAGCCGGACGGGCTGCGGCTTGGCGACCTGGTTAGGGCCATCCTCGATGCGTTTCCTGCTCTCCCCCGCCTGCGCCTCTCGTCAGTGGACGGGGTTGAGATCGATCAGCTGCTGCTGGACCTGCTGGGCAGCGAAGATCGGGTGATGCCCCATGTGCATCTGTCCTTGCAGCATGGGGCCGACCTGATGCTCAAGCGAATGAAGCGCCGCCATTTGCGCCGTGATGCCGTATCTCTGGTCGAGCGGCTGCGTGCTTCCCGCCCCGATATTGCGGTCGGTGCAGACCTGATCGCAGGCTTTCCGACCGAAAGTGCAGCGCATCATGCCGAAAACCTCTCGATCATCCGCGGGCTGCCGATCGTTCACGGCCATATCTTTCCCTACTCTCCTCGCCCCGGAACCCCGGCAGCGCGAATGCCGCAGCTGCCGCGCGAGGTCATTCGCCAGCGCGCTGCCGAGCTGCGGGAGACGGTCGCGCAGACCCGCAGCGAGTGGCTCTGCACGCTTGTGGGCAAGCCGCTGTCGGTGCTCGCCGAGCGCGACGGCACCGGCTACTCCCCCGAATACGCCCGCGTTGCCCTTCCCCCCGGGACGCATGCGGGCACGATCATCACAATGACCCCGCGCCGGGTCGAACAAGGCATGCTCGCATGAACGACAAGCAAAGCTGGGCGCAGCGCCTGTTCGGCGGCTTCCGCAAGACCTCGGAACGGTTAAGCGAAAATCTGACAGCGGCCGTCTCCACCGCCAAGCTCGACGATGCCACCCTCGACGATGTCGAGGATGCACTTATCATGTCCGATCTTGGGCCGAGTGCAGCCCGGCGCATCCGAGAACGGTTGCGGGAAAAACGGTTCGGGCTGGAAATCAGCCAGCAGGAGCTGAAGGAAGCAGTGGCCGAGGAAATCGCGGCCATCCTGCGCACCGTCGCAAAGCCGCTTGAAGTCACTGCCTTCCCCCGCCCGCAGGTGGTGCTGGTGATCGGCGTCAACGGCAGCGGCAAGACCACCACCATCGCCAAGCTCGCCCACCTGTTCAAGGAAGACGACTATGCCGTGATGCTGGCGGCTGGCGACACCTTCCGTGCCGCCGCTATCGGTCAGCTTGCGACATGGGCCGAGCGCGCTGGCGTACCCATTATCCGCGGTCCGGAAGGGGGCGACCCGGCTTCCATCGTGTTCGATGCGGTCAAGGCCGCGACCGACATCGGCACGGACGTGCTGATCGTCGACACTGCGGGCCGCTTGCAGAACAAGCGCGAACTGATGGACGAACTGGCCAAGATCCGCAAAGTGCTCGGCCGCCTCAATCCCGCGGCCCCGCATGACGTGGTGCTGGTGCTTGATGCCACCAACGGCCAGAATGCTCTCAGCCAGATCGACGTGTTCCGCGAAGTCGCCGGGGTAACGGGCCTGATCATGACCAAGCTGGACGGCACAGCGCGCGGCGGGGTGCTGGTGGCAGCCGCAGAGCAGTATGGCCTGCCGATCCACGCCATCGGCGTGGGCGAGAAAATGGACGATCTGCGCCCGTTCGATCCCGACCTGGTGGCGCGCGTGATTGCAGGAGTGGCCTGATGAAAGATGAGACCAAGAAGCCGACAGGATGGCTCAATATCCTCGTCGATTACGGGCCGTTGCTGGTGTTCCTCGGGGTCTACAAGTACAATGCTCCGGCGGAGCCCGGCCCGATTGGCGAAATCGCGGCAGTCATCCAGGGTACGATCGCCTTCATGATCGCCGCGGTCATCGCCCTGGTTTTTTCCAAGTTGAAGTTCGGCCGGGTTTCACCGATGCTGATCCTGTCGACATCGCTGATCATCGGCTTCGGCGCACTGACGATCTGGCTGCAGGACGAACGCTTCATCCAGCTCAAGCCGACCGTGATTTACCTGTTTTTTGGCGTCGTCCTGCTGATCGGCTGGCTGCGCGGCAAGGCCCTGTTGCAGGTGTTGTTGGAAGCCGCGTTCGAGGGGCTGAGCCGTGAAGGCTGGCTCAAACTTTCGCGCAACTGGGCAGTGTTCTTCTTCGCCCTTGCCGGGCTCAACGAAGCGCTTCGCGCTACGCTCAGCTTCGAATCCTGGCTCTGGGCCAAGTTCTGGGTGTTCATGCCGCTGACCTTCCTGTTCACATTCAGCCAGATCCCCATGCTGCTCAAGCACGGCCTGTCGCTGGACCAAGGTGAGAAAGAAGCGGAAGTCCCTCCCCCCACCTCCTGAGCCCGTTCCCGGGTCAGATCTCGACCTGGCTACCCAGTTCCACAACCCGGTTGGTCGGCAGGCGGAAGAACTCCATTGCGGTCGCGGCATTGCGCAGCATCCAGGCGAAGATTTTTTCGCGCCACAGCGCCATCCCCGGATTGGCCGACGGCAGCAGGGTCTGGCGGCTGAGGAAGAAGCTGGTCTGCATCATGTCGAACTCGCCGCCACACCGCTCCATCTTCTTCAGGCCAAGCGGAACGTTGGTCTCTTCCATGAAGCCATAGTGCAGC
Organism: Sphingomonadaceae bacterium; assembly: GCA_046294735.1. Classification (GTDB taxonomy): domain Bacteria; phylum Pseudomonadota; class Alphaproteobacteria; order Sphingomonadales; family Sphingomonadaceae; genus 34-65-8. Next base: position 163,753 of record JBKBKB010000007.1, read on the forward strand.
ACCGCGCGATAGAATCCGTCGCCCAGCTCGTGATACTCGCACCGTGCTTCGGGATCGACGTAGGGCACATCGGCAATCGCCACCGTCAGGATCACGACCCGTTCGTGGATCACCTTGTTGTGCTTGATATTGTGCAACAGCGCAGAGGGCACCCCGCCGGTGGTCGAAGCCATGAAGATGGCCGTGCCGGGCACGCGGGTGGCGCTGTTCTTGGCTGACTTGGCGAAGATCTCCATAGGCAGGGCAACTTCGGTCATCCGCTCCCGCATCAGGCGGCGGCCCTTGGCCCAGGTCGTCAGCAGAGTGAAGGCAATCGCCCCAACCATCAGCGGGAACCAGCCCCCGTCAGGCACCTTGACCAGATTGGCAAGGAAGTAGGCTCCGTCCACGATCAGGAACAGGATCATGACCGGCGCGGCATACCACCACTTCCACTTCCACACCCCAACGAATAGGACCCCCATCAGAAGGGTGTCCAGTGTCACCGCCCCGGTCACTGCAATCCCGTAGGCCGAGGCCAGGTTGGACGAGTTCTGGAAAGTCAGCACCAGAATGATGACCGCAATCATCAACGCCCAGTTGATGAACGGGATGTAGATCTGTCCGCCTTCGGTCTCGCTGGTGTGGCGAATGGAAAGGCGCGGAATATACCCCATCTGGATCGCCTGATGGGTGATGGAGAATGCCCCCGAAATCACAGCCTGACTGGCAATGAAAGTGGCCATGGTTGCCAGAAACACCAGCGGCAGCCGCCATTCCTCGGATGCAAGGAAGAAGAACGGATTCCGGATCGCCTCCGCAGCTTCCGCGTGTGGTAGCGCTATGATCATCGCGCCCTGCCCGAAATAGTTCAGCAACAGGCAGGGCATGACAAACCCGAACCATGACAGCCGCATCGGTCCGCGGCCGAAATGGCCCATATCGGAATAGAGCGCTTCGGACCCGGTGACCGCAAGCACGACCGAGCCCAGGGCGAGGAAGGCCAACCACTTGTCGACGATGAAGAATTGGATCGCGTACCACGGGTTCAATGCCCACAGGATCTCAGGATGCTGGATGATTTGCGCCGTGCCCAGCACTGCAATCACGCTGAAGTAAAAGATCATGACTGGCGCAAACAGCGCCCCCACCTTGGCTGTGCCACGCTTTTGCAGGAGGAACAGGCACACCAGCAGGGTAAGCGCGATCGGAATGACCAACGGATCGAGCCGGTGGTCGACCACGGTCAGACCCTCGACCGCTGACAACACCGAAATCGCCGGGGTAATCATGCTGTCGCCGTAGAACAGTGCCGTCGCAAATACGCCCAGCAAGACCGCGAGCCAGCCATAGCGGGAGGTGCTGATATGACTGGAGATCAGTGCAACCAATGCAAGGCTACCGCCCTGCCCCTTGTTGTCTGCCCGCATGAGGATCGACACATACTGGATCGAGACGACCAGCGTCATCGACCAGAAGATCAGGCTGACCACGCCCAGGACATGCAACTGGTCGATCGCGAGCGGGTTCGGGCCGACGAACGTTTCGCGAAAGGCATACAGGGGACTGGTGCCGATATCGCCGAACACCACCCCAATGGCACCAAACGCAAGCGCAGCCTTGGTTGCGCCGTGCTTGCCATGCGTGCCATGAGCCGATGCAGGAACGGAGGCGGGAGCGGTTTCGCTCATCTTCGCGAATGTCCAATTGCGCCCCGCGAGTCTGGCGAAGCAAAGGGAGCGGCGCTTAGCAGCAACCCTTTTGCACTGCAATAAGCGCCGGGGCCAGTGCCTTGTTAGAGGCCCGGAGCAACCTCGGCGGGGGGTTGAGCCGGGGCCCGTTCAGGGGCCTGCGGCATCCCCTGCGCCAGCATGGCGTCTAGCTGGGCCAGCCGCTCCTGCATCGCCGGCAACCACTCGGCACCCTCCGGCGCGCGCTCGATCATCTGCGCCCATACGGTGCGTGCATCAGCGAACCGCTCGGTCCGAAGCAAGGCCACGCCGAGGAAGTAGGGCGGCGCAGGATGGGCCGGATCAATCGACTCGGCCTGGGCATAGGCATAGAGCGCTGCGGCCGTCGGCACGCCTTCCGCGTGCTCGACCAGAGTGTTGCCAAGCGCGATCCACGCTTCGGTGTCACGCGGGTTTTCCCGCAAGGCACCCCCCAGGATGCTGGCGGCATCATCGAACCGGCCCTGGCGGGTATAACCGTCTGCCATGGTGACAAAGGCAGAGGGCGGCTGCGACGGGTCAAACAGCAACCGTCGCGCCTCGATCATCGCCGGGCCGACATTGCTGTCCCGCGTGGCCACCGGATCCTTCGGCGCACCGGCCAGTTGCGGGTTGGCTTGCATGGCATAACCAGCAAGGCCGAACAGCAGGCACGCCCCGAACATCATCCAGCCCGGGCGCGGCAACTTGGCGACAAAAGCGGCCACGGCGAAAGCGGCCAGGGCCAGCCCTAGTACCGATAACCAGCCCATCACGATTTCCTAAGCTTGAGGCGGCGCCACAGGATCAGCCCTGCCACCAGCACCAGCACCAGCGGCATCACGAACAGCGGCCAGGTGGTGGAACTGACCTTGGGTTCATAACTGACATAATCGCCGTATCGCTCCACCAGCCAGGTCCGGATCTCTTCCGGGCTTTCCCCTGCCATGATGCGGGTGCGGACCTGGTGGCGCATGTCACCCGCCATCGGCGCGTCACTGTCCGCAATCGACTGGCTCTGGCACTTGAGGCAGCGAAGCGTGTGCATCAGCTTCACGGCGATTTCTTCCTGCGCCGGATCATCCAGCTGGCGATAGGCGTAGGGTGCGGGCGGCAGCGTCTGCTGCGCCGCAACAGGGATGGCAACAAGCGCGGCCAGCAATGCCAGAAATGCTTTCATGCCCCGGCCTCACGCAGCTTTTCCAGCAGGACCGGAATATCGCTGGCCCGGATATCGCCCATATGCTGGTAGGTAATCACCCCATTGCCGTCGATCACGAAGGTTTCCGGGACGCCCTGCGACCCGATCCCCAGCATGACTTCAGACAGGTCATCGGCGCCGATCCGTGAATAGGGATTGCCGTGCCGGGCAAGGAAACCGGCCACGTCTTCGCGCTGGTCCCGGATGGCGATACCGACAATGTCCACGCCCGAGACTCGGAGTTGTTCAAGGTAAGGCGCTTCGGCAATGCATGGCAGGCACCAACTGGCCCAGACATTGAGCAGCTTGGGCTTGCCATCACGGAAATCGGCATCACTGGCCCCGGGCAATCCGTCGAACGCCGGCTCCAGCGTGAAGGCGGGCAGCGGTTTGCCGATCATGGCCGAGCGGACAAATTCCTCCTTCGGCTGGGAGAGCTGGTAGCCGGCCAGACCGACAAACAGGGCGAACGACGCCAGCGGGATCCACCACCAGCGCATTAGGCAGCCATCGCCTGCCGCCGTTCGGCGACCCGCGCTCGCACGTGTCGGCGGCGCAGGTCCTCGATCACCCGGCCAATCAGCGCCAGCGTTCCGCCCAGCGCCACCAGCAGGCCGCCATACCAGATCAACGTGACCCACGGTTTCCACCATAGCCGCAGCTGCCAGCGGCCGTCCTCGCCCTGGTTGCCGACCACGGCATAGAGCTGTCCGTTCCACCGGGTTGCCAGCACCGATTCATTGGTCTCCTGAACCGGAGCCCAGAAACTGCGCGCCTGCGGGCCGAGTTCGATCGGCTTTGCCCCGTCATAGCTGGCCAGCAACCGGGCTTCGATCGCGGTCCAGTTCGGACCGGCGACCGGCTCGACCCCGGCCAGCGAGATCGACCATGGCCCGACATCCGTGGTTCCGCCCACCTCGACCGCCGCCAGCCGTTCCTTGGTAAAGGCCGTTTCGCTGGCCATGCCATAGAGCGCCACCGCCACCCCGAAATGCGCCATGACCATGCCCCAGGTCGCCAGCGGAACGCGGCGCAGGTTGCGACCACGCAAAGGGAGGAAGCTGGCAATGCTCAGCCCGACAGCGAAGGCAAGGCCAAGCAGCGGCAGAACCCCGATATCGGTCAGGGCCAGCAACAACCCGAGCACCGCAATGTTGGCCGCACCGACAATCGCCAGAGGCAGGCGTACCCGTTCCAGCTTGTCCCGGCGCCAGCGCAACAACGGACCGATCGCCATCACCGCGAGCATCGGGAAGGTGAACACCGCGCCGACGGGGTTGAAGTACGGCGGGCCGACCGAGACCCGCACATCGAACGCCTCGGTCACCAGCGGGTACAGCGTGCCCATCAGCACTACCCCCAGAATGGCGCACAGCATCACATTGTTGAACACCAGCGCACCTTCGCGGCTGGTGGCACTGAAGCGCTCGCCTTCCGCTACGCTGCCCGCGCGCATCGCAAACAGGGCCAGCGCCCCGCCGATATAAAGCACCAGCAGGATCAGAATAAATGTGCCGCGTTTCGGGTCCACTGCGAAAGCATGGACGCTGGTCAGAATGCCCGAACGAACCAGAAAGGTGCCAAGCATACTCATCGAAAAGGCGATCACACCGAGCATGATCGTCCAGGCACGCAGGGCGTCGCGCGCGGCCAGCACGCTGGCTGAATGAAGCAAGGCAGTCGCTGCCAGCCACGGCATCAGCGAGGCGTTTTCGACTGGATCCCAGAACCACCACCCGCCCCACCCGAGCTCGTAGTAAGCCCAGTAGGAGCCCGCCGTGATACCGATGGTCAGGAAAACCCATGCGCCCAGAACCCACGGGCGCATCGCGCGGGCAAATTCCGGGGTGACCTGCCGGGTGATCATGGCTCCAACAGCGAAACTGAAGGCCACCGACAGGCCGACATAGCCAAAATACAGCGTCGGCGGATGGAACGCGAGGCCGATGTCCTGCAGCAGCGGGTTGAGGCCCAGCCCTTCGACTGCGGGCATCGGCAAACGCTCGAACGGGTTGGAGCTGAACAGGATGAAGGCATAGAACCCAAGCCCGACAAAAGCCTGCGCGCCAAGCGTGGCCATCATGGTCTTTTCCGGCAGCCGCCGCTCGATCAGCGCAATCAGACCGCCCGCCATCGCCATGACGGTGATCCACAACAACATCGAGCCTTCATGGTTGCCCCATGCACCCGAGAGCTTGAAGATCATCGGCTTCATCGAATGCGAATTGGTTGCCACCAATTTGACCGAAAGATCGGTGACGGCAAACAGCCACAGCAGCACGACAAAGGCAAACGCGCACAGGACCCCCTGCACGATCGCCGCCGGGCGAACCAGCTGGGCCAGTTCGCCGTGCGGGTTGCGAACCGCGAGGAACCCGGCGACCAGTTGCAGGGCGGCGAGCGCTGCCGCCAGCCACAGGGCGGCAAGACCAAGCTCTGCGATCACTCGTAGGTTTCCTTGGCCAGGGCAGCCTGCTGATGCTTGCTCATTTCCTGCAATTCGCGAGGCACATAGTTCTCGTCGTGTTTGGCCAGCAGGTTGTCGGCAATGAACACGCCGTCAGGACCGAGTTTGCCTTCGGCGACGACGCCCGACCCTTCCACGAACAAGTCTGGAAGGATGCCGGTGAAGCGGACTGGCACCATCGCCGCGTCCTGATCGGTTACTGTGAATGAAATTGTAATGCCGTCCGGCAGGGTCTTGATACTGCCCTGTTCGACCATCCCGCCCAGCCGCACTGCCTGCCCCACTTCGGGTGGGTCAGTCACCATCTGCCCGGGAAGGTAGAAATAGTTGGCTTGGCTACGCAGCGCCCAGGCCGCAAGCAGGCCCGCCCCTACCAACGCCACCAGTGCCAGCACGATCAGAATCAGGCGCTGGTGTTTTGCCTTGAGCGCAGTCATTTCCGCCTCGTTTCCTCGCGCAGGCGCTCTGCCCGCCGCATCGTGTACCAACTCCACGCAATCATCGCCAATGTGGCAACGATGGTAACAGCGTAAGCCGCCATCACGAACGGCCAATGGTCAAGCCCTTCACGCATCAGACGGCCTCCATCGCTTTGCGACGCAAACGGGCCTCGGCCTGTGCTTGCGCCAGCAGAGCGCGCATCCGCGCCAGCACCACCCCGCCGAACATCAGCGAGAAGCCCAGCACGGCAATCAGCAGCGGGGCGAGGAATTCAGGATCAATGGCGCTCTTGCCGACAGTGATGCTGGGCGGCTGATGAAGCGAGTTCCACCATACCACGCTGCGGTTGATGATCGGAATGTTGATCGCACCGACCAGGCCGAAGATGGCCGGTATGCGCGGCGATATCCCTTCCCGGTCGGCCGCCTGGGCCAGAGCAATATAGCCGAAATAGAGGAAGAGCAGCACCAGCATACTGGTAAGCCGGCCGTCCCATTCCCACCAGGTACCCCAGGTAGGACGGCCCCAGATCGACCCTGTCACAAGACATATGGCAGTAAACACCGCACCTGGCATGGCAGCGGCGCGTGCACCCAGCGCCGCCAGTGGATGACGCCAGATCAGGTATGCCGCACTGGATACGGCAATTGCGGTCCAGCCGCCCATCCCCAGCCAAGCGGTCGGGACGTGCACAAACAGGATCCGGACCGTGTCGCCCATCAGCCGGTCGGGCGGCACAACGGCCAGACCCCACACCAGCGCCCCCCCGGTAATCACCAGTCCGCTGAGCAGCAGCGTGGGGGTGAGCCAGGAAGCGAGCGACAGAAAGCGCTTGGGGTTAGCGTAGCCGTGCATGGAACTGTCCAGATCCGGTTTGGCAGGGGCCGGGGCGCGCGGCAAGAGCGCGAATCAGCGCCCGATCAGTTTTTGCGCCATCCGGTCCGCTACGACATCGGACGAAACACCCGTGCGGGCGCTTTCCTGCCAAATTTGTTCCAGCCGTTCGGGGATCTGCGCAATCCGTTTGCGAACATCGTTGATATCGCAGGGTTCACCGTTTCGCCGACACAGGTATTCCAGCGCCACGCTGATGATGCCGCCCGCATTGATAACATAGTCGGGCGCATACAGTATGCCGCGCCCGGCCAGCACGGCACCATGATGGGCCCGGGCCAGCTGGTTGTTCGCACCACCAGCGACGATCGGCGCATCCAGCCGGGCGATTCCCTCGTCATCCAAAATTGCGCCAAGGGCATTGGGACTGAACACGTCGCAGGCGACGCTCATCACCGCATCGGCCGCCGCAGTTTCACCGCCCAGCTCACGCGCGAGCCCCGCGGCCCGGTCCTGATCGATGTCGGACAAAGTCAGGCGCGCGCCCTCCCTTGCCAGCAGGCGGGCGACACCGCTGCCCACGCTGCCGGTGCCCTGAACCGCAACATGGACGCCAGCGAGGCTATCTTTGCCGAGCTTGTGGCGCACGGCGGCCTTGATGCCGAGGAAAATGCCCATGGCGGTGAACGGGCCGGGGTCGCCGCCAGCCGCGCCGTGATCAGCCGGGAGCCCGGATACATGCGGGGTGCGCTGCGACACCGCAACCATGTCGGCTTCTGTTATGCCGACATCCTCGGCCGTCACATAGCGCCCGCCCAGGGCATCCACTGCATCCCCGAAGGCCGCCATCAGTTCGGGCGGCTTGGCGCGGTTCGACCCGGCCAGGATCACTGCCTTGCCCCCACCCATCGGCAAGCCCGCCATGGCGTTCTTGTAGCTCATGCCGCGGCTCAGCCGCAGCGCATCGCGCAGGGCGTCGCCCGGCGCGGCATAGTGCCAGAAGCGCGTGCCCCCGGCCCCCGGCCCGAGGTGAGTCGAATGAAGCGCAATGATCGCCGTCAGGCCCGATTTCGGGTCACGCACAAGCTGCACCAGCTCGTGGTCGTCATAGTCCGGTTCGGTCCAGAAAGCGTTCATCGCAGGTCAGCCCCGTTGCGACGCGACCTTGCAGAAGCATGATGGGGCGATCGACGGGGTTCGAACCCGCGACCTCCGGTACCACAAACCGGCGCTCTAACCAGCTGAGCTACGATCGCCACATGCTCCTGCCTTTGGGCCTTGGCCCGGCCGCAGGAAAGGGCCTGTTACGCCACGAAGCGGCCCGGTCAAGGCCCGCCCGCAGCGGCAGCGGCCTGTTGCACAAGTGCCTGCATTTGGGAAGGGAAAAAGCTCTGCATATTGCCGAGCGTGAAACAATCTTACGCAGGCCAGCAATCCCGCGCCGCGCACTCCTGCCCTTTGGGCGAATCCCACTTCCTGTTCCGCCGTGAAATTTGACCTGCATCAAGGAAACGGCTGGCGGTCCGCTTAGTTTAGGAGGGAGAGAATTATGAAAGGAACCACAATGGCCGACTTCTCCGAACTGGAAGCCACCCTCAAGGCGCGACTGGCCGATCTGGTTGGACGGGCAGAAGAGATTGAAGACGACCTGCGCCATCCACTCGATGCCGACTGGGAGGAACAGGCGGTCGACCTCGCCGATGACGAGGCGCTGGCCGGGGTCGACGATGTTCTGCGCCAGGAAATAGCCCAGATTCGCGCGGCGCTCGACCGGATAGCCAAGGGCACTTACGGGACCTGCTCCGTCTGCGGCAAGCAAATCAGCCTTGGCCGCCTCCAGGCCCGGCCGATCGCCACTCGCTGCATAGCGCACGCAACCTGACCGGAGCCGCACCCCACCCTGACACGCAAAAAGAGCAGCCATCGCTGGCCGCCCTTTTTCGTCGTCGCAGCACCGGGAGTCGATCAGCCCTTCTTGAGGGTCAGGCCTCCGAAGCGCTTGTTGAAGGCTGCAACACGGCCACCTTCCTGAATCTGCTGCTTGCCGCCGGTCCAGGCCGGGTGGCTGAGGGGATCGATTTCGAGCGACATCACATCGCCTTCCTTGCCCCAGGTCGAGCGGGTCTGATATTCGGTGCCATCGGTCATCTTGACCGTGATCATGTGATATTCGGGGTGACCTTCGGCCTTCATATTGTCTGTCCTTCGTAGCTGGTGCCCGGTACCGACCGGACTCGCTGTAACCTCGGAAAGGCGCGCCGTTACAGATGCGCGCGGCGATTGGCAAGGACTAGTAACCTCTGGCCGGGTCAAACACCGGCGCGACAGGTTCCCCTCGCAGATACTTGCCGAGATTGTCGAGGAAGCGGTCGCCCGAACGGATGAACATCTTGCTCTGCGCGCGGCCCGACAGGTGCATGGTGATATGCGCATTGTCGAGCGCCCACAGGGGATGGTCGGCGGGCAACGGTTCGGGCGTGGTAACGTCGAGAAAGGCGCCGCCGATAGCTTTCCGCTCCAGCGCGCCGACCAGCGCGGGCTGATCAATCACACTGCCGCGCGCGATGTTGACGATCACCGCATCGGATTTCATCGCCGCCAGTTCCTCGGCCCCGATCATGCCGTCGGTTTCGGGCGTGGCAGGAACGGCAAGGATGATCCAGTCGAATTCAGACAGCCGCCCGCGCCATTCATCCGGACCGAGGGTGTTTTCACCTGCGGTTCGACGAACGACGCTGACCTCGACATCGAAGGCTGCGAGCCGCGGTTTGATCAGCTTGCCGATCGCGCCGTAGCCGAGCAGCAACGCCTTCGATCCCGCCAACTCGCGTTTGCCGGGGCTGTCGAGCAACCATTCATGCCGCTCCTGCGCGCGCACGACCTCGCGATAACCCTTGGCAATATTCAGCATCCCCATCACCACATATTCGGCAATGGTGACGGCGTTGATCCCGGCCCCGTTGGTGACGGTGATCCCGCGCTCGATCAGCACATCCATCGGCAGGAAATCGAGGCCCGCGTAGATTGAGTTGAGCCATTTCAGCTTTTTGGCGGCGCGCAGGGTTTCGGCCATCGCCTGCTGGTCGTTCATATCGAACCAGCCGATTTCGGCCTCGGCCACGGCCTCCATCGCCTCTTCGTGTGTCATGAACCAGCGCACGTCGAGCTCTTCGGGCAGGCGGTGCTCGAGCATCGGGCGGATCAGGCCGGAGATGGCGAGAATGGTCATATATTTTCCCCTCCCGCTTGCGGGCGGGGCCGAGGGTAGGCCTGCCCTGCGAGCGGTGTTTTTTGCCTCTTGCTCGCCCCTTACCTCTCCTGCAAGCGAGAGGGAGACTTTTTAGCCCAGCTTCCATTCCCACCCCATCGGGTCGCCGTCCATTACCTCGACGCCCGTGGCCGCGAGTTCGTCGCGGATAGCGTCGGAGGTCGCGAAGTCCTTCTCTGCCCGCGCGGCCTTGCGGCGCTCGAGAGCGGCTTCAATCTCGGCTTCGGTAATTTGTGCATCCTTGGGCCGGATGCGGAGATCGGCGCGGGTAAGCGAGAACAGGTTCAGCCCCAACACCCGGTCCATATCCTCGATCACGGCGCGTTTGATTCCGGCGTCGACCTTCTTCACCGCCAGTGCTTCTTCCAGGGCCACGAGCGCGATAGCCGTGTTGAGATCGTCGGCAACCGCCACTGCAAATTTTTCCCGCATCGGCGCGAACCTGGGATGCGACGTGTCACCCGCCTCTGCATCTTTAAGCGGGGAAACCGCCATCACCATCCGCTTCAATCGCGTCAGCGCGGCGCCGAGGCCCTCCCAACTGAACTCCAGCTCGCTGCGGTAGTGTGCCTGCAGGCACATCAGCCGGTAGGCGAGCGGGTGGTAGCCCTTGTCAACCAGCAGTTGCAGCCGCAGGAACTCGCCCGCGCTTTTCGACATTTTCCCTGATCGTTCAACCAGGAAGTTGTTGTGCATCCAGACCCGCGCGCCGCTGTTCTCGGCGCGGTCCAGGCCATTCGTGCAGCAATAGGCCTGGTTCTGCGCGATTTCGTTGGGGTGGTGGATTTCGCGGTGGTCGATCCCGCCAGTGTGGATGTCGAAGGGAAACCCGAGCAACGCCTCACCCATTACCGAGCATTCCAGGTGCCAGCCGGGGGCGCCCCGGCCCCAGGGGCTGTCCCATTCCATCTGGCGCGTTTCGCCCGGCGGGGTCTTGCGCCAGATCGCAAAGTCGGCGGCGTTGCGCTTGCCCTCGACGCTTTCGATCCGGCCCTCTCCATCTTCAGTCACAGCGCGGGCAAGCCGCCCGTAATCGGCCACGGTCGACACATCGAAATAGAGCCCGCTCTCCAGCTCGTAGCAGTGCTTGGCCGCAATCGACTTGCCCCAGTCGATCATCGCCGCGACATATTCGGTCGCGCGTGGGTGCTGCTTGGGCTGCACATTCAGTCGCGCAAGGTCCGCCTCGAAATCTTCCTGATAGAAGCGCGCGATGTCCCACGCGCTCTTGCCCTCGCGCGCGGCCATGCGTTCCATCTTGTCCTCGCCCTCGTCGGCGTCGGATGTCAGGTGGCCGACATCGGTGATGTTGACGACGTGGGTGAGCTTGTAGCCCTTCCACTGGAGCGTGCGCCCGAGCGTATCGGCGAAGACATAGGCGCGCATGTTGCCGATGTGCTGGTAGTTGTAGACTGTCGGCCCGCAGGTGTAGACGCGCGCCTCGCCGGGGTGGACGGGCTCGAAAGTCTCGATCTGGCGGGTCAGGCTGTTGAACAGCTTGAGTGGGGTCTCGGTCATGGCCGCTGCGCTCTGCCCGCACAGGGCGAGCAAGGTCAAGCGTTCCCGCGCCCCTCGCTCACTCTGCCGGCTCTGCGCACATGGCAGCCTTGGCTGCCTCGCCTTCGCATTCACCGACCCACAGGTCCTCGTTACCTGCCCCGGTCACAGGATCGTCGATCAGCGGATCGTTCTGGCCATCTGCCGCTTCCCGCAGTTCGAACAGCGGGGTATCAAGCAATCCGGCAACGGGCGTATCGCCCTCAAGCTGGCCTTCGATCAGATCCTGGATTGGCTGGTCAATCACCCGATCCTGGAATTCGACGCAGCTTCCCGGGTTGGCAATCAGGCAGCCGTTGATGGTCGAGCCCGGATCGAATGCGCTGCTGATCTGGGCCAACGTGACCGCATCCACCCCGGTTGCGCCGGCAATGATCCCGTTGATCACGATCGGCTGGTTGGTGCCGGACGGATCGGAAATCAGCAGCTCGTCAACGGTGAACCCGCGCCGCTCGCCAAAGCGTGTGCCCGGCGCGGTATTCTGGATGAACACGTCGCTGGTGACGGTCGTGATGTCGAGTGTCCCGGTGCGGATCAGACCGTCAGGGTTGTCGATCCCGTCGTTCTGCGCCAGCCGGTCATTGATCGCGGCGATATCCGCCGCTGCCTGGACATCGGTCAGGGCCTGCTCGGTCATGGCGTAGAAGTTCGACGCGACGACTTCGATGCTGCCGAGGAAATTGCCCGCCCCATCGTTGATTTCCAGCAGGCCGGTGCTGGCATCGAGGAACACATCGCCGCCGGTTTCCAGACCGAGCGCGTTATCGGCCGTCGCACCCGTCATCACCACCTCGCCAATCACATCAATGCCCTCGGCGGCCCGGAAGTCGATCCGGCCTTCGCCGCGCAGATTCCCGGTGGCTCCCGTGCCCGAGGCGACCCGGATGTCGAGATCGTCGAGCACGATGGCCGTGCTGGCGCTGATCGCGATGCTCTGACTGGCCGCAATGCGCGAAAACTCGTCGTTGTCGATCGCGAACCCGCTGGCGCTGGTCGCATCGCCGCCGATCCTGGCAATCCCCCCGCCGGAGATATCGATGGTCTCCGTCGCTTCGAGGCTGCCCAGCGCACCGCTCGACCCGATTGCCACATCGCTGGCCCGCAGATCAATTTCGCGGCCGACCGCAGCCGCATCGATCGACGCCCGTTCACCGGCCCGCATCGTCAGTGCCGATGCCGCTGTCACTTCGCCCGCCACTGCGAGGTTCTCACCCGCCTCGATCAGCACTTTGCCGCCGGTGCCGGGGCTGAACTCCCGGGCGCGGACATTGGCCACCATGGCGTTCCCACCGCTGCTGACCAGCCGCACATCGCCGGCATCAGCTTGAGCACCGGATACGCCGAGATCGCCCAAAGTCTCGATGTCGATGTCGCCAGACGATGCATTGGCGAGGGCCGCCAAATTGCCGGTCGACCGCAGAAACACGCTCTGGCCGGAAGCATTGACGAGCCCGGTCATGTCGATATCGACATTGACCCGAACAGCACCGCCGGACGCCGCGAGCAGTGCGGTGTTGCCGACCAGCGTATTCAGAGTGATGCCGGTAACTGCGGCAATATTGACCACCCCGGTTCCGGATTGGCTCGCCGTCACGCTGTCAGCGATGAAGCTGCCCCCGGTTGAAACAGTGACATCTGCGCCGGCCGTAATGGTTGTGGTGGCGATATCTCCAGCGCCGCTGGAGGAAAGCCCGACCGACGCGCCAGCTGCAGCGCTGTCGAAGGCTATCCCGGCTGCGGAAGCGACGGTCACAGCGCCATCCGCGACCAGCGTGGTCCCGCTGAACCCGCCGGTTCCGGCATCGATCGCGATGGCGTTCCCGGCCACCAGCGCGCCGCTGACAATCCCGTCGCCAACTCCGCTCACAAGCGCGACAGACCCGCCTGCGGTTCCCATCCCGAGGTCGATAGCGCCGCCAGTAACCGTCAGGTCGGTCGCGGCAGCCAGTGAGCCCGCCGTCACCGCTGTTGCTCCCTGGAGGCCGATCGCGCCGCCGGTCGAGGTTATGCTGCCGACCGAGAACGCACCGCTCCCGGCGGTTCCGGTCACATCGCCTGCAGCGGCGATCAATGCGAGGGTGACTGCCTCGCCGTCCACCGTCACGCCGGCACCCGAGGCAATGGTGCCGCCGACAATCTCGCCAGTCTCGGCCAGCAGCGAAACCGCACCTGCACTGTCGATACCGGCGAAATCCACACGCCCGTTGGCCGTGACCAAAACACCGGCACCATCGGCCCCGGACACGTTCCGCACCGCGATATCACCGCCGGAAACCAGGCTTGCGCCGCCGCCCGACAGAATCACATCGCGCAGGGCCATGTCTGCCGCCGAAATGGCCGAGACTCCAGCGCCAGCAATCAGGTCACGCGCAGCAATTGCGCCCGTCTGCGCCGCCAGGGCCACTGTTCCGCCGGCATTAAGGTCGCCTGTAAGGCTGATCGACTGGCCCGCGCTCAGGCTGGCGTCGCCACTGGCCGAACCGGTCCCGATCACTATGTCACCGCCCGCGCTAGCAAGGAGATTGCCCCCCAGGGCACTGACCGCACCCAGGGTAATGTTAGCGTCGGCGACGACCGACAGACCGCCAACCACGGTGGTATCGCCCGCGATCGTGACCGAACCGAAGGTGGAGGTGATGGAACTTGCGCCCGCCCCTGCGGTCAGGCTGTCACCGGTCACATTGCCATTGCCGAAAGCCGTCTGGACAGAGGGTTCCGTCAGCAGGGTTACGGTTTCGCCCGCCACCAACGCTGAAAAGTCGATCTGGCTGCCGGTCACGTCGACCAGTCCGCCGGCGCTGGAATTGCCCAGCGTGACCGGCCCGCCCGCATTGATCACGATATCTCCGCCGGTGATGATGGAGTCGGGTCCGGTGACGAAGGCTGCCGCCGCCGCTGCGGTGAAGTTTCCGCCTGCCTCGGCATGGCCGACATCGATCCCGCCGGCACTGTCGAGAGCGATATTGCTGCCCGCTTCCAACCTGGCAAAAGTCATGTCGCCTACCGTGGTTCCGGCGGCGATTGATCCACCCGCATCGACCAGTCCGAGCGCGATGGACTGCGCGAGCAGGGTGACGTCCGCGCCGCTCTCGATGTCGCCTGCACCGGTATTGGCGCCGATCAGGCCATTGCTGGCGGTCAGCGTCACCGGATTGGCCGAGCGGATCAGGTCGAACAGGATGTCGCTCCCGCTCGCCAGGCTGACCGCGCCTGCTATCACATCGCCCAGCACCACCCGCGCGCCGCTCACCGATACCGTGCCCGGCGAGGTCAGGTTGCCACCGGCGACGGTGCCGCCCGCAACAAAGGTGATCGCCCCGGTCGCGCTCGCCGCATCGAACGCAATCCCGCCGCCCGCATCGGCCGTAAACGCCCCGCCCTGCGCCGCCAGCGTGCCAAACCC
>JBKBKB010000008.1:0-55294 GCA_046294735.1 Sphingomonadaceae bacterium
GGTGCGCCCGGTCCGCCGCGATATCCGCCACCGGAAGATCGCAGATCTCGTCAAGCGTCATCGTGCCATAGCGCGCCAGCCGCTTATGCTCCGGGGCAACCTTGCCCGTACGGTTCTGAAACTGCCACGGCGGATCAGCCAGAATCGTGCCGAATTTCCGACCATTGGCCGTCGAAAGCAGGTTCAGACCCGCATCGGATTCTGACTGGAACATATCGTGACCATCTTCACACAATCGCGCCCAAGTCAATGCGCCGCGGACGAGTTATGCCAACATGCCTGAAGCTCGAACCATCGCGGCGCGTGGCGTCTTCACGGCCCTTAGGCAGACTCAGGGGAGGCCTTTCCCTATGGGAGAGGAATGGACCGGGCCTTTCTCCCAACCCTCTCCCTCAAGGGGAGAGGGCTAGTCGGCCGCCACCTTGGCGCGTTCCAGCAATGGCGCGAGGTAGTGCCCCGTATAGCTGCGCGGTTCCTTGACCACTTGCTCCGGCGTCCCCACCGCGATGATTTCGCCGCCGCGCACACCGCCGCCGGGGCCGAGGTCGAGCACCCAGTCGGCGGTTTTGATGACGTCGAGGTTGTGCTCGATCACCACCACGGTATTGCCCTGGTCAACCAGCCGGTGGAGCACTTCCAGGAGCTTCCTCACATCCTCGAAGTGCAGGCCGGTGGTCGGCTCATCGAGGATATAGAGCGTCTGCCCGGTGCTGCGGCGGCTGAGTTCCTTGGCCAGTTTCACGCGCTGCGCCTCGCCCCCGCTGAGGGTAGTGGCCTGCTGGCCGACCTTGACGTAGCCCAGGCCAACTTCGTTCAGCATGTGCATCTTGTCACGGATCGGGGGGACGGCCTTGAAGAACGCCTCCGCGTCTTCGATCGTCATGTCGAGCACGTCCGCGATCGAGTGGCCTTTGAACTTCACTTCCAGCGTCTCGCGATTGTAGCGTTTGCCGTGGCACTGTTCGCAGGTGACATAGACATCGGGCAGGAAGTGCATCTCGATCTTGATCAGGCCATCGCCCTGGCATGCCTCGCACCGCCCGCCCTTGACGTTGAAGCTGAACCGGCCCGGCTTGTAGCCGCGCGCCTGGCTTTCCGGCAGGCCGGCGAACCAGTCCCGGATCTGGGTGAAGGCGCCGGTGTATGTGGCGGGGTTGGAGCGCGGGGTGCGGCCGATCGGGGACTGGTCGATCTCGATCACCTTGTCGCACAGTTCCAGCCCGGTGACCTTGTCATGCGCGCCGGCGATCACCCGTGCGCCGTTGAGCGCGCGCGCGGCGGCGGCGTGGAGCGTGTCGATGGTCAGGCTGGACTTGCCCGAGCCGCTGACCCCGGTGACGCAGGTGAAGGTGCCGAGCGGGAACTTCGCGGTGACATTGCGCAGGTTGTTGGCCCGCGCGCCATGGACAGTCACATGATGGCCATTGCCCTTGCGGCGCTTGATCGGCACCTCGATCCTGCGGGTGCCATTGAGGTAGGCGGCGGTGAGGCTGGTCTTGCTTTTGAGCACGTCCTTTAGCGTGCCCTGCGCCACCACCTCGCCCCCGTGCACACCCGCGCCGGGGCCGAGGTCAACCACATGGTCGGCGGTGCGGATGGCGTCCTCGTCATGCTCGACCACGATCACCGTATTGCCGAGATCGCGCAGCCGCTTCAATGTTTCGAGCAGCCGGTCGTTGTCGCGCTGGTGCAGGCCGATGCTCGGCTCGTCGAGCACGTAGAGCACGCCTGACAGGCCGGAGCCGATCTGGCTCGCCAGGCGGATGCGCTGGCTTTCCCCGCCGCTGAGGGTGCCGCTGGTGCGGTCTAGGTTGAGGTAGTCGAGCCCGACGTTGTCGAGGAAGCCCAATCGCTCGTTGATTTCCTTGAGAATCGCGCGGGCGATCTGGCGCTGGGTCTCGCCCAGTTGCTCCTCCAGCGCGAGGAACCACGCCTTCGCATCGGCAACGCTCATCTGCGTGGGGGTGGCGATGTCGGTGCCGACCACCTTGACCGAAAGCGCCTTCTCGTTCAGCCGCTTGCCGCCGCACGCCTCGCAGGCTTGCGCGGTCTGGAACTTGGCCAACTCCTCGCGCATCCACGCACTCTCGGTCTGCAGCAGGCGGCGGTTGAGGTTGCCGATCACCCCCTCGAACGCCTTGGTAACGGTGTATTCCTTGCGCCCGTCCTTGAACGTCAGCGGCACCGGCATCCCGCCAGTGCCGTGGAGAATGATCATGCGCTGGTCAGGCTCCAGCTCCTGCCACGGGGTGGTGAGCGCGAAGTCATAAGCCTTTGCCAGGCTCGCCAGCACCTGCATGTAATAGGGGCTAGGCGGGTTGGACTTGGCCCACGGCACCACCGCACCCTGCTTGAGCGAAAGGGCCTCGTTGGGCACCACCAGCTGGGGGTCGAACAGCATCTTCTCGCCCAGTCCGTCGCAGGTCGCACAGGCCCCCTGCGGCGCGTTGAAGGAAAACAGCCGCGGCTCGATCTCCTCGATGGTAAAGCCGGACACGGGACAGGCGAACTTTTCGCTGAACACGATCCGGTTGGCAGGAAGCCCGGTGCCCTTCATCGCGCCGCCGCTGGCCCCCTCATCCTCGCGCCCCGGCACCACGCCATCTGCCAGGTCGACGTAAGCCAGCCCTTCGGCCAGCTTGAGCGCCTGTTCGAAGCTGTCCGCGAGCCGCGTTTCCACACCAGGCTTCACCGCGATCCGGTCAACCACCACCTCGATGTCATGCTTGAACTTCTTGTCGAGCGCCGGCGCTTCCTCGATCGGATAGAACTCGCCGTCGATCCGCACCCGGGTGAAGCCGGCCTTCTGCCATTCGGCCAGCTCGCGCCGGTATTCGCCCTTGCGCCCGCGCACCACCGGCGCGAGCAAATAGAGCCGCGTCCCTTCCGGCAGTGCCATCACCCGGTCAACCATCTGGCTGACCGTCTGCGCGCTGATCGGCAGCCCGGTGGCAGGGCTGTAGGGCACCCCGACCCGTGCCCACAACAGGCGCATGTAGTCGTATATCTCGGTCACCGTGGCCACGGTCGAGCGCGGGTTGCGGCTGGTGGTTTTCTGCTCGATCGAGATGGCGGGGCTGAGGCCGTCGATGTGCTCGACATCGGGCTTCTGCATCATCTCAAGGAATTGCCGCGCATAGGCACTGAGCGATTCCACGTAACGCCGCTGCCCCTCGGCATAGATTGTGTCGAACGCGAGGCTGGACTTGCCCGAGCCGCTGAGGCCGGTGATGACGATCAGCGCATCGCGCGGCAGGTCAATGTCAACGCCCTTAAGGTTATGCTCGCGCGCGCCGCGCACGGAAATGTGGGTCAATGCCATGGGTGGCGCTGTTCCATATATGTTCGATTGATACAAGATGTCTGGATACGATGGGCGGGCGGGAACATTGCTTCGACAGGGCAATTTAACCCACTAAACCCCTCCCGGCATTGCATTTGGAAATGGCGGGTGACAGTTTCAACCGACAGTGCCTGCGCGGCATGACAGAGGAAGACATTGATGTTCGTTCGCAAAGCCATCAGCTACATGGCTCCAGCTTTCGCCCTGGCTGCAGCCCTCTCAGCCAGCCCGGCTCAGGCGGACCCGCAGCAGGAATGGCAGGAAAAGCACCGTGACCCGGCTTTCCTTGCCGGACGCTGGCTGGATACGAACCGGGGAGACGAGTTTACCTGGCAAGGCAACCAGCTGGTGCTCAGCCGGAAGCGCAGCAACCATTACCAGGAGACCCCGGTTGGTTTTGCAGTTGTCACCAATATCCGGTTCAGCAAGGTTGCCCGTTCAAATCCGACTTCCGTCCAGTACGAGTTTACTGCAACCTGCAACCAGTATCGTCCGAACGGCAACCACTTCAGTTATCCTGCCAACCAGTTTCTGGTGATCGTGACCACGGCGACCAAGGAGCAGATGATTGAAGGCTTCAGCCGGATCGGTTCGCAATGTGTCAGTGCCGATCGGCCCCCAGTGCTGATGGCACCAGGCGCGGCACCCAGTCACCCTGCAGTTCCGGTGGCCGGAGATGACCCAGCCGTAGACCAGCAGTTTCTGGCACTGGTGCAGGGCGAATGGGAATCGCGCCATCAATCTGATGACAGCGCCGTTCGGATTGCCGGACGAGAAGTGCGTCTGGTGCGGACCAAGAACCTGCGCACTGACCTTCGCAACACGCCGCGCCTTGGTGATGTCGTGGGGATCATCGAGTCGATCAAACCTTGGGGGCAAGTCAAATCGCCGGTGACGGGCGCTATCGAGCAGAACTATCTCTACACTCTGCGGGGTATGGAGCATGATGGGCAAACCTGGTCGATCAGCGCCACTGCCAGGATCGGCCGACTGCTGACCTACACCTTCACCCAGGAACCGAAGACAGGCTTCCGGCGAATACCGGTGTTCGATTACCGCATGCTGACCAGCGCCAACAGCTTCCTGGGTGAATACTGGCGCCCCGATGACAAGGCGCGGATATTCGGCAAGGCACCGCTGCCCACGCCCGCAACTACTCGGCCTGGCGGTGCCCAGCCAAATCGCCCGGTAATCGTGCGCCCGCAAGCAGCAGCCACCCCGCCCGCCGATCCGCCGCTCTCCATTCCCGTCACCTCTGAGCAGGAGCAGCGCGAGCTGGCCGAGCGCGAGCGGCTGAACCGGGAGCAGGCCGAATTCGGCACCCGCCAGCTGGCCGAAAACGAAGCCAATCGGCAAGCCTATGAAAAGGCCCTGCGCGAGCGTGAGGCAACCATCGCCCGGCAGAAGGCCGAACACGAGGCTGCACTCGCGGCGGTCGAGGCCGAACGCCTGCGGCGCGAGCGCGAACACGAAGCCGCGATGGCACGCTGGCGCGCAGACGTGGAAGCCTGCAAGAAAGGCGACAAGAGCAGGTGTGCCCAGTGACGGCGTGCACCCGGTTGCATTTGCAATCAATCTCGAGTTCAAGCGGGCGCAGCCAATATCGGGCCAGACCCGACCATAATCCCACGAGGAGTCGCCAATGAAATCCCGCCTCATGCTCGCCGCCGCTGCTGGCGCGCTGCTCACCGCTGTTGCCACCCTGCCGGAGCCCGCCATGGCCCAGACCAAGCCTGCCACCCCAGTTGCTTCCGGCGCCTCTGCCAAGCTGAGCCAGGACCAGATCGACCGCGTGCTGATCTATTTCGCCAACGACAGCACGCTTCCGTTCCACGCACCCGATTTCACCAAGGTGCCCGATGCCGCTTACCTGCCCGCGTTCGAAAGCGCGATGGCGGTCCACAATGGCGAAATCGCGCGGATCAAGGCCAACCCGGAAGCGCCCACATTCGAGAACACCATTGTCGCGCTGGAAACCTCGGGCCGGATGCTGGGCCGCGTCGCGACCATGTTCTTCGCCCTGACCGGTGCCAACACCAACGACACGCTCGACGAAACGCAGACCAAGGTCGGCCCCAAGTTGTCGCAACATGGCGATGCAATCACGCTCGATCCGGTGCTGTTTGCCCGCGTGAAGGCAGTCTACGACAATCGCGCCTCACTCTCGCTGACCACAGAGCAGGCCAAGCTCCTCCAAAATACCTATGAGGGCATGGTCAATGCCGGGGCGCAGCTGACGCCAGCACAGAAAGAGCAGATCAAGGCGATCAACTCTGACCTGTCCAAGGTGACCACAGACTTCGGCCAGCGGGTGCGCGCGGCGACCGTCGCCAACGCGCTGGTGGTGGATAGCGCGGCGGAGCTGGCCGGCCTCTCGCAGGCCGATATCGATGCCGCAGCCAAGCTGGCAGCGGATCGGGGGATGCCTGGCAAGTTCGCCATCGCGCTGCAGAACACCACCCAGCAGCCGCTCCTGCCGGCGCTGGAGAACCGCGCGGTGCGTGAAAAGCTGCTCAAGCTTTCGCTGACCCGCGCCGAGCAGGGCGGGCCGAATGACACCCGCGAACTGATCGCCCAGATCGTGCGCCTACGCGCCGAAAAGGCCGCACTGTTCGGGCATGACAGCTGGGGCAGCTATGCCCTGGTTGACCGGATGGCGAAGAAGCCGGAAACCGCGCTCAAGTTCATGACCGACATGGTCCCCGCCTTGGCCGCGACCCAGGCCCGCGAGGCGGCCCTGCTCAACGAGATGATCGCGGCCCAAGGCGGCAACCACACTGTCGAGCCGTGGGACTGGTATCGCTATGCCAACAAGGTCAAGGCGGAACGCTACGAACTTGATGAAGACAAGGTCATGGAATACTTCCAGATCGACCGGGTGCTGGAAGACGGGGTGTTCTACGCTGCGGGCCAGTTGTTCGGGCTCGACTTCAAGAAGCGCACTGACCTGCCGGTCTATCACCCGGACGTGACCACCTACAGCGTGTTTGACCGTGACGGCAGCGAACTGGGGATCTTCTACTTCGATCCCTATCAGCGGCCCAGCAAGCGCGGTGGTGCGTGGATGAGCAACTTCGTCGATCAGAGCTATCTCTACGGCACCAAGCCGGTGATCTACAACGTGCTCAACATCCCCAAGGCAGCTGCGGGCGAAGTCCAGCTGGTCAGCTTCGACAACGTCAACACGCTGTTCCACGAATTCGGCCACGCGCTGCACGGCTTCTTCGCTGACCAGCAGTATGCCAGCCTTTCCGGCACCGCCACCGCGCGCGATTTCGTGGAGTATCCGAGCCAGGTCAACGAGATGTGGGCCACCTGGCCCAGCATTCTTGAAAATTACGCCAAGCACTACAAGACCGGCGAGACCATCCCGGCCGAACTGATCGCCAAGATCGACGCAGCGAGCAAGTTCAACCAGGGCTATGACTTCGGAGAAGTCGTCGCCGCTGCACTGCTTGACATGAAGTGGCACGCGCTGAGCGTCGAGGAAGCGGCGAAGATCAAGACTGCCGCCGATGTCGATGCGTTCGAACGGCGCGCGCTGGAGGAACTGGGGCTGAAGGTCGATCTGGTGCCGCCGCGCTATCGCAGCAATTACTTCAACCACATCTTTTCGTCACCATCGGGGTATTCAGCCGGGTATTACAGCTATCTGTGGACCGAAATGCTCGACCGTGACAGCCGCAAGTGGTTTGTCGACAACGGCGGCCTGACCCGCGCCAACGGCGATCATTACCGTGCCACCGTGATCAGCCGCGGCGGAACGATGGACTACTTCGAGATGTTCGAGAACTTCGCCGGCCGCCAGCCTGACGTAACCCCGATGCTCGAAGCGCGCGGCCTGACCGGCGGCGGCATCGAACCCAGCGGCGAACCGATGATGGAAGCGATCGGCGGGAAGTGAGGCCGCCGGCAGGCGTTAGCCCTCCCCTTACCGGGAGCGCGAACGCAGCGGCGGCCAGGTCACCTGGGCGGAACTAGCATCGCCCGCTGCCACAGCGGTGGTAGTTTTCCCAGTATGCGCGGTCCCTCAACCGTTGTTCGTTCGTTCGGTTATCGCCTGAACGGATGGAACCGATACCGCTGAACGGGATGGGGATAGGCTCCCGCCGGTTCGCGGCGCGGGCCGCCATCTCGGCCTGCTGGCGTCGTTGCGCCTCGGTCAGGCAGTGTTGCGGATTTAGGTTGCAAAAGGCGACCTCCCAGCGGTCATCGACCATCAGCTGCATGGCTGCACGCGCTTCAGGCTGGATCACCTGATTTAGCGTAGCCGGGTTGGCGATGGTGGCGCGGGGGGCGTTGATATAGACGAACTCGTAATATCGAGGTGCCTCCTCGATATGGATGATCCGCCCGCGCACCCGCTCATCAAGGTGAAGCACGGTTTTGCGCGGACCATTGGCCCCGCCGGTCGGCTGGCGCAGCGTGGTCAGGCGATATCCACCGCCCATCGTCCCTGTGGCGTTGATTATTCTGTCGAGCAAGGTGTCGAAATTGTTGAAGATCGGTGCCTTGGGCGTCCAATGACTGTCGATCTGCGGTTTGAGCGCGGTAATCCGGCAATAGGTTTCAGGCTGGCCATTCGCATCCTTGCCATAATAGGCCATGAACAGGATGGTGGTGTTCTGCTCCGTCCGCATGTGCAGGGTGTCGGAAAAGGGCGCCAGGCGGAACCCGTTTTCCCGCAATCGGATGGACAGATTACCCGGCTGATCCTCCCCCTCCCAGCACATATTGAAGCTGCCCAATACCAGCCGCTCCTTGATCGCAAGCGGCTGTTCCTGGCTCTTGGCTTGCGGGATCGCAAAGGTCGTAAAGGCCACCGCCACCGCTGCGGTCGTCAGCCGCTGCCGAACACTCATCGTGGCGACCGTGCCGCAGTGGTCAGCCGCAGTGCAGCCAGAGCCTGCTTTTCCACCCATTTCTTCTGGCCCGGTTGCGCTGCGCAGAACACAGTCAGAAGATCGACCCCATCGCTGACGAGCACGTTACGCACCACGACCTCGCGCTCGATACCGATGAGATCGAAGATCTTGCCACGCTGGTCGAAGCTGACCGCCTGGACGGGCTGGCCGCTTGCGTCGGCCGGAGATTCGAGTGTGACGACCCGCTGATTGAGCACCGGATAATCGTTATGCCGGACCTTCCCGACGTAGGCATCGGGATCGCGCAAGAGCGCGCCTGGTGCTTCGGCTATCGCGTTGTCGCCCAGTCCGCTGAACACCCCCCGCGTCAGCAGCGCGCCACACAGGATCTGCGGTTGTCCCGGATAGGAAAACCACCGATCACGGCCAACCGTATCTCCACCCGGCTCGGTCAGGGTCGCGGGGTACACGATCTGCCAGCGCCCTTCCGGGTCGGTGAATATCGCGTCCTGCCAGACATTACTCCCCTTGCGCGTGACAACCTGACCCCACTGGGCGCGTGAGGGCACCGGCCAGAGAGCCTCAGCCGGTGTTGTACTCGGCTGAGCGGCTTGCCGGTCATCCAGGTCGAACCGTTGTTGCTGGGCATGGCCCCCAGTAGCGCCCAAGCCCAGTCCAAGTGCCATCAGCAGCATGCATCCCCGCCTGGTCGAATGCTGGACAATCGCCATGATGTTTCCTTTCCCTCCTATTGCCACGCACAAACAAAACATACGATCTGCGACGGTTAGTCGGCGTCCGGTTCGAAAGGAGAACCTTCGCCATCCGAAGGCGTGACAATGACTCGGGAGCGTTCGCTCTGGCAATATACAATTGATGTTAGAAACGAGCCCCTCAGACCCGATAAGCTGCTCGAATTACCGCGAATTCCGGAATCCGGGATTGTCACCGCGAACAAGGCGCGTCTGCGCACCGGCATCCGCTCGCCAGCGCAGGCTGGATCAGCAGAATGGGACAGCGTATCGAGACAATGCTCGGGCCCGCCATCGCGCGATGATACCGCCTGCCCAAGACCATGTCCCACGCCAGAATTGTCCCGCGCGCGCCGCGCCGGGTTTTTCCGCTCAAGACAGTGTAGCATGTACAACGGGTTGCAGGGCTTGCCCCCGGCCGCTCCAACAGCAGCAGTCTGGCCCAGGCGCAGGGGCTGAAGTCCACCCGGACAGATGCTCCCGCGGCCTAGACAGACAGCGCTCGCGCGCCTGGCTCACCCAGCCAGCGCGCCTGCACGCCCCAGACCCGCGCGATCACCTCTGCCGACAGCGCCTCGTCCGGCGTGCCTTCGGCCACCAGCCTGCCCCGGTCAAGCACCAGCACCCGGTCGGCATGGTTCATGGCGAGCGCAAGATCGTGCAGCACCAGCACGACGCCGGTGCCCGCGTCTGCCGTCCGCCGCAGATGGCCGAGCAGCGCCAGTTGATGCGCCAAATCGAGCGCGGCGAGCGGTTCGTCGGCAAGGATCCAGCGCGGCTCGCCCGCCAGCACCCGTGCCAGCAGCGCCCGCGCCCGTTCGCCGCCGGACAGACGCGAGACCGGGCGGTCGGCCAGACCCAGCAGGTCGAGCGCGGCGAGCGCGGCCTCGACCGGTTCGGCGCGCGTGTCCCGGTGCGGCAGGCGGCCGAGCGCGACGAGGCTGCGCACCGCCACGTCCCACGCCACTTCGCCGGTCTGCGGCAGGTAGCCAATCGCCCGCGCCCGCTCGTGCGGGTGAAGCGCCAGCAGCGGCTCGCCGTCCAGCAGCGCCTCGCCACTGCCGGGCACCAGCAGGCCGGCAAGGCATTCAAGCAGGCTCGACTTGCCCGCGCCATTGGGCCCGCAGATCGCGGTGATCCAGCCCGGTTCGAGCGTGGCGGAGACCCCGCCAAGGCGGCCTACGAGGGCCATCGAACGGGCTTGCAACATCACGCCAACCCTCGCCTCATCCGCAGCAGCAGCCACAGGAAGAACGGCGCGCCGATCAGGCTCAGCGCGATGCCCAGCCGCAGCTCGGTGACGAACGGGATCACCCGCACCGCGCTGTCTGCCACCAGCACCAGGCCAGCGCCTGCCAGCGCGCTGGGCACGATCAGCTGCGACGGGCGGCGGTCGGTCAGCGGGCGGACGAGGTGCGGCACCACCAGCCCAACGAAGCCGACAATTCCTGCCACCGCCACCCCGCTGCCCACAGTCAGGCCCACGCCGAGCACCAGCCAGGCCAGCAAGCGCCCTGGCTCCACCCCCAGCGAGCGCGCCGCCGCCTCGCCCAGCGTCAGCGCGTCGAGGCCGCGCGCCGCCATCAGAAGGCAGGCGATCCCGGCCAGCGTAAGCGGCCCAGCGAGCCAGACTTCGCGCCAACCCCGGTCGGTCAGCGCGCCCATCAGCCAGGTGACGATTTCGCTCATCGCGAAGGCATTGGGCGCGGTGCTGATGGCGAGGCTGGTAAGCGTGCCGGCCAGGCTGGCGATCATCAGCCCGGCCAGCGTGAACAGGGCGATGCCGCCACTCCGGCCCGCGATCAGCGCGAGCAGCGCCATCCCCGCGCCCGCGCCGAGCAGGGCCAGCAGCGGCAGGGCCCAGGGCTGCGCCGCGTATCCGAGCCAGAAGCTCGCCACCGCGCCCAGCGCCGCCATCGGGGCAATGCCGAACAGGCCCGGGTCAGCCAGCGGGTTGCGCAAATAGCCCTGCATCGCCGCCCCGGCCGCCCCCAGCCCCGCGCCGATCACCAGCGCCAGCACGCTGCGCGGCAGGCGCAGCTCGGCCAGGATCAGCGCGGCATTGGGGGTCGTCGCCGGATCGATCCACACCCGGCCCGCCAGCAGCGACAGGGGGAACGCAAGCGCCAGCAACCCGAGCAGGATCAGAACCGGCCGGGTCACCGCAGTTGTTCCAGCCGGGCCGCCGCGCGGATGATGCTCGGGCCACCGCAATAGAGCAGCGAAGGGTGGAATAGCTCGCGGCGGGTCTGCGGCAGCCGGTCGAGCGCCGGATGGTGCTGCGCCCGCTCCCCGCCTGCGACCAGCAGCAGCGCGGGCGGATCGGCCAGCACTTGTTCGAGCGAGAGGTAATCGGCCTGGCCCATTCCGCGCGCTGCCGTATGGCTGGCCAGCCCTGCGCGGCGCATCAGCTCTCCTACCAGCGTGCCCTCGCCCGGCACTATCCCGCCCGGCTGCCATAGCACAGTGGCGGGGGTGGCGCTTGCCCGGCCCTGGTCCAGCTGCGCCGCCGCCTGCCCGATCCGCGCCGCCAGCGCCTCGCCGCGCTCCGGCTCGCCTACTGCCGCAGCCAATGCGCGGACCTGCGCCTGGCTTTCGGCGACCGTGCTGGCAATGCCAAGCGTCTCGACCTGCAGGCCCATCTCTGCCAGCGCAGCGCGGGTGGCGGGCGGCATGAAGGCGCTGCCCACGACAATGTCCGGGTTGAGCGCCAGCACTTCCTCCACCGTCCCGCCGGTCGCCCTGAAGGTGCGGGCGAGCGCGAGGTCCATCGAGGTGCCCTGCGGATCGTGGCTGTAGTGGCTTACCGCAAGCAGGCGCTCGCGCGGGAGCACTTCGGCCAGGATCGCATCGCTGCACGGGTTGAGGCTGACCACGGTGGGCTGACCCAGCGCAGGCCGCGGAACCGTGGCAGGGCCGCATCCCGCGAGGGCCACCGCGGCGAGCAGGCCAGCCCAGCGCATCACTTGCACCGTGTCATAGGGCCAGCCGCGCCCCGACAAACGCGCCGCGCCCGGCCTGGGCATAGCCGGCGGCAGTCTGGTAGCGGGTGTCGAACAGGTTCTCGATCCGCCCGAACAGCTCAACCGTGTCGCCCACTGGCAGCGAAGCGCGCACGGTCACCACTTCATAGCCTTCCAGACGAACCGTGTTGGCGGCATTGTCGAAGCTGCCGCTGACCAACCGCACATCCGCCCCAAGGGTCAAATCAAACAGCGACGTTTGCCAATCCGCCGAAACGGTGAGCGCGTGGCGCGGCCGACGGGAAAGGGCGTTGCCGAACCGCGTGGTGCCAGCGGTGCGATTTTCTGACTCGACATAGGCATAGACCGCACGGGTGGTTAGCCGCGCATCTGGCTTTGCGCCCAGTTCCACTTCCAGACCTTGCGCGCGCGCTTTGCTGATATTGTCATAGAAGCCGAAGGGCCGGTTCACGCACAAGGGTGCGGTGGAACCAAAGCAGCTGGCGAAATCGATCTGGTCCTTCACATCGCGGCGAAACAGTGTGGCAGCGCCATAAAACTGCCGGCCGCCCATCGTGCGTTCCCCCCACGCAAGGCCCAGATCAAAACTGGTGCTTTTTTCAGGGGCCAGCCCTTCATTGCCAAAATCGCTGAACAGCTGGAACAGCGTCGGCGCCTTGAACCCTTCGCCCACACTGGCGCGCAGGCGCAGGTCCTGGGCGATCTCATAGCTCAGGTCCGCGCCAAAGCTGGTCGCGGTGCCGAACCGGGCATGGTCGTCAACGCGCCCCCCGGCACGGGCCGAGAGCGGTCCGAACTCGATCCCTAACTGGGCATAGGCCCCGAAAATGCGCGTGCTTTCCCCGGCGTCAAACAGGGTGCGATAATCGCTCCATTCGTGCTCACCACCAAAGTGGACCAGCAGCGGACCGATCGGACGCCATTCGCCGCGCAGGGCCAGCCGGTCGGATGTGCCCTTGCTGGTGAAGGTCGGGCCAAAGGCGGGATCGCGGTTGTCACGCTTCGTTTCAGCAAGGCTGTAGCTGGCCTGGAGATAAAGCGGCCCGCTGTCATACACGGCCCCGGCGCTGGCCGCGATCTGGCGGGTTTGCTGAGTCTCCAGCGTATCGGCGAGCGCGAAGAAGGGTGGCGGGAAGCCATCGATGTCAAGCGTTCCTTCGACATATCGCCCGCGCGCAAACACCTCGAACGCCTCCGACAGATACACCCGGCCGTGACCATTTACTGCCCACTGCTCGAACCCGTCGGCTTCCGTGCCGCTGACAGCAGACGAAAACCCGTCCGTGCGAAAGTAACTGGCCGATGCCCCCAGGAAGCCGCGCTTACCGCTGATCCCGCCCGACACGGCTCCGGTCGCGGTATCGCGCGCGCCATATTCGGCGGTGGCGCGCAGCCCGCTGGCCGCGCTGGTCGAGGCGACCACTACGCCGCCGATGGCGTCCGATCCCCACACCGTCGAATTGGACGAGCGCAGCACTTCGATCTTGTCGAGGTTGAGCGCGAGCAGGTTGCCAAAGTCGAACCCGCCCCCGGGCGAAGCCGGATCGGCCACCCGCACCCCGTCGAGCACCACCAGCGTCTGCTCCGCCTCGGCCCCGCGCAAGCGCACCCCGGTGAAGGCACCCGCCCCGCCGTTGCGGCTCAGGGTCAGGCCGGGGACGCGTTCCAGCGCCCGGGTGAGGTCGGCACCCTGCACACTGGTGATCTCCGCCTCGCCCAGCACGGTAACCGGCTGGCCGGTCGCCTTGACCTCCATCCGCGTGCCGGTTGCGGTGACGGTGATCTGCTCTTCTTGAGTACGCCATGCGGCCGTGCACACGACACCAGGATCGCCGCAGGCATCCTGAGCGAGCGCTGGCGATGCAAAAAAGGGAAGTGTTACAAATAGAAACAGGGGTTTACGCATAATTCCTCCAGTCATGTGCGAACGTCGCCCATGACGGAGGGAGCACCGCGAATCCGGCGCTCTCCATCTGCTTCCGGTACACCCCGCCCGGCCGCTCGAACGACACGCACGGGCAGGTCTCCTGGCTCCCGGATCAGCGGCCCGCCCCGCCTTCCCAGCCGCGCCGAAGCGAAACCAGTGGCATGTGGGAGCGGGCCTCCCCGGTCACAGTTGCGGGGGCAGCGGAGGATTGGAACCTCCTTCCCTCTTAGGTCCGGTCTTCACCAGACAACCCGTGACGTCGGAGCGATCAATAGAACGATGCTGATGCAGGTGCAAGGCTGCGGGCGTTAACCGGTTGTTTGCCGTACGGCTTAACCGCGCTGCGCAGGCTGTTCCCCTATGGGACAGGACCCTTCGCCCCGCTCGTCCGCCTGCCCTGCCGTTGCTACGCGCTCTGCGCGCATCGCCCGCCTTGCCAGAGGAACCCGCTTGACCCGTCACCCCGCCTACCCTGCCCAAGCCCCACGGGCCTATGCCGGACCGCGCCCGCGCGGGCCGCGGCAAAGCCTGGGCAGTCGGCTGCAAGCGGCGTTTTCGGGAAAGCACCGCGGGCGCAGCCTGTTGGCGCTGGCTGCCGCAATCGGGGTTCCTGCGGTGGCTGCGCCGCTCGACTGGGGCCAGCAGTCCGAGACCACCGGCTTCACTGCGCCGCCCGCCGTCACCCCGATGGCATTCGAGCAAGCCGGACAGAACTTTCCCGGTTCGGCATTCTACTTCATCGAGGACGAAGCTCGCCTTTCCTACGACGTGGAAGCAGCACCTGCCGTGCTGTTCGACCAGACCGGCACCGGCAATGCCGAAGTGGCCGAACTCGCCCTGCGCGATACCGTCGGCCCCTCTGCCCGCGCCTTCTTCGGCGGCGGCACCGGGCTCGACCGCACCCGCGCGCTCGATTGCCTTGCCACCGCCATCTATTACGAGGCAGCGAGCGAATCGATCGGCGGGCAGCGCGCGGTGGCGCAGGTGGTGCTCAACCGCGTTGCCCACCCGACCTATCCCAACACCGTTTGCGGCGTGGTCTACCAGGGCAGTGAGCGCAAGACCGGCTGCCAGTTCAGCTTCACCTGCGACGGATCGCTGCGCCGGGTACCTTCAGCGGCTGCAATGGCGCGGGCGCGGATGATTGCGCGCGACTCGCTGGCGGGCGATGTCTACGCGCCTGTCGGCCTCGCCACCCATTACCACACAATCTGGATCTATCCCTATTGGGCACCCAGCCTCGACCATATCGGCACGATTGGCGCGCACCGGTTCTACAAGTGGAAGGGACCGGCGGGCACGCCGGGTGCCTTCCGCTGGGCCTATGCAGGTGGTGAGCCGGTCTCGGCCCCCAACGCCCGGCGGACCGAGGATTACGCCACGGCCGCAGCAGATCCGATTGCGCTTGCACGGGTGTTCGAGGACGAGCGGCGCAAGGCGGAAATCCAGGGTAGCGGTGCCGGTGTCCCGGCCCGGTCACCTGCGCCCGTCTATGCCCCAGCGGTCGCACAACGCGGCGGCGATGCCATATTCACGGCCGAGAACCTGCCAGCCTCGGGCGGGGTAAAGCAGGAATATGCCAACTCCGGGCGGTGGATCAATGAACCGGGCACGCCCCGTCAATAGGACCCTCCGGGCAGCCGCGGATATCAGGGTTAAAGCCTCATCAACCTTGCGCCGGAACCATACCTTAGCAGGCTGGCCGCTAAAGCACTGCGACGCCTCCGATAGACTGGACCTGATCCCGCATGACCTTGCGCTTTGCCGCCGCCCGTACTTCTGCCTCTTCCCCGCTGGCCCGCATCTTCGCGCGCCGGGCCCCGGGCAATGCGGTGAACGACAATGGCAGCGAAACGCTCGACAACATGCTCCACGCGGCCTTGCGCCACTTCGCTGAGCACGGGCTGGGCGCGGCAAGCGATGCCCACCGGCGGGCCGAGCGGGCCTTCTTTGCCGGCAACCGCGAAAGCTACCAATGGTGGCTGGGCGTGTGCCGCACGCTGGACAAGCGGCTGGCCGCGCGGCTGGAACACAAGGCCGCGACCGGCAACGGCCCTTTGCTCTGATCGTGCGTTCGGGACAGTCCCGACCCCCGCGGATTGGCCTGTAAGCCGGAGTTAACCAATAAAAGAGGATTGCGCGCTACGCCACGTACCATGGCGACACACGCTCTCTTGCGGAAGATCCGCACGATCATCCCGCACACCGATGCTGACGCGCTGAACGAGCGTGTCCGGCGCTCGCTCGTTCGCACGCTTTACACCCAGCCGGCCAGCCTGGCGATTGGTGCCATCAACGGGATCGCGGCGAGCGGCATTGCCACCTATGTCAGCGGTTCGCAGACGCTGGCGATCGGCTCCCTGATCCTCACCGTGATCGCGATGGTGCGTGTGGGCGCTGCCTATTTCCTGTCGGTCGATGATGACGGCCCCAGCACCAACCTGCTTGAGCTGACCTATGAAATCGGGGCCTTTTCCTATGCCCTGGCGCTGGGATCGATGGCCGCGCTGTGCTTGCTGGTCACTGCCCCGGCTGCGGTCGAAGTGCTGATCATTGCCAATGCCACCTGCTATGGCGTCGGCATCTGCGCCCGCAACGCCGGAAGACCGACGATTGCGCTGGGCCAGCTGTTCCTGACCTGTGCCCCGATCATGGTGGTGGCCCTGCACATCGGCACCTTGCCCTTCATCGCCCTGGCCGCCACGATGGTCCTGCTGTTCCCGGCCATGGCCTCGATCGTGATGAACCTGTTCCGCGAACTGCGGAACAGCATTCGCGAAGCAGAACGCAACGCCGAACTGGCCGAAACCATGCGGGTTCTGGCGCGGACCGATGTGGTCACCGGGCTCGCCAACCGGGCCGGGCTCAACCACGAACTGGTCGAACAACTGATGGCTCTGCCCCAGGGCAAGAACGCCGCCCTGTTCTGGATCGACCTCGATCGGTTCAAGGAAGTGAACGACCTTCTGGGCCATGCCGTGGGCGACCGGCTGTTGGTCGAGATCGGGCGCCGCCTGAGTGAGATCATGCCGGAAGATGCAATCGTGTCCCGTTTCGGCGGGGACGAGTTCATCCTGTTCTGCGAAGTCGCCACGCGCCACGATGCGGAGCGGCTGGCGAGCGAGGTCCATGCTGAGATCATGCGTCCGGTGCGGATCGACGGCGACCGGATGGAAGTGCGCGCCTCGCTCGGGGTCGCGGTGCTGCCGGACGACGGCGACGATGCGGACAAGCTGATGCAGTCGGCCGACCTGGCGCTCTATCAAGCCAAGTCCAACGGCCGAGGCCAGACGTGCTTCTTCCACCAGTCCATGACCCGGGACCTGGTCCGGCGGCGCGAGATCGAAGCCGAACTGCGCGCCGCAATCCAGAAAGACGAGCTGTCGATCTTCTTCCAGCCGATTGTTGACCTGGCGACCGGCAAGATCCGCAGCTTCGAGGCGCTGGTGCGCTGGTTCCACCCGGAAAAGGGTGAAATGCGGCCGGACGAGTTCATACCGGTGGCGGAAGAAACCGGTGTGATCGTGACGCTTGGCAACTGGATTACCGCGCAGGCAGCCAAGGCAGCGGCGCAATGGCCGGACGATGTGACCGTAGCGGTGAACCTCTCACCGCTGCAAATCCATGCCCCCGGTTCGGTTCTGGGGATTCGCAACGCCCTGCGCGAAGCCGGTCTGCCGCCGCACCGGCTGGTGCTGGAAATCACCGAAAGCGTGCTGCTCGACGAAAGCGACGCGACCACCTTCTTCATCGAGACGCTGGCGGCCGACGGGATCAAGTTCGCGCTTGACGATTTCGGCACCGGCTATTCCTCGCTCGGCTACATCAACAGGTTCCCGTTCTCCAAGATCAAGGTCGACCGCAGCTTCGTCTCCGGCCCCAATGTCGGGCGCAAGACCGAGGCGATCATCCATGCCGTGGCCGAGATGGGCTCGCGACTGGAAATGGAAATCGTCGCTGAGGGGCTGGAAACGATCGATCAGGTCAAGGCCGTGCGCGATGCCGGGTGCACGCTCGGCCAGGGCTACTACTTCAGCCGGGCCGTGCCCGATTACCTCGCTGCGATGCTGCTGGCGCAGGAAGGCGACGAGAGCAATCCCCACCGCCTGATTGCGTGATCAGGCGCACCTGCGGCGCACTTAATGCGATTGCGAACTAATCGCAAAGATAAGTGCTATCTCATACCTTTTGACGGTTGCAATCGCGCCTGCGCGGGCTTAACCGCTTGCCATCACCGGGCGCGGCTTCCTCGCGGGACGCGGGCGTGCGCCTTCCGGTTCGGTTAGGCGGTCCCGCGCGTTTGGAAGGACGGATTTCCCCCTATGGCACGCAAGAAGATCGCCCTTATCGGCGCCGGCATGATCGGCGGCACGCTCGCCCACCTCGCTGCGAAAATGGAAATGGGCGACATTGTCCTGTTCGATATCGCGGAAGGGATGCCGCAGGGCAAAGCGCTTGACCTGGCCCAGTGCGGCCCGGTCGAGGGGTTTGACGCGAGCATCACCGGCACCAACGATTACGCCGACATTGCCGGGGCTGATGTGGTGATCGTCACCGCCGGTGTGCCGCGCAAGCCGGGGATGAGCCGCGATGACCTGCTCGGCATCAACCTTTCCGTGATGAAGGCGGTCGGCGAAGGGATTAAGAACCACGCGCCCAACGCCTTTGTGATCTGCATCACCAACCCGCTCGATGCGATGGTGTGGGCGCTGCGCGAATTTTCGGGCCTGCCGCACAACATGGTGGTCGGCATGGCCGGTGTGCTCGATTCGGCGCGCTTCGCCACCTTCCTCGCGTGGGAATTCGGCGTCTCGGTGAAGGATGTGAACGCCTTCGTGCTCGGCGGGCATGGCGACACGATGGTCCCCGTGCTCGAATATTCGACCATCAGCGGCGTTCCCGTCACCGACCTTGTGAAAATGGGCAAGTCCTCCACCGAAAAACTGAACGAAATCGTCGCCCGCACCCGTTCGGGCGGCGGCGAAATCGTCGGCCTGCTCAAGACCGGCTCCGCCTATTACGCGCCTGCCACCAGCGCCATCGCGATGGCGGAAGCCTATCTGGGCGACCAGAAGCGCATCCTGCCTTGCGCGGTGTATGTCGACGGCCGGTATGGGCTGGACGGCCTCTATGTCGGCGTCCCGGTGGTGATCGGCGCTGGCGGCGCGGAAGAAGTGATCGAGATTGCGCTGGATGACGAGGGCAAGGCGAATTTCGCGGTCAGCGTCGAGGCGGTGAAGGAACTGCTGGTGGCGTGCAAGGCGATTGATGGGTCGCTGGGGTGATGGCCGATGCGTTGCAAGAAGCAGAAGATTACTTGAAAGGCGCTGGCCTTCTTAACTCGCCGGGCGCTGTTCTATATTCCTCGGCTAAAACGCTTGCTCAGGGTCCTGTGTATCTGCTCGGCTTGAATCCTGGCGGAACGGAAGGCGCAACACTCCAAGACTCAATCCACAATGCACGCCGGGATCACAATTGCTATCTTGACGAGCAATGGTCTCCGAGAGGGCACTTGCAGCCAAGAGGGCAGGCAGTGCTGCAACGCCGTGTTCAAAATCTCTGCGCGCTCATGGGACTTGAAACGCGCGACGTTCCAGCTTCGAATCTGGTTTTCACACGGTCGACACGGACTGGGACTCACCTAGATTTTAAGGGAGCGCTGCCCTTGTGTTTGCCAGTCCACAAAATTTTCATTCGAGCAATTGAGCCAGATTTTTTGATGACGTTCGGTGCGCTAGATAATTTTGGGTCAGCTGTGCAAATCGAAAGCGTAGAATCTCGTTTGGCTGAGCATGGCACATGGGAAGCTCATCGTGGTTTCGCCCAATTTGAAGGTAGGCGCATCGCTTTTGGGAATATTCCCCACATGTCATTATGGGCCAGCGATAAGAGGCAGCACATCGTGAAATGGGCACTTGCCAACATGGTTGGCGCATAACTCAAATAGCGGGCGAACATTTGCCTACTGGACATCTTGTCAGGAAAATACTTCTTATGAGCATCCTCGTAAACAAGCACACCAAGGTCATCACCCAGGGCATGACCGGCGAAACCGGCACTTTCCACACCCAGCAGGCACTCGCCTATGGCACGCAGATGGTCGCCGGCGTGACCCCCGGCAAGGGCGGCACCACCCACATCGACCTGCCGGTCTACGACACCGTTGCCGAGGCCAAGCACGCCACTGGCGCGACCGCGACCTGCATCTATGTGCCGCCGCCGTTCGCGGCCGATTCGATCCTCGAAGCTATCGATGCGGAGATGGAACTGATCGTCACCATCACCGAAGGCATTCCGGTGCTCGACATGGTCCGCGTCAAGCGGGCGCTCGTTGGCTCCAAGTCACGCCTGATCGGCCCCAACTGCCCCGGCGTGCTGACCCCCAACGAATGCAAGATCGGCATCATGCCCGGCTCGATCTTCAAGAAGGGCAGCGTCGGTGTGGTCTCGCGTTCGGGCACGCTGACCTATGAAGCCGTGCACCAGACCACGAGTGTAGGCCTCGGCCAGACCACCGCGGTTGGCATCGGCGGCGACCCGGTTAACGGCACCAACTTCATCGACGTGCTGGAGCTGTTTCTCGCTGACGACGAAACCAAGAGCATCATCATGATCGGTGAAATCGGCGGCAGCGCCGAAGAAGAAGCCGCTGAGTTCATCGCCCACAAGGCGAAACAGGGGATCAAGAAGCCGATGGTCGGCTTCATCGCCGGGCGCACCGCCCCTCCGGGCCGCCGCATGGGCCACGCAGGCGCGATCGTTTCTGGCGGCCAGGGCGGTGCGGATGACAAGATCGCGGCGATGGAAAAGGCCGGCATCCGTGTCAGCCCTTCACCATCCGAACTCGGCACCACGCTCGACGCGCTGCTGAAAGAGCTGGTGTAACCCTCTCTCCTCTCCCTCCCCCGGAGCCGACCATGGGTAACGAAAACCAGACCTTCCTGCCCGAGCTTTCCGACCAGGAAGGCCCGCAGCCCGGCCCGTCGTGGGGCAACCCGCGCTGGCTCGATACGGTGTCCGGCAGCAGCGCCGACCTGACACAGGCGCTCGACCCGACGCAGATGCGCCTTGTGGTCGAACAGGCCGCGAAAAAGGCCGGCAAGGCCACCGATCCGCGCGCCATCGAGGAGGCCGCGGCGGACTCGATCCGCGCCATGCTGCTGATCCGCACTTTCCGCGTGCGCGGGCACCTGGCCGCAGACCTCGACCCGTTGGGCCTGGCAAAGCAGGAACTTCCGGCCGATCTAGACCCGGAATACCACGGCTTTTCCGGGGCGGCGCTGGACCGCCCGGTCTACCTTGGCGGAATCCTGGGGCTTGAGTGGGCCAGCGTGCGCGATCTGGTCGAGATACTTCGCCGCAATTACTGCGGCAAGATCGGCTTCGAATACATGCACATCGCTGACGTGGAGGAACGCCGCTTCATTCAGGAACGGATCGAAGGGGGCGACAAGTCGGTCGACTTCACCCCGCAGGGAAAGAAGGCGATCCTGGCCGCAGTGATCCGGGGCGAGCAGTACGAACAGTTCCTCGGCAAGAAGTACGTCGGCACCAAGCGGTTCGGGCTTGATGGCGGGGAATCGATGATTCCGGCGCTTGAGGCGGTGATCAAATACGGCGGCCAGCGCGGCGTGCGCGAGATCATCTACGGCATGGCCCACCGCGGCCGCCTGAACGTGCTCGCGAACGTCATGGCCAAACCTTACAAGGTGATCTTCCACGAGTTTTCCGGCGGTACGGCCAACCCCGAAGACGTGGGCGGCTCCGGCGACGTGAAGTACCACCTCGGCACCAGCACCGACCGCGA
Source organism: Sphingomonadaceae bacterium (assembly GCA_046294735.1). GTDB lineage: Bacteria > Pseudomonadota > Alphaproteobacteria > Sphingomonadales > Sphingomonadaceae > 34-65-8. The sequence goes on from JBKBKB010000008.1 coordinate 21,679, forward strand.
ATTTGACGACGGGATCAAGGTCCACATGAGCCTGGTCCCCAACCCCAGCCACCTCGAAACGGTCGATCCCGTGGTGCTCGGCAAGGCGCGCGCGGGGCAAGTTTTCCGCGACGATATAGGTCAGGGCAAGCACAAGCAGGTGCTGCCGGTGCTGATCCACGGCGACGCTGCCTTTGCTGGCCAGGGCATCGTGTGGGAGTGCTTCGGCTTTTCGGGCGTGAAGGGCTACAACACCGGCGGCTGCATCCACTTCGTCATCAACAACCAGATTGGCTTCACCACCAGCCCGCAGTTCTCGCGCGGCTCGCCCTACCCGTCCGACGTGGCCAAGGGCGTTCAGGCCCCGATCCTGCACGTCAACGGCGACGATCCGGAAGCTGTGACTTTCGCCTGCAAGTTGGCGATCGATTACCGCCAGACCTTTGGCCGCGACATCGTGGTGGACATGTGGTGTTATCGCCGCTTCGGCCACAACGAAGGCGACGAGCCCAGCTTCACCCAGCCGCTGATGTATGCCCGCATCCGTCAGCACCCGCGCGTATCGGCAATCTATGCCAAGCGACTGATCGAACAAGGGGTGATCGGTGCCGGCCATGCCGAGGAGGTGCAGCAAGCCTTTGTCGCGGAGTTGGAGGAGCAGTTCGAAGCCGCCAAGAGCTACAAGGCCAACGAGGCTGACTGGTTCGCCGGCCGGTGGAGCGGGCTCCACGCCCCAGCCGATCCGGAATCCGCGCGCCGCAACGTGCCTACGGGGATTGAGCCCAAGCTGTTCGACAGCCTGGGCCGCACGCTGACGACCGTCCCTGACAGCGTGACCATCCACAAGACGCTGGCCCGCGTGCTAGATGCCAAGCGCGAGATGTTTGCGAACGGCGCCGGTTTCGACTGGGCGACCGGAGAAGCGCTGGCATTCGGCTCGCTTCTCTCCGAAGGCTATGGCGTGCGCCTGTCTGGCCAGGATTCAGGCCGCGGCACCTTCAGCCAGCGCCACGCGGTGTGGGTCGACCAGACTGACGAGCACAAGTACATCCCGCTCAGCACCGTGCCGCACGGCAGGTTCGAGGTGCATGACAGCCCGTTGAGCGAATACGGCGTGCTCGGGTTTGAATATGGCTATGCCAGCGCCGATCCGAAGAGTCTGGTGCTGTGGGAAGCGCAGTTCGGCGATTTCGCCAACGGCGCGCAGATCATGATCGACCAGTACGTCGCGTCCTCGGAATCGAAGTGGCTGCGGGCGAACGGCATCGTCATGCTCCTGCCCCATGGATACGAGGGCCAGGGGCCGGAGCACTCCAGCGCCCGGCTCGAGCGGTTCCTGCAGCTGTGCGCGCAGGACAACATGCAGGTGTGCCACATCACCAGTCCGGCGAACTACTTCCACGTCCTGCGCCGGCAGATGCACCGCCCGTTCCGCAAGCCACTGATCATCATGACGCCCAAGTCGCTGCTGCGCCACGCCCTGGCCAAGAGCGAGGCGAAGGATTTCCAGACCGGTTCGCATTTCATGCGGATCCTGAGCGACCTGAACGGCGCGGCGGACGAGAAGACCCGCCGGGTGGTGCTCTGTTCGGGCAAGGTCGCCTACGACCTGATGGAAGCGCGCGACGCGGCGAAGATCGACGATACCCAGATCATCCGGCTGGAACAGCTCTATCCCTTCCCGGGCGAGCCGCTGGCACTGCGCCTGTCGCGGATGAGCAATCTCGAAGAAGTGGTGTGGTGCCAGGAAGAGCCTAAGAACAATGGTGCCTGGTTCTTTGTCGAACCGCTGATCGAGGAAGCGCTCGCCGCTGCCAAGGCGCCGGTCGAGCGCGCCCGCTATGCCGGGCGCAACGCCAGCGCCTCCCCCGCGACGGGCCTTGCCAGCCGCCACGCCAGCGAACAGGCGGCACTGATCGCCCATGCGCTCGGCACGTCGGTTCGCACCGAAATCCGCCGCAGGAAGAACGCCTGAGGAAACAGAACTATGAGCACTGAAGTTAAAGTCCCGACCATGGGTGAATCGGTTACCGAAGGCACCATCGGCGAATGGCTCAAGCAGCCCGGCGACGCGGTTGCACTGGACGAGCCGATCGCGAGCCTCGAGACCGACAAGGTCGCGGTCGAAGTTCCGTCGCCGGTCGCCGGGGTGCTGACCGAGCATCGTGCTGCTGTGGGCGATACGGTTGCGGTAGGTGCGGTGATCGCGGTGATTGAGGATGGTCTCGCCGCGGCCGGTGCGGCCCCGGTTGCACCACGCGAAGAAGCGGCCCCGGTCCAGCCCGAGCCCGTTCCAACGCCGGATACCACCACCCTCAGTCCAGCAGTCCGCCGCGCGGTGCTGGAACACGGCGTCGATCCGACCACCATCAAGGGCACCGGCAAGGATGGCCGCTTGACCAAGGAAGACGTGCTCGCGGCAGCCAAGGCCAAGGAAACGGCGCCTGCGCCCTCAACCAGCGCGCCCGCACCGGCACCAGCGGCTGCGCCCGCTGCGGCAGACGAGCGCCGCACCGAACGGGTCAAGATGACCCGGATGCGCCAGACCATCGCCAAGCGCTTGAAGAGCGCGCAGGACAACGCCGCGTTGCTGACCACGTTTAACGATGTCGACATGACCGCGGTGATCGAGGCGCGCGAGAAGTACAAGGACCTGTTCGCCAAGAAGCACGACATCAAGCTGGGCTTCATGGGCTTCTTCGCCAAGGCCAGCTGCCTGGCGCTGAAGGACGTTCCAGCGGCCAACGCCTATATCGAAGGCGACGAGATCGTCTATCACGACTACGTCGATATCTCGGTTGCGGTCTCGGCACCCAACGGCCTCGTGGTGCCGGTGGTGCGCGATGCCCAGGCCAAGAGCTTTGCCGCAATCGAGAAGGACATCGCCGACTTCGGCGCCCGTGCCCGCGAAGGCACGCTGACCATGGCAGACATGAGTGGCGGCACCTTCACCATTTCCAACGGCGGCGTGTTCGGCAGCCTGATGAGCACTCCGATCATCAACCCGCCGCAGAGCGCCGTGCTCGGCCTGCACCGGATCGAGGACCGCCCGGTGGTCCGCGACGGCCAGATCGTGATCCGCCCGATGATGTACATTGCGCTCAGCTATGACCACCGCCTGATCGACGGGCGCGAGGCAGTGACCGCACTGAAGATCATCAAGGACGCGATCGAGGATCCCACCCGGATGCTGATCGACCTCTGAGGAAAGCACTATGTCTGACTACGATTACGACGTCCTCATCATCGGCGCAGGCCCTGGCGGCTATGTGGCCGCGATCCGCGCGGCACAGCTGGGGCTGAGGACCGCTTGCGTTGAATCGCGCGCTACGCTTGGCGGCACCTGCCTCAACGTCGGCTGCATTCCGTCAAAGGCGATGCTCCACGCCAGCGAGTTCTTCGATGCCGCGGCCAACGGTGCGATGGCGGACATGGGCATCGAGGTAACGCCCAAGCTCAACCTGCCCAAGATGCACGCCCAGCGGATCGACGCGGTGGAGGGGCTGACCAAGGGCATCGAGTTCCTGTTCAAGAAGAACAAGGTTGACTGGAAGAAGGGCCACGGCACGTTCGTCGATCCGCACACGGTGAAAATCGGCGATGAAACCGTCACCGCGAAGAACGTGGTGATCGCCACTGGCTCCAGCGTCACCCCACTGCCCGGGGTCGAGGTCGACAACGACAGCCAAGTGGTGGTCGATTCCACCGGCGCGCTGGAACTGAAGGCCGTGCCCAAGACCATGGTGGTGATCGGTGGCGGTGTGATCGGGCTGGAAATGGGCTCGATCTGGCGCCGACTCGGGGCCAAGGTCATCGTGGTCGAGTATCTTGACCAGCTGCTGCCCGGGATGGACATGGATGTGCGCAAGGAAGCGGCCAAGATCTTCAAGAAGCAGGGCATGGAGTTGCGCCTTGGCACCAAGGTCACCGGCTGCACCGTCAAAGGCAAGAAGGCCACCCTGACCCTAGAGCCTGCTGCTGGAGGCGAGGCAACGACGCTGGAAGCCGACTGCGTGCTGGTTTCAATCGGTCGCCGTCCCAACACCTCGGGGCTGGGACTGGAGAACATCGGCCTTGAAGTGAACCAGCGCGGCCAGATCGAGATCGACCACGAATTCCGCACCAAGGTGCCGGGCGTCTGGGCAGTGGGCGACGTCGTACCCGGCCCGATGCTGGCGCATAAGGCCGAGGACGAGGGCATTGCAGTGGCCGAGAACATCGCCGGGCAGACCGGCATCGTCAATCACGCGGTCATCCCCGGCGTCGTCTACACCTGGCCTGAATTCGCCGGTGTGGGCATGACCGAGGACGAGGCCAAGGCGCGGGGCGCAGTCAAGACCAGCAAGTTTCCGATGATGGCCAACAGCCGGGCCAAGACCAATCACGAACCGGACGGTTTCGTGAAAGTGATTGCAGACGCCGAGACCGACCGCGTGCTTGGCGTCTGGGCTATTGCTTCGGTCGCCGGAACCATGATTGCGGAAGCAGCGATCGCGATGGAATTCGGCGCGACAAGCGAGGACATCGCCTACACCTGCCACGCCCACCCAACCCATTCCGAGGCGATCAAGGAAGCGGCAATGGGCGTGCGGGGCAAGCCGATCCACCTCTGATGCGCGGTCTGGTGGCAGCACGGGCAGGGTTCCTGACGGAACGCTGGCCTGCTGTCATTGCGCTGGCCCTGCCGACGCTCGCCGGACTGGGATATCTGATCGCCTATCGGGCGCCGGAGAGGTATGTCCAGGTCAATGCGGGCGCACTGCTCTTCGGCATCGTTGTGATAGCGCTCTTCCCGCCTGTTTCGCGCGTCGCTGCGCGACGGGCGATCGCTATCTTGCTGCTCGCACTGCTGTTCGCGCCGCTGGTAACCGGCCCGTCGCTGAGCGGCGTGGCCCGCTGGCTGCCGCTCGGCCCGTTCACGCTCCATTCGGGTATGTTGCTTGTCCCTGCCCTCGTCGCCCTTGCAGCGCGCGACCGGGACTATGCCGCTCCGATCCTGCTGACCGGGGTGCTGGCAGCGTTTTTCCAACCGGATGCTGCCACGGGCTTCGCCCTAACCTTTGCTGCTGTCGGGCTGCATGATGTGACAAAGGACTGGAAGGTCGGGGTGGCCGCGATCATCGGCTTCTTTGCCACACTCGTTATGGCAATGCGGGGAGAGCTGCCTCCGCAACCCTTCGTGGAACGCGTTCTGGCCGACCTTTCCATGACATCACCACTGACTGCCCTCGCTGTGTTCCTCAGCCTGGTCGGTGCCTTTTTTCTGGTCCTGTTGGCCAGCGGGGGCGAGCGTGGGGTGCGCTATGCCGTGGCCGGATCGCTGTTCGGCTTCACCATCATGGCGATGATCTCGCACTACCCCACCCCGCTGATCGGCTATGGCGCAGCGCCGATCCTCGGCTACGGGCTGGCGCTGGCGCTCAACCGCACCACGCACCCCGCCACCGGACAGGAATTGCCGGCCTGACCGCAATCGCATTTGCTCCGCACGGCCCGGCCGCCTAGAACCGGTCGGCAAAGAGAGAGGAGCGTTCATGGCCTATCCGCAACTGACCAGCGAGCCGGGGGCGATCGCGCTGGCGGCACAGATACGCAGCGGAGAGCTTTCTCCTCTGGAGGCAGTTGAGGCGGCCATCGCCCGGATCGAGGATCTCGACATCGGGATCGACGCGGTGGTGGTGTGCGATTTCGACCGGGCCCGCGATACGGCCAAGGCCCTCGGCCACGAGAAGCCGCGCGAGAACCAGCCGCTCTACGGCGTCCCAATGACGATCAAGGAGAGCTTCGACATTGCCGGGCTGCCAACCTGCTGGGGGCACGAGGCATACCGCCACCAACTTGCCACCCGCGACGCGCGCGTGGTCCGCCAGCTCAAGGCGGCCGGGGCCATCCTGCTTGGCAAGACCAATGTTCCGGTCGATCTGAGCGACTGGCAGAGCTTCAATCCGGTCTATGGCCGCACCGGCAACCCGCACGATCCATCACGCAGCCCGGGTGGTTCATCGGGCGGGTCGGCTGCGGCGGTAGCAGCCGGCATGGTGCCATGCGATTTCGGCACCGACATCGGCGGCTCGGTCCGCGTGCCGGCCCATTTCTGCGGTGTCTGGGGGCACAAGTCGAGCTGGGGGCTGGTCTCCAAGCACGGGCACGACCATCCCGCATTCGCCGGGAAAGACGCGCATGATGGAGTGCTGTCGATTGCCGGGCCGCTCGCCCGCAATGCCGAGGACCTCGCCCTTTTGCTGGAACTGACGGCCACGATCCCGCTCCGCCGGAACGGCAAGCCCTTGCGCGAATGCCGCCTGCTGGCGCTGGTCGATCATCCCGCCAGCCCCGTCGATTCCGCCGTGCGGGGGCCAACCGAGGCGGCCATCGCCATGATCGAGGCGGCGGGTGTCGGGATTGATCGCACCTCGGCCTTGCTGCCTGACTTGCCGCAGCAACAGCATGACTACCTCAAGATGATGAACATCGCGATGGCACGCGGGATGCCCGCGCCAGGCGGCAAACGGGCCACCGCCACCGACTGGTTTGACCTGCTCGACGCGCAGGCCCGCAACGAACTGGCGTGGGCGGCGCTGTTCGAAAGCTATGACTTCGTGCTCGCCCCTCCGGCCCCGGTGCTCGCAATCCCGCACCGGGATGACGCTGTGTTCAAAGGAGAGATTTCCATCAACGGTGCGCCGCACCGGGCCGCGGACGGGCTGTTCTGGGCGGGCCTTGCCACATTCCCGAACCTGCCATCAACCGTGTTGCCGATTGGGGCCGCCGATGGCCTTCCATGCGGAATGCAGGTTATCGGGCCGCGCTGGAGCGACCTCGACTGCATTGCAGCGGCAGCTGAAATGGGCACTATCCTGCATGGCTAGCACGCAGGGGCGCCAACGGCTGATGCGCCAATTGGCCCGCTGGCATATCTGGCTCGGCTGGCTGGTCGGCGTGCCGATCCTGATGTGGACGCTGACCGGCCTATTCATGGTCGCCAAACCCATTGACGAAGTACGCGGCACCAAGCTGCGGGTAGCCATGGCACCCCAGCCGCTCGACCTGTCAGGAAATGAACCGCAAGGCGGGCCCATCCGGGAGATGCGCAGCTTCATGCAGCGTGGCCGCGCTGTCACCCTGGTGACCCGGATGGACGGCAGCGTGCAGCGCTATGACCTGGCAACCGGAGAGGCAATCGCCCCGCTCGGCGCGTCCGAAGCGCGGGCCGTCGTGGCCCGGGAAATCGTGAGCGGCAGTGCGGTGGACCGCGCAACACTGTTCGAGGCCGACGAAGTGCCGTTCGATTTCCGCCGGCCAATGCCGGTTTGGCAGATCACGTTGAGCGACGGCACACATGTCTATGTCGGGCGCGAAACCGGCGAAATCGAGGCAGTGCGCACGCGCTGGTGGCGCGTGTTCGACGTCATGTGGGGGCTTCATATCATGGACCTTGAGGCCCGTGAGGATACCAGTCACCCGGTGCTTATCCTGTTCGCAGCCCTGGCGTCCTTCGGAGCACTGCTCGGCTGCATCCTGATGTTCCGGCGGCGACAGGCGCGGCTTGCGGCGTGACACCGCAGGTTCTTCCCCCCGCCCTCGACCTGCTCGGCACCGCCGTGTTCGCCCTGACCGGGGCGCTGCTGGCAGCGCGCCTGCGGCAGACGTTCGTGACCATGGCGTTCTTTGCACTGGTGACAGGGGTGGGCGGTGGTTCGCTGCGCGATATGCTGATCGGCGCACCGGCGTTCTGGCTGCACGATCCGTGGGTGGCCCCGGTGATTTTCGGCACCGCCCTGATCGCCTGGTTCACGCCAACCCGGTGGTGGGAGGGAACCCTGCTGGAATGGGCGGATGCGGCCGGCCTTGCCGCCTTCGCGGTTCTTGGCACGGCCAAGGCAATCCAATTCGGCGTAGCGCCTGTTCCGGCCGCCGTGCTCGGCGTCGTGACCGGCTGTGCCGGCGGGGTGGTCCGCGATGTAATCGCTGGCGTGCCCTCGATCATCATGCGGCCCGAACTCTATGTGACAGCTGCCGCGCTGGCGGCTTTGCTTACCATGGCCGGAACATTGCTCGGCCTGCAATCACCTCTGGTATGGGGACTGGCCTGGTTCGGCGGCTTCACCCTGCGCGGAGCCGCCATTCGCTGGCAACTGGCCCTTCCCAGCTACGCCGCCGGGCAGGGCCAGAAACCCGATTAATCGTTGTAATCATCGCCCGGCAGCGGTCCACCGGGATAGGCCGGTTGCGGGCCGTCCATCACTGGTGTCGATCGTCCGCTCTGCCCCGCATCGACCTGTGCCCAGGCCGCGCGGTAGCGGTCATCATCCCACTGGCGATCGTTGACGGCACCGCTGTAGGGAGCCGCTGCGTTCTGACCGAAGCGGATTCCATCCAACCGACCACTGCCATCAATCCGGCATGAAAAGCCGTCGCCATTGTAGATCGTGCCCGTCACCAGCCAGCCGGCGGCATTGCGATCGACCCCGTCGACACTCGCCACGCGCACATCGCGTTCGATCGCGCCGACGCACCGGTTGACCGCATTGTCGATCCCGCTGCCCGCGTTGGAGCGGTTATCGCTCCGGCGATAGCGATAGCTGTCGTTGCTGGATCGATAACGGTAGTCGTTGCGATAGCGATCATCGCGATAGTCACGGTTGCGTGAACTGTTGGACGCCGCGCTGGCAATCGCAGCGATTCCGCCGATGATCAGGACCCCGGCGAGGACGTCGCCCGCATCGACCCGGTCACGATGGCGATAGCGGCGATAGCTGTCCGCATTGACATCGTCCGACTTGAATACGGTCACATGCGGCTGCTGTCCGCGCGCGGCCGAAACCGGCAAATCCGCTGCTGCCACCGGGGTGGACGCCATTGCGGCGGCTGCCACCATGGCAAGCGTGCCTGAAACTGATTTGTACTGAGGCATGGCCTATCCCCCGCCAATCATCAGGGCTGCATGCCCCTGAAACTATCAATGCGCTAGGCGGTCCAGGCTTTCATCAGCCTGAACCGCCCGTTTACCCTGAACACATCGGTCAGCGCAGCCCGCGGATGCCGCTGAAATTGACCGAGGTCACCCGACCACGCTCGATCCGGCACTCAAACCGGCCGCTGTCACTGCGGTTGTTGATGTAACCCCAGCGGCGATCATAGCGATCGCGCCCATGCCAGCCGCGCGAATCGTCGACCACCACATTGCCGCGCACGCGCCAGCCGTAGCGGGTATCTTCGACGCTGCGGATCTGGGTTACATCGGCAAAGCGGTATCCGGCGCGGCGGGCATCCTGGCGGGCGGCGTTCACGCAGCGCTCGACCGCCGCGCGGGGGTTGCCGCGTGCCTGCCAGCGGTCACCGCGATCGTAATCGTAACCGCGATTGCGGCTGTCATAGCGATAGCCATCGTTGTTTCGGCTGGCGGCTGCGGCGATCGCGGCAATTCCGCCGATGATCACCGCGCCAGCAATCACGTCACCGGCAGACAGGCCGCGGTCGCGGCGGTCATCGGCCATGGCAGGCGTGGCTCCGGCCAGCGCCACAGCGCCGAGCGTTGCCGTTGCGATCCCACCCTTCGCAAAGGTCTTGAATGTGTTGGTCATGTGAGGCTCTCCTCGTCTGAACCGTGGCGGGACTGCCTCGGTTGAGCCTCTTGTACGCAATCCACACTGTGGCGACGCTGAACCTGCCTGACAGGAAGTGTTCAGCAATATCGGCTTTTTAATGAACAAATCATTCGAGAGCGGCCAGTATGTCACGAGTGAAGGCAGCGATATCGAACCGGCTGCCCACCGGGTCCTCCCCCCGGCGCACGATCACCACATTGCGGGAGGGTACGATCACCACATATTGCCCGCGATTACCAAACGCGGCGAAGGTATCAGGCGGCACGCCTTCGGAGCGGTTCATCAGCCAGAACCCCGCACCATAGCCGAATGGGCCTTCGGGCTGCGGGCCGGAGGGGGTGGAGACATAACTGACCCAGCCTTCGGGCAGGATACGCTCACCTGACGGGAGTTTGCCATCGTTGAGGTAAAGCTGGCCGAAACGGACCAGATCCATCGTGCTGGCCCAAACCTGGCTGGAAAGGATGTAGTCGCCCTGCCAGTCGGTCTCCGCGACCGTGTCCTGCATCCCGATCTTGGCGAAGAAGGCAGCTGGAGGGTGCTCAGCAAATGTCGGGGCGATAGCGGCAACAGCAGCAAGCGTGTCATTGTTGGCATATCGGAACACGGTTCCCGGCTGATGGACCAGCGGCCAGTGCAGCGCGGTTTCGTCCACGGTGGAGCCGCCGAAATAGAGCGGATCGGTGCGGCTACCGGGTGTGTCGGAATAGCGGCCGGATGCCATGCGAAGCAGGTGATCAATGGTGATCGCGGCGCGCGGATCGCCGGAAGCACCGCTGCCGAGGCCCGCGCTGGCGCCCGGGTCCGCCCCGCCCTGCTGTGCCGCGGCCCCCACCAGCGTGGCAGCGATGCTCTTGGCGACCGACCAGGTCCGCTGCGGCGTGAACGGAGTGAAACCTTCGGCAAAACGCCAGTCCCAGCCATCCTCGCCCCAGTTGACCGAGACGGCGGTGGTGCGCACCTTGACTCCATAAACCTCGGTCATTGCCGCCTCGAGCACTGGCGAAACGGGCCCGGGCAGCTTCATGTGCCAGCTGACGATCTGCTTGGGCATGGGCGGGGGTGCGGCTTCGTCGATTGTGTCCGTCTCCATCCCGATCGGGCCGAGAGAGCAGCCGCCGCCAGCGCGTTGGAAGGCCATCCGGGGCGGCATGTCCTCCACCCAGTCGACCGCAACATAACGGACCGGGCTTGGCCCGCCGGCCCAGCGTTCGATGCGGTAAGGCAGTTGGCCCACGATCGCGTCGAGGGGTTGCTGGATGCCGGTGAGTTCGTAACGGAGCACACTCTCCTCACTCCGCTCCCTCGCGCCGCTGCGCTCTGCGCTTGCAATGGCCCCGCACAACATCAGCGCTTTGTAACCCGCCGCCAGCGCACGGTCGTAGCGGGCGTCCAGCGCCTGTTGCTGGCTCTGTGCAGCAGCGGGGACGGCGAGCAGCAGCGAGGCGGCTGCAAAGGCGGTACGGATCATGGCCTGCACCCTACCCTGCACCGGACAAAAGAAAAGGGCCGCCGGATTGTTCCGCGCGGCCCCTTAGTTTTGCTACGAAATCGCGGCTCAGGCGTCTTCGAATTCTTCTTCGTTCTGCACCGGGCCGCTGTCCTGACCCTTGGCGCTCACGTCACGGTCAACCAGCTCGATCACCGCCATCGGGGCGGCGTCACCGGCGCGGATACCAGCCTTGATCACGCGGGTGTAGCCGCCTTCACGGTCGGCGTAGCGCGCTGCCAGCACATCAAACAGCTTCTTCAGCTGGGTTTCGTCCAGCAGCCGGGCATGGGCCAGCCGCCGGTTCGACAGGCCGCCGCGCTTGGCCAGCGAGATCAGCTTTTCGACGTAGGGGCGCAATTCCTTGGCCTTGGGCACAGTGGTCATGATCTGCTCGTGCTTGATCAGGGCCGCAGCCATGTTGCGGAACATGGCATTGCGGTGGCCGGTCTTGCGCTGCAGCTTGCGGCCGCCAATCTTGTGACGCATTTTTCAGTCCTTCGTTCGTAGGGAGCCCGTATCAGGTTGCTCCATCCTGGTCGGTGAGGCCGACCGCCCTTGTTTGTTCGAGCCAGCTTAGCCGAGCAGTTCCTGCTCCAGCTTCTTGGCCATTTCCTCAATGTTTTCCGGCGGCCAGCCGGGGATGTCCATGCCAAGGCGCAGACCCATCGAGCTCAGGACTTCCTTGATCTCGTTGAGGCTCTTGCGGCCGAAGTTCGGCGTGCGGAGCATCTCGGCCTCGGTCTTCTGGACCAGGTCGCCGATGTAGATGATGTTGTCGTTCTTGAGGCAGTTAGCCGAACGGACCGACAGTTCCAGCTCATCGACCTTCTTGAGCAGGTAGCGGTTGAGCTGGTTGGCATCCGATTCCTGTGGCTCTGCGGCGTGACCGATCATCGCCCCCGGAGCGGCCGGGATGCTGTCGTCGAAGTGGACGAACAGCGTCAGCTGGTCCTGCAGGATACGCGCGGCATAGGCCACGGCATCATCGGGCGTCACGGTGCCGTCAGTTTCCACAGTGAGGCTGAGCTTGTCGAAATCGAGTTCCTGGCCGACACGGGCCTTTTCGACCTTGTAGCTGACCTGACGCACCGGCGAATAGAGCGAGTCGACCGGGATCAGGCCGATCGGGGCATCGATCGGGCGGTTCTGCACAGCCGGGACATAACCGCTGCCGGTGTCGGCAGTCAGTTCCATGTTCAGCGTCGCGCCTTCGTCGAGCTGGCAGATCACGAGACCCTTGTTCATGATCTCGATATCGCCGGTCACGGCGATGTCACCGGCGGTGACTGCGCCCGGGCCGGTGGCCGAAAGCTGGAGCCGCTTGGGGCCTTCGCCCTGCATCTTGAGCGCGATCTGCTTCACGTTCAGGACGATGTCGGTCACGTCTTCGCGCACGCCGGCAAGGCTGGAGAATTCGTGCAGCACGTTCTCGATCCGGATCGAGGTGATCGCGGCACCCTGAAGCGAAGAAAGGAGCACGCGGCGCAGCGCGTTGCCGAGCGTCAGTCCGAAGCCCCGCTCCAGCGGTTCCGCCACGAAGGTAGCCTTACGGGTACGGTCCCCGGCATCCTTGATTTCGAGGCTGTTGGGCTTCTTGAGTTCCTGCCAGTTCTTGGTGTTGACGGACATGGATATCCCCTGGGGTTCATAATGCGGGCGGACCGGGGCGCTGGCCTAGCGCGTCCGGTCCGTAGAATGGTCGACGGGGGTTCACCCCGCCGGGCAGGTACGGATCAGACGCGGCGCCGCTTGGACGGGCGCACCCCGTTATGCGGGATCGGGGTCACATCGCGGATCGAGGTGATGGTGAAACCCACCGCCTGCAGCGCGCGCAGGGCGCTCTCGCGACCCGAACCCGGGCCCTTGATTTCGACTTCGATTGTACGCACACCGTGCTCGGCGGCCTTCTTGCCGGCGTCGTCTGCTGCAACCTGAGCCGCATAAGGGGTCGACTTGCGGCTGCCCTTGAAGCCCATCATGCCGGCGCTTGACCAACTGATCGCATTGCCTTGGGCATCGGTGATGGTGATCATCGTGTTGTTGAAGCTGGCATTGACGTGGGCGACGCCGCTGCTGATGTTCTTCTTGTCGCGCCGCCTGATCCGGCCTGGTTCGCGTGCCATGGTTCGTATTCCTTGTGTCTCGAAAGAAGGGAAAAGGTCCGGCTGACCCGGAGCTTACTTCTTCTTGCCGGCGATCGGCTTGGCCTTGCCCTTGCGGGTGCGGGCGTTGGTGTGGGTGCGCTGGCCGCGGACGGGCAGACCGGAACGATGACGCAGGCCGCGATAAGACCGAAGGTCCATCAGCCGCTTGATGTTCATCGCGGTTTCGCGCCGCAGATCGCCTTCGACGGTATAATCCGAATCGATGGTCTCACGAATCCGAAGTACTTCCTCGTCATTGAGGTCCTGCACCCGGCGGCTGTGATCGATACCCAGCTTGTCGGCAATTTCCAGCGCCTTGGCGCGACCGATTCCGTGAATATAGGTGAGCGCGATGATTACGCGCTTGTTGGTGGGGATATTAACCCCGGCAATACGAGCCACTTACTTCTCCATGCTCCACAGGGGCTTAATGCGAGTGCACCCCTATCTCATCGCGGTTGACCATTCGCCGCCCCGTGCCGTTACGACGAAAAGTCCGGTTGGCGCGCACGAAGGCTGCCGCCTGCCGGACTTGTCCGAAGCTGTCGAATGAACGGCGCGCATAGGCCGATTCGGCCTCTGCGTCAACACACAAGCACGGCCGAGCAAACGCTCGCGTCAAAGGCGGAATACGGGGCAGCCACGAGGCATACAACAGCAGTGGCCGGTGTCAAAGCTGACGATGCTGCCCCGCCCTCCCTCAGACCACGCCGAACGCCAGCATCGCATCGGCCACTTTCTTGAACCCGGCGATATTGGCGCCCTTGACGTAGTCGACATAGCCGCCGCCGCGATCGCCATAAGTAATACAGCGTTCGTGGATGCCGTGCATGATGTCCTTCAGCATCTGCTGCAGCTCTGCCTCGGTCCAGCTGCGCCGCTCGGAGTTCTGGCTCATTTCGAGGCCCGAAACCGCGACCCCGCCGGCATTCGCCGCCTTGCCCGGGGCGAACATGATCTTCGCATCCTTGAACACGTGGACACCGGCGAGATCGGTGGGCATGTTGGCCCCTTCGCTGACCGCGATGCAGCCATTGGCGACCAGCGCCTTGGCATCCTGGCCAAGCAGTTCGTTCTGGGTCGCGCAGGGCAGCGCCACGTCACAGGTTACGTTCCACGGGGTCTTGCCCGCATGGAAGGTCGCGCCCTTGAACTCGTCGCAGTATTCCTCGATCCGCCCGCGGCGGTGAGTCTTGTGGATCTTGACCCAGTCGATCTTTTCCTGGGTAATCCCATCGGGATCGTGGATGAAGCCGCCCGAATCCGACATGGTCAGAACCTTGCCGCCCAGTTGGACAATCTTTTCCGCCGCATGGGTCGCGACATTGCCAGAGCCGGAGATGACCGCAGTCTTGCCCTGCAAGTCCTGGCCCTTGGCGGCGAGCATGTTCTGCAGGAAGTAGACCGCACCATAGCCGGTCGCTTCGGTCCGGATCAGGGAACCGCCCCACTCCAGCCCCTTGCCGGTCAGCACTCCGGTGAACTCGTTGGTGATGCGCTTGTACTGGCCGAACATGTAGCCGATCTCGCGCCCGCCCACGCCGATGTCACCCGCAGGCACGTCCACGTCCGCCCCGATGTGGCGATAGAGTTCGGTCATGAAGCTCTGGCAGAAGCGCATGATTTCGCGCACGCTCTTGCCCTTGGGGTTGAAGTTCGATCCGCCCTTTCCGCCGCCCATCGGCAGACCGGTAAGGGCATTCTTGAAGGTCTGCTCGAAGGCCAGGAACTTAAGCACGCTTTCAGTCACGCTCGGATGAAACCGGATGCCGCCTTTGTAGGGACCGATCGCGTTGTTGTTCTGCACGCGCCAGCCGCGCTGGACGCGGACGTTGCCGTTGTCGTCTTCCCAACAGACGCGGAACGACACCACCCGGTCGGGCTCGGCAATACGCCGCAGGATCTGCTGTTCGTGATACTGGACTTTGTCGGCAATGAATTCGAAGATGTCTTCCGACACCTCCTGCACGGCCTGCACGAACTCCGGCTGGCCCGGATTGCGGCGTTTCACGCCTTCCATGAATGTCGGAAAATCCACATGATCGGTAACTGCCACGGTCGCCCCTCCTGCTGGTGGCGCCGACCCTGGATATCAGGGCCAGCGATGTGCGACCCGGCAACATCTGGCGCGATTGCGACTCGCACTCTGGTCCGGTTGTGCCAGTATCCTAGCGCCGTTTCGCAGCGCGCCAAGCAGTAGCTTGCGCGGCCGCGATATCATTCCTCGCCGATCAGGTCCTCGAACGCTTCCGCGACCTTGGGTTTGGCAGGGGCTTTGTCGGGAGTGGCCTTTTCTGCCGGTTCCTTTTCTGCCGGTTCCGGCTTTGCGCCAGCCTTGGCCGGGGACTTCTCCTCCTCATCCGCCGGTCCCAGCAATCGCGCGAGCCCGCGCAACTGCTCGCTCATCACCCCGTCGACTGCCTTGGAGATAACCGGCACTTCATAGCGCATCGATCCACCAACAACATATTCCCACACGATCCGCGTGCCGCCATCCACCTCGCCCAAGGCTATCGTCAGCACACCCTCGGCGGGTTCGCTCTGCAACGGCCCGAGCCCGCCGCGCATCCGCAGCACATGGCCCGGATCAGCCTGGATAACGGTCATGTGCAACGCACTGCCCCGCCGCACCTCTTGCGGAGCGCCTTCGGGCGCGGGCAGCAATTCGCAGAAGCACCCATTGGCCTGCGCGCTGATGTAGAGGTTTGCTGCATCACCTGACCAGGTGTGCGCCTTGTTCCACCAGCCCGCCGGCGCGATCAGTGCCTGCCATACCTCGAAACGGGAAGCTTTTACCACGACGCTGTCACGCGTGGTAAAAGCATTCGGGCCCTGCTGGACGACCTCGGCGGAAGCCGGGGCAGTGACGAGCAATGCGGCCAGTGCGGCTGCCAGTGTGCGAATGGACATGGTGCCTCTTTTAGCGCCTGCCTTCAAACCGGCAAGCGCAGTCCGGCACTGGCCTGCACGCCGGATCAGTCGAGAATCGCGTCGATCGCCTGCTTGACTTCGTCGATCCCGGCCATCCCGTCGACCCGGCGAACAATCCCGCGCGCTTCGTAGTGCGGCAGGATCGGGGCTGTCTTGGCCCGGTATTCAGCCATGCGGGTGCGGACCGTATCCTCGTTGTCGTCAGGCCGCCGCTTGAATTCGTGGCTGCCGCACTTGTCGCAAGTTCCCTCTTTGACAGGCAGCTTGTAGCGATCGTGGTAGCCTTCGCCGCAGCTTGCGCAGGTGAAACGGCCGGTGATCCGGTCAACCAGGGCATCCTCGTCAACCGCCAGTTCGATCACGAAGTCAAGACTGCGGCCGCGCCCTTCGAGGATCGCATCCAATGCCACTGCCTGCGCCTCGGTGCGGGGATAGCCGTCGAAGATTGCGCCGGTTTCCGCCCCCATCGAAGCCAGCTCGGCATCAATCAGCGCCGAAACGATTTCATCGGAGACCAGCTCGCCCCGCTCCATCACCGCTTTGGCCCGCAAACCGACTTCGGTCTCGGCCTTGACGGCAGCGCGGAGCATATCCCCGGTCGAGAGCTGACGCATCCCGCGCCCGTCCACCAGAATTGCCGATTGCGTGCCCTTGCCCGCACCAGGGGGGCCAAGAAGAATAATATTCACGTGCGTTATCCCCTCGTCAGGACTGGCCTCAGCGTATCCGCCCCTTGAGCTTGGCCTTCTTGATCAGGTCACCATACTGGTGGGCCAGCAGGTGCGACTGGATCTGGCTGATCGTATCCACAGTAACGTTGACCACGATCAGCAGACTGGTGCCGCCCAGGAACAGCGGAATGCCGGTCTGCGCGATCATGTATTCCGGCACAACACAGACAATAGTCAGATAGATCGCCCCGATCACAGTGATGCGGGTCAGCACGTAGTCGAGGTAGTCCTGAGTCCGCTTGCCCGGACGGATGCCCGGAATGAAGCCGCCATTCTTCTTCAGGTTGTCCGCCGTTTCCTCGGGGTTGAACACCACCGCAGTATAGAAGAAGCAGAAGAAAATAATCCCGATCGCATAGAGCGTCATGTAGATCGGCTGGCCATGCTGCAGGTACTGGTTGAGCGACTGGATGATCCCGCCCGTCGTCGAGGCTGTGTCGATCGTGTTGCCGGCAAACTGGCTGATGGTCAGCGGGAGCAGCAGCAGCGAACTGGCGAAAATAGGCGGAATCACACCGGCGGTGTTGATCTTAAGCGGCAAGTGGCTGCGGTCGGCCTGCATCATGCCCTTTTGCGTCGCCCGCTTGGGATACTGGATCAGCAGGCGCCGCTGAGCGCGCTCGAAGAAGCTGATCACCAGGATCAGGATCACGATCATGGCGATGAACCCAATCACGATCGGAGTCGCGATCGAACCTTCGCTGTAACCGCTGAACATGTTGCCAGTGAAACTGGGGAACTGCGCCACAATCCCCGCCATGATGATCAGCGATACGCCATTGCCAATGCCGCGACTGGTGATCTGCTCCCCAAGCCACAGCAGGAACATCGTGCCCCCGACCAGGCTGATAACCGCTCCGACCCGGAACATGTAGCCGGGCTGGACCACTGCCTGAAGCCCGCTCTGCGCAGCATAGGCCTCAAGCCCTGCTGCGAGGAACCAGCCCTGGATAACGCACAGGAATACGGTGCCATACCGCGTGTACTGGTTGAGCTTCTGGCGCCCGCTG
This sequence comes from Sphingomonadaceae bacterium, assembly GCA_046294735.1. Lineage (GTDB taxonomy): Bacteria > Pseudomonadota > Alphaproteobacteria > Sphingomonadales > Sphingomonadaceae > 34-65-8. The sequence continues at coordinate 39,574 of JBKBKB010000008.1, forward strand.
GCACCTTCCTTCTTGAGCGCGGCCAGCGTCGGATGAAGCGCCGACGCCATCTGCACCACGATCGATGCGGTAATGTAGGGCATCACGCCAAGCGCGATCAGGCTCATCCGCTCCAGGCTGCCGCCCGAGAACATGTTGAACATGTCGAGGATGCCGCCGCGCGCCTGATCGTAGAGCGTTTCCAGGACCAGCGGGTTAACCCCCGGCAGCGGAATGAAGCTCAGGAACCGGAACACGATCAGGGCACCGATCGTGAACCAGATCCGCTTCTTGAGCTCGGTAGCCTTGGAGAAGTTGGCGAGACTGAGCGTGCTCGCAATGTTGTCGGCGCGTGATGCCATCGGAGTGTCTTCGATCCTGGTTGGGCGCCGGAACCCTGGGAAACCCCTCCCGGCACAGGATGGCTAGATAGGGAGCGGGGCCACGCTTGTCGAACCCCCGCTGACCCTTTTTCCGGATTAGCCGGCCTTCTTGGCCTTGTTGGCCTCGCGGCGAGCAGCCTTCTTTTCGTGCTCAGGCGCTCCGAGATCGATCACTTCGACCGAACCGCCGACCTTTTCGACTGCGGCCACTGCGCCCTTCGAGGCGCCAGCAACGAGGAACTTGACCTTGTCGGTAAGTTCGCCCTTGGCCAAAAGACGAACGCCGTCCTTGCCACCACGAGCGAGGCCCGCTGCCTTGAGCGCGGCGTGGTCGATCACGGCCTTGCCGTCGAGCTTGCCCGCTTCGAGGAACTTCTGAACCATGCCCAGGTTCACTTCGGCATAATCCTTGGCGAAGGGGTTGTTGAAGCCGCGCTTCGGCAGACGCATGTGCAGCGGCATCTGGCCGCCTTCAAAGCCCTTGATGGCCACGCCCGAACGGGCCTTCTGGCCCTTCTGGCCGCGTCCGGCGGTCTTGCCCTTGCCCGAACCGATGCCCCGACCCACACGGATGCGGGTCTTGCGGGCGCCTTCGTTGTCGCGGATGTCAGTCAGTTTCATAGCACTCGGTTTCCCTTTGTTGCGCGCTTCATTAACAACCCCCGCCGAAGCGGGGGCTGGGTTATCAGTCGATCACCTGGACCAGATGCGGAATCTTGGCAATCGCCCCGCGTACCTCGGGGGTATCCTGGCGTTCGACAATCTTGTGCATCTTGTTCAGACCCAGACCGATGAGGATCTGGCGCTGGACTGCGGGGCGACGGATCGGTGAACCGATCTGCTTGATCTTGATGGTAGCCATCTTGTTCTACTCCGCCCCTCTTATTCAGCCATCGCGGCAGCGTCAGCTTCCGCCTCGGCTGCACTGGCACCACCGCGACCAAGGAGGTCAGCGATCTTCTTGCCCCGGCGCTGTGCCACCGACTTCGGCGAAGTCTGGTTGGTCAGCGCGTCAAAGGTGGCGCGGATCATGTTGTAGGGGTTGCTGGTGCCGACCGACTTGGTCACCACGTCCGCCACGCCCAAGCTCTCGAACACGGCGCGCATCGGACCACCGGCGATGATCCCGGTGCCCGGAGGAGCCGAACGCAGCGTCACCTTGCCCGCACCGAACCGGCCGTTGCCGTCATGGTGCAGCGTGCGGCCTTCCTTGAGTGGAACGCGAATCATCTTCTTGCGGGCCGCAGCGGTTGCCTTGGTAATCGCTTCCGGCACTTCGCGCGCCTTGCCATGGCCGAACCCGACCCGGCCCGAACCGTCGCCGACCACGACAAGTGCAGCAAAGCCGAAGCGCTTGCCGCCCTTCACCGTCTTGGACACACGGTTGATGTGGACCAACTTCTCGATAATGCCGTCGTCTTCTTCCTCACGGCCACCGCGTCGGTCGTCGCGACGACCACCACGGCCCCGGCCACGATCACCACCGCCACGGTTTTCACCGCCGCGGCCGCGGCCACGGCGCTGTTCAGTGGGATCGCCGCTCTCGGCAGACTGGGCCTCGGCCGCCTGGGTCGGTTCAAGGTTGGCAACCGGGGTCTCACCGGCATTGTCGACCACCGGGGTCGCTTCGTTGTTGTTCTCGTCAGCCATCATCAGAACTCCAGCCCGCCTTCGCGGGCGGCGTCGGCCAGCGCCTTGACGCGGCCATGGAACAGAAAGCCGCCGCGATCGAACACGACGGTGGTAACACCAGCCTTCTTGGCGGCTTCGGCAATGTCCTTGCCCACCTGAGCGGCAGCAACAACATTCGCGCCCGAGGACGTGGACCCCAGGGTCGAAGCAGCAGCCAGGGTCTTGCCGGCAGCATCATCGATGATCTGGGCATAGATGTGCTGGCCAGTGCGGTGCACCGACAGACGCGGACGACCGCCCGAACGGGCGCGGAGCGCGGTCCGCACCCGGCGGCGGCGGCGATCGAAGAGGGAAAGCTTTGCCATCTTACTTCTTCTTCCCTTCCTTGCGGAAGATATACTCGCCACGATAGGCGATGCCCTTGCCCTTGTACGGCTCCGGCTTGCGCCAGCGGCGGATTTCGGCGGCAAACTGGCCAACGGCCTGCTTGTCTATCCCGGATATTTCGACCGTGGTCTGATCCGGGGTTTTTACCTCGAGGCCTTCAGGCACATCGAGATCAACGTCGTGCGAATAACCGAGCTGCAGCTTCAGGGTCTTGCCCTGGGCGCTGGCCCGGTAACCCACACCCTTGATCACCAGAACCTTGGTAAATCCGTCCGTGACACCTTCGACCAGGTTGGCAACCATGGTGCGCTGCATGCCCCAGTGGCTGCGGGCAGCCTTGGTGTCATTCGCCGGGGTGATCGAGATCTGACCATCTTCGAGCTTGTACTCGACCAGATCGGACAGGCCGAGGGTCAGCGTGCCCTTGGCACCCTTGACGCTGAGCGTGCCGTTTTCGATCGAGGCGGTTACACCACCCGGGATGGCAACGGGTTTCTTGCCGATGCGGCTCATCAGAACACCTCCGCCAGCACTTCGCCGCCGACGTTCTGCGCGCGGGCCTCGGCATCCGAGAGCACCCCGCGCGGGGTCGAGACGATGGTGATGCCCAGGCCGTTGCGGATCACCGGGAGTTCTTTCGAACCCGAGTAGACCCGGCGGCCGGGCTTGGAGACACGGGCGACATGCTTGATCGCAGGCTCGCCCTCGAAATACTTCAGCTCAATCCGCAGCGCGGGGTGCTTGCCCGAAGCATCTTCGCTGTAGCCACGAATGTAGCCTTCGCGCTGAAGCACTTCGAGCACGTTTGCCCGCAGCTTGCTGGCGGGCGAAAGGACGGAGTCCTTCTTCGCCCGCTGGCCGTTGCGGATACGGGTGAGCATATCACCCAGGGGATCGGTCAATGCCATCGTCTAGATCCTCACCAGCTCGACTTGGTCAGGCCTGGGATCAGGCCCTTGTTGCCGAGGTCGCGCAGTTCAATCCGGCACAGGCCGAACTTGCGGTAATAGCCGCGCGGGCGGCCGGTGGTGTTGCAGCGGTTGCGCACGCGGGTCGGGTTGCCGTTGCGGGGAATCTCCGCCAGCTTGAGACGCGCGATCAGGCGTTCGCCTTCATCAAGCGACTCATCATCAGCCACTGCCTTCAGCCTCGCGTATTTCGCGGCATACTTCTTGACGAGCTTCTTGCGACGCTCGTTCTTGTTGATCGAACTCAGTTTCGCCATTGGACTTAAGTTCCTCTGCTAGCGGCTCACGCCGCCTCCTTCTCTTCCGACGTTTCCGCCGGGAACGGGAAACCGAACAGGCGCAGCAACTCGCGCGCTTCGTCGTCGGTCTTCGCCGTGGTGGTTACGATGATGTCCATGCCCCGGATCTTCTCGATCCTGTCGTAGGAGATTTCGGGGAAGACGATCTGTTCCTTCAGGCCCATGGCGTAGTTGCCACGGCCGTCGAAGCTCTTCGGGTTGAGGCCGCGAAAGTCACGGATGCGCGGCATCGCCACCGTCACCAGACGATCGAGGAATTCGTACATGCGTTCACGGCGCAGGGTGACCTTGCAGCCGATCGGCATGCCTTCGCGCAGCTTGAACTGAGCGATCGACTTCTTCGCCTTGGTAATGACCGGCTTCTGACCAGCGATCAGCGCCATTTCCTCGGCAGCAATCTGGACCTTCTTCTTGTCCTGGCTGGCTTCACCTACACCCATGTTGAGCGTGATCTTTTCCAGCTTCGGCACTTCAAGACGGTTCTTGTAACCGAACTTCTCGGTCATCGCCTGAACGATGACGTCGTCATAGCGCTGCTTCTGACGCGGAGTGTAATTATCAGCCATCGATGGTCTCCCCGGACTTCACGGCCACGCGGACCTTTTTGCCGTCCTTGGTTTCGAACCGCACGCGGGTCGGTTTGCCGGTCTTGGGATCGGCCAGGGCAACCTTCGAGATATGCAGCGGCGCTTCGAAACGATCGATGCCACCCTGCGGATTGGCCTGGCTGGGCTTGCGGTGGCGGGCAGCCACATTGACCCCCTCAACCACAACCTTGTCATCCTTTGGCATGACCTGGCGAACAGTGCCGGTGCGGCCCTTGTCCTTGCCAGAGAGCACGACGACGCTGTCGCCCTTCTTGATCTTCGCAGCAGCCATCACAGCACCTCCGGAGCGAGCGAGATGATCTTCATGAACCCGCGGCCGCGAAGTTCGCGCACCACGGGGCCAAAGATACGGGTGCCGATCGGCTCCTCGTTCTTGTTGACCAGCACGGCGGCGTTGCTGTCGAACCGGATAACGGTCCCGTCAGCACGGCGCACTTCCTTGCGGGTGCGCACGATCACGGCGCGATGAACATCGCCCTTCTTTACCTTCGTGCGCGGCTGAGCTTCCTTGACGGAAACCACGATCACGTCGCCCACGGACGCAGTCCGGCGCTTCGAGCCACCCAGCACCTTGATGCACTGGACGCGCTTCGCGCCGCTGTTGTCCGCGACGTCGAGATTGGATTGCATCTGGATCATTGATCCGTCTTCCTTCTCATTGGCTTGCCGGAACCAGTCCGGCAGTTCCTATCGCTAAATCAGTTGCCTGCTTCGGCCACGTCGAGGTTCGCTTCAACCGCCTGGGTCCCACCGGCGACAACGCGCTCGATGACCTGCCAGGTCTTGGTTTTGGAGATCGGGCGGGTTTCCTCGATCCGGACCTTGTCGCCGATCTTGTACTCGTTGGATTCGTCGTGGGCGTGGTACTTCTTCGAACGCCGGATAATCTTCCCGTAAAGCGGGTGCTTTTCCTTGCGCTCGACCAGTACGGTCACAGTCTTGTCGGTCTTGTCGGAGGTGACGGTCCCGATCAGAATTCGCTTGGGCATGGTCTACTCCTTAAACCTTCGCTGCGGTCGCAGCGCGCTCAGTCTGCAGCGTCTTGATCTGCGCGATCGTACGGCGGACTTCGCGGATCCGCGACGGTGCTTCCAACTGGTTGGTCGCCGCCTGGAAGCGGAGGTTGAACTGCTCACGCTTCAGCTCGGTCAGCTGGGCGTTGAGCTGGTCATCGGACTTCGTACGAAGGTCTTCGACGGCGTTCTTCATCTTGGCCATGGATCAACCCTCCAGGTGCGAGGTATCGCCGAGACGGGCGACGACCTTGGTCTTGATCGGGAGCTTCATCGCGGCACGTTCGAACGCTTCGGCTGCCAGCGGACCGGCAACGCCATCGAGTTCAAACAGGATCCGGCCCGGCTTGACCCGGGCAGCCCAGTATTCGACCGAACCCTTGCCCTTGCCCTGACGGACCTCGGCAGGCTTCTTCGACACCGGCACGTCGGGGAACACGCGGATCCACAACCGGCCCTGACGGCGGATGTGGCGGGTGATCGCACGACGGGCGGCTTCGATCTGGCGGGCGGTAATCCGTTCCGGTTCGAGTGCCTTGAGACCGTACGAGCCGAAATTCAGGTCAGTGCCACCCTTGGCATCGCCCTTGATCCGGCCCTTGAAGGCCTTGCGAAACTTGGTTTTCTTCGGTTGCAGCATGTTACCTACTCACCTCAACGCGCCGGCCGGACGCCGGACGTCTGGGCTTCCATCATCAGGCGGTCCTGCGCGGTCGGATCGTGAGCGAGGATCTCGCCCTTAAAGATCCAGCACTTGATGCCGATGATCCCGTAGGCGGTCAGAGCCTCGGCTTCGGCATAATCGACGTTCGCACGCAGAGTGTGCAGCGGCACACGGCCTTCGCGGTACCACTCGGTCCGGGCGATTTCCGCCCCGCCGAGACGGCCGCCGCAGGTGATCTTGATGCCTTCGGCACCGAGCCGCAGTGCCGACTGCACGGCGCGCTTCATCGCCCGGCGGAACGCCACGCGGCGGACCAGCTGGTCAGCAATACCCTGGGCGACGAGCTTGGCATCGATTTCCGGCTTGCGGATCTCGACGATGTTCAGCTTCACGTCGCTCGGGGTGAAAGTCGCCAGCTTGGCGCGCAGCTTCTCAATATCCGCGCCCTTCTTGCCGATGATCACGCCGGGGCGTGCAGCGTAGATCGAAACGCGGCACAACTTGGCCGGACGCTCGATCACCACCTTGGAAATCGCGGCCTGCGGCAGGTTTTCCATCACGTACTTGCGGATCGCGATGTCTTCCTTGAGCAGCTGGGCATAGTCACGCCCTTCGGCGTACCACCGGCTGTCCCAGGTGCGGTTGATCTGCAGGCGCAGACCGATTGGATTGCTCTTCTGACCCATCTTACGCCTCTTCCTGCTCGCGGACGACGATACGCAGCCGACTGAACGGCTTGAGAATGCGCGTCGACTTGCCGCGGCCACGGGTGTGGAACCGCTTCATGGTGATCGACTTTCCAACACTCGCCTCGGCGACAACCAGCGAGTCCACGTCGAGGTTGTGGTTGTTCTCCGCGTTGGCGATGGCCGATGCCAGCACCTTGCTCGCATCGCGCGCCATGGCCCGCTTCGAGAATGCGAGGATGTTCAGCGCGTCTTCGGCTTTCTTTCCGCGGATCAGCGCCGCCACCAGGTTCAGCTTCTGGGCCGACCCACGAATGGTGGTGCCGACGGCCAGGGCCTCGTTGTCGGCAACGCGACGGGGGGCTTTCTGCTTGCTCATCAGCGTTTACCCTTCTTGTCGGCTGCATGGCCCGGGAAAGTGCGCGTGGGCGCGAACTCGCCGAGCTTGTGGCCGACCATTTCTTCCGAAACGGACACCGGGATGAACTTGTGGCCATTGTAGACGTTAAACGTCAGGCCGACGAACTGGGGCAGGATAGTGCTGCGGCGCGACCAGGTCTTGATCGGAGCGCGCGTGCCCTTGTCCTGTGCCTCTTCGGCCTTCTTGAGAAGGCTGAGTTCGACGAACGGACCTTTCCATACGGAACGTGCCATGTCCGGTTACCTCTTCTTCTTCGCGTGGCGCGAACGGATGATCATCTTGTCGGTCGACTTGTTGTGGCGGGTGCGTGCGCCCTTGGTCGGCTTGCCCCACGGGGTAACCGGGTGGCGACCGCCCGAAGTCCGGCCTTCACCACCACCATGCGGGTGGTCGACCGGGTTCTTGGCGACACCGCGGGTGAGCGGCTTCACACCCATCCAGCGCTTGCGGCCGGCCTTGGCGAAGTTCTGGTTCTGGTTGTCCGGGTTCGACACCGCACCAACCGTACCCATGCAATCGCCGCGCAGGTAACGCTGCTCGCCGCTGTTGAGGCGGACGATCACCAGACCGCGGTCACGACCGACTATCTGAACGTAGGTCCCGGCCGAACGGGCAATCTGGCCACCCTTGCCCGGCTTCATCTCAAGATTGTGGCAGATCGTGCCGACCGGCATCTGGCCCAGCAGCATTGCGTTGCCAGGCTTGGTATCGGTCTTTTCGCCCGCCACAACCTTGTCGCCAACGGCAAGTCGCTGGGGAGCGATGATGTAGGCCTGCTCGCCATCTTCATATTTCACCAGGGCGATGAAGGCCGTGCGGTTGGGATCGTATTCGATCCGCTCAACCGTGGCTTCCATGTCCCACTTGCGACGCTTGAAGTCGATGAACCGGTACTTCTGCTTGTGGCCACCGGACATGCCGCGCGACGTCACGTGACCCTTGTTGTTGCGGCCACCGGTCTTGCGCTTGCCTTCGGTCAGCGACTTGACCGGCTTGCCCTTGTAGAGCGCCGACTTGTCGACCAGGATGAGGCCGCGGCGCGCGGGGCTCGTTGGGTTATAGTTCTTGAGTGCCATGGGATCAGCTCACGCCTTCGGTGATGTCGATCGGGTCCTGGCCATCAACCAGGGTCACGACTGCTTTCTTCACGTCGCTGCGACGGTAGGGCTTGCCCTTCCAGCGCTTTGTTTTGCCCTTGGAAACCAGCGTGTTGACGCTCTTGACCTTGCGGTCGAACAGCGCCTCGACGGCTTCCTTGATCTGCGGCTTGGTCGCGTCACCCGCCACCTTGAACACAGTTGCGTTGTTTTCCGCGAGCAGCGTGGACTTCTCGGTGATGTGCGGCGCAAGGATCACGTCATAGTGACGCGCGTCGATTTCTTTTGCCTTAGCCATTAGTTAGCCCCTCCCGGGAGGGCGAAACGCGCCTCCAGCTTGGCGACCGCGTCCTTGGTCAGGACCAGCGTGTCATGCTTCAGGATGTCATAGACGTTGGCACCGACGGCGGGGAGCACGTTGACACCCGGGATATTGCCGGCCGCCATACGGAAGCCCTCGTTGACGGTCTCACCGTCGATCACCAGAACCTTGCCGCTCCAACCATTCTTGCCGAATGCCTCAACCAGAGCCTTGGTCTTGGCGTCCTTCAGCTCGAGGCTGTCGACCACCACCAGGCCTTTCTGGGCCTTGCTCGACAGCGCCATGCGCAAGCCGAGGGCACGGATTTTCTTGTTCAGCGACGGATTGAAGTCACGCTTGCGGGCACCGTGGGCCTTACCACCCCCGATGAACACCGGAGCTGCGCGATCGCCGTGACGAGCGGTACCACCACCCTTCTGGCGACCGAACTTCTTGCCGGTGCGCGCTACGTCCGCACGTTCCCGCGTGGGTCGGGCGGTGCCGCGACGGCTTTCCAGCTGCCAGGTGACAACGCGATGCAGGATGTCGGCACGGGGCTCCACCCCGAACACGGCATCGTTCAGCTCGATGTCGCCCGACGCTTTACCGTCGATCTTCTGGACCTTCACCTTCACGGATCAGCCCTCCTTGTTATCATCGCTGGCAGGCGTTTCGGCCTCAGCAGCGGTGGTTTCTTCAACGGCGGTCTCGACCGCATCGGCCTGATCGGCGAGCTTCGGCTCATCCGTTTCGGGACGCGGAGCGTTCTTGTCGAGCACCACACCGGGGAACGGCACGTCCGCGGGAAGCGGCAGCTTGACCGCGTCGCGGACCAGCATCCAGCTGTTCTTGGCGCCGGGGACAGAACCCTTGACGAAAAGCAAGCCGCGCTCGGCGTCGGTGCGGACGATTTCGAGGTTCTGCTGGGTGCGCTGACGGTCGCCCATGTGGCCGGCCATCTTCTTGCCCTTGAAAACCTTGCCCGGATCCTGGCGCTGGCCAGTCGAGCCGTGGGCACGGTGGCTGATCGAGACGCCGTGCGTCGCGCGCATGCCGCCGAAACCCCAGCGCTTCATGGCACCGGCAAAGCCCTTGCCCTGCGTGTGGCCGGTCACGTCAACCATCTGGCCGGGAACAAAATGCTCGGCACTGATGGTCGAACCAACCGGCAGCAGAGCCTCTTCGCTCTCAAGCCGGAACTCGGCAACCTTCTGCTTCAGCCCGACTTCGGCCCTGGCAAAGTGTTCGCGCTGCGGCTTGTTGACATTCTTCTGCTTGGCCACGCCCGAACCGACCTGCAGAGCGACGTAACCGTCACGGTCTGCAGTACGGTGGGACACGACCTGGCAATCTTCCATGGCAAGAACGGTCACCGGAACGTGACGTCCATCCTCCTGGAACAAGCGGGTCATCCCGACTTTCTTTGCGATCACGCCGGTGCGCATCGTCATACTCCTACAGAGGCACACGAGGCCAATCCCCGCGTGCATGCCAGCCCTGAAAAAAATGCATCGCCCCGCCCAGGCTGAGTGCTTCCTGAAGGAAGCGAGACGGGGGACGCAGCCCGGATCAAATCCGGCGGTATCCCTATGTCTTGCCGGCCAGCAGGCCAGCGGGGCCTAGGTGCCCCAAATATCCGACCAGTTTAGGGTCCTGGTCACGGACCGGGAAACCGAGCGCTTACGCGAGCTTGATTTCAACGTTCACACCCGCAGCGAGGTCGAGCTTCATCAGCGCGTCGACGGTCTGGGCGTTTGGCTGCACGATATCGAGCAACCGCTTGTAGGTGCGCACCTCGAACTGTTCCCGCGACTTCTTGTCGATGTGCGGGCCGCGGTTCACGGTGAACTTCTCGATCCTCGTCGGCATCGGAATGGGACCCCGGATCAGCGCGCCCGTGCGGCGTGCCGTGTCTGCGATCTCGCCAGTGGCCTGGTCAAGAACGCGGTGGTCGAACGCCTTGAGGCGAATGCGAATATTCTGGGCTTCCATGTCCGTGTACCGATGAGAAAGAGCAAAAACAAAAAACCAGCCGCCCCGCCCCCTCCCGTCTCCGAGGGAGAGCGGGGCTGCTGACCGAAACTTATCCGAAGCTGGTCCGGCAATGAGGGGACGAATCCCCTCGCTTGCGCGGGCCTATATTACTTCGTGATCTTGCTGACAACCCCAGAACCGACGGTCCGGCCACCTTCGCGGATTGCGAAGCGGAGACCTTCGTCCATGGCGATCGGCGCGATCAGCTTGACCGAGATGGTCACGTTGTCGCCCGGCATAACCATTTCGGTGCCCTCGGGGAGGATCACTTCACCGGTCACGTCGGTGGTGCGGAAGTAGAACTGCGGGCGGTAGTTGGCGAAGAACGGCGTGTGACGGCCACCTTCGTCCTTCGACAGCACGTAAACTTCGGCGCTGAACTCGGTGTGCGGGCTGACCGAACCGGGCTTGCACAGCACCTGGCCGCGCTCGACTTCTTCACGGGCAACACCGCGGATCAGGGCGCCGACGTTGTCGCCAGCTTCACCGCGATCGAGCAGCTTGCGGAACATTTCCACGCCGGTGACGGTGGTCTTGCGGGTATCCTTGATGCCGACGATTTCGACTTCGTCACCAACGTTGACGATGCCGGTTTCGATACGACCGGTCACCACGGTGCCGCGTCCCGAGATCGAGAACACGTCTTCGATCGGCATCAGGAACGGCTTGTCGACCGGACGGTCCGGCTGCGGGATGTACTCGTCAACCGCCTTGATCAGGGCAATTACCGAATCCTTGCCGATGGCGTCGTCACGACCTTCGAGAGCGGCCAGAGCCGAACCCTTGATGATCGGAATATCGTCACCCGGGAAATCGTATGCGCTCAGCAGTTCGCGCACTTCCAGTTCGACCAGTTCGAGGATTTCCTCGTCGTCAACCTGGTCAACCTTGTTCATGTACACGACCAGGGCGGGCACGCCGACCTGGCGGGCCAGCAGGATGTGCTCGCGGGTCTGCGGCATCGGGCCGTCAGCAGCGTTCACCACCAGGATCGCACCGTCCATCTGCGCAGCACCGGTGATCATGTTCTTCACGTAGTCAGCGTGACCCGGGCAGTCGACGTGCGCATAGTGGCGGGCGTCCGACTCGTACTCGACGTGTGCGGTCGAGATGGTGATGCCGCGCTCGCGCTCTTCCGGAGCCTTGTCGATGTTGGCGAAGTCAACGGCCGTACCGCCGTAAACCTCAGCCATGACCTTGGTGATGGCGGCGGTCAGCGTGGTCTTGCCGTGGTCGACGTGCCCGATGGTGCCGATGTTGCAGTGCGGCTTGTTCCGCTCAAATTTTGCCTTTGCCATGTTACTCGTAACCTCTGTCTGACTGATGGGATTTCAGGGGAACAGGACACCGCCCGCTGAATCAGGCGCCGCCCCTAGACGTATAGCCTGCCTTAGGCAAGCTTCTCCTTGACCTCGGCCGCCACATTGGCCGGAACTTCGTCATAGTGGCTGAACTGCATCGAGTACTGGGCACGGCCCTGGGTGAACGAGCGCAGTTCGTTGACATAGCCGAACATGTTGGCGAGCGGCACCATGGCCTCGACCGCCTGGGCATTGCCCCGGCTGTCAGTGCCCTGAATCTGGCCACGTCGGCTGTTGAGGTCGCCAATGACGTCCCCGAGGTAATCGTCGGGGGTGACAACTTCGACCTTCATGATCGGCTCGAGCAGCTTGATGCCGGCCTTCTGGGCGACTTCACGCATCGCACCCCGACCGGCGATTTCGAACGCGATCGCGCTTGAGTCGACATCGTGGTAGGCACCGTCATACAGGGTCACGGTAAAGTCGATGATCGGGAAACCGATAAGATGGCCGCTTTCCGCCTGCTCGCGGAAACCCTTTTCGATTGCCGGGATATATTCCTTGGGAATATTTCCGCCCTTGATCTCATCCTGGAAGATGAAGCCCTGGCCGCGCTCGCCCGGTTCAATCTTGACCTTGACCCGGCCGAACTGGCCCGAGCCGCCCGACTGCTTCTTGTGGGTGTAGTCAACATCGACCGGCTTGCCGAGGTATTCGCGGTAAGCCACCTGCGGCGCACCGACATTGGCCTCGACCTTGAATTCGCGGCGCATCCGATCGACGATGATGTCGAGGTGAAGCTCGCCCATCCCCTTGATGATCGTCTGGCCGGATTCGTGGTCGGTCGACACACGGAAGCTCGGATCTTCGGCGGACAGGCGATTGAGAGCGACGCCCATCTTTTCCTGGTCAGCCTTGGTCTTCGGCTCCACCGACAGTTCGATCACCGGCTCTGGGAATTCCATCCGTTCGAGCACGATCGGATGCTTGTCCGAGCAGAGCGTGTCGCCGGTGGTGGTTTCCTTCATGCCGGCAAGCGCGATGATGTCACCGGCGAATGCCTCGTCCACGTCCTTGCGGTCGTTGGCGTGCATTTCAAGCATGCGCCCGACCTTTTCCTTCTTGTCCTTCACCGAGTTCAGGTAGGTGCCCTTGGTGAGGGTGCCCGAATAGATGCGGATGAAGGTCAGTGAGCCGACGAACGGATCGTTCATCACCTTGAACGCGAGCGCGCTGAACGGCGCATCGTCGGCGGCCGGTCGGCTGTCCGGCTCGTCGCTGTCCATCTTGACGCCCTGGACGTCAGGAATGTCGAGCGGCGAAGGCAGGTAGTCAACAACGGCGTCAAGCAGGGGCTGCACGCCCTTGTTCTTGAAAGCCGAACCGCAGCACACCGGCACGAACGACTGATTGAGCGTGCCCTTGCGGATCAGCGCCTTAAGCGTCGCCACATCGGGCTCGTTGCCTTCAAGATAGGCTTCCATCGCGTCATCGTCCTGCTCGACGGCAAGTTCAATCAGCTCGCTGCGATAGATCGCGGCTTCGTCGGCCAGATCGGCGGGGATGTCCTCGTAGAAGAATTCGGCGCCGAGCGATTCATCCTTCCAGATGATCGCGCGATTGTGCACCAGATCGACCAGGCCCTTCAGATCAGCTTCGAGACCGATCGGGATGTAGAGCACAGCCGGCTTGGCACCAAGGCGGTCGATGATCGACTGAACGCAGTACTTGAAGTTGGCGCCGGTGCGGTCGAGCTTGTTGATGAAGCACATCCGCGGCACGCCGTATTTGTCGGCCTGACGCCACACGGTTTCGGACTGCGGCTCAACACCGGCAACACCATCGAAACAGGCAACCGCGCCATCGAGCACGCGCAGCGAGCGTTCAACTTCAATGGTGAAATCGACGTGGCCGGGGGTATCGATGATGTTGATCCGGTGGTCGTTCCAGAAACAGGTGGTTGCTGCCGAGGTGATCGTGATCCCGCGCTCCTGCTCCTGCTCCATCCAGTCCATGGTGGCGGCGCCGTCATGGACTTCGCCGATCTTGTAGGACTTGCCGGTGTAGTAGAGAATCCGCTCGGTGGTGGTGGTCTTGCCGGCGTCGATGTGCGCCATGATACCGATATTGCGGTATGTTTCGAGGGGATGGCTGCGTGCCATGATTGGGTTTCCTTAAGCCGGGAGGGAGCCTCTATGCAGCGCCCGCCCCTGGTTCAGTTATGTGTCCGCGCTGTGACAGCTTACCAGCGGTAGTGGCTGAACGCGCGGTTCGCGTCGGCCATGCGGTGGGTGTCTTCGCGCTTCTTGACCGCGTTGCCGCGATTGTTGGCGGCATCCATCAACTCGCCCGACAGGCGGGCGGCCATGGTCGTTTCGGCCCGGCCGCGCGCGGCACTGATCAGCCAGCGGATCGCCAGCGCCTGGGCACGCTCGGGGCGGACCTCGACCGGCACCTGGTAGGTGGCACCACCCACACGGCGGCTGCGGACCTCAACCTGCGGCTTCACGTTGTTGAGCGCATCGTGGAACATCTGGATCGGATCGGCCTTGGCCTTGGTCTCCACCGTTTCGAGCGCGCCATAGACGATGCGTTCGGCAGTGGACTTCTTCCCGTCGAGCATGAGGTTGTTCATGAACTTCGACAGGACCTGATCCCCAAACTTGGGATCGGGCAGGATGACCCGCTTTTCGGGACGACGACGACGTGACATATTTTCAAACTCCTTCGGAGTGGTCATCCACCTCCGTGGATGCCCTGCGGCTCCGGCCCGCTCCCCCTCCCGGCCACCCAAAGACTACCCTGCAGGTAGCCGGGAGGTGGATCGGGCCAGAGCCGGGCTAGCGCCGCGCTAATCCCTTACTTCGGACGCTTGGCGCCGTACTTCGAGCGGCTCTTCTTGCGGTCCTTCACACCCTGTGTGTCGAGCACGCCGCGCAGGACGTGATAACGCACGCCGGGAAGGTCACGCACACGCCCGCCGCGGATCAGCACGACGCTGTGTTCCTGCAGGTTGTGGCCTTCGCCGGGGATGTAGCTGATGACCTCGCGCTGGTTGGTCAGGCGCACCTTGGCGACCTTGCGCAGCGCCGAGTTCGGCTTTTTCGGGGTCGTGGTGTAGACGCGGGTGCAAACGCCGCGCTTCTGCGGATTCTGCTCCATCGCAGGGACCTTGCTCTTGGCCTTCTGCGGAACGCGGCCCTTGCGGACCAGCTGGTTGATTGTCGGCATTAAATACTCACTTCACCTGTTGGAGCCTGTTTCGGCAAAGTGAAGTGGGTGCGAATCGCGCTGGCGCCACGCGCGAGAGAAGCCTCTCGCCGCATGCATCAATCGCGAGCCGAAAACGCTCCACCCGCCTGAAAAGACCGGGTTACTTTGACGGTTGCCCCGCCCGAAAGGCAAGACGCACTGCCAATGTTCAGCTCATACCGGGCAAAGCCCCGGAAAGAAGCGCGCCCTAGGCGGGTTTGGGCCGCCGGTCAAGAGCCGGTATTGGAGCGGACAGGCAGATTGCCGCCGCGCGGCGGGCGCGCCCCATAACCCCCCCATAACCATTGCCGCGCAACGGGGAAGCACATTCACAACAGTGACCCCTGCTTGCCCGCGTCCATATCTTCCCGCCTGGCGCGCTTGCCGCTGTTCAGCTCCATCAACGGAATGTTGGGCCGCTTGCCCTGAAACAGTTCCGCCAGCGTAAGGATTTGCAGCCGGGGATAGGTGCGGCCCGTGGTCGGGTTCTCCCACAATCCCACCGCCGCCGCATCGCGCTCCATCGCGCGGGTCGGCATTTGCGCGGTGATGAACACGCCAAACGGCGCGCGTTCGCGTTCGATCACTTGCGCCAGCCGCCCAATATCCTTCACCCCGATGCCGCCGCCCTTCACTTCAACGATGGCGCGTTCGGTTTTCTTGCCATCGGGCTTGAAATAGACCCCCTGGGACAGG
>JBKBKB010000009.1:0-16320 GCA_046294735.1 Sphingomonadaceae bacterium
CGCTGGCAGTTCGAGCGGCTTCGTTCTGGCGCAGCAGCGGGCGGGCTGCATCGCCGATGAGCGAGAAACCTCCCCAGTAATAGGGATGCGATGTCAGCGGATCGTTCATCAACTGCACTCGCGAACGCCCCAGCGCATCGCCGATCGACGCTGCACGCCCTTCCCGGAACATCTGCGAAATCAGGCGTTCGGTCGCATTGTAGTCATCCGGTGCAGGCCAGTGGCTCGCCATAACGGCCCGCCCACCCGCACCGATGAAAGCGCGCACCAGCCCGTCGAGCGAGGTGCCCCCGCCGCTGCCCACCCCGGCAGCGCGGGTCACTTCGATACTGGCCTCGCCAGCGGTATCGCAAGCCGACAGGATCACGATATCGGCATCGAGATTGAGATCGAAAATCTCCTCGAACGACAGCAGACCATCCGAGCCATCCGCGCCGAACGAGGTCAAGAGCGCCGGGCGCGCTGGGCAGCCGGGTTCGGGCGGCGTGACCAGACCATGGGTTGCAAAGTGCAGCACCCGGAACTGGTCGAGATCGGTCCGCGCAGTGATCGCAGTGTCGGTGAACCCCGCGCGGGTTATTACCTGCGAACCGGCATCGCCGATCAGGTCGCGCGCTGCGCGCAGTTCCGCATCGTCGATCGGCTGATTCCAGATTCCGGCGTTCCAGCCGCAGCGGTTGCTGCCACCGGCAATCACCGCCCGCGCCTGCGGCGGCGGCTCCGCGCCGATCGGTTCGTTGGTGCCGAGGCCGAGGTATTCATGGCTGGCACGCGATGTTGCGGCCTTGCGGGCATCAACGAACGACTGGGCCGAAACCGCTGTGCTGATCTGCCGGTCTCCGCCCAGCCAAGCGGTGCCGGTGAAGTCGTATTCGTCTCCCCCGGCTGCGACACGGGCATTGTAGCGCGCAACCGAGTCGGCATCAGCCACCAGAATATCGACCGGCAGACGCAGCAGCGCTCCATCCGGCTCGAACACCAGGTGGGAAACGGCACCAAGGTCGGCGGCGACCGGCGCAAA
Organism: Sphingomonadaceae bacterium; assembly: GCA_046294735.1. Classification (GTDB taxonomy): domain Bacteria; phylum Pseudomonadota; class Alphaproteobacteria; order Sphingomonadales; family Sphingomonadaceae; genus 34-65-8. Next base: position 1,022 of record JBKBKB010000009.1, read on the forward strand.
CAACTGGGCGAACAGGCGGTGGGCGGCAGCTATATCATAAGGGTAGGTAACAAACTGCCCGCTCTCGAACAGCGATATCGACGCCCGCAGCATGTCGACTTCGAAATCGAGATCGCGCTCGTCCATCTCGACCCGCCAGGCGCGCGGGCCGCGGGAATCGACCCAGAACATAAAGATGTCGCTGCCCACCAGCACAAACTTGGCATAGGCTTCCCCCGGGCCGAGCACCGCGCGGAACTCGTCCAGTTCGAGTGCACGCGGAGCAACGACCCGGTACTCGGGGAAGTCGTTTAGCCGCACCTGCATCCGCTGCTGCTGTTGCTCCAGCACTTCGACCAGCCCGGCCAGTTCCAGCATGGCGGCCTGGCTGCCCGCCCCTTGCTCCGCCCGCGCTGCGGTTTCGTAACGGATCCGGGCACGCTCGATATCGCGGCCCAGATCGATCGACTGGCGGAACAGCCGTGCCCCGTCGTCGGAACGGGCGCTGAGCTGGCGGGCCAGCACCGCCTGGGTTTCCGCCACACCAGGCCGGACCAGAATCTGGCTTGCCTTGAAAAAGTCCTGCGCAGCCGCAGGGTCACTGTCCACCCGGCCCGCCAACAGGCGGAAATACGGGGACAGGCGATTGGCAAATCCGGTCGCGGCATTGCGGGTGCCGACCGAGCGTTGGACCACCCCGCGATAAAGCGCCAGGCCTTCGGCTTCGCGCCCGCTGCGCAGCATTAGTTCGCCCAGGCGCGCCTCCATCGCGCTCACCGCGCGGCGTTCGGGATACTGGGCCTGAAGAATGGCCAGCCCGTTGCGGAGGTAAGTCTCGGCTAGCGCGGGATTACCCTGCGCTTCGGCAATGGTCGCCAGTTCACCGAGAACCTGCGCGCGCAGCCGCGTGATCGAGGTTACCCGCCCGTTGCGCACTGCTGTCGCGCGGTTGTATGCATCGAGCAGGGCCACCCGCGCGCCCGCAAAATCGCCACTCATCCTCTGCGCCGTGCCGCGCAGTTGCAACGCCTGCGCGTCGATGATCTCGGCGCGTTCTTCGGGCGACAGGCGCAGTTCGTCGACAAAGCCGAGTGCACCGGCGGCATCGCCGTTGAGCCGGGCCGACAGAGGGCGGTTGATGGCCAGCCGCCCCTCGAGTTCCTCGGCGCCGACCAGCGTTCCGCTCAGCCCCTGCGCCAGCCGTGCCAGTGCAGCTTCGTTCTGGCCCTGGTTGAGCAAATGGATCGCTTCGAAATTACGCTGCAACCGCTCCGCTACCGGGTCACCCGCAGTCTTGCCGCGGGCTTCGACGAACAGCCGATCCGCCTCTGCAATTTCGCCCAGATTGCTCTTCTGAAGGGCCCGGTTGACCAGGAATTCGCCGGGATTGATCCCGCTTTCCTCATCCCCTTCAAGCCGCTGCTGGAGCGTTTCGAAATAGGCTGCTGCCTCGGCATACTCCCCGCCGAGGTTGCGCCGGTAACCTTCAGCCAGCGCCTGATCCGGCTTCAGCGTTTCGGCCTGTACCCGGGCGAATGCGAGCGGATCGGCGACCGAGGTGGAGGCCACGTCGATCGTGCCACTGGCAATCGCATTGTCAATGACGGATCGCAGGGCGAGTGCGGTCGCGCTGTCATAGGCGGCAAACCCGTCCGCCACCCAAGTGATGGCCCCGCGTTGCTCCACCCTTGTCGTCCAGGCGAGGTCGGTTCCCACCACCCGGCAGGTGCCGGTGCTGCATTCAATCGCTTCGCGCCGGTCGGCGACCACCTGCTGTGCTGGGTCACCGGCGAGATTGCGGAAGGCATAGACCTGCGCCACCGGCAGGGCGGAATCGCGGCAAACGACGGCCCAGCGCCGGTCGAACGGAGATTGACGCACCGGATTGCCGACACTGCGATCCTGCACCTGGCACAGGATGCCTTCGCTGTTGCCGATCGGAAAGCTATCGCGCAGCAGCACAGGGCGTTGCTGTGCCGCAAGCGGCGCTGCCAGTGCGCTGGACAGCATCAGGACGGCGAAGGCAGTGCTTCGAACCATGCCAGGCATCCCCTTTTCCCTCCGCACCGGGTTGGCGCGGCCCTCTGGTTGCGACCGTTTCTTGTTATCAGGCGCGAGAGATTAGGCGCGGCTCCGAGTCGCACCTAGGACAATTCGGACAGTAAACCGGTAACCGCCGGATTAATCGCCCCATCCGCCCCATGTGATCGCCTCGCCCAGCGGCGCCCGGGCGACAGTGAAGGTGTTCACCGGGGCATCCGGATCGCGATAGCCGATGGCGACCCCGCAGAAGAACGTGTGATCATCCGGGATCGCCACCACTTCACGGATCTGCTTCGAATAGACCGCCCAGGCTTCCTGAAAGCAGGTGTCGAGCCCCTCCTCCCGGCACAGCAGGCCGATCGTCTGGAGCCACATGCCAATGTCCGACCACTGCGGCGGGCCCATGTACTTCGGCGTGTGGACCAGCATCAGAACAGGCGCGCCGAAGGCCTGGAAATTGCGCGCGAACCACATCAGGCGGCCGGTCTTGTTGTCCTTCGGGATATCGAGCGCCCCGTACATGGCTTCCCCCACCCCGCGCCGGCGCAATTCATAGGCACCGTCAAGTTCGGGCGGGTAAACATTGTATTCCGGGGCAAAAGCCTCGCGCCCCCTGGGCAGGTCCTGCGCCACCCGCGCGAACAGGCGCTGGAGCGGATCGCCGGTCAGGACAATGCCATGCCACGGCTGTGTGTTCCCGCCCGAGGGGGAACGCTGCGCCTTTTCGAGAATGCGGGTCAACGTCTCGCGCTTGACGGGCGTGTCGAGGAAAGCGCGCACGGAGCGGCGGGTGTGGACGGCTTCGGTGACGTTCATGCTGGCCCCTTCAAAGCAGATTGGGAATGTCTCGTGCACTGTGGAAAACCCGGACAATCTCTACATGATCGCCAGCAACGCGAAAAAGGATGACATACGGTCGATGCAGGGCCGAGCGCAGATCAGGATGCCATTCTTCCCGCGCGGGGAACGACAAGGGACGCTCGGCAACTATGCGGAACCTAGTTGTCAGTTCATCGATGAAAGTCAGCGCTCTCGACGGATTATCCTGGGCAATATGGCGACCGATGTCGACAAGGTCCCGCCGCGCCTCGTCGGAAACGCGGTATTTCATGCAGCTTCGTCGTGGGTCTGTTCTTGCACCATCTTCGCGACATACTCGCGCAGTTCCCGCATCACGGTCTCACCGTCATGGAAGGGGCCAGCCAGCCCCTTTTCAATCTCGGCCCGAAATGTGGAGAGCGCCGCTTCACGCTGCTCTTGCTTATCGACCCACGCCCGGACCGCCTCGCGCACGATTTCGCTGGAAGTGGCGTAAGACCCCTCCTCTACCGCCGCGCGCAGCTTGGCCGCCATTTCGGCGGGCATGGTGACGGTGATGCGTTCGAGTTTGCTCATGCGTGTGCAAATATCATACTTTGTGTGATTGGGGCAAATCGCATGTGGACGCACCAAGCAGGTGCTGACCTCGTATCAGTCCTTTTCGCCTTTCTTGCTCTCGAAAAATGCAAGCAGCTGCTCCTTTGCCTCATGTGAGGTCTGGCTTAACCAGCGCGAGGACTCCTTCCCAGCGTTTTGCAATGCGACGCCGACTGTCTGGCCGTATTCCCCGCTCACTGCGGCACCAGCATAAATAGAGGCCCCCACTGCTGATGCGGCATCAATCGCCATTTTGCTCGCCTGATGCGCAATCAGAACGGCTCTATCGCTTACCGACATTGTGATATCGGCAATCGATCGACCAAACATGGACGCATATTCGGTCACGAATTGCCGTAGGGAGCGCATGGTATCGCTGTTCAGAAGCTTGGTCAGGCTCACTTCCACATAGGAAATCAGCGATTTGATAAGTTCGATCCCGACACCCAGGCCATCCTGCAACTTGCCGAGATAGCGCGCCCGCTCTTCTTCGCTCAGCGCATGATAGCCATAAAAAAGCGCGCCGATAGCCGCGCAGGTCGCCGCTGTGGGGTTGGTGAATGTCGCCGCGCTGCCAACCATCATGGCCGCATCAAGGGTGTTGCCGAGCATCAACTGACCAGCCACAATCACCGCTGTGGAAGCCATGTAGCCGATGCCATAACCCGCTGTCAGACCGTCGAGCACCACTCCCGTCTGCGCAACCACGGCGATTTCCGAGGCCTTCAGATGCGCAATGTGGCTTGCGAAAAACATGTTGAGGGTGGCGGGGCCAAAAACCGTTTGGCCATATGCCTTCGCCAACCCGATCACCATCGGTGCAACAACGTTTCCAAGCATAAGCTAGCCTCTCCTCCCGCCCTTCTCATCCTCGAACAACTCCGCCAGCTGCTCCATGATCGTGCCGCCGAGTTGCTCGACATCCATGATCGTCACCGCGCGACGGTAATAGCGCGTGACATCGTGCCCGATCCCGATGGCGACCAGCTGCACCGGCGAAACCTTTTCGATCCATTCGATCACGCCGCGCAGGTGCGCCTCCAGATAGCCCGCACTGTTCACCGACAGGGTCGAATCGTCCACCGGAGCGCCGTCTGAAATCACCATCAAGATCCGACGGTCTTCGGTCCGGCCCAGCAGGCGCTGGTGCGCCCACAGCAGCGCCTCGCCGTCGATGTTTTCCTTCAGCAGCCCCTCGCGCATCATCAGCCCGAGGTTGCGGCGCGCGCGGCGCCAGGGCTCATCGGCCTTCTTGTAGATGATGTGGCGCAGATCGTTAAGGCGCCCGGGCTGCGGCGGCTTGCCATCGGCCAGCCAGGCCTCGCGGCTCTGCCCGCCCTTCCACGCGCGGGTGGTGAAGCCGAGAATCTCGGTCTTGACCCCGCACCGCTCCAGCGTGCGGGCAAGGATGTCGGCGCTGATCGCGGCAATGCTGATCGGCCGCCCGCGCATCGAGCCGGAATTGTCGATCAACAGGGTGACCACGGTGTCCTTGAAATCCTGGTCACGCTCGACCTTGTAGCTCAGCGACTGGCCGGGGCTGATCACCACCCGGGCGAGCCGCGCGGCATCGAGTAGGCCCTCTTCCTGGTCGAAATCCCAGCTGCGGTTCTGCTGCGCCATCAGCCGCCGCTGGAGGCGGTTGGCGAGCCGGGTGACGATCGACTGCAGGCCGGTGAGCTGGCTGTCGAGATAGGCGCGCAGGCGATCCAGTTCTTCGCTGTCGCACAGCTCCGAAGCATCGACCACTTCATCGAACCGGTCGGTGAAGTATTTGTATTCGAAATCGCCCGGAATATCGGTCCACGGGCGGTTCGGGCGGACCGGCAGCATGCCATCCTCGCCCTCCTCCCCCTGTTCGCCTTCGGCCATGTCAGTCGAGGATTCCATCTCGGCCTGGCTGTCGCTGTCCCCGTCCCCTTCGGCCGTTTCCCCGGCCATCTCGGTGGTCTGGGGTTCATTGCCGTCGGACTGGTCCTCGCCCTCGTCCTGCTGCTCGTCCTGGCCTTCGTCCTCGTCGCCGTCATCCTCGTCGGCGGAGCCGTCATCATCAGGCCGGGTTAGCTCGAGGTGCTGCAACATGTCGAGCGCAAGCGACTGGAATGCCTTCTGATTGTCGATCGAAAGGGCCAGTGCATCGAAGTCTCCTGCGATGCGGGCCTCGATGAACGCGCGCACCATATCGACCCCGGCCTTTGCCCGATCCGGCACTGGCGCACCGGTCAGCGCTTCACGCAGCATCAGGGCCAGCGCGGTCTGCAGCGGAACCTCGCCTTCGCCCTGCGCCCGGGTGATCGGATCGGTCGCCGTGCGCAGCTCGACCGCCGCGTCAAGGTTGCCGCGCATCCCGCTGAAATTGTTGGCGCCCAGGGCCTCGTAGCGGACCTGCTCGACGGCATCGTAACAGGCCCGGGCGACCGGTTCGCTCGGCGCATTGCGGTCGTGCAGACCGGCGTTGTGGTGCCGGAGCCGCAGGGAAAAGCTGTCGGCAAAGCCGCGCGCCTCGGTCGCCTGTTCCGGCGGCAGCGCCCGCCCCGGCAGTGGCACGCGGAAATTGGTGCCCGCAGCGCTCGGCGCGTCCGCGCTCCACGCAACCTCGACCTCGGGCTCGCGCGCGACCGCTCTCGCCGTCACCGTCAACGCCTGCTTGAACAGTTCAAGAGGGGTCTTGTCGGACACGGGCTAGAGGATGCTCTGCCCGGTTTTCGCCCAGTCGGCCAGGAAGCCCTCGATACCCTTGTCGGTCAGCACATGCTTGAACAGGCTCTTGATGACGGCAGGCGGCGCGGTCATCACATCCGCTCCGATCCGCGCACTTTCCAGCACGTGGACTACGTGGCGCACGCTGGCGACGAGGATTTCGGTGGAAAAATCGTAGTTGTCATAGATCAGCCGGATGTCGCGGATCAGGTCCATCCCGTCGAAGCCGTTGTCGTCATGCCGGCCGACGAAGGGGCTGATGAAAGTTGCCCCTGCCTTGGCCGCGAGCAGCGCCTGGTTGGCGGAGAAGCACAGCGTGACGTTGACCATGGTGCCCTCACCCGTCAGCGCCTTGCAAGTCTTCAGCCCGTCAATCGTCAGCGGCACCTTGATGCAGACGTTGTCCGCGATCTTGCGCAGGATTTCGGCCTCTTTCATCATCGTCGCGTGGTCGAGCGCAACCACTTCGGCGGAAACCGGCCCGTCGACGATGCTGCAGATTTCCTTCGTCACTTCCATGAAGTCGCGGCCCGACTTGGCAATCAGGCTGGGATTGGTGGTGACCCCGTCGAGCAGGCCGGTGGCGGCCAGATCCCTGATGTCGGCGATTTCGGCAGTGTCGACGAAGAATTTCATGGTGCAGTGGGCTCCGGAAGAGATCGATTCCCCGATGCTCTAACGAAGCCACGGCAGGGCCGCTAGCCCCGAACGCCAGTCAAACAGCGCAGGCCCTCACATGCGGGAGGCGAGCGCGAATACCCCGATCAGCAGGGGATCGTTGGTGGCGCGCGGATTCCGGCGGATCGCGGCCTCCTCGACGCCGATCTCGCTCCAGATCGCTTCGTTGACCGTGTTCGAGAACCGCGCTGACACGCCCGGCACGTCGATCCCTGACAGGCGGGCGATGGCATCGCCGATCACCGGATCGCGGGCGACGCGAATCGCCTGTCCCAGTTCGGGCACCATGGCCTCGACCAGCGTTCCGCCCATTTCCCCGCGCAGGAAAGCAGTGGCGGCAGTCGGCCCGCCGCGCACCAGAGCTTCGGCAGCCTCGATACCCACCACGCGCACTGCGTCGGCAACCAACGGGGCAGCCCGTTCTGCACCCCGGATGGCGAGATCAGCGAAAGCGTCCTCCAACCGGTCCTTGAACAAGGTTGATGTCAGGATTGAAGACAGGATATCCCCGCGTGTCCCCAAGATGTTGCCTAGGCCCACTTGCGCAACCTGCGCGTCCCAGAATCCGCCTGGCGCGACCAGCCGGGCAAATGCGCGCTCGCTCGACAAGAACAGCAGGCGGCGAATGGCCTCGGTCAGGCTGTAACCGCTGGTGCTGGCGCAGCCGCTTGCCAGCAACGCGCCGCTGGCGAGTGTCCCTGTGATAAACGCCCGTCGCCCCGTCATGCCTTTCTCCAATCCGATCATTTTCCTCACTCCGTGCCTTGCCGCCACCCGCCTCCACCGGCCATATGGCGCGCATATCATGAACCGCGTCCGACTCCTTGTCCTCAATGGCGCCCCCGGGGTGCTCGACTACCGCGTGCCGCAAGGAATAACGGTGGAACCGGGCAACGTGGTAGTCGCGCCGCTCGGCCCGCGTCAGATCATCGGGATCGTCTGGGAGGCAGAACGCCTGCCGGGGGCAGAAGTGCCCGAGGCGAAGCTGCGGCCCCTGCTGGAGGTCCTGCCTGTGCCCGCGCTCAAGGCTCCCTTGCGGCGACTGGTTGAATGGACGGCCGACTATTACTGCGCGCCGCTGAGTTCGGTTGCGCGGATGGTCATAGGTTCCGGAAGGGCCCTGCGCGGCCCTGCTACCACGACCGAATACCGCCTTAGCGGCCGCGAGCCTGACCGGATGACGCCCAAGCGCGCCCAGGCGCTGGATGTGCTGCAAGGCGAACAGGCAACCATCCGCGAACTGGCCGAACTGGCCGGGGTATCCGAGGCGGTCCTGCGGGGGCTGTCCTCCATCGGCGCGCTGGAGCCGGTTGCAGTCGATTGCGACCGACCCTACCCGCAGGCCGATCCTGATCACACTGCGGTGACACTGAGTGACGCCCAGAGCAACGCTGCGGGAGAACTGGTCAGCGCGGTCGAGGCAGGCGGTTACGCCCCCTTCCTGCTCGACGGCGTCACCGGATCGGGCAAGACAGAAGTTTATGGCGAGGCGATTGCCGCAGCCTTGCGGGCCGGTCGGCAGGTGCTGGTCCTGCTGCCGGAAATTGCCTTGACCGAGGCGTTCCTGCGCCGGTTCGAGGACCGCTTCGGTGCAGCGCCGGTGACCTGGCATTCCTCTCTCAAGGCCTCGGAACGCCGCCGTGCGTGGAGGGCCATCGCGGGGGGCTCCGCGCAGGTCGTGGTCGGCGCCCGCTCCGCCCTGTTCCTGCCCTATGCAAACCTCGGCCTGATTGTGGTCGATGAAGCGCACGAAGTCAGCTTCAAGCAGGATGACGGGGTGCGGTACAACGCCCGCGATGTGGCCGTGATGCGCGCCCGGTTCGAAGCTGTCCCTGTGGTCCTCGCCAGTGCCACCCCGGCGCTGGAAAGCCTGCAAATGGCGCAGAACGGGATCTACCGGAAGCTCGACCTGCCAGCCCGCTTCGGCGGCGCGCAATTGCCGGAAATCAGGCTGGTCAACCTGACCGAAGAGCCACCCGAGCGCGGCAACTGGCTCTCGCCCAGCCTCAACCAGGCGCTGATCGACCGGATGGCGCGCGGCGAACAGTCGCTGCTGTTCCTCAACCGGCGCGGCTATGCCCCGCTCACCCTGTGTCGCAAGTGCGGCCACCGGTTCCAGTGCGACAACTGCTCGGCCTGGCTGGTCGAGCACCGCTTCAGCCAGCGGCTTGCCTGCCACCACTGCGGGCACGAGGAAAAGTCGCCGCTCGCCTGCCCCGAATGCGGCGAGCCGGACTGCATGGTTGCCTGCGGCCCCGGGGTAGAGCGGATTGCCGACGAAGTGGCCGCTCTGCTGCCCGATGCCCGGATCGCGGTGGTGACCAGCGACACGCTCGGATCGCCCGAACGCGCCGCCGCCTTCGTGGCCGAAGCCGAGGCAGGGGCAATCGACGTGATCGTCGGCACCCAGCTGGTGACCAAGGGCTTCCATTTCCCGGAACTGACGCTGGTCGGCGTGGTCGATGCCGACCTCGGCCTTGAAGGGGGTGACCTGCGCGCTGCCGAGCGCACGTACCAGCAGATCGCCCAGGTTGCCGGGCGCGCCGGGCGCGGGACCAAACCAGGCGAAGTGCTGATCCAGACTCGCCATCCCGAAGCAGCCGTGATCACCGCCCTTGCGGCGGGGGACCGCGATGCTTTTTACACCGCTGAAACCGAAGCCCGCCGCCACGCTGGCGCGCCGCCGTTCGGCCGCTGGGCCGCGATCATCGTCTCCAGCGAGGACGAGGCCGAAGCCCGGGAATCGGCGAACCGGCTCGGCGCGACACGCCCGCACCTGCCCAATATCGCTATCTACGGCCCCGCACCGGCACCGATGGCCCTGCTGCGCGGCCGCTACCGCTACCGACTGCTGCTGAACGCCCGCCGCAGCGCCCTTGTGCAGGACGTGATCCGCGCATGGCTTGATACGCTCGACTTCCCCCGCGGGGTGCGGGTAAGCGTCGACATTGATCCCTACAGTTTTGTTTGAGAGGAACCTTCGCCATGCTCACTGTCCACCACCTGCGGCTGTCTCAGTCTGAGCGCATCGTCTGGCTGTGCGAGGAACTGGGGATCAAATACGATCTCAAGCTCTACGATCGGCGCGCCGACAATCGGCTGGCACCGGATGACTACAAGGCGCTCCATCCGATGGGTATCGCCCCGGTGATCACCGACCGCGACTTCGTGCTGGGTGAAAGCGGCGCGATCATCGACTGGATTGTTTCGACATATGCACCAGACACTCCGCTGGTTCCCGGCCCCAATCATCCCGATTTCGCCGACCACCTGTTCTACTACCACTGGGCCAATGCCACCTTCATGACCAACGGAATGATGGGGCTGGTGGCGCAGTTCATGGGCGCGCAGCAGCACCCGCCGTTCGTTGCCGATAGGATCCAGCGCGGCTGGGCCATCGTCGAGCAGCGGCTGGGAGAGGCAGACTATTTCGGTGGTTCGCAGCTGACCACGGCTGACATCATGATGGGCTTCCAGCTGACCACAAGCCGCGCGATGAGCGGCATGTCGATCGGCCATCTTCCCAATCTCAAGGCCTATCTGCAGCGCATCGGTGCCCGTCCGGCCTACCAGCGTGCCATGGCCAAAGCAGAACCGGGGATGCCGCCGAAGCTGGACTGACAATTCCTGACCGCAATCGTCACTTGCGCTTGCGACGGCGTCCGTTAGCTTCCCCCAATCGGGACAGGGATTGCGGGGGACATTATGGTACGATTGATGATCGCAGGCACATCCGCCTTGGCACTGGCTGCATGCCTCGGCCCAGGCGAGCCGGTCGAACTGCCGAAAGACACGATCGAGGCCGCCCGGACCTGCTTTGCTGCGCAAGGGCTGGTCATGCGCGAAGGCAAGGGCGAGGACGATCCGATCACTTACGACGAATTCGTCTCGGCCATCAAGTATCCCATGGTAGCCGCCGCCCAGGTCGAACCATTCAGTGCTGACACGATCAGCCAGGTGATCGACGGTGCCGACAAGGCCGCCGACGCAATCCGCAGCAAGGACTACGCTGGGGCAATCGCCACCTGTGATGCCCGCTTTGCACCTCAGGCTGAGGTTGCCCTACCTGAGCAAGACAGCGACGCCGTGCTCAGCTGCATGACACTGGCCGGCTTCATGCAGGGTGCAGTGCAGGCGCAGGGGGGCGACTTTGGCAGCAAGGGGGCAGCGGTCGGCCCCCTTCTGGAGCGGCTGCAGAAGCGCATGGAATCGGATCCGAAGATTCTCGTCAAGCTGGCCGCCGGAGGGGATGTTCAGGCGATCATGAACGCAGCCATGAAGCCGGCGTTCGGCGCCGGAGCACCGGACGCATACCTGAGCAGTTGCGAGGCACGCTTCCCCGCCGGGGGGTGAATCAGCGGATCAGCTTGGCACCGGCTACCGCTTCGCGCATTGGGGCTGGATGCAGTCTCGATCCCCAGTGCTGGTACCGATCCTAGGCGACCAGCTTTCGCTCGCCATTTGCAGTCTAGAGGGCTGTGACCGGCTCGATACCATTGTGCTGATGATGGAGGTGTGGGACGAGGCGACCTATGTCCGCCATCATCAGCAGAAAATTGCACTGGTCTTTTCCGCCATGCGCCATTTCGCGCTGGAACTGGAAGAGGCGGGCTGGACGGTTGACTACGTCCGGCTGGATGCCCCCGGCAATTCCGGCAGCCTGACCGGCGAAGTCGCCCGCGCCATCGAACGCCATAGCCCGCGCCGGATCCGTCTGGTCGAGGCGGGTGAATGGCGGGTGCAGCAGGCGATCGACGAATGGGCGGACAAGTTCCCTTGCCCCGTCGAGGTGCTGGCCGATGACCGGTTCGTCTGCACGATCCCCGAATTCGCCCGCTGGGCCAAGGGACGCAAGGCACTGCGGATGGAGTTCTTTTACCGCGAGATGCGCCGCAAGACCGGGCTGTTGATTGACAGTGCCGAGCCGGTTGGCGGCCAGTGGAACTATGATGCGGACAACCGCAAGCCACCCAAGGCTGGGCTGGCCTTTCCGGAACGCCCCAGGTTCACGCCCGATGCGATCACATGCGAGGTCATGGACCTGGTAGCGGCGCGCTTCGGAGACCACTTCGGATTCCTAGCCACCTTCAACTGGCCCGTCACCCGCGCTGAGGCACTCGATGCGGCAGAGGTGTTCTTCACCCGATGCCTCCCCCGCTTTGGCGACTACCAGGACGCCATGGTCGATGGTGAGGACGCGCTGTTCCACGCGCTGCTCTCCACCAGCCTCAACCTCGGCTTGCTCGACCCGCTGGAGCTGTGCCAGCAGGCAGAGGCCGAATACCGCAGCGGCCGCGCGCCGCTCAACGCGGTCGAGGGGTTCATCCGCCAGATCATCGGCTGGCGCGAATATGTGCGCGGGTTCTACTGGCTCAACATGCCGGGGCTGGCCGAAGTCAACGAACTGGCCGCCACCCGCCCGCTGCCCGAGTTCTGGTGGACCGGCGAAACCGATATGCGTTGCCTGTCCGAAGCGATCCGCAACACCCGCGACAATGCCTATGCCCACCACATCCAGCGCCTGATGGTGCTGGGCAACTTCGCCTTGATCGCCGGGATCGCCCCGCGCGCGGTGCAGGACTGGTTCCTGGCGGTCTATGCCGACGCCTACGAGTGGGTCGAACTGCCGAATGTCGCAGCGATGGCGCTCTATGCCGATGGCGGTACCCTGGCGAGCAAGCCCTATGCGGCGAGCGGAAACTACATCAACCAGATGAGCGACCACTGCCGCCGCTGCACATACTCACCCGCAATCAAGACCGGCGACGGGGCCTGCCCGTTCAACCCGCTCTACTGGCACTTCATGGCCCGCAACCGCCAGCGGCTGGAGGCAAACCCGCGGATCGGCCGCATCTTCGCCACCTGGGACCGTATGGCCGAGACCAAGCGCGCCGACTACCTCGCCAGTGCCGAGTCTATCCTCGACCGCCTCGAACCGGCCCGCCCCGGCTGGGCACGCCAGCCCTAGCCCGCCGCCACATCGGCGGCACCACGTTGCCCTGCCGGTGGGCCTGCCACACCAACCACAGGCCCGCGCCGGTTGCCACCACCAGCGCAAAGACCGAAGCCTCCAGCCCGAAGGCACCGCCGGTCATCAGGTCGCTGCCGCGCATTCCGGCCTCAACCAGACCATCGACCTCGACACCCGACACGCTGACATCGAACACCAGCCCCTGGGTCAGGTTCCACCCGGCATGAATGCCGATCGCCAGCCATAGCGAGCGGGTCAGCATGTAGGCCCCGGCGAGCAGGATCCCCGCTTCCAGAGCAATTGCGACGGAGGAGAAGGCAGTCGCGCCCGGGTTGGCCCAGTGGGCCAGCCCGAACAGCGCGGAGCTGAAGGCAAGCGCAATCCAGCTTCCGGCCAGTTCCTCAATCCAGCGGAACACGATGCCGCGGAAGACTACCTCCTCCACGAACCCGGCGAACACGCCGCCTGCCATGAAGAACGGCAACCAGTTGTCGAGCGTACCCCAACCGAACACGCGGTAAACCCCGAACACCGCCGCCGCGCCGACCACCACGGCGAAGATCGCCGCGCCCGCGCCCAGGCCCAGCGCGGTATCGCCCAGCGCCCCGGCCAACGGCAGGTCATCCTTCGGGTTGCGGCCCAGCCGCACCACCACCAGCTTGTAGACCAAGAACACAGCACCCACCGCCACCAGCCCGCGCAGCACTGCGTCGAGCCCTTCGTTCAGCCCCGGCGGCAATGCGAAGTAGAGCGCCCATTGCGCCGCCCACAACGCCAGCCCCACGGCCATCAGTGCCACCACCATGGCGACGAGCGGGAACTCCCAGATCTTGCGCCACAGTGGGCGATCGGCAGGTATGGAAACAGCGGCGGTCATGCGAACCCTCGTGATACGGTTTGGCGCGAGGGACCGCAAATCGGGCGCACTGTCAATCCGCCTGCGCGCTCTGTCCCGATTCCGTGCGCGTCGGCACCCTTCGGTTACGCTTGGCGGCGCCCTTCCCGCGCAAGCCGTCGGGACGTGAGACCTTCCCGCGCGCTTCCTCCAGCTCGTGCAGAGCGCGGTCGACCGGCGGGAAGTGCGGGCAATCGCGGCATTCGGGCCAGCGCGGGTCATCGCAGCATACGGCATAGTGCCCGCCGGGGTTGGAGACCGGCTCCGGCCCCTGCGCGGTCATGCGCCAGTGCGGCAGGCCGCCGTCGGTGCCGTGGCGCGCACCGGGGCAGCCACACGGCATGGCCGCCAGCGCCTGCTTCTGAGTCAGCGGCGGAACCGAGAACGAGAGATTGGGAGATTTGGGCGGTTTGAGCGCAGACCCCACCTGACACATGGACCGCTTGTTACACTGTCCAGGAGAATAAAGTTCGCCCTGAATCTGCGCCTGCGCCGCATCGCTTGCGCCCGGTTGCGGCCCAGTCTGCAAGTTGGCCACCACCGGCTCCCCCTCCCCCCGCGCGAAGCGGTCGAGCGCGGCTTCGAAATCCTCGGCAAAGGCATGGGTGGCAGCATTGGCGGTGAGCCGGTCGAGCCGCGCGAGGTGCGCCAGCAGCAGGCGCGAATCATACCGGCGGCGGGTGGCGACCTCCTCGCCGTGGTAGAACACCTTTTCCTCCACCCCCTCGATCGCGCGCACCGCCAGCACATCTTCCGCCACCGCCCGCGCCGCCAGCATGGCCGCATCCCACGCCAGCCGGAACGCAGGATTGGCACGGCGCATGCGGTAGGCAGTCTGGTGGCTGATCCCGGCCGCCCGGACCGCCCGCCGCGCAGCCCCGCCAGCGGCCAGCGCGGAGAGGAAAACGACCTGCTTGTCGCGGGAAAAGCCGGTTTGTGGAGGATGCGCGGAGTCGGGCGGGAGGGTGTCGAGGAGCGCGGGGAGCGATGTCTGCGCGTTCATGCCGCACCTCCCGAACATATGGTCTGGCAATCTCCGGTTCGCGACAAGCGGACCGCAAGGCCGACCGGCCGTCCGCAGCGCCGCAGGCGCGAGGATATCGCGAGCGCGGAGGCGCTTGCGGAAAACAAAGACTCCATGGCGTGGTCCTTCTGTGGGGAGAGGGACCGAGGGATTTATGGCAGGTGGGGGGCTGTAGGAAAGGGGTCAGTCGGCAACGCAGTCCGGCGTGATGCCGATTGCCAAAACCGGGCACCCACCATTGCGCCCTGCACCCAGTCGATAGAGCAGCTTTCCCATCCAAGTGGTTGATGCGCCGAACTTCTTGTAAACGTCCGCCGATCCTTCCTGCCCGTCTTTGGTCAAGACTTTGCCCAGCCCGCGGAGGAAATTGGTGTCGATAGAGACACCCCGCGTAAGCAGCACTCCAACATCGATCGCGCCTGCATCATAAAACGCCGAAAAAGCATAGAGGTCCCGATCATACGTCTGGTCTTTGCTGTTCCACTCCAGATCAAGCGCAACCCGCCCGTTCAGAAAATCAATCCGATGGCCATCACGAAAGCCATCACGGACATCTTCCTGGAGGATTGCGTCCTTCTTCTTCGCGTGCAGCA